>NZ_JBIAOK010000003.1:0-285431 GCF_042878735.1 Streptomyces sp. NPDC003456
GTTGATAGGCCGGATATGGAAGCACGGTAACGTGTGGAGTTGACCGGTACTAATAGGCCGAGGGCTTGTCCTCAGTTGCTCGCGTCCACTGTGTTGGTTCTGAAACCACGAACAGCCCCACGTGCCACACGTGGTGCGGCTGACAGTTTCATAGTGTTTCGGTGGTTATAGCGTAGGGGAAACGCCCGGTTACATTCCGAACCCGGAAGCTAAGCCTTACAGCGCCGATGGTACTGCAGGGGGGACCCTGTGGGAGAGTAGGACGCCGCCGAACAATTGTTGGGAAAACCCCCGCATCGAAAGATGCGGGGGTTTTCTGCGTTTCAGGGGCCTTTACGAGCTCAGGAACGTCTCAGCTCGCTTTCGCAGTTCGGGAGGCAGGGCCATTGTGCTATGCCGTGAGTGTCTGCGCTGTTCGTTATAGGCGGCCGGCGGCCTTCAGGGACAAGTAGGCGTCTGCAAGTGCGGGGGGCAGGTCTTCGGGGGTGGCGTCGATGACTGTGACGCCGTGGCGGCGGAGTTGTTCTGCCGTGCGGTGGCGTTCCGACTGGGCCTGGGCCGCCGCCGCGGCCTCGTAGACGGCGTCGATGTCGCCGCGGGCCTTGGACATGGTCGAGATGTGCGGGTCCGCCACCGAGGCCAGGAGGACCGTGTGGCGTTGCGTCAGCTGGGTGAGGACCGGGAGCAGGCCCTCTTCGATCGGTGCCGCGTCCAGGGTGGTGAGGAGGACGATCAGGGACCGGCGCGAGGAGGTGCGGAGGGCGGTGGCGGTGAGGCCTCGGGCGTTCGTCTCGACCAGTGCGGGCTCGAGGGTGGCCATCGTGTTGACCAGCGCCGGGAGGAGGTCGCCTGCTGTGCGGCCCTGGACGAGGGCGCGGACCTGTCGGTCGTAGGCGAGGAGGTCGACGCGGTCTCCGGCTCGGGAGGCGAGCGCCGCCAGGAGCAGGGCGGCGTCCATGGAGGCGTCGAGGCGCGGGGCGTCGCCGACGCGGCCGGCCGAGGTGCGGCCGGCGTCGAGGACCAGGAGGATGTGGCGGTCCCGTTCGGGGCGCCAGGTGCGGACGGCGACCGTGGTCTGGCGGGCCGTGGCGCGCCAGTCGATCGAGCGGGTGTCGTCTCCGGGGACGTACTCGCGCAGGCTGTCGAACTCCGTGCCCTCGCCTCGGGTGAGGACGCTGGTGCGGCCGTCGAGTTCGCGCAGTCGGGCCAGCTTGGAGGGCAGGTGCTTGCGGCTGGTGAACGGGGGGAGGACACGTACCGTCCACGGAGCCTGGTGGGTGCCCTGGCGGGCGAGGAGGCCGAGGGGGCCGTAGGAGCGGATGGTGACGCGGTCGGCCCGGCGGTCGCCGCGACGGGTGGGGCGCAGGCGGGTGGTGACCCGGCGGCGTTCGCCCGCGGGCACCGTGAGCCGGTGCCGGGAGGCGGCGGTCTCCGTGCCCCGCTGCCAGCTGCTCGGGGGCCAGGCGTCGCGGAGGCGGGCCCGGAGCGTGCGGCGGGACGGGTTGGTGATCGTGAGGGTCACGTCCGCGGTGTCGCCCAGGCGCACGGAGGTGTCGCCGGAGCGCGTGAGGCTCAGGCGGCGCACGGGGGCGGCCAGGGCGTAGTCGCAGGCGCATGCGACGGCCAGGGGCGCGTTGACCGCGAGGATGCCCGTCCAGCTGGGCTCCCAGATCCCGACGGGGAGGGAGCCCAGGGCCGCGAGGAGGGCGGCGCGTCCGGTGAGTGCCATCAGCGGGGAACGGGGACGTGGGCGAGGATCGCGTTGATGACGGAGTCGGCCGTGACGCCCTCCATCTCGGCCTCCGGGCGCAGCTGCACGCGGTGGCGGAGGGTGGGCAGGGCGAGGGCCTTCACGTCGTCGGGGATGACGTAGTCGCGGCCGGTGAGCCAGGCCCAGGCGCGGGCGGTGGCCAGGAGGGCGGTGGCGCCTCGCGGGGAGACGCCCAGGGTGAGGGAGGGCGACTCGCGGGTGGCGCGGCAGATGTCGACGACGTAGGCGGTGATCTCCGGGGAGACCGTCGTCTTGGCGACGGCGGCCCGGGCCGCCTCCAGGTCGGCCGGGCCCGCCACGGGGCGTACGCCGGCGGCTTTGAGGTCGCGGGGGTTGAAGCCTTCGGCGTGCCGGGTGAGGACGTCGATCTCGTCCTGGCGGGAGGGCAGCGGGATGGTGAGCTTCAGCAGGAAGCGGTCCAGCTGGGCTTCGGGGAGGGGGTAGGTGCCCTCGTACTCGACCGGGTTCTGGGTCGCGGCGACCAGGAACGGGTCGGGGAGGGGGCGGGGGGTGCCGTCGACGGTGACCTGGCGTTCCTCCATGGCTTCGAGGAGGGACGACTGGGTCTTGGGGGGCGTGCGGTTGATCTCGTCGGCGAGGAGGAGGTTGGTGAAGACCGGGCCGGGCTGGAAGGAGAACTCGGCGCTGCGGGTGTCGTAGACCAGGGAGCCGGTGACGTCGCTGGGCATGAGGTCGGGGGTGAACTGGACGCGCTTGGTGTCGAGTTCGAGGGCGGAGGCGAGGGCGCGGACCAGCAGGGTCTTGGCGACGCCGGGGACGCCTTCGAGGAGGACGTGGCCGCGGCAGAGCAGGGCGACGACGAGCCCGGTCACGGCGGGGTCCTGGCCGACCACGGCCTTGGCGATCTCGGCGCGCAGGGCTTCCAGGGAGGCCCGGGCGTCGCCCGGGTTCCCGCTCTGCCCGGCGTTGTCAGTGGTCGGGTCCATCATGGACGGCGTACCTCTCTTTCGAGGGCGTCGAGTCGGTCGGCGAGTGCGACGAGTGCCGCGTCGTCGCTGGGCGGTGGTCCGAAGAGGAGGGCGTGCAGGTCCTGTCCGTCGCCGTGGAGGTGGGAGGACAGGGCGGGCAGCAGCGCCTCGGGCGTCTGCGCCTGGGTGACGGGGACGCCTACGAGGGGGGCGAGGCGGGTGCGCGTGGTGGAGCGGAGAGCGTCGGCGGCGCGGTCGCGGGCGTCGGCTTTGCGGTAGAGGCGGGCGCGGCCTTCGGCGGTCTCGGAGGCGCGGATCGCGACGGGGAGTTTCTCGGGCACGAGAGGGCCGAGTCGGCGTGCCCGCCACAGGGCGGCCAGGGCTGCGGCGAAGAAGAGCTGGAAGGTGCCCCAGAGCCAGCCCGAGGGGAGCAGGTCGAAGAAGCCGCGTTCGTCGTCGGCGGTGGCCGACGCGTCGGAGAGCGAGGGGAGGTACCAGACCAGATGGGGGCGGGAGCCGAGGAGCTGGAGGGCGAGCGAGGCGTTGCCCTGCTCGTCGAGGCGGTCGTTGAGGAGGATGTCGGGCGCGCCGAGGACGACGGTGTCGCCGTCCCCCTGGTCGGCGGGGAGGCGAAGCAGGGTGGCCAGGCGCTGGCTGGGGTAGCAGGCGTCGGCGCCGAGGTGGGTGGTGGTGTAGCGGCGGCCGCCCGTCTCGGCGGTGCCGGCGCGGCGGGCGGCGGGGAGGGCGCAGTCGGGGGCGAGGGCCGCGTCGAGGCTGGTGGCGGGGGCGGCGGTGACGCCGGGGGCGAGCCGTTCGACGGAGGGGCTGCCCGGGGCGACGAGGACGGTGCGGTTCCCGGAGTCGGCGAACGCCTTGTGCAGCCGCTTCTGCTGACTGCGGGTCAGCAGGTCGGGGACGGCGACCAGGAGAGTGGTGTCCTCGCCGGTCGCGGCGGCTGCCTCGTCCAGGGTGGTGACGACGCGGGTGTCCACGCCCCGGTCGGCGAGGAGTTCGGCGACGGCGCGGCTGCCGCCCGGGTCGGCGGAGCGCGGGTCGAGTTCGCCGTGCCGGGCGTCGGAGCGCAGCAGGGCGATGGCGACGGCCCCCGCCAGGAGCAGGACGAGGGCGAGAGCGATGCCGCGCGTGCGGGTCCAGACCTGGCGTGCGGTGGGCGAGGCCGAGGTGGCGGGGAGCGTGGCCTCGGTGGTCATTCGGCGGCTCCCCGGCGGGCCTCGGGCGTGCTGCTCGCGGTGCTTGCAGTGCTCGCGCTGCTCGTCGTGAGCCGGGGCTTGGCGCGCTCCAGGTCGCGGTCGAGTCCGGCGATGCGGTGGTATGCCTCTTCGGTCGCGGTGCGGCCGCCGTATGTGACGTCGTCGAAGTCGCGTGCGGCCGAGCGCAGGCGGTCGGTGTGGGCGGGCAGGGCCCGGCCGGCCTCGGCGGCCGCCTCGTCGGCGGTGCGGCCGGGGCGGACGTCGAGCAGGGCGCGTTCCTCGAGTGCGCGGACGAGTGCGCGCATGCGTTCCTGGACGGCCTGGCTCCAGTGGCCCTGGGCGGCGTGCGCCTCGGCGGCGGCGCGGTGGTCGGCGGCGCTGCGGGGGCGGTCGTCGAAGAGGGCGGCGGAGGGGACGGGGCGGCGGCGGGGAGTGCCGAGCCGCCACCACAGGGCGGCCAGGACCGCGACGACGGCCAGGACGATGACGACCAGGCCGAAGGCGCCGCCGGGGGTGGCGGACGAAGCGGTGCTGAAGAGGTCGTCGATCCAGTCCCAGAAGGCGTCCAGGGCGCGCTGGAGGAGGCTGGGGTCGTTCTCGTGGTACATCCGCTTGGACAGCTCGCGCCGCGCCGCCTCCCGCGCGGGGTCGCGCGGGATGGTGACGGGTGGGTCGTCGGCGGAGCGGGCCGGCGACAGCACGGAGATGTCACCGGCCTGTTGCAGCGTCCGTACGGCGGCGCGGGGCAGCGCCGTGGTGAGAAGTTCCCCCGCCCGGCTCACCGCATCAGCTCCCGGGGGTGGTGCCGGGGGCGGAGCCGTGGCCCTGGACACCGGCGGCGCGGGCCAGTTCGAGGTCGAGGGCCTCGCGGCGGATGCGCTGGTCGATGTAGAGGAGCACGGTGACGCCGGCGGTGATCGGGAACGTGATCATGGAGCCGATCACCGAGCCGATGCCGCTGACGATGAGGAAGGTCCAGCCGAGGCCGCTCCCGCCGGAGTTGAGCCAGCCGGTGATGCCGTCCCCGCTGAGCGCACCGGCGAGGAAGGTGAAGGGGATGACGATGATCGAGGCGATGACGTTCGCGATGATCGTGGCGAGCAGCTGGATGCCGAAGATGCGCCACCAGGTGCCCTGCACCAGCTTCACGGAGCGGGCCATGGCCTTCTTGATGCCCTGCTTCTCCAGCATCAGGGCGGGCGAGGCCAGGGAGAAGCGGACCATCAGCCACAGGGCGACGACACCGGCGCCGATGATGCCGAGGACGGTCAGGGCGATGCCCGCGCCGTTGCTGCCGGCGACGGAGACGAGGATGCCCGGCAGGGTGCCGGCGAAGACGATGCCGGCGGTGATGAGCAGCAGCAGGCAGATGAGGCCGAACAGCTTGAGGACCTGGGGGCGCGCGTCGTGCCAGGCCTCGCCGATGCTCACGGGCCTGCCGAGCACGGCCCGGCTGGTGACGGTGGTGAGCAGGGCGGTGGCGACGACGGTGCCGACCAGGGAGATCACGAAGATGACCGTGGAGTGGAGCATGGCGTCGCCCATGGCGCGGCTCAGCTCGTCGAGGGTGGCGCTCGGGTCGTTGAGGGCCTCGGTGCTGGAGTAGTCGAGGACCAGTCCCTGGAACAGGACGACGATGATCTCGGTCAGGACGGCGACGGTCAGGGAGATGCCGAGGACCGTGCGCCAGTAGGTGCGCATGGTGGAGACGGCGCCGTCGAGGATCTCGCCCACGCCGAGCGGGCGGAGCGGGATGACGCCGGGCTTGGCGGCGGGCGGCGGGCCGCCCCAGCCGCCTCCCCAGCCGCCGGGGTGTCCGTAGCCTCCGTGGCCGGGGCCTCCGTGGCCGGGGCCTCCGGGTCCCCAGCCGCCGTGGCCGCCCTGGCCACCGGGGGGCGGGGTTCCCCAGCCCGGGCCGGGCGGCGGGGGCGGCGGGGTTCCGCCGGGGCCGGAGGAGCCGCTCGGGGAGGACCACTGAGCAGGCGGGGGCTGCTCCTTCGACCACTGCGGGCCGGGGCCCTGGGGGGTCTGTCCCTGCTGTCCCTGCTGTCCCTGCTGTCCCGGCTGGTCGGCGGGCTGCGCGGGGCCGGGGCGGTCGGCGGGCTCGGCAGGGCCGGACGCGTCAGGCTTCTGCCCGTCGGACGGGGCGGATCCGGGCGAGGCCCAGCCCGGAGTGTCGTTCATCGTCGCTCCTTCACGGTGCCCGTCCGCGGTCGCGGCGGCAGGTTGGCAGCCATCGTGCCATGGGGTGGTCTTCGAGTGACCGGCCGCGGTAGGGGCTGCGTACCGTCAATTGTCCGCGCGAAAGGGGGCAGACTGACGGCATGGCTGATCAGTACGCGCACAGCGGCGATGACAAGCGGCCGACCGAGATCCCGGCGATCCGCTGGGAAGAGCCACCGGAAGGGCCGGTTCTGGTCCTGCTCGACCAGACCAGGTTGCCGGCCGAGGAGGTCGAACTGGTCTGCACGGATGCGTCCGCGCTGGTGGAGGCGATCCGCTCGTTGTCCGTGCGCGGGGCACCGCTGCTCGGCATCGCGGGCGCCTACGGCGTCGCGCTCGCGGCCGTGCGGGGCTTCGACGTGGACGAGGCCGCGGACGCCCTGGCGAGCGCCCGGCCGACCGCGGTGAACCTCGCCGTCGGGGTGCGGCGGGCCCGCGCGGCGCACGAGGCGGCGCTCGCCGAGGGCGGTGACCTCCGGCAGGCGGCAGCGGCGGCCCTGGCCGCGGCGCGGCAGCTGCACCGGGAGGACGCCCAGGCCAGCGAGCGGATGGCCGAGCACGGTCTGGCACTCCTCGACGAGCTGCTGCCCGGCGGCGGGCACCGGGTGCTCACCCACTGCAACACCGGTGCGCTGGTGTCGGGCGGTGAGGGGACGGCGTTCGCGGTGGCGCTCGCCGCGCACCGCAGGGGACGGTTGCGGAGGCTGTGGGTCGACGAGACGCGTCCGCTGCTGCAGGGCGCGCGCCTCACGGCCTACGAGGCGGCTCGCAGCGGGATGGCCTACACGCTGCTGACCGACAACGCGGCGGGGTCGCTGTTCGCCTCCGGTGAGGTGGACGCGGTGCTGGTCGGCGCGGACCGGATCACGGCGGACGGGTCGGTGGCGAACAAGGTGGGGAGCTACCCGCTGGCGGTGCTGGCGCGGTACCACCACGTGCCGTTCATCGTGGTGGCGCCGGTGACGACGGTAGACCTGGACACGGCGGACGGGGCGTCCATCGAGGTCGAGCAGCGGCCCGGGCACGAGGTGACGGAAGTGGTGGCCCCGCAGGTGCCGGTGGTCGGCGTGGAGGCGGGCGGCGGTATCCCGATCGCGCCGCTGGGCACGCAGGCCTACAACCCGGCGTTCGACGTGACGCCGCCGGAGCTGGTGACGGCGATCGTCACGGAGGAGGGCGTCGTGTCGCCGGTGACGGCGGAGGCACTGGCCGAGGTGTGCGGGCGCTCGCCCAGGACCGCGCAGGGCTGAGCTGGGGCTGGGCGAGGGGGCGGGACGGCAGGACGGCGTCTCGCCCCCTCGGCGTGTTCCGGGGCGGTTCTCGGCGGGCGGTCGGCCCTTCCGGGATGCCTCGGGCCGCCGGTGGCGTCCGGGCCGTCTCCCCCCGGTGTCCGGCCGCGTGCGGGGCCTCGCTTCACGGGGCTGCGGCCGTGCGCGGACTCGTGCTCCTCCCGGCCCGCGGTGGCGGCGTTGCCCGATGTGGGGATCATGGGCGGGCGGGCGAGGGCAGACAGTGGCGCTTGCTGCGACTATGGTCACTGGCCGGTGACCTACCTCACCACTGCCGTCGCCACTGTTATGAGAATGGGATGATGTCGTTTATGAAGGGACGAGTCCTTGTCGTCGACGACGACAGCGCACTTGCCGAGATGCTCGGCATCGTGCTGCGTGGTGAGGGTTTCGAGCCGTCTTTCGTGGCCGACGGCGACAAGGCGCTGGCCGCCTTCCGCGAGTCCAAGCCCGATCTGGTGCTGCTCGACCTGATGCTGCCCGGCCGCGACGGCATCGAGGTCTGCCGGCTGATCAGGGCGGAGTCGGGCGTGCCGATCGTGATGCTCACGGCCAAGAGCGACACGGTCGACGTCGTCGTGGGCCTGGAGTCGGGCGCGGACGACTACATCGTGAAGCCGTTCAAGCCCAAGGAGCTGGTGGCCCGGATCCGGGCGCGGCTCAGGAGGTCGGAGGAGCCGGCTCCGGAGCAGCTCGCCATCGGTGACCTGGTCATCGACGTGGCCGGGCACTCCGTGAAGCGGGACGGGCAGTCGATCGCGCTCACGCCGCTGGAGTTCGACCTGCTGGTCGCGCTGGCTCGCAAGCCGTGGCAGGTGTTCACGCGCGAGGTGCTGCTGGAGCAGGTGTGGGGCTACCGGCACGCGGCGGACACGCGCCTGGTCAACGTGCATGTGCAGCGGCTGCGCTCCAAGGTCGAGAAGGACCCGGAGAAGCCGGAGATCGTGGTGACGGTCCGTGGTGTCGGATACAAGGCAGGACCGAGCTGACATGTCCGGTGACAGTGCCGCTTCGGCGCCCGGCCGGTCCGGGGCCCGCCCGGGGCGGCCTGTCGGGCGGGGGAAGACGCGTGCGCGCTGGGCACGCTTCCTGGACGGCGGGCTGCTCCAGGGCGGAGTCCAGGGCAGCCCGGTCATCCGCCTGTTCATGCGGTGGGTGCGCAGGCCGCTGCTGCCCGTCATGCGGCTGTGGCGGCGCAACATCCAGCTCAAGGTCGTCGTCACGACGCTGCTGATGTCGCTCGGCGTGGTCCTGCTGCTCGGGTTCGTCGTCATCGGCCAGGTGCGCAACGGGCTGCTGGACGCCAAGGTGAACGCGTCCCAGAGCCAGGCCACCGGTGGTTTCGCGGTGGCCAAGCAGCGTGCCGACGAGGAGGCGAGCACCACCGGCGACGACGTCGCCGCCGGGGACGGCCGGTCCGCGCAGAACGTCACCCAGTGGATGAGCGACCTCGTCTCGTCGCTGTCCAGCGGTGGCCAGGGCGCCTTCGACGTGGTGACCCTGCCCGCCTCGGACGCGGCCGGTGCCGACGGCCGCGGGCAGCGTGCCTCGGGCGAGGTCAACTGGAGCGAGAGCGTGCCCCCCGCCCTGCGCGAGCGCGTCGGGCGCGGTACCGCGGCCGCCCAGAGCTACACGCGCATCACCTACAACAACGACACCAAGGACTCCCAGCCGGGCCTGGCCATCGGCAAGCAGGTCAACGACCCCAACGGCGACCCGTACCAGCTGTACTACCTCTTCCCGCTCACGCAGGAGGAGAAGTCGCTGAGCCTGGTCAAGGGCACGCTGGCGACGGCAGGGCTGTTCGTGGTCGTGCTGCTGGGGGCCATCGCCTGGCTCGTCGTGCGGCAGGTCGTCACGCCGGTGCGGATGGCCGCCGGGATCGCCGAGCGTTTGTCGGCGGGGCGGCTGCAGGAGCGGATGAAGGTCACCGGCGAGGACGACATCGCGCGGCTCGGCGAGGCCTTCAACAAGATGGCACAGAACCTCCAGCTCAAGATCAGCCAGCTGGAGGACCTGTCGCGGATGCAGCGGCGGTTCGTGTCGGACGTGTCGCACGAGCTGCGCACGCCGCTGACGACCGTACGGATGGCCGCGGACGTCATCCACGAGGCGCGCGAGGACTTCGACCCCGTGACCGCGCGGTCGGCGGAGCTGCTCGCGGACCAGCTGGACCGGTTCGAGTCGCTGCTCGCCGACCTGCTGGAGATCAGCCGCTTCGACGCGGGCGCGGCGGCGCTGGAGGCGGAGCCGATAGACCTCAGGAACGTGGTCCGGCGGGTCGTCAGCGGGGCCGAGCCGCTCGCCGAGCGCAAGGGCACCCGGATACGCGTCCTGGGCGACCAGCAGCCCGTCGTCGCCGAGGCCGACGCGCGCCGAGTGGAGCGTGTCCTGCGCAACCTGGTCGTCAACGCCGTCGAGCACGGTGAGGGCAAGGACGTCGTCGTCAGGCTCGCCGCGGCGGGCGGTGCGGTGGCCGTCGCGGTGCGGGACTACGGGGTCGGGCTGAAGCCGGGTGAGGCGACCCGGGTGTTCAGCCGCTTCTGGCGGGCCGACCCGGCACGCGCGCGTACCACCGGCGGTACGGGCCTGGGGCTGTCGATCGCCCTGGAGGACGCGCGGCTGCACGGCGGCTGGCTGCAGGCGTGGGGTGAGCCGGGCGGCGGTTCGCAGTTCCGGCTGACGCTGCCCCGGACGGCGGACGAGCCGCTGCGGGGGTCGCCGATACCGCTGGAGCCGAAGGACTCCCGGCGCAACCGGGGGCTCGACGACGCCGGGCTGCCCTCCGGCGGCGGGGACGGCGAGAAGCGGGCCACCGTGCCGGCGCAGCCCGCGGGCGGGTCCGCGGCGGGGGCGGCGCGGGATCCGATACCGCCGCGTGCGGCCGGCGTTCCGCCCACGGCGGATCCGACGGCCCTGCCGGGCAACGGCTCGCGCGTGGTGCCCAGGCCGGCCTCGGGAACCGGGCGCCCGGCTCAGGCTCAGAGCCGGGGCCAGGGTCAGGACCGGGACCAGGAACGGGATGCGGGTGCCGAGGGAACGGCCGGCCCCGCTCCGGCGGGGACGGCTGCGGACACCGGGCGGGACCCGCGTGCGAACGGGCCGCAGGACCCGCGTGCGAACGGACAGCGGCAGGCCCAGGTGAACGGAGCACCGGACGCGCGGGTCGACGGGCCGCGGAGCGCGGACAGGGACGAGGCAGCCGCGGCCTCCGGCGGGGAGTCCCGGCCGGCGGACGCGCACAGGCAGGGGGAGGCATCTCGTGGCCGCTGACCGCGAGGGGCGCGGCCGGCGCAGGCACGCGCGCGTGACGGCGTTCGCCACCGGGGGCGTCCTGGTGCTGGCGGGATGCGCCTCGATGCCCGACAGCGGCGATCTGCGGGACGTGGAGTCCACGCCGCGCCAGGAGACCCAGGTGCGGGTGTTCGCCGTGCCGCCGGGCGAGGACGCCAAGCCCCAGGACATCGTCCAGGGCTTCCTCGAGGCGCTGACCAGCGACGACCCCGACTACAAGACGGCACGCCAGTACCTGACGGGCGACGCCGCGAAGACGTGGCGGCCCGAGCTGTCCACCACCGTGCTGACGGACGCGCCCGGCGCCAAGGCCGTGGGCGCGGACGGCCCGGAGGACGCCGGCGAGATGTCGTACGTGCTCACCGGCACCAAGGTGGCCACGGTGGACGCGCAGGAGTCGTACGCGCCGGCGACCGGGGCGTACGACAGGACGGTGCACTTGACGCAGGACGACAAGCGGCAGTGGCGGATCGACGTGCTGCCGCAGGGGGTCGTCATGGGCCAGTCGGACTTCCAGCGCACCTACATGTCCGCCAACAAGTACTACTTCGCCTCCAACACCGCCGAAGCGGCCGCGGACAGCCAGCCCACGGCGGTCGCGGACCCGGTCTACGTGCGCCGGCGCGTGGAACCGGTGAAGCAGATGGTGAACTCCCTGCTCAGCGGGCCCAACCGGTGGCTGGGGCCGGTGGTGCGGTCCAGTTTCCCGACCGGCACGGCACTGGCGAAGAACGCCGGCGCGCTGACGCCCGACGACCGGAACCGGCTGACGGTCCCCCTCAACGACAAGGCCGCCGGTGTCGGCACCAACCGGTGCGAGGAGATGGCGGCCCAGCTGCTGTTCACGCTGCGCAACCTGAGTCCCACCGTGGACTCGGTCGAGCTGCGGGCCGGCGGGGCGGAGCTGTGCACCCTCGGGCGTGCGGGAGCCGACGCGGCCGCTTTCCGCACCACGGCACGCCCCCCGAACTTTTTGTACTTCCTCGACGGCAAGCACCGGCTGGTGCGGACCTCCGTCGGCAACGGCACCGAGACCGACCCGGCGCCCGGGGCGCTCGGCGACGGCGACACGGCCCTGCGGTCGGTGGCGGTCTCACGCGACGAGCACACCGCTGCCGGCGTCGGCCTCGACGGCAAGTCGCTGTACGTGGGATCGCTGGTTTCGGGCGGGTCGCTGGGCGAGCCCGTGCTGCGCAGCACGGGCCCGAGCGAGGCGGACCGGCTGACGACGCCCAGCTGGGACGCCGATGACGGCCTGTGGATCGCCGACCGCGACCCCGACAATCCCCGGCTGCTCCTGCTGCAGGAGGGCAAGGGCGAGCCGGTCGAGGTGCGCACCCCGGAGCTGGACGGGCGGATCCAGTCCGTCCGGGTGGCCGCGGACGGGGTGCGGATCGCGCTGGTCGTGGACAAGGGCGGCAAGAAGACGCTGCTCATCGGGCTGATCGAACGGGACGAGAAGCCCGGCGGGCAGCCGGACGTCCGGATCGTGGAACTGCGCTCGCCGTCGCCCGAGTTGGAGAAGGTGACCACCATGTCGTGGGCCGGGGACAGCCGGCTCGTGGTGGTCGGCCGCGAGCACGGGGGCGTGGAGCAGATGCGGTACGTCCAGGTCGACGGCTCCACACCGGACGTGCCGGCGCCCGCCGCCCTGTCCGGCGTCAAGGGGGTCACCGCCTCCGAGGACGACCAGTTGCCGCTGGTGGCGGACTCGGTGGACGGCATCGTGCGGCTGCCGTCGGGTGCGCAGTGGCAGAAGGTCACGCAGGGGACGGCGCCGGTCTACCCGGGCTGAGGGCCGGCTTTCTGCCGGTCCGGTGGCGGCGCCCGCCCGGCGCCGCGGCGTCACTCCTCCTCCCGGGCGGCCTGCCCAGGCGGGCGGGTCCGTGTCGCGCGCCCCTTGCACACCCCCTGCACGGGGCCTCACCCGTCCGAGTGACAGGTCTGCCAGCCGTCCCTCACTTGTCCACAGGCCGTTTTCCACAGGGGTGGCAGGGCCGCGGCCCGGTCGGCAGAGTGGTCGCCGTGCGGGGGTGAGGCGATGACCATGCGGGGCTGGTGGCGGGAGCTCGGTGACCTGGTGCTGCCGGGCGAGTGCGGGGGCTGCGGGGCGCCCCGTGCGGTGCTGTGCGAGACGTGCCGTGTCGCGCTCGGCGGAGCGGGCGCGTACCGGGTGCGGCCGGATCCGGAGCCGCCCGGCCTGCCGGAGGTGCACGCGGCGGCACGGTACGCGGACGAGGTGAGGGCCGCGCTGCTCGCCCACAAGGAACGGGGTGCTCTCGCGCTGGCCGGACCGCTCGGGGCGGCGCTCGCCGGGGCGGTGCGGGCGGGGCTGCGCAGCGTCTCGGTCGGTGCGGGTCCCGCACGCCTGGCGGGGGCGGCCGGACGGGCGGGTTGCCGCGCTCCGGTGCTGCTGGTGCCGGTGCCGTCCGGGCGGCGGACGGTGCGAGCCCGGGGACATGATCCGGCCCGGCGGATCGCCCTCGCCGCGGCGAGCGAGTTGCGCCGGCGCCGGGTGGCGGCCCGGGTGGTCGCAGTGCTGGAGCAGCGGCGCGCCGTCGCGGACCAGTCCGGGCTCAACTTGAGGCAGCGGGTGGAGAATCTCGCGGGCGCGCTGGCGGTGGCACCCGGAGCGGCCGGGCTGCTGTGCCGAGGGCCGGTCGTCCTCGTCGACGACCTGATGACCACCGGCGCGTCCCTCGCGGAGGCCGCTCGTGCCGTGCGCGCGGTCCGGGCCGGTCCGGCGGCGGGGCCGGTTCCGAACGCTGCGGGAATCTGGTCCGTGTACGGGGGAGAGACCTGGGAAGGCAGAGAGGAACAGAACGTCGGATCAAGAGGGGAGAGGACGGATCGGCGGTCCGGTCGGCGGGAAAACGCGCGCCTGAACGGCGTCTGCCGGGGCGTCGACGTGGTGTGCGCGGCAGTGGTCGCGGCGTCACCGGCCTCTTTCGAAATAAACCGGAACTGACTGAGATCTTGTGTCGTTGCAGGTAATGAGAGGACCTATTCACCTGAACGGAGGTACGCCGCAGTAGAGGGTGACGACATCCGTCCGGGCGAGATATGTTCGGTTGAGAGGGAAAGGCGCAGGCCACACCTTCTCGAATCCGAATGCCGTGCTGCGGGTTTTTGTTCATCACCCGCACCGGTGGAGTGGAGATCTCGCTCATGGGGGAGGAGGTGGAAGTCACCGAGTCCGAGGTTCCGGGACTCACCGGAGCCTGGTGCAAAAGGGAGACGCTCCGCAGAGAAGCGGAGCGATCCGGGAACGGAGTTCTGCGTGGACATCGTCGTCAAGGGCCGCAAGACCGAGGTGCCCGAGCGGTTCCGGAAGCACGTGGCCGAGAAGCTGAAGCTGGAGAAGATCCAGAAGCTCGATGGCAAGGTGATCAGCCTCGACGTCGAGGTGTCCAAGGAGCCGAACCCCAGGCAGGCCGACCGCTGCGACCGGGTGGAGATCACCCTCCGCTCCCGCGGTCCGGTGATCCGGGCGGAGGCAGCGGCGAGCGATCCGTACGCGGCGCTCGACCTGGCGGCGGAGAAGCTGGAAGCCCGGCTGCGCAGGCAGCACGACAAGCGGTACTCGCGTCGGGGCTCGCGCCGGATCCCGGCCGCCGAGGTCGCCGACCACGTGCCGGGTGTGGCGACGCTCAACGGCAACGGCCTGGCGACGTCCGCCGAGAGCGAGGAGTCGGAGGCGGCCGTCCCGACGAAGAAGATCGGCTCGCTGGAAGTACAGGGTGACGGCCCCATCGTCGTCCGCGAGAAGACCCACGTCGCAGCACCCATGACCCTCGACCAGGCTCTCTACGAGATGGAGCTGGTCGGGCACGACTTCTACCTGTTCGTCGACTCCGAGACCAAGGAACCGAGCGTCGTCTACCGACGGCACGCCTACGACTACGGCGTGATCCACCTCAGGACGGACACGATGGTCACCCAGTCCCACTCCGACGAGGCGGGCGGTGCGCTCGGCGGCTGACCGTGCCGGGTGACAGCGGAGACGGTGCCCCTGGAGCGCGTGTGCGCCCCCAGGGGCACCCCTGTGCGACCACTTCGCGCCCCGCTCCGTCACCCCGGCGTCGCCCGGGCATGGAATCATGAGGGCCACGGCCCAACCGGTGGGTCGTTGCTCTGGGTTGGCGATGGCTCAGGACCACAGGCCGCAGCCTCAGGGGGAGGAACGATGGCGGACAGCTTCGGACCGATGCGTGACGGTGATGCCGACGGCGGCGTCGTCGGCATGGGCCCGGACACGGGGACTCCACGCAAGGAACCGATCAGAGTCCTCGTGGTGGACGACCACGCGCTGTTCCGCCGGGGTCTGGAGATCGTGCTGGCGGCCGAGGAGGACATCCAGGTCGTCGGGGAGGCGGGTGACGGCGCCGAGGCCGTCGAGAAGGCCGCCGATCTGCTGCCGGACATCGTCCTGATGGACGTCCGGATGCCCAAGCGCGGCGGAATCGAGGCCTGCACCTCCATCAAGGAGGTGGCTCCCAGCGCGAAGATCATCATGCTGACGATCAGCGACGAGGAAGCCGACCTCTACGACGCCATCAAGGCGGGCGCGACCGGTTATCTCCTCAAGGAGATCTCCACGGACGAGGTGGCCACCGCCATTCGAGCGGTGGCCGACGGGCAGTCGCAGATCAGCCCCTCCATGGCGTCGAAACTGCTCACCGAGTTCAAGTCGATGATCCAGCGCACGGACGAGCGCCGGCTGGTGCCCGCGCCCCGCCTGACGGACCGTGAACTCGAAGTCCTCAAACTCGTCGCGACGGGTATGAACAACCGGGACATCGCCAAGGAGTTGTTCATCTCCGAGAACACGGTGAAGAACCACGTGCGCAACATCCTGGAGAAGCTGCAGCTGCACTCCCGGATGGAGGCCGTGGTGTACGCGATGCGGGAGAAGATCCTCGAGATCCGCTGACGCCGGAGGGCCGCGCGGCAGGAGCCCCTACGCGATCAGCCGGTCACCGGATCGCTCCTCGCCCAACCGGTCCCCGCCCGGCCGGTCACCCGCCCAGCCGGTCACCCCGGCAGGCGGCCGACCCAGGTCGACCGGCCCTGTACACCGATCACGCGGTCAGCCGGGCCAGCTCCGTCACCAGGGCGGGGCGCAGCTCCGGGGCGTCGACCCGCTCCACGCGGACGTCCGTGCAGTCCACCCAGCTCGCCGCCTCGGCCAGGGCCCGGGCGACGGCGGGAACCGCCTTGGGACCGTCGAGCGTGACCTGCTTGGCCACCAGCGTGCTGCCCGCCCGGGCCGGGTCGACACGGCCGACGAGCCGGCCGCCCGCCAGGACGGGCATCGCGAAGTAGCCGTATATCCGCTTGGGCCGGGGGACGTAGGCCTCCAGGCGGTGGGTGAAGCCGAAGATCCGCTCCGTGCGCGCCCGCTCCCAGATCAGCGAGTCGAAGGGCGACAGCAGAGTCGTGCGGTGACGGCCGCGCGGCGGAGTGGCCAGCGCCGCGGGATCGGCCCAGGCGGGCTTGGCCCAGCCCTCGACCGTCACCGGGACGAGCCCGGAGTCGGCGATCACCGCGTCGACCTGCTCACCCTTGAGACGGTGGTAGTCGGCGATGTCCGCACGCGTGCCGACGCCCAGGGACCGGCCCGCCAGGGCCACCAGGCGGCGCAGGCACTCGGCGTCGTCCAGCTCGTCGTGCAGCAGGGGCTCCGGGATCGCGCGCTCGGCGAGGTCGTAGACGCGCTTCCAGCCGCGGCGTTCCACGCAGACGACCTCGCCGTGCATCAGGGCGCGCTCCACGGCGACCTTGGAGCCCGACCAGTCCCACCAGTCGTTCGTCTTCTTGGCGCCGCCCAACTCCGTGGCGGTCAGGGGGCCTTCGGTGCGCAGCTGCTTGATGACCTGCTCGTAGGCGCCGTCCGGCAGGTCGTGGTTCCAGTGCGGCCGGCTGCGGTAGGCGCGGCGGCGGAAGGCGAAGTGCGGCCACTCCTCGATGGGCAGGATGCAGGCGGCGTGCGACCAGTACTCGAAGGCGTGCGTGTCCCGCCAGAAGGCGTCCTCCACGGTCCTGCGGCCGACCGCGCCCAGACGGGCGTAGGGGACCAGCTCGTGCGAGCGGGCCAGGACCGAGATCGTGTCGAGCTGGACCGCGCCCAGGTGGCGCAGGACGCCGCGGACACCGGCGCGGCGGTCGGGGGCGCCGAGGAATCCCTGGGCGCGCAGCGCGATTCTGCGGGCCTCGTCCGCCGAGAGGTCTGCGATGGGGCGCGGGGTGGTCATGCTCCGCACGATAGGGGGTGGGACTGACAGTCCGCCGCGACCTGCGAAGAACCGGTTCCCGGGGGGCTCACGGCCGGGTCTGTGCCGGGGGCAGGTGCGGGCTCACGGCCGGGTTCGTGCCGCGGGCAGATAGGGGGCCGTGGACGGCAGGCCCAGGTCCGAGGGGAGCAGGGAGCCGACCCAGGTGTCGCGGCGTACTCCCTTGTTGTTCGTCGCGGCGCGCAGCGTGCCCTCGACGGTGAAGCCGGCGCGCTCGGCCACCGCGCGGGAGGCCCGGTTGCCCACCTCGGCGCGCCATTCGACGCGGTCGAGCGCGAGGTCCGTGAAGGCCCAGCGGCACACCGCGAGGGTCGCCTCGGTGATGTGGCCGCGCAAGCGGTGCCGTCGCGTGGCCCAGAAGCCGATCTCGGCGGTGCCGAGGCCGCGCATCGTGAGCCCGAGCATGCCCGCCAGGTCCCCGGAGTCCAGGAAGACGCCGAAGGTGAACAGGGAGCCGTCCGCCCAGCCGTCCGGTGCCATCCGCTCCGTGAAGTCCCTGGCGTGTTCCCGCAGGTAGGGGGAGGGGATCGTGGTCCAGCGCTGGATGTCGGGGTCCTGGCAGGCGTCGTGCACCGCGCCGGTGTCCGGGGGGCCGACCGTGCGCAGCAGGAGGCGGTCCGTGGCGAGGGTGACGGGGTCCATCGGCCGATTCTGCGCGCAGTGGCCACGCGGGAGCCATCCCTTTGCCCTCGGTGAAGAGTCGATCACGCTTCGTACAAGTCGGTGGAGGGGTGCGGCACTATCCGAGGGGCCCGGGCGTTGTCCTTCATGGAACACACGTGAATCAGACAGGAAGCAGCGGACGGTAGCCGTCACGGCAGGCCCTCCCGGCGCGGTGGGGTCCTCGCATACGATGGCCGTTGCTCAGTAAGTCAAGTGGTAACCGACCGTCCCAGGCCCGACCGGCAAGGAGACCAACCCCCGTGTCCGTCCTCTCGAAGATCATGCGTGCAGGCGAAGGCAAGATCCTGCGCAAGCTGCACCGCATCGCGGACCAGGTCAACTCCATCGAAGAGGACTTCGTCGACCTCTCCGACGCCGAGCTGCGGGCCCTCACCGATGAGTACAAGCAGCGGTACGCCGATGGTGAGAGCCTGGACGACCTGCTGCCCGAGGCCTTCGCCACCGTCCGTGAGGCCGCCAAGCGCGTCCTCGGCCAGCGTCACTACGACGTGCAGATGATGGGAGGCGCCGCCCTGCACATGGGGTACGTGGCCGAGATGAAGACCGGTGAGGGCAAGACCCTCGTCGGCACGCTGCCGGCGTATCTAAACGCGCTGTCCGGCGAGGGCGTCCACATCATCACGGTCAACGACTACCTGGCCGAGCGCGACTCCGAGATGATGGGCCGCGTCCACCGCTTCCTGGGCCTGAGCGTCGGCTGCATCCTCGCCAACATGACGCCGGCTCAGCGCCGCGAGCAGTACGCCTGCGACATCACCTACGGCACGAACAACGAGTTCGGCTTCGACTACCTGCGCGACAACATGGCGTGGTCCAAGGACGAGCTCGTCCAGCGCGGCCACAACTTCGCCATCGTCGACGAGGTCGACTCGATCCTCATCGACGAGGCCCGTACGCCGCTGATCATCTCCGGCCCGGCGGACCAGGCCACGAAGTGGTACGGGGACTTCGCCAAGCTGGTCAAGCGCCTCAAGCGGGGCGAGGCGGGCCAGCCGCTCAAGGGCATCGAGGAGACCGGCGACTACGACGTCGACGAGAAGAAGCGCACGGTCGCCATCCACGAGTCCGGCGTCGCCAAGGTCGAGGACTGGCTGGGCATCGACAACCTGTACGAGTCGGTGAACACCCCGCTGGTGGGCTACCTGAACAACGCCATCAAGGCGAAGGAACTGTTCAAGAAGGACAAGGACTACGTCATCATCGACGACGAGGTCATGATCGTCGACGAGCACACCGGACGTATCCTCGCCGGCCGCCGCTACAACGAGGGCATGCACCAGGCGATCGAGGCGAAGGAAGGGGTGCCGATCAAGGACGAGAACCAGACGCTCGCCACGATCACCCTCCAGAACTTCTTCCGCCTCTACAAGCGCCACGACCACGGCGGCAAGGAACAGCCGGGTCTGTGCGGCATGACCGGTACGGCCATGACCGAGGCCGCCGAGTTCCACCAGATCTACAAGCTCGGCGTGGTGCCGATCCCGACCAACCGGCCGATGGTCCGCAAGGACCAGTCCGACCTGATCTACCGGACCGAGGTCGCCAAGTTCGAGGCCGTCGTCGACGACATCGAGGAGAAGCACCGCAAGGGCCAGCCGATCCTCGTCGGCACCACCTCCGTCGAGAAGTCCGAGTACCTCTCCCAGCAGCTCAGCAAGCGCGGCATCCAGCACGAGGTGCTCAACGCCAAGCAGCACGACCGTGAGGCGACGATCGTCGCCCAGGCCGGCCGCAAGGGCGCGGTCACGGTCGCCACGAACATGGCCGGCCGTGGTACGGACATCAAGCTCGGCGGCAACCCCGAGGACCTCGCCGAGGCCGAGCTGCGCCAGCGCGGCCTCGACCCGGAGGAGCACATCGAGGAGTGGGCGCACGCCCTGCCCGAGGCGCTCGAGCGGGCCGAGAAGGCCGTCAAGGCGGAGAAGGAAGAGGTCGAGAAGCTCGGCGGCCTCTACGTGCTCGGCACCGAGCGGCACGAGTCGCGGCGCATCGACAACCAGCTGCGCGGCCGTTCCGGCCGTCAGGGCGACCCCGGCGAGTCCCGGTTCTACCTCTCCCTCGGTGACGACCTGATGCGGCTGTTCAAGGCGCAGATGGTCGAGCGCGTCATGTCGATGGCGAACGTCCCGGACGACGTGCCGATCGAGAACAAGATGGTCACGCGCGCGATCGCCTCCGCGCAGTCGCAGGTCGAGCAGCAGAACTTCGAGACCCGCAAGAACGTCCTGAAGTACGACGAGGTCCTCAACCGCCAGCGCGAGGTCATCTACGGCGAGCGCCGCCGCGTCCTGGAGGGCGAGGACCTGCACGAGCAGATCCAGCACTTCATGGACGACACCATCGACGCCTACGTCCAGGCCGAGACCGCCGAGGGCTTCCCGGAGGACTGGGACCTCGACCGGCTGTGGGGCGCCTTCAAGCAGCTCTACCCGTGCAACGTCACGGTGGATGAGCTGGAGGAGGCGGCCGGTGACCGTGCCGGACTGACCGCCGAGTTCATCGGCGACTCCATCAAGGACGACATCCACGAGCAGTACCAGGCGCGTGAGGCGCAGCTCGGCTCCGAGATCATGCGTGAGCTGGAGCGCCGGGTCGTGCTGTCGGTCCTGGACCGCAAGTGGCGCGAGCACCTCTACGAGATGGACTACCTCCAGGAGGGCATCGGCCTGCGCGCGATGGCGCAGAAGGACCCGCTGGTCGAGTACCAGCGCGAGGGCTTCGACATGTTCACCGCGATGATGGACGGCATCAAGGAGGAGTCCGTCGGCTACCTGTTCAACCTGGAGGTCCAGGTCGAGCAGCAGGTCGAGGAGGTCCCCGTCGAGGACGCCAAGCCGGTGGCCGACCTGGAGAAGCAGGACGCGGTGCCGGCGCAGGCCGGGTCGCGGCCGGAGATCCGCGCCAAGGGCCTCGACGTCCCGCAGCGGCGCAACCTCCACTTCTCCGCGCCGACGGTCGACGGTGAGGGCGGCACCATCGAGGGCGACTTCACCGAGGACGGCGAGCCGGTGCGCTCCGAGGCCGACGGCCTCACCCGGGCGGAGCGGCGCAAGCAGGCGAAGAGCCGGGGCCGCCGCAAGAAGTGACGCACGCGGACGCGGCAGGGCAGCCGTGACCGTGTGAGATGGGGAAGGGCCGGACACCTCAGGGGTGTCCGGCCCTTCGCCGTACCGCACCGGACGCGGCCGTGCCGGTCGGAGCGGGTTCTCGGCCGTGGTCAGTCGAGGTCGGCGCGAGGGGGGCGGGGGCCGCCGAGTTCGACCGCCGTGCAGCGCCAGCGCAGGTCCTGGCCGAGCTCCAGCCGGAAGGCCATCGCGCGCAGCCGGTCACCGGCGCCGATGCGGGCGAAGGCCTCGATGGCTCCCGGGCGGGGCTCGCAGTAGCCGATGTCCCGCACGACCGGCCGGGCACCGCGGGTGCGCAGCGGGCCGCGTTCGGCCAGCCAGGCCAGTTCGTCGTAGGCGCGGCCCCGGGTGTGGCGGAGCATCGAGTGAACGGGGCGGTGGCCGCTCAGCACGGCGAGGAGGAGGTCGGCGAAGCGGTCGGTGGGCAGCAGGTGGGGGACGTGCCTGCGAGGGCTCTGTGCCGGTACGCGGGGTGCTGCGGAAAGGGGAGCCGGGGCGGGAGTCCGGAGGGCTTCCCGCGCGACTGACGTCGCGGAGGACGGGGTCGTGGGCGCGGGGCCCGGCGACGAGCTGCTCCGCGGCGCCCTGCCGGTGGCGCGCGGAGGGGTGCGGCGCGTGCCCGTGGGGGTCGGCGGGCGGGTGTCGCCGGGGCGGGTGTGCGGCCGCCCGCCGCGGGCGGACGCCGGGGGCCGGCCCCCGGCGGCGGTCACCCGGCCGCTGCCGCCACCGGGCTTGCGGGGCGGGGCGGCGGCGACGGATGTGCCGACCGGGCTGCCGGGCTGACCGTCGGCGCGGGCGGTGGCTGCCCGGGTGACGGCGCCGCCGGGAGCGCGGACCGGGGCGCCGGGCTGTTCGTCGGCGCGGGCTGCTGGCGCTCGGCCGGTGGTGTCGGCGGGGAGGCGGGGCGAGGTTCCGGGCAACCGGTGGCCCGGCGGAGGTGGGGTGGGGTCGGCGGCTGGGGGTGAGACGGGCGGACGGCCGGTCCTGGTCATGACCTTGTACATGGGGGTCCCCGTTTCGTGGGTCCGGTGGGATACCGGGGAGTAACTTCGTGGTCGGTGATCTTGTACGGGCTCCGCGGAGGCGGCGGCAAGGCGAGGGGTGCCCGTGCCGGAGGCCGGGGTGGGTTCACTTATCCGGGTGATGTGCCGGGGGCGGGCCCCGTGCCCGCCGGGCGGCGAAGGGTGAATGCCGGGAGCGGGGTGGACACGTCCGGCGTCACGGGGCGGGACTCGAAAGGGGACAGCGCGCACGTATCCTGAGGGCCGTCCGAGCCCCGGGCGCCGCCGCCGTGCCCGACCGCACCACCCGGCCGGCGCGACCCGCCCGGGACCGGCCCGAAGCCCGCCCCCCCGACCCCCACCACGAAAGCGGCCAGCCATGCGTGTCTACGTGCCCCTGACCCTCCCCGCTCTCGCCGAGGCGCACGCGACGGGCGAGCTGGCAGGCGGGCCGTTCGTCGCGTACGCCGTGACGCCCGCGCTGCGCGAGTGGTACCTCTCCGACGACATCGAGGAGCTGGAGTACGCCGCGCTGAACCGGGCCGCCCTGGCCTCGCTCCGTCTGCTGGCCGCCGACCCGCAGGCGCCGCGGCGCCGGGTCGTGGTCGCCGTGGACGTCGCCGACCGGGTGGTCGGCACCGACCCCGACCGCGGTCTCGACCCCGAGGCGCTCGGCGAGGTGCGGGTCGCGGGAGTCGTGCCGCTGGCGAAGGCGGCCTCGGTCCACGTCGACGCCGCCGACGCGGAGGCGGATGTGGCCGCGGCGGCCGACGCGCTGCCGGCCGCGGACGGCGGGGACGACGACGCCCGGTTCGTGGTGGACGGGGCGGAGGACCACGAGCTGCTGTGGTTCGCCACGCAGGAGATCCCGAACCTGGTGGGGCGCGCGGACTGAGCCGGCCGGGCTCCCGTCCGCCGGGGGCTCCCCACGGCCCGTCCTCTTGTTTGTCAGTGGAGGCGGGTACGTTTTGTGACATGGGGACGAAGACGGGCGGGCACATCGTCTGGGACTGGAACGGCACGCTGTTCCACGACATCGACGCGATCATCGGGGCGACGAACGCGGCCTTCGCCGAGCTGGGGCTGGAGCCGCTGACGCTGGAGAAGTACCGGGAGCTGTACTGCGTACCGGTGCCGAAGTTCTACGAGCGGCTGATGGGGCGGCTGCCGACCGAGGCCGAGTGGCTGGTCATGGACGACATCTTCCACCGGTACTACGCGGAGCACCGGGTGGCGTGCGGGCTGACCGTGGGCGCGGCGGAGCTGCTGGCCGGCTGGCGGTCGGCGGGCCGCAGCCAGTCGCTCCTCAGCATGTACGTGCACGAGGAGCTCGTGCCGCTGGTGCGCGGGTTCGGCATCGAAACGCACTTCATACGGGTGGACGGGCGGACCGGGCCGTCGGGCGGCAGCAAGGCCGAGCACATGGTCCGCCATCTGCGCTCGCTCGGCGGCGTGGACCCGGAGCGCACGGTGGTGATCGGGGACGCGGCGGACGACGCGGTGGCCGCACTGCACGTGGGGGCCCGAGCGGTGCTGTACACCGGGGGTTCGCACAGCCGGGCGAGTCTGGAGTCCGTAGGGGTGCCTGTGGTGGACAGCCTGGAGGAGGCCGTCGCGGAGGCGGAGCGGCTGGCCGCCTAGCGAGGAGCCGGGCGCGAGCCTCGGGCCTGCGGAAAGGCACCGCGACTGTGCAGAACGTCAAAGTTCAGGGCCTGCTTTTGTACACATACGGCTCATGACGGGGGCCCGGCAAGGAGCGATAGCCTTGGTGGCGTGATCAGCGCGATAGTTCGCGGGGACGATGTCGTCCCTGCCCTGCGCCCGGAGAGCACGGACGACATCCGTGTCCGGGCGGCGGTCGCTGGTCCTCGCGGGCGGGACGGGGCGTCGAGGACGTCCGGGACGCCGAGCACCACCCGGGTCCGGGCGTCGCACGCGGCAGCGTCACACCGGTGGAGCAGCTCAAGAATGGCTCAGACACCCCCGCACATCTCACCTTGCGGCATACCGTCGGACCAGACCGGATACCCCGTGTCACGACGTGAGGTCGTAAGCGCAGAGGCCGTACTTCCTTCTACGTCACGCAACGGCGCGCGACAGGAGCCAGAGGACAATGCAGACCAAGCTGGACGAAGCCAAGGCCGAGTTGCTCGAAAGGGCCACCCGGGTAGCTGAGAACAGCCCGGTCGGGGGGCACCTACCGACCGGGTCGACGGGCGAGGAGACCCCAGACGCCCCGCACGCCCCGGACCGCGAGTCCCTGCTCACGTTCCTCCAGCGTTACTACCTCCACACGGCCCCGGAGGACCTGACCGACCGCGACCCGGTCGACGTCTTCGGCGCGGCCGTGTCGCACTACCGGCTGGCCGAGAACCGCCCCCAGGGCACGGCCAACGTGCGGGTGCACACGCCCACGGTCGAGGAGAACGGGTGGACCTGCAGCCACTCGGTCGTGGAGGTCGTCACCGACGACATGCCCTTCCTCGTCGACTCCGTCACCAACGAGCTGACCCGGCAGGGCCGCGGGATCCACGTCGTCATCCACCCCCAGTTCGTGGTGCGGCGCGATGTCACCGGCAAGCTGATCGAGGTCCTGCCCACGCCCGCGACCGGTGCCTCGGACCTCCCGCACGACGCGCACGTCGAGTCCTGGATCCACGTCGAGATCGACCGCGAGACCGACCGCGCCGACCTGAAGCAGATCACCGCCGACCTGCTGCGCGTGCTGTCCGACGCCCGTGAGGCCGTCGAGGACTGGGGCAAGATGCGGGACGCGGCGATCCGGCTGGCGGAGGGGCTGCCGGACGAGCCCATCCCCGGCGACCTGCCCGGCCCGCAGGTCGAGGAGGCCCGCGAGCTGCTGCGCTGGCTGGCCGACGACCACTTCACGTTCCTCGGCTACCGCGAGTACCAGCTGCGCGACGACGACTCGCTGGCCGCCGTCCCCGGCACCGGGCTCGGCATACTGCGCGCGGACCCCCAGCACGCCGGCGAGGAGAGCCACCCCGTCAGCCCGTCCTTCGAGCGGCTGCCCGCCGACGCCCGGGCCAAGGCGCGCGAGCACAAGCTGCTCGTGCTGACCAAGGCGAACAGCCGCTCGACCGTCCACCGGCCGTCCTACCTGGACTACATCGGCGTCAAGAAGTTCGACGCCGATGGCAACGTCATCGGCGAGCGCCGGTTCCTCGGACTGTTCTCCTCCGCGGCCTACACCGAGTCCGTGCGCCGCGTGCCGGTCATCCGGCGCAAGGTGGAGGAGGTCCTCAAGCAGGCCGGGTTCTCGCCCAACAGCCACGACGGGCGCGACCTGCTGCAGATCCTGGAGACCTACCCGCGCGACGAGCTGTTCCAGACCCCGGCCGACGAGCTGCGCGCCATCGTCACCTCCGTGCTGTACCTCCAGGAGCGCCGCCGGCTGCGGCTCTACCTGCGCCAGGACGAGTACGGGCGCTACTACTCCGCCCTCGTCTACCTCCCGCGCGACCGCTACACCACGGCCGTGCGCCTGCGGATCATCGAGATCCTCAAGGAGGAGCTCGGCGGCATCAGCGTCGACTTCACGGCGTGGAACACCGAGTCGATCCTGTCCCGGCTGCACTTCGTGGTCCGGGTCCCGCAGGGCACCGAGCTGCAGCACCTGTCCGACGCCGACAAGGAGCGCATCGAGGCCCGCCTGGTGGAGGCCGCCCGCTCCTGGGAGGACGCCTTCGCCGAGGCGCTCAACGCCGAGCTGGGCGAGGAGCACGCGGCCGAGGCCATGCGCCGCTACGCGCACGCCTTCCCCGAGGGCTACAAGGCCGACCACAACCCGCGCGCCGCGGTCGCCGACCTCGTCCACCTGGAGCAGCTGAACGCCGAGGCGGGCGAGGACTTCGCGCTCAGCCTTTACGAGCCGGTGGGCGCCGCCCCCGAGGAGCGGCGCTTCAAGATCTACCGCACGGGCGACGCGATCTCCCTGTCGGCGGTGCTGCCGGTGCTGAACCGGCTCGGCGTCGAGGTCGTCGACGAGCGGCCCTACGAGCTGCGCTGCTCGGACCGCAGCGTCGCCTGGATCTACGACTTCGGCCTGCGCATGCCCCGCGCGCAGAACGGCGGCGGGGACTACCTCGGCGACGACGCCCGCGAGCGGTTCCAGGACGCCTTCGCCGCCACCTGGACCGGCAAGGCCGAGAACGACGGCTTCAACGCGCTCGTGCTCAGTGCCGGGCTGACCTGGCGCCAGGCCGTGGTGCTGCGCGCGTACGCCAAGTACCTGCGCCAGGCCGCGTCGACGTTCAGCCAGGACTACATGGAGGACACCCTCCGCAACAACGTCCACACCACGCGGCTGCTCGTCTCGCTGTTCGAGGCGCGGATGTCGCCGGACCGGCAGCGGGCGGGCCACGAGATCGTGGACGCGCTGCTGGAGGAGGTCGACGCCGCGCTCGACCAGGTCGCCAGCCTCGACGAGGACCGGATCCTCAGGTCCTTCCTCACGGTCATCAAGGCGACCCTGCGGACCAACTTCTTCCAGGAGGCCGAGGGCGGCGAGCCGCACGACTACGTCTCCATGAAGTTCGACCCGCAGGCCATCCCCGACCTGCCGGCGCCGCGCCCCGCGTTCGAGATCTGGGTGTACTCGCCGCGCGTCGAGGGCGTCCACCTGCGCTTCGGCAAGGTCGCCCGCGGCGGTCTGCGCTGGTCCGACCGGCGTGAGGACTTCCGCACGGAGATCCTCGGCCTGGTCAAGGCGCAGATGGTCAAGAACACCGTCATCGTGCCGGTCGGCGCCAAGGGCGGCTTCGTCGCCAAGCAGCTGCCCGACCCGAGCGTGGACCGCGACGCGTGGATGGCCGAGGGCATCGCCAGCTACAGGACGTTCATCTCGGCGCTGCTCGACATCACCGACAACATGGTGGCCGGCGAGGTCGTCCCGCCCGCCGACGTCGTCCGGCACGACGAGGACGACACCTACCTCGTCGTCGCCGCCGACAAGGGCACCGCGACCTTCTCCGACATCGCCAACGAGGTCGCCCAGACGTACAACTTCTGGCTCGGCGACGCCTTCGCCTCCGGCGGCTCCGCCGGCTACGACCACAAGGGCATGGGCATCACCGCCCGCGGCGCCTGGGAGTCCGTCAAGCGCCACTTCCGGGAGCTGGGCGTCGACACCCAGAGCCAGGACTTCACGGTCGTCGGCATCGGCGACATGTCCGGTGACGTGTTCGGCAACGGCATGCTGCTCTCCGAGCACATCCGGCTGGTGGCCGCCTTCGACCACCGGCACATCTTCCTCGACCCGAACCCGGACGCGGCCACCTCCTACGCCGAGCGCCGCCGCCTGTTCGAGCTGCCCCGCTCCAGCTGGGAGGACTACAACACCGAGCTGCTGTCGCCGGGCGGCGGCGTCTTCCCGCGCACGGCCAAGGCGATCCCGGTCAACGCGCAGATCCGCGAGGCCCTCGGCATCGAGGCCAAGGTCGCCAAGCTGACCCCGGCCGACCTGATGAAGGCGATCCTCCAGGCCCCGGTGGACCTGCTGTGGAACGGCGGCATCGGCACGTACGTGAAGTCCTCGGCCGAGTCCAACGCGGACGTCGGGGACAAGGCCAACGACGCCATCCGCGTCGACGGCCAGGACCTGCGCGTCAAGGTCGTCGGCGAGGGCGGCAACCTGGGCCTGACCCAGCTCGGCCGGATCGAGTTCGCGCTGCAGGGCGGCCGGATCAACACCGACGCCATCGACAACAGCGCGGGCGTGGACACCTCCGACCACGAGGTGAACATCAAGATCCTGCTCAACGGCCTGGTCGCCGAAGGGGACATGACCGTCAAGCAGCGCAACAAGCTGCTCGCCGACATGACCGACGAGGTCGGCCGGCTGGTCCTGCGCAACAACTACGCGCAGAACACGGCGATCGCCAACGCCCTGGCCCAGTCCGGCGCCATGCTCCACGCCCAGCAGCGCTTCATGAAGCACCTGGTGCGCGAGGGGCACCTCGACCGGGCGCTGGAGTTCCTGCCCACCGACCGGCAGATCCGCGAGCGGCTCGCCCAGGGGCAGGGCCTGACGGGGCCGGAGACGGCCGTGCTGATGGCCTACACCAAGATCACGGTCGCCGAGGAGCTGCTGCACACCTCGCTGCCGGACGACCCGTACCTCAGCACGCTGCTGCACGCGTACTTCCCGAAGGAGCTGCGCGAGCAGTTCCCGGAGCACCTGGTCAGCCACCCGCTGCGCCGTGAGATCACCACGACGGTCCTGGTGAACGACACGGTCAACACGGGCGGCACGACCTACCTGCACCGGCTGCGCGAGGAGACCGGCGCGTCGCTGGAGGAGATCGTGCGGGCGCAGACCGCGGCCCGGGCCATCTTCCGCCAGTACCCGGTGTGGGACGCGGTCGAGTCCCTCGACAACAAGGTCGAGGCCGAGGTCCAGACCCGCATCCGGCTGCACTCGCGGCGCCTGGTGGAGCGCGGCACGCGCTGGCTGCTCAACAACCGCCCGCAGCCGCTCCAGCTCGCCGACACGGTCGACTTCTTCGCCGACCGCGTCGAGCAGGTCTGGGGCCAGCTGCCGAAGCTGCTGCGCGGCGCCGACCTGGAGTGGTACCAGAAGATCTACGACGAGCTGACCGGCGCGGGCGTGCCGGAGGACCTGGCCACGCGCGTGGCGGGCTTCTCCTCCGCCTTCCCGACGCTGGACATCGTCTCGGTCGCGGACCGCATGGGCCGGGAGCCGATGGACGTCGCCGAGGTCTACTACGACCTCGCCGACCGGCTGCGCATCACCCAGCTGATGGACCGCATCATCGAGCTGCCCCGCGCCGACCGCTGGCAGTCCATGGCCCGCGCGGCGATCCGCGAGGACCTGTACGCGGCGCACGCGGCACTGACCGCCGACGTCCTGGCGGTCGGTGACGGCGGCTCCACGCCCGAGCAGCGCTACAAGGCGTGGGAGCAGAAGAACGCGGCGATCCTCGGCCGTGCCCGCAGCACACTGGAGGAGATCCAGGGTTCCGACGCGTTCGACCTCGCCAACCTGTCGGTGGCGATGCGCACGATGAGGACGCTGCTGCGCACGCACTCCTAGCGCACACAGCACACCGCGCACCGAGCGCCCCGGGCCGCGACCGGCCCGGGGCGTTCCGCTGTCCGCGCCGCCTCCGGGCGGGTCGAGTGGAGGACTCACCGGATCGGGCCGAGGCTGGGGGCGTGACCGTCGACGCGTACCGGAAGCGGGCCCCCGCCCCTCCCGGCACCCCGCCCCATGCGCGCCCCGCCTAGACCGGCCGCGCCCGCCCCGCCCGGACCGGTCGTGCTCGCCGTGGGGGCCGCCGCCGCGCTCGTGGTGCTGCTGCTGGTCCTGGTGGTCCTGCGGCTGCCCTGGGCGGGCGACCTCGGGATGCACGCGGCCACGGTCCAGCGTCTGCGGCACAGCCTGGTCGCCCCCGGCGATCCGCTCGTCGACGCGGACGTGCCGAGCCCCTACTACTCGCCGTGGATGCTCGTCCTCGGCTGCGTGGCCCGGGTGAGCGACCTGTCGGTGTTCGTGGTGCTGCGCCTCGGGGCGTTCGCCGCGCTCGGGCTGCTGCTGACTGGGGTGTGGCGGTACGTGCGCACCCTGAGCGGCCATCGCGCCGCGCCCGCCCTGGCCCTGCTGAGCCTGCTGCTGCTGTGGGGCACGGCCCTCTTCAGCTGGAGCGGCTTCCACGGGCTCAACTCGCTGGCGCTGACGGTGTCGTACCCGAGCGTGTTCACCCTGGGGCTCGCCTTCCACCTGTGGGCGTGGCTGGGGCGGGCGGCGCGCGGTGACGCGGGGCTCGGCGGGTGGCTCGGGCTCGGGGTGCTGTGGGCGGTGATCCTGCTGTGCCACCAGTTCGTGGGCGTGGTGGCGTCGCTGGGGGCGGTGGCCACGGTGGTCGCCGCCCGGCCCGGGCGCCGCGCGTGGCTGCGGCTCGGCGCGGGAGCCGCGGCCGGGCTCGGGGTGCTGCTGCTGTGGCCGTACTACGACTTCTTCGCGCTGCTCGGCTCGGAGGCCGGGCTGGAGGCGGTGCACCGGC
Source organism: Streptomyces sp. NPDC003456 (assembly GCF_042878735.1). NCBI lineage: Bacteria > Bacillati > Actinomycetota > Actinomycetes > Kitasatosporales > Streptomycetaceae > Streptomyces > Streptomyces sp. NPDC003456. The sequence continues at coordinate 29,866 of NZ_JBIAOK010000003.1, forward strand.
CGTTGTACGACGACCTGCCGGGGCGGTACTGGCTGGTGCTGCTCGGGGTGGTGGCGCTCGGGGCGCGGTGGCGGCGGGACCACTGGGACCCGCTGGTGCTGTTCTTCGCCCTGGGGCTCGCCGTCGTGGCGGCGGGCGGACTGAGCGGGCACTACTCCTGGGGGCGGGCGCTGCCCGCGGCCCTGATCCCCGCTCAGCTCGCCGCCGCGCTGGAGACGGTGGAGGCCGGGCGGCGCGCGCTGCGGGCCGGGTGGGCGTGCGTGCTGGGCGCGGCGCTGGCGCTCGGCGCGTGGACGCAGGCCGGGACGCTCGGCTACGTCGTCGATCCGCGGGACCTGCCGGCGGCCGTCGCCGAGAAGCACCGGCGGCCCTGGCCGGGCTACCACTGGCTGACGCCGTGGGTGCGGTACGGGGACGTGGTGATGGCCCGCCCGGGCCGGCCGGCCCGGCAGATCCCGGCCTACGGGGCGTACACGGTCGCCCCCGGCTACCCCGACTTCTTCCTGCCCGACGAGGCGGCGCGGGAGCGGGCCGTTCGGCGCTGGTTCGCCCCGGGGACGCCGGAGCGGGAGCGCGCGGAGATCCTGCGGACGTACGAGGTGCGGTGGGTCGTGGCGGGGCCGGACGCCCACCACCCCGACCTGAGGGAGGTGACCCGGGGCCCGGAGGGACAGGTGCTCTACCGGGTGCTGAGGTGAGCAGGGGTCTCCGTGCTACTTCAGGGCGCTCGCGATCAGGCGGGCCGCCCGTTTCACCCTCGGCCGGGCCACTCTGCGCACGGCCGGCCGGATCAGCTTCGCCGTCACCCCGGTCGGCTCCCAGCGCACCTGGAGCCGGCCCGGGCCGTGGCCCTCCGGTTCGACCGTCAGCACGTGGGACGCCACGCGGGTCGTCAGCGTGGGGAAGCGGAGCGGGGCGAGGAGGAGGCCGGTGTTGGTCAGGCCCTGGTGGTGGAGGCGGAGCAGGGGGTGACGCACCCCCGCGAAGCCCTGCAGCGGGAGGGAGGCCGCCGCCAGGTCGAGGTGGACGCGGCCCTCGAAGACGCCCGGCCGGACCGGGGACAGCCGGAAGGGGACGCTGAGGCGGCGGCCGCCCGGGGCGATGAGCAGGGTCGCGCGCTGCGGTCCGACCGGCAGGCGCAGCACCGGATCGTAGGTGCGGATCGCCAGGTCGATCGAGGCGCCCGGCCCCCTGGTGATCTCCGTGATCTCGTGGCGGAACTGCGCCCCGGTGAACGGCCGGGTCTCCAGCTCCAGGTCGCTCACGTCCAGTTCGCGCCGGGCCCACTCCGTCGCGGGCACCTCCTCGCCCCAGTAGGTGCGGCCCTCGGCGTCCGTCGTGACGTGCCGGGGGGCGACCCCGTGGCCCAGGCCCCGGGACGCCAGCCGGGCGTCGGCCGTCCGTCCGTCCCGGACGAGCTGGAGGACCACCCGCTCGGGGCGCGGAAGGCGGGCGTAGGCGCCCGGCGCGAGCGTGTCGAGGTAGGGCGTGACGAGGTCGCGGAAGGACGCGAGCCAGGCGTCGTCCCGGTAGGGCAGGTCGCCGGCGTACATGCGGAAGTCGTGCTTGAGGAACTTGTGGTCCTTGGCCTCCCGCAGCAACTCGTGCCCGCTCTCGGCCAGGAACGCGTCGATGAGGTGCTGGACGTGGATGCGGTCGCGGACGTTGGCGAGCTTGTGCCGCTGGTTGGATATGGAGGCCGCCTCGGACGCCGCGAAGGGCGCCACGTACCAGCGGTAGACCGGCTCCGGGACGACGGTGAAGCTCTTGGCCAGGCAGTACGCCTGCGCCGAGAACAGCTGGTCCTCGTAGTGGATGCCCTCGGGGAAGCGCAGGCCGTGCCGGTCGAGGAAGGACCGGGCGTACATCTTGCTGGTCGACAGGTGCTCGAAGAACAGCCGCGGGTCGGATTCGATGCCGTCCAGGGTGCGCCGCTCGGCGACCAGGTGGGGCATCCACGTCGAGCGGCGGCCGTTGTCCACGCGGATCCGCTCCACCGTGCCCATGGCGAAGTCGATCTCGCGTTCGCGGTGCGCCGCGAGCAGCGTCGCGACGGCGTCGGGGGGCAGCTCGTCGTCGCTGTCGAGGAACATCACGTACGGGGCGCGTGCGATGTCCAGGGCGCGGTTGCGCGGAGCGCTGCAGCCGCCGCTGTTGCGCTCCAGGCGCAGGTAGCGGATCCGGGGGTCGCGGGCCTGGAGCCGGCGCGCCACGAACGGGGTTTCGTCGGTCGAGTGGTCGTCACTGATGACGATCTCGAGGTCGGCGTGGGTCTGCCGGCGCACCGAGTCGACGGCGCGCGTGAGCCGCTCGGCGTCGTTGTGGACGATGACCGTCACGGTGACGTCGGGGGTGCTCATGCGGTCGCCTCCTGCGGGCTCGGGGCCGGGGTGCGCTCCTCGACCGGCAGCACGGGCGGCAGCTCCCGCTCGTCCTGGCCGATGAAGACCCGGCGCACGACGCGTTCGGCGGCGCGTCCGTCGTCGTACTCGCAGAACCGGCGCCGGAAGACGGCCCGGGTCTTGGCCGCGTTCTCGTCGCGCCATGCGTCGCCGGCCAGGATGTCCGTCAGCTCGCGCTGGGTGCGCGCCACCGGGCCGGGGGCCTCGGCCATCAGGTCGAAGTAGACGCCGCGGGTGGTGCGGTAGGTCTCCCAGTCGTCGGCGTACACGACGATCGGCCGGTCGAGGTTGGCGTAGTCGAACATGATCGACGAGTAGTCCGTGACCAGGACGTCCGCCGCCAGGCACAGGTCCTCCACCGGGTCGTAGGAGGAGACGTCGATGATGCGGCCCGTGCGGCGCAGGTTGGTCAGGGGGGAGGCGGCGCCGCCGTAGAAGTAGTGGCCGCGCACGAGAAGGACCGTGTCCTCGCCGAGGCGGTCCGCGAGGGCCGCGAGGTCCAGCCGGGGCGTCCAGCCGGCCTCGTAGTCGCGGTGCGTGGGCGCGTACAGGACCGCCCGGCGGCCCGGGGCGATGCCGAGGAGGTCGCGCACCGCGCGGATCTCGGCGGCGCCCGCGGTGTAGTAGACGTCGTTGCGCGGATAGCCGTGGTCCAGCGAGACGTAGCGCGCGGGGTAGGCCCGCTCCCACATGCGGGTGGTGTGGCTGTTGGCGGAGACGCTGTAGTCCCACTTGTCGATGCGTTCCAGCAGCGCCTTGAAGTCCAGGCCCTGCGCGGCGGCCGGGAAGGCCATCTGGTCCAGGCCCATGCGCTTGAGCGGGGTGCCGTGATGGGTCTGGACGTGGATCGCGTCGGGCCGCTTGACCACCGCGTTGGGGAAGTTGACGTTGTTGACCAGGTACCTGGCGCTCGCCAGCACCTCCCAGTAGCGGCGGGTGCCGGGCACGACGTGGTCGGTGCCGGGCGGGAGGAGGGCCGCGTTCTCGGCGGTCACCACCCACACCGGGTGGATGCGCGGGGCGAGTTCGGCGAGCTTGGCGGCGATCGCGGCGGGATTGCAGGCCACGCCGCGGTTCCAGTAGGCCGCGAACACCGCCAGGTTCGGGTCGACCGGGCGGCCGAGCGCCCTGCGGTACTGGTGGTCCCGCAGCAGGGCGCCGGCCTGGCGCCTGCGGGTGCGTACGGCCGACCTGGCCGTGCGGCGGGTGCGGTTGACGGTCTGGAAGGCCCGGTACCTGGTGTACGCGCCCTCCTCCAGCAGGGAGCGGCGCACGCCCTCCAGGCCGCCGGGGCGGCGGTGGTCCTCGGGCCGGCGGCGCACGGCGGCCAGGGACGCCCGGCGGAAGAACTCCCGCGCGACCTCCTCGTCCATGCCGCCGCGCGCGAAGGTGCGCAGGCAGTCGCGGACCATGACGTCGTACAGCACCGTGTGCGCGGCGCGGCGGTCCCGGGCGAGGTCGAGGAGGGACTCGTAGCGGGCGACGAGGCCGTAGCGCTGCTCGGGCGTGGGCGGGGGCAGGCCCGCGGGGCGCAGCCTGCGGTCCTCGTAGGCGACGTGCGGCAGGCACGCGACGCGGCCGGCCAGCAGCAGGGCGGCCAGGGCGGCGTACGGCTCGTCGTCGGTGGCGAAGTGCCGCCCGTGCTCCCGGTGGAACGCCGTGCGCAGCACCCGCGTGCCGAGCAGCGGGGTCAGCCGCAGCAGGGGAGCGCAGTCGTCGAGGGTCACGTCGGCGCGGCCGGCCCGGGCGAGCAGGGGGCCGTCCGGGGAGGGCAGGCCGGAGGTGTGCCAGGTGCTGCGCAGATGGTCCAGGAGCAGGACGTCGACCTCGTCGGGGAGCTCGGCGACCCGCTCGGCGACGGTGCGCGGGGTGCCGGCGGGCAGGCCGTCCTTGGCGTGGACGAAGTGCAGCCAGCGGCCGGAGGCCCGGGCCGCGCCCGCCGCCCGGGCCGCCGCGTCGCCGGTGCCGTCCGGGAGCGGCACGACCTGCACGTCGGGGGTGTGCCGCTCGGCCGTCTCGCGGGCCCAGTCGCCCACCGCGGCCACGATCAGCTCGGCGTCCGGCAGGGGGTGGGCGGCGAGCGAGTCGAGCAGCTCCGTCAGGTGGCCCTGCACGTTCGGCCCGTGCACGACGATGCTGAGCTCGGCCATCACCTGACCCCCTTCTCACCGGACACGCCGTACTCGGTCATGGTGCCATCAATGCGACAAAACGATCGAGCGGGCTGCGCCTCACGAGGGAACGGCGGCCTTCGGCTCGGGCCGGGCCTTGGGCTTGGGCTTGGCGGACTTCGCCCCGGTGAACGCCTCGTACTCCTTGAGCACGTCCTCCGTGGGCCCGTCCATGCGCAGCTCGCCGCGCTCCAGCCACAGCACGCGGTCGCAGGTGTCGCGGATGGACTTGTTGTTGTGGCTGACCAGGAACACCGTGCCCGCGTGCTTGCGCAGCTCGCGGATGCGTCCCTCGGAGCGCTTCTGGAAGGCCCGGTCGCCGGTGGCCAGGGCCTCGTCGATCAGCAGCACGTCGTGGTCCTTGGCGGCGGCGATGGAGAACCGCAGCCGCGCCGCCATGCCGGAGGAGTACGTCCGCATCGGCAGCGTGATGAAGTCGCCCTTGTCGTTGATGCCGGAGAAGTCGACGATCTCCTGGTAGCGCTCCCTGATCTGCTCGCGGGACATGCCCATGGCCAGCCCGCCGAGGTGCACGTTGCGCTCGCCCGTCAGGTCGTTCATCAGGGCCGCGTTGACCCCGAGCAGGGACGGCTGGCCGTCGGTGTAGATACGGCCGTTCTCCACGGGGAGAAGCCCGGCGACCGCCTTGAGCAGGGTCGACTTGCCCGAGCCGTTGGTGCCGATCAGGCCGATCGCCTCGCCCCGGTGGGCGACGAAGGACACGTTCCGCACGGCGTGCACGCGGCGCACGCCCGAGGTCTTCTCGGTCTGCCTGCGGCGCAGGATGCGGTTGAGGGCGGCGGTCGCGGAGCCGCGTCCGGCGCCGGTGCCGTTGACGCGGTAGACGATGTCGACGCCGTCGGCGACGACGGTGGGGATCTTCTCGCTCGGGTGCTCAGCCACGGCCGTACGTCTCCTCAGCCTTCCAGAAGTAGATGAAGCCGCCGACGCCGGCGATCAGCGCCCAGCCCGCGGCGAGCGCCCACACGTGGGCGGGCAGCCGGTCCGCGTGGAAACTGTCGATCAGCGCGAAGCGCATCAGGTCGATGTAGATCGCGGCCGGGTTGGTCTCCAGCAGCAGGGTCACCGCGCGCGGCAGGCTGTCCTTGTCCGCCAGCTGGTCGATGCTCCACATGACACCCGAGACGTACATCCAGGTGCGCAGCACGAACGGCATCAGCTGGGCGATGTCGGGGGTCTTGGCCCCCATCCGCGCCATGACCATGGAGACGCCCGCGTTGAACGTGAACTGCAGGAACAGCGCCGGCACCGCCAGCAGCCAGGACATCCCGACCGGCACGCCGAAGCAGAGCAGGATGACGACCAGCGCGGCCATGGAGAACAGCAGTTGCTGCAACTGCTGGAGGCAGAACGACAGCGGCAGTGCGGCGCGCGGGAAGTGCAGGGCCCGCACCAGCCCGAGGTTGCCGGCGATGGCGCGGGTGCCCGCCATGATCGAGCTCTGCGTGAACGTCCAGACGAACACGCCCGTGACCAGGAACGGCACGTAGTCCGGCACGCCGTGCTTGGTGCCGAGCAGGACGCCGAAGATGAAGTAGTAGACCGCCGCGTTGAGCAGGGGGGTCATCACCTGCCAGACCTGGCCGAGCTTCGCCTGGCTGTACTGGGCGGTGAGCTTGGCGGTGGCGAACGCGGTGATGAAGTGCCGGCGGGCCCACAGCTGCCGGACGTAGGCGGGCAGGGAGGGGCGGGCGCCGCTGACCGCGAGGCCGTGCCGGGCGGCGAGCGCGGCGAGGTCGTCGTCGGCCGGGACCGGGGCCGGGGGCGGTGCGTGGAGGACCTGGCTCACATCCGCTGCTTTCGTTCGGGGGGACGGGACCTGCGGATTCGCGGAGAGCGGCTCGAAGGGCCCCGGCGTGCGGGCGCCCGCGCGGGAGGGCTTCTCACCGTGCTCTTCACGGCCTCTTACGTCGGGACGGGACCGTTTCGTCGTAACGGGAGCGTACGTCCGTGCGACGTCGGAACGCAACCGTTTCGTCGTGGCGCCCTATGCTGTCCGCATGACGACGACGCCCGACGAGCCACAGCAGCCCCCGCGCCGCCGGGCCCCCGCGGGGGCCGCCGTCCTGCGCGAGGACGTGACGGAGGCCATCCGCTCCGCCGTCTTCGAGGAGCTCGCGGCCGTCGGCTACGCGCGGATGTCCATCGAGGGGATCGCCCGCCGGGCGGGCGTCGGGAAGACGGCGGTGTACCGCCGCTGGCGCTCCAAGCTGCACCTGGTCCTCGACATCGTCGCGGCGCTCGCCGTGCAGGGCCTGCCGGTCCCGGACACCGGCTCCCTGGAGGGCGACCTGCGGCTGCTGTACGAGGTGACGTCCCGGGCGCTGCGCCACCCGGTCGCCTCGCAGGTCATCCCCGACCTCCAGGCCGAGGCCGCCCGCAACCCGGACATCGCCGAGGCCCTGCAGAAGGCCCTGCGGGAGGGCCAGGACGGGGTCGCCACCGGCATCGTCACGGCGGCGCAGCGGCGGGGCGAGCTGAGCGAGGGCCTGGACCACGACCTGGCCCTCGACCTGATCTCCGGCCCCCTGTACTGGCGGTCGGTGGTGATCCGCGCCCCGAAGCCGCCGAAGGGCTACCTGGAGGCCCTGACCCGGGCGACGGCGGCGGCCCTGCGCGCCCTGTAGCCCGGACGTCCCGCCCCTGGGCCCTCAGGGGGGACCGCCGCGTCGGTGCTGCCTTCCGGCCTGCGGCGGTGCGTGCTTCCCGGCCGCCGCTGTGCGGTCAGTGCCTCTCGGCCTCCGGATGCAGCCGGACCCAGCCCTGCCACGCCGAGGTGATCATGTCCTGGACGTCGTGGCGGGCCTTCCAGCCCAGTTCGGCGGCCGCCCGGTCGGCGGAGGCCACGACCCGGGCGGGGTCGCCCGGGCGGCGCGGGACGACCTCGGGGGACAGGTCGTGGCCGGTCACCGCGTTGATGCGGTCGATCATCTCGCGGACGGACACCCCCTCGCCCCGGCCGATGTTCAGCGTGAGGGCGCGGCCGGGGGAGGAGCGCAGGGCGCGGGCCGCGGCGACATGGGCCTCGGCCAGGTCGACCACGTGGATGTAGTCGCGCACACAGGTGCCGTCGGGGGTGGGGTAGTCGTCGCCGAAGACACGCGGCGGCACGTTCAGCGTGAGCCTCTCGAACACCATGGGCACGAGGTTGAACACGCCGACGTCCGCGAGGCCGGGGGCCGCCGCGCCCGCCACGTTGAAGTACCGCAGGCACGCGGTCGACAGCCCGGCCGCCCGGCCCGCCGCGCGCACCAGCCACTCACCGGCCAGCTTGGTCTCGCCGTACGGCGACAGCGGCACGCACGGCGTCTCCTCCGTGACCAGGTCCACGTCCGGCATGCCGTACACGGCCGCGGAGGAGGAGAAGACGAACGTCCCGACCCCGGCCTCGGTCACGGCGTCCAGCAGGACGCGCAGACCCTCGACGTTCTCCCGGTAGTAGCGCAGCGGCTGCTCGACCGACTCGCCCACCTGCTTCTTCGCCGCGAGGTGGACCACGCCCGTGATCCCGTGCTCCGTGAGAACGCGGGTGACGCGCTCGCGGTCCAGCGTGGAGCCGGGCACCAGCGGCACCCCGTCCGGCACGCGCGCGGCGATGCCCGTGGACAGGTCGTCGTAGACCACCGCCGCTTCCCCCGCCGCGGTCATCGCCCGTACGACGTGCGCGCCGATGTAGCCGGCGCCGCCGGTGATCAACCAGGTCATGTGCGGCCGTCCCCTCGTCAGTTGGCCCGGTGGTGGTGCTCTCAGTGAAGCAGCCGGCGCAGCCTTCCGCGGACGACCGAGAGCACTCCGCGTGCGCCGGGCGCCACCCGCAGCGCCAGCGCACCGGAGTGGGTGGCGTAGGGCTGTACGAGTACCACGCCGCACCGGGCGCTGGGGACGGCGCGGCGGTGCAGGAGCCCGGCGCCCGTGAGGGCGTGCGCCGTGACGACCCGGTCGGCGCCCTCCTCGAAGCGGATGCGCAGCCGCAGGTCCCAGGTCCCGGCGCCGAGTGCGGCGAGGGCGGCCAGGTCGACGGCGGCCTCGGCCGTCCAGGCGCCGTTCCCGTCCGGCCGGGAGGCGTCCGGGCACCGTACGAACTCCGCCGTGCCGCCCCGGACGAGCAGGTCCCCGTCGTCCCGGTGCAGCCACTCCACCTCCACGCTCCGGGGGCCCGCCCCGGCCACCCGCCCGTACAGCTCGTGCAGGCGCAGCCGCAGCGAGGTGCCGCGGACGCGGGGCCGCAGCGCCGCGTCGACGGCCAGGGGCAGCGCGCGCACCGGCCGGCCCAGCAGCGGTTCCAGGGAGACCTGCGGCAGGTCGGCCGACCACACGGGCGTGCCGTCGGCCGCCCGGGCGTACGGCGGGAGCAGGCGGGCCGGCCGGGCCGCGAGCTCCCGCAGCCGGGGCAGGTCGCGCGGCTCCGGGCCGGCCAGGACGACCCGCCCGGCCAGCGGACCGGGGGCGGCCGGGTTGCGGGCCCAGTCGTCGGCGTCGTACCCGGCCAGGTGCGCCCGCGTGAGGTCCCACCACGCGCGCCGGTAGGAGGCGTCGCGCAACCCCAGTTCCCGCAGGTACATCCGCAGGTCGTGGTCGAGGAACTTGGCGCGCGCTGCCCGCGCCAGCTCCTTCTGGCCGGCGCCCAGCAGGATCTCGTACGCCTGCCGGCACGCCTCCGTGCGGGCCCGCCAGTTGACGATCCCCGCCCGGTCCAGGGAGATCGACAGCCGCTCGGCGGACCGGCGCACGTGCCAGACGTAGACCCGGTCCGGGATCAGGGCGATGCGCGGGGCCGCGGCCAGCACGCGCGCGGTGAACACCACGTCCTCGTACGGGAAGCGGCCCTCCGGGAAGCGGATGCCGTGCTCGCGCAGGAACGCGGTGCGGTACAGCTTGTTGACGCAGAGCGTGTCGTGGACCAGGCGCGGGCGGCGTGCGGGGTGCGGCACGGCGGAGTGCAGGGCGTACAGGCGCGGCTGCCAGGGCACCTCGCGGCCCGAGGGCAGCTCCCGGCGGACGCACAGGCCGCTCGCCACCTCGGCGTGCGCGCCGCGGGCCGCCCGCAGCAGGGCGTCGGCGGCGCCGGGCGGCAGGACGTCGTCGCTGTCCAGGAACATCACGTACGGCGCGGTCACGGCGTCGAGCCCGGTGTTGCGGGGGGTGCCGCAGCCGCCGCTGTTGACCCGGCGGCGGATCACGCGCAGCCGGGGTTCCGAGGCGGCGAGCCGTTCCAGCAGGCCGGCGCTGCCGTCCGCCGAGCAGTCGTCGACGGCCACCACCTCGCGCACCACCGGGCCCTGGGCGAGCGCCGAACGCACCGCGTCGGTCACATGGGCGGCGTCGTCGTAGCCGATGACCACGACGGCGGCCTCGGCGAGCGGCTCGGCGGCATCGCCGCCGGCATCCCTGTGGGCATTCATTACGACGGATGGTAAGCCGGGCGAATGACATGAAAGTGGTAACACACCACCGAAGCCCGGCAAAGAGGAGGCAACGCCACAGAATCGGCGGGTGAAGAGCGGACAGTCGACGGGGAGCGGCCGGCTCGGCGGGGGTGCGGCGGCCGTGGCGGCGCCCATGGCGGTGATGCTCGCGGCGGGGCTGTGGGGCCTGGACCGCGGCGGCATGTGGGGCGACGAGAGCGTCACCTTCCAGGTCGCGCAGCGCACGGTTCCGCAGATCTGGCGGCTGCTGCACGACGTGGACGCGGTGCACGGCCTCTACTACCTGTTCATGCACGCCGTCCTGGCCGTCCGTGCGGACGAGGTCGTCCTGCGCCTGCCCTCGGTGTGCGCGGCCACCGTCGCGGCCGGACTGGTCGCGGCCCTCGGTGTCCGGCTCTCCGGACCCCGGCTCGGCCTCCTGGCGGGGCTCCTGTACGCCCTCACGCCGATGACCGGCCACTACGCCCAGGAGGGCCGGTCCTACGCGCTGGTCGCGGCCGGGGCGGCGGGAGCGACCCTGCTGCTGGTGCGGGCCGTGGACGGGGCGGGCGCCCGGCGCTGGTGGCCGTACGGCACGGTCCTCGGGGTGACGTGCGTGCTGCACGAGCTGGCGGTCCCGGTGCTGTGCGCGCACGCGGTGACCCTGGCCTGGCTGCGGGTGCCCCGCGGGGTGTGGCGCGGCTGGGGGCGGGCCGCCGGCGCCGTGGCGGTGCTGCTGCTGCCGCTGGTGTGGGTCTCGCAGCGGCAGTCCGGGCAGGTGGCGTGGCTGGTCGCGCCGGGCTGGGACCGGGTCGAGCGGCTCGCCCGGAACGTCGTCCCGGGCCCGGAGGGAGCCGTGTTCTGGGCGTCGCTGCTGCTGGCGGCCCTGGGCCTGCGCGAGCGGCGGACCGCGGCGGTCGCGCTGCCGCTGCTGCTGGTGCCGCCGGCCCTCCTGATGACCGTCTCGCAGGTGCGGCCGCTGTACCACGACCGGTACGTCCTGTACGCGCTGGCGGGCGCGTCGCTGCTGGTGGCGGCCGGGGCCGGGCGGGTGGCCGGGGCGCTGGGGCGGGTGCGGTTCGACGGGCGGCGGGTGCGGATCCGCGGCCGCCAGGTGCGGGCCGCGGTCGGGGTCTGCGGCGTGCTGGCGCTCACGGCGGGCTTCCTCGCCCAGCTCCCCGTCCACCGCCAGGACCGCACGGCCGCGCACCGCCCGGACAACCTCGCCGTGGTCTCCGCGCTCGCCCTCAGGCAGGTGCGCCCGGGGGACCCGGTGCTGTTCGTGCCGTCGGTGGGCAGGCTCGCGGCGCTGGCCTATCCGAAGGGGTTCCGGCGGGCGCGGGACATCGCGCTGGCGGACCCGGCACCCCGGTCGGGGACGCTGTGGGGCCGGGAGGCGGCGCCGGACCGGCTGCGGCAGCGGCTGGCCTCGGTGGACCGCGTCTGGGTGGTCGCCGAGCGGGCGGACCTGGATCCGCGCCGGGCGCCGTCCGACCCGGTCGAGCGCACCAAGCTGGCCGTGCTGGCCGAGGAGTTCACCGTCCGCGAGGAGCACACCGAGGGCGCCGTGGTGCTGCGCCTGCACGTCCGGCGCCGGCCCGCCGAGCAGCCCGGCGTACCGCCCGGCGCCGCTACGACCGCCCGTCTGCCGGCGGACCGGCCGCCGGCCCGGCGAGGGCGGCCGCGTCGAGCGCGGTGGTGAGCTCGTCCAGGGAGGCGCGCAGGGCCCGGATCCCGTCGGCGTCGAATCCGGTCGAGGCGGCGATGCGGCGCGGCACCTGAAGCGCCCGCGCGCGCAGCGCGACACCGTCCGCGGTCGGGCGCACGACCACCGACCGCTCGTCGCGCGCACTGCGCTCCCGGATCACCAGGCCCGCCGCCTCCAGCCGCTTGAGCAGGGGCGACAGCGTGCCGGAGTCCAGGCGCAGGTGCTCCCCGAGCTTCTTCACGGGCAGCTCCTCGTGCTCCCAGAGCACCAGCATCACCAGGTACTGCGGGTAGGTGAGCCCGAGGTCCTTGAGGATCTCGCGGTAGACGCCGTTGAAGGCGCGCGAGGCCGCGTGCAGGGAGAAGCAGATCTGCTGGTCCAGGCGGAGCCAGTCGTCGTCCGGCGTGTTCATGGGTCCAGGGTAGCTCGGGCCCACCATTAAATTGCGCACAACTTAATTGTGTGCTCTAATTCTGGGGTCGGGCGGTCCGGAAGCGGGCCGCCGAACGACGACCGAGAGGGAAGGTTTTCCATGGACGCGCTCTACACCGCTGTCGCCACCGCCACCCACGGCCGCGACGGCCGGGCCGTCAGCTCCGACGGCGTGCTCGACCTCGCCCTGGGCGTGCCCCAGGCGATGGGCGGCAACGGCCAGGGCACCAACCCCGAGCAGCTCTTCGCCGCCGGTTACGCCGCCTGCTTCGGCAGCGCCCTCGGCCTCGTCGGCCGCCAGGCCAAGGTCGACGTCTCCGACGCCGCCGTGACCGCCGAGGTCTCGATCGGCAAGCAGGGCGAGGGCTTCGGCCTCGCCGTCGTCCTCCGCGTCGAGCTCCCCGACAGCGTGGACGAGGCCACCGGCCGCAAGCTGGTCGAGCAGGCCCACCAGGTCTGCCCCTACTCCAACGCCACCCGCGGCAACATCGACGTCGACCTCGTCATCGAGTAGTCACCGGCGCCTCACCCCGCGACCCGCGCCAGTACCTCCCCCGTCCGTCCGCTCCACGCCACCACCACCGCCTCCTCGGGCACCGGGTGCCAACGCGTCAGCAGCAGCCAGCGCACGTGGTAGCGGCGGACCACGGCGGACCGCTCGGCGCGGGTCGAGCCGTGCGCCAGGTAGGCCCGCACATCGGCCGCCCGGCGCCGCCGCTCCCGCTCGTCCAGAGCCGGGTCCGGCCAGATCGGCGCGGCCAGGTTCGGCCCGTACCCGGCGAGGGCGTGACTGGCGAAGTACCCGTCGGTGATCACGACCTCGCCCGGGGCGATGTACCGCGCCGCCCAGTCGTACGACGGCCAGCGCGTCGGCTGGGTGAACCCCACCGGGTCGACCGAGCGCGGCACGACCGCCCCGGCGTGCACGGTCAGGAACCCCGCGCACGCCCCGGCCACCGCCGCCCCGCCGAGCACCTTGCGGGCCCGCCGCCACGGCCGGGGCGCCGCCAGTTCCACCGCCAGGGCGAACTGCGGCGGTACCAGCACGGCCCACAGCACCCGGGCGTACGTGTAGTGCCCGCTGACCCAGCCGTAGGCCAGCAGCAGGCACTCCACGGCGAACAGCAGCACCAGCGGGTCGCGCGGCGACCTGCGCGCCCGCACCCACAGCGCGGGCAGCCCCAGCACCGCCAGCCAGGAGTTGGCGAGCAGCCTCTCGTACAGCCGCCGGTGCATCGCGTCCATGCCGGTGTCGCCCACCAGCGTCAGCACGTCGTAGTACGGCCAGGACAGGGCCACCGCAGCGCAGGCCAGGGCGGTGAGCGCCCAGCGGGCCACGACCGGCCGGCGCCAGTCCCGCTGCCGGGACGCCACGACCGCCACCGCACCCGTCAGGGCGGAGGCCGCCGTGACCGGGTGGGTGAGCAGGATCAGGGCGTACAGGACGCCGATCCCGGCGTAGCCCCACCAGCCGCCCAGACCGCTCGGGCCGACGAACCGCACCGCCCGGGCGCCGTCGCCCGCGCGCGCGGCCGTCCAGGCCCACGCCCAGAACGTCAGGCCGATCGCGAGCGCGGACGGATACCCCAGATTCGTCGTCATCGGCATCAGCCCGAGGTAGCCGCTCCACAGCACCCGGGCGGTGCCCCACAGCAGCGTCATGGCCAGCAGCGCCAGCACCGGCGCCCAGGCCCGCGGGGTGAGGGTGCGGACGAACCGGCCGAGCCCCGTCAGCAGCACCACCAGGTGCACCGGCCCGGCCAGCTTCACGACCTCCCAGCCGGTCAGCCCCGTCAGCCGCGCGACCGCCCCCTGCGCGACCGCGTACGGCCCGTAGTAGGGGCTGCCCTCGCCCGGCAGGTCCGCCATCGTGTGGGCCGGGTGCAGCAGATCGGCCTTCAGGCGCTCGACGACCGCCGCGTGCTGCCCGGCGTCGCAGCACAGCGGCACCCGCCAGTACGCCAGCGTCATCACCAGCCAGAACAGCGCGCCGTAGAACTGGTACGGGGTGGGTCGCCGCAGCCGGCCGCCGCGCAGCGCGCTCGCGCCGCGCACCGCCCGCCGGACGAGGACCGGGGCGCTCACAGGACGGCCGGCAGGGGCAGGGAGGTCACAGGCATGCGCCGATCGTTCCCGCCCCTACGCCTGCCCTGACACCGGATCACTTCATAGGGTGAGACCGCTTGGCCCACCTGCCCGCCGTCACTCGCACAGCGCACGCTCGGCCGCCGCCGGCCAGCGCGCGAAGCGGAACCGGGTCCGCTCGGCCGCCCCGGTGAGGTTGTCCCAGAACCGCCGCGCGGTCAGCGGCGCCCGCACCGACTCCCTCAGCTCCGCCAGTTCGCCGCAGCCCAGCGCGGCCCGGGCCGCCTCGACCGTCTCCCGCGAGGCCCCCGCCCGCAGCAGGTCCCGCCGCGGCGGCTCGGCGAGGGCCCACTCCGCGAAGACCCAGTGGTTGCGCAGGAACTTCTCGTGCCCGGGCCAGCTCCACCGCTCCAGCGCCAGGTGCGCGCCGACCGGACTGGCCAGCCCCCAGGCGTCGTTGACGTACGCGTCGAGCGGCGCCGCCGCACCCGTGACGCCGAGATGACGGCCCACCATCACCACGTGGTACGGCGCGTCCGGGCGCATCGGCGTGGCGTGCAACCGCCGTCCGGAATCGAAGTAGAGCAGGGTCGGCCGGGGCGAGCGCATCGCCTCGGCCAGCATGCGTCGCCCCTCGGGCAGGGCGGGCCAGTTGCGCACCCAGGTGCTCGTGCGCACCGGGTTGTGGTCGCCCAGCCCCTCCACGTCGGAGCTGCGCACGTTGAACGACCCGGGGGTGCTGCGCACGTCGAACGGCGCCCGCAGCGGGCTGACCGCCGCGCACAGCCACACCACCAGCAGCGCGCTCGCCGCACCGGTGACCCGGTTGGCCGGGACGACCAGCACGGGCAGGAGCAGTAGCAGGAGTGCGGGCAGGATCATGCGGGCGTGCATGTAGTCGCCGCCGACCCGGACGACGTACCCGGCCAGCAGCGCACCGGCAGCGAGCGGCGCCAGCAGCACCACCGGCGAGGACCGGTCCGGGACGAGGTCCCGGAGCGGCCGGCGCGTGCGGCGCACCAGCAGCACCGCGAGCGCGCCGAGCACCGGCACCACGGGCCACAGCCAGTACGGCCCGAGCGTCTCCTGCACGTACCCGGCACCCCGGCCCCAGTCGCTGGCGCTCGCCTCCTTGGCGATGGCCGGCAGCGGCACCAGGATCCCGTAGTACCCGGCCCGGAACACCTCGTAGGCCAGCGGCAGCGCCCCCGCCGAGGCCAGCAGCGCCGCCGTGCCCCGGCGCGAGGGCCGCAGGACCCACCACTGCGCCGCCAGGAAGCACACCGTCACCACCGCCAGATCCGGCCGGACCAGCGGCCCCAGCCCGAGGACGAACGCGGCCGGGCAGCTCTCCCGGGGCGCCTGCCCCCGCCGCGCACGCGTCAGCAGCCACCACGAAAGACCGGTCCAGAAGGCACCGAGCCCGCTCTCCAGCCCCGACGTCATGTACGACCAGAACGGCGGCACCGCCAGCAGCACGCACACCCCCGCGGGCAGCAGCAGCCCGGCCCCGCGGTGCAGCCGGCAGGTGGCGAGCAGGGCGAGCGCGAACCCGGCCGTGCTCAGCAGCAGTCCCAGTCCCACCGCGAGGAACGCCGGGTCCGCGCCGCTGACCCAGGCGGCGAGGGCGAGCAGCCACTGCCACAGGGTGCCGGTCGAACTCTCCGCCCGCTCGCCGACGTTGAACACCGGCCCGTTGCCCGCCAGGATCTGCCGGACCGGGCGCAGGTAGATCAGCCCGTCGTCGCAGATCCAGCGCCGCCGGTAGCCCAGCACGAACAGGGCGGCGGTCGGCACGGCGACCAGGGCCGCGTTCCACCGGCGCACCGGCCACGGCCGCCCGGGCGCGGCGTCGGGGCGGGCCGAGGACGCGCGCTGGCCGGGCAGGGAGGGCAGCGCCTCGGGAGTGGTGGGTGTCGTCATCCCTCGATCAGCGCCCCGGACCGCGCGGACACGGCAGGGTCCCTGCGGGCCGCGGGCAGCAGCGCCGCGCCCCGCTCGCCCAGCATCAGCAGCCGGACGACCCGCTCGGCGGCCCGCCCGTCCTCGAACTCGCAGTAGCGGGACCGGAAGTCCGCCCGCAGCCGGGCCGCCTCCGCGTCCTGCCAGGCCCCGGAGGCGAACAGCCGGGCCAGCTCCGGGTAGGAGCGGGACACGTGCCCCGGGGCGTCCGCCGTGATGTCGAAGTACGCGCCCCGGCTGGCGGCGAACGCGCCCCAGTCGTCGGCGTGCACCACGACCGGCCGGTCCAGCAGCACGTAGTCGAACATCAGGGCCGAGTAGTCGGTGACCAGCACGTCGGAGGCGAGCATCACGTCCTCCACGTGCGGCTCGTCGGTCGCGTCGACCACCACGCCCCGCCGGTGCAGGTCGGACAGGCCCAGCCCGCGCGCGATGCCCCCGGCCAGGGAGGGGTGCAGCCGGACGACCAGGGTGTGGCCGGGCCCCAGGTCCTCGGCGAACCGGGCCGGGTCGAACCGGTCCACATGGCCGCCCTTGCGGTAGTCGCGGCGGGTCGGGGCGTACAGCACCACCGTGTTCCCCGCCGGGATGCCGAGCCGCTCGCGCACCGCCGCGCCCCGCTCCGGCCCCGCGCCGACCAGCACGTCGTTGCGCGGGCTGCCCGTGCGCAGCGACGTGAAGTGGCACGGGTAGGCCCGCTCCCAGGCCCGCTCCGCGTGCCGCCCGGCGACCAGGCTGTAGTCCCAGCGGTCGGCCCGGCGCAGCATCTGCGGCACGTCGAAGCCGTGCCGGGCGCCCGGCTTGGTCAGCAGGTCCGCGCCCATGTACTTCAGCGGGGTGCCCTGGTGGGTGTGGACGTGGACGCTGCCGGGCCGCTTGGCCAGCGTGCCGGGCCAGTTGACGTCGTTCACCCAGTACGTGGCCCGGGCCATGACCTCGTGGTAGCGGCGCGAGCCCGCGACCACGTGGTCGACGCCGGGCGGCAGCGCCGCCACCGCGTCCTCCCGCACCACCCACACGCCCCGGATGTGCGGGGCGAGTTCGCGGGCCCTGGCGTAGATCGCGGCCGGGTCGCCGGTCATCCCCCGGTGGTGGTTCGCCGCGTAGACGGCCAGGTGCGGATCGAGGGGCCGCCGGGCCTGCGCCGCGTACCAGGTGCGCAGCGCCCCGCCGGAGGTCCGCTGCGCCAGCTTGCGCCGCCGCGCCCCGGCGGCCGCCCGCAGGTCGCGCAGCCCCCGCACCGCCGCGTACGGCGGGTAGGGGGCCGCCGCCAGCAGCCGCATCTCCAGCCCGCGCCAGCCGTCCGGCCGGGGGAAGCCGCCCTCGGGCAGGTGGCGGCGGTGGAAGGCGCGGATCTCGCGGTAGAACGCGGCCCGGTCGGCGGGCCGGACGCGGTCCTCCCGGGCCAGCACGAACAGCATGTGGTCCAGGGCCCGTTCCAGCAGCAGCGGCCGCGCCCAGTCCAGGTCGGGCCGCTCCTCCAGGAACGCGAACAGGCCCGTGTACTGCGCGAAGATCTCGAAGTGCCGGCGCCCCGGAGTCCTGGTGATGGCACCCTGCCGGCGCTGGCGGTACTCCACACCGATCCGGTCCAGGCAGGCGATCCGCTCCGCCAGGACCATCGACCGGTAGGTCACCGGCGCGTCCTCGTACAGCCCGGGCGCGTACCGCAGGCCGTGGCCCTGGAAGAAGTCCCGCCGGTAGGCCTTGTTCCAGGCGACCAGGAACAGGTTGAGGCAGGCCGGCTCGTCCCGGACGCGGAAGGTGCCCAGGCCCGCGGCGGCCAGCAGGTCCGCCGCCTCGCTGCGCCCGCCCCGGCCCCACCAGTGCGTGCGCACGTGGTCGAAGACCAGGATGTCCGGGTCGTCCGCCGCCGCCAGCCGCGCGGCGACGGCGGCCAGCAGCCCCGGCGTGTAGCGGTCGTCGCTGTCGAGGAACAGCACGTAGTCGCCCGCCGCCTCGTCCAGGCCGGCGTTGCGGGCGCGGCCGAGGCCGACGTTCTCCGGCAGGTGCAGCACCCGCACCCGCGGGTCGCGCTCGGCGTACTCGTCGAGGATCGCGCCGCTGCCGTCGGGGGAGCGGTCGTCCACGGCGATCACCTCGAAGTCGCCGTGGGACTGGCCGAGCACCGAGTCGAGACACTCGCGCAGGAACCCCTGCACGTTGTAGACGGGGACGATGATGCTGAAGCGGGGCACGTCTTCGTCAGCTCCTCACGAGGGTGGCGGCCGCGGGGGCCGGGACCCGCTGCGCGAGCGGGATCACGGGCGGGATCGACTCGGGCGGCTCGCCCAGCAGCACCCGGCGCACGACACGCTCCGCCGCGCGCCCGTCGTCGAACTGGCAGAACCGCTCCCGGAACGCCGCTCGCAGCGCCGCGGCCCGCTCGTCCGCCCAGGTGCCGTCGCGGAACAGCGCCGCCAGCTCCGCGGGCGTGCGGGCCACGCGGCCGGGCGGGGACGCCATCAGGTCGAAGTAGACGCCCCGGGTCTCCCGGTAGACGTCCCAGTCGTCGGCGTACACCACGATCGGCCGGTCGAGGTTGGCGTAGTCGAACATGATCGACGAGTAGTCGGTGATCAGCGCGTCGGCCGCCAGGCACACGTCCTCCGACGAGCGGTGCCCGGTGACGTCGATGATCCGGCCGCCCCCGCGACGGCCCGGCCCCCGGTCGTAGAAGTAGTGGGCGCGCAGCAGGACCACGTACTCGTCGCCGATCGCCTCGCAGAACTCCGCGAGGTCCAGGCCCGACGCGAAGCCGGTGGCGTAGTCGCGGTGGGTGGGCGCGTACAGCAGGGCCTTCCTGCCCTCCGGGACGCCGAGCTCCTTGCGCACCCGGGCCACGTCCTCGGCGGACGCCGTGCAGTAGACGTCGTTGCGCGGATAGCCGTACTCGAGGGTCTCGTGCGCGCCGGGGAAGGCCGACTCCCACATCTGCGTGGAGTGGCGGTTGGAGGTGAGGTTGTAGTCCCAGCGGTCCACCCGGGCCAGCAGCCGGCCGATGCTGCCGGTCGCGGCGGCCACCACCGGGTACGTCGACTGGTCGGCGCCCATCTTCTTCAGCGGCGTGCCGTGCTGGGTCTGCAGGTGCACGCTGCCGGGGCGCTTGACCACGGCGTCGGCGAAGTTGGCGTTGTTCACCAGGTACTTGGCGCGGGCCAGCACCTGCCAGTACCTGCGGCTGCCGATCACCGCGTACTCCACGTCCTGCGGCATGCTGCCCACCGCGTCCGGCTCCACCAGGAACACCGCGCGCAGGTGCGGGGCGAGTTCGCGGGCCTTGGCGTGGATCGCGGCCGGGTTGCAGGCGTAGCCGCGGCCCCAGTAGGCGCAGTACACGACCAGGTTCTCGTCCATCGGCAGCCGCAGTTCGGCCGCGTAGCGCAGCCGGGTGCGCAGGCCGCGCGGGCGGGGGAGCAGCGCGGCGGCCCGCGCGGCCCGCCGGTTGGCGGCGCGCAGGGCGCGGAACGCGGCGTACGAGCCGGACGCCAGCAGCCGGTGCTGCACGCCGAGGCTGCCGCCGGGCGCCCGGTAGCCGGCCGGGCGGTGCCGCCGGTACAGCAGGCCCGCCCGCCGGAAGAAGGCCCACCGCCCGGCGGGCAGCCGCGCCGGGTGCGCGGCGGTCCTCAGCACGGCGGCGAAGAGCTGCTCGAACAGCGGCCCCAGCCGCTCGGCCGGCACGCCCCGTTCCGCGGCCCGCGTGAGCACCAGCTCGCACTGGTCGAGCAGCTCGGTGTGGTGCTCCCCGGGCAGGTTCAGGCGGTTGCCCTGCCGGCGCAGGTGGTGCCGGACGACGACCGTGCGCAGGACCGCCACCCGCTCCGCCCGCAGCGCGGCCGGGCCGCCGAACCCGATGTCGGTGAAGTGGCCGCGGGAAAAGGTGAGTTCCTCCTCGACGAGGAAGGCCCGGCGGTACGCCGCGCTCCACGCCGGGAGCGTCACCCCGGTGAGCTGCGGGGCCCGGTCGGGGGAGAAGGCCCCGGCGGGTGTGCCGGCCAGGGCGGCCGCGGCCGGATTGGCCGGCCGGCCCTCCCACCACGGGGTGCGCTCGTGCTCGAAGTACAGGACGTCGGTCTCGCCCACCGCCTCCAGCCGGGCGGCCAGTTCCGCCAGCGCCCCCGGGGCCAGCTCGTCGTCGCCGTCGAGGAACAGCACGTGGTCCCCGGCCGCCGCCCGCAGCCCGGTGTTGCGGGCCCCGGCCAGTCCGTCCGACGGAGGGGAGTGCACCGTCGTCACCCGGCTGTCCCGTCCGGCGTACCCGGCGGCGACGTCCGCCGCCGGCGCGTCGGGTGCGTCGCACACCGTGATCACCTCGAAGTCGCCGAACGACTGGGCGAGGACCGAGTCGAGCGCCAGGGGAAGCCGGCCCGCGACCCCATGGGACGGGACGACGATGCTGAAGCGGGGCATTCTGCTCTTTCTGTCGAGGTCTGCGGGGGGAGGGGGGACACGGGGGACGTGGGGTGGACGCTGGGACGGGCCCCCGGGGCCGGGACGGGGCGAGGGCCTGACGCGGCCGCTCAGGAGGCCGCGCGGCGTCCCGGGCGGCGCCCCGACGGGCGCCGGGAGGGCGGCCGGGAAGGCGGCCGGGCGGGCGCCGGCCGGGACGGACCGGAGGGCATGCGGACTCCTCGGGCGGCCGTGGTCACAGGACGTCGCTGACGAGACCGGGGCCCGCCGGCCGCGGCACCGTGGCGAGCGGTTCCCGGACCTGCGAGGCCGCCGCCGACGGCACCGGGCACCGCTCCTCCAGCGGCACCACCGGCGGCAGCTCGCTCTCCCCGAGGACCACCCGGCGCACCACCCGCTCGGCGGCCCGGCCGTCGTCCCAGGTGCAGAACCGCCCGCGGAACGCCGAGCGCAGCTGGGCGGAGCGGGAGCCGCGCCAGTGGCCGGTGGCGAAGATGTCGATCAGCTCGTCCTCGCCGCGGGCGATCGCACCCGGGGGGAAGGCGCGCAGGTCGAAGTAGGTGCCGCGGGCCGCCTCGTGGGCCTCCCGGTCGTCGGCGTGGATCACGATCGGCCGGTCCAGGTTGGCGTAGTCGAACATGAGCGACGAGTAGTCCGTGACCAGGGCGTCCGAGGCCAGGCAGAGCGCCTCGACGCTCGGGTGGCCGGAGACGTCGACGACCCGGCCGGCGCTCTCGGCCAGCGGGGCGCCCCAGGCGTGGTGGGCGCGGGCCAGGACGAGGAAGCGCGGGCCGAGGCGGCGCACGATCCGCTGGAGGTCGAGGCTGTGGCGCTGCGAGCGGCGGTAGTCGCGGTAGGTCGGGGCGTACAGGATCGCCACCGAGCCCTCGGGGATGCCGAGGGAGGAGCGCAGCCGGGCCACGTCCGCGGCGGTCGCGGTCCACAACACGTCGTTGCGGGGGCAGCCGTACTCCAGCACCGTGTAGCGGCCGGGGTGGACCCGCTCGTGGGTCAGCGTCGTGTGGCGGTTGGCCGACAGCACGTAGTCCCACGCGTCGACGTCCTTGAGCAGCCGCCCGAAGTCCCGGCCGCGGGCCGCCGCCGGGCGTTCCTGCAGGTCCAGCCCGATGTGCCCGAGCGGGGTGCCCTGCCCCGTCTGGATCAGGACCTGCCCCCGGCGTTTGGCGAGGCGGTGGTCGAACTCGGTGTTGCTCACCAGGTACCGGGAGCGGGCGAGGGCCGTCCAGTAGGCGGCCGTGCCGGGCACCAGCCGGCGGGGACCCGGCGGGATGGCGTGGTGGTGCTCGGGACGGGCGGCCCACGCGGTGCGCACATGCGGCGCGAGGTCCCGGAAGGCGGCCTCCAGCGCCCCCGGGCTGCAGCTGTGGCCGCGCCCGTCGTAGGCGGTGAAGACGGCCCGGTCGGCGCACAGGGGCAGGCAGCGCTGCACCCGGTAGTGGGCCCGCAGCCCGGCCGACCGCAGCCCGCGCAGCACCCGGCCCGTGGTGCGGGCGGCGGCGCGCTGCACCGCCGACGCCAGCTGCAGGGTCCGGTAGGTGCGGTGCAGGCCGAAGCGGATCAGGGTGTGGTGGATGCGGCACCGCAGGGGGACGGGCGCGCCGGGGGTGCGGTAGCGGCGGTAGTGGGCGCGGGCCTGCCGCAGGAACCGGGCGCGGGAGCCGCGGGGCAGCCGGTCCCGCCGCGCGTAGACGATCCCCAGGTGGTGGACCATGCGGCGGAAGAGCACCGGCCGCCAGCGCGCCAGCTCGGGATGCCCGTCGAGGAACGCGAAGACCCGGTCGTACTGGTCGAACACGTCGAAGTGCCGGTCGCTGGTGGTGCGCAGGATGCTGCCCTGCCGCCGCTGCCGGTAGTGCACGCAGACCCGGTCGAGGGTCGCGAGGGAGTCCGCCGTCATCAGCACCGGGTACGTCCACGGGGTGTCCTCGTACCAGCCGGTCGGGAACGCGAACCCCTCGGCCTCGACGAACTCCCGCCGGTAGGCCTTGTTCCAGGCGACCATCAGCAGCCGCAGCAGACCGGGGCGGTCCTCCAGGCGGAAGGGGGCCGGGCCCTGCTCGGACAGGTGCAGGGCCGCCTGGTTGCGGACCGCTTCCCCGGTCCAGTAGGTACGCGCGTAGTCGAAGACCAGGACGTCGGGCTCGCCCGTCTCCTTCAGACGGTCGGCGATCGAGCGCAGCGCGTCCGGGGTGAGGGTGTCGTCGCTGTCCAGGAAGAGCAGGTAGTCGCCGCAGGCGTGGGCCGCCCCGGCGTTCCTGGCGGGACCCAGGCCGACGTTCTCGGGCAGGTGCACGGCACGCACGCGCGGGTCGCGCGCGGCGAACTCGTCGATGATCGCCCCGCACGCGTCCGGCGAGGCGTCGTCGACGGCGATCAGTTCCAGATCGGGACAGGACTGGGAGAGCACCGATTCGAGGCACTCGTGCAGGTACGCCTGGACCTGGTACGCGGGGACAATGACACTGAACCTGGGCAAGAGGCATCCATCGGTCGGCGCGGGCGTTCGGCCCGGGAACGGCCGGTGGGGCCGGTTGGTTACGGCGGCTACGTCATCCGGGGGAACGCCGCGGGGGCGGGCCGCTTCGGGCCCGCCCCCGCGATGTCGCTGTGGTATGGCCTACTTGACCGCACCGGCCATCACGCCGGACACGAACTGCCGCTGGAACGCGAAGAACACGGCCAGCGGGACCACCATCGAGATGAACGCGCCGGGCGCCAGCACGTCGATGTTGTTGCCGAACTGCCGTACCTGCGTCTGCAGCGCGACCGTGATCGGCTGGCTCCCGGAGTCCGAGAAGATCAGCGCCACCAGCAGGTCGTTCCACACCCACAGGAACTGGAAGATGCCGAGGGCGGCGATCGCCGGGGCACCGAGCGGCATCACGACCCGGAAGAACAGCCGCAGTTCACCCGCCCCGTCCAGCCGGGCCGCCTCCAGCAGCTCCCGCGGGATCTCCGCGAAGAAGTTCCGCAGCAGGAACACCGCGAACGGCAGCCCGAAGCCGACGTGGAACAGCACCACGCCCATCACCGAACCGAAGATGCCGATGGTGCCGAAGAGTTCGGCGATCGGGATGAGCGCCACCTGCACCGGCACCACCAGCAGCCCGACCACGCCCAGGAACCACCAGTCCCGGCCCGGGAACTCCATCCACGCGAAGGCGTAACCGGCCAGGGAGCCGATGATCACCACCAGCAGGGTCGCCGGGACGGTGATCCACACCGTGTTCAGCAGGCTGCTGGTGATGTCGTCGTTCTCCAGCAGCTTGGAGTAGCTGTCGAAGGTGATCTGGGACGGCTCGGTGAACACCTTCCACCAGCCGCTCGCCGCGATGTCCTCCGGCGAGCGCAGACTGGCCAGCAGCAGACCGATCGTCGGCACCAGCCAGAACAGGCCGACCAGGATGAGGAACACCTGCACCAGTCCGCCGCTGACCCATTCGACCAGCCGGGAGGCCGGCGAGCGCTTCACCTCGACCGGGCCCGAGGGCCGCGCCGCCGTGCCGGGCAGACCGCCCGCGTCCGCGGTCATCGCCGCACCTCCCGCCTCAGCCGCCGTACGTTGAACCACATCACCGGGATCACGAGCAGCAGCAGGAACACCGAGATGGCGCTGGCGATGCCCGGCTGGTCCTCGGAGAAGCCCTTGCGGTACAGCTCCAGCGCGAGCACGTTCGCGTCGTCCTGCGCGGAGCCCGGGGCGATGATGAAGACCAGGTCGAAGACCTTCAGCACGTTGATCATCAGGGTGACGGTGACGACCGCGAGGACCGGCGCCAGCAGCGGCACCGTGACCCGTCTGAACACCTGCCACTCACTCGCGCCGTCGACCCGGGCCGCCTCCAGCAGCTCCCGTGGCACGCCCGCGAGCCCGGCGGCGATCAGCACCATCGCGAAGCCCGCCCACATCCAGATGTACGAGCCGATGATGGCGGGGGTGACCAGGGACGGGCCGAGCCAGTCCAGGCCGTTGTAGGGCTCCTTGAAGTTGCTGTCCGGGAGCCGCAGCAGTGCCCCGTCCGCGGAGGCGGGCAGGGTGAAGGTGCCGTCGCCGGCGGCGGTCGTGGACGCCACCACCCTGCCGTCCTTCACGGCCTCGATCCGCATCCCCGCGTAGCCCAGTTCGGCCGCGTCGACCCCGTTCAGCCTGCCGACGCCCTGGCCGCGTGTGAAGTCCTGCCAGGTCGTGCCGGTCACCTTGTCCGGCTCGGGCTTCGGCGCCGCGGCCGGTTTCGCGTCGTCCGGCATCAGGTCGGGCGCCACGCCCACCAGGGGCAGGGAGACGGCCTCCCCGGCGCGCACCGGCGACTTGGTGACGAACGCCCCGCCCCCGGCCGGCTCCAGCGGCGACTGGCGGCCCGGGTGGGCCTTGGGGAACGCCGACGACTGGGCGAAGGTGTCGTGCACCCCCACCCACACCGCGTTCGCCACGCCCTTGTCCGGGTCCTGGTCGTACACCAGGCGGAAGATGATGCCCGCCGCCAGCATCGAGATCGCCATCGGCATGAAGACGACCAGCTTGAACGCCGTTCCCCAGCGCACCCGTTCGGTCAGCACCGCGAAGATCAGGCCGAGGGCCGTCGCCACCGTCGGCGCGAAGACCACCCAGATGATGTTGTTCTTCAGCGCGGTGCGGATGCCCTCGTCGGTGAAGAGGGCCTTGTAGTTGTCGATGCCGGCGAAGCCGTCGCCGGACTGGTCGTAGAAGCTGCGGACCACCGAGTACCCGATCGGGTACACCACGAGCGCGCCGAGCAGGACGAGGGCGGGCAGCAGGAACAGCGCCGCGACCATCCTGCGGGTGCCGGTCACACTCTTGCGCGACGGGGGAGCGGCAGGGGGCGTGGCGCCCCCTGCCGCCGTGGGCGACGTCATGACGTCAGTTCCCGTACGCCGCGGCCGCTTCGGCCTCCAGCTTCTGCTGCGTGCCCGCCACGTCGTCCGGGTTCTTCAGGAAGTCCTGCAGGATCTTCCACTCACCCTTGCCGGGCGTGCCGCCGAAGGCCTGCGGGGCCTGGTCGGACATGTCGAAGCGGAAGTCGTCACCGGCGTCGATGAGCGCCTTGGCGATCTTCTGCTGCACCGAGTTCGGATAGGCGGAGTTCGGCACGTTCTTGTTGGGCGAGAGGTAGCCGCCGAGCTTCGCCTGGATGGTCGCCGCGTCCGGCGAGGCGAGCCAGGTGGCCAGCGCCTGCGCCCCCTTCGAGTCCTCCAGGATCACGGCCGCGTCACCGCCCGAGACCACCGGCCCGTTGTCGCCGACCGCCGGGAAGGGGAACACCTTCGCGTCCGTGCCGACCTTCATGCTCTGCGGGATGTTGACCTGGGCGAAGTCACCCGCGGCGACCATGGCGGCCTTGGGCTGGTCCCCACCGGTGAACACCTGCGTGACGGAGGCCGGGAAGTCGGTCTGCAGCGCCCCGTCCGCCCCGCCGGCGATGTAGTCGGGCTTGCCCCAGACCTGCGCGAGGGTGGTGAGCGCGTCCTTCACGGACGGGTCGGTCCACTTGATCTCGTGCTTGGCCAGCTGGTCGTACTTCTCCGGGCCGGCCTGGGAGAGGTAGACGTTCTCGAACCAGTCGGTGAGCGTCCAGCCCTCGGAACCGCCCACCGAGAAGGGGGTGACGCCGGAGTCGAACACCGTCTGCGCGGTGTTCAGCAGCTCCGGCCAGGTCTCGGGCTCGCTCGCCCCGGCGTTCTCGAAGACCTGGTTGTTGTACCAGATCAGCGACTTGTTGGCGGCCTTGTAGTAGACCCCGTACGCCTTGCCGCCGACCTTGCCGATGTCCTGCCAGCCCTGCGAGTAGTTCTCGCCCAGCTCCTTGAGGGCGTCGGAGCCGAGCGGCTTGGCCCAGCCCCGGTCGACGGCCTGCTTGATGGCGCCGGGCTGCGGCAGCATCACGACGTCCGGCGGCTGCCCGCCGGCCACCTTGGAGCCGATGAAGTTGATGATCGGGTCCTGGGCGGGCACGAACGTCACCTTGGCGCCCGTTTGCTTCTCGAACTCCGCCAGCACCTTCTTGAAGTTGGCCTGTTCGGCGCCGGTCCACACGGCGGCGATCTCCAGGCTCGTCCCGTTCAGCTTCGGCAGGGTGACCTGGCCGGCGGTCTCCTCCGAGGTGCCGGTGTCGGAACCGCTGCCGTTGTCGTCGCCCCCGCAGGCGGTGAGCGAGAGCGCGAGCGCTCCCGCGGCGACGGCTGCCGCGGCCCGGGTGGCCTTACGGCTGTGGGGGGTCGTCCCGTCCCGCTCGGGCGACCGGCGTGTCCGGATGGTCCTGCTCATCATGCGCATGACTGCCCCGTTCTTCGTTCCTCGTCGAACGTCGAGCGCGCTCCCGTGCGATCTGGTCTACGCCCGGGTGTGCGGGGGCGGCAAGATGGCG
Source organism: Streptomyces sp. NPDC003456 (assembly GCF_042878735.1). Taxonomy (NCBI): domain Bacteria; kingdom Bacillati; phylum Actinomycetota; class Actinomycetes; order Kitasatosporales; family Streptomycetaceae; genus Streptomyces; species Streptomyces sp. NPDC003456. Next base: position 56,866 of record NZ_JBIAOK010000003.1, read on the forward strand.
TCCGCTGTCAACCGGGCGATCGTGACTCCCTCGTGACCAGGGGTGAGGCGGGGGCCGTCCGGCGGGGCCGGGGGCCGTGCCCTGTCACAGGAGCGACGGCACCCGGACCGCCGCGACCTCTCGCGCCGCCCTTTCCAGCGCGCTGGCCAACAGTGCCAGGTCGGTCGGGCCGTTTCCGAGTTCCCGCACCGGGCGCCGGGCCGGCGGGTCACCCATGCGGTGCCATTCGAGCGGTACCACCGTGGGCCGCAGCGTCGCCGTCCGCGGGATCCGGCCGGTGACCCGGCCGCCCTGGAACGGGGTGCTGCGCCCGTCCGGCGAGGTGAGGCTGCCGCGGCCCGGCGCGGGCTCGTCCGGGCCCGGTGCGGGTTCGTCGAGCGTGACGCGCAGGGTGGCCCGGCGCGCCGGTTCGGTCTCCGCGGTGCGCGGGCAGGGCCCGGTGGCGGCCACGAGGTGCACGCCGAGCCGCTCCCCCTCCCGGGCCACGGCCTCCAGGGCGCGCATCACCGAGCCGGCCGCGGGCCGCCCGGTCGAGCCGAGGGCCGGGGAGACCAGGGCGTCCAGGTCGTCGACGACCACCACGAGCCGGGGCAGCGGGGGCGCCGCCGCCTCGGTCTGCCGGCGGGCGGCCCCGGGGCGCAGCCGGATGGTCGAACTGGACGGCGAGTCCAGGTCCGAGGCCCCGTCCGCCGGGGCCTCGGCGCCGCCCCGGCCGGCCGCGGTGCGCTGGGCGACCATCCGGCCCGACAGCTCCCGGCCCGTGTGCCACTCGGCGAAGTCGGACCGCCCCAGCAGCTCGCTCCGCCGCTTCAGCTCCGCGCTCAGCGACTGCGCGAACTCGCGCATCAGCACCGGATCGTGGGCCGTGAGGTAGGTGGTGACCTGCGGCACGTCCGTGCACACCCGCAGACCCTCGCCCGGGCCGCCGCCCGCGCCCGGGCCGCCCCGGCCGTCGACCAGCACGATGCCCAGCCGGTCCGGCCGTTCCGCCGCAGCCAGGGACGCCACGACCGCCCGCAGCAGCTCCGTACGGCCGCTGCCCGGCGGGCCCTCGATCAGCAGATGCGGTCCCTGCGCCGCGAGGTCCGCGCACACCGGGCCGCGCGGACCGGCGCCCAGCACCGCGCGCACCCGGCCGCCCAGCGCCCCGGTGTCGTCGGCCGCGTCCGCCCAGCGGGCCATGAGCGAGGCCGGAGTGGCCCGGGCCAGGCCCAGCTCGTCCAGCAGCCGGGCGGACTGGGGCAGCGGCGCGGAGACCCGCGGCTGCCGTCCGCCGCCCGCCTCGTCGGGGCGCAGCGGCGCGAGGGCCCGCGCGAACCGCTCCGCCCAGGCGGGGGAGACGGCGTCGACCGTGGCGATCGTGCCGTGCCCGACGGCCCGGGCCGGCGAGCCGTCGCCGCCGGCGCGGGCCACCCGCACCAGCCGCAGGGCCGTCGCCACGTCCCCGCTGAGCAGCGCGACGGCGCCGCACTGGCGGAACGTGGGCGCCACGGCACAGGCCGCCTCGTAGGTCTCCGTCACGGGGGAGGCCGGGGAGGCGGCGGCCGTCTCGGCCAGGCACAGGACGTGGATCCCCGCCCGGGGCCCCTCCAGCGCCAGCCGCGCCACGGCCTTGCGCAGCTCCGCCCCGCCCGGGTCGCCGTCGACCACGACCAGCGTGTACGGGCCCGCGAAGGCGGCCGCCGAACCGGTGCCGGCCTCGTCGTCCCGGGCCCACGAGGGGCGGCGGGGCGCGGGCACGGAGGGCCGGCCGCCGGGTGGGCGGGCGCCCTCCGCGGCGCCCACCGGTGCGTGGCCCGCCACCGGGGCGGCCGAACCCGCCTCGGCCGACAGGTCCTCCAGGCGGCGCGTCAGCTCCTCGGTGCGGGCCGCGGCCTGCTCCCGGTCGTGGGCGAGGAGCAGCCGGCAGTCCTGCCCGTGGCCCGGGCGGACGTGCGGCAGCCAGCCCAGCCAGGACCACTCGGCCGCGCGCTCCTCCAGGGGCCGCGAGCGGTCCGCGGCGATCAGGACGATCTCCAGTGTGTCGGGGGAGTGCAGCGCGGCGAGCTGCGCCAGCACCGCGCGGGCGAGCCCGGCCAGGCGCGCCCGGGGCCCGGCCAGCCCCAGCGAGCCGACCTCGCGCAGCCCGGCCGTCACCGGCACCGCGGGCAGCAGACCCGAGCCGTCCGGCGCGGGCCGGTCGGCGGTGCCCAGCCGCACCGCGAGCGCCTCGGGGTGACCCGGACCGCGCTCCCAGAGCCGGGGCCCGGGGCCCAGGGCCGTCAGCAGCAGGGCAGCCGGGTCCGGCCAGGTCTCCCGGACGGGCGCCGCGAAGGCCGGGCGCTGCGGCGCGACCCCCTCGGACGGCTCGGACGGCTCGTCCTCGTCCACCTCGTACGGATCGGGTGCCTCCCCGCGGCCCCCGGCCAGGCGTCGCGCCCACGCGCCGAGCCCGCCCCGCCGGCGCGTCCCGGACGGCAGGTCCGTGCCCCGCAGCGGCGTGCCCTTCCGCCCCCGCCCGGCACGCTCCTCGGAGGCCGCCGGGCCGTCGGCGACGGCGTCGGCGGCCCGGTGGGTGTCACCACCACCGGCGCCCTCGTCCAGGTGGCCGGGGACCCCGCCACCGGCACCCGGGGCGCGGTGACCAGGGGCGTCGGCGGTCGGGCGGTCGGCGGCGCGGGGCCGGTGCGGGCCGGCGGTGGGGCCCTCGGCACGGTGGGCCTGCGCCCGTCCCGGCGCGGGGGCCGGTACCCCGCCGCCGGCGGCGGCCTCGCCGAACGCCCCGAAGCCGGAGCGTCCCGCATGCGTGTCCCCGTCCCCGCCCGTGGCGCGGGGCTCACCCTGACGGCGGGACGGGCCGGGGCTTTCTCGCGGCGCGCTGACGTCCACGCCCGACGGCCGTACCTCGAAGGACGCGCGCGGGGGCCCGCCCGGCCCCCGACCGGCGCCGGAGTCCCGCGCCGCTCCGTCGTTCTCGATCCGCGGGGCCGCTCCCTGCCCGGGCACCGCGGCGGGCGCCCCGGCGCCGCCCGGCGCGCCCCAGGTCCCCGGGCCGTGGCCGTGCTGCGTCGGGCCCGAGGGCCCCGCCGGGGCCGCGACGGCCTCGCCGCCGGAAGGACCCGGCACGCGCACGTGCCCCTCGCCGTCCGGGGTCGTCGCCACCCGGCCCCCCGGCCCGCCCGCCGGAGCCAGCCGCAGCGCGGACTCCCCGATCCGCAGCAGCGCCCCCGGCGCGAAACCGACGGCACGGCCGCCCACCCGGACGCCGTCGAGCGTCGTGCCGTTCGTGGAGTCCAGGTCGGCGACCGAGACGCGGCCGTCCGCGCCGACCGTCACCGCGCAGTGCAGCCGGGAGACGTCCGGGTCGTCCAGCGGCACGTCGGCGTCGGCGGAGCGGCCGATGCGGATCTCGCCACCGTGCAGCAGGTGGACACCGCCGGCGTCGGGGCCCGCGATCACCTGGAGCTGGGCCGGGGCGTCCGCCAGCTCGGGATGCGGCTCGGGCTCCCCGGGCGCGCCCACGGACAGCACGGCGCCGTCGGTCAGCGGGGGCTCGCCGAGCGTGCAGCGCTGGGCGTCCAGCCGCTGCTCCCCGGCGTACAGCACGGGGGTGCCCGAGCCGTCACCGCCGGAGACCGCCTGGGCGAGGGCAGAGGCCACCGCCGCGAGCGCCGTGCCGGCCGGTGCCGTGACCAGGACGTCGGTGCGTGGGGCGCGGTCCCGCCCCGGAGCCGATGCGCCCAGCGGATCTATGACGGTCAGCCGGATCTGCATCGCCGTCAGCGGTCCCTTCTGCCCGGGCGCGGAGTCCCCCGCCCCGCCCCGGCACGTCGGCCAGTACTGCACGCATCCTCGCACCTGCCACCGACACCGCGCCCGCCCCTCCGGAAAAGGTGATCTTGAATGGTCGGCTCTGCCCGCAAAAGTGCCGGACAACGGCCCCGGGGGCGACCGCTTGAGATCGGTCACGCCCGATCCCGGCAACCACAGGACGGGGGTGCGCGTCTTCCCTTCGAACGAGTGTGGGGGCGGCTGCGTAAGACCCACGGAAAGACGACACTCCGGTCCTGGGCGCCCGGCACTACAGTGGGGCGGACAGGCCAGCAGGCAAGGCAAGCACCAGGGAGCGCATGACGTGCGGCCGGTAGGCAGCAAGTACCTGCTCGAGGAGCCGCTCGGACGCGGCGCCACGGGCACCGTCTGGCGAGCCCGCCAGCGCGAGACCGCGGGCGCCGAGGCGGCCGTGCCGGGGCAGCCCGGTGAGACCGTCGCCATCAAGGTCCTCAAGGAGGAGCTGGCCGGCGACCCGGACATCGTCATGCGGTTCCTGCGGGAGCGGTCCGTCCTGCTCCGCCTCACCCACCCCAACATCGTCCGGGTCCGCGACCTGGTGGTCGAGGGCGAGCTGCTGGCCCTGGTCATGGACCTCGTCGAGGGTCCCGACCTGCACCGCTACCTGCGCGAGAACGGGCCCTTCACCCCGGTCGCCGCCGCCCTGCTCACCGCGCAGATCGCCGACGCGCTCGCCGCCAGCCACGCCGACGGCGTCGTCCACCGCGACCTCAAGCCGGCGAACGTGCTGCTGAAGCAGTACGACGGGCGGATGCACCCGCTGCTGACCGACTTCGGCATCGCCCGCCTCGCCGACTCCCCGGGCCTGACCCGCACCCAGGAGTTCGTCGGCACGCCCGCGTACGTCGCCCCCGAGTCCGCCGAGGGCCGCCCGCAGACCTCCGCCGTCGACATCTACGGCGCCGGCATCCTGCTCTACGAGCTGGTCACCGGCCGCCCGCCGTTCTCCGGCAGCTCCGCCCTGGAGGTGCTGCACCAGCACCTGAGCGCCGAGCCGCGCCGCCCCTCCACCGTCCCGGACCCGCTGTGGACGGTCATCGAGCGGTGCCTGCGCAAGAACCCCGACGAGCGGCCCAGCGCCCTGAACCTCGCCCGCGGCCTGCGGGTCGTCGCCGACGGCATCGGGGTGCACGCGAACTCCGCGCAGATCGCCGCCGCCGAGGGCGTGGGCGCGCTCCTGCTGCCCGACCCGGCCCCCGCGCCCGTGCCCGGCACGCCCGGAGCGGCCGACCCGACCCAGGTCCTGCCACAGGGCGCCGGCGCCTTCGACCCGAACGCCGCGACCAGCGTCCTGCCCCACACCGCGGGCCCGGCCGGCGCCGCCGACCCGACCGCCGTGCTGCCCCACCGGGGCGCGGCCGACCCGACCGCCGTCATGCCGCCGGTCCCGCCGGGCGCGCCCGGCCACCCCGGCCAGCAGAACCAGCAGGGCGGCCCGCAGGACCCGCACCCCTGGCAGAACCAGCTGCGCGCGGCCCGTGACCGCAACGAGCAGACGCAGATCCAGTACCTCGACCCGAACGAGGACCCGCTGCGCCGCCGCCCGCAGCGCCAGGTCGCCCGGCCCCAGCAGCCCCCGCGCCGCCAGGCGCCCCCGCCGGGCCCCGGCTACGGCTACCCGCAGCAACAGCAGCAGCCCCAGCAGTACGCCCCGCAGCCGCAGCAGCCTCAGCGCCCCCAGCCGCCGCAGCGCTACGCCCCGCCCCCGCCCCCGGCCCAGCCGCAGCAGCCCCAGCGGCCCCAGCGCGAGCCCCGGCAGCCCCGGCAGCGCAGCGCCAACCCGATGCGCATCCCCGGGCTCGGCTGCCTGAAGGGCTGCCTGTTCACCCTCGTCATCCTGTTCGTCGCGGGCTGGCTGGTGTGGGAACTGAGCCCGCTCCAGGAGTGGATCGGCACCACCAAGGGCTACTGGGACCAGCTCACCGACTGGTTCTCCACGGTGACCGGCTGGCTGGACAAGCTCGGTTCGAGCGGTTCCGGCACGAACTGACCGGAACCGGCCCGCCAGGTTGGAGATTTGTCGACACCTGGCGGGTGATTTCCGCCTCCCCGGTGAAGGTTGGCTCCCCGGACGCGTAGTTTTAACGACAACACGCGTCGGTAGGAGCAGCCTTGGCACGGAAGATCGGCAGCCGGTACACCGCCCACCAGATCCTCGGGCGGGGCAGCGCCGGCACGGTGTGGCTGGGCGAGGGACCCGAGGGGCCCGTCGCCATCAAGCTGCTGCGCGAGGACCTCGCGTCCGACCAGGAGCTCGTCGGGCGCTTCGTCCAGGAGCGCACGGCCCTGCTGGGGCTGGAGCACCCGCACGTGGTGTCCGTGCGCGACCTCGTCGTCGACGGCAACGACCTGGCCCTCGTCATGGACCTGGTCCGCGGCACGGACCTGCGCACCCGCCTGGACCGCGACCGCCGCCTCGCGCCCGAGGCGGCCGTCGCCATCGCGGCCGACGTCGCCGACGGACTGGCCGCCGCCCACGCCGCGGGGGTGGTGCACCGCGACGTGAAGCCGGAGAACGTGCTGCTGGACATGCAGGGCCCGCTCGGCCCCGGCGGTTCCCACCGCGCGCTGCTGACCGACTTCGGGGTGGCCAAGCTCATCGACACCCCGCGCCGCACCAAGGCCACGAAGATCATCGGCACCCCCGACTACCTCGCCCCGGAGATCGTCGAAGGGCTGCCCCCGCGCGCAGCCGTCGACATCTACGCCCTCGCCACGGTCCTGTACGAGCTGCTCGCGGGCTTCACCCCGTTCGGCGGCGGCCACCCCGGCGCGGTCCTGCGCCGGCACGTCACGGAGACGGTCGTCCCGCTGCCCGGCATCCCGGACGAGCTGTGGCAGCTGCTCGTGCAGTGCCTGGCCAAGGCCCCCGCCTCCCGGCTGCGGGCCTCAGAGCTGGGCGTCCGGCTGCGGGAGCTGCTGCCGATGCTGGCGGGCATGCCGCCGCTGGAGGTGGACGAGCCGGAGGCGGACTCCGCCGAGGACACCGCCCGCCCGGAGCAGCCCGTCACGGCGGCACCGGCCGGGGAGCGGATCCGCCGCCGCGGGGCCGTCCCCCTGGTGCCGGGCGCGAAACCCGCCGACTCCAACCGCGACACCCACACCTCGATGCGCGTGCCCGCCCCCGACGAGCTGGCCGGCGGCGCCCACGGCACCGCCCGGGCCCCCCGCGCCCCCGGCGCCCCCCGCCCCGGCTCGGCCCGCAACCGCGCCGCGGCCCGGCGCCGCCGGGTGGCCCTGGGCGCGGGCGCCGTCGCCCTGGTGGCGGCGGTCGGCGTCGGCGCGTGGCTGACCACGTCGGGTGACGACACCGACACCCCGCCCCAGGACACGAGGAACTCGGCGCCCCAGTCGCCGTGAGCCGCCCGTCACGGCCGCCCGGCGATGGCCGCCGGGCGGAGCCGTTACGCTGGAGGGCGTGGCAGTCGTCGATGTATCCGAAGAGCTCAAGTCCCTCTCCTCGACCATGGAGTCGATCGAGGCCGTTCTGGACCTCGAGAAGCTGAGGGCAGACATCGCCGTGCTCGAGGAGCAGGCGGCCGCGCCGTCCCTGTGGGACAACCCCGATGAGGCGCAGAAGATCACCAGCAAGCTCTCCCACCTCCAGGCCGAGGTGCGCAAGGCCGAGGCGCTGCGCGGTCGCATCGACGACCTCGGCGTCCTCTTCGAGATGGCCGAGGAGGAGGACGACCCGGACACCCGCGCCGAGGCCGAGTCCGAGCTGTCCGCCGTGAAGAAGGCGCTGGACGAGATGGAGGTCCGCACCCTCCTGTCCGGCGAGTACGACTCCCGCGAGGCGCTGGTCAACATCCGCGCCGAGGCCGGTGGCGTCGACGCCGCGGACTTCGCCGAGAAGCTGCAGCGGATGTACCTGCGCTGGGCGGAGCAGAAGGGCTACAAGACGGAGCTCATCGAGACCTCGTACGCGGAGGAGGCCGGCATCAAGTCGACCACCTTCTCCGTGCAGGCGCCCTACGCCTACGGCACCCTCTCCGTCGAGCAGGGCACGCACCGGCTGGTGCGCATCTCGCCCTTCGACAACCAGGGCCGGCGCCAGACCTCCTTCGCCGGTGTCGAGGTGCTCCCCGTCGTCGAGCAGTCCGACCACGTCGACATCGACGAGTCCGAGCTGCGCATCGACGTCTACCGCTCCTCGGGCCCCGGCGGCCAGGGCGTGAACACCACGGACTCCGCCGTGCGCATCACCCACCTCCCGACCGGCATCGTGGTCTCCTGCCAGAACGAGCGCTCGCAGATCCAGAACAAGGCCACGGCGATGAACGTCCTCCAGGCCAAGCTGCTGGAGCGCCGCCGTCAGGAGGAGCAGGCCAAGATGGACGCCCTCAAGGGCGACGGCGGCAACTCCTGGGGCAACCAGATGCGTTCGTACGTGCTGCACCCGTACCAGATGGTCAAGGACCTGCGCACCGAGTTCGAGGTCGGCAACCCGGAGTCCGTGTTCAACGGCGAGATCGACGGGTTCCTCGAGGCCGGGATTCGCTGGCGCAAGCAGCAGGAGAAGTAAGTTTGTCGACAAGGCAACTGCCGCCCACGGGGCGGCAGTTGCCTTTTCCGTGGGCCCTTGTCGGGGTTCTGCGTCACATCCGCACATCCGAACTCCCGGCATAGCCCCCGTAGTCGGACATGGCGCCCGCAAACGGCCTTGACGTGTTCTTGAAAAATGGGAAGGGTGAAGCGCGGCATGCGTGTCTTCCGGGGCGCATGTGAACCGGGGGGCCCTCTCACCGCGGCCGTCCCCGTCGAGCACAGCCCCGAGCGCTGCCTAATGACGATGAGCTACTGGGGGTAGCAACCACATGACGAAGAAGACGCGGATCCGTGTCGCTCGCATAGCGGCCGGTGCCGTCATCGCGGCCGGTGCCTCGCTGACCGCGGCGGGTGCCGCATCCGCTCTCGACCTGGGCGTGAACGTCGGTGTCGGTGTGAACGTCGGCAACGACCCGACCGAGCCCGCCCCGACCGAGCCGGCTCCGACGGACGTCCCGACCAACCTGCCGACGGACCCGGCCCCGACCGACCCGGCGCCCACCGACCCCGAGCCGACCGTGGACCCCGAGCCCACGGACCTGCCCACCGAGCCCTCCGAGCCCCCGACCGACCCGGGCAACGGCAACGGCGGCGGCAACGGCAACGGCAACGGCGGCGGAAACGGCGGCGGTAACGGCAACGGCGGCGGCAACGGCGGCGGCAACGGCAACGGCGGCGGTACCGGTGGGGGCAACGCCGCCGACCCCGACGGCGGCACCTCGCCGCAGCAGGAGGGCTCCTCCGCGCTCACCGACACCGGCTCCGACAACACCCCGGCGCCGCAGGCCCAGGGCGACGGCAAGGAGCTCGCCGAGACCGGCGCCGCGCAGACCACCTTCCTGGTGATCGGCGCCGCCACGATGATCGCCGGCGGTGTCGGCTTCCGCCTGCTGCCGCGTCTCGCCGGTGGCCGCGGCGGCGCCGCCGCCTGACGACGGCGCCCGCGGGGCATCGTCGGCACAGCGCACCACCGAGGGCCCGGAGCGTCACGCTCCGGGCCCTCGGCCGTGTCCGGGATGTCGTCCTGTCGTCGCGGCCGGGCCGCTACGACGTCACGCGGTCTGGTGCGCCAGGAGCGCCACGGCCGCGATCAGCACCGTCAGCAGGGCGATCAGCGCCATGGGGTTCAGGTTCCCGAGGAAGTTCTCCTGCTGCAGGCGCTCGCGGTTCGCGCGGCACACGGGGCAGCGGCCCTCGCTCACGGGGGCCGCGCAGTTCGCGCACACCAGCCGGTCGTACGTCATGCGCTCGCCCTCCTTGCGCCGGTTCCACGTGTCCAACGTGTGGGGGGACGGGATTGTTCCCCCCTCCACTGTGCCAGGTTCCCGGGCGTGCCGCGCGGTCGCCGCCGAACGTGACGGCGGTCGCACGGCCCCGCGGGCCCGCAGCGCCGCGCCCGGGCGCGCTGCCCCCCACGCCCCCGACGGACGTACAAAACGGCACATCCGCTGCGCAACCGCGACCGGTGACTGCGGCCCCCTGCCCGGTTCGCGTAAGGTCACGCTCATCTACCCCCGGCGACCCGTGGTGCATCCGTGATCCGATTCGACAATGTCTCCAAGGTCTACCCCAAGCAGACCCGCCCCGCCCTCAGGGATGTCTCCCTGGAGGTCGAGAAGGGCGAGTTCGTCTTCCTCGTGGGGTCCTCCGGCTCCGGAAAGTCCACCTTCCTGCGGCTGATTCTCCGCGAGGAGCGGTGCAGCCACGGACAGGTGCACGTCCTGGGCAAGGACCTCGCCCGCCTGTCCAACTGGAAGGTGCCGCAGATGCGGCGCCAGCTCGGCACCGTCTTCCAGGACTTCCGCCTGCTGCCGAACAAGACGGTCGGCGAGAACGTCGCCTTCGCGCAGGAGGTCATCGGCAAGTCCCGCGGCGAGATCCGCAAGTCGGTGCCGCAGGTGCTCGACCTCGTCGGCCTCGGCGGCAAGGAGGACCGGATGCCCGGCGAGCTGTCCGGTGGTGAGCAGCAGCGCGTCGCGATCGCGCGGGCGTTCGTCAACCGGCCGAAGCTGCTCATCGCCGACGAGCCCACCGGCAACCTCGACCCGCAGACCTCCGTCGGCATCATGAAGCTGCTCGACCGCATCAACCGCACGGGCACGACCGTGGTCATGGCCACGCACGACCAGAACATCGTGGACCAGATGCGCAAGCGCGTCATCGAACTGGAGAAGGGCCGGCTCGTGCGCGACCAGGCCCGCGGTGTCTACGGCTACCAGCACTGAGACCGCACCCGAGATCCACGGAAAGGCATAACCAGCCGCCATGCGCGCCCAGTTCGTCCTGTCGGAGATCGGCGTCGGTCTCCGCCGCAACCTGACGATGACCTTCGCGGTCGTCGTCTCCGTCGCCCTGTCGCTCGCCCTGTTCGGCGGGTCGCTCCTGATGAGCGACCAGGTCAACACGATGAAGGGCTACTGGTACGACAAGGTCAACGTCTCGATCTTCCTGTGCAACAAGAGCGACGCCGAGTCGGACCCCAAGTGCGCCAAGGGCGCGGTGACCGACGACCAGAAGAAGCAGATCAAGGCCGACCTCGCCGAGATGAACGTCGTCGAGACGGTCACCTACGAGACGCAGGACCAGGCGTACAAGCACTACAAGGAGCAGTTCGGCGACTCCCCGCTGGCCGCCTCCCTCACGCCGGACCAGATGCAGGAGTCCTACCGCATCAAGCTGAAGGACCCGGAGAAGTACCAGGTCATCGCCACCGCCTTCAACGGCCGTGACGGCGTGCAGTCCGTCCAGGACCAGAAGGGCCTGCTGGACAACCTCTTCAAGCTGCTGAACGGCATGAACTGGGCCGCCCGCGCGGTGATGGCGCTGATGCTGGTCGTCGCGCTGATGCTGATCGTCAACACCGTGCGCGTCTCGGCGTTCAGCCGCCGCAGGGAGACCGGCATCATGCGGCTGGTCGGCGCCTCCGGCTTCTACATCCAGGCGCCGTTCATCATGGAGGCCGCGGTCGCCGGACTCATCGGCGGCACCCTCGCCTGCGCCTTCCTGCTGATCGCCCGGTACTTCCTCATCGACCACGGACTGGCCCTCGCCGATCAGCTCACCCTGATCAACTTCATCGGGTGGGACGCCGTCCTGACGAAGCTGCCGCTCATCCTCGCCACCAGCCTGCTGATGCCCGCGCTGGCCGCGTTCTTCGCGCTGCGCAAGTACTTGAAGGTGTGACGCATGCCAAGAAGGGCCGTACGGTCAACCGGCCGTACGGCCCTTCCGCTTGTCCTAGACTCACCGGCATGTCAGGTCGTGACCCGTTCTGTCAGCCCCGTCGCATCCGCCGCGGGGCCGCCCTGACCTTGGTGTTCACGAGCGTGCTCGTCGCCGGTGCCGCCACCGGGGCGTTGCCCCAGGGCGAAGGGAAGTCCGCGCCGGACGAGGCCCGTTCGGCCGCCGCCCCGCTCGCCCGCCACGCGGACGTCGCCAGGGCGGCCGAAGAGGCCATGGCCGACGGCAAGTCCCCCGTGGAGGCCGCGAGGCGGGCCGCCAGCCGCAGCGGCGACCGCTGGGCCGCCGTCTACTCCCGTGGCGAGTACGAGGAGTTCGAGGACGCCCTCGACGGCCGGTACACCGGGGTCGGCCTGTGGGCGGGCAGCGAGCGCGACGGCCGGGTCGCGGTGACCAAGGTGCGCACCGGTTCGCCCGCCGCACGCGCCGGGATCCGCCCCGGGGACCTGCTGCGCAGCGTCGACGGCGAGAAGACCGACGGCCGTCCCGTCACAGAGGTCGTCTCCTTACTGCGCGGGGACGCCTCCGACGCCCCCGCCGGCACCACCGTCCGCCTCGGCCTGGAGCGCGACGGCCGCACCTGGACCGAGACCCTGCGCCGGGCCCGCCTGTCCACCGACTCCGTCACCGTCCGGGACCTGCCGGGCGCCCTCACCCTGATCGACGTGGACACCTTCACCAAGAACTCCGGCGGCCAGGTCCGCGACGCCGTCCGGCGGGCCCCGCGCGGTGCCGGGGTCGTCCTCGACCTGCGCGGCAACTCCGGCGGCCTGGTCACCGAGGCCGTCACCGCCGCCTCCGCCTTCCTCGACGCCGGCCTGGTGGCCACCTACGACGTCGAGGGTGAGCAGCGCGCCCTGCACGCCGAGCCCGGCGGCGACACGACCCGGCCGCTGGTCGCGCTCGTCGACGGCGGCACGATGAGCGCCGCCGAGCTGCTCACCGGCGCCCTGCAGGACCGCGGACGGGCCCTGGTGGTCGGCTCGCGCACCTTCGGCAAGGGCTCGGTCCAGATGCCTGCCCGGCTGCCCGACGGCTCCGTGGCGGAGCTCACCGTCGGCCACTACCGCACCCCCTCCGGGCGCGGGGTGGACGGCCGGGGCATCACTCCCGACCTGGAGACCGACGAGGGCGCCCTGCAGCGCGCCGAGTCCGTGCTGCGGGGTCTGGCGAACCACTCGTAATCCGCTTTCCCCCGGACCCCCGCGTAGTGCGAAAATGGTCGGCACTATGGCTAAGGAAAAAGGGCGCAAGCTGATCGCGCAGAACAAGAAGGCGCGGCACGACTACCTCGTCATCGACACGTACGAGGCCGGCCTGGTCCTCACCGGCACCGAGGTGAAGTCGCTGCGCCAGGGAAGGGCGTCGCTGGTCGACGGCTTCGTCCAGCTCACCGACGGCGAGGCGTGGCTGCACAACGTGCACGTGCCGGAGTACAGCCAGGGCACCTGGACCAACCACAGCGCGCGGCGCAAGCGCAAGCTGCTGCTGCACCGCTCCGAGATCGACAAGCTGGAGTCGAAGTCGGGCGACACGGGCCACACCATCGTGCCCCTCGCGCTGTACTTCAAGGACGGCCGGGCGAAGGTCGAGATCGCGCTGGCGAAGGGCAAGAAGGAGTACGACAAGCGCCAGACGCTCCGGGAGAAGCAGGACCGGCGGGAGACCGAGCGAGCGATCTCGGCGGTGCGGCGCAAGCAGCGCGGGGCGTAGGAATACGCTGGCACCGACCTGCGTTGGTCACGTACGATGGTGCGAGCACCCCACGGCGGGTGCGGGCCCCTCTCCGGAGGGGATTGTCAACACAACATGGGGATGATCGGTTTCGACAGCGGATGTCGAAGCAGGGGAAGCGTGTCGAGGAAGCGGCAATGATCTCGTAAACCATATGTCGCAAAAAATAATCGCCAACACCAAGCGCGATTCCCAGTCCTTCGCCCTCGCTGCCTGATAAGCAGTGAGTGAAGGACCCTTAATGGGTGTCAGCCCGGGGACGTTCCCGACCCGGATCCTGGCATAAGCTAGGGAACTAAACCATCGAGCCCGGTCACGGGGTTCGGTGGGAAACCAAACAGTGACTGGGCCCGTCGGCGACTTGTTCGCGTGATCGCCGGGGCCGAGAAAAGCGCAGCGAACTGCACACGGAGAAGCCCTGGTTCTGCACCGTTGGACGCGGGTTCGATTCCCGCCATCTCCACTCATCCCATGTGGGCGAAGGCCCCGCCACTTCCGGGTGGCGGGGCCTTCGCCATGCGCCGGGCGGGGCGCCGCCGGCGCGGGGACACCCCTGGTCAGGTCCGGGTGAGGGGGGTCGGGAGACGGTGGGGGGATCTGGCCGTGGGGAGGGAGAGGAGCAGGGCCGTGGCCGCCGCCGTCAGGGGGATCGTGTAGCCCACCGTCGGCGTCATGTGCTCCACCGTCCAGCCGCCGATCGCGCTGCCGCAGGCGATCCCGCCCAGCAGTCCGGTCACCGCGAGGGTCATGCCCTCGTTGAGCCGGCCCTGCGGCGTCCGCTCCTGGACCAGCGTCATGGTGGTGACCATGGCCGGGGCCGTCGCCATCCCGGCGACCAGCAGCGCCGCGGCCAGCACCGGCAGCGACCCCGTGACGGACGCGGCGAGCAGGGGCAGGGTCAGCAGGCCCGTCATCGCCGCCAGGCACCACGGCAGCCGCGCGGCGACCGGACCGGTGAGCCGCGCCGTGCCGTACAGCAGGCCCGCCGCGCAGGAACCGGCCGCCTGCAGTCCGAGCACCACGCCCGCCGCCGCCTTGTGCCCCTGCGTGTCGGCGAACGCGAGCGTGACGACCTCCGTCGCGCCGAACACCGCCCCCATCGCCAGGCACACCACGAGCAGCGGCGGAATGCCGGGGGCGCGCAGGGGCGCCCGGGCCGGCACCCCCGCGGCGACCGGCGGCTCCGTCGCACGCCGGGTGGTGAACAGGACCGTGCCCGACAGCAGCAGCACCACCCCGGTCAGCGTGCCGGCCTCCGGGAAGAACGTCCCGCACAAAAACGCCGCGAGCACCGGGCCGATCATGAAGCACAGCTCGTCCGCGGCCTGTTCGAAGGAGTTGGCGGTGTGCAGCGCCTTCGCGTCGCCGGCCAGCAGATGCGCCCAGCGCGCCCGGGACATCCCCCCGGTGTTCGGGGTCGTCGCGGTGGCCGCGTAGGAGGCGAACAGCGTCCAGTCCGGAGCGTCCCGGCGGACGCACAGCACCAGGGCGACGGAGCCGAGCGCGGCGAACGCCGTGGCGGGCAGGGCCACCCGGGCCTGTCCGTACCGGTCGACCAGCCGTGCCGTCCAGGGCGCGACCACCGCGGTCGCCGCCAGACCCGTCGCCGTCACGGCACCGGCAAGCGCGTACGAGTCGCGGGCACCGGCGATCATGACGACCGCGCTGACGCTGAACATGCCCATCGGCAGCCGGGCCAGCAGGTTCCCGGCGGTGAAGGCGCGGGTGCCGGGCAGCCTGAACAGGCGGCGGTACGGGGTGAGTCGGGACATGCGGCCACCGTCCCCCGGCGGTGATCGGCCCGTCCAACACCTGTTCCGCACGGACTCACGCACCTGCGTTGTGAAACACCCCGGACGGCCGTGGCGGAAAAGATTCGCTCCCTGTTCTTCATACAGGGATATGGAGAGCCCTAATGCTTCTCATGGCGCATGAATAAGATGCTCATTCACACACATCCTTCACTCTTTTGCCGCGCATCCGGTGATGTGAGGCGACGGTTAGTCGGTACATGACCGAGGCGACCAGGAAAGACGGCTGGGCGGTAACGCTCGGGCCGTACACCTACATTCCCGCTCCAGCGCACTCGTCCGCCACCGTCAACGGCACGCTCACCAGAAGCGGTTGCCCGGTCACGCTGCAGGTGACCGAACCGGTGCTGCGCGATTTCATCCGCACCATGAGCACCCTGGAGAAGGATCTCGCCCGCCGCTGGATCAGCGCCACGGAATGGCCCGCCCTGGTTCTCGCGAAGTAGCGGGGGCCGCGTCGTGTACGAGCATGGAATCGAAGGCACCGGCCGGCACCGCGCACCGGCCCGGGATTTCATCACACCGCTGACGCCCCCGGACCCGACCTGGGATCCGGCCGAGGAACTGGCGTTCATCCTCGAGGAGGCCCTCGGGCAGCAGACGCGCATCCCGGCCCCGCGTGACGAACCGCCGCGTGCGGCCCCCGGCCCGGCACCGGACTCCCACATGCAGCGGCTGCAGGAGATCACCGAGGAACTGCCGCCCGTGCGGGAGGTCCCCCGGCGCCACCGCAAGGTCCGCGTCCGCAGGACCCGGGGCCTGTTCCGCACCACCAGCCTCGCCGTCGCCTCGCTCGCGGCCGTCATCGCCGCCGCCGTGGGCCTGCTGAGCGGCATGGTCGCCTACGACCCCCTGCGGCTGGTCGCCGTCTCGCCCGAGACGAGGGGCCTGCGCCACTGGTGGCCCCTGCTGGTCTACGGGCCCTGGCTGGTGGCCTCCCTGTCCGTGCTGCGGGCCGCTCTGCACCAGCGCCGTGCCGCGCACTCCTGGTGCGTGGTGCTGGTCTTCTCGTGCGTCGCCGTCCTGCTCTGCGTGGTCCAGGCGCCCAGGACCGTCCTCGGCACCGCCGCGGCGGCCCTGCCCGGCATCGCCGCCCTGGCCTGCTTCCAGCAGGTCGTCCGCCAGATCACCCTGACCCGCCCGCCGCTGCGCTCGGCCCCCCGGCACCGGGGCGGAGCCTCCGCGCCGGCCGGTGCGAGGACGGCCGCGAGCCGGGGCGGGAGCCCACGCGGGACCGGCTGAACCGGCCGCCGCGGACCGCTGTAGGTTCGCGGCATGCCGGCCCATCTCGACCCCCGTCTCCTGCGCGCCTTCGCCACCGTCGCCGAGGAACTGCACTTCACCCGCGCCGCCGTCCGGCTGCACGTGGCCCAGCAGGCCCTCAGCCGCGACGTACGGCGACTGGAGCGGGAGCTGGGGGCCGAGCTGTTCGTGCGGACCACCCGGCAGGTGGCACTCACACCCGACGGCGAGCGGCTGCTGCCCCACGCCCGGCGGGTGCTCCAGGCGCAGGACGAACTGCTCGCCGCCTTCGGCCAGGCCCGGCCCCTGCTCGTCGACCTCAACTCCCCGGGTCCGACCACCGCCCGCCGGGTGCTGTACCTGGCCCGGGAACTCGCGCCGGGCCAGGAGCTCATGGCCCGCTACGAGAGCGGCCTGACCGGTGCCGCCGGCGACCTGCTCGCGGGACGGCTGGACGCGTCGTTCGGCCGGTTCGCCGGACTGGACCCCGCGCTGCGGGCCGGTCTCGTCCACCAGCCCGTGCGCTGCGAGCCGATGGCGATCGTGCTGCCGGAGGACCACCGGCTGGCCGCGCTGGAGGAGGTGCCGCTCGCCGAGCTGGCCGGCGAGACCGTCTACGCCGGCGCGGGCAACCCCCGCACCCCGGAGTGGACCGACCTCGCCCGGCTGCTGTTCGAGGGGCACGGCATCGAACTGGCGCCGCCCGCGCCGCTCGCCGTCGGCGAGGAGGAGTTCCAGCGGATCATGGCCCGGACACGGACCCCCGTCCTGGCGGTCGTCGACTTCCCCGCCCTGCCGTCGACGGTGTCCCGTCCCCTGGTCGACCCGGTGCCGCTGTCCCCCCTGTCCCTGGTCTGGCGCAAGGGGCTGACCCACCCCGCGCTGGACGCGCTGCGGCGGGCGGCGGCCCGCCTCGCGGCGCAGGAGGACTGGCTGCGACGGCCCGCCGGGGGATGGATTCCGGCCGACGACGATGTCCTCATGCTGTCCCACGGCTGACACGATTCGTCACGACAGCCCTACGCACAGTCGCCGCGTGCGCTACATTCGACGCCTGAGCACGCTGTGGCAAGAGGGGGCGCTCGGACGGGTGGGGGCCCGGTCCGACGGCGAGTGCTCAGGTCGGAGGCGCACCTGAACCATCCTGTGGGGGGAAGTGCGTGCGCGTGACGAAATGGCGAGAAGACGCCCGGTCGGAGTGGCCCGGAGCCGCGTCGGCGACGAGCGGGATCGCGGCCGACGGAAGAGCCCGGAAGCGGGGAGCGGCACAGGCCCTCGCCGACGACGACGCCCGTGCGACCGGCGGCCCGCTGCCCGCCGGGGCGGAGATCCTGGCCGGCATCCCCCGGCAGAGCGAGGGCGAGGCCGACGCGCTCCCCCCGGGCCGCGGTTCCCGTACGGCCGTCCGTGACCCCTGGCAGGAACCCGAGGAGACCGGCCCCCCGGGGGACGATCCGGGCGGCGCCGACCAGGCCCACGACCCGCACCAGGCCCACGACCCGCACGAGGTCACCGTCCAGCTCGACTCCGTGCAGCTGGGCGGCGAGCGCGTCCGGCAGGCCGAGGACGCCCCGGGTGCCGGTGCCGACGGCTCGGGCGACCGGCCCGTCTTCGTCGACGAGTCCGGCCGCCGCAGCCGCCGCCTGCGCCGGATCGGTGTGGTCGTCGCCCTGGCCTGCGGCGTGTACGCCGTGGTCATCGTCGCCACGCTGCTGTCGGGGAACTCCAACGCGCCCTGGCTGCCCGTCCCCGGCAGGAGCGAGGAGCAGCCGGCCGAGAAGGTCGACAGCTCGCCCCCGCCCGCGGAGGCGGGACCGACGGAGGAGCCCGGCGCCGCCGTTCCGGGCGGCGTCCCGGCGCCCGTCGGGGCCACGGCTCCCGTGCCCGGTCCCAGTGCCGCCGCGCCCGCGGTCACGGCCCGGCCGGGGCGTTCCGGCGCCCCGGCCGAGCCCTCGCCGACCGCGACCCGGGCCACGCCCCGGCCGGGGACCGGCAGGACCGACCCGACGCCGACCAAGCCGGCGGACCCGCCGAGCACGCCGGCCACCGACCCGACGCCGACGGGCGAGCCCACGCCGTCCCCGACCGCGACGACGGGCACCGGTGGGGACGGCGGCGACACGGGCACCGTGGCGGACGGCCCGGCCACGGCCGATCCGGTGACCGAGACGCCCGCCGCCGCCTGACCCCGCGGGCGCGGACCACGACCGTGCCGTCCGCACACGCTCCCGGGCCCGGTCCGAAGCCGGATCTCCCGCTCGATCAGCGGGGCACCGGCCTGATGACCGGCCCATGAGCCGGCCTCCTGCGCCGTACCGCCCGGCCCGACCGGACGGCCGCACAGCGCCACACCCCGGCGCTCGCGGTACCGGAAGGCCGCCGCCGCGGCGCGGGCCGACCAGCCCGCCCTTCCTGCGGCCGCGGCCCGGCCACCGCCAACGCTTCGACGGGAAACCGACGTTCGCCCCGCCCGGTGGCCGACGACCGGTGGTCGCCCCACCCCGGCGGTCGAGCCACTTGCTCACCCACCGCTCACCCGGGTGGTCGAGAGCCATTCGCCCACCCACCCCGGGGGGTCGGCGGCCGGTGGGCGGCTGCCCGGGAGGCCGAGGTCCGCTCGCCGCCCGGCCCGGCTGGCCGGCGGCCGGTTGTCCGCTCGCCCCGGGTGGGAGCGAGAGCCACTCGCTCGACCGGTGCCATCGGTCGCCCGCCTCGGTGGCCCGGTGCCCGTTCGTCGCTCGCCCCGGGGTTCACCACGCCGGGTGGCCGGACGCCTGCCGTTCGTCCGCCCGGGGCCGGACGGCACCCGTCGATCGCCGGCAGCCGGGAACCGCGTCTCCGCCCGCACCCAGGGCGGCCCGCCGGGGCAGCGGCCGTCCGTCGTACGGCCGTTCCGGTGTCTCCGCCCGCTGCACGCTCCAGCCCGACCCGTCCCCGTACCACTTCCTCCCGCACCACCCGGAGTACCACCACCCATGGCTTTCCGTACCCGCCGATCCGGGCCCGCCTCCCGCAGCCGCGGGGGTCCCGGGCGCCGGCGTCTGCCCATGCGCCTGCTGCTGCCCCTGCTCCTCCTGGTCGCCCTGATGGCGATGCTCATGCTGCGCGGATACGTGCGCAGCGAGATCCTCGCCGACCACCGGGTCGGACCACCCGCCGCCAACGACCGGGTGCCGAAGGACATCCTGGAGGGCGGACCGGTCATCGACACCCGCGGCGACAAGCCCACCAGCCTCGATCTGCCCGACCGCGAGCTGGTGCTGACCTTCGACGACGGGCCGGACCCCCTCTGGACGCCCCGGGTCCTGGACGTGCTGAAGAAGCACGACGCCCACGCCGTCTTCTTCATCACCGGCACCATGGCCTCCCGCCACCCGGACCTGGTGCAGCGCATCGTCGACGAGGGCCACGAGATCGGGCTGCACACCTTCAACCACCCCGATCTGGCGCTGCACGACAAGAGCCGCGTCGACTGGGAGCTGTCGCAGAACCAGCTCGCGCTCGCCGGCGCCGCCGGCATCCGCACCTCGCTGTTCCGGCCGCCCTACTCCTCGTTCGCGCACAACATGGACAACAACTCCTGGCCGGTCACCGAGTACATCGGCAGCAAGGGCTACCTCACGGTCGTCAACAACAGCGACAGCGAGGACTGGCGCCGGCCCGGGGTCGACAAGATCATCAGCAACGCCACGCCGGAGGACGGCAAGGGCGCCATCGTGCTGATGCACGACTCCGGCGGTGACCGCTCCCAGACCGTGGCCGCCCTCGACCGGTACATCTCCGGGCTGCAGGCCCGCGGCTACACCTTCCACACGCTCACCGCCGCCCTGGACGCGCCCAGCGCGCACACCCCGGTCACCGGACTGGACGCGCTGAAGGGCGAGGCGTGGGTGTTCCTGGTGCAGGCGTCCGAGCACACGACGGAGGTCCTCGTCGTGGGCCTGGCCGTCGTCGGCGTCCTGGTCTTCGCCCGCCTCGGGCTGATGCTGATCCTGTCCGTCGCGCACGCCCGCCGGGTCCGGCGGCGCGGCTTCCGCTGGGGCGAGCCCGTCACCGAACCGGTCTCCGTGCTCGTGCCCGCCTACAACGAGGCCAAGTGCATCGAGCAGACCGTCCGGTCGCTGGTGGCCAGTGACCACCCCGTCGAGATCCTGGTCGTGGACGACGGCTCCAGCGACGGCACCGCCCGCATCGTGGAGAACCTGAACCTGCCCGGCGTGCGCGTGGTCCGGCAGCTCAACGCGGGCAAGCCCGCCGCCCTGAACCGGGGCATCGCCAACGCCACGCACGACCTGATCGTGATGATGGACGGCGACACCGTCTTCGAGCCGACCACCGTGGGCGAACTGGTGCAGCCCTTCGGCGATCCGCGCGTCGGCGCCGTCGCCGGCAACGCCAAGGTCGGCAACCGGGACTCGCTCATCGGCGCCTGGCAGCACATCGAGTACGTCATGGGCTTCAACCTCGACCGGCGCATGTACGACGTGCTGCGCTGCATGCCCACGATCCCCGGCGCGGTGGGCGCGTTCCGTCGCAGCGCACTGGAGCGCGTCGGCGGCATGAGCGACGACACGCTCGCCGAGGACACCGACATCACCATGGCGCTGCACCGCGACGGCTGGCACGTCGTCTACGCGGAGAAGGCCGTCGCCTGGACCGAGGCACCCGAGTCGGTCCAGCAGCTGTGGTCCCAGCGCTACCGCTGGTCGTACGGCACGATGCAGGCGATCTGGAAGCACCGCGGGGCCCTGTTCGACCGGGGCCACTCGGGCCGCTTCGGCCGGGTCGGCCTGCCGCTGGTGTCGCTGTTCATGGTGGTGGCGCCGCTGCTGGCCCCGCTGATCGACGTGTTCCTGCTGTACGGGCTGGTGTTCGGCCCGACCGAGAAGACCATCGGCGCCTGGTTCGGCGTCCTCGCCGTGCAAGGGGTGTGCGCGGCCTACGCGTTCCACCTGGACAAGGAACGCATGGTCCACCTCGTCTCGCTCCCGCTCCAGCAACTCCTCTACCGCCAGCTCATGTACGTCGTGCTGCTCCAGTCCTGGATCACGGCCCTCACCGGCGGCCGGCTGCGCTGGCAGAAGCTGCGCCGCACCGGAGCCGTCGGCCTGCCGGCACCCGGCACCGGCACCCCGCAGCAGCCGGCGGAGAAGAGGCCGGTCGGGTGAGCACGCACACCACCTCCGCCCCCGAGGCGGCGCCCGCCGCGCCGGCCCCCGCCCGCACCCCCGTGCGCGACCGGTACTTCGACCTGCTGCGGGCCCTCGCGCTGTTCCGGGTCGTGCTCTACCACCTGACCGGCTGGGCCTGGCTGCCGCTGGTGTTCCCCTCCATGGGCGTGATGTTCGCGCTCGCCGGCACCCTCACGGCCCGCTCGCTGAAGCGCCCGGCCCTGCAGGTGATCCGCGGCCGGCTGCGCCGGCTGCTGCCCCCGCTGTGGCTGCTGGGTGTCGTCGGCGTCACCGGCATGGTCCTTCAGGGCTGGGGCCCGGGCGACGAGGGGCACCCCGGCTGGTGGTGGCTGCACCTCACCTTCTGGATCGTCCCGTTCAGCGACCCGCCCTACGCCGAGGGCCTGCCCGGGGTGCACGGCTTGATCGGCGAGAACTGGGCCGCCGAGCTGGCCGGGCCGCTGTGGTACATCCGCGCCTACCTCTGGTACGTCCTGCTGTCCCCGCTGCTGCTGAAGGCTCTGCGCGCCCTGCCCGCCGTCACGATCCTCATGCCGGTCGCCCTGGCGGTGGCCTTCGAGCACAGCTGGCTCGTGCTGCCCGGCGAGCGGGTGCCCTCCGCGCTGACCGACTTCTCCACCTTCGGCGCCTGCTGGATCCTCGGCATGGCCCACCAGGAGGGCATCCTGAAACGGCTGCCTCGCTACGTCGTCCCCTCGGTGGCGCCGGTGATCGCCCTGACCGGCCTCTGGTACGCGCTGCGCCACGGCTTCGGCCCCGGCAACGACCTGGACGCCCTGCCCCTGGCCCAGGCCCTGTGGTCCTTCGGCACGGTGCTGGTGCTGCTGCACGTCAGCCCGTCCTGGTCGCAGTGGCCGCGCCGGCTGCGCGCCTTCGCCGGCACGATCACCTGGCTCAACTCCCGGGCGGTCACGATCTACCTCTGGCACAACACCTGCATCCTCGTCGCCGCGACCCTCTGGGACCGGCTGTGGGGCTTCCCGGTGCTGGAGGAGAACGTGCCGGGACTGCTGGAGAGCGTCTGGCCGGTGCTGGTCCTGGTGTGGGTGCTGATCGGCTGCTGCGTCCTCGCCTTCGGCTGGGTGGAGGACCTGGCCGCGAAGCAGCGCCCCCGGCTGTGGCCCACGGGTGGGGAGCGGGCCGGGAGCCGCGGCCGCGGGCGGGGGAGCCGCAGGCGTTCGGCGACGGCCGGCTGAACCGCGACGGGGCGGGGCGGCCAGGCGTCCGGCCCGCCCCGCCGCCACCGGGGTGGGGAACACCGCCCGGGCCGTGCACAGGGGGGCACAGCACCTCTCATCCCGCCCGCGCCCGGGGTGAGAGCAACGTTCCCTGCCGGTCACCGGGTGCCACAGACAGGAAACGCGTCCTCCCTACCTTCGGGACCAGTCACTCGAGCACGAGCGAGCCCCGGAGCACAGTGGAGGCGTCATGACAGTCCCTGACACGGCACCCGCACCCCCGAGCAGGGGCGGACGCTGGATCCGGCACTGGGATCCGGAGAACGAGACGTTCTGGAAGGAGACGGGGGAGAAGGTCGCCCGCCGCAACCTCGTCTTCTCCGTGCTCTCCGAGCACATCGGCTTCTCGGTCTGGACCCTGTGGTCCGTGCTGGTGCTGTTCATGGGCCCGGAGTACGGCCTGACCCCGGCCGACAAGTTCCTGCTGACGTCGATGGTCACCCTGGTCGGCGCCGTCGTCCGCGTCCCCTACACCTTCGCCGTCGCCATCTTCGGCGGACGGAACTGGACGATCGTCTCCGCGGCCATGCTGCTGATCCCGACCGTCGCCGCGTTCGCGGTGATGGAACCGGGCACCTCCTTCTCCACCTTCCTGCTCGTCGGCCTCCTCGCCGGGGTCGGCGGCGGCAACTTCGCCTCCTCCATGACCAACATCAACGCCTTCTTCCCGCTGCGGAAGAAGGGCTGGGCGCTCGGCCTGAACGCGGGCGGCGGCAACATCGGCGTGCCGGTGGCGCAGATCGTGGCACTGGGCATCATCGGCGCCGGCGGCGGCCCGCGCGTGCTGCTCGGCATCTACATCCCGCTGATCGTCGTGGCCGCCGTGCTGGCCGCGCTGTTCATGGACAACCTGGAGCACGTCAGGAACGACACCGGGGCCGCGAAGGACGCCGCCCGGGACGGCCACACCTGGATCATGTCCGTCCTCTACATCGGCACGTTCGGCTCCTTCATCGGCTACAGCTTCGCCTTCGGCCAGGTCCTGACGAACCAGTTCGGCCGCACCCCGCTGCAGGCCGCCTACGTCACCTTCCTCGGGCCGCTGCTCGGCTCGCTGATCCGCCCCGTGGGCGGGCGGCTCGCGGACCGGTTCGGCGGGGCGCGGATCAGCCTGTACAACTACGTCGCCATGGCCGCTGCGACGGCGGTCCTCGTCGGGGCCTCCATGGCGAAGTCGCTCACGCTGTTCACCGGGGCGTTCGTGGTGCTGTTCGTGCTCAGCGGGCTCGGCAACGGCTCGACCTTCAAGATGATCCCGGGCATCTTCCAGAACAAGGCGCTGGCCCAGGGGCTGACCGGCGAGGAGGCGGCGGCGTACGGGCGGCGGCTGTCCGGGGCGTCGATGGGACTGATCGGCGCGGTGGGCGCGCTCGGCGGCGTCGGCATCAACCTCGCCTTCCGCCAGTCCTTCCTCTCCTACGGCTCCGGCACCGGCGCCTTCGTCGCCTTCCTGGCCTTCTACGCCGTCTGCTTCCTGATCACCTGGGCCGTATACCTTCGCCGCACGGCTCCCCGGGTACCCGTCACCGCGACGGCCTCGGAGGCGAAGCCCCAGCTCAGCTACGCCGACGTGTGACGTAACACCGGCGACATCGCGCCGAACCGGGCCTGTCACGAGCCGTTGACAGGCTCGACCGGCATGCAGGTACGCCGTACCGGCGCAGTACGACGACTCGAGTGCGGAACGAGAGCCATGGACGAGGAAGAACAGCGACCGGACCACGGTCCCCTGGCCGGTTTCACCGTGGGCGTCACGGCCGCGCGCCGGGCCGACGAGCTCGGGGCGCTGCTGCGGCGCCGCGGGGCCGCCGTCCTGCACGCCCCGGCCCTGCGGATCGTGCCCCTCGCCGACGACAGCGAACTGCTGGCCGCGACCAAGGACATCATCCGCCAGGCACCGGACATCGCGGTCGCCACGACCGCGATCGGCTTCCGCGGCTGGGTGGAGGCGGCGGACGGCTGGGGTCTGGGTGAGGACCTGCTCTCCCGGCTGGGCGGCGTACGGATCCTGGCGCGCGGGCCGAAGGTCAAGGGCGCGGTGCGGGCGGCCGGGCTGACCGAGGAGTGGTCGCCGTCGTCGGAGTCCATGGCCGAGGTGCTGGACCGGCTGCTGGAGGAGGGCGTCGAGGGGCTGCGCATCGCCGTCCAGCTGCACGGGGAGCCGCTGCCCGGGTTCGTGGAGGCGCTGCGGGTGGGCGGGGCCGAGGTCGTCGGCGTGCCGGTCTACCGCTGGATGCCCCCGGAGGACATCGCCCCGGTCGACCGCCTGCTGGACGCGGCCGTCGCCCGGGGGGTGGACGCCGTGACGTTCACCAGCGCGCCGGCCGCGGCCTCCCTCCTGTCGCGCGCGGAGGAACGCGGCCTGCTCACCGACCTCCTCGCGGCCCTCGGCCACGACGTCCTGCCCGCCTGCGTGGGACCGGTCACGGCCCTGCCGCTGCAGGCACGCGGCGTCGACACGGTCCAGCCGGAGCGCTTCCGGCTCGGTCCGCTCGTGCAGCTCCTCTGCCAGGAACTGCCCGGCCGGGCGCGCGCGCTGCCCGTCGCCGGGCACCGGGTGGAGATCCGCGGCCACGCCGTCCTGGTCGACGGCGACCTCAGGCCCGTCCCGCCGGCCGGCATGTCCCTGCTGCGCGCCCTCGCCCGGCGCCCCGGCTGGGTCGTGGCCCGCTCCGACCTGCTGCGCGCCCTGCCCGGCTCCGGCCGTGACGAGCACGCGGTGGAGACGGCCATGGCCCGTCTGCGCACGGCCCTCGGCACGCCGAAGCTGATCCAGACGGTGGTCAAGCGCGGCTACCGGCTGGCCCTGGACCCGGCGGCGGAGACCAAGTACGCGGACGGGTGAGTGGCCGGGCACCGCGTGGCGCGGCACGGGCCGGGCCGGGGGCCGTACGCCGCCCCCGCCGGAGGTCTTTCCGGCGGGCTCCGGGGCAGGCACTGTAAGAGGGACCGGTTTCCCGGCCCTCTCACTGGCGCTCACCGACCCTAGGCGGTGACAGGCACATGGCATCGGGTACGGCCACGGCCCCCTACGAGCTGCGCTTCGACGCCGGGCGGATCTGCCTCGATCTGCTCTCCACCACGCACCCGGAGGAGCGGCTGCACTCCGTGGACGTGCTGCGCGCCTGGATCACCGGCTCCGGGCTCGTCCCGGCCGGGACCCCGCTGGACCAGGCGGACGCCGGCTGGCCCCCGGCCTTCCGCGAACTGCGCGACCAGATCGACCGGTTGGTCCGCGGCCGTCCCGGCTCGGGCGTCAGCACCTACGACTTCGCGCTCGCCCGCGTCAACGACCTGGCCCGCACCGCGCCCCCGGCCCCGCGCGCGGTGCGCGACCCGGAGGACGGGCTCGTGCGGCGGCTGGAGTCACCGCCCGCCTGCGCCGCCCTGCTCGCGGTGGTCGCCCGGGACGCCGTGGACCTGCTGACCGACCCGGTCGCCCGCGCGGCGCTGCGGCAGTGCGAAGGGGACAACTGCCCCATCGTGTATCTGGACACTTCGCGGGGGCGCAGGAGGCGGTGGTGCTCCAGCGAGGTCTGCGGGAACCGCGAGCGTGTCGCCCGGCACCGGCGCCGCGCGGCACTGGCCCGCCCGTGAAACGGAATTGAGTGGTCCGTGCACTCAATTTCCCTGTCCTAATTGCCACTTCTGCGCGTGCGCACCCGAAGTGATTCGGGACACATACCGTTTACCTACGCTCCCGTAGGGATAAGCAGGCGCGATCTTGCCCGTGTGGCGGAAATGTAAAGAACGAGGGGTGGGAATGTGCACCCATGTCCCCCTCCGTCACGTCACCCGGAAGAAAACTGTCACCTCGCTTTGAACACCCAACGCCTCTTCTGCGTACGGCTTGTCGAGCGACCGACTGGGGGAACCCCCGGACATCGGAGGTGGGCGTGCGCAAGGATTCCGTCGTGGCCAATGAACGAGCACCGAGGGCCCGACATCGCATGTCCCAGTCCTCGGAACCCGACGAGGAGCTGATGCGTGCGCTCTACCGCGAACACGCCGGACCCCTGCTGGCATACGTCCTGCGCCTGGTCGCCGGAGACCGGCAGCGCGCCGAGGACGTGGTGCAGGAGACGCTCATCCGTGCCTGGAAGAACGCCGGTCAGCTCAACCGGGCGACCGGTTCGGTACGCCCCTGGCTGGTGACGGTCGCCCGGCGCATCGTCATCGACGGCCACCGCAGCCGGCAGGCCCGGCCGCAGGAGGTCGACCCGTCGCCGCTGGAGGTCATCCCCGCGGAGGACGAGATCGACAAGGCGCTGTGGCTGATGACTCTGTCGGACGCACTCGACGACCTGACCCCCGCTCACCGGGAGGTGCTCGTCGAGACGTACTTCAAGGGGCGTACCGTCAATGAGGCGGCCGAGACTTTGGGCATACCCAGCGGCACGGTCCGCTCCAGGGTGTTCTACGCCCTGCGTTCGATGAAGCTGGCACTGGAGGAGCGGGGGGTGACGGCGTGATGGGTGTTTACGGGGGTAACCAAGGGTTCGGTACGGGAGGCATGGGTATGTCTGGCCCCATGCAGGAATCTCCGGTGCCGAACGAGCACGAGACCGTCGGCGCGTACGCCCTCGGCATCCTCGACGACGCCGAAGCAACCGCTTTCGAGTCCCACCTCGCCACCTGCGAGTGGTGCGCCCAGCAGCTCGACGAGCTGGCCGGCATGGAGCCGATGCTCGCCGCCCTCGCCGACCTGCCCGGCTCCGGGAGCACCCCAGCGATCGGCGACTCGCTCTCCGCGAAGCCCCGGCCCCGCCTGGTCGAGAAGCTGGTCGACGAGGTCGCCGACCGCCGCGCGCAGAAGCGCCGGCGCAGCTTCTACATGGTGGCCGCGGCCGGTGCGCTCATCGTCGGCGGTCCCTTCGTCGCGGTCGCGACCAGCGGCGGTGACGGCGGCGGCGGTGCGCAGAACCGCCCGCTCGCGGCGAGCCCCGCCAAGGCGGCCTTCGACGGGATCTCCGACAAGATCACGGCCACCGACCCGACCACCAAGGTCACCGCGACGGTCGCCCTCCAGAAGAAGGACTGGGGCACCGGGACGGTCACGGAGCTGAAGAACGTCAAGGGCCCGCTCAAGTGCGCCCTGGTCGCCGTCGGCAAGAACGGCGAGCGGGAGACGCTGGCCTCCTGGTCCGTGCCGGAGTGGGGCTACGGCCTGCCCGACGCCACGACCGAGAAGGCCAAGCAGCCCCTGTACGTCCAGGGCGGTGCCGCCTTCCAGCCGAACGACATCGACCACTTCGAGGTCGTGACCTTCGACGGCAAGCGGCTCGTCGAGGTCGACGCGTAGCATTGCCGGGTCCCCCTGGCGTACGGTGGACGGCTGCCCAGCACGTCAGAAGGGGACCCGGTGGCCGCTCAGGCTCAGCAGGAATCCGCGCTCGACTCCCTCAGAGACAGGGAGATCGGCGTCGAACAGCAACACCTGGACCGGGTGTACCGGCGCCTCGAGGAGAAGATCCACGAGGCGGAGTTCCTCATGCACGACGCCGCCCGGCGCGGCCAGGTCGGCACACCCGGCGCCCTGGCCGAGCGGGACGCGCAGGTCTTCCGCGCGGGCATCCACCTCAACCGGCTCAACAACGAGTTCGAGGACTTCCTCTTCGGGCGGATCGACCTGCTGCGCGGCAAGGACGGCAAGAAGGGGCCCGACGGCGCCTACACCGCCGTCGAGCCCGCCGAGGGAGCGGTCCGCGAGGACGGCACCGCCGACATCGCCGAGACCCTGCACATCGGCCGCATCGGCGTCCTCGACGCCGACTACGCGCCGCTGGTCATCGACTGGCGCGCCCCCGCCGCCGCCCCCTTCTACCGCTCCACCCCGGTCGACCCCGGCCGGGTCGTGCGCCGCCGGGTCATCCGCTCCAAGGGCCGCAAGGTGCTGGGCGTCGAGGACGACCTGATGCGTCCCGAGCTGACGGCGTACCTCGACGGCGAGGAACTGCCCGCTCTCGGCGACGGCGCCCTCATGGCCGCGCTCGGCCAGGCCCGCAGCCACACCATGCGCGACATCGTCGCCTCCATCCAGGCCGAGCAGGACCTGGTCATCCGCGCCCCCGCCGCCTCCGTCACCTACGTCGAGGGCGGCCCCGGCACCGGCAAGACCGCCGTCGCCCTGCACCGCGCCGCCTACCTCCTCTACCAGGACCGGCGCCGGTACGCGGGCGGCATCCTCATCGTCTCGCCCACCCCGCTGCTCGTCGCCTACACCGAGGGCGTGCTGCCCTCCCTCGGCGAGGAGGGCCAGGTCGCCATCCGGGCCATCGGCTCCCTGGTCGAGGGCGCCGAGGCCACGCTCTACGACTCCCCGTCCGTGGCCCGCGCCAAGGGCTCCTCGCGCATGCTGAAGGTGCTGCGCAAGGCCGCCCGCGGCGCCCTGGAAGGCAGCGACCGCCCCGACCGCCTGCGCGTGGTCGCCTTCGGCCGCCGCCTGGAGCTGGAGGCCGGGGACCTCGCGGGCATCCGCCGGGCCGCCCTCGGCGGCACCGCCCCCGTCAACCTGCTGCGCCCGCGCGCCCGCAAGCTGCTGCTGGACGCCCTGTGGGAGCGCTCCGGCGCGGCCGGGCGGCACACCGACCCGGAGCTGGCGGCCGAGCTGCGCTCCTCCTTCGACGAGGACATCACCTCCGAGGACGCCTTCATCGCCTTCCTCGACGCCTGGTGGCCCGAGCTGACCCCGGCCGCCGTCCTGGACGCCATGGCCGACGAGCGGCGCCTGGGCCGCTGGGCCCGGCGCGTCCTCAACCCCGGCGAGGTCCGCAAGGTCGCCCGCTCCCTCAGGCGCGAGGGCCGGTCCGTGCACGACGTCGCCCTGCTCGACGAGCTCCAGGCGATCCTCGGCGCCCCCGCCCGCCCCCGCAGGCGGCGCGAACTCGACCCGCTGGACCAGCTCACCGGCCTGGAGGAGCTGATGCCGGTGCGCGAGGAGTCGCAGCGCGAACGCGCCGAGCGCCTGGCGCAGGAGCGCACCGAGTACGCCCACGTCATCGTCGACGAGGCGCAGGACCTCACGCCGATGCAGTGGCGCATGGTGGGCCGCCGCGGCCGGCACGCCACCTGGACGGTCGTCGGCGACCCGGCCCAGTCCTCCTGGTCCGACCCCGACGAGGCCGCCGAGGCGCGCGACGAGGCCCTGGGCACCCGCCCGCGCCGCCGCTTCGAGCTCACCGTCAACTACCGCAACCCGGCCGAGATCGCCGAGCTGGCCGCGAAGGTCCTCGCCCTCGCCATGCCCGGCTCCGTCTCCCCGAAGGCGGTCCGCTCCACCGGCGTGGAACCGCGCTTCGCGGTCGCCGGCCACGCCCTCGGCGACAGCGTCCGCGCCGAGGCCGCGCGGCTGCTGGAGCGGGTCGACGGCACGGTCGGCGTGGTGGTCGCGATGAACCGCCGCGAGGAGGCCCGCCGCTGGCTGGCCGGACTCGGCGACCGGGTGGTGGCCCTCGGCAGCCTGGAGGCCAAGGGCCTGGAGTACGACGCGACGGTCGTGGTCTCCCCGGCGGAGATCGCCGACGAGTCCCCGGCCGGGCTGCGTGTGCTGTACGTCGCACTGACCCGCGCCACCCAGCAGCTCACGGTCGTGTCGGCCGAACGGGACGAGCCCGACGCGGCCGGAATCCCGGATCTGCTGAGGGACTGACGGGGGTTACCCACCTATCGGCGAAATGAACTACCGATACGGGAATGGCCTTGCGGGATCTGTTTGTTAGCCTGGACGTGGCACCGGCTCGATCCAAGCCCCCGGGCCCAACCTTCGTCGCTACGAGCGACCACTTGCCGCGAGGCGAGCATGGCGGGTCGGTGCCACCCAATCGGTAAGAGACCCACGTCCGCGTGACGTGGGTCTCTTTTTGCGCGCCCGCCCCGCGAACAAAACGTACGCAACAAGGCCCGGCTACCCGCTACCGAGCGGTAGGTGCGACGATCGGACGGCACAAAACAGCGTCAGGTGAAAGCAGAGGAAGTCGGCCATGGCAACGGCGCCCAGCGTCTCCTACTCGATGACGGTCCGGCTGGAGGTGCCCGCGAGCGGAACGGCCGTCTCGCAGCTCACCACCGCCGTGGAGTCCTCCGGAGGCTCGGTGACCGGCCTCGACGTCACCGCTTCCGGCCACGAGAAGCTCCGGATCGACGTCACCATCGCGGCGACCTCCACCTCGCACGCCGACGAGATCGTCGAGAAGCTGCGCGGCATCGAGGGCGTCACGCTCGGCAAGGTCTCCGACCGGACCTTCCTCATGCACCTCGGCGGCAAGATCGAGATGGCGTCCAAGCACCCCATCCGCAACCGCGACGACCTGTCCATGGTCTACACGCCCGGCGTGGCCCGCGTCTGCATGGCCATCGCCGAGAACCCCGAGGACGCCCGCCGCCTCACCATCAAGCGCAACTCCGTTGCGGTCGTGACGGACGGCTCCGCGGTGCTGGGCCTGGGCAACATCGGCCCGAAGGCCGCGCTGCCCGTCATGGAGGGCAAGGCGGCCCTCTTCAAGCGTTTCGCCGGCATCGACGCCTGGCCGATCTGCCTCGACACCCAGGACACCGACGCCATCGTCGAGATCGTCAAGGCCATCGCCCCCGGCTTCGCGGGCATCAACCTCGAGGACATCTCCGCCCCGCGCTGCTTCGAGATCGAGGCCCGCCTGCGCGAGGCCCTCGACATCCCCGTCTTCCACGACGACCAGCACGGCACCGCGATCGTCGTCCTCGCCGCGCTGACCAACGCGCTGCGCGTCGCCGGCAAGGCGATCGAGGACATCCGGGTCGTCATGTCCGGCGCCGGCGCCGCCGGTACGGCGATCCTGAAGCTGCTGCTCGCCGCGGGCGTCAAGAACGCCGTCGTGGCCGACATCCACGGGGTCGTGCACGCCGGCCGCGAGGACCTGGTGGACGCCGCCCCGGACTCGGCGCTGCGCTGGATCGCCGACAACACCAACCCCGAGGGCCTCACCGGCACCCTGAAGGAGGCGGTGCGCGGCGCCGACGTCTTCATCGGCGTCTCCGCCCCGAACGTGCTGGACGGAACCGACGTGGCCGCCATGGCCGAGGGGGCCATCGTGTTCGCGCTCGCGAACCCGGACCCGGAGGTCGACCCGGCGATCGCCCGTCAGACGGCCGCCGTCGTCGCCACGGGCCGTTCCGACTTCCCGAACCAGATCAACAACGTGCTGGTCTTCCCGGGCGTCTTCCGCGGTCTGCTGGACGCGCAGTCCCGCACCGTCAACACGGAGATGATGCTCGCCGCCGCCAAGGCCCTGGCCGACGTGGTGACCGAGGACGAGCTGAACCCGAACTACATCATCCCCAGCGTCTTCAACGACAAGGTCGCCGGCGCGGTCGCCGGGGCCGTGCGCCAGGCCGCCAAGGCCGCGGGCGCGTCGGCGGGCAGTACGTCCGGCGTCTGACGGCGCACCCGGGGGGCGCTGCCGCGGTCCGGGGGCGGCGCGCCCCTGGACGCGGCGCGCCCCCGGACTGTGAGTAACCCCACGGCCGCCCGGGGAGCGGCGCGTCGCACGATCCCCGTCAGCAGCGGAGTTATCGTGGCGCCAGGCTCAGGCCCTCTTTTCGTGTGACTCCCAAGGGTGTTCCCACGACTCCTGCGGGTGCCGGATTGGCTTTCCCGCCGCAGGTAGAGGCAGGATGCGTCTCTGGGCGCGAGGGTCTGACGACGGACCCGGGTCCGGGGACTCATGGAGGACCCTGGCAGCATCGGCTTCGATCTGACGCCTCAACGGCAAGATGAACACGGGAGTAACAACATGAACCGCAGTGAGCTGGTGGCCGCGCTGGCCGACCGCGCCGAGGTGACCCGCAAGGACGCCGACGCCGTGCTGGCCGCGTTCGCCGACGTCGTCGGCGACATCGTCTCCAAGGGCGACGAGAAGGTCACCATCCCCGGCTTCCTGACCTTCGAGCGCACGCACCGTGCCGCTCGCACCGCCCGCAACCCGCAGACCGGCGAGCCCATCCAGATCCCCGCCGGCTACAGCGTGAAGGTCTCCGCGGGCTCGAAGCTCAAGGAAGCGGCCAAGGGCAAGTAGGCGTTCCGTCGCGAGCGCCGTGGGCGACTGCGGACCGGCTGCGGCCGGTCGCGCAGTTCCCCGCGCCCTCTGAGGGCGTGGGACCACCGAGAGCCGCATGACAACGCCGAGGGGCGGCCACCTGGACTCCAGGTGGCCGCCCCTCGGCGTTGCGGCGCTCTAGCCGAGCGCCTTGCCCGGCAGTTCGACCTTGGCGCCGAGCTCGACGAGCTTCTCCATGAAGTTCTCGTAGCCGCGGTTGATCAGGCCGATGCCGTGGACCCGGGACGTGCCCTGGGCCGCGAGAGCCGCGATGAGGTACGAGAAGCCGCCGCGCAGGTCGGGGATGACCAGGTCGGCGCCCTGCAGCTTGGTGGGGCCGGAGACGACCGCCGAGTGCAGGAAGTTGCGCTGGCCGAAGCGGCAGTTCGAGCCGCCCAGGCACTCGCGGTAGAGCTGGATGTGCGCGCCCATCTGGTTCAGCGCGGACGTGAAGCCGAGGCGGGACTCGTAGACCGTCTCGTGGATGATGGACAGGCCCGTGGCCTGGGTCAGCGCGACCACCAGCGGCTGCTGCCAGTCGGTCTGGAAGCCCGGGTGGACGTCCGTCTCCAGCGCGATGGACTTCAGCTGCCCGCCGGGGTGCCAGAAGCGGATGCCCTCGTCGTCGATCTCGAAGGCACCGCCCACCTTCCGGTAGGTGTTCAGGAACGTCATCATCGAGCGCTGCTGCGCGCCGCGGACGTAGATGTTGCCCTCGGTCGCCAGCGCCGCCGACGCCCAGGACGCCGCTTCCAGGCGGTCCGGCAGGGCGCGGTGGTTGTAGCCGCCGAGCTGGTCCACACCCGTGATGCGGATCGTCCGGTCGGTGTCCATCGCGATGATGGCGCCCATCTTCTGCAGGACGCAGATGAGGTCCTCGATCTCCGGCTCGACGGCCGCGTTCGAGAGCTCGGTGACGCCCTCGGCGAGGACGGCCGTCAGCAGCACCTGCTCGGTCGCGCCGACGGACGGGTAGGGCAGCTGGATCTTGGTGCCGCGCAGCCGCCGCGGCGCCTCCAGGTACTGGCCGTCCGCCCGCTTCTCGATCTTCGCGCCGAACTGCCGCAGCACCTCGAAGTGGAAGTCGATGGGCCGGCCGCCGATGTCGCAGCCGCCGAGGCCGGGGATGAACGCGTGGCCGAGGCGGTGCAGCAGGGGACCGCAGAACAGGATCGGGATACGGCTGGAACCGGCGTGGGCATCGATGTCGGCGACGTTGGCGCTCTCCACGCGCGTCGGGTCCATCACCAGTTCGCCGGGCTCCTCACCCGGACGGACCGTCACACCGTGCAGCTGCAGCAGACCCCGCACCACCCGCACGTCGCGGATGTCCGGGACATTGCGCAGCCGGCTCGGAGCGCTGCCGAGCAGCGCTGCGACCATGGCCTTCGGTACGAGATTCTTCGCACCGCGGACACGGATCTCGCCCTCCAGCGGGGTTCCGCCGTGGACAAGCAGGACATCGTCGTTGACGGTCATGAATCTCGCGTTCCATGGAGTCGGGCAGGGGCCAGGAGGGAAAGGGTAATCGCCCTTGACCCCCCTTCTGTAAGCCCGAGGAGGACCCAGCCGCGTCATAGGTGTGTCACAACACGAACCGTTCCGTGCCGGCCACGAGCAGTCACGATCACATCCGTGCGCGCGGGATGCACCGGTGCGCCCTGAGCTGCGCTGCCTCCCGGTGCCGCATCCGCTCCCCACGGGGAGGCAAGATGCGGGATCATGTCTGGCATGACCGAGGTGTCCTCGCTCACAGGGCGGTTGCTCGTGGCCACCCCCGCCCTGGCGGACCCGAACTTCGACCGCGCGGTGGTGCTGCTCCTCGACCACGACGAGGAGGGTTCCCTCGGTGTCGTCCTCAACCGCCCCACCCCGGTGGACGTGGGCGACATCCTGGACGGCTGGGGAGACCTCGCCGTCGAGCCCGGGGTGGTCTTCCAGGGCGGCCCGGTTTCCCTGGACTCGGCCCTCGGAGTCGCGGTCGTCCCGGGCGGCGCCTCCGGCGAGGCCGCCCCGCTCGGCTGGCGCCGGGTGCACGGCGCGATCGGGCTGGTCGACCTGGAGGCCCCGCCGGAGCTGCTGGCCTCCGCCCTCGGCTCCCTGCGGATCTTCGCCGGCTACGCCGGCTGGGGCCCGGGCCAGCTGGAGGACGAGCTGGTCGAGGGTGCCTGGTACGTGGTCGAGTCGGAGCCCGGCGACGTCTCCAGTCCGTCGCCCGAGCGGCTGTGGCGCGAGGTGCTGCGGCGCCAGCGCAGCGACCTGGCGATGGTCGCCACGTATCCGGACGACCCGTCGCTCAACTGATGCGTGTGACCTTCAGTACCCTTGGGCCTATGAGCACTCTCGAGCCCGAGCGCGGGACTGGTACGGGGACCCTCGTAGAGCCGACGCCGCAGACCTCCTCCGGTGACGGTGACCACGAGCGCTTCGCCCACTACGTCCAGAAGGACAAGATCATGGCGAGCGCGCTCGACGGCACCCCCGTCGTGGCGCTGTGCGGCAAGGTCTGGGTGCCGGGCCGCGATCCGAAGAAGTACCCGGTGTGTCCCATGTGCAAGGAGATCTACGAGTCCATGGGCTCCGGCGGCGACGACAAGGGCAAGGGCGACAAGTAGCCCCGGTCTTCCGGCGGTAAGGCCCCCGAGGTGCGTTTTGCGCGCCCTGGGGGCCTTTGTGCTGCCCGGGCGTTGCACGGGGTGCGTCCGCCGGTCACAGAGTGGTTGAGACCTCTTGTGGGCGTGTTCATGAAGTACCTAGCCTCCCAGGTGTTGTGCACAGCGAAACTGTCATTGCGCATGTTGCAACACTCTCGCGGAGGAGCACTGCATGAAGCTGTCCGTCCGTATCGCCGGCCTCGCCGCGCTCGCGGCCCTCGCGGCCGGTGCCTGCGCGCCCCAGACCTCAGACAACGCCTCCTCCGACAAGGACGACAAGAGCGGCACCCTGCGCGTGTGGCTCTTCCAGGAGGTCGGCAACGCCCCCAAGGAGAAGGTCGTCGACGCGGTCGTCGCCGACTTCGAGAAGACGCACGAGGGCACGCGGGTCGACGTCGAGTACATCCCCGTCGAGACCCGCGCCCAGCGCGTCAAGGCCGCCTTCAACGACCCGTCCT
The DNA here is from genome assembly GCF_042878735.1 of Streptomyces sp. NPDC003456. Taxonomy (NCBI): domain Bacteria; kingdom Bacillati; phylum Actinomycetota; class Actinomycetes; order Kitasatosporales; family Streptomycetaceae; genus Streptomyces; species Streptomyces sp. NPDC003456. The sequence continues at coordinate 92,884 of NZ_JBIAOK010000003.1, forward strand.
CCGCGCCCGACGTGATGGAGTTCGGCAACACCGACACCGCCGGCTACGTGAAGGACGGCGGACTCCTCGACGTCACCGGTGAGTTCGGCGCCTGGAAGGAGACCGAGGACACCGACCCCACCGCGAGGCAGTCGGTCACGGTGGACGGCAAGGTCTACGGCGCCCCGCTGTACGTCGGCGTCCGCGCCCTGTACTACCGCACGGACGTCTTCGCTGAACTCGGCCTGAAGCCGCCGAAGTCGATGGCCGAGCTGGCCTCCACCGCCCGCGAGATCCGCGCCGCGAAGCCCGGGCTGTACGGCCTGGCCGTCGGCGGCGCCTACACCTACGGCGCGATGCCCTTCGTGTGGGCCCACGGCGGCGAACTCGCCGACGGCAAGGCCGGTTCGTACGCCTCCGGGATCGACAGCCCCGCGGCGCGCAAGGGCATCAAGGCATACACCTCCCTGTTCGGCGACGACAACTGCCCGGCGGCCAAGTGCGCGGGCATGGGCGGCAACGACACGGTCACGGCGTTCGCCGCGGGCAAGGCGGGCATGGCGATCGGCGGCGACTTCAGCCATGCCGCCGTCGAGGCGGGCAAGGTCAAGGGCAAGTACGCCGTCGTCCCGCTGCCCGGGGTGAAGCCGGGCTCGATCGCCCCGGCGTTCGCGGGCGGCAACAACATCGGTGTCCTGAAGAGCACCTCCCACCGCACGCTCGCCGTGGACCTGATGAAGCAGCTCGCCGGCAAGGAGACCCAGAGCGCGCTCTTCGACGCGATGGGCTTCCTGCCCACCTTCACGGACGTCCGCCGGCAGGCCGCCGCCGAGGAGCCGTTCGTGAAGCCGTTCGTGCGGACCCTGTCGGCCGGCACCGAGTTCGTGCCCGCCTCGCCCGCGTGGGCGCAGATCGACTCCTCCCTCGTCCTGCCGACGATGTTCCAGGAGATCGTCAGCGGCAGGAAGGACGTCGCCAAGGCCTCCGCCGACGCCGCGAAGAAGATGAACACCGCGTTCGGCTCCGCGGGGTGACCCGGATGAACGACCGCACGGCGAGCGGCCCGGCGGGCGGCCCGGCGGGAGTGGCGGGCGGCTCGGCGGGAGTGGCGAGCGGCCCGGCGGGAGCGGCGGACGGCCCTGCCGGGGGGACGGACGGCTCGGGGCCGGGGTCTTCCACCGGCGCCGGCGGGTCCGGGCCGGCCCCCGGCAGGGTGCCCGCCGCCCGCACGGGCCGCGGCGGGTCCGGGCGCACCGGGTCCGCGCGGCGGGGCGGGGCGGGGAGCACCGGGCGGGTCTCCGGTGGCTGGACGCCGTGGCTGTACCTCGCCCCCGCGCTCGTCGTGCTGGGCGGACTGCTGGTCTACCCGATCTACCAGCTCGGCCTGATCTCCCTCTTCGAGTACACCCAGGCCCAGGTCAGCGGCGGCGAGCCGGCCACCTTCCAGGGCTTCGGCAACTACGCCGCGCTGGCCGGCGACCCGCAGTTCTGGCAGGTCCTGCTCGCCACCGTGCTGTTCGCGGCGGCCTGTGTCGTCTCCACCCTCGCCGTCGGCTGCGCCCTGGCCGTGCTGCTCACCCGCGTACGGGCCGTGCCCCGGCTCGCGCTGATGCTGGCCGCGATGGGCGCCTGGGCGACCCCGGCCGTGACCGGCTCCACGGTCTGGCTGTTCCTCTTCGACCCGGACTTCGGCCCGGTCAACCGGGTGCTGGGCCTCGGCGACCACTCCTGGACGTACGGCCGCCTCAGCGCCTTCTTCCTGGTGCTGCTCGAAGTGGTCTGGTGCTCCTTCCCGTTCGTGATGGTCACCGTCTACGCGGGCATCCGCGCCGTCCCCGGCGAGGTGCTGGAGGCCGCCTCCCTGGACGGGGCCTCGCAGTGGCGGATCTGGCGGTCCGTGCTCGCCCCGATGCTCCGGCCGATCCTGGTCGTCGTCACCATCCAGTCGGTCATCTGGGACTTCAAGGTCTTCACCCAGATCTACGTCATGACGGGCGGGGGCGGCATCGCCGGCCAGAACCTCGTCCTCAACGTCTACGCCTACCAGCAGGCGTTCGCGTCCTCGCAGTACGGCCTCGGCTCCGCGATCGGCGTCGTGATGCTGCTGATCCTGCTCGCCGTCACGCTGGGTTACCTGCGGCTGCTGCGCCGGCAGGGGGAGGAACTGTGAACCGTGCACGCGCCCTGGTGCGCCGGCCCGGGCGGACGGCCGGCGAGGCCTCGGCCCTGCTGATCGCCGTCGTCGTCGCGTTCCCGCTGTACTGGATGGTGCTCAGCGCCTTCAAACCGGCCGGGGAGATCGAGTCGGGCGAGCCCCGGCCATGGACCCTCGCGCCCTCCCTGGACTCCTTCCGCAGGGTCCTCGGGCAGCAGGAGTTCGGCCGCTACTTCCTCAACAGCCTCCTGGTCGCCGGGTGCGTGGTGCTCGCCTCCGCGCTGATCGCGTTCCTCGCCGCGACCGCCGTGACGCGGTTCCGGTTCCGGATGCGCACCACCTTGCTGATCATGTTCCTGGTGGCGCAGATGGTGCCGGTGGAGGCCCTCACGATCCCCCTGTTCTTCCTCATGCGGGACGCCGGCCTGCTGAACACCCTGGGGTCGCTGATCCTGCCCCACATCGCCTTCTCGCTGCCGTTCGCGATCTGGATGCTGCGCGGGTTCGTGAAGGCCGTCCCCGAGGCGCTGGAGGAGGCCGCGTACATCGACGGGGCGAGCCGGGCGCGCTTCCTCTGGCAGATCCTCTTCCCGCTCGTCCTGCCCGGGCTCGTCGCCACCAGCGTGTTCTCGTTCATCTCCGCCTGGAACGACTTCCTGTTCGCCAAGTCGTTCATCATCAGCGACACGTCGCAGTCGACCCTGCCGATGGCGCTGCTGGTGTTCTACAAGCCGGACGACCCGGACTGGGGCGGCGTCATGGCCGGCTCCACCGTGATGACGATCCCCGTGCTGGTCTTCTTCGTACTCGTACAGCGGCGCCTGGTCTCCGGACTGGGCGGCGCGGTGAAGGACTGACATGAGCGACCTGATCCCGGCTCCGCGCAGCACCGCCCCGGGTGGCGGCGAGGTGCGGCTGACGCCGGACTCCCGCCTGCACGCCGACGCGCCCGCCGAGGGCGTCGCACGCCTGCTGGGCGCCGCTCTCCGCCAGGCCACCGGCCTGCCGCTGCGCGAGGGGGACGGCACCGGCGCGACCGCGGACGACATCCGGCTGGGGCTGCGCCCGGGGCTCGGTCCCGAGGAGTACCGCCTCGTCAGCGGCCCCGACGGCGTCCTCGTCGAGGGCGGCGACCCGGCGGGAGTCCTGTGGGGCGCCCAGACGCTGCGTCAACTGCTCGGCCCCGACGCCTACCGCCGGGCCCCCGTCCGCCGCGACCGCGCGTGGGCCGTGCCGCACGTGACGGTCGAGGACGCCCCGCGCTTCCGCTGGCGCGGGCTCATGCTCGACGTCGCCCGGCACTTCATGCCCAAGGACGGCGTCCTGCGCTACCTCGACCTGATGGCGGCGCACAAACTCAACGTCTTCCACTTCCACCTGACGGACGACCAGGGCTGGCGCGTCGAGATCCGGCGCCATCCGCGGCTCACCGCGACCGGCTCCTGGCGGGCACGGACCAAAACCGGCCACCGGGCCTCGCCGCTGTGGGAGGACAAACCGCACGGCGGCTACTACACCCAGGACGACATCCGCGAGATCGTCGCCTACGCCGCCGAGCGGCACATCACCGTCGTCCCCGAGATCGACGTGCCCGGACACTCGCAGGCCGCCATCGCCGCCTACCCGGAACTCGGCAACACCGACGTCGTCGACACCACCGCCCTCTCCGTCTGGGACACCTGGGGCGTCAACCCGAACGTACTCGCCCCCACCGACACCACCCTGCGCTTCTACGAGGGCGTCCTCGAAGAGGTGCTGGAGCTGTTCCCCTCGGAGTTCGTCCACATCGGCGGCGACGAGTGCCCCAAGGACCAGTGGCGGCGCTCCGCCACCGCCCAGGCGCGCATCAGGGAACTCGGGCTCGCCGACGAGGACGCGCTCCAGTCCTGGTTCATCGGGCACTTCTACGCGTGGCTGACCGCGCGCGGGCGGCGGCTGATCGGCTGGGACGAGATCCTGGAGGGCGGTCTGGCGCAGGGCGCGGCCGTGTCGTCCTGGCGGGGCTACGCCGGGGGCGTCGCAGCCGCCCGCGCGGGCCACGACGTCGTCATGTGCCCCGAGCAGCAGGTGTACCTGGACCACCGTCAGGCCCCGGGCCCCGAGGAGCCGGTACCGATCGGGTGGGTGCGCACGCTGGAGGACGTCTACCGGTTCGAGCCCGTCCCCCCGGAGCTGACGCCCGAGGAGGCCCGGCACGTCCTGGGCACCCAGGCCAACCTGTGGACGGAGGTGATGGAGGACCAGGGGCGCGTCGACTACCAGGCGTTCCCCCGGCTCGCGGCCTTCGCGGAGGTCGCCTGGAGCGCCCTGCCGGCCCCGGCGGAACGGGACTTCGCCGCCTTCGAACGCCGGATGGCCGCCCACTACCGGCGCCTGGACGCCCTGGGCGTCGCCTACCGGCCGCCCACCGGTCCGCTGCCCTGGCAGCAGCGCCCCGGAGTGCTGGGCCGCCCGGCCGACGGCACCCCGCCCGACCGGTAACAGTCCGTCACGCCGACCGGACAGGTCGAACAGGCCCCGGAAAAAGCGCACAAGGGTCACCGAAAGTGCCAATCGGCACGCACTGGCGAACCCGTGCGAAATCGGACCATGACGCCGGTGAGGTGGGCGAATGCCTCCTACCGGACCCGTGTCTTCGGCGCTCGCCAAGATGTGCCAGAGTTGCCACGTCCGCCCTGTCAGCACGTACCGTACGGCAGCACAGGTGGGACCAGGTGGGGCAGCGGGAAGGGGCAGCCGGTTTGACCACGCACGCACCGCAGGCGGCGCAGGCCGTCACGCTGCCCACGACGCTGGACGAGGCCGTGGCGGCGCTCGCCGCCGTGCCCGCCGCCGTGCCCGTGGCCGGCGGCACCGACCTGATGGCCGCCGTCAATTCCGGGCAGCTCAGGCCCGCCGCGCTCGTGGGCCTCGGCCGGATCAGCGAGATCCGCGGCTGGCAGTACCAGGACGGCCACGCGCTGCTCGGCGCGGGCCTCACGCACGCGCGCATGGGCCGCCCCGACTTCGCGGCGCTCATCCCGGCGCTCGCCGCCGCCGCGCGCGCCGCCGGACCGCCGCACATCCGCAACGCGGGCACCCTCGGCGGCAACATCGCCTCGGCCGCCCCCACGGGCGACGCCCTGCCGGTGCTGGCCGCCCTGGAAGCGACACTGATCATCGCGGGCCCGGGCGGGGCCCGCCGGGAGATCCCCGTCTCCCACCTGCTCGCCGGGATGGACATGCTGCGCGCCGGTGAACTCATCGGCTACGTGCGCGTGCCCCTGCTGCACGCCCCGCAGGTCTTCCTGAAGGCCACCGGCCGCACCGGCCCGGGCCGCGCGGTCGCGTCCGTGGCCGTCGTCCTGGACCCCGCGCGCCGGGGCGTGCGCTGCGCGGTGGGCGCCATAGCGCCGATGCCGCTGCGGCCCCTGGAGGCCGAGCAGTGGGTCGGCGGGCTCATCGACTGGGACAACAACCGCGCGCTCGTCCCGGAGGCCCTGAACGCCTTCGGGGAGTACGTCGCCGCGGCCTGCATCCCCGACGCCGCCCCGGGCGAGGACGGTTCCGCACCGCAGCTCCCGCCCGCCGTACTGCACCTGCGGCGCACCGTCGCCGCGCTGGCCCGACGAGCACTGGGGAGGGCGCTGTCGTGACCGACGACCAGCACGGAGAGGGCACGCCCCGCAACGGCAGCCGCTGGGACCCGCTGCCCCAGGGCGAGTACGACGACGGCGCCACCGCCTTCGTGGAGCTTCCCGAGGGCGGCGTCGACGCCCTGCTGGCGGCCGACAGCCCGCTCGCCGCGCCGGGCCACGGCTACGTGCCGCCGCAGATAACGGTCAGCCCCGCGACTTCCGCCGGCACCGACCCGGCGGCCACCGGCAGCTGGCCCGTACCGGGCGCGCCCGCCGACGGGGCGCAGTGGCACGGGATCCCCCCGGAGCACGGGCAGCAGGGCCACGACGTGCCGGAGCCGCCCTACGGTTCCGACCCGTCGTACGGCGCGCAGGTGCCGTACGGCTCCGGGGCGCCGTACGGTTCCGCGGCGCCCTACGGCACCGGCGCGGGGCATCAGGACGCGGGGCAGCACGGCGGCGACGACCGGTTCACCTACGAGCCGGGAAGCACCGGGCAGTGGACCTACGAGGACCCCGGAGCGGACCGGCCGGCACCCGGCCATGACGTGACCGGGCAGTGGTCCATCCCCGTCGCCGGGGGCGACCTGCCCGACGAGTCGGGCGAGTTCACGACGTCCTCGCTGGTCGAGCAGTGGGGCGGCACCCCGCCGGCGACCCTGCCGGGCGGCGCGCCCGCCCCCTGGGCGAGCCAGTCCGCCGGACAGCCGTGGGGGCAGCAGGCCCCCGCCGGGCAGGAACACCCCGGAGCGGACCACGGCCGGGCGCAGCACGGCACCGCGCAGGGCTACGCCCCGGAACCGCTGCCTGACGGGCTCCGGCCGGGGGAGAGCGTGCCGCACGCGGGCGACGGGGACCACGCGGACCCCTCGCAGGGGCACGCGCACCCGCACGGTGGCCACGCCGGAACGCACGCGGGCCACGCGGGGCCCGACCAGGACCCCGCGCTGCCGCACGCGTCACCCCCGGGCCCGGACGAGGACCCCGCCTCCCAGGACGCTCACGCGGCCTCCCACGGGACCCCTGCCGCTGCCGGGGACGAGCACCACACCGATCCGCACGGCCGCTTCGCATACGCGCCGGAGTACGCGCCGGAGCCCCCCGGTGCCGGGCACGCCGACGGCACCGGCCACGCGCCCGGCGAGCCCGCCGGGGCGGAACCCCCGGCCATCGAACACGAGCACGGCGGGCAGCCGTCCGGCCTGGACGGCCACGACCACGACCACGCCTCCGACGCGACGACCCCCGACCACGGCCCCGACGCGGCGCTCCACGGCCCGTCCGGTCCCCACGAGTACGGGCACGGGCCCGGGTCCGGGCCCGGGCCTGACGGTCTCCCCGCCGAAACCGGCGCCGAGGCCGCGCCCGCCGGGCCCGGGCAGTCCGGCCACACCTCCGAGCCGACGGACGGACCCGGACACACCCCGGACCCCGACGGCCCGGCCGGAACCGCGCCCGGGTCCGCCCGGCCGCATCCCGGGGCCGAGGACCCGCAGTCGGCCGAGGAGCCACAGGGCGCCCAGGAGGCCGCGGAGCCCGCTTCGGTGACCGAAGACCCCGCCGCCCACGCCGAGGGCGCCTCGCGGGCCCAGGAGGGCGCCGACAGCACCGCGGAGCCGGGCGCCGGTCCCTCTCCCGAGGCGGACGGCGAACGGGAGCCCGCCGAGCACGGAGGCCCGGACGGCCGGGCGCCCGACGGCGCCCCGGCCCCCGCGGGCGCGCACGAGCCCGGCGCGCCGGGCGGGTCCGCCGCCACGGCCCCGCAGGAGGAACACCCCCTCGCCTCCTTCGTCCTGCGCGTCAACGGCGCCGACCGCCCCGTCACCGAGGCCTGGATCGGCGAGTCCCTGCTGTACGTGCTGCGCGAGCGGCTCGGGCTCGCGGGCGCCAAGGACGGCTGCTCGCAGGGCGAGTGCGGGGCGTGCAACGTCCAGGTCGACGGGCGCCTCGTCGCCTCCTGCCTGGTCCCCGCCGTGACCGCCGCCGGCAGCGAGGTCCGCACCGTGGAGGGACTGGCCGAGGACGGCCGGCCGTCGGACGTGCAGCGGGCGCTCGCGCGCTGCGGCGCCGTGCAGTGCGGCTTCTGCATCCCCGGCATGGCGATGACGGTGCACGACCTGCTGGAGGGCAACCCGGCCCCGACCGAGCTGGAGACCCGCCAGGCACTGTGCGGCAACCTGTGCCGCTGCTCCGGCTACCGGGGCGTGGTCGAGGCCGTCAAGGAGGTCGTCGCCGAGCGCGAGGCGCTGGCCGCGCCCGCCGACGCGGACGGCGACGAGGCCCGCATCCCGCACCAGGCCGGCCCCGGCGCTGGCGGCGTCAACGCCTCCGCCTTCGGAGCGCCCCCGGAGCCGCACGCGTCCGGACCGCACTCCCCGCACCCGCACGACCAGTCCCACGGCCAGGACGGAGGCCCCGCGTGAGCAACGAAGCAGCCACCGCGCAGGCCGCGGAGGCGCCCCCCGGCCCCGAGCCCCTGCCGCACGGCCTGGGCGCCTCCCTGCCGGCCGCCGACGCCCGCGCCAAGACCGAGGGCACCTTCCCGTACGCCGCCGACCTGTGGGCCGAGGGCCTGCTGTGGGCGGCCGTGCTGCGCTCCCCGCACCCGCACGCGCGCATCGTGTCCATCGACACCACCCACGCGCGCGAGATGCCCGGCGTCCGCGCCGTCGTCACCCACGAGGACGTCCCCGGCAGGCCGGTGCACGGGCGCGGCACGGCCGACCGCCCGGTGTTCGCCTCCGAGGTGGTGCGCCACCACGGCGAGCCCATCGCGGCCGTCGCCGCCGACCACCCCGACACCGCGCGCATGGCGGCCGCCGCCGTCATCGTCGAGTACGAGGTGCTCGACCCGGTCACCGACCCGGAGCAGGCCTTCGAGGCCGAGCCGCTGCACCCCGACGGCAACCTGATCCGGCACATCCCGCTGCACCACGGCGACCCCGAGGCGGCCGGCGAGATCGTCGTCGAGGGCCTGTACCGCATCGGCCGCCAGGACCCCGCGCCCATCGGCGCCGAGGCGGGCCTGGCCGTACCGCGCCCGGACGGCGGTGTGGAGCTGTACCTGGCCTCCACCGACCCGCACGCCGACCGCGACGCGGCCGCCGCCGCCTTCGGCCTGGAACCCGAGCGCGTCAAGGTCGTCGTCACCGGCGTCCCCGGCGCCACCGCCGACCGCGAGGACGGGGGCTTCCAGCTCCCGCTCGGCCTGCTGGCGCTGCGCACCGGCTGCCCGGTCAAGCTCACCGCCACGCGCGAGGAGTCCTTCCTCGGGCACACCCACCGCCACCCCACCCTGCTGCGCTACCGCCACCACGCCGACGGCGAGGGACAGCTCGTCAAGGTCGAGGCGCAGATCCTGCTCGACGCGGGCGCCTACGCCGACACCTCCGCCGACGCCCTGGCCGCCGCGGTCGCCTTCGCCTGCGGCCCGTACGTCGTGCCCAACGCCTTCATCGAGGGCTGGGCCGTCCGCACCAACAACCCCCCGTCCGGCCATGTGCGCGGCGAGGGCGCCATGCAGGTCTGCGCCGCCTACGAGGCGCAGATGGACAAGATCGCCAAGAAGCTCGGCCTCGACCCGGCCGAGGTGCGGCTGCGCAACGCCCTGGCCACCGGCGACGTCCTGCCGACCGGCCAGACGGTGACCTGCCCGGCCCCGGTCGCCGAACTCCTCCAGGCCGTGAGGGACTTCCCGCTGCCGCGGCTGCCCAAGGACACCCCCGAGGACGAGTGGCTGCTGCCCGGCGGGCCCGAGGGCGCGGGCGAACCGGGCGCCGTGCGCCGGGGCGTGGGCTACGGCGTGGGCATGGTGCACATGCTCGGCGCCGAGGGCGCGGACGAGGTCTCCACGGCGACCGTGAAGGTCCACGACGGGGTGGCGACGGTGCTGTGCGCGGCCGTCGAGACCGGTCAGGGCTTCACCACCCTGGCCCGGCAGATCGTCCAGGACACCCTCGGCGTCGACGAGGTGCACGTGGCGCCCGTCGACACCGACCAGCCCCCGGCGGGCGCGGGCTGCCGCGGCCGGCACACCTGGGTGTCGGGCGGCGCGGTGGAGCGCGCGGCCAAGATGGTCCGCACCCAGCTGCTCCAGCCGCTCGCCCACAAGTTCGGCATGTCCACGGAACTGCTGCAGATCACCGACGGCAAGATCACCTCGTACGACGGCGTCCTCTCGACGACCGTCAGCGAGGCGCTGGACGGCAAGGAGCTGTGGGCCACCGCCCAGTGCCGCCCGCACCCGACCGAGCCGCTCAACGAGGCCGGACAGGGCGACGCGTTCGTCGGCATGGCCTTCTGCGCGATCCGCGCGGTGGTCGACGTCGACATCGAGATCGGCTCCGTACGGGTCGTGGAACTGGCCGTCGCCCAGGACGTGGGCCGGGTCCTCAACCCCGCGCAGCTGGCCGCCCGCATCGAGGCGGGCGTCACCCAGGGCGTGGGCATCGCGCTCACGGAGAACCTGCGCACGCCCCGCGGCCTGATCCGCCACCCCGACCTGACCGGGTACGCCCTGCCGACCGCACTCGACGCGCCGGACATCCGCATCGTGCGGCTGGTTGAGGAACGGGACGTGGTGGCGCCGTTCGGCGCGAAGGCGGTCAGCGCGGTGCCGGTGGTGGCGTCCCCGGCCGCGGTCGCCTCCGCCGTGCGCGCCGCGACGGGCCGGCCGGTCAACCGCCTGCCGATCCGCCCCCAGGCCGCGGTGGTCACGGACCGCTCCTGACGCCGTCCGGCGGGTTCCGGCGGTGTGCGGCCGGTCCCTGCGTGCGTGTCCGTCCCCGGCCGCGAAGGGCCCGACGGGCTCGGAGGGAACGCGCACGGGTGGTTCGGGCGTCCTCACAGGTGACGGGTCGTGCGGGCCGGGCATCCGGCTCGCGGGCGCGTCGCTGCTCCGGGGCGTTGTCAGTGGTGGCGCGTAGTGTTCCGGTCAGTGGGGGACGGCTGCCGGGCCTGGCCGGGCGGCTCGCCGTACCCCCTTCGGGGGACGGTGGCGAGCGCATGCGGGGGACTTCATGAGGACGACGGACACCGGTTGCGTGACGATCACTCTCACCCGGCCCGAGCCGGACCCGTGGGTGGCGTACCTGCCGGAGGGGCACTGGCTCATCGGCCCCGGACTGCCGTACGCCGACGGCGTGCTGGGCTTCGGGCAGCCGAGGGGCGACGGCCCGCGCACGGTCGCCGGGGTGACCGGCGAGACCTCCGCCACGCACTTCCGCCGGGCCCGGCCCGCCGTGATGGACCGACGGCTCCTGACCCCGGCCCTGCGGAAGCTGATCCGCTGTGCGGAGGTCACGGACGAACTGGCCGGGCTGCGCCGCCAGTTCGCCGCCCGCGCCGGCCGCTGCGGCCCGGAGGCGGTGGCCGAGGCGTCCCGGCACCTGCTGTCCGTCTTCCGCGACGGTGAGGGCGGCGCACCGGGCCCCTTCGCGGTGATGGCGCCGCTGATCCGCCCCCTGTCGCCGCTCGCGGGCCGCGACGGCGGCTCCGGCCTGTCCCTGGACCTCCCGCACCGCCTGCTGGGCCAGGAGTTCGGCCCGCGCGGGGTCGTCCGCTTCGAGGACGTCGACTTCCCCGCGGCCCTCACCCACGAGCCGACCCGCCGCTTCCTGCGCGAGGTCGGCCTGCCGGAGGAGGCACACGTCTTCTCCCTCGACACCGACGTCCCGCTGGCGACGCCGTCCGGGTACCACGCCGACTGCGCGGCCCCGGCGTGCCCGCCCGCCGGGGCCGGCCACCTGATACGGCTCGGTTCCCTGGTGGAGGGCCACAGCCTGCTCGTGGACGGCGAGACGGGCGCGGTCCTCGACTGGGACGAGACCGAGTCGGCGCTGCGCCCGCTGACCACGGACGTCTCCACCCTCGCCTTCGCCCTGTGGCTGCTGCACCGGGAGCAGACGCCGGACACCCGCGTGTCCCACGCGCTGACGCCCGACGCGCACGACCAGCTGGCCATGACGATGCTCCAGGTCCTGGCCGCGGTCGACCCGACGGGCGTCGCGGCGGACGGGGCGAAGGGCCACGACCGGGCCGAGACGGCGCAGGACGGGACTGACGGGGCGGACGGAGCGGACGGAGCGGACGGGGCGCCGTGAGGACGGGTGGCACCCGCCCGCGCACGCTCGACCGCGCCGGGGTGAGCGCACGCTGAGGACGGCGGGGGGAGAGCGACGACGGTCCGAGCGTGCCGGTGAGCGGCCGTGCGCCTCCCGTCGCGGCGAACGGCGTCCCGCTCCCTCCTGGTTGCGCCCGTTGCGCCCCGAATGCGCTCTGGCGTGTCCCCGGCCACCGGCCGCACGCTCGAACCCATGGGGGATACACGCGAGTCGAGCATCGTCCCGTTACCCGGACCCGACGGTCACCGGCAGGCGCCCCCGGGCGTGCCGCGGCCGTGGGAGAGGACCGACCTGGCCCAGGCGGCGCTGGAGGGAGCCACCGGCCCGGAGCCGCCCGCCCCGCCCCTCTGCCCCGCCTGCGGCCTGGTCGGCGACCGCCGCGTCACCTACTACGGCCGGCACGTCCTGCTCGAACCGGACCTGCCCGTACCCGCGCACATCGTGCCCGCCTGGCACCGCTGGTACGTCGACGCCGACGGCACGGCGTGGAACAGCCGCGAGACGGAACCGGAGCCGGGGGCGGTGTGCCGCATCCCGCACCGCATCACCTGCCCCGCCCTGCGACTGGAGGAAGTCGGCCTGTGGCGCTGGCTGGACGCGGTCCGAGCGGAGAACGCGCGCAGAGCCCTGCGCGGGGCCGTCGGCGCACCGCCCCCGAAGCCCCCGGAGGCCCTCCCGAACGCCGGCTGACCGCACGGGCGCCTGCCCTGCACAGCGCCGGCAGCGGCGGCAGGAACCGTGCCCCGGCTTTCCGCTCGAAGCGGCTGCGGGACCTTTTTCAACGCTTGTCTCTGTAATTGTCGAAGCTTCAATCAGGGTTTCATTTTCGGCGTCAGGGGCAGGTTGCGAAGTTGCGTGAACCGCGGTTGCATGGAATTGCGAGCCAGGAGTGAGGTGACGGAAATGGTGGCCGAAGTCAAGTTCGTCAGGCTTGAATGCCTGGAGACAGAGGACAATGGTGCGGACGAGCTGTACATGCACTACAACGGTGGCCACTTGGCCGGCATCCAGGATGTGGAGACCGGAGGCAGTTGGCAGCTCGATATCTTCAAGAACGTCGACGGTGACGCCGTGGTCTCCCTTTTCGACGAAGACGACATTGATGAGGACGACAACCTTGGCACCATCGTCATCAGCGAATCCGAGGTGAACAGTGGGCTTCGTTCGCAGGATTTCACGGGCGACGAAGCGCACTATCGCCTCTTCTACCGGGTTCGTCCCGCCGACAACGACTGACGGTCGGCCCGAAAGGTGCTGACGCTCCAGAAGCCGCACGACGTTCCACCAGGGCGGCACCCCGGCAGGGGTGCCGCCCTTTCCTTTTGCCTGGTGAAGGCGTAAGAGGCCGTGGCGGGATTCGAACCCACGTAACTCGCTTTGCAGGCGAGCCCCTGAACCACTCGGGCACACGGCCGTGTTCGTACCTGGTGCAGTGAACGTAGGGGCCCGAGGGCCCGGGGTTCAAGGGGAGCCGGCGGTGTGCAACGGGACTGCCATACGGCGTTCATGAAACGGGGGGAGGCGTACGACCAAGGTCTCAGGGCGGGGGCGTCTCGCGACAGGGGTCAAACAGGGGCACGGGCCTTACGCTGGCGGGCATGAATGTCCCGAAGCCGCGTGACGCGGACGTCCTGGCTGCCGATGGCCCGCTCCCGCTCGCGGGCGCGGAGGAGACCGTGCTGGGGCGCACGTACCGCGCCCTGAGCTTCGGCATCGTCTCCGTCGTCCTGCTCATCGCCTTCGAGGCCACGGCCGTCGGCACGGCGATGCCCGTCGCCGCGCGGGAGCTGGACGGGGTGTCGCTGTACGCGTTCGCGTTCTCCGGGTACTTCACGACCAGCCTGTTCGGCATGGTGCTCTCGGGCCAGTGGTCCGACCGGCGCGGTCCCCTCGGGCCGCTCACCACCGGTATCGCCGCGTTCGGAGCCGGCCTGCTGCTGTCGGGCACCGCCGGGGCGATGTGGGTGTTCATCCTGGGCCGGGCCGTGCAGGGACTCGGCGGCGGACTGGTGATCGTCGCCCTGTACGTCGTCGTCGGGCGGGCCTACCCGGAGCGGCTGCGGCCCGCGATCATGGCCGCGTTCGCCGCGAGCTGGGTCCTGCCCTCGATCGTCGGCCCCCTCGCCGCCGGGACGGTGACCGAGCAGCTGGGCTGGCGATGGGTGTTCGTCGGGATACCCGTGCTCGTCGTCTTCCCGCTCGCCCTCGCCCTGCCGCAGATACGGCGGCGCGCGTCCGGGCCCGTGGAGGAAACCACCCCGGCGGATGCGTCCGCACGCGCCGGTGCGTCCTCCGCCTCCTTCGACCGGCGCCGCATCCGCCTCGCCCTCGCCATCTCCCTCGGCGCCGGTCTGCTCCAGTACGCCGCGCAGGACCTGCGGCCCCTGTCGCTGCTGCCCGCTGCCGCCGGTGTGGCGCTGCTCGTGCCCGCCGTGCGCGGGCTGCTGCCGCGCGGCACCTACCGGGCCGCCCGCGGGCTGCCCTCCGTCGTGCTGCTGCGCGGTGTGGCGGCGGGGTCGTTCATCGCCGCGGAGTCGTTCGTGCCGCTGATGCTCGTCACCCAGCGCGGGCTCAGCCCGACCCTGGCCGGGTTCTCCCTCGCCGCGGGCGGCGGGACGTGGGCGCTGGGGTCGTGGGTGCAGTCGCGGCCGCGGGTGGAGCCGTACCGGGAGCGGCTGGTCACGGTCGGGATGCTGCTGGTTGCGGCGGCCGTCGCCACCGCGCCGAGCGTGCTGGTCGACTCGGTGCCGGTGTGGACCGTGGCCGTCGCCTGGGCCTTCGGGTGCTTCGGGATGGGCCTGGTCATCTCCTCCACGAGCGTGCTCCTGCTGAAGCTCTCCGCACCGGAGGAGGCCGGCAGCAACTCCGCCGCCCTGCAGATCTCCGACGGCCTGTCCAACGTCGTCCTGCTCTCCGCCGGCGGCGCGGCGTTCGCCGCGCTGGGCGGCGGCGCGGTGTCGCACGCCGCCGACCGGACCACCGGCTCCCACCCGGCCGCCTTCGCCGCGGTGTTCCTGCCGATGGCCGTGGTGGCCCTGGCCGGCGCGTGGGTGTCGACGCGGCTGCGGGAAGCAGGCCCTGAGCGCGGCTGAGCAGACACCGGGCCCCGGCCGCGCGCCCGGCTGAGCGGCCCCCGGACCTGAAGCCCGGCCGGGCCGACCCGGATTCGCGGCTCACCTGCTGCCGAGCGGTCGCCGGGCCCCGCCCCGAAGCCCCGCCGAGCGGGCACCGGGCCCGGGCCCCAAGCCCCGCCGAGCGGTCACCCGGCTCCGGATCGCGCCCGGCTGGAGGCCGGCGGGAGTCACACCCCCGCCCGCCCGGCGGGGAAAGCGGGGGGCGTTGTGACGTGGGTCCCACCCGTCCGCGGCGCGGCCCGGTCCGGGCGTGGTGCGGCTCGGGGCGCCGGTAGGGTGGCCCGGTTGTCATACGTAGCCGAGCCGTCAGGCTCCCTCGCACGAGCCGCCCGACCCCCAACGGAGACCGTGACTACCACCGCCGGCACCAGCACTGCCTCGCACCACCTGTCCCCGGCGTTCCCCGGCCGCGCCCCCTGGGGTACCGCCAGCAAGCTGCGCGCCTGGCAGCAGGGCGCGATGGAGAAGTACATCCAGGAGCAGCCCCGGGACTTCCTGGCGGTCGCCACCCCGGGCGCCGGCAAGACGACCTTCGCGCTGACGCTGGCGTCCTGGCTGCTGCACCACCACGTCGTGCAGCAGGTGACCGTCGTCGCCCCGACCGAGCACCTGAAGAAGCAGTGGGCGGAGGCCGCCGCCCGCATAGGGATCAAGCTGGACCCGGAGTACAGCGCCGGTCCGCTCGGCCGGGAGTACCACGGCGTCGCCGTCACGTACGCCGGTGTCGGCGTGCGGCCCATGCTGCACCGCAACCGCGTCGAGCAGCGCAAGACCCTCGTCATCCTCGACGAGATCCACCACGCCGGTGACAGCAAGTCCTGGGGCGAGGCCTGTCTGGAGGCGTTCGAGCCGGCCACGCGGCGGCTGGCCCTGACCGGTACGCCCTTCCGGTCCGACACCAACCCCATCCCCTTCGTCACGTACGAAGAGGGCAACGACGGCATCCGGCGCTCCGCCGCCGACTACACCTACGGCTACGGCAACGCCCTCGCCGACAACGTCGTCCGGCCCGTCATCTTCCTCTCCTACAGCGGCAACATGCGCTGGCGCACCAAGGCGGGCGACGAGGTCGCCGCCCGGCTGGGCGAGCCCATGACCAAGGACGCCGTCAGCCAGGCCTGGCGCACCGCCCTCGACCCGCGCGGCGAGTGGATGCCGGCCGTGCTGCGCGCCGCCGACCAGCGGCTGACCGAGGTCAGGAAGGCCATCCCGGACGCGGGCGCGCTGGTCATCGCCTCCGACCAGGACTCGGCGCGCGCCTACGCCAAGCTCATCCGGGAGATCACCGGCAGCAGTGCGACGCTCGTGCTGTCCGACGACTCGGGGGCCTCCGAGCGGATCGACGAGTTCAGCGCCAACAACGACCGGTGGATGGTCGCGGTGCGGATGGTGTCCGAGGGCGTCGACGTGCCGCGCCTCGCGGTCGGGGTGTACGCCACCACCATCTCCACACCCCTGTTCTTCGCCCAGGCCGTGGGCCGTTTCGTGCGGTCCCGGCGGCGCGGCGAGACGGCCTCCGTGTTCCTGCCGACCGTGCCCGACCTGCTCTCCTTCGCCAACGAGATGGAGCGCGAGCGCGACCACGTCCTCGACAAGCCGAAGAAGGCGGGGGAGGAGGACCCCTACGCCGAGTCCGAGAAGGAGATGGACGAGGCGAACCGGGAGCAGGACGAGGACACCGGCGAGCAGGACATGCTGCCCTTCGAGGCGCTGGAGTCCGACGCCGTCTTCGACCGGGTCATGTACAACGGCGCCGAGTTCGGCATGCAGGCCCACCCCGGCAGCGAGGAGGAGCAGGACTACCTCGGCATCCCGGGACTGCTGGAGCCCGACCAGGTGCAGCTGCTGCTGCAGAAGCGGCAGGCCCGGCAGATCGCGCACAGCCGCAAGAAGCCGGACGAGGAGGCCGACCTGCTCGAGCTGCCCGCCGAGCGGCGGCCGGTGGTCTCCCACAAGGAGATGATGGAGCTGCGCCGGCAGCTCAACACCATGGTCGGCGCGTACGTCCACCAGAGCGGCAAGCCGCACGGGGTGATCCACACCGAGCTGCGGCGGGTCTGCGGAGGGCCGCCGGCGGCGGAGGCGACGGCCGGGCAGCTGCGGCAGCGCATCGCCAAGGTGCAGGAGTGGGCCACGCGCATGAAGTGACGGCCCGGGCCGGCCAAACAACCTGGGGGGCGTGCATACCGCCGCAAACGGAAGCAGTACGCCCCGGGCCGTGACCGGATTCTGGACGGAGCCTTCCGCTCAGCGAACCGGCTTCGCTACTGTCCCGCTACGCACACGCCCCGTGGCAGCGCCGCCGCGGAGCGCAGCCGTGAAGCGACGCGGCCCGGACAGGCCGGGCCGCCGGCCGATCGGCGGCCTCTGAAGCGCGTCGCCCACGGGACCGGTGACGCATCCGCCGACCGGAGAGCCGCCGACCTCACCACTAAGGAGTGGGCGTCGTGACCGCGGAGACCTCTCAGACGCTCGATCGGGGACTGCGCGTCCTCAAGCTGCTCGCCGACACGGACCACGGACTGACCGTGACCGAGCTGTCCCTGCGGCTCGGCGTGAACCGGACCGTCGTGTACCGGTTGCTCGCGACCCTGGAACAGCACGCGCTGATACGCCGCGACCTGGGCGGACGGGCCCGGGTGGGACTCGGTGTGCTGCGGCTCGGGCGGCAGGTCCATCCCCTCGTACGGGAGGCCGCGATGCCGGCGCTGCGGTCGCTGGCCGAGGACATCGGCGCGACGGCGCACCTGACGCTGGTCGACGGGGCGGACGCGCTCGCCGTGGCCGTGGTCGAACCGACGTGGACGGACTACCACGTCGCCTACCGGGCCGGGTTCCGCCACCCCTTGGACCGGGGCGCCGCGGGCAAGGCGATCCTCTCGGCCCGCCGTCACCCGCCGGCCGGCCCCGGCTACACGCTGACCCACGGGGAGCTGGAGGCCGGTGCCTGCGGCGCGGCGGCGCCGCTGCTGGGTGTGACGGGCGTCGAGGGCAGCGTGGGCGTGGTGATGCTGGCGGACGTGGTGCCGGAGCGGGTCGGCCCGAGGGTGATGGACGCGGCTCGCGAGGTCGCGGAAGCCCTGCGCTGACACCGGACGCGCCCCGTCGGGGCGTCCGGGCGGGGCCAGGCGGAACGGCCGCCGGCTTGTCTCCGGCCGTCGTGGACTCGCACCGGTCACGGACCCCCTCGGACCCCCGGCTGACCTACGAGGGGCGACGAGCACACCGCCCACCTCGGGATCTGCGCACGGCAGCGGGCAGAGCCCCGTCTGCCCCGGCCCGGGGCGGACGCGGCGCTGCGCGTTAGATTGGCTTCGTGCTCTCTCGCCTCACGCGCCCCCGGGCCCTCGCCGTCTGCGCCCTGCCCGTCGTCGGCCTGCTCGCCGCGGCGGTGTTCGCGCCCCTGCCGTTCTCGGTGGCGCAGCCGGGGATGACGGCGAACGTGCTCGGTGAGAACAAGGGCTCCGAGGTCATCACCATCTCGGGAGCGCCCGTCCGGGACACCCGCGGACAGCTGCGGATGACCACCATCGAGGCCACCTCCCCGGACACCCGCGTCTCGCTCCCCGACGTGGTCGACGGCTGGCTCCGCACCGACCAGGCGGTCATGCCGCGCGACTCGGTCTACCCGAGCGGCGGCGACGTGCGGGAGATCCAGCGGCACAACGAGGAGCAGATGAAGCAGTCCCAGGACGCGGCGACCGAGGCCGCGTTGGACTACCTGGGCCTGGACGACAAGGACGTACAGGTCGATCTGAAGCTCGCGGACGTGGGCGGGCCGAGCGCGGGGCTGCTGTTCTCGCTCGGCATCATCGACAAGCTCGACGGCGACGGCACGGGCGGGGACCTCACCGGCGGCCGGGTCATCGCCGGTACGGGCACCATCGACGCGGCGGGCAAGGTCGGTGCGGTGGGGGGCGTCGCCCTCAAGACGCAGGCCGCGAAGCGGGACGGGGCGACGGTGTTCCTGGTGCCGAAGGCGGAGTGCGGGGACGCGCGGGCCGAGCTGCCCGAGGGGCTGCGGCTGATCCCCGTGACCACGCTGAAGGGCACGGTCGATTCGCTGGTGGCCCTGGAGACCGGCAAGGGGTCCGTGCCCAGCTGCTAGGAGTGGGCGGGGACCGGGCGGGGCCGCAGGGCGAGCTTCAGCCCGACCTCGACCAGGGCCCAGCCGACCCGGGTGCGCAGGGCGGCACCGTCTGCGGTGGTGCGGGGGGCGTCGGCCTCGGCACGGAGTTCGGCGGCGCGGGCGTGGTGCAGGGCCAGGTGGATGTCCGGATGCATCGGATGGTCGCCTCTCATGGCGTCGTCTGGCGGGGGAAGAGGTGCGTGTGGACGCGCACGGTCTCCGCGCCCGGGGTGCCCTCCGGCGCGGTGCGGTAGCTCTGCACCAGGTCGTGCATCTTCGCGACCAGCTCACGGGCCAGTTCGGGGGTGAGCCGCAGGGTGAAGTCGCTCAGGTCGGTGGCGCCGTCCCACTCCTCGCCCCAGTCGTGCGCGGTGCCGAGCCAGGTCGCGACCTCCTGGGTGTGCACGTTGGCGAGTTCGTAGCGGAAGAGCGCGACGGCACCGCGCACCGCCGGGTCCGGGTCGCTGATCAAGGTCTCGTCGAGCTGGACGCCCTGGTCCACCGCCTTCCACCAGCGCTCCCGCCCCTTGCCGCGCTCCGGATCGTCGGCGACGAAGCCGTGCGCGGCGAGCTGGCGCAGGTGGTAGCTGGTGGCACCGCTCGACTCGCCCAGTTTCTCGGCGAGCCGGGAGGCGGTCGCGGGGCCGCCGCGCCGCAGCGCGATCAGCAGCTGCATCCGCAGGGGATGGGCCAGGCCGCGCAGGGAGCGGGCGTCGAGGAGCCGGGCGGAGTGGTCGTCGGGCATGCGTCCAAAGGTAACGTTGCAAAGGAGGCTTTGCAACGTCTTCTTTGTAAGTCGTCCCCAGGGGGTCAGCCCTCCTTGACGAAGCCCTCCTTCACCAGCCAGTCCAGTGCGACCTGGTGGGGATCCTCGCCGTCGACGTCCACCTTGGCGTTCAGCTCCTGCGCCACCGCGTTGTCCAGCTTCGCCGTCACCGGATTCAGCACCTCGGCGATCGCGGGCCACTCCTTCAGCGTCTTGGCGTTGACCATGGGGGCGGCGTTGTAGTTGGGGAAGAACTTCTTGTCGTCGTCCATCACCACCAGGTCCATCGACTTGATGCGCCCGTCGGTGGTGAACACCTCTCCGTAGGTGCAACTCCCCTTGGCCGTCTGGGTGTAGATGATCCCGGTGTCCATCTGCGTGATGTCCCGCGCCGGTACGGACATCCCGTACCGCTTCTGCATGCCCGGCAGGCCGTCCGCCCGGTTGGCGAACTCCACCTCCACGCACAGCTTCACCGCGCCCGGGTCGCTCTTCGCCAGCCTCGCCACCTCGGACATGGTCGTGGTGCCGTACTTCTCGGCGTTCTTCCGGTTCATGGCGAGCGCGTAGGTGTTGTCGAGCTTCGACGGCGGCAGCCAGACCAGGCCGTTCCCGGCGTCCTCCTTCTTCACCGCCTCCCACTGCTCGCCCGGGTCGGTGATCGGCCGGTTGTGGCCGAGGTAGGTGATCCAGGCGGTGCCCGTGTACTCGTACCCGGCGTCCGCGTCGCCCTTGCGGACCGCCTCGCGGCTGCCGATGGACCCCTGGATGCCGGTGCGGTCGATGACGTCCGCGCCCGCCGCCTCGAACGCGATGCCCATGATCGAGCCGAGGATCAGCTGCTCGGTGAACGACTTCGACGTCACCGTCAGCTGCGCGCCCTTCAGCGGCTCGCCCTTGCCGATCGAGCCCGGCTGCACGTCGTCGGTCAGGGGCGAGCCGCTGGTCAGCCCGCACCCGGCCGCCGCCGTCAGCAGCCCCGCCGCCAGCAGGCACCGGACAGCCGCCGACAGGCACCGGACACCCGCCGCCCCAGGAGGGCCCGCCGGGACACCCCGGGCGACGGCCGGCACGCACCGGACCACCACCGGCACACCCCGGGCCGCCGCCGGCAGGCGTCCGTGCCGGGTCACGGCTGGAGCCCTTTCGGCCGCAGCAGCAGTTCCGCCAGGGAGGCCAGCCAGTCCACCAGCAGCGCCAGCACCACCGTGAAGACCGAGCCCAGCACCAGCACCGGCATCCGCTGGTTGGTGATGCCGGTGGTGATCAGCACGCCCAGGCCGCCGCCCCCGCCGAAGACCGCCAGGGTGGCCGTGCCGACGTTGAGGACGAGGGCCGTCCGCACACCCGCCAGGATCAGCGGGACGGCCAGGGGCAGTTCGACCCGGGTCAGCACGCCCGTCGGTGACATGCCGATGCCGCGGGCCGCCTCCAGCAGGGTCGGGTCGTTGGCCTTCAGGCCGGCGATGGTGTTCGACAGCACGGGCAGGATGGCGTAGATGATCATGCCGGTGAGGGCGGCCCGGCGCCCGATGCCGAGCCAGATGACCAGCAGGGCCAGCAGGCCGATCGCCGGGGTGGCCTGGCCCATGTTGGCGAAGGCCATCGCCACCGGCGTGGCTCTCCTCGCCGGGCCCCGGGTGAGCAGGATGCCCAGCGGGATGGCGATGATCAGCACGAAGAACGTGGAGATCGCGGTGAGCTGGATGTGCTGCCACAGCGCCTTGGTGACCTGGCCGCCGGAGAGCGCGTTGCGGGTGAGCGCGTCCAGGTCGGCCTGCTGGAACCACAGCCAGGTCGCCAGCAGCACGGCGATCAGGGCCACGGGCAGGAACGTCAGCTTCTGCCAGGTGATCGGGGACGGCGGGCGCGGGGGCGGCGGCGTCTCGCCGGCCGTCCCGGGGCTCTCCCCGGCCTCCGCCTCCGTCTCCACCCGCACGGCCGTCACCGCGCCGCCCCCGGGCCGCCGGCGCCCTCCTGCTCGGCGTGGGTCAGCGAGGCCCGCGACGACTCCAGTTCGTGCTGGTGCTCCATCGCCTCCAGGCGGTCGGCCTCCAGCATCTCGTGCACGGAGTTCATCAGCGTCTCCATGTCGACGACGCCCGTGTACTCCCCTCGCCGCCCGGTGACCGCCACCCGCCCGGCGTTGTCGGTGAGCACCGCCTCCAGCGCGTCCCGCAGGGTCGCGTCCCGGGTGACCGTGTCGTGCACCAGCGTCCCGGCCCGGGCCAGGGAGCCCTTGGCCCGCATCAGGTCGCCGCGCCGCAGCCACTTGTAGGGGCGGCCCCGCCGGTCCAGCAGCAGGATCTCGTTGGTGCCGCTGCCGCGCAGCCGGTTGAAGATCTGCTGCAGCGGATCGTCCAGCGTGACCGTCGGGTAGTCGGTGATCTCCACGTCCCGCACCCGGGTCAGGTTCAGCCGCTTCAGCGCCGCCCCGGCGCCCACGAACCCGGAGACGAAGTCGTCGGCCGGGTTGGTCAGGATCGCCTCGGGGGTGTCGAACTGGGCGATGTGCGAGCGCTCGCGCAGCACGGCGATGCGGTCGCCGATCTTGATGGCCTCGTCGAAGTCGTGGGTGACGAAGACGATCGTCTTGTGCAGTTCGTGCTGGAGGCGGATCAGCTCGTCCTGGAGGTGGTCGCGGGTGATCGGGTCGACCGCCCCGAACGGCTCGTCCATCAGCAGCACCGGCGGATCGGCCGCCAGCGCCCGGGCCACGCCCACGCGCTGCTGCTGCCCGCCGGAGAGCTGGCGCGGATAGCGGCCGCGGAACTCGCCCGGGTCCAGGCCGACCAGGTCGAGCAGTTCCTCGGTCCGCTCCTTGATCCGGGCCTTCGGCCAGCCGATCATCCGCGGGACCAGGCCGATGTTCTGCGCGACCGTCATGTGCGGGAACAGCCCGGCGGACTGGATCGCGTACCCGACCTTGCGGCGCAGCTTCACCGGGTCCATGTCGGTGACGTCCTCGCCGCCCATGCGGATCCGGCCGCCGGTCGGCTCGATCAGCCGGTTGATCATCTTGAGCGTGGTCGACTTGCCGCAGCCGGAGGGGCCGACGAACACCACGACCTCGCCCGCCTTGATCTCCATGCTCACGTTGTCCACGGCGGGCTGCGCACTGCCCGGGAAGCGCTTGGTCAGCCCCTCCAGCTCGATCGAGGCACCGTGGTCGCCGGTCTCAGGCACGGATCCCCCTCGGAATGGTCAGCCGCCCGATCAGGACGTACGCGGCGTCGAACAGCAGGGCGAGGACGATGATGCCGAGCGTGCCGGCGAGGACCTGGTTGAGCGCGTTCGCGCTGCCCAGCGAGGCCAGCCCGCGGAAGATGACGTTGCCCAGGCCCGGCCCCGAGGCGTACGCGGCGATGGCCGCGATGCCCATCAGCATCTGCGTGGAGACCCGGATGCCGGTCAGGATCGGTGGCCAGGCCAGTGGCAGCTCGATCCGCAGCAGCCGCGCCGGACGGGACATGCCGATGCCGGTGGCCGCGTCCACCAGGGACGGGTCGACCCCGCGCAGCCCCACGATCGCGTTGCGGACCACCGGCAGCAGCCCGTACAGCGTCAGCGCCACCACCGTCGGCGGCACGCCCAGCCCCACGACCGGGATGAGCAGACCGATCAGGGCGAGGGCCGGCACCGTCAGGATGGTGGCGGTGGTGGTGGTCGCGAGGTTCCCGGCCCACTCGCTGCGGTAGGTCGCGACGGCGATCAGCACCCCGAGCGCGGTCGCGACGACCATGCACTGGAAGACGGCGCTCGCGTGCTGGTAGGCGTCCGTGAGCAACTGCTGGTGCCGGTTGACCAGGTACTCCCAGAAGTTCACACGCGCTCACCCCTACACGTCAGGTCTCCTCCGCGGCCTGCTCCACGAGCGGGATGATCCGCAGCGGAACGGGGTTCTCCATGACGATCGCCGTGGAGGCCCGGACGATGCCATCAAAACCGACGACCCGGTCGATCACACGCTGGAGATCGGCGTTGGAGCGGGCCACGAGCCGGCACAGCATGTCCCCGCTGCCGGTCGTGGTGTGCAGCTCCAGCACCTCCGGCACACCGGCCAAGTGCGCGCGCACGTCGGCACCTTGACCCTGGCGGATCTGCAGCGTGGCGAAGGCCGTGACCGGGTAGCCGAGCGCCGCCGGATCCACCTCGGGGCCGAATCCGCGGATGACTCCGTTCGACTGAAGCCGGTCCAGGCGGGCCTGCGCGGTGCCCCGGGCCACACCCAGCCGCCGGGACATCTCCAGCACCCCGATCCGCGGCTCGCGGGCCAGCAGCAACAGGATCCGGCCGTCCAGATGATCGATCGCCACAGCAGCCTCCCGGCATGGTCATCCTGTACAGAAAGACCGTCGGTACGCCCGTATTGCTGAACAGGTTGCCCAGCCGAAACGCAAACTATTGCGCACCTTGCCGACTGGGGAGACCCTGCGCCTATGACGCAGACCACACACCACACTCCCGACACCGCCCGGCAGGCCGACCCCTTCCCGGTCAAGGGAATGGACGCGGTCGTCTTCGCCGTGGGCAACGCCAAGCAGGCGGCGCACTACTACTCCACCGCCTTCGGCATGAAGCTCGTCGCCTACTCCGGACCGGAGAACGGCAGCCGCGAGACCGCGAGTTACGTCCTGGAGAACGGCTCCGCCCGGTTCGTCCTGACCTCGGTCATCAAGCCCACCACCGACTGGGGCCACTTCCTCGCCCGGCACGTGGCCGAGCACGGCGACGGCGTCGTCGACCTCGCCATCGAGGTCCCGGACGCCCGCGCCGCGTACGCCTACGCCCTGGAGCACGGCGCCCGCTCGGTGGCCGAGCCGTACGAGCAGAAGGACGAGAACGGCACGGTCGTGCTGGCCGCGATCGCCACCTACGGCGAGACCCGCCACACCCTGGTCGAGCGCTCCGGCTACGACGGCCCCTACCTGCCCGGCTACGTCGCGGCCAAGCCGATGGTCGAGCCGCCCGCGCAGCGCACCTTCCAGGCGATCGACCACTGCGTCGGCAACGTCGAGCTCGGCCGCATGAACGAGTGGGTCGCGTTCTACAACAAGGTCATGGGCTTCACGAACATGAAGGAGTTCGTGGGCGACGACATCGCCACCGAGTACAGCGCGCTGATGTCCAAGGTCGTCGCGGACGGGACCCTGAAGGTCAAGTTCCCGATCAACGAGCCGGCCATCGCCAAGAAGAAGTCCCAGATCGACGAGTACCTGGAGTTCTACGGCGGCGCCGGGGTGCAGCACATCGCACTCAACACCAACGACATCGTGCGGACGGTGCGCACGATGCGCGCCGCCGGCGTGGAGTTCCTCAACACGCCCGACTCCTACTACGACACGCTGGGGGAGTGGGTCGGCGAGACGCGCGTGCCGATCGACACCCTGCGCGAGCTGAAGATCCTCGCCGACCGCGACGAGGACGGCTACCTGCTGCAGATCTTCACCAAGCCGGTCCAGGACCGCCCGACGGTCTTCTTCGAGATCATCGAACGCCACGGCTCGATGGGCTTCGGCAAGGGCAACTTCAAGGCCCTGTTCGAGGCGATCGAGCGCGAGCAGGCCCGCCGCGGCAACCTCTAGCCGTCCGGCGTCCCCCGGGCCGTGCGGGTGTCACGGGGCACCCGCACGGCCCGACGGGCCTTTCCCACCGGGTCCGGGCGCGGATCCGGCACGTCAGCCGGCCAGCTCCGGTGGCCGTACGTCCGGCGGGTCGCCGAGTTCCTGCGCCGCCGCCCGGGCCGCAGGGGCGTGCAGCGGGGAGAAGTGCGGGTTGATCCGGAGCGCCTCCGCCAGATGCCGGCGGGCGGCGCCGTACCGCTTCAGCTCCCGCTCGATCATGCCGCGGTGGTACATGAACACCGCGCTGCGCACCCCGCCCCCGCGCTCGGCGTCCGTCGCCCGCACCGCGTACCGCAGGCCCTCCTCGGAGCGCCCGGCCCGGTGCAGCGCCCAGCCGAGCGCGTCGGCGACCTCCGTGCCCGGCTGCCGCGCGTACTCCGCCCGCAGCCGCCGCACCGCGGCCCGGGGATCACCGTGGTCGGCCTCGTACCGCCCGAGGACCAGCTCCTCGTCGGCCCCCGCAGCGGTGGCGTCCCGCACCCGCTCGCGCAGCAGGCCGTACTGCTCCCGGGCCTCCTCGCCCCTCCCCAGCGACTCGTACAGCTCGCCCAGTTCCAGCGCGTGGCCCGGCAGCGGCTGCCGGGCGAGCGCTGCCCGGTAGGCGTCCAGCGCCTCCCCCGTGCGCCCCAGCGCGGCCAGGGCCCGGCCCCGGCCGGCCAGCGCCGGCCCCAGTCCGGCGTCCAGGCGCAGCGCCTCCCGGAAGTGCCGCAGCGCCACCCGGGGGTCCCCGCGCTCCCAGGCCAGCTGCCCGGCCCGCTCGACGTAGGCCGCCCGCTCGGCCGGCTCCCGCGCGCCCGCCGCCGCGTCCGCCAGCGAGGCCGCCGCGTCCTCGCGCCAGCCGCGGTCCCGGTACACCCACGCGGCCCGCGCCAGCACCGCCGGCCCGGAGCGCAGCCCGGTCAGCCGGTCCAGCATCCGCTTCGCCGCCGCGTGCTCGCCCAGCCCGGTGCAGGCGTCGATGAGCAGCGGGTACGTCGTCCACCGCCGGGGCTCCAGCTCGCGCGCCCGCTCGGCCCAGCGCCGCGCGGCGGGGAAGTCGCGCCGGGCGTTGGACAGCGCGGCCAGCCCGGTCAGCGCTCCCACGTTGCGCCGCGGCCGCACCGACATCGACCTGCGCAGCGCCCGTTCGGCCCGCGGGTAGAACGCCGGGTCGCCCAGGCGCCGCCCCTGCTCCACGTACGCCGTCCCGAGCACCGCCCAGGCCGTCGCGTCCCGCGGCCGCGCCCGAACGTGCTCCTCCCGCTCGTCGATCAGCTCCGCCAGGCCCGCCGGATCGGCCGGCACCCCGGCGCCGACCGCCGCCCTCGCCAGCGCCCCGGGCGACGGCCCGGCCGGCTCCCCGGGCCGCTCCCACGGCAGCGCCCACAACACCCCGCCGAGCACGGCGCACCCCGCCACCGAGCCGATCAGCACCCGCGCGCGGACGCGGCGCAGCGGGCCGTTCTCCCGCCGACCGAAGCCCTCCTCCTGGTTCTCCATGGCGCTCACTGTGCGTCACCGCGGCGAGCGCGCCCGGGCAGGTGAAGGGTGCCGCCGACGGGGTTCACACCGATGGCCCCGGGTGCGAACCTGTGATCATGAGCCGTATCGAAGCGCCTCGCGACGACCGGACCGGCAAGCTCGTCGACCTGCTGCTCGGCGGCCTGCCCGCCGAGGCGGTCCTCACCGACCCCGACGTCACGGCCTCCTACGCCCACGACATGGCGAGCTTCTGCCCGGCCGGCACCCCGGCCGCGGTGGTCCTGCCGCGCACGGTCGAAGAGGTCCAGCACGTGATGCGCACCGCCACCGCCCTGCGCGTCCCCGTCGTCCCGCAGGGCGCCCGCACCGGACTGTCCGGCGCCGCCAACGCCTCCGAGGGCTGCATCGTGCTGTCCCTGACGAAGATGGACCGGATCCTGGAGATCAGCCCGGTCGACCGCATCGCCGTCGTCGAACCCGGAGTCGTCAACGCCGCCCTGTCCCGGGCCGTCGGCGAGCACGGCCTGTACTACCCGCCGGACCCCTCCAGCTGGGAGATGTGCACCATCGGCGGCAACATCGGCACCGCCTCCGGCGGCCTGTGCTGCGTGAAGTACGGGGTCACCGCCGAGTACGTCCTCGGCCTCGACGTCGTCCTGGCCGACGGCCGCCTGATGTCCACGGGCCGCCGCACCGCCAAGGGCGTCGCCGGCTACGACCTGACCCGCCTGTTCGTGGGTTCCGAGGGCTCGCTCGGCATCGTCGTCCGGGCCGTCCTCGGGCTGCGGCCCAAGCCGCCAGCCCAGCTGGTGCTGGCCGCCGAGTTCGCCTCCGGCGCCGCCGCGTGCGACGCCGTCTGCCGGATCATGGAGGGCGGCCATGTGCCGTCACTCCTCGAACTCATGGACCGCACGACGGTCAAGGCCGTCAACGACCTGGCGCAGATGGGCCTGCCCGAGACCACCGAGGCCCTGCTGCTCGCCGCCTTCGACACCACCGACCCGGCCGCCGACCTGGCCGCCGTCGGCGCGCTGTGCGAGGCGGCCGGGGCCACCCAGGTCGTCCCCGCCGACGACGCAGCCGAGTCCGAACTGCTGTTGCAGGCCCGAAGGCTGTCCCTCACCGCGCTGGAGGCGGTCAAGGGCGTGACGATGATCGACGACGTGTGCGTGCCGCGCTCCCGGCTGGCCGAGATGCTCGCCGGGGTCGACCGGATCTCGGCCGAGTACGGGCTCACCATCGGCGTCGTCGCCCACGCGGGCGACGGCAACACCCACCCGACGGTCTGCTTCGACCCCGCCGACCCCGAGGAGTCCCGGCGGGCCCGCGACTCCTTCGACAAGATCATGGCCCTGGGCCTGGAACTCGGCGGCACCATCACCGGCGAACACGGCGTGGGCGTCCTGAAGAAGGAGTGGCTCGCCCGCGAGATCGGCCCCGTCGGGATGGAGATGCAGCGGGCCGTCAAACACGCCTTCGACCCGCTGAACATCCTGAACCCCGGCAAGCTGTTCTGACCCCTCGGCGAAGCGCCGGACCCACCCCGGCCGGACCCACCCGGCCGGGCCGGCCCTCGCTGCCCGGCCTCACTGCGCGAGCAGTTCGGCCAGTTCGTCGTCGAGGCCGAGCTGCTCGGACTCCGTCCCCGGCGGGACCACGCGCAGGGTGCGCTCCAGCCAGGCCGACACCTGCCCCGCCGGGGCCTCCAGCAGCGCGTCCCCGTCGGGCGAGGTCAGCGCCATCAGCACCACGTCGCGCCCGTCGGTCTTCGTCGGCCACACCCGCACGTCCCCCTGGCCGCAGGGGCGGAAGACACCCTCCACCAGCAGGTCCCGGGCGAACGTCCAGTGCACCGGGTGCTCGCAGTCGACGTGGAAGGTGACGTGGACGGCGTAGGGGTCGCCGGTGAGGTAGCCGAGCCGGGCCGGCACCGCGATCCGGTGTTCCGGCGACAGGACGAGGTTCAGTTCGAGTTCGCGCTCCACCACGCTGTGCATGACGTGTTCCCTTCCGCTGGCGGCCGGCCGCGAGGGCCGTTCACCCGGTGGAGAGCGGGAAGGGCCCGCGGCATTACGCGGGTCGCGCAGGCTTTTTCGCAGGGATGTCCGCCGGGGTGGCGCCCTGCGTAGCACATCGGTGCTCGAAAGGGGCCGGTCCGGTGGGAGCGGCCGTGGGCGTCGCGCCGGTCTGATAGATGTGGAGCCCCCCAGTTGGCCCCCGAGCAGATACGGGACGACGGACATGAGCGCCCCAACCCCGGCCCCCGGTGACGACAGGCCCCGCGAAGGGTATTACCCGGACCCGTCCATTCCTGGATACGTCCGGTACTGGAACGGAGCGTCCTGGGTCCCGGGCACCAGCCGTCCGGCGCCGAACGACGGCGAGCCGCTCGCGCCGCCGCCCGGTGCGGGGACGGCACCCGCGTCGGTGGAGGAGACGGGCCCGCACTTCTTCGACGAGGACCCCGTCGACGAGCCGTCCCCCGCCGACGCGCAGCACGGCAGCCGGCCCGAACCGGCCTCCGCCTGGGGCGCGGACCGCTCCCGCCAGTCCGGCTTCGGAGGCGACCAGGACCGCCGGGTGTCATGGGGGTCACCACAGGGCGCCCAGGGCGCGGGACCGCAGGGCGGGGCACCGCAAGGTGCCCCGGGCGTACAGGGCGCGGGACAGCAGGGTGCGGCCGCGCGGCCGGGGGCCGATCCGAGGGTGGCGCGCGCCGACGGCCGCGCTGCGGGCGGTGCCTCCGCCCCGGCCGACGGCACCGCGTCCGCCGGGGACCGGAACGCCGCCGGGGACGGCACGTTCGTCTTCCGCCGTCCGGCGGGCGGCCCCGGCGCACCGAGCGCCCCCGGCGCGCCCGACGACGGCACCATGACCTTCCGCGCGGTCCCGCCCCGGACAGCGGCTTCCGCCGCCCCGGCCCCGAACGCCGCCCCGGGCACGGCGCCCGGCGCGCAGGCCCCCTCGACGGCACCGGGCGGCGCCCCGTCAGGTCCGGCCTTCGGCGGGCACGGTGGCGCCCCGGGCTCCGGTGCTGGGGCCGGTGACGCTTCCGCAGGGCCGGGTGGTGCTCCGTCAGGTCCCGCCTTCAGCGGGCAGGCGGGCGCCGCGGTGACGGGTGCTCCGGCCGGGGCGGGAGGCTCCGGTGCGCCGGGACCGGCCGGTGCCTCGCCCGCGGCCGCCTTCGGCGCCCTGAGCGGTTCTCCGGCACCGGGCGGCGCCCCGTCAGGTCCCGCCTTCGGCGCGCCGGGCGGTGTTCCGGCGCCCGTCGGCGACGCCGGGGCGGTCGGCGGTGCGGCCCCCGCGGGGCCGGGCGGGGCCGGCAACGGGCCCGGGTTCGCCGCCGGGAAGGCCGCTGCCGCCCGGGCCGCCGCGGCGCAGGCCGCCGCCGCGCCCGCGGCCGGGTCCGGCCCGCAGGCGAGCCCGACGGTGCCGCCGCAGTCCGCCGGACCCGGCACCCCGCCGGGCGGCGCCGCCCCGCTCAGCCCGGGTCCCGGCGGCGGCCAGTCGTCCTGGGCGCAGCAGGTGCACCGGCTCGCCGGTGGCGCAGGCGGGGACGAGCAGCCCGTCGCCCCCTGGAAGCCCCCGGTCGAGGACGTGTTCCAGGCGGCCGCCCGGCGCCAGGCCTCGGCCCGCCCCGCAGGACTCGGCAAGCGGCTGGCCGCCCGGCTGCTGGACACCGTCGTCCTCGCCGCGGTCACCGCGGTCGCCGCCGTCCCGCTCGGCGCCAAGGCCGTCGACCACGTCACGGAGAAGATCGACGCCGCCAAGCTGTCCGGCGAGACCGTCACGGTCTGGCTGCTCGACGGCACCACCTCGGTCTACCTCGGCATCGTCCTGGCCGTCCTGCTGCTCGCCGGCGTCGTCTCCGAGGTGCTGCCCACGGCCAAGTGGGGCCGCACGCTGGGCAAGAAGCTGATGGGCCTGGAGGTGCGGGACATCGAGGGGCACGAGGCACCGGAGTTCGGCGCGGCCCTGCGGCGCTGGCTGGTCTACAGCGTGCCCGGGCTCCTGGTCGTCGGCCTGGTCGGGATCGCCTGGTGCCTGTTCGACCGGCCCTGGCGCCAGTGCTGGCACGACAAGGCCGCCCACACCTTCGTGGCGGGCTGAACGGCGCAACCGGCGGCATCCCACGTCGTCCCGCGGCATCCGGCAGCACCACGCTGCCGCCGCGGCGGGTGATCACGTACTCCGGACGGCCGTCTGCCGGATGCGGCGCCGGTGCGTTCGCGGTCGACTCGGGCCATGAGCAGTGAACCGCCTCCCGGCTCCGGTCAGCAGCCCCCGGAGGACGACCCGTTCAGGAAGCGCCCGCCGGGCGAGCAGCCCGGCGAGGGGACGGGCTCGCCCTACGGCAGCGACCCCCCGCCGTCCTACCCGGGCGGCGGTCCCGGCGGCCCGGAGACCCCCGGCGGGGGCCCCGGCGGCCCGTACGGCGGCGGCCCTCCCGGCGGTGGCGGCGGCGGCCCGTACGGCGGCCCTCCGGGTGGTGGTGGCGGCCCCTACGGCGGTCCTCCCGGCGGCGGTGGCCCCTACGGCGGTGATCCCTACGGCGGCCGTCCCGCCGACCCGCTCGCCGGCATGCCCCCGCTCGCCGACAGCGGCAAGCGCACGCTCGCCCGCATCATCGACATGATCCTGGTCGGTGTCGTCGTCTGGCTGCTCACCTGGGGCTTCGGTGTCAGCGAGTACGACGTGGACAGCGACCGCATCGAAGTCGGCAAGTCCTTCTGGCAGTCGGCGGTCGCCGCCGTGCTGTACATCGCCTACGACACCGTCATGACCGCGCGGACCGGCCAGACCCTGGGCAAGAAGCTGCTGCACATGCGCGTGGCCGACCTCGACAACGGTGCCACGCCCTCCGTGCAGACCGCGCTGACGCGCGCGGCGGTGCTGTGGATCCCGTTCGCCTTCTGCTGCGCCTGTGTCTGGACGGCGATCTCGGGCGGCTGGAGCTTCTTCGACCGGCCCTACAAGCAGGGCCTGCACGACAAGGCGGCCAAGACGGTCGTGGTCAGCACCAGGTGAGGCGGACTGGAGGCCGGTCAGGCCGCCCGCCCTCGCACCGGCTCCCGGTCCTGCGCGGTCCTGGACGCCCGTACCGGCTCGCGCGGCGCCGGCTGCTCGACGGCGGCCCGGCGCCGCTGCGGCAGCGGCACCGTCATGGCGACCAGCAGCCCCAGGGCCAGGGCCGCGACGGCGATGACGGCGATCCAGGCGCCCGAACTCGTCTGTGACAGCAGCAGCATGGCGAGGGTCGAGAAGATCACGGTGCACGCACCGTAGGCGAGCTGTGCGGCAGTCGGACGGGGCATGGCCATCATGTCCTCGAAAGTGGGGGTCCACGGGGGTGTCGTCCTGGCATTCCGCCGGCTTCCGGGCGTCTGCCGACCGACATTCTCTCCCGCAGCGTGCCCGAGCGGAACGCGCGATAAGCGTGACCTCTTCAACAGGGGCGGTGCACGGGGGGCGCACGGAGTCATGACGTCCACGGAGTGGACGGGGGCACGCGCCCGCGGGGCCTGCCCGGGAGGCTCGGGACAACCGTTCGGTTGTTCGTAAAACGAACCTCGGCTCCGCATAGTGCACTTGACTTGTCCAAGTCAAGGTCTGTCTTTTCCGGTGAACCTCTAGTCAAATGTCGTCACTTGACTACACGCGTTGATCACGCGCGCTTGCGGACCGCACATACCCCCTTCCCTTCCGCACGCGCGAACGCGGGGGAGGAAATCAAGTGACCAGTAGACCCTGGACGTTCAGAGCAGCCGCCATCGGAGTGGCGCTCGCGGCGGCCACCGCCACCGTCACCGCCTCGACCTACGCGGTGGCCGACGACGCCTCCGCGCCCCGGTCCACCACCGTGGACCGGCACGACCCGGCGGACCGTCACCACGACGAGCACGACCTCGAAGGCCCTCTGAGCAAGACCCAGGAGGCGCAGCGCCAGGAAGCCCTCGAGCAGGTCATATCCGGCGAGACCAAGGTCAAGAACCGCGAGGGTTCCAAGGTCGTCCAGCTCAAGAGCAAGAAGGGCGACAGCAAGTACGTCGAGCTCGGCCGCGAGAAGACCGACAAGATCTTCACGATCCTGGTCGAGTTCGGCGACAAGATCGACAGCCGCTACGGCGGCACCGCGGGACCGCTGCACAACACGATCCCCAAGCCCGACCGCAAGAAGGACAACTCCACGGCCTGGCGGGCCGACTACGACCAGGAGTACTTCCAGGACCTGTACTTCGGGTCCGGCAAGGGCGTCGACTCCGTCAAGACGTACTACGAGAAGCAGTCCTCGGGCCGCTACTCGGTCGAGGGCGAGGTCTCCGACTGGGTCAAGGTGCCCTACAACGAGGCCCGTTACGGCAACAACGCCTGCGGCCAGACCAACTGCTCCAGCGTGTGGAACGTCGTCAGCGACGGTCTGAACGCCTGGGTCGACCGGCAGAAGGCGGCCGGCCGGACCGACGCCCAGATCAAGGCGGACGTCGCGCGGTTCGACGAGTGGGACCGCTACGACTTCGACGGCGACGGCGACTTCAACGAGCCCGACGGCTACATCGACCACTTCCAGATCGTGCACGCAGGCGAGGACGAGTCCGCGGGCGGCGGCGCCCAGGGCACGGACGCGATCTGGGCCCACCGCTGGTACGCCTTCGGCACCGACGCCGGCGCCACCGGCCCCGAGAACAACAAGCTCGGCGGCGCGAAGATCGGCGACACCGGCATCTGGGTCGGCGACTACACCGTCCAGCCGGAGAACGGCGGACTCGGCGTCTACGCCCACGAGTACGGCCACGACCTCGGTCTGCCGGACCACTACGACACCGCGGGCGGCGAGAACTCCACCGGCTTCTGGACGCTGATGTCGTCCGGTTCCTGGCTGGGCACCGGCAAGAACGAGATCGGCGACCTGCCCGGCGACATGACCGCCTGGGACAAGCTCCAGCTCGGCTGGCTCAACTACGACCGCGCCAAGGCGGGGGTCAACTCCTGGCACAAGCTGGGCGTGGCTGAGTACAACACCAAGCACAAGCAGGCCCTGGTCGTCGACCTGCCCCAGAAGGCGGTCACCACCGAGATCGTCGTGCCCGCCGAGGGCAAGACGCAGTGGTGGAGCGGCAGCGGTGACAACCTCAAGAACACCCTGACGCGTTCGGTCGACCTCACCGGCAAGTCCAAGGCGCAGCTGAGCCTCGACGGCTGGTACGACATCGAGGCCGAGTACGACTACCTCTACACCGAGGTCTCGACCGACGGCGGCGCCAACTGGACCGCCCTGGACGGCACGGTGGACGGCCAGCCGATCCCGCGCGACGGCAGCGACAAGCCGGCCCTGACCGGCACGGTCGACGGCTACAAGAAGCTCGCCTTCTCGCTGGACGCCTACGCCGGCAAGAAGATCGACCTGCGCTTCCGCTACCAGACCGACGGCGGCGTGGCCCAGAAGGGCTTCGCGGCCGACTCGATCACGGTGACCGCCGACGGCACGCCGGTCTTCTCCGACAACGCCGAGAGCGCGGACGCCGCGTGGAAGGCCACCGGCTTCTCCCGCATCGGCGCGTCCTTCACCAAGGACTACGCGCAGTACTACATCGCCGAGAACCGGCAGTACGTGTCGTACGACAAGACGCTGAAGACCGGTCCGTACAACTTCGGCTTCACCGCGCGCCCGGACTGGGTCGAGCACTACGCGTACCAGAACGGCCTGCTGATCTGGAAGTGGGACACCTCCCAGGCGGACAACAACACCAGCCAGCACAAGGGCACCGGTCTGGTTCTGCCGATCGACTCCCACCCGGACGCGCTGAAGTGGGCCGACGGCACGCTGATGCGCAACCGCATCCAGTCCTACGACTCGCCGTTCAGCCTCTACCGCACCGACGGCATGACGCTGCACAAGGCGGACGTGGCGAAGTACATCCCGGGCTCGAAGGGCGTCTCGGTCTTCAACGACCGCAAGAACGACTACTACGACGAGTCGAACCCGACCGCGGGTGTCAAGATCACTGACACCAACACGAAGATCAAGATCCTCAAGGAGGCCAAGAACGGCTCGACCATCGAGCTGGAGGTCGGCCCCGCGGGTAGGTAATCCGCATCCTTGCAGGTCAGAACATGATCGGCGGTGACCCACTGGCGGGTCGCCGCCGATCCGTGTTTAGGTGCGTCCTGTGGCTCTCTTATTGACACCGACCGACACGGGGGGATGACCGCATGGCCGCAGGAGGCTTCTGCAAGCTGCCGAACGGCACGGTGGTGGTGGCACTGAACCTGCCCAGCCCCGCCGCCGACGGCCCCGGGGCCGTCCGCGTCCTCGTCCACTCCGTGAACCGCGCGCGGGCCCTGACCAGGCTCCGCAACCTGGGTCTCCGGTCGGTCTACCTGCGCGGCAACGCCGCCCCGCCCACGCCGGACGAGATCACGGCGGTCCTGCACCACCCCGACGGCCTCATATGGCGCACCGCCCCCGACAACGGTGTCGCGACCGGTCCGGACCTGGTCCAGGAGCTGTGGCGCCCGATCCGCTCCCTGCTGCGGCGGCCGACGGCCCAGACCTGACCCGGCCCCGCGGCTACTGCACCACCGGCTTGCCCGACAGCTCCACGCCCGCCTCGCGCAGCTCCTCCAGCGCCCGGTCCGTGGTCTCCTGCCCCACCCCGGCCGTCAGGTCCAGCAGCACCTGGGTGCGGAAGCCCTCACGGGCGGCGTCCAGGGCCGTGGCCCGTACGCAGTGGTCGGTGGCGATGCCCACCACGTCGACCTCGGTGATCTCGCGGGAGCGGAGCCAGTCGGCCAGGGAGGTGCCGTTCTCGTCGGTGCCCTCGAAGCCGCTGTAGGCCGCCGAGTAGGCCCCCTTGTCGAACACGGCGTCGACCGAGCCGGAGGCGACGGCCGGGGCGAAGTTCGGGTGGAAGCCCACGCCCTCCGTGCCGGCCACGCAGTGCGCGGGCCAGGAGTGGGCGTAGTCGGGGCTGGCGGAGAAGTGCCCGCCCGGGGCGATGTGGTGGTCCCGGGTGGCCACGACGTGCCGGTAGCCGGCGCCGGCCGCCTGCCCGACCAGCTCGGTGATGGCGGCGGCCACGTCGGCACCGCCGGACACCGCGAGGCTGCCCCCCTCGCAGAAGTCGTTCTGCACGTCTACGACGATCAAGGCGCGGCGCATGGTCGGCATCCTTCGGCTAGGGGGTCGGCGGGCCCGGCCGGCGAGCGACCGGGTCCCGGGGCGGGGACGAGGGGACGGGAGGAGGGACGGATCGGCGCGTCACGGCACACCGCTATTGGCTACCCGAGGCGCCGTGCACGTACTCCGTGGGAAGGACGGGCTCCCCGCGCGAGAGCTGCGTGGCCGACATCGGCAGGCCCGCGCGCGCCGTCATGTGCCGCTCCCGCGCCGCGTCCAGCGGCTCGCGCGCCACGACCTCGCCGCCCTTGACCAGCTCCACCAGCAGCTGCCGGCCGGCCAGCTCGCCCGGCACCGGCCCGGTGCCGATCACCTCGGCCTCGGCGACCCCGTTGGCGTCCAGGCGCCGCGCGGCCCACTTGCGCCCGCCCACCGACGTCTTGCCGCCGCTGGACTTCTTCGCCACCGCCACCAGCGGCGCCTCGGGGCCGTCGGACCCGGCCCGGGCCACCAGCTTGTAGACCATCGAGGACGTCGGGTGGCCGGAGCCGGTCACCAGCTGCGTGCCCACGCCGTACGCGTCCACCGGGGCCGCCGCCAGCGAGGCGATGGCGTACTCGTCGAGGTCCGAGGTCACGACGATCTTCGTGCCGGTGGCGCCCAGCTCGTCCAGCTGGCGGCGCACCCGGTGCGCCACGAGCAGCAGGTCGCCGGAGTCGATGCGCACCGCGCCCAGCCCGGGCCCGGCGACCTCCACGGCCGTGCGCACCGCCTCGGCGACGTCGTAGGTGTCCACCAGCAGCGTGGTGCCCCCGCCCAGCGTCTCCACCTGGGCCCGGAAGGCGTCCCGCTCGCTGTCGTGCAGCAGGGTGAAGGCGTGCGCGGAGGTGCCGACCGTGGGGATCCCGTAGCGGAACCCCGCCGCCAGGTCGGAGGTGGTCGCGAAACCGCCGACGTAGGCGGCCCGGGCGGCGGCCACCGCGGCCAGCTCGTGGGTGCGCCGGGCACCCATCTCGATCAGCGGCCGCTCACCCGCGGCGGCCGACATCCGCGAGGCCGCCGCGGCGATCGCCGAGTCGTGGTTGAGGATCGACAGGATCACCGTCTCCAGCAGCACGCACTCGGCGAAGGTGCCCTCCACCCGCATGATCGGCGAGCCCGGGAAGTACACCTCGCCCTCGGGGTAGCCCCAGACGTCCCCGCGGAAGCGGTAGTCCGAGAGCCACTCCAGGGTCCGCTCGTCGACGATCTGCCGCTCGCGCAGGAAGGCGAGGACGGCCGGGTCGAAGCGGAAGTTCTCCACCGCGTCCAGCACCCGCCCGGTACCCGCCACGACGCCGTAGCGGCGCCCGTCCGGCAGCCGCCGGGTGAAGACCTCGAACACGCTCCGCCGCTCGGCCGTGCCCGCGGCGAGGGCGGCGCGCAGCATCGTCAGCTCGTACTGGTCCGTGAAGAGCGCCGTCGACGGGACATCCACCGGCAGCGAAAGGTCCGCTGTGTTCATGGACAGGAGCGTACCCCCATTTCGTCAATCTGACGATTGCAGGGTCCGGGGAGCCGATCGCCTTGCGGCCAGGCCCGTTTGTGCGTCCACCCCCCTCGGGTGGCAGCATGGGCAGTGTGACGTCACCCGCGCCCCTGGAGATCGAACGCACCGAGTCGGCGGAGGAGGTCTTCGCCGTACCCGAGCCGGACCTCCCGTGGGTCACGATCGTCCACAACGACCCGGTCAACCTCATGAGCTACGTGACGTACGTGTTCCAGACGTACTTCGGCTACTCCAAGGACAAGGCCACCAAGCTCATGCTCGACGTCCACCACAAGGGCCGGGCGGTCGTCTCCAGCGGCAGCCGCGAGGAGATGGAACGCGACGTGCAGGCCATGCACGGCTACGGCCTGTGGGCCACCCTCCAGCAGGACCGCAAGTAGCCAGCACCCCGCCCAGCAGCGAAAAGGCGTTCATGCCCGGTACCTTCGAACCGCTCCCCGGCGGCGGCGCGGCCGTCGCCCTCGACGACGTCGAGATCTCCATCATCCGGTCCCTGGCCGTCCAGCTCCTGGAGCTGATCGGACCCGGCCCGGCCGAGGACGCCTCCGCCGACCCGCTCGCCGGGCTGTTCGCCGAGGGGCCGAGCGAGCCGCCCTCCGACCCGGTGCTCAGGCGCCTGTTCCCGGACGCCTACGGCGACCCCGAGCAGTCCGCCTCGCCGCGCGACGCCGAGGAGCAGCGCGCGTACTCCGCCGAGTTCCGCCGCTACACCGAGAACGACCTGCGCGCCGGCAAGCGGGACAACGCCCTGGCAGTGGTGCGCTCGCTGGACGCGCTGTCCTCCACCTCCGCCGGGGAGGGCGGGGCGGTGCTGAAGCTGTCCCCGCAGGACTCGCAGCAGTGGCTGGGCGCCCTGAACGACCTGCGGCTGGCGATCGGCTCCCGCCTGGAGATCACCGACGAGGAGGACAGCGACCTCCTCTTCCGCCTCCCCGACGAGGACCCGCGCAAGCCCATGGTGATGGCCTACCTGTGGCTGGGCGGACTGCAGGAAACGCTGGTCGGGACCCTGATGCCCTGATTCGTGCGGGTTCGGTGACCGCCGGGTGACGCCGCGGTGTTCGCTCAGAGGACACTCAAATCCGGATAACGATCGCGTCACCGCGCCCGTCCCCTATGACCTTTTCAGGTGCTCTTTGTCCGGTTCTCCTTGTGCGGTGCGCCACATCGCGGCCCTGTGATCAGTGTTGCCGGCGTGATAAATCTTCACGACCGCCCGGCGAGCACCACCCGAATGTTCGGCCGGGTGCGCCACCGAGCCGGCGACCGCCGGCCAGGCACGAGCGGGCTCGGGCTCGCTCAACTCCATCATTCCGGGGGGATCGAGACCCGATCCGGGGCCGACGAAAGGCCCGGGTCGGCATGGAGAAAGGCGCACCACACATGACCTCTGCGCAGGTCGACACGGAAAACGTGGCCGAAGAGGGCTACGAGCGGGGACTCGGCAGTCGCCAGGTCCAGATGATCGCGATCGGCGGCGCCATCGGCGTCGGCCTGTTCATGGGCGCCGGAGCGAACATCGCCAAAGCGGGACCCAGCATCATCCTCATGTACGCCCTCGCCGGCGTCGTGATCTTCTTCATCATGCGGGCCCTGGGCGAGCTGCTCCTCTACCGGCCCGTCTCCGGCTCCTTCGCCGAGTACGCGCGCGAGTTCCTCGGCCCGTTCTTCGGGTTCGTGACGGGCTGGACGTACTGGCTCATGTGGGTGGTCACCGGCATGGCCGAGCTCACGGCCGCCGCCATCTACATCCACTTCTGGTTCCCGGAGATCCCGCAGTGGGTCAGCGCCCTGGTGTTCCTGGTGGTGCTCTTCGGCGTCAACCTGATCTCCGTCAAGATCTTCGGCGAGGTCGAGTTCTGGTTCTCGATGATCAAGGTCACGGCCATCATCGGCATGATCGTCATCGGCCTCGGCGTGCTCACCCTCGGCTTCTCCGACGCCGGTGACACCGCCACCGTCTCCAACCTCTGGGCGCACGACGGCTTCTTCCCCAACGGCATCGGCTCCAGCCTGATGACCCTCCAGGGCGTCATGTTCGCCTACCTCGCCGTCGAGCTGGTCGGCGTCACCGCGGGCGAGTCCGAGAACCCCGAGAAGACCCTGCCCAAGGCCATCAACACCCTGCCCTGGCGCATCATCGTCTTCTACGTCGGCGCCCTGCTGGTGATCCTCTCCGTCGTGAAGTGGACCGAGTTCTCCGCCGGCGAGAGCCCCTTCGTGCACGCCTTCGGCAAGATCGGCATCCCGCTCGCCGCAGGCATCGTGAACTTCGTGGTGCTCACCGCGGCCCTGTCGTCCTGCAACTCGGGCATGTACTCCACCGGCCGCATGCTGCGCGACCTGGCCTCCAACAGCGAGGCGCCCAAGGCGTTCGGCAAGCTCAACGCCCGCAAGACGCCCGCCGTCGGCATCACCGTCTCGGTGGCGCTCATGGGCATCGGCGTGGTCCTGAACTACGTCGTCCCGGAGAAGGCGTTCCTCTACGTCACCTCCGTCGCCACCGCGGCCGGCATCTGGACCTGGATGATGATCCTCGTCAGCCACATCCGCTACCGCGCCGCGGTCGACGCGGGCCGGCTGCGCGCCTCGTCCTTCCCCGCCCCCGGCGGCGCCCTGTTCAGCTGGGTCGCGCTCCTCTTCCTCATCGGCGTGACCTGCATGATCGCCTACGACAAGGACGCCCGGGTCTGCCTGTACGTCGCGGCCGGCTGGGCCGTCGCCCTGGGTGTCGGCTGGGCGGTCCTCAAGCGCCGCAACCCGCAGCTCACCGAGCGCCGCGGCGACGCGGAGTTCGAGAAGGTCGGCTGACCAACCCAGGACGCCCGGCCGCAGGGAGTACTCGTGGCACCCCCTGCGGCCGCCGCTCAGGGCGTCCGGCATATGGGCCGTTCCGTACCATCCCTCGGTACGGAACGGCCCTTCTGCTTATCCTTGCCCGCATGCTGACCATCACCCAGGCCCTCGTCGACCAGATCGTCGCCCACGCGCGCAAGGACCACCCCGACGAGGCGTGCGGCGTCGTGGCCGGACCGGCCGGCTCCGACCGCCCGGAGCGCTTCGTTCCCATGCTGAACGCGGCCATGTCGCCCACGTTCTACGAGTTCGACTCCGGCGATCTGCTCCGGCTCTACCGCGACATGGACGACCGCGACGAGGAGCCCGTGGTCATCTACCACTCCCACACCGCCACCGAGGCCTACCCCTCGCGCACCGACATCTCCTACGCCAACGAGCCCGGCGCCCACTACGTCCTGGTCTCCACCGCCGACACCGACGGGGCCGGCGAGTTCCAGTTCCGCTCCTTCCGCATCGTCGAGGGCGAGGTCACGGAGGAGGAGGTCCGGGTGGTCGAAACGTACTGAGCTCGGCCTCCGCAGGCAGCATCTCGACCCGTGGATGAATAGTGTCCGAAGTGTGGGATCACACTCCGGGAGCCGGTCCGGGAATCGATACGATGAGCCCATGGTTTTCCACGACGTGAGCGAAAAGACGCCGGGCGATCTGCTCGTGGCGCGGCTGCACGTCGACCTGTGCAGGCTCGCCAGCGCCATCTGTTGACGCACTCTGTCGCCGTACGGCCGTGAGCCGCGGCGCTGCACACACGCACCACCCGCTGTTCCTGCGCTGCCGCGCGCCCCGACCGACTACTCCCGACAGGAGCCCTGAAGCCATGGCCATCGAGGTCCGCATCCCGACCATCCTCCGCACCTACACCGACGGTCAGAAGGCAGTGGAGGGCAAGGGAGACACCCTCGCCGATCTCTTCACCGACCTCGAGACCCGGCACCCCGGCATCCAGGCCCGCATCGTGGACGGCGACCAGCTGCGCCGCTTCGTCAACGTCTACCTCAACGACGAGGACGTCCGCTTCCTCGACGGCATCAACACCAAGCTGTCGGACGGCGACAACGTCACGATCCTGCCGGCGGTGGCCGGCGGCATGGTCTGATCATGCGCTACGACTCACCCCTGGCCGCGGTCGGCAACACCCCCCTGGTGCGCCTGCCGCGGCTGTCGCCGTCCGCCGACGTCCGCATCTGGGCGAAGCTGGAGGACCGCAACCCGACCGGGTCGGTCAAGGACCGCCCCGCCCTGCACATGATCGAGCAGGCGGAGAAGGACGGCCGCCTGACCCCCGGCTGCACCATCCTGGAGCCGACGTCGGGCAACACCGGCATCTCCCTGGCCATGGCGGCGAAGCTCAAGGGCTACCGCATCGTCTGCGTCATGCCGGAGAACACCTCGCAGGAACGCCGGGACCTGCTGGCGATGTGGGGCGCCGAGATCATCTCCTCCTCGGCCGCGGGCGGCTCCAACACCGCCGTGCGCGTCGCCAAGGAGCTCTCGGCCGAGCACCCCGACTGGGTCATGCTCTACCAGTACGGCAACCCGGACAACGCCGGCGCCCACTACGCCACGACCGGCCCGGAGATCCTCACCGACCTGCCGTCCGTCACCCACTTCGTCGCCGGACTCGGCACCACCGGCACTCTCATGGGCGTCGGCCGCTACCTGCGCGAGCACAAGCCGGACGTCCGGATCATCGCCGCCGAACCGCGCTACGACGACCTGGTCTACGGCCTGCGCAACCTCGACGAGGGCTTCGTCCCCGAGCTGTACGACGAGTCCGTCCTCACCAGCCGCTTCTCCGTCGGCTCCGCCGACGCCGTCACCCGCACCCGGGAGCTGCTCCAGCAGGAGGGCATCTTCGCCGGCGTCTCCACCGGGGCCGCGCTGCACGCCGCGATCGGCGTGGGCAAGAAGGCCCTCAAGGCGGGGGAACCCGCCGACATCGTCTTCGTCGTCGCCGACGGCGGCTGGAAGTACCTCTCCACGGGCGTCTACACCGCGGCCACCACCGAGGAGGCCATCGACACCCTCCAGGGCCAGCTCTGGGCCTAGGGCGGACACCCGCGGACACCCGCGGACGTCCGCCGCGGACATCCGGGCACGGCGCAGACGTGCGAAGGGCCGGAAGCCACCGAGGGCTCCGGCCCTTCCCGCTGCTCACTTCGCCAGGTGACGCACCCGGTCCCACAGCGCCGGGTCCACCACGCCGACCCGGCGGCGGAAACGGCGCACCGGGACCTCGCGCAGCTCGTCCGTCTCCAGGAAACTCGCCCGCCCCCGGGCGTCGCCGACCGAGCCGGGCGGCAGCGGGATCACCCCGGCGCGCTCGTCGCGGAACCGCGTGGTGATCTTCGCGACCGTGGCCCGCCCGCCGCGCACCCTGAGCACCAGGCAGGGCCGGTCCTTGCTGCGCGGCTCGTCCTCGTAGGGCACCTCGGCCCACCAGATCTCCGACGGCCGCGGCCGGTTCGCCGGCCCGGCGCCCGGTCCGGTCGTGCGGTCCCGCCGCTTCGGCGGCCGCCGGCTGCGCCCCCAGCCGTCGACGAGCGTGGCGACGAGCGCGAGCAGTACCACCGCGGCGAGCGCCAGCCACCAGGACGTGTCCATACTGAGACGTTACCGGCGCCATCCCTGTCGCGCGCCCCCCTCACCAGGATCACGTCCGGCCCTGCCAGCCGAACCGGTGACAGCACAGGTGAGTTCGCCCACAACAGGCCTTGGCGGAGGAGCTACCGGAGGTTTCGCGCCTTACGCTCGACGGACCGCACGACCCCCGACGCCCCTCACCGAATCGTCCCGCCAGCGGAGGTTTCTGCTTCATGAAGCTCACCGTCGTCGGCTGCTCGGGGTCGTTCCCGTCCGCGGAATCGGCCTGCTCGAGCTACCTCGTCGAGGCCGACGGCTTCCGGCTGCTTCTCGACATGGGCAACGGTGCCCTGGGCGAGCTGCAGCGCCACTGCGGTCTCTACGACCTCGACGCGATCTTCCTCAGCCACCTGCACGCCGACCACTGCATCGACATGTGCGCGTACTTCGTCGCGCGCTACTACCGCCACGACGGCGGCCGCTGCGATCCGCTCCCCGTCCACGGACCCGAGGGCACGGAACACCGGCTGACCACCGCCTACGCGGACACCCCCTCCGCCTCCTCGATGAGCGAGGTCTTCGACTTCCACACGGTCAAGCCGTCCACGTTCGAGATCGGCCCCTTCACGGTGCACACCGAGCGGGTGGCCCACCCCGTGGAGGCCTA
The DNA here is from genome assembly GCF_042878735.1 of Streptomyces sp. NPDC003456. NCBI lineage: Bacteria > Bacillati > Actinomycetota > Actinomycetes > Kitasatosporales > Streptomycetaceae > Streptomyces > Streptomyces sp. NPDC003456. The sequence goes on from NZ_JBIAOK010000003.1 coordinate 136,644, forward strand.
CGGCATCCGCATCGAGCACGGCGGCAGGGTCCTGACGTACTCCGGTGACACCGGCGTGAGCCCCGCCCTGGACGAACTGGCCCGCGACAGCGACCTGTTCCTGTGCGAGGCGGCGTTCACGCACGGCAAGGAGAACATCCCCGACCTGCACCTCAACGGCCGCGAGGCGGGGGAGACGGCGGCCCGGGCCGGCGCCCGCCGCCTGGTCCTCACCCACGTCCCGCCGTGGACGGACCCCCAGGTCAACCTCGCCGACGCCCGCGAGGTCTACGACGGCCCGGTGAACCTCGCGGCGCCCGGGCAGACGTACGAGATCTGAAGGCCGGCGGCACGCGGAAGGCCCCGGAACCCACTCGGGTTCCGGGGCCTTCGCGTGCCGTCAGCGGGCTACTTCGCCTCCGCCTTCTGCAGCTCGGCGAGTTCCTCGTCGGACTCCCGGCCCGGCGTGGGCAGGTTGAACTTCGTGATCGCGAAGCGGAAGACCACGTAGTAGACGGCCGCGAAGCACAGTCCGACCAGGGCCAGACCCCACGGGTTGGTCGCGATGCCCAGGTTCAGGGCGAAGTCGATCGCGCCGGCCGAGAAGCCGAAGCCGTCCTTCATGCCCAGCGCCCAGGTCAGCGCCATCGAGACACCGGTGAGCACGGCGTGGATCGCGTACAGGACCGGCGCGATGAACATGAAGGTGAACTCGATCGGCTCGGTGACGCCCGTGACGAACGAGGTCAGCGCGAGGGAGAACATCATGCCGCCGACGACCTTGCGGCGCTCGGGCCGGGCGCAGTGCACGATCGCGAGGCAGGCGGCCGGCAGGGCGAACATCATGATCGGGAAGAAGCCGGTCATGAACTGCCCGGCGGTCGGGTCGCCGGCCAGGAAGCGGGCGATGTCACCGCTCTTGCCCTCGTACTCACCGGCCTGGAGCCAGGGGAAGGAGTTCAGCAGGTGGTGCATGCCGACCGGGATCAGCGCACGGTTGGCGACACCGAAGATGCCCGCGCCGACGGCGCCGGAACCGACCAGCCACTCACCGAAGTTGTGCAGACCCGCACCGAGGACCGGCCAGATGTAACCGAAGACGATGCCGATGAGCAGACCCGCGAAGGCCGACAGGATCGGCACCAGGCGGCGGCCGCCGAAGAAGCCCGCCCAGTCGGGCAGCTTGGTGCGGTAGAAGCGCTGGTAGAGCAGGGCGACCACGATGCCCATGACCACGCCGCCCAGGACGCCGGCGTTCACCGCCTTCTCCACCATGACGACCTTGCCGTCGACGGCGGTCGGCACCTTGGGCTGGTTCGGGTCGGTGAAGGTGGCGAGCACCCGCTGGAAGACCAGGTAACCGGTGACGGCCGCCAGCGCCGTGGAACCGTCCGACTTCTTGGCGAAGCCGATCGCGATGCCCACGGCGAACAGCAGCGCCATGTTGTCGAGGATCGCGTTGCCGCCCGCGGCCATGAAGCTCGCTATCTTCGTCAGGAACGCGGGGAACTCGGGGCGGCCCAGCATGTCGTCGTTGCCGAGCCGGACCAGCAGGGCGGCGGCGGGCAGCACGGCGACCGGCAGCATGAGGCTGCGGCCGATGCGCTGCATGACGGCCATCACGGCCGAGCCCTTGCTCGGGCTCGCGGGCGCGGCTGTGTCTGTGGACATGAACTTCCTCCAGGGGGCACGGCGCCGCCCAGGAAGCATGCGAAGGGGGACGGCGGCGTCTCAAAGAAAGGGGAACGCGGTCATCACCGCGCGACCTCCACCAGTGAGTGGTGTAGACCAGTTGTAGCACGGTAGGCCGAACGAGTGGAACCCGCCAATTCCACCCGCCGCGGGGATCACCCCCCGGCGCTGTCCTCCACGTCCTCCTCGGGCTCCCGCCCCGGCGTCCTCAGGTCGAACTTCGTGATCGCGAACCGGAAGACCGCGTAATAGACGAGCGCGAAGCCCAGCCCGATCGGGACGATCAGCCACGGCCGCGTGGCCAGATTCCAGTTGATGACGTAGTCGATCAGCCCCGCCGAGAAACTGAACCCGTCGTGCACTCCCAGCCCCCACGTCACCGCCATCGACACACCCGTCAGCAGCGCGTGCACCACGTACAGCGCCGGCGCCACGAACAGGAACGAGTACTCGATCGGCTCCGTGATGCCCGTGACGAACGACGTCAGCGCCACCGACAGCATCAGACCCCCGACCTCCTTGCGCCGCGCCGGCCGCGCGCAGTGCGTGATCGCCAACGCCGCCGCCGGCAGCGCGAACATCATGATCGGGAAGAAACCCGAGGTGAACTGGCCCGCGTCCGGATCACCCGCCAGGAACATGTTGATGTCACCGTGCACCACCGTCCCGTCCGGCTTCGTGAACGAACCGAACTGGAACCAGATGGGCACGTTCAGGAACTGGTGCAGCCCCACCACCAGCAACGCCCGGTTCGCCACCCCGAACACACCCGCGCCCCACGCACCCAGACCGCTCATCCAGTCGCTGAAGCTCTCCAACGCGTCACCGATCGGCGGCCACACCCACAGACACAGCGCCGCGAACGCGATCGCGACGAACGCCATGATGATCGGCACCAGCCGCCGCCCGTTGAAGAACCCCAGCCAGTCCACCAGCCGCGTCCGATGGAAACGCGCCCAGAAGAACGCCGCCAGCAGCCCCATCACGATTCCGCCGAACACCCCCGGATTCTGGAACGCGAACGCCGTCACCTCCCGGCCCCCGTCGCTCACCTGGCACCCCACATTGGGCACCGCGACCGACCCTTCCGGACAGTCCTCCGGGAACTGCCGCAGCACCGTGAAGTACACGAGGAACCCCGCCACCGCCGCCAGCGCCGTCGAACCGTCCGACTTCTTCGCCATCCCGATCGCGACACCCACGCAGAACAGCAGCGGCAGCCCCAGCGCACTGTCCAGCAGCGCCCCGCCCGCCCCCACCATCACCTTCGAGACGTTCGTCCAGCCCAGCCCCTCGTCCCCGAACACGTCCGGCTGCCCCAGCCGGTTGAGGATGCCCGCCGCCGGCAGCACCGCGATCGGCAGCTGCAGACTCCGGCCCATCTTCTGCAGCCCCTGGAACAACCGGTTCCAGCGCGCCCGCCCCGCACTGACCGCCGCCTCCCGCGCGGCCGGGCTGTCGGCACTCATTCCGCTCCCCTTCGCCGAGAGACTTTTGTCGTCGGACACCCTTGTGGTGTAGACCAGTCGAACGGACGGTCGCGCAGACGTGACGCCATCCTTCGGCACGCACGACACGACCGCTCGCGAAGATGGGCCAACTGTGGGTTACTGCGACAAAGCGGTTCGGATCAGGGAGAACGAAGATGGCCAGCAAGGCTGAGAAGATCGTTGCCGGGCTCGGCGGCATCGACAACATCGAGGAAGTCGAAGGCTGCATCACGCGCCTGCGCACCGAGGTCGTGGACCCCGCCAAGGTCGACGAGACCGCCCTGAAGGCCGCCGGAGCCCACGGCGTCGTCAAGATGGGCAGCGCCATCCAGGTCGTCATCGGCACCGACGCCGACCCCATCGCGGCGGAGATCGAAGACATGATGTGACCCCCGGGCACCGCCCCGGGCGCTCGGCCCCACGGCCGCACCCAAGAGGCCCCTCCCCCCGCGGGAGGGGCCTCTTCCGCTCCTCCGGATAGGCTCAGCCGCATGTCTCGAATCGACGGCCGCACCCCCCAGCAGCTCCGCCCCATCACCATCGAGCGCGGCTGGAGCAAGCACGCCGAAGGCTCCGTCCTCGTCTCCTTCGGCGACACCAAGGTCTTCTGCACCGCCTCCGTCACCGAAGGCGTCCCCCGCTGGCGCAAGGGCAGCGGCGAAGGCTGGGTCACCGCCGAGTACTCCATGCTGCCCCGCGCCACCAACACCCGCGGCGACCGCGAATCCGTCCGCGGCAAGATCGGCGGCCGCACCCACGAGATCAGCCGCCTCATCGGCCGCTCCCTGCGCGCCGTCATCGACTACAAGGCCCTCGGCGAGAACACCATCGTCCTCGACTGCGACGTCCTCCAGGCCGACGGCGGCACCCGCACCGCCGCCATCACCGGCGCCTACGTCGCCCTCGCCGACGCCGTCGCCTGGGCCCAGCGCAAGAAACTCGTCAAGGCCGGCCGCCAGCCCCTCACCGGCACCGTCTCCGCCGTCTCCGTCGGCATCGTCGGCGGCGTCCCCCTCCTCGACCTCTGCTACGAGGAGGACGTCAAGGCCGACACCGACATGAACGTCGTCTGCACCGGCGACGGCCGCTTCGTCGAGGTCCAGGGCACCGCCGAGGCCGAACCCTTCGCCCGCGAGGAACTCAACGCCCTCCTCGACCTCGCCGTCACCGGCTGCACCGAACTCGCCGCACACCAGCGCACCGCGCTCGACGCACTGCTCGAAAAGTAAAGGACGCGCCAAGAACGGTGCTCGGCCCGGGCAACCGCGCCGAGCACACACGCGTCTGAAGGAGTACGGGCGCACGGCTCAACCCTGTGCGCCCGGCCAGCCACCGGGCCCGACCGGCCCGTCGAACGAGAGGGACCGTTCCATGGCCGCGAGCCGCCGACGCCGCACCGCAGCCGTCGCCGCCACCCTGGCGGCCGTCGCGCTGACCGCCGGACTCACCACCGGCTGCGCCGCCGTCGACAAGGCACTGGACTGCGTCCAGACCGCCGACGCCATCGCCGACAGCGTCACGGACCTCCAGCAGGCGGTCGACAACGCGGCGAACGACCCGACGCAGGTCGACGAGTCCATCCAGTCCATCGGCGACAACCTCAACAAGATCGGCGACAAGACGGACAACGCCGACCTGGACAAGGCGACCGAGGACATGCGCAAGGCTCTGATCGAGCTCCAAGGGGCCGTCGAGAACGGCGACGAGACGCCCGACATCAGCCCGGTGACAGACGCGGCGGGCGAGTTGACGAAGGTCTGCACGCCGTAGCGCTGCGCCGGCCGGACAGGGCTTCCCGTCTGCCGGGTTGAGCGGGTGGCCGAGTGCGGGTCGGCCGTGGTTGATTGCGCAGTTCCCCGCGCCCCTTGCGGGGCGCGCCCCCGGCCATACTGGGGGCCATGACCCGCCTGATCCTCGCCACCCGCAACGCCGGAAAGATCACCGAACTTCGCGCCATCCTCGCCGAAGCCGGACTGCCCCACGACCTCGTCGGCGCCGACGCCTACCCCGACATCCCCGACGTCAAGGAAACCGGCGTCACCTTCGCCGAGAACGCGCTGCTCAAGGCCCACGCCCTGGCCCGGGCCACCGGCCTGCCGGCCGTCGCCGACGACTCGGGCCTGTGCGTCGACGTCCTCAACGGCGCCCCCGGCATCTTCTCCGCCCGCTGGTCCGGCCGCCACGGCGACGACAAGGCCAACCTCGACCTGCTCCTCGCGCAGCTGTCGGACATCGCCGACGAGCACCGCCGGGCGCACTTCGCGTGCGCCGCGGCCCTGGCCCTGCCCGACGGCACGGAGCGGGTGGTCGAGGGCCGGCTGCGCGGCGTGCTCCGCCACGAACCGGCGGGCTCGGGCGGCTTCGGCTACGACCCGATCCTCCAGCCGGACGGCGAGAACCGCACCTGCGCGGAACTGACCCCCCAGGAGAAGAACGCGATCAGCCACCGGGGCAAGGCGTTCCGGGCACTGGTACCGGCGATCCGCGAACTGGTGGGCTGACACATGGCGAAGGGCGCCCACTCCTGTGGTGCGCCCTTCCGAGTGGGCCCGGTGGGACTCGAACCCACGACACACCGGACCTAAACCGGCGCCCTCTTGCCAGCTGGGGTACGGGCCCACAGCCGTGCCCACTCTACTGGGCCTCGCTGACCGCGCGGCGGCCACCTCGGCACCACGTCCTGGTGATCGCGTGGCAATTCGGGCACAGCAAGCGCAGGTTGTCCCGCCGGTCGTCGCTCCAGTCCCCGTTGATGTGATCCACCTCGAGCGTCATGGGCTTGCCGAGCCACTCGGGACCGGTGCCACACCGCGCACACACCTCCGGGACGCCGACGGCGCGAAGGGCGCGGCGCAGCAGTGACGTCCCGGTTCGCTGCCGACCCTCGTGCCGGACCAGAATCTGCTCGGGACGCTTCACCGGGACCGTTCCCGGCCTGCCCCGGTTGTGTGCCTGCCCCAGGAAGTGCGTCGTGTCGAGACGCTCCTGGGCGATCCAACGACGCAGCATCGTCCGCTGCCCGCCGTTGTCCGGCCGGCTCAGACGGCGCAGCACCTCGGCGAGGGAGGCGGACTCGGCAACCGCGGTCCGCAACTGTTCAGGAGTGGGACGGGCCCGTCGTCCGCTCATGACGGACGCCCTTGCGTGCGCCGGGCGCCCCGACCTCGGTATCTGTCGGTCGTCGCGTGGCAGTTGGGGCACAGGAACCGGACGTTGTCGATCCTGTTGTTCCGCCAGTCGCCGTCGACGTGGTCGACCTCAAGGGAGAGCGGTTCCCCCAGCCAGAGGCCCCCGGTGCCGCACAAGGCGCAGCGCTCCTCGACCCCCAGCTCCCGCATGGCCCTCCTCAGGCGGGCGCTCGGAACGCGACGGGCGTGCGGCGACGTGTCCTCGACGAGGATCTCCGCCGCGGTGCGGCGGCGCTGGTTGTACCTCATTCTCTCCGTGCGGACCGCGGGCACGAAGTGCGAGGTGTCGATGCCGTACGCCTTGATGCGGCGGCTGATGTGCGTGTGGTGTCCGCCGACGACGTCCAGCCCCAGCGTCCGCAGCACCTCGCACGTGTTCGTCGAAGCGGCGACCGCCCGTTCGAGGACCTCCTTCGTCCACTTCACACCCTCCCGCTCGAAGTGCGACACGTCCACGCCGAGCTTCTTCATGCGCTCGAACACGTACCGCCGCGTCGAACTCCGCGGATCCACCCCCATCCGCACCAGCGCCTCCGACAGCGTCCGTGCATCCCGGGCCGCCCGTTCCAGCCGCTCCCGGGTGTACGCACTCGTCCCCATCCCTCGCCCTCCCCGCTCGACCACCCGTTCGTGGTCTCGTACGGAGTAACGAACCGTCCGCCGGGCGGTCACGTGCGGAAAGCGGAGCGGCCCGTACCGGGGGTCGCCGGGACGGGCCGCTCTCGGGTGGGCGGGGGGGGGGTGGGGTGTCGGATCAGAGGGTCAGATCGAGAGGTCCTTGATGATCTTCGCTACGTGGCCCGTCGCCTTGACGTTGTACAGGGCCCGTTCGACCTTGCCCTCCTCGTCCACGATCACCGTGGAGCGGATGACGCCGACGACCGTCTTGCCGTACAGCTTCTTCTCGCCGAACGCGCCGTACGCCTCCAGCACCTTCTTGTCCGGGTCCGCGAGCAGCGTGACCTCGAGGGACTCCTTGTCACGGAACTTCGCCAGCTTCTCCGGCTTGTCGGGGGAGATGCCGATGACGTCGTAGCCCGCGCCGGCCAGCAGCTCCAGGTTGTCCGTGAAGTCGCAGGCCTGCTTCGTGCAGCCGGGGGTGAGGGCGGCCGGGTAGAAGTAGACGATGACCTTGCGGCCCTTGTGGTCCGACAGGGACACCTCGGTGCCGTCGGCGTCGGGGAGGGTGAAGGCGGGGGCCACGTCCCCCGGCTGGAGTCGCTCGCTCATCGGACCAGGGTAACCGGGGGTCCTGACGATGCGCCGAGCCGTGGAGCTGACAGACTGTCCGGCACAGGCTTCATACCGACTTCGGAGGCGACACGGTGGCGGACACGGCGGACACCAGGACCCCGGCGCAGATCGAGGCGGACATCAGGCGCCGCCGCGCGACCCTGGCCGAGACGCTCGACGAGATCGGGGTGCGGGTGCACCCGAAGACGATCGTCGGGGATGCCAAGGCCAGGGTCGCGTCGAACATCGACCACACCCTCGGACGGGCCTACGTGGGGGTCAACAAGGCCGTCACGGACGTGCGGTCCCGCTTCGTGGACGAGGACGGGGCGCCGCGCCTGGAGCGGGTCGTGCCCGTCGCGCTCGTCGTCGTGGGTGTGGTGGGGCTGCTCGCACTGGGTACACGGCGTCGCAAGGGCTGACCCGACTGCCGACCCGGGCCGGGAGGACAGGTAGGTTTCAGGGCGTGAGCGCCAACAGAAACGAGCACAGCACCCATCCGGACAAGCTGCCCATCCGGATGCTGCACGACCGCGTACTCGTGCGGCAGGAGACCGGCGAGGGCGAGCGGCGTTCCGGTGGCGGCATCCTGATTCCCGCCACGGCGGCGGTCGGCCGGCGGCTGGCCTGGGCCGAGGTCGTCGCGGTGGGGCAGAACGTACGGACGGTGGAGCCGGGTGACCGGGTCCTGTTCGACCCGGAGGACCGGGCCGAGGTGGAGGTGCGGGGCATCGCGTACGTGCTGATGCGCGAGCGCGACCTGCACGCCGTGGCCGCGGACCGGTTCGAGGGGTCGGAGGACTCCACGGGCCTGTACCTGTAGGCCCGCCGGCAGGAGCGTGAAGGGGCCGGTGACCGGGGTCACCGGCCCCTTCGGCGTGCGTTTGCTAGCGTGGAGTGACCCCCCGACGAGACGCGCCGTACCGGGACCAAGGCAAAGACGACGCACCGACATCGTCAGCCCGTTTCCGGAAGGTGCCCGTCATGGCCTGGGTTCTGCTCGTCGTCGCCGGTCTGCTCGAGGTGGGGTGGTCCGTCGGCATGAAGTACACCGACGGCTTCACCCGTCCGGTGCCGAGTGTGCTCACCGGCGCCGGGATCGTCGCCAGCATGCTGCTGCTGTCGCAGGCGGCCAAGACCCTGCCCATCGGTACCGCCTACGGCGTGTGGGTGGGGATCGGCGCGGCAGGGGCGGCGGTGTTCGGCATGGTGGTGCTGGGGGAGCCGGCGTCCGCCGCCCGGATCTTCTTCGTCTGTCTGCTGCTGGTCGCCGTGGTGGGCCTGAAGGCGACCTCGGGTCACTGACCCGTCCGCACGGCTTCGTGACCCGTCCCGCGAGAAGGGCCCTGATCGGGCGAGCAGGGCCCTGACCCGTCCTCTCCGCGTCTACTCGCGGCGGGCGGTCTGCGGGACCACGCCCCAGCCGGGGCCGGTCGGGCCGCCGGTGGCGCCGCCGTCCGCCGGGTCGCCGCCGCCGGTCGCGCCGCCGTCGGTGGTGCCGGTGTCGCCTCCGGTCGCCCCGCCGTCGCCGGTGCCGCCGTCCGTGGTGCCGCCGCCGGTGGGGGACTCGCCGCCGGTGGTGCCGTCGGTCTGGCCCTGGTTCTGCCCCTGGGGCGCGCTCGGGCTCTGCTCGGGCTTCTGGCTGCTGTCGTCCTCGCCGCCGGTGGTGCCGCTCTCGTCGGTGTCGCCGGTGGCCGGGTCGGAGGGGGCGGTGGTGCGGGGGATGTCGGTGACGTCGGAGCCGGGCTGGAGGTCGAGGTCGAAGGCCTTGACCGGCTTGCCCTTGAGGGCGTCGCGGGTGAACTGGGCCCAGATCTCGGCGGGCGGTCCGCCGCCGTTGATGCGGGGCAGGCCGAGGGCGCCGTACAGCGGCTTCTGGGCGGCGGTGACGGGGTCCTGGCCCATGACGGAGACGACCACGGCGAGGTCGGGGGTGTAGCCGGCGAACCAGGCGGCCTTGTCGTTCTCGGCGGTGCCGGTCTTGCCGGCGACGGGGCGGCCGGTGGCCTGGGCGGCGGAGGCCGTGCCGTTCTGGACGACGCTCTGCAGGACCTTGGTGGTGGTGTCGGCGGCCTCGCGGCTGACGGCCTGGCGGGTGCGCCGGTCGGGCAGGTCGACCGGGGCGCCTCCGCGGGTGACCTTCTCGACGAGGGTGTAGGTGCCGTGGCGGCCGTGGTTGGCGAGGGTCGCGTAGGCCTCGGCCATGTCCAGGACGCTGGCGGTGGCCGTGCCGAGCGCGATGGCGGGGCCGTCGGCGAGGTCGGGGGTGGTCTCGGGGATGCCGAGGTCGATGGCGGTCTGCTTGACCTTCTGGGGGCCGACGTCGGCGGCCAGCTGCGCGTACACCGAGTTGACGGACTTGTCGGTCGCCTCGGTGACGGTGATGTCGCCGTAGGAGACCTGGTCCTCGTTCTCGGGGGCGTACGGCTGGCCGGTCCAGCCCTGGACGGGGCGCCGGTTGGTGCCGTCGTAGACGGTGTTGGGGGTGATCGTGCGGCCGTCCTGCGTCCGGGAGTCGTTCTCGACGGCGGCGGTGAAGACGAAGGGCTTGAAGGTGGAGCCGACCTGGAAGTCCCGGCGGGTGGCGTTGGGGGTGTACTGCTTGACGTAGTCGATGCCGTTGTACATCGCCACGACCTTGCCGGTCTTGGGGTCGACGGCGGCGCCGCCGGCGCGCACGTACCGGTCGACCTTGTTGCGCTTCTTGTCCAGCTTGTCCATCAGCTTGTCGTTGACGGCCTTGACGAAGGCGTCCTGCTTGGGCTTCTGCAGGGTGGTCGTGATGCGGTAGCCGCCGGCGTCGAGCCGGGACTCGTCGACGATCTTGTTCTGGACGAGGTGGTCCTTGACGATCCGGACGATGTAGCCGCGCTGCCCGGACATGCTGGTGGACAGGGTGGACTCCTTCGGCACCGGGAACTTCATGCCGGTGCGCTCGGACTCGCCGAGCCAGCCCTTCTTGACCATGCCGTCCAGTACGTAGTTCCAGCGGGACTCGGCGGCCTTGCGGTTCTCGGGGTGGGCGACGACGTCGTACTGGCTGGGGGCGTTGACGAGCGCGGCGAGGTAGGCGGCGCGGGCGGGGTCGAGGTCCTTGGCGTCCATGCCGTAGTAGGCCTGGGCGGCGGCCTGGATGCCGTAGGCGTTGCGGCCGAAGAAGCTGGTGTTGAGGTAGCCCTCGAGGATGTGGTCCTTGCTGACCTCGCGGTCCAGCTTGATCGCGATGAAGAACTCCTTGGCCTTGCGCGTGACCGTCTGCTCCTGGCGCAGGTAGTAGTTCTTCACGTACTGCTGGGTGATGGTGGAGCCGGACTGCTTGCCCTTGCCGAGGGCGGTGTTCCAGGCGGCGCGGACCATGGCCTTGGGGTCGACGGCGGACTCGGTGTAGAAGTCGCGGTCCTCGGCGGCCAGGATGGCGTGCTGGGCGTCCTTGGAGATCTGCGCGAGGGTGACGTTCTCCCGGTTGACCTCGCCGTCGCGGGCGATGACGGAGCCGTCCGCGTAGAGGTAGACGTTGGCCTGCTGGGTGGCGAGCGCGTTGGCCGGGGGGATCTTCACCAGCGAGTAGCCCAGGAAGAACGCGCCGACGAGCAGCAGGGCCGTGACGAGGAAGGCTCCCAGGGTCATGCGCCAGGTCGGGATCAGCCGGCGCCATCCGGTCCGCTTGCGCTTGCCGGCGGCCTGGCCCTCGGGCGCGCCCGGGTCGCCGCCGGCGTCCGCCTGCGGCTCTCGCGGTGCCCAGCCCTGACTCGGCTGCTGAGGCTCGTCACTCATGTCGTGCACGGACTCCTGTTTCGCGTCGTACGTCGTTCCGTACGTCTCTGCTCGCTCTTGTGCCCCGGTGATGAAGACTGTCGCATCCGGCGATCAGTTCCCTGATCGAGGGCCGTGTCGTGGGCGGTTGGCCGGTCCGGCGGTGCACGGGCGGACGCGCAGGCGGGTGGAGGGTGGCTCCGCCGCCCGGTACGCCTGTTCGTCACCGTCCTGCTCGCGCGGGGTCGCCCGAAGGGGGCAGGGCCGACGGCGGGACGGGTCGTGCGCCCCGCTCCGGCCGGCACCGCCGCCGTGCTGCTCGGCCCGGCCGCGGGGCGCCCCGGCCGAGGCGGACGTGTCGGATCGTACCGTCTGGCCCGGCGGGGCCCGTCGCGCGCGCCCGGTGCCGCGGCGAAATCCCGTGGCGGGCGCGGTGTGCGGGCCGTTAGGCTCCTGCGCTTCGGTGCCGGGCGGCGGCGAGGAGGGCGGTGGACGTGGGCTCGTGGCGGTTGTACGCGGCCGTCGCGGCGGGGGGCTTCCGGCGGTACGCGACCTACCGGGCGGCCACGCTGGCGGGGGTGTTCACCAACACGGTCTTCGGCGTCGTCCTCGTGCACACCTACCTCGCGCTGTGGGAGGAGAGGCCGCACCTCGGCGGGTACGACCAGGCCCAGGCGGTGACCTATGTGTGGCTCGGGCAGTGCCTGTACGCGACGCTCGCGATCCAGGGCGGCGGGGCGGAGAAGGATCTGATGGAGCGGATCCGCACGGGTGAGATCGCCGTCGACCTGTACCGTCCGGCCGATCTGCAGCTGTGGTGGATGGCCGGTGACCTGGGCCGGGCGCTGTTCCAGATGCTGGGGCGGGGGGTGGTGCCGTTCCTGTTCGGCGCGTTGTTCTTCCCGATGGCGCTGCCCGCGGACGTGGGCCGCTGGGCGGCGTTCGCGGTGACGCTGCTGCTGGCGGCGGTGGTCAGTTTCGCGATCCGTCATCTGGCGGCGCTGAGCGTGTTCTGGCTGATGGACGGCATGGGGGTCAGCCAGGTGCTGGCGGTGACGGGCATCTTCTTCTCGGGCATGGTGCTGCCGCTGAACGCCTTCCCGGGGGTGCTCGGCGAGGTGGTGGGGGTGCTGCCGTGGGCGGCGCAGATCCAGATGCCGGCCGATGTGCTGATGGGGGAGAGGGGTGCGCTCGGGGCGCTCGGGTTCCAGGCGGGCTGGGCGGTGGTGCTGCTGGCGGCGGGCCGTGCGGTGCAGTCGGCGGCGACGCGGCGGGTGGTGGTGCAGGGTGGGTGAGCGCGGTGCCCTGCGGGAGGGGGTGCGGGCCTACCGGCTGATCGCGGGGATGTGGGTGCGCTCCAGCATGACCTACCGCGCGTCGTTCGCGGTCACGCTGTGCGGCAACCTCGTGCTGACGGGGCTGGACTTCGTGGGGATCCTGCTGATGTTCTCGCAGGTGGACTCGCTGGGCGGCTGGTCGCTGCCGGAGGTGGCGTTCCTGTACGGGCTGTCGGTGACGGCGTTCGGCGTCGCGGATCTGGCGCTGGGGTCGACGGACGTGCTGGGTGCCCGGATGCGCGACGGCTCCTTCGACACGCTGCTGGTGCGGCCCGCGCCGGTGCTGGCGCAGGTCGGCGCCGACCGGTTCGCGCTGCGCCGGCTGGGCCGGATCACGCAGGGGGCGGTGGTGCTGGGCTGGGCGCTGGTGTCGGTGGACGTCGACTGGAGCCCGGGGAAGGTGCTGCTGGTGCCGGTGACGGTGGTCAGCGGGGCGGTGATCTTCTCGTCGGTGTTCGTGGCGGGCGCGGCGTTCCAGATCTTCGCGCAGGACGCCGCCGAGGTGCAGAACGCGTTCACCTACGGCGGGACGACGCTGCTGCAGTACCCGCCCGGTGTGTTCGGGAAGGACCTGGTGCGGGGGGTGACCTTCGTGCTGCCGCTGGCCTTCGTCAACTGGGTGCCGGCCGCCCATGTGCTGGGCCGGCCGTATCCGGTGGGGCTGCCGCAGTGGACGGCGTACGCCTCGCCGCCGGTGGCCCTGGCCTGCTCCGTCCTGGCCGGGCTGGCCTGGCGGACGGGGCTTCGTTCGTACCGCAGTACAGGGAGCTGAGTTGACCGGGTCGGACCGTGACTTCATCGAACTCGACGGTGTGGAGAAGGTCTTCGAGGTGCGCCGCAGGACGGGGTTCCTGAAGCGTGAGCGGCGGCTGGTGCGGGCCGTCGACTCGATCTCCTTCCGGGTGCGCCGGGGCGAGATGGTCGGCTACATCGGCCCCAACGGTGCCGGGAAGTCGACCACGATCAAGATGCTGACGGGCATCCTGACGCCCAGCGCGGGCCGGCTGCGGGTGGCCGGGATCGACCCGTCGGCGGAGCGGACGCGGCTCGCGCACCGCATCGGGGTGGTGTTCGGGCAGCGCACCACGCTGTGGTGGGACCTGCCCCTGGTCGACTCCTACCGGCTGATGCGGCGCATGTACCGCATCCCCGGCGCCCGTTACCGCGAGAACCTCGACCGCCTGGTCGAACTCCTGGACCTGTCCGGCCTGCTGGAGGTGCCGGTGCGGCAACTCAGCCTGGGGCAGCGGATGCGCGGCGACATCGTGGCGGCGCTGCTGCACGACCCGGAGGTGCTGTACCTGGACGAGCCGACCATCGGCCTGGACGTCGTCTCCAAGGCGAAGGTGCGCGCGTTCCTGCGGGAGGTGAACGCCGAGCACGGTACGACGGTGCTGCTGACCACCCATGATCTGCAGGACATCGAGCAGTTGTGCAAGCGGGTGATGGTCATCGACCACGGGCGCCTGATGTACGACGGGGCGCTCGCCGGGCTGCACTCGGTGGGGGAGAGCGAGCGGACGCTGGTGGTGGACCTGGAGCGGGAACTGCCGCCGATCGAGGTGCCGGCGCCCGCGCGGGTGGTGCGGGTGGACGGGCCGCGCCAGTGGCTGGCGTTCCCCGCCTCGGAGTCGGCGGCCCCGCTGGTGGCGCGGATCGCGGCGCGCCACCCGCTGGTGGACCTGTCGGTGCGGGAGCCGGACATCGAGGCGGTGATCGCCAAGCTGCTGCGGTCGCCGGGGCGGGCCCCCGAACCGCCGGCGGAGCGTGCGACCGCATAGTGCCCGGCGCGGTCGGCTCGTAGGCTGCTGGGTATGACCGACGACGCAGTGCCGGACCTCCGTGCCTCCGACGCCGACCGCGAGCGGGTCGCCGACATTTTGCGGGACGCCCTCGCCGAGGGCCGCCTGGACATGGGGGAGTTCGAGGAGCGGCTGGACGCGACCTACCGGGCACGGACGTACGGCGAACTGGCACCGATCACCCGGGATCTGCCGGCCGAGGGTGTCACGGCGCCGGCGGTGTCGCTGCACAAGGAGCCGGCCGCCGGGCCCGGCTGGCGGGGGCGGATCGTCGGCGGCGAGGGCTCCTCGACGTGGGCGGTGGCCGTGATGTCCGGCTTCCAGCGCAAGGGCCGCTGGACGGTGCCCCGCCGGTTCACCTGCTTCGCCTTCTGGGGCGGCGGTGAGATCGACCTGCGCGAGGCGAACTTCGCCGACCGCGAGGTCGAGATCAACGCGATCGCGGTCATGGGCGGCGTGGACGTCATCGTCCCGCCCGGGGTGGAGGTCGTGGTGCGCGGCATCGGCATCATGGGCGGCTTCGACCACCGCGAGGAGGGCGTGCCGGGGGAGCCGGGGGCGCCGCGGGTGATCGTGACGGGGTTCGCCTTCTGGGGCGGTGTCGGGGTGCAGCGCAAGCTCACCCGGGCGGAGAAGCTGCGGATCCGTGAGGAGCGGCGGCGCGAGAAGCTGGAGCGCAAGGAGGGCGGCCGTGAGCTGGACCCCTCCCGGCGCCGGGACTCCCACTGGGAGCACTGAGCCGCTGAGCGGGGTCCGGCGCCGCTCGCGGTCTCGGCCCGGGCGCCGGGCGAGAGGCTGCGGGCCGGTCTCCGCGGGGGTGAGCGCCCGCCCGGGAAGCGGGGCAGGCGCTCGGCGGACCTACAGCTTCGCGGGCGCGGAGCCCTTCAGCGTCCGCAGGTCGAAGGAGTGCGCCATCCGCGCGTAGCCCTGGTCGCTGGGGTGAAGGTGGTCGCCCGAGTCGTACACCGCCCGCAGCCGGCGCGGGTCGTACGGGTCGCGCAGCGCCTGGTCGAAGTCGGCCACGGCGTCGAAGACGCGGCCGGCCCGGATCTCGGCGTTGATGCTCTGCCGCACCGCCTCGCGGGCCGGTGTGTAGCCGCGGTGGCCGTGGAACGGCATCAAGGTGGCGCCGACGACCTTCACGCCCCGGGCGTGGGCCCGGTCGACCAGCGTGCGCAGGCCGCCCAGGATCGCCTGCGGGTCGGCGAGGCGGGGGTTGCGCAGGATGTCGTTGACGCCGAGGTCGACGACGACGACCTTCACGTTGGTCCGCTCCAGCACGTCGCGCTGGAAGCGGTTCAGACCGCTGGGGTTGTCCGCCGGGCGGCCGAGGCCGTCGGCGAGGACCTGGTTGCCGCTGATGCCCTGGTTGACGACGCTGTAGCGGGGCACGTCCCGCCCGGCCGCGATCTCCTCGCGCAGCCGGTCCGACAGCACGTCGGTCCAGCGGCTGTTGGCGCCGACGGTGGAGGTGACGCCGTCCGTGAGGGAGTCGCCGAGGGCGACGACCGTGCCGTCGGACTCGTTGCCGAGGACGTCCAGCGCGGTCAGGTAGCGCCAGGAGCCGGTCCGCTCGGTGTAGGGCGCGCCGGTGGCGTCGAGGGTGTGGTCGCCCGGGGCGGCGTAGGAGATCTGCCGGGCGTGCCGGTGGTGGGTCACCGGGCCGGAGGCGGCCGGGGTGTAGGTGGTGACCAGGACGTCGCTGTCGGCGGGGACGGTGAGGCGCACGGCGTCGCTGAGCACCTGCCGGCCGGGCGGGATGACGACCGCCGGGCCGCCGTTGAAGGTCAGCCGCCGCATGGTGTCGCCGATCGCCGAGGGCGTGCCGCTGCCGGCGGCGAGGGCGATCGAGGCCTGGGTGATGTTCAGCGGCGACTGGCCGTAGAGATTGGACAGCGTCACGCGGGCACTCGTACCACCGACGCTGGTGTGGACGACGTTGCGCACGGAACGGTCCGCCATGCCGGTCACCTCGGTGCCCGGTTCGGCCGCGGAGGGGGAGGCGGACCAGGTGCCGACCCAGGTGCCGGCGGAGGCGGGTGCGGCGGAGTTGTGGGGGGCGCGGCCGTCGCCGAGGGCGCTGCGGCCGCGGGTGCCGTCGTTCGACGCCGCGCCGACGTACAGGGCGGCGGAAAGGGCCATGATCGCTGCGACGACGACGGCCAAGAGGGCGTAACCACGTCCTCGGGTCATGCTGTGTAGTTCTCCTCGGGCGATGGGAGCCCAAGGCTCCGATCTGATGTGCCCATGATGCGTCATGGGCCGGGGGAAGCTCACAGGGCCCCGTGGCGAAGCCCCCTTCCGACAGACGCCGGGAACTCCTGTTCCGTTCCAGGAGTCGGTCAGGAAGGGACAATGTGTGTGCGGGATCACCGAGCGGGTGGAGCGGATGGATCGGACGAAGAGCGAACAAGCGGGCGAGACCGAGGGGCAGCATGCCCGCCCCGGCGCCGGGGTGAACCGGGCGATGACGACCTTCAGCCCGGCGGACGAGGAGAAGCAGCGCGGCGTACGCCGTATGAAGCTCACCGCCACGGGGCTGCTGCTCTTCGTCGCCGTGGTCTACGTCCTCGCCAAGTGGGCCCAGAACTCGGGCGCCGGTGCCTGGGCGGGCTATGTCGCCGCCGCCTCCGAGGCCGGCATGGTCGGTGCGCTCGCGGACTGGTTCGCCGTCACCGCCCTCTTCCGCCACCCCCTGGGCATCCCCATCCCGCACACCGCGATCATCCCCAAGAAGAAGGACCAGCTCGGCGTCTCCCTGGGCGAGTTCGTGGGGGAGAACTTCCTCTCCGAGGACGTCGTACGGCAGCGGCTGCGGGCGGTCGGCATCGGCAGCCGCCTCGGCGCCTGGCTCGCCGTCCCGGAGAACGCCGACCGGGTCACGGCCGAGCTGTCCGCGGCCCTGCGCGGCGCCCTGACCGTGCTGCGCGACTCCGACGTCCAGGCCGTCGTCGGCGAGGCGATCACCCGCCGGGCGGGCGCCCAGGAGATCGGGCCCGGCCTCGGCAAGATGCTGGAGAAGGTCGTCGCCGACGGCGGCCACAGACGGGTCGTCGACCTGGTCGTCACCCGCGCGCACGACTGGCTCGTGCTGCACGGCGACTCCGTGATGGACGCCGTGCAGGGCGGCGCCCCCGGCTGGACCCCGAAGTTCGTCGACCGGAAGGTCGGCGAGCGCGTCTACAAGGAACTGCTGCGCTTCGTCACGGAGATGCGCGACATGCCCGCCCACCCGGCGCGCGGCGCCCTCGACCGGTTCCTCACCGACTTCGCCTCCGACCTGCAGTCCGACACCGACACCCGCGCCCGCGTCGAGCGGCTCAAGGGCGAGGTCCTCGGCCGCGGCGAGGTCCAGGACCTCATCGCCAGCGCCTGGACGGCCGTACGGTCCATGATCGTCGCGGCCGCCGAGGACGAGCGCAGCGAGCTGCGGCTGCGCGTGCGGGCCTCCCTGTTGTCGCTGGGGTCCCGCATGGCCGCCGAGCGCAAGGTGCAGGACAAGGTCGACAAGTGGGTGGAGGACGCGGCCGTCTACGTCGTCACCACCTACCGCAGGGAGATCACCTCCCTGATCACCGACACCGTGGCGAGCTGGGACGCCGAGCACACCACCAGGAAGATCGAGGCGAACATCGGCCGCGATCTGCAGTTCATCCGCATCAACGGCACGGTGGTCGGCTCCCTGGCCGGCCTGCTGATCTACACGGTGACGCACGCGCTCGGGGCGTAAGCGCTTCGGGCCCGGGCACCCGAAGGGCGTTCTTCTCGCTGAGGAGGGAGCCCATGACCACCGCGCAGGCCGGGACCGGCCGAACCCTGACCACCAGCATCCCCGCCCGCCTCGACCGCCTCCCGTGGTCGCGCTGGCACTGGACCATCGTCATCGGTCTCGGCACCGTGTGGATCCTCGACGGTCTGGAAGTCACCGTCGTCGGCAACATCGCCGGCCGCCTGTCCGAACCGGGCAGCGGCCTGCCCATCACCTCGGGCGAGGTCACCGGCATGGCGGCCGCCCTCTATGTGGCGGGCGCCTGCCTCGGAGCCCTGTTCTGGGGCCGCCTGACCGACAAATGGGGGCGTAAAAAACTCTTCATGATCACCCTCGCGGTGTATCTGGGGGCCACCGCCCTCACCGCGATCTCCTTCGACACGTGGTGGTTCTTCCTCTTCCGCTTCCTCACCGGCTTCGGCATCGGCGGCGAGTACGCGGCCATCAACTCCGCGATCGACGAGCTGATCCCCAAGGAGTACCGCGGCCGCGTCGACCTGATGATCAACGGCAGCTTCTGGCTGGGCGCGATCTTCGGTTCCCTGCTGTCGATCGTCGCCCTGGACACCGACATCTTCGCGGCGAACGTCGGCTGGCGTCTGACCTTCGCCCTCGGCGCGGTCCTCGCCCTGGTCATCCTCCTCGTGCGGCGGCATGTACCCGAGAGCCCGCGCTGGCTGCTGATCCACGGCCGCGACGAGGAGGCGGAACGCATCGTCTCCTCCATCGAGCAGGAGATCGAACGGGAGAACGGCAAGCCGCTGCCGCCCGCCGAGGGTGAGATCACCATCCACCAGCGCCGCAGCGTCTCCTTCCTGGAGATCGGCCGCACGGTCTTCTCCGACTACCGCAGGCGCGCCATCCTCGGCTTCTCCCTCTTCATCGGCCAGGCCTTCCTCTACAACGCCATCACCTTCGGCTTCGGCGCGATCCTCACGAAGTTCTTCGACGTCCCGAGCGGCAACACCGGCTACTACTTCGCCGTCATCGCGGTGGGCAACTTCTTCGGCCCGCTGCTCCTCGGCAAGCTCTTCGACACCGTCGGCCGCCGCATCATGATCGCCGGCACCTACATCCTGTCCGGCCTGCTCCTGTTCGGCACGGCCTGGCTCTTCGACCAGGGTTCGCTGAGCGCGACCACGATGACGGCCTGCTGGTGCGCGGTCCTCTTCTTCGCCTCGGCCGGCGCCTCCAGCGCCTACCTGACGGTCTCCGAGGTCTTCCCGATGGAGACCAGGGCCATGTCCATCGCCTTCTTCTACGCCATCGGCACGGCGGCCGGCGGCATCAGCGGCCCGCTGCTGTTCGCCGAGCTGACGGAGACCGGCGTCGTCGGGGACACGGTCCTCGCCTTCTGCATCGGCGCGACGCTGATGTGCCTGGCGGGCCTCGTGGCGGCGTTCCTGGCCGTCAACGCGGAGCGGCGCTCCCTGGAGGACATCGCCAAGCCGCTCACCGCGGCGGCGAGCAAGGTCAAGCGTGCGGGCGGCGGCGACCCCGACGGCCCGGGCGCGGCGGGCTCCAAGCCGGCGACGGCGTGAGCGTGAGGGCGGGGCGCTGCGGCCCCCGCCCTCGACCTCCTTTGCCCCCGGCCTCGCGGTCGGTGAGCGGCACGCCGGAACTGCGCTATAGTTGATCTGCGTCCAGCCGCCGGAACTCCGGTGGGGGGACAGTGCGTTGGTGGTCCAAGGAAAGACGCCCCACTTCCTGTGGGGAGATGCAGGTGCAAGGCCTGCCCGGCGCTCCGACGAGAACCCGGCCCTGAAGATTCAGGGCCGGGTTCTTTGCTGTGCGCCTGACGGCGGCCTGCTGGTTGCGGGGTTGGCGGGGTGGCCTGCCTGGTTGGCGGGGTTGGCGGTCGCCGGCCCGCCGGGACCCGTCTGCGGGTCAGCGGGGTGCCGAGTGGCGTGCTGCCGGGTCCAGTCGGCGGCCTACCGGGTGGCCGGTCGGTGGGGTACCGAACGGCCCTGCGCCGGGCTGCCGCGCCGAGTCGGCGGACGGGCGCCCGAAGGTTGCGGCGCGCTGTCGCAACGCTCCGACCGCGCGCCTCGTACGCCGCCGGCCCGCCGCGAGGCAGGAGGCGCCGCCCGCGCCCCCCGGCCCGCCGTGAGGCAGGAGGCACCGCCGCACCCCCACCAGCCGCCGCGAGCGAGGCAGGAGGGCGTCGCGCGCCCGCCGCCGGCCCGCCACGACGCACTACGCGTCGCCGCGCCCCCGCCGGTCCGCCACGGCCCAGGACGCGAGCGCCACGGCTCCGGCCGCACCGAACACGGCCGGCCAGGCCCCCACCTTCTTCGCCAGCGGATGCGACCCCGCGAAGGCGGCGACGTACGCGGCGGTCAGGGCGCCCGCGGCCACCCCGCCCGCCTGCTGCCGCCACTGCCGGGCGGCCGCCGCCCCGGCGACGGCCAGCACGACACCGCCGAGCGGCCGCTGCCTGGTCCAGCGGGCCGCCCCGTACCCGCCCACGAGCCCGCTCGCGGCGACCACCGCGCTGGGAACCTTCGCCATACCTGCCTCCTGCGTGCCGCGTCCTCGTTCGGACCCTCGGATCCTCGAACCCTCGCACCCCCGGACACTCAGACCCAGTCGGTCACTTGAACCGAATCAGTCGGGCCAGGAGGTCCTCGGATCCCTCGAAGCCCGAGGCTAACCCGCACGCGCCCCGTCACCCGCGCCAGGGCGCAGCAGCGCCCCTCACCCACTCAGGCTCACCCCAACATGAGCCGGGGGTTGTCAACTTTCCTCCTCCGAGCTATATAAGAAGACGCAGACCGTTGGGCATCGCACCTACTGCGCCAGAAGAGAGGAGTGACCCGTGATGCTCATGCGCACGGACCCCTTCCGTGAACTCGACCGTCTCACCCAGCAGGTTCTCGGCTCCGCCGCCCGCCCGTCCGCCATGGCGATGGACGCCTACCGCTCGGGAGACGACTTCTTCGTCCACTTCGACCTCCCGGGCATCGACCCCGAGACGATCGAACTGGACGTGGAGCGCAACGTCCTCAACGTCCGGGCCGAGCGCCGCTCGCCGGCCCCCGAGGGCGCGGAACCACTGGTGGCCGAGCGTCCCACCGGCACGTTCACCCGCCAGCTGTTCCTCGGCGACACGCTCGACACGGAGCGCATCGACGCGTCCTACGAGTCCGGCGTGCTGACCCTGCGCATCCCGGTGGCCGAGCAGGCCAAGCCCCGCCGCATCCAGATCACGGGCGGCGACGCGCGCAGGCAGATCAGCGGCTGACCGGCCGACCGTACCCACGCACGCACGAGGCCGTCCCTCCCGTCCCCCTGGGGGGACGACCCCGCGCAACCCCACCCACGCCCCGTGCCGCCGGCGTCGGAGGAGCCCGGCGGCACGCGGGCAGCAGTACCGGATCCGGAGGAAGACCCGCAGATGAGCGTGACGATGGTGCCCAGTGTGACGACGACACCCGCGGCCCCGAAGACCCTGATCCCGGCCCCGCCGCAACACCGGGAGACCCGGGGCGACGACCGTGCCTGGGCCCGCCTGGTCGACGCGGTACGGGAGTCGGGCCAGTACCCGACCAGGCCGGAGGCCGAGCGGATCACCCGTATCGTCCTGTCCGCCCTCGGCGGTCACGTCGTCGGAGACGAACGGGTCGACCTCGCACGCGCCCTGCCGGAAGAGGCCGCCAGGGTCGTCGCGTCCCAGATCCCGGCCACGCGCCGGCTCACCGCCGCGGAGTTCGTCGACTCCGTCGCGGCCCGCATCGAGGGGGCGACTCCCGCGACGGCCCGCTGGGACGTCAGCTCCGTCCTCAGCGTGCTGCCGCCCCTGGTCGGCGACGACCTGGTCACCCGCATCCTGGCCCAACTCCCGCCCGGCTACGCCCTCCTCTTCGGCCGAGCGGACCTGAGCCCGGCACCCTAGGGCCTGTCGTCTGGATCATGACGCAGACGCGGGGCCCGGCAGGCGCATCTGCCGCGTTGTCGTCTTTGGTGGACCCTCAACCACGCCGCCGGCGCGCCCGGCCACTGGACCCGCGCGTCCCTCACGGACCGCCTCGCCCGCTACGACGACCAGGACACCGACTTCGACGCGGTCTACGACGACTTGAACGCCCGGGGCTGGCTCAGGGAGGAGCGGCGAGGCGGCATGACGCTCACGGACGACGGCGAGGCGGCCCGGCTCCGCGCCCGGGAACGCAATCTCCGCGTCCACACCCGGACCCACGAGGGCGTCAGCCAGGCCGACTTCATCACCACGGTCAACGTCCTCAGGCGCATGGTCGCCAACCTGGGCGGCGACGGGAACCTCCCCGATCCCGCCAAATAGTTCGACAGCACCTGCCCTCGCCGACGATGCTGCGGAGCGCACGGCACCGCTGCCAACCGACGGGACGGAACCGACCGTTGAACCCCACCCTTCGCCACCTCACCTTCGACTGCACGGGCGAGCCCTACGAACTGGCCCGCTTCTGGTCCGAGTTCCTCGGCCACCCCATCTCGGACGTCGACAAGCCCGGCGACGACGAAGTCCTGATCGAACTCCCCGCCGGCACGCCCGGCCTGCTCTTCGTGAGGGTCGAGGAGCCGAAGAGCACCAAGAACCGCATCCACTTCGACCTCGCACCGACGGGCCGCACCCGAGCCGAGGAGGTCGAACGCGCGGTCTCCCTGGGCGCCCGCATCCACGCGGACCGCACCCTCCCGAACGGCCGAGGCTGGGTCGTGATGACGGACCCGGAGGGCAACGAGTTCTGCATCGAGCGGGGAGAGAGGGGCTAGAAGACCAGACACCCCCGTGCTTCCCGCCCGGGGCCCAGGTGAGGGTTCGGTCAAGTACCAGCTGCGATGGCTGCGTACGTCGACACATCTGCGGGGAGCTCGTGCTGCAAGCGCCACCTAATAGCCATTGGCTTGCTGCCCGTGTGTTCTTCATAGGTGGCCGGGCCGAGAAGCATCCACGGGTGGGGCTTACCGATGTCGGTGTCCTTGTAGCGGCGCATGAAGAGCAGGACGTGGCTGCCCTGTTCAGCGTGGCGCTGGTATCGCAGGCCCGTGGGGGAGTTCGCGGCTGTTGCGTTCTGCGATTCCCAGTGGAAGAGCGTCGGGCTCAACGCGTAGTCCTTGTATCGGACAGTGGGGGAGAAGTCCTTCTCGTTCTTCTCCAGCGTGATCAGGAGAGCGTCCGTCTGGAGGTCCTCGACCCATTGGACGCCCTTGGCGAACGACCTGGGCATCTGCCCGCCAAAGCGGGCCACTCCCAGTGCTGCGAGGACCTCGGACCGGTTGTAGGAGCAGTGCACCTTCAGCGGGAGCTGACTGAGGTTCCCGGACAAGGCAAGGGGGAGGTGGTCCGCCTGCCCGATGACGTGAGCGAGAACCTGGCGAAGTTCGTCGCGGACCACGGGCTGGTCTCGCAGTGCGTCCAGACCTTCCTGGTAGCTGGTGAAACCGCCGGCGTTGTCCCACAGGTTGAAGAAGAGCATCCGCGCATACGCCTGCTCTGTGGCGTTCAGTTGGTCGTAGCGCGGTACGTCGTCGGCCAGGAGACGGAGGTAGGCGCTGGCCCGGTCAGGGTCATCCACGTGAAGGAAGGCGTGGACGCGCTTGAGGAGGGCTGACTCCCCCTCTGGTGCGGCGGTCTCGATGAAGCCCGCTCGGCGAGCCACCGACGTCCAGGAGTTGTCGCTCTTGTACAGCTCCTTGATCTCTCTGCGGCTCTCCCTCAGGTAGTCAGCCAGCCGGTTCGTGCCATAGGACTTGACCTCGGCGACCAAGGTCTTGACGTTCGCGCTTAGCTGGGTACGGATGTTGTCGAGCACCAGGTTCTTTGCTTTGCCCTCCAGGATGATCTGGCAGCCCGACGGAAGAAGAGGGAAGTCGCGCTCGATGTGATCGAGGAGCCGGTTCCGGGAGAGGTTCGTGAGGGCGCGGAACTGCTCCTCGAATCGGAACTCCGCCCGATGCTGTCCGATGAAGTCAAGGACGGTGAGGACCGGCTTCGTCTCCGTACGCCGTAGCCCTCGACCGAGCTGCTGGAGAAAGACCGTGGCGCTGTTGGTGGGGCGAAGGAGGAGGAGCGTGTCCACATCGGGGATGTCGAGGCCCTCGTTGAATAGGTCGACGGAGAAGATGACCTGCAGTTTTCCCGCTCGCAGGTCCGTCAGAGCCTGGGCCCGTTCCGCCGCGGGCGAGTCGCTGGTCAATGCGGTCGCCGCAAAGCCCGCCCTACGGAAGAAGTCCGCCATGAACCGCGCATGCTGCTTGTTCACGCAGAAGCCCAGCGCCCGCATGGCTCCGGGCTGAGACACCTTGTCACGGATCTGCTTGACGATGATCCGGGCCCGTGCCTCATTGCCCGTGTAGAGGTTGCCGAGATCCTGGTCCGTGTAGGTGCCCCGCTGCCAGGTGAGGTTGGTGAGGTCGGTTCCATCAGGGATGCCGAAGTAGTGGAAAGGGCAAAGCAGATCGTTTTCGAGAGCCTCCCAGAGCCGCATCTCGGCAGCGATGCGGCCGTCGAAGAACTCGTCTTGCACGTTGAGCCCGTCCATGCGCTCGGGGGTCGCCGTCAGACCGAGTAGTTCCTTGGGTTTGAAGTGATCGATGACCCGGCGGTAGGTCGCGGCCGTAGCGTGGTGGAACTCGTCTATGACAATGATGTCGAAGTGGTGCGCTGCCAGCTCTTCGAGCCGCTGCACGTTGAGCGACTGGACGCTGGCGAAGACATGGTCCCAAGCCTGTGGGTCTTCACCGCCATAAAGCAGTTCGCCGAACGACGCGTCGTCGAGCACCTCACGGTACGTACGCAGCGACTGCTTGAGAATCTCCTTGCGGTGGGCCACGAAGAGCAACTTCGGCCGTCGGTCCTCGAAGTTCTTCGCCAGAGACCGATAGTCCAGAGCTGCCATGACGGTCTTGCCCGTGCCAGTGGCTGCCACCAGGAGGTTGCGGTCGCGTCCCCGGAGCTCGCGCTCTACGCGCAGCCGTTCCAACATGTCCTGCTGATACGGGAACGGACGCACCTCCAACCCTGACAGGTTGATCTTGAGGTCAGTGGTGGAGGTGCTGCTGCCCGCTTGTGCTAGGGCTTGGTCGAGACGGGCACTGTGCCGGTCGGGATCGTAGGTCTCAAAGGCCGAGTCGCTCCAGTACGCATCGAAGGTCGCCTCGAACTTGTTCAGTACGGCCGGTGTGGCCACCGAAGACAAGCGGACGTTCCATTCCAAACCATCGAGGAGTGCTGCCTTCGAGAGGTTGGAGCTGCCGACGTAGGCCGTGTCGAAGCCCGTGTGTCGTCGGAAAAGCCAAGCTTTGGCGTGTAGTCGAGTGGAGCGGATCTCGTAGTTGACCTTGACCGTGGCTCCAAAATCGCGGACGAGGCGATCGAGGGCGTGCCGGTCGGTCGCCCCGATGTACGTCGTGGTGATGACGCGAATCGGCACTCCCCTTTCCTTCGCGGCACGCAACGAGTCTTCGAGGACGCGGATGCCGTACCACTTCACGAAGGCACAGAGCAGGTCGATGCGGTCAGCAGTGGCGATCTCGGCCCGCAGCTCAGCGCCGAGACTGAGATCCTCCGGTGAGTTCGTGATCAGCGAGGTCTCGGAGAGGGGCGTGAGCGGGCGTAGGGCGTGGACGCCGGGAGCCTCCTGCCGAGCAAGAGTCAGCAGCTGCCGTGGACCTTCCGCAATCGTGCGTGCTGCCGCCCTGTCGGCAGAGTCGGGCCCGGCTTCAGCGAGCGACTTGAGGATGCGGTTCGCGACAGGGACGCGATCCTCAGGACGCAGCCGGCTCAGCCTGTCGGCCACGGCTTCACCGATGTAGCGAGCCAGTACATGCGGAGCGGACTCCGGTGTGACCTCGGCGTCAATGGCTTTCCACCCAGCCGCCTTGAAGCTCTCCAGTTCGTCTTCGACATCGCTGGTGATCAGCTTCTCGTAGACACCCGCGATCGGCTGTGACTGGCCCCCTGCTGCCACCGTGCTCCCCCTGGTTCACCATTCCGTACGCGACGATCACTCGTGGCGATATGGATCAGTTCTAACAGCAGGGTCTGACAGATGAGGAGGGTTCAGATCAGCTGGCCGGCCGCCCGGCGTAGTGGCGCGTCCGTAGGGGTGCGTGCCGGGCGGCTCAGCGGGGGAGCGCCTGAGGGGTTCGGCGGGGTCAGGTCGTCGCGTCGTGGCACTCGCCGTACGTGCGGCCCGAGCCGCACCAGCAGTTCGCCTGCTGCTGCGGCGGCCACGCCACCGCACGTCCCCGGGCGGCGAGCGTCGTCGCGTACTGGGGGAGCAGCGTCGGGTCCCCCGGTGAACTGCCCTCCGAGGCCGCGAAGGCCTCGTAGGACGGGACCGTGCCGGTGACGATGCCCAGGTTGGGCGTGCCGGAGGCGGAGAGTTCGCGCAGGGCGCGCTCTATCGAGACCAGGTGCTCCTCGTGGGACGGGTACTCCTCGGCCAAGGCCGGATAGGTCTCCAGGAGTTCCGTCAGCTCCGCCGCCGGCCAGTGGAGCATCGCCACCGGGAACGGGCGGGAGAGGGCCGCGCGGTAGGCACCCAGTTCCGCGCGGAGGCGGAGGATCTCGGCCTCCAGCTCCGCCGGGTTCTCCGAGCCGAGCGACCACACGCGCTTGGGGTCGTGCAGCTCGTCCAGGGAGACCGGCAGGGAGTGCACCGAGTCCGCCAGGGCGTCCCACTCGTCGTGGGAGCGGCCCAGCATGCGGCGGACCCGGTGGCGGCCGAAGAGCAGCGGGTGGGTCGGCTGCGCGGGGTGCGGCACATCGGTCAGGAGGTGGCGCACCGCCTCCGTGAAGGTCTCGTGCGCTGCTTCCAGCTCGTCGTGGTTCTCCAGGGCCTCCGCGACGATGACCCAGGGGGCCGGGTCCCGGGGAGCCGAGGCCCGAACGCCCTCGATGATCGCCCGGGCCTCGGCCTCGTGGCCGTACTCCCAGAGGTTCGAGGCTTTGAGGGCGCGGACCAGGTGCGGGTTGTCGAGGCCGTCGGGTGAGGCCAGGAGGCGGTCGTAGAGCTTGGTCGCGCTGGGGCGGTCGCCGGAAAGCTCCAGGTGGGCCGCCGCGCGCAGCAGCAGGGCCTCGGCGTCCTCGGGGTACAGGCCGGCGGTCCGCTCCAGGCGTGCCGCCTCGGCGGTGTGGTCGACGTTTTCGGCAGGCGTGTCGGGGCGCATGGGGGACACCGTACTGCCGGGAGGTGACAAGCGTGAGAGATGCACGGGCCGGACCCCGGCGACAGCCCCCCGCGGTCCCCGGCTCGTCCTCGCCCGGCTCGTCCCCCCTCGGGTCCCCCGGGCCCCCGACCCACCCCCGCAACCGCCCGCGCCGTCCACGGAGGGCCATCCTGTATAACGGCTGTGGCGACAACAGGACTTGCGCGCCCGCGACAACAGCGCGCGTACGAGGAGAGGAGGGGCAGACGGTGAACCGGACCCGTTCCGCACTGCGTCCCGTCCTCGCGCTGGTCCTCCTCGTCGCCGGGGTGCTGCTGCTCGACACCGGCAGTCTCTCCGCCACCGTCGCCCTCGCCGCGACCGCCGCCGTCTCGGCCGCCCTCGCGGTCTGCTCCCTCGTCGCCTCGCGCTGCGCGCCCGCCGTGCCCCGCACCCGGGTGCGCACGGCCATCCGCGACCGTGACCGCCGTACGGCCTTCCTGCCCCAGCGCGACCCCGACGCCCGGGGGCGCACCCGGCCCCGGGCACCCGGTCACGCCCTCCGGGCGACCGTCGCGTAGGGGTGTCTCCGTGTAGGTGACCCCGCGCGGGTCGTCATGCCGTTCTGTTCCGTCCCGGCACGACGAGACCCCCGGAGGGCTCACCCATGTCCGTCTTCGCTCACCTGGTCGAGCAGCTCGCCGACCTGCTCCGGCCGCTGTTCGGCGCCTCAGCTGCCGCCGCCGCCATCGTCCTGTTCACCGCGCTCGTACGGCTCCTCGTCCATCCGCTGTCCCGGGCCGCCGCGCGGGGCCAGAAGGCGCGGACCGCGCTCCGGCCCAGGATCGCCGAGCTGCGCAGGAAGCACGCCGGGGATCCCGAGAGGCTGCAGCGGGCCGTGCTCGACCTGCACGCCCAGGAGAAGGTGTCGCCGCTGGCCGGCTGCCTGCCCGGGATGCTGCAGATCCCCGCCTTCTTCCTGCTCTACCACCTGTTCTCCAGCGACACCATCGGCGGCGAGGCCAACGGGCTGCTCGGTCACCGGCTGCTGGCCGCGCCGCTCGGCGGACGGTGGGCCGACGCGCTCCAGGGCGGCCTGTTCGGCGGGGCGGGGCTGGTGTACCTGGGGCTGTTCGCGGTCGTCGCGTGTGTCGCGGTGTTCAGCTACCGGCTCAGCAAGCGGATGCTGGCCGCCGATCCCCCGGCTCCCTCCGGTGACGCCGAACAGGTGCCCGGCATGGGGGCGGTGACCCGGGTCATGCCGTTCATGTCGTTCTTCACGCTGGTCACCGTCGCCGTGGTGCCGCTGGCCGCGGCGCTGTACGTCGTCACCAGTACGACGTGGAGCGTCGCCGAGCGGGCCGTGCTGTACCGCTGACCGGCCCGGCCGGGGTCCAGTACGTGAACGGGGTCTTGCGGACCGGACCCCGACCTTGGAGGATCGTCCAGCCCTGCCGATGGCTCCCCGCCGCATCCGGGTCGCGCGCATCGGACGGGCGCCCGCGATCGAGGGAGACTGATCATGAAGCTGCTGCGAGTCGGTACGGCCGGGGCGGAGCGGCCCGCGCTGCTCGACACCGACGGGATCCTGCGGGACCTGTCGGGTGTCGTCCCGGACGTCGACGGCGCGCTGCTCGCCGACGAGGAGGCGCTCGCCCGGGTGCGGGCCGCCGCCGACGCCGGCACCCTGCCCGCCCTGGATGCGGCCGGGCTGCGGATCGGTCCGCCGCTGGGACGGATCGGCAAGATCGTGTGCATCGGGCTGAACTACCACGACCACGCGCGGGAGACGGGGGCCGAACCGCCCGCGGAACCGGTGGTGTTCATGAAGGCGCCGGACACGGTGGTCGGCCCCGACGACACCGTGCTCGTCCCCCGCGGCTCCCGCAAGACCGACTGGGAGGTGGAACTGGCCGTCGTCATCGGGCGTACGGCCAGGTACCTGGAGTCCGCGGCGGACGGGCTCGCGCACGTCGCCGGGTACGCGGTCGCGCACGACGTGTCCGAGCGGGAGTTCCAGATCGAGCGGGGCGGCACCTGGGACAAGGGCAAGAACTGCGAGACGTTCAACCCGCTGGGGCCGTGGCTGGTGACCGCGGACGAGGTGCCCGATCCGCAGGCGCTGTCACTGAGACTGTGGGTGAACGGCGAGCTGAAACAGGACGGGACCACCGCCGAGCAGATCTTCCCCGTCGGGGAAGTCGTGCGGTACGTCAGCCGGTTCATGACCCTGTACCCGGGAGACGTCATCAACACCGGGACCCCGGCGGGCGTGGCCATGGGGCAGCCCGAGCCGAAGCCCTACCTGCGGGCCGGGGACGTGGTGGAGCTGGAGGTCGGAGGGCTCGGGCGGCAGCGCCAGGAGATCAAGGACGCCTGAGCAGCGGCTCCCGGGGCCGGCGCCGTGAGGTGACGAGGACGCCTGAGCAGCGGCTCCCAGGGCCGGCGGTGTGAGGTGATGCGGCCCGTTCCGCCGGGCGCTCGGCGTGGAGGCGAGCGCCCGCGGAGGTGTCGTCCGGCGCAGTGGTGCGCGAGGGGAGCGCGGGACCGGCCCGCGCTCCCACTCGGGCCCGGATGGCACCCGATGTATGGATATCAGCCAGTACGGTGGGCGCTCGGGTGAACCGATCCGTGGCGCGCTCCCAAGAGGCGGCCCCTGCGCCGGGTATCGCACCCTGACGCGAACGGGGAGCACATGCGGGTACTTGCGCAGCGGTACGAGCTGATCGAGGAAGCAGGGCGCGGCGGCATGGGCCAGGTGTGGCGCGCCCTGGACCGGGAGCTCGGCCGGGTGGTCGCCGTGAAGGTCCTGCCACCGGAGCTGACCCGGCACGAGGAGTTCCGGGTCCGCTTCCGCCGCGAGGCGCGCACCATCGCCTCGCTCAGCCACGGGAACATCGCCGTCCTGCACGACGTCGGCGAGGACGTCCGGGACGGCGAGAACACACCGTTCCTCGTCATGGAGTTCATCGACGGCCGCACGGTGGCGGAGGCACTGGCCGAGGGGCCGTTCACGGTCGGCCGGGCCCTGGACGTCGGCCGGGGCGTCGCCGAGGCCCTCGCCCACAGCCACGGCCAGGGCCTGGTCCACCGGGACATCAAGCCGTCCAACGTCATGCTCACCGCCGACGGCGGGGTCAAGGTCCTCGACTTCGGGATATCCAAGGTGGTGGCGGAGACCGGCACACGCCTGACCGCCACCGGCATGACGGTCGGGACCCCGGCCTACCTCTCCCCGGAGCAGCTGACGGGCGAGGCGGTCGACGGCCGTTCTGACCAGTACTCCACGGCCTGCCTGCTGTACGAACTGCTCACGGGACGCCCGCCGTTCCTCGGCGACTCGCCGTTCGCCGTGATGCACCAGCACATCAGCAAGGAGCCCCTGGCCCCCTCCCGGCTGCGCCCGCAGATCCCCGCGGAGGTCGACGCCGTCGTCCTGCGCGCGCTGGCCAAGGACCGGGAGCAGCGCTACGCCGGTATCACCGAGCTGCAGCAGGCCCTGGCCGGCGCGGCCGCAGGGCCTCCCGCACCGCCGCCTGTGCCGCCGCTTCCGCCGGTTCCGGCACCCCTGCCGGGTGCCGGGCCGGGGCGGACGATGCTCGCGCAGCAGCAGACCGAGGCCGCCGCGCTGCCCCGGCAGGCGGCCACCACGCCCCCACCGCCTCCCCACGCCCCGGGCCCGGCGACCGGCACCGGCGGCGACGCCGGACCGGCCCCCGCGGACCCCGCAGACCACACGCCCCCGGCCACCCCGCATCCCCGCCGGTCACGGGCCACCGCCTCGGCACCGGCCTCCACCGGTCCCGGCGAGCACGGCGAGCCGGCCGGGGCGACCGTCGCCGGCTCCGCCGCCGCGGCGCCGGGGCGCAGATGGTGGCGCGGCCCGGCCGGGAACCGCGTGATGGCCCTGCTCGGGCTCGTCGTCTCCGCCCTGGTCGTCGTCTCCCACCTGGACGCCGAGCCGCAGGCCGACCTCGGCGGGCCCCTGGTGCTGAGCGCGGTCCTCGGACTGGCCGTGTTCCGCTGGCTGCCCCTGACGTCCACCCTGCTGTGGTGGGGCGCCGGAGCCCTGTCCATCGCCAGCGTCACCGCCGGGGCGGCCTCGTCCGAGAGCGACTACACCTACGTGACCGAGAGCGACTTCGGCGGCTCGCTCTACTACTACGGCTCCCTCTACAAGGAGTACTACCAGCTGTCCCAGGACCCGTCCGGCCGCACCCTCTTCGAGCAGGGCTACGGCGGTGCGTACGAGCCGGCCTCCGCCATGGTCACCACGTACTACACCGGGCACGAGCCGATGCCCTTCCTCGGCCTCCCGGTCGTGCTGCTCGCCGTGCTGTGCCTGGCGCGGGCGCTGCGCACCGGGCGGCTCTCCGCGCTCCTGGCGGCCACCGGCATCACGCTGGCCGGGCTGGCGGTCAGCTGGCTGGCCTTCGACGAGGACGGCCAGCTGGGCGTGTTCTGCGTCTGCTGGGCGCTGGCCGCACTCGTGGCCGTCGTGCAGGAGGTGCGCGGCCGGCGGCGGGCGCCGGGTCCGCGGCCCCGGCGCCGACTGCGGTTCGTGGCCGCGGAGTAGCGACGGCACGCACCCGGGCGGGCGGCGGTCCGCCTCCCCTCGCAGACAGGGCTCAGCTCATGACCTACTCACCTGCGCGCGCGATCGCGGGAGCAGTGCTGGTGGCCGCCGTCGTCGCGGGCTGCGGCGGCTCCGGGCGGGCGGCCGATACGCCCACCACCGCCCCCTCGGCCCCGGACCGGCCGGCCGGGACCGTCACCGGAGCGACGCCCCGGGCGCCCGCCGGCGGCACCCCCGATCCGCTCACGCCCGTGCTCACGCCCACGCCCACCGTGGCGGAGCCGTCGTCGCCGCCGGCGTTCGCCGCGCCGCGCGGTTCCGTCCCCGCCCGGCTGGTCGGCGAGTGGGACGGGGACGGCACGGCCCTGCGGTTCGACAGGATCCGCTTCGCCGGCGACGGCGGTGTGCGCCTGCTCTACGCCAACGGCCTGGTCCTGGAGGGAACGGCGGTCGCCAAGGGCACCTCCCTGACCCTGTACGTGCCGGGAGGCCCCATCGCCTACGCGTACTGGTTCGTCGAGGAGTTCGACGCCGGGTACGGGTACACCTTCGAGAACCTCCTGCTGGACGGCGTCAGTTACGTGCGCCAGACCTCCGGGGGCTGACACCGACGTGCCCTCGGGGTGCCGGCCGCTCGCGGCCGGTGTCAGTCCAGCAGGGACGCCACCTCGCGCCACGCCTTCCGCGGCAGGCCGTCGCGCGGGGCGCCGTCCAGGACCTGGAGGGCCAGGTGGTCCGCGCCCGCGGCGAAGAACGCGTCGAGCCGGGCGCGGATCGCCGCGTCGTCGCCCCAGGCGAACAGGGCGTCCACCAGCCGGTCGCTGCCGCCGTCCCGCAGGTCGTCCTCGGTGAAGCCGTGCCGCAGGAAGTTGCCGGTGTAGTTCGGCAGGGGCAGGTAGAGCTCCAGGAACTCGCGGGCCAGCGCGCGGGCCCGGTCCGGGTCACTCTCCGGGATCACGCCCAGCTCCGGGGCGAGCAGCGGGCCCTCGCCCATGATCTCCCGGGCGTGCGCGGTGTGTTCGGGGGTGACCAGGTACGGGATCGAGCCCGCCGCCCGGTCCCGGGCCAGGCGCAGCGACTTGGGGCCGAGCGCGGCGAGCAGGCGCCGGTCCGCCGGCATTCCGGCGGCGTCCAGCGCGTCGAGGTGACCCACCAGGGCCGTGTAGGGACGGGCGTACTGCTCGACCCGCTTGGCGTGGCTGACGCCGAGGCCGAGCAGGAAGCGGCCGGGGTGCGCGGAGTCCAGGTCCGCGAACGCGCGGGCGGAGGAATCCGGTTCGTGCTGCCAGATGCTCTGGATGCTGGTGCCGACGACGACCCGGGAGGTCGCCTCGACGAGCGGGGCGGCGTGGGCGGCGGAGGAGTTGCCGCCCAGCCAGAGCGCGCCGAAGCCCAGTTCTTCCAGTTCGGCGGCGGCCTCGGTGAGTTCCCCGCGCCGCTGCGGGTCCTCCGAGCGCAGCCCCACGCTCCAGATGCCGTATCGGCCGACCGCTTCCTTGACGGGCGTGCTCATCTGTCCGATCCCTCCGGTGGGCGCCAGGTCCTGCATACGGCAGGTGCCAACCGGAGGGGACCGGGGTTGATTCCGCCGGGCTAGAGATCGAGGAAGCGCTCCAGCGCCTCCACCACCAGCCGGTGGTCGTCGAGCTGCGGCAGTCCGGACACCGTCACCGCGCCGATGACGCCGACGTCCTCGACGGTGATCGGGAAGGAACCGCCGTGGGCCGCGTAGGTGTCCGGGTCCAGGCGCGAGGACTCCTCGAAGGTCGTGCCCTTGGCGCGGAAGCGGGCACCGACCAGGTAGGAGGCGGAGCCGTACCGCTCGACCACCCGCCGCTTGCGGGCGATCCAGGCGTCGTTGTCCGGCGTCGAACCGGGCAGCGCCGCGTGGAAGAGCTGCTGTCCGGCCCGGTGGATGTCCACGGCGACCGGGGCCTGCCGCTCCCGGGCCATGCCGACGAGCAGCGAGCCGAGCGCCCACGCGTCGTCGGGGGTGAACCGGCGGAACACCAGGCGGCGTTCCTGCCTCTCCAGCTCCTCCAGACCGGGGGTCAGCTCCGGATGGAACTTCGGGCCGAGTTCCTGGCTGTGCGGAGTGTTCCGGGCGGTCACAGGGTCACCGTCACCTTCTCGCGTGCCGAACGGCGCGCGGCTTCCAGTACGTCCAGGGCGGCGGCCGCCTCACGGGCGGTCACCGGGTTGGGGGCGCCCTCCAGCAGGGCCTTCGCCACGGCGGTGTAGTAGGCGGGGTAGTCGCCCGGCAGGGTCGGCTCGGGGCGGCCGCCGCCGGTCATCGGGGACTCGCCGGAACCCACCCGGCCCCACAGCGACTCGGGCTCCGCGCCCCAGCCGGGCCCGGGCCGCAGGCCCTCGCGCAGGGCGGCCTCCTGGGGATCCAGCCCGTACTTGACGTACCCGGCGCTGGAGCCCAGGACGCGGAAGCGGGGGCCCAGTTGGGCCGTCGTGGCGGAGACGTACAGGTGGGAGCGGACGCCGTTGGTGTGCGTGAGCGCGATGAACGTGTCGTCGTCGGTCTCCGCGCCCGGGCGGCGGACGTCCGTCTCCGCGTACACCTCGGCCGCAGGGCCGAACAGGACCAGGGCCTGGTCGACGACGTGGCTGCCGAGGTCGTAGAGCAGGCCGCCGATCTCGGCCGGGTCGCCGGACTCCCGCCAGCCGCCCTTGGGCTCCGGCCGCCAGCGCTCGAAGCGCGACTCGAAGCGCCGGACGTCGCCCAGCCCGCCCTCGTCCAGCAGCTTGCGCAGGGTGAGG
This sequence comes from Streptomyces sp. NPDC003456, assembly GCF_042878735.1. Lineage (NCBI taxonomy): Bacteria > Bacillati > Actinomycetota > Actinomycetes > Kitasatosporales > Streptomycetaceae > Streptomyces > Streptomyces sp. NPDC003456. The sequence continues at coordinate 171,367 of NZ_JBIAOK010000003.1, forward strand.
AAGTCGTTGTCCCAGCGGCGGTTCTGGAAGACGGACAGGAGCAGTCCGCGCTCCTCGGCCAGGGCGGCCAGGGCGCGGGCCTCGGCCGCGGTGCCGGCCACGGGCTTGTCGACCACGACCGGCAGACCGGCCTCCAGGGCCGTCGTCGCGAGCGGCACGTGGGTCTTGTTCGGCGACGCCACCACGACCAGGTCCAGTTCGGCGGCCCGGTCGAACAGCTCGCCCGGCGAGGCGGCCAGGCGGACGTCCGGGTACTCGGCGCGGGCCTGCTGCTGCCGTTCCGGGTTCGAGGTGACGACCGTGTCGAGGGCGAGGCCCTCGGTGGCGGCGATCAGCGGGGCGTGGAAGACGGAGCCGGCCAGGCCGTAGCCGACGAGGCCGACGCGGAGCGGCGAACCGGAAGCGGTGCCGGGGGGAGTGCCAGTCATGCCCTCCACTTTCGCAACGCTGTTGCCAAAGTGCAAGCGCCGGGGACAATGGGTGCGTGAACAGGGCGGACGACAGTGCGGGCGGAGTGGGCGGCATGCGCGGCACGGGCGGCGGGGTGAATCTGCCGGCCCTGCGCAGCCACAACACCGCGCTGGTCCTCGACCTGCTGCGCACGGCAGGGACGGAGGGCATCAGCCGGCTCGAACTCGCCGAGCGGACCGGTCTCACCCCGCAGGCCGTCAGCAAGATCACGGCTCGGCTGCGGCAGGACGGCCTCGCGGCGGACGCGGGGCGACGGGCCTCGACGGGCGGCAAGCCGAGGACGGTCCTGCGGCTGGTGCCCGAGGCGGGGCACGCGGCCGGCGTCCACCTGGACCGGGACGAGGTGCGGGCGGTGCTGGTCGACCTGCGCGGGAGCGTGGTCGCCGAGCGCCGGACCGCGCTGGACCTGGGCGCCGGCGCCGAGGCCGTGCTCGCGGCGGTGGCGCGGGCGGTGCGGGACGCGGCGGAGGGGCCCGCTGGAACCCTCCTGGGGGCGGGCGTCGCGCTACCGGGGCCGCTCGACCACACCCGGGGCGTGCTGCACCGAGTGACCGGGTTCCCCGAGTGGGACGGCTTCCCGCTGCGGCAGGCCCTGGCGGAGCGGCTCGCCATGCCGGTGGTGGTCGACAAGGACACCAACGCGGCGGCGCTCGCCCTGGCCGCCGGGGAAGAGGCCGGCTCCTTCGCCTACCTGCACCTCGGTACGGGTCTGGGAGCCGGGCTGGTCCTCGGCGGTGCCGTGCACCGGGGTGCCCGGACCGGGGCGGGGGAGTTCGGCCACCAGGTGATCCAGCTGGACGGGCCGCCGTGCACCTGCGGCCAGCGCGGCTGCGTCGAGGCGCTGTGCCTGGCCGCGGTCGAGCGCGGCGACCCGGCGGAGGCCGCCCGGGTGCTGGGCACCGCGGCGGCGAACCTCGTGGGCCTGCTCGACATCGACGGGGTCCTGCTGGGCGGCCGCACCGTGGCCGCGGCACCGGAGGCGTTCGTCCGGGGCGTCGGCGCGGTCCTGACGGCCCGGTCCCGGCGCACCGGCCAGGACGAGATCCCCGTCCGGACCGCCCCCGGCGGCGACCGCATCGTGGCGGCCGGAGCGGCCCAGCTCGTCCTGGGACCGGTGTTCGGCCGCGGGGGCGGCTGACAGAGCCGGACGCATCTGCCGGATCCGGCGAACGCGCCGGGACGCCGGCGGGGCGTTCCCTCGCGCGGCGGGGAGGCGCCGGTACGCACGCGGGGGACCGCCCCGCGGTGCGGCGGTGCCCGGTCCTCGCCTCTGTCCGCCGACCGGGCGGATCGCCGCCGCCGTTCGGGGGGCTTCCCGGCGCGGCAGATGTACCGGGGGCCCCGCGCGGCAATGTCACGTCATCATGCGACCCTGCACGCCCGTACACCTCTGCCTCGCGACGGCGGCCGCCGTCCTGCTCCCTGGTGCTCACCCGGCGTACGCGGACGATCCGGCGCCCGCCTGTGCCGCACCCGACGACCACACCTTCCCGCTCACCACCCGCATCCACGGCGGGCCCGGCTCCTACACGGCCGGCGGCGGGTTCGGGACCTGGTACGTCGACCTGACCAACACGACCGACCGGACCTGCGAGGACATCCACCCCGTCGTCGTACTCGTCGACGAGGAGCGGGCCCTGGAACCCTCCCAGCCGCGGCTGGAGTTCTTCGACGGCCCGCGGGCCCACCCCGTGCGGTTCGAGGAGAGCGGCGAGGACGAACTCGTCGGGGCGTTCTCCGACGAGGAGGGCGGCTTCGCGGGCTTCACCGTCGGCCCGGGCGGGACCGTCACCGTGAAGGTGCGGCTCGCCCTCACCTCGGACGCCGTGCCGAACGACGTCACCGTCAACGCGGCGGTCGTCCAGCGCCACGACGACGACGGCGACTGGGTCGGCCAGTCCGGCGACTACCGCTTCCGGATCGAGGAGGGTGGCACGGACACCGACCCCGGCACCGGGGACCGGCCCGACCCCGAGCCCGACGCCTCCGTCCCGCCCCGCGAGGACCGGTTCCCGTTCGCCGAGGAACTCGCGAGCACCGGCGCCGGCGTCCGGATCGCGGCCGCCGCCTCGGCCCTGCTGCTCGCCGCGGGCAGCGCCCTGCTCCTCGCGCGCCGCCGCCGCTAGGCCGGCGTTCCACGGCCCAGCGGACCCGCCCCGCCCACCGTCTCGCGGACCCGCCCCGCCCGCCGTCGCCGACGCGCCCGGCGCCCGCCGCCCGCGTCCCGACAGGCGGGACGCCGTACGGGGGCCGTTCCCCAAGATCCCGGCACTGTTTAGGCTGGATCGCACGCTGGACCGCGTACGGCAGGAGATCCCGCACATGGCAGACCGCAAGCCCATCCAGTCGTGGCTCACCGACATGGACGGCGTCCTCATCCACGAGGGCGTGCCGATCCCCGGTGCCGACGCCTTCCTGAAGAAGCTGCGGGAGTCCGGCAGGCCCTTCCTGGTCCTCACCAACAACTCCATGTACACCCCGCGCGACCTGCACGCCCGGCTGCGGCGCATGGGCCTGGAGGTGCCGATCGAGAGCATCTGGACCTCGGCCCTGGCCACCGCCCAGTTCCTGGACGACCAGCGGCCGGGCGGCTCGGCGTACGTCATCGGCGAGGCCGGGCTGACCACCGCGCTGCACGACATCGGCTACATCCTCACCGACCACGAGCCGGACTACGTCGTCCTCGGCGAGACCCGGACCTACTCCTTCGAGTCCATGACGAAGGCGGTCCGGCTCATCAACGGCGGCGCCCGCTTCATCTGCACCAACCCGGACGAGACCGGCCCCTCCACCGAGGGCCCGCTGCCCGCGACCGGCGCGGTGGCCGCCCTGATCACCCGGGCGACCGGCAAGCAGCCGTACTTCGCGGGCAAGCCGAACCCGCTGATGATGAGGACCGGCCTGAACGCCATCGGGGCCCACTCCGAGAGCAGCGCCATGATCGGCGACCGCATGGACACCGACGTGCTGGCCGGCATGGAGGCCGGGATGCAGACGTTCCTGGTGCTCACCGGCCTGACGCGGCCCGACCAGGTCGAGGACTTCCCGTACCGGCCGTCGCAGGTCGTGGACTCGATCGCGGACCTCGTCGACCGGATCTGACCCGGGTCCGGCGCCCCCGCCGGGCCCAAACCCGTCACCACCCGTACGGAGCAGCCGCCGCGTCCCTGAGGATGCGGCGGCCCACCCTGCGGGGGAGGCTCCAGGCGTCTGGAGGTTCACGATGGGTTCCCTGAAAGTCACTGTCTGCACCGGCGTCCTGGCCGCGGTCGCCCTCTCCCCGGCGGCGCACGCGGCGGACGCGGGGGGCGTCACGGTGACCCCGGCGGCCCCCGCGCCCGGCAGTGACGTCACGCTCCGCGTGACCGACTGCGCGCGGCGGACGGCCGTCGCCGTCTCCGCGGCCTTCGTCGGGCAGGCCCGGCTCACCGTCTCCGGCGACCGCACGCTCACCGGCGACACCCGTGTCCGCTCCACGCTGGAGCCGGGCGCGTACCGGGTGCGGATCAGCTGCGGGAGGACCGCCCGGACCGGCGTCCTCACCGTCCGGACCGGCGTCCTCACCGTCCGGGAGGGCGACGCCCCGCGGCCCCTGTCGGGTCCCGCTCCCGGGAGCGCGGGGCAGCCGCCCCTGCCCGGCAAGGGCGGGCAGCCGTCCGCTCCCGCCGAGGGCGAGCGCGTGCCGAGCGCACCGGCCTCGCCCATCGCGCCCGTCCGGGCCGGTGGCGGCGGAGCCGCCGGCCTCGTCGCGGGCGGGGAGCGCGCCACCGGGCCCGGCACGGCCCAGGGCGTCACCGGCCTGGCCCTGGCGGGCGTGGCCGCGACGGTCGTCGCGCTCGGCGGTGCCCGCGGGCGACGGGGGATCGGCTGACCATGTCCGACCAGGATCAGACGTACCGGCGCCCCTCCGGCACCGGCCGCATGCTCGCCGGCGTGGCCTGGGTGGTGCTGCTGCTCGGGCTGTGGCTCTGGGGCCGCGAGGTCACCGACGTACGGCACGGCATCTCGGCGCCCACCACCGGTGACATGGCCGCGGCCGGACGGCCCCCGGACGTGAAGCTGCCGCCCGCGCACCGCCCGCTGGGCGACGCCGAGCCGCAGCGCGTGGACATCCCCGGGCTCGGCGTCCAGGCGCCGGTGGTGGCGCGCGGGCTGGACTCCCGCGGGGCTCCCGACCCGCCGCCCTTCGACCAGCCGGGCGTCGTCGGCTGGTACGCGGGAGGGGCCGCTCCCGGGGCCCCGGGCACCGCGCTGATGGTCGGTCACGTCGACACCGGCGCCCGGCCGGCGGTCTTCTTCCGGGTCAGCGCGATGCGCCCGGGCCAGACGATCCGGGTGGTGCGGGCCGACGCCCGCATCGCCGAGTTCACGGTCGAGTCCGTCCAGGTCCTCTCGCGTGAGCGCTTCGACGCCCACCAGGCGTACGGGCCGCGCGAGTCGGGGCGGGCCGAGCTGCGGCTGGTCACCTGCGGCGGCAGCTTCGACCGGGCCACCCGCAGCTACACGGCGAACGTGGTGGTCTCGGCGTACCTGACCGGAACCGGCCGCTGACGGACGGCCCACCGGACCCGGGCGGCGGCCCGCTCCCCCTGGAGCCGCCGACCGGGTCCGTCCTCGACCGCGCGGGCACGGGCTGCGGGAGTGACCCGGCGAACCGCGCGGGAGGCCACGGGAGCCACGGTGGGTGAACCTCTGGCCGAAGACCGGAACCCCGCCCCTCGACTGTAGAGCCCGGAGGCCGTCCGGGCCTAGAGGTGGATGACGCCAGGTCCCGATACCGTGGCGCTGCGTCACCATGCGGGTGGACTTCGAACCGCGTGGGCGCCACGGGACGTATGTCAGGATTGAGCCTTGGAACGGGTGCACCCGAGGGGGAGTTGGATGTACGGCAGCAGGGGGGTCGGGGCGTCCGCGGGGAGGCGGGCGTCCGCGGCGGTGCTGGGGGCGGCACTGCTGGTCACGGGATGTTCCTCGTCCGACGGAGGGGACGGCGAGGACGACGGCGGCAAGGCGGGAGCGGGCATCACGCAACAGCCCCGCGAGAGCGCCCCGTTCTGGGTCAACCCGGACGGCACGGCGGCCCGGCAGATGGCCGCGCTGGAGAAGGCCGGCAAGAAGCGGGAGGCCGAGCGGATCCGCAGGATCGCCGAACAGCCGGTCGCCGAATGGATCGGGCCGGACGACCCGGAGGAGCAGACGCGGGGCCTCACCCAGGCCGCCGACAAGGCGGGGCGCACCGCCCTGCTCGTCCTCTACAACATCCCGCACCGCGACTGCGGCCAGTACTCCCAGGGCGGCGCCGCCGACGGCGACGCCTACCGCGCGTGGATCGACGGCGTGGCCGCGGGCATCGGAGACCGGCCCGCCACCGTCGTCCTCGAACCGGACGCGCTGCTCCACCTCGTGGACGGCTGCACCCCGCAGCAGTTCCACGAGGAGCGCTACGACCTGCTCAAGGACGCCGTCACCGAGCTGAAGGCGCTGAAGAACACGAAGGTCTACCTCGACGCGGGCAACGCCGGCTGGCAGAACCCGGACCAGATATTCCAGCCGCTGCAGCGCGCCGGCATCGCCCGCGCCGACGGCTTCTCGGTGAACGTCTCGAACTTCTACTCCACCGAGGACTCGCTCGCCTACGGCAAGCAGCTGTCCGCCAAGGTCGGCGGCAAGCACTTCGTGATCGACACCAGCCGCAACGGCAAGGGCCCCTACACCGGCGGCGACCCGGACGAGCGCTGGTGCAACCCGCCCGGCCGCGCCCTCGGCGAGACCCCGACGACCAGGACCGCCGACCCGCTGGTCGACGCCTACCTGTGGGTCAAGCGGCCGGGCGAGTCCGACGGCGAGTGCAAGGGCGGCCCCAAGGCGGGCCAGTGGTGGCAGGACTACGCCCTGGAACTCGCGAAGGCCACCGCCTGACGCACGCTCGGCCACCGGGCCACCGGGCCACCGGGCCACCGCACCGGAGGCCACGCGCAAGGGGCGCCCACCTGGAGCGCCCCTCACCGGTGCTGGCAGTCAAAGGGCGCCCCCCACGGGGAGGGCGCCCCTTCGTCGGCCGGACGGGTCTCCCGCTACGGCACCTTCACCCACTGCGCCTTGCTCGGCGTGCCGTCGGCGTTCGTCGCGAACAGCATGTACCAGCCCGCCTGGACCAGGTTGCGGTTCTCCGGCAGCGTCACCTTCAGCCGGTCGCCGTCGACCGTGAAGTCCAGGGCGATCGACCGCTGGTCGACGTCCGTGACATGTGTGGCCGCGCTCGGCCGGATCAGCCGGACCTTCTTGACCTTCGCCGCGTCCCGCGAGGAGAACGTCGCCGTCCCGCCGCGCTCGACGGTCCGCGGACCGCCCGACAACTCGGGCCGCTCGGCGTCACCGTAGAGGTACGGCGGCGTGTAGATCTCGATGCGCTGCTCGAACTCGCCCGGCTTGGTGTTGGCCTTGTCGCCGTAGAGCGAGTCGGAGCCGAAGAACATCACCCGGCCGTCGGGCAGCAGGATCGAACCGGAGTGGTAGTTGCGGCCCACCAGCGGATCGGCGACCCGCTTCAGCTCGTTCTTCCCGGTGTCGTACAGCCGCGCCTCGAGGATGTCGGAGTCGCTGCGGCCCCGGTAGTCCTGCGAACCGCCCGAGATGAGCACGCTGTCGTCGGGCAGGATCGAGGCGTTCGGGTAGCGGGTGCCCTTGTCCAGGGAGGGGCCGTCGACGAACGCCGGGTCCTGGTCCTTGAGATCGACGATCCGGGTCTTCTCGCTGGACCGCTGGGACTCGCCGACACCGCCGCCGCCGATCACCATGTACCTCTCGTCCTGCGCCGGCGGCAGCAGCACCGTGCCGGACGTCTCCATCAGCTCGGGGTCGCTCAGGCCGGGTATCTTCGCGAACTTGTTGGTGTCCACGTCCCACACGCCCGGGTCGCGGCCCACGTCGTCCGGCCCGTAGCCCGCGTTGGAACCCGAGTAGAAGACCTTGCCGTTCTGCATGAGGAACAGCGCCGGGTAGGTCGGGAACTGCCGGACCTTGTCCGTGTAGGTCCACTTCCTGCTCTTGGGGTCGAACACCTCGTTCTTCCCGGGGACGAGCTGGCCGATGTCGTCCAGGCCGGAGACGCTGAGGACCTTCCCGTCGCTCAGGGTGGTGAGCGTCGGGTACCAGCGGGCCTCGTTCATCGGGTCGACCTTGATGTACTTCTCGGCGACCGGGTCGAACTCGAAGGCGTCCCGGATCCCCTGGAAGTCCTTCTTGTCGAGGGCGAGCTTCTGCGCGATGCCGTAGGTGTTCCTGGCGTCGGCGCCCTTCAGGCCGTGCACGCGGTAGTTGTCCTGCGTACCCGTCTCGTACTTCTTGCCGCGCTGCTGCGCCTCGACGTAGATCCGGCCCAGGCCGGGGTCGTTGCGCAGGAACCTGCCCGTGGCCTTGTCGAAGACCTTCTTGGCGCGCGGCACGAGCACCGGGTCCTTGGAGACGAACGTCTTGCCGTTCTCCTTGCCGGTGAACCGCGTGCCGGCGGGCAGCGTGATCGGCTCGTCCGGGTTCTCGTTGTGGACGATCATCAGGCCGCCGGCCTTGGTGACGTCCCCCTTGAGCTTCTCGTAGCGCTTGGTGCCGCCCGCGATCAGCAGGTTGCCGTTGGCGAGCTGCGTGTGGCCGGTGCAGAACAGGTCGGCGGGCGTCGGGACCTTCTTGACGGTGCCCTTGACCGGGTCCCAGATCCGGGTGTCGAACTTCTTCGCGTCGAAGTTGTCCTGGTCGTTGCCCGACCCCGCCACGAGCAGCACCTTGCCGGTGCGCAGCAGCGCGGCGTGGATCGTGTTCTGCCGGTACTCCTCGGGGAAGTCGACGATCTCCCACTTGCCGTTGGCGGCCTTGTACTCCGGCTTGTTGATCGTGTACTGGTGGTATTTCTCGGTGCCGAAGCGGTAGAGCCACGGCCCGTTCATCCCGGCCAGCGCGAGTACCACCGCCGTGCCGATCGCGAATCGACGGGCCCGGCGGCGGCCTGCACGGTCGTTCATTCCTTACGTCCCCCAAGTCCACCCAGGGCGATGTGCATGGTCGGGTCGGCCTCGGTGACCTCCCCCTCGTCACCGGGGGCCGCGGCCCAGCCGGGCGTGTGCCGCGGGGTGCGCGGCGTCTGCGCCTGCGGAGCGGGCGGCGGCTGCGTCCGGTGCGGTTCTGCGGGTTCCTGTCCGGGGTCCCCGGCGCCACCGGCGGGCTTCTTGGCGTCCTGGCGCAGCTGCCAGCGCCAGGCGAACACCGGCGAGGCGGTGATGAGCAGCGCGAACGACGCCCAGATGATCATGGCTGGGTGGGCGTGGCCGAGGGTGATGCCGGCCGCGATCGAGGCGCCGAAGATCAGGATGAAGTACCAGTGGTAGCGGAACGTGCCGAACCAGCGGTCCGGGCTCGCCGAGTCGCCCTTGGGCGTCACCACGAACTTGCTCTTGCGCCGCAGCACCGCGTCGACCAGCGCCTTGGCGTACAGCGGTGCCGACAGCGCGGACATCATCATGCCGGCCACGCCGCCGGAGCCCTCCGGCTCGTGCGGCGAGACGTTGTGCCGGCGGTTCCAGACGTACAGGCCGATCTGCAGGGCGGAGGCGTTGCCGTAGAGCATCAGCCACACCGCCGGGTCGATGTTCACACCCGAGGCGCCCAGGCCCAGGAACAGGGCGCAACTGAGCGCCGCCAGGATCCAGTTCAGGGCCGACATCGGATAGAAGATGATCATCATCGTGTAGTTGAAGAGCTTGCTCGGCGGCAGCGAGTACCAGCCCTTCCAGTACTGCCCGATGATCGTCTCGTACGTCCCCCGCGACCAGCGCATCTGCTGGGTGAAGAAGTCCGTCCAGGCGCTCGGGCCCTCACCGACGGCGAGCACGTCCGGGGTGTACACCGAGCGCCACTTGCGGCCCGTCGCCGGGTTCTTGTGGCGGTGCATCTCGAAGCCGGTCGCCATGTCCTCGGTGATCGAGTCGTACAGGCCGCCGATCTGCTTCAGCGCCTTGATGCGCACGGCGTTGGAGGTGCCGACGAACATCGGGGAGCCGTAGCGGTTGCCGGCGCGCTGGATCAGCGCGTGGAAGAGGAACTGCTGCGACTCGGCGGCCTTGGTGATGGCGTTGTCGTAGTTGCCGTAGACCTGCGGGCCGATGACGAAGCCGACGTCCGGGTCGCGGAAGAAGCCGAGCATCCGCTCCAGGTAGTTGGGCAGCGGCACGTGGTCGGTGTCGACCGAGGCGAAGAAGTCGTAGGCGTCGCCGTGCGCCTCCAGCCAGGCGTTGTAGTTGCCGTGCTTGGTCTTGGCGCGGTGCGGGCCCTTGGCCTGGTTCCACTTCGCGACGCCCTTGCGGGAGAAGTGGTGCACGCCGAGGCGCTCGCAGACCGCCTTCACCTCGGGGTCGTCGCCCTCGTCCAGCAGCCAGACGTGCATCAGGCCCCGGTGGCGGATCCTCACCGCCGCCTCCAGGGTCTTCGTCACCATCTCCAGCGGCTCCTTGCCGGGCACGAAGGAGGTGAGGAAGGCCACTCGGGTGCCGGTCTCGGGCACCACCGGGATCGGGTCCCGGGCGACCAGCGTGGCGTGCGCGTTGGACAGCACGTTCATGCAGCGGAAGAACTCGATCAGGCCGATCGAGACGAGCATGACCATGTCGAGCGCGGGCAGCCAGTCGAAGGCCGGGTAGTCGCGCTCGGTCCAGTGCTCGGGCTGGAGCAGCCAGAACAGCAGCACCAGGGAGAGCACCGGCGCCGCGGCCAGCATCAGGGCGACCCGGATGCGGTGCGGCTCCTGCGAGATGAGCGAGCGGTACTGCACCCGGTACGGCTTGTGCGGATCGGGCTGGGTGAGGGGGCCCGCGAGCCGGCTGTAGTGCTCGTAGTCGTACCGCGGCAGCGTCTTCCTGATCCGACGGAACGTTCCGGTTGTGCTCATCCGGTGAGCCGGCACCCTCAGTTGGGTGGTGCTGGACGGGTCGTGGTCCTGCCGGGCACCCGTGGGCCTCGACGTCATGAGTCTTCCCCCCACACGCGGACAGCCGCGTGTTTCGTAGCTTTCTTGCCGCCTGCCAGGTCCCCCTCGACCGGCGCAGACGTATTCGGTGGTGGGTCGCGGTCACCACGTCATCCACACCCTCAGACATGGAATCGCGACCTCGCGGTTGCAGATGCGCCCCACGGCATCGCTTCACGGACCGGGAGCCCCTACTCCCGCCGCTCCGCACAACCGGTACGGATCCCCCCAACTGCCACGAAGCCGCAGCTCTTTGTAAAACCAGGGACCCAGCGTTCTACGGCGTCCCTCATGATCGCAAGATGCGCAACACGGTGTTTACCGGTCATACGCACTCATTATGGTGTGCTCGCGGGCTTTGCGGGGCGGGTGTGGACAAGTGGGCGCCGATGTCGCCGACGTGCTCCTCCTGCCCTCCTCGCTCGCCTCGCGCCTGCGGACTCGACCCGGAAGCCTGTACGAGCAGTGGGCGTGCTCCGTTCAAACGGGCGTCCCACCGGTCGCCGGGCAAGCCCCCGCGCCGCCATGGCGAGAGGGTAGCCGCCCCGGCGTACGGCGCGTGGCGTTCTGTGGAGAGAAAGGTTTCGGCCACCGGGGCCGGACGCGCGGGAAGGCCGCACGGGCATGCGAAAAGGCCCCCCGCTTCCGCGAGGGGCCTTTCCCGTCTGTGCGCCGCCAGGGACTCGAACCCCGGACCCGCTGATTAAGAGTCAGCTGCTCTAACCAACTGAGCTAGCGGCGCCTGCTGACACGGAAACTCTACAGGACGCCCGGGGGTGCTCCGGACCACCCCGGCCGGCCCGGGCCCTCCCCGGACGGACCCGGCGTACATCATTCGGACCGTCAGCATGCGCGTGCGGAAGACAGTTGCGAAACTGGCGACGCGCTCCCGCACGTGCACGGGCGCCGTACATTCCGCCGGAAGTGTGAGGGGAATCGCATGGAGTCTCCGGTATTCGAAGAATTCGACCCCGCGAGCGACTGCGACTGTCCCGGATGCGTGCACTGGCGGCGGGTCCTGCCGCATTCCCGGGCGGGCCGCGGCACCGCCCACCCGGCCGCCCACCGGGCGCTCGCCCTGGCCGCCGTGGCCTCCGCCGCCCTCGGCGCGGGGCACGCCGCACCGGCCGCGGCCGCCCCGCACGCGCCCTACCGTCCGGGTGGCATTCCCGCAGGTGACGGGCCTGACACTCCGCAGGGGGAGAGGGCCCCGCTGCACGGACCGGCCGGCCGCCCGGCACCGCAGTCCGTCGCTCCGCAGCCCACCTCCATCACCCGCGCGGAGATCATCGACCGGGCCAAGGTCTGGGTCGCGGCGAAGGTGCCCTACAGCATGAGCGCGTACTGGTCCGACGGTTACCGGCAGGACTGCTCCGGCTATGTCTCGATGGCGTGGAAACTGCCGGGGAACGAATGGACCGGCAGTCTCGCCCAATACGCGGAACGGATCACGAAAGAGGAACTCCAGCCGGGTGACATTCTGCTGTTCCACAATGCGGCCTCCCCCACCAGCGGCTCGCACGTCACCCTTTTCGGCGGCTGGACGGACGAGGCGCACACCACCTACACCGCCTACGAGCAGACCCGCCCGCACACCCGCCGGCAGGCCACCCCGTACGCCTACTGGAGCGACTCCGACCGGTACGTCCCCTACCGCTACAAGGGCGTGACCACCGAGGAGCCCGCGCCCGGATCCGGCAGCGGGAGCCCGGGCGCCCCGGCCGTGACGCCGTACCCGGGAGCGGCGTATTTCGGCCCCGGGGCGAACAACGCCTACGTCACCCGGCTCGGCCGCCTGCTCGTCGCCCGGGGTGCCGGGGGCGCCTACGCGGCCGGCCCCGGACCCCGCTGGACCGACGCCGACCGCCGGGCGACCCGCGCGTTCCAGCAGGCGCAGGGCTGGACGGGCGCGGACGCCGACGGGCTGCCCGGCCCGCTCACCTGGGAGCTGCTGGTCACGGGCAAGGGCAAGGACGTCGTGGGCGGGGTGGTGGGGCCGCCGCCCGCCTCCCACGGCGTGCCGGGCTACCCGGGGCGGGCGATGTTCCGGCCCGGCGCCGACAACGCCTATGTGACCCGGCTCGGGCAGCAGCTCGTGCGCAAGGGGTACGGCAGGTTCTACGAGGTCGGGCCGGGCCCCTTGTGGACCGAGGCCGACCGGCGGGCCGTCGAGGCGTTCCAGCGGGCCCAGGGCTGGCGCGGCGGAGCGGCGGACGGCTACCCCGGCCCGGAGACCTGGCGGCGGCTGTTCTCGTGACCCCGCCGGCCGGACGGCGGGCGCCGGCCCTCGGGCCGCTTCCCCGGCGGCCGGCCCCGACACCCGGCCGGGCCCGAACGGGTCCGGCAGCGGGACCACCGTTGTGACGCATCTGGCGCGGAGGCTGGAGGCACGCATGAGTACGACCACTTCCCACACGTCCGAGCCCGACCGACCGGCCGAGGGGCCGGTCCGGTCCGCCCGGCTCATCCAGAACGAGTCCACCACCGAGATCCCCGTCCATCTGCTGTTCCGCGACGACCCGGACCCGGCGCCGGTGGCGCTGAAGCCGGCGGTCGTCGGCCGCAGGCACGGCACGGGGGAGCAGCCGCGCCTGCGGCGGCCCGCCGCCACGCACCGACCGGTGCCGCGGGTCGACCCCGGCCTGGCGGAGCGGCCCGCGCGGGTGCTGCCGGGTGCGGCCGGGGTGCTCGCCGGGCTGTGCGGGGCGGCCGGGTGCGCGGCCGTCTCCTGGTGGGCCGGGGTGCTGCCGCCGCTCGCGGTGGAGGCGCTGCGGCTCCCGCTGACCTCCGGGGCCGGGCTGGGCCCCGCGCAGTGGGCGGCGTACGCGGGAGCCGGCGCGCTCGGCCTGTTCGGGTTCGGCGGACTGGCCCGGGGGCGCACCGGGCGGGCCTGGGTGCTGGACCTGTTCGGCCGCTACCGGGGGACCGTGCGCCGCTCCGGCCTGCTGTGGGTCAACCCGCTGCTGCTGCGCCGCCGGGTGGACGTGCGGCTGCGGCACTGGCGCAGCGAGCCGGTCCCGGCGGCCGACGCGAGCGGGGTCGCGTTGCGCGTGGTGGTGCTCGTGGTCTGGCGGGTGCGGGACACCGCCCGGGCCGTGCTGGGCGTCGAGGACCACGAGGCGTACCTGCGCGAGTGCGTCGAGGCGGCGCTGGCCCGGGTGCCCGTGGAGACGCCGGGCGGGACGCGCGGGCCCGGGGGAGCGGCGGGCGAGACGCTGACCCGGCTGGTCGCGGCCGACGCGGCACCGGTCGGGCTGGAGGTGTACTCGGTGCAGCCGCTGCGGGTGGAGTACGCCCCCGAGGTCGCGGCCGCGATGAACCGCCGCCGGATCGCGGCGCTGGACGCCCAGCACCGGGCGAGCGTGCTCACCTCGGTGGTCGACTCCGTGGAGGACACGGTGACCCGGCTGACCATGCGCGGACTGGTCGAACTCGACGACTACGAGCGCAAGGTGCTGGTGAAGGACCTGACGGTCGCGTTCTGCTCGGGCCGCGGCGAAACAGCTCCGTGATTGGTATGGACATGTTCAACTAACAGTCATACGCTCCCCTTGGTCTAGACCTACATGCACGGCTCACTGAACCCTCCCCCACGTTTCCCAGGAGCGGCAGCATGCGCACAAGGACCAAGGTGTCCGCACTCGCGGTGGGGCTGGCCACGACCGGAGCCCTCGTACTCTCCTCCGGCGGCGCCAGCGGCCACGGCTACACCGACCTCCCCGTCAGCCGGCAGAAGCTCTGTCAGAACGGCACCGTGACCAACTGCGGTTCCATCCAGTGGGAACCGCAGAGCGTCGAGGGGCCGAAGGGCTTCCCGGCCTCCGGGCCGGCCGACGGGCAGATCTGCAACGGCGGCGTCGGCCACTTCAGCCAGCTCAGCGCGCCCCGGACGCCGTCCGGCGCCGCCTGGCCGGCCACCCCGGTGACGGGCGGTCAGAACTACACGTTCCGCTGGCAGTTCACCGCCATGCACGCCACGAGCGACTTCAAGTACTACATCACCAAGCCGGGCTGGAACCAGAACCACAACCTGTCCCGGTCCGACCTCAACCTGACGCCGTTCTTCACGGTTCCGTACAACGGCCAGCGGCCGCCGTCCACGCTCTCGCACAGCGGCCGGCTGCCGTCGGGGCTGAGCGGCCGGCACGTGATCGTCGCGGTGTGGACGATCGCCGACACGGCCAACGCGTTCTACGCCTGCTCGGACGTCACCTTCTGACGCCCGGCGCACCTCTGAGGTTCTCTTGAGTCACCGGCGCGGCCGGCGTGGGTAGGTTCCTGCCACGCCGGCCGCTCGGGTCCGGCGCATCGACCTCGGGGGTGCGCGATGGACGTGGTCTTCTACGTCGTGCCCGGACTGATCATGGCCCTGGCCCTCTTCATGGCCCACCGCGTCGTGCGGCGCTGGCTGCAGATCCGCGGTGCCTGGAACAGCGGGCTGACGGCCGAGGGCCGCTGCCTGCGGGCGTACACCACCGTGAGCGGCGGGCAGGGGGACACGTCCGTGCGCAGCACGCTCCACCACGTGTACGAGTTCATCACCCACGACGGCCGGGTCGTCCGCTTCGAGGAGGACGGTGGCCCCGGCACCACCCTCGAGGGCGACTACGTCACGGTGTACTACAGCGGCGGTGCCCGGGTGGTGGCCACCGCCCAGCCGCCGGACCGCGCCCGGCAGGCCGTGAGCGCGATCGGCGTCCTGGCGTTCCTCGCTGTGATCGTCGTCTTCTGCGCGGGTTTCGTGACCGCCTACAGCCAGACCTTCGGGCCCGTGGGCGACATCGTCTTCAGCGTGGACGACAGCGGGACGTCCACACTGCCCTGAACGCCTCGAAGGGCCCCTCGCTCCCACGAGAGGCCCTTCGATTCAGGTGCGCCGCCAGGGACTCGAACCCCGGACCCGCTGATTAAGAGTCAGCTGCTCTAACCAACTGAGCTAGCGGCGCATGACTCACGCCGACCGCCGGAAGGTGTTCCGCGGCTGGCGACGAGAAAATACTACCTGGTCCGCAGGGGTGCTCCTGACCACCCGGACGGCGGTCCTAGATCGCCATGGAGAGCAGGACCGGGGCCGCGTTGCGGTTGAGGGCCTCGGCGGCCCGGCGCAGGCGGTGGGCGTGCTCGACGGGCAGGGACAGGGCGAGGCAGCCGACGGAGGAGCCGGCCGTGACCGGCACCGCCGCGCACACCGTGCCGACCGCGTACTCCTGGAGGTCCAGCACGGGCGCGGTCGGCGGCTGGGCCTCCAGGCGCGACAGCAGCAGCCGGTCGCTGGTGATGGTGCGGGAGGTGAGGCGGGCCATCCTGTGCCGGGCCAGGTGATCACGGCGCCCGGCGTGGTCGAGCTGGGTGAGCAGGCTCTTGCCGATGGCGGTGGCGTGGGCCGAGGAACGGAAGTCGACCCACTCGTGGACCTTGGGTGTGGCCGGGCTGTCGGCGTACTGGGTGACGCTGATCTCGCCGTCGACGTACCGGCTCATGTAGACGGCGGCGCCGACCGAGTCGCGCAGCCGGTCGAGGGTGTGCTGGAGCTTGTCCCGCAGCGCCTGCTCGCGCTGCGGGGCGGAGGTGAGGCGGGACAGGGTCTCGCCGGTGACGTACGCCCCGTCGGTGATCTGCTCGACGTAGCCCTCGCGGCGCAGCATGCGCAGCAGCGCGGTCAGCCGGTCCGGGCCGATGCCGGTGTGCCGGGCGAGGTCGGCGTCGGTGACGCCGCCGGGGCGGTGCGCGACGGTCTCCAGCACGCGCAGCGCGTCCTGGGCCGAGTGGTACGGAGTGGTCGGCGGCTCGTGCTTCAGCGCCACGGTGGTCTCCCCCTGCGCGTGCTGTAGGGCCGTGATCCGGTCGGTCGACCTGTTCCAGACTAACGGGCGAACGGCCTGCGGGAAGCGGGGGTTGACATGATTGCGGACCGCCCGGGCCGGGCGGCGGCGCCGCGGCACATGCCGGGCGCATGCCCCCGGTCCGGGCGGTCCGTGTCCTGCCTGGTGACCGGCGGTGATCAGAGGACCGCGCTGAGGAACTCCCGGGTGCGGTCCTTCTCCGGCTCCCTGAAGATCTTCTCCGGCGGGCCCGACTCGAGGATGCGACCCGAGTCGAACATCAGCACCTGGTCGGAGATGTCCCGGGCGAAGTTCATCTCGTGGGTCACGCAGAGCATCGTGATGTCGGTGGAGCGGGCGATGTCCCGCAGGACGTCGAGCACTCCCGCGACCAGCTCGGGGTCGAGCGCGGAGGTGACCTCGTCCAGGAGCAGCACCCGGGGGCGCATCGCCAGGGCCCGGGCGATCGCCACCCGCTGCTGCTGGCCGCCGGAGAGCCGGCCCGGGTGCGCGTCGCACTTGTCGGCCAGGCCCACCAGGTCGAGCAGCCCCTTGGCCCGCTCCACCGCCTCGTCCTTGGACAGGCCGAGGACGGTGACGGGCGCCTCGGTGATGTTCCGCAGCACCGTCATGTTCGGGAACAGGTTGAACTGCTGGAACACCATCCCGATCTTCTTGCGGACCTCGCGGACCTCCTTGTCGGAGGCCGGGAACAGCCGCTGCCCGTCCACGGTGATGGTGCCCTCGTCGGGCTCGGCCAGCGTCATCAGCAGCCGCAGGATCGTGGTCTTGCCGGATCCCGAGGGGCCGATCAGCGTGACGTGCTTGCCGGCGTCCACGGAGAAGTCCAGGCGGTCCAGGACGGTGTTGTCCCCGAACCGCTTGGTCACCTGCTCCAGCCGGATCAGCTCGCCGGTGCTCCTGGCGGGGGTCTTCTCGGGATCGGAGAGGGTGTCAGTGGGCAAGGCGACGCTCCAGGGCTCGCAGGCCAAGGCTGGCCAGGTAGGAAATGACGATGAAGGCCACGCCGATCAGCGTGACGGGCTCGGTGAAGCGGAAGCTCTCCTGCGCGAACAGCCGCGCCTCGCCGAGCATCTCCAGCACCGTGATCGCCATCAGGATGGGGGTGTCCTTGAGCATCGCGATGACGTAGTTGCCGAGGGCCGGCACGACCCGGCGGATCGCCTGCGGCAGGATCACGGCCGTCCAGGTGCGGCGCAGCGGCAGGTTCAGCGCCGTCGCCGCCTCCCACTGGCCGGCGGGCACCGCCTCGATGCCGGCGCGGTAGACCTGCATCGTGTACGTCGAGTAGTGCAGGCCGATGCCGACGACACCGGTGGTCAGCGCCGAGAAGGCCACGCCCCACTCGGGCAGGACGTAGAAGAGGAAGAACAGCTGCACCAGCAGCGGGGTGTTGCGCACGAACTCCGTGACCGCACCGACCGGCCAGGTCACCCAGCGCGAGGGCACCCGCATCAGCAGCGCCCACACCAGTCCCAGCGCGAAGGCGATCACCGAGCCGAGCAGCAGGGCCCGCAAGGTGACCAGCAGGCCGTCCAGGAAGTGCGGCATGAAGTCGGAGACCGCGCTCCAGTCCCAGTTCATCGCACCGCCTCCGCCACCACCGGCTCGGGCGCCCGCGCCGCGCCGCCGGACTGCGTGCCGGCGCCCGCCTTCAGCTTCCGCTCCAGCCCGCGCATGCCCCGCGTGAGCAGGAACGCGATCACGAAGTAGATCAGCAGGACGTACGTGTAGATCTCCGCGCTCTCCTGCAGCGCCAGCCGCACCAGGTTGCCGCTGAACGCCAGGTCGCCCATGCCGATGACGGACACCAGGGCGGTGCCCTTGAGCAGTTCGACGAGCAGGTTGGAGAACGGCGGGATCATCTCCGGCACGGCCTGCGGCAGCAGGATCAGCCGCAACCGCTGCCAGGGCGTGAAGCTCAGCGCGATCCCGCCCTCCTTCTGCGCCGGGTCGACCGCGTTCAGCGCGCCGCGCACGATCTCGGAGCCGTACGCCCCGTAGGTCAGGCCGAGCGCCAGCGTGGCCGCCCACAGGGGGACGAGCTGCCAGCCGAAGGTGATCGGCAGCACGAAGAACACCCAGAAGATCATGATCAGTGCCGAGGTGCCGCGGAACACCTCGGTGTAGAAGCCCGCGAGGAAGCGGACGATCCACAGCCGGTGCGTGCGGGCGACGCCCACCACGAAGGAGACCGCCGCGGCCAGCAGGGTGCTGAGGACGAGCAGCTGGATCGTGACCCAGACGCCCTGGAGCACCAGTTCCCAGAGTCCCGAGGTCATCCGCCGCACAGCTCCTTCGCGGTCAGGTCCGTCATCTCGGCCTCGGTGAATCCGAAGGGCTTGAGGATGCGGAAGAGTTCGCCGCTCTTCTTGAGCTTGCGCAGCTCCACGTTGAAGGCGTCGCGCAGATTCGTCTCGGTCGGCCGGAAGGCGAACGCGCCGCCGTCGACGTGCGGCTTGCCGCCGACGATCGGCTTGAACGGTTCGGTGGCCTCCGTCCTGGCGGACTTCTTCACGACCTCGCGCACGGTGAGCGCCGTGCCGGCGAACACGTCGACGCGTCCGGCCTCGACCGCGTTGAGACCGGCGACCTGGTCCGGGACGATGAGGATCTCGCTCTCGTCGTACCCCGCCTCGACGGCGTACTGGATCTCGGCGTAGCCGGTCCCGGTGGCGAACCTGGCCTTCTTCTCCACGACGTCCTTGTAGTCGCGCAGGCCCTTGGGGTTGCCCTTGCGCACGATGAACGCGTCGAGCATCTGGTAGTCGGGGTCGGAGAAGACGACCTGCTCGCAGCGCTCGGGGTTGACGTACATCCCCGCGGCGACGACGTCGAACTGCTGGGAGTTCAGGCCGGGGATGAGCGAGCCGAACTCGGTCGGCACGGGCTGCACCCGGTCGACGCCGAGCCGCTTGAAGACGACCTTGGCCAGTTCCGGTGCCTCACCGGTCAGTTCGCCGTTCCTGTCGATGAAGCCGAACGGGATCTCCCCGGCGATGCCCAGGCGGACGACGCCCGCCGCGCGCAGCCGTCGGAGGAGGTCGCCGCCCGCGACGTCCGAGGCGGTGGCGACCCGGCTGCATCCGGTGGCGCCCAGCGCGCCGAACGCCGCCACCCCCGCGAGCAGCGACCGGCGTGTGGGTCTGGATCGGGCCTTCGAGAGGGGTTCTGGACTTCTCGGGCTTCTCTGTGGTGGAGCCATGGGCGCGCGGCTACCCGAACGCCTCCGGGTTATGCAGGTCTTTTCAGGCCCCCCACGTGCGCTCCGCGACACCCCCGGCCGGCCGGGACGCCCGCGGTGGTGTGCGCGGCCGCGTCCGCCCTTCCCGGCGCGTCACGGCCCGGGGACGTAACCGCGCTGCTTGTCGACCACGTTCCGCAGCGGCTCACCGGCCGCCCACAGGTCGAAGAACTCCACAAACTGCGCGGCCAGTTCGTCCCGCCAGCCGGCCGTGTCACCGCTCATGTGCGGGGACACGATCAGCCCCGGCACTCCCCACAACGGGCTGTCCCCGGGCAGCGGTTCGTCCGCGAAGACGTCCAGCGCGGCCCCGGCGATCCAGCGCCTGTCCAGGGCCTCGGCGAGGGCCTCCTCGACGACCAGCGGGCCCCGGCCGACGTTGACGAACCGGGCGGAGGGCTGCATCACGCCGAAGCGGCGGGCGTCGAACATGCCGCGCGTGCGCTCCGTGAGGGGCGCCGCCGCGACCACCCAGTCGGCACGGGACAGCAGCCGGTCCAGATCCTCCGGGCCGTGCACCCGGGCGCGCGCGGCACGGCCGACCAGCGCCGTGGTGACGCCCAGCGCCTTCAGCGTGCGGGCGACGGCACGGCCGACGGGGCCGGACCCGACCACCACGGCCCGGCTCCCGGCGACCTTTCGGGTGTCCCGGTGCCGCCAGGTCCGTGCGCGCTGCAACTCCAGCGTGCGGGGCAGGTCCTTGGCCATGGCCAGCACCAGCGCGGCGACGTA
This sequence comes from Streptomyces sp. NPDC003456, assembly GCF_042878735.1. Taxonomy (NCBI): domain Bacteria; kingdom Bacillati; phylum Actinomycetota; class Actinomycetes; order Kitasatosporales; family Streptomycetaceae; genus Streptomyces; species Streptomyces sp. NPDC003456. The sequence continues at coordinate 191,669 of NZ_JBIAOK010000003.1, forward strand.
CTCGGCGACCGGCTGGTCGAAGACGCCCCGTGCGTTGGTCACCACCGTGTCCGAGGAGGCGAGTTCGGGGCACATCACGTGGTCCACCCCGGCGCTCGCGATGTGCACCCAGCGCGGGCGCGGGCCTCCGCCCGGCCACGCGTCCCGTACGGCGTGCGAGGTGAGGTCCCACACCAGGAGGACGTCCGCGCGGGGCAGGTGCGCGGCGAGCCCGGCCGCGTCGGTGTGCTCGATCCGGACCCGGCCGGTGAGGCGGCCCAGGCGGGGGAGGGGCTCGGCATCCAGGACGAGCAGGGTGGGGGTGGGCATGGGCAGCCGTTCCTCCAGCCGTTCGGCGGGTCCGGCCGGCGCGGGCTCCGGGCGGCGGCGACGCAGGGGCCCGGTGCCGGCCGGGCGGTGATCCGGGCGGACCGCCCACGCTGGCACCTCCCGGCGACGGCCGTCAACACGCACGGTCGCCCGCCCGTCGCCCCGCGTGAAACCGGGTGCCCGGCCGGCGCCCGAGGAGCCGCACGCCCCGGTGGTCTCGGCCAACCCGGTGACGAGGGTGGGCGGCGCTGCGCCGACTGGGTACCCGGTCCCGTAGTACCGGAAGCGAGCAGCAGGAAGGCTGGACATGACAGCGCTGGGATTCCTCTACCCGGGCCACTCCGCCGACGACGACTATCCGCGCATCGAGCAGTTGCTGGGCAGCGACATCCGGGTGGACCTGGTGCACATCGACCTCGGTGGGGACACCCACCGGGTGGACGCGCCGGCGGCGGGCGACGCGGCCGGGCGGCTGGCGGCCGGGGTCCAGGAGCTGCGGCACGCCGGCGCGGACGCCGTGGTGTGGGCGTCCACCAGCGGGAGTTTCGTCCAGGGCCGGGACGGCGCGCAGGACCAGGTCCGCACGCTGGCCCAGGCGGCCGGTATGCCCGCTTCCTCGACCTCCTTCGGCTTCGTGCACGCGGTGCGGGAACTCGGCCTGCGGCGGGTCGCCGTCGGAGCGGCGTACCCGCAGGACGTGGCGCAGCTCTTCGCGCGGTTCCTGCGCGCGGACGGCGTCGACGTCGTCTCGGTCCACAGCTCCGGCACCGCCTCGGCGGCCGAGGTGGTCGGCTGGGGCAAAGGCGAACTCCTCGCCCTCGCGCGCGACTCCGACCACCCCGAGGCGCAGGCGCTCCTGCTGCCCGGCACGGACCTGCACACCGCGGCCCACATCCCCGCCCTGGAGAAGGAGATCGGCAAGCCGGTCCTCACCGCCAACCAGGTCACGGTCTGGGAAGCCCTGCGCCTGGCGGACCGCCGGGTGAACGCGCCGGAACTGGGAGCCCTGTTCACCCGCGAACCGCTCGTCCAGGCCTGAGCCCGGGGCCGCTGCCCGAGCCCCGGCCGGCCGGGGCTCCCCGAGCTGCTGCGTGGTGGTGCGGGAATAACCGGAGACAGTCCCCTGTTACTGCCTGGACGACAGCACACGGCCCACAGCAGGAGGCACCCCACCGTGGCGGCAGACGAGATCCGCGGCGCAGCGCAGGGCAGCGCCCCCGTCCCCCTCTCCGTACTGGACCTGGTCACCGTGGGGGCCGGCCGCACCGCCACCGACGCGCTGCGCACCAGCGTCGAGCTGGCCCGCCTCGCCGAGCGCCGCGGCTTCCACCGGTACTGGGTCGCCGAGCACCACTCCATGCCGGGCGTGGCCTCCTCGTCCCCGGCGGTGATCCTGGCCCACCTGGCCGCCCACACCGAGCGCATCCGGCTCGGCTCGGGTGGGGTGATGCTGCCCAACCACGCGCCGCTGGTGATCGCCGAGCAGTTCGGGACGCTGGAGGCGATGGCCCCCGGCCGCGTCGACCTCGGCCTCGGCCGCGCCCCGGGCACCGACGGCGCCACCGCCGCCGCGCTGCGCCGCACCGAGCGCCTCGACGAGGGCGCCGACGACTTCCCGCAGCAGCTCGCCGAGCTGACCCGCTTCCTCGACGACGACTTCCCCGACGGGCATCCCTACCGCCGCATCCACGCCGTGCCGGGTCCGGTGCAGGCCACGTCCCCCGGCGGCGTCCAGTCCCCGCACCGCCCGCCGATCTGGCTGCTCGGCTCCTCCGGCTTCAGCGCCCGCCTGGCGGGCGTCCTCGGGCTGCCCTTCGCCTTCGCGCACCACTTCTCGGCGCAGAACACCGTCCCCGCGCTCGACCTGTACCGCGAGTCCTTCCGGCCGTCCGCCGTGCTCGACGAGCCGTACGCGCTCATCGGCGTCTCGGCGCTCGCCGCGGACGACGAGCGGGAGGCCCGCCGGCAGGTGCTGGCGGCCGCCCTCGGCATGGTCCGGCTGCGCACCGGCCGCCCCGGCCTCGTGCCCACCCCGGAGGAGGCGGAGGCCTACCCGTTCAGCCCCATGGAGCGCGACTTCGTCGACTCCTGGAACGCCAACGTCGTGCACGGCACCCCGGACGAGGTCCGCTCCGGCCTGGACGACCTGGCCAAGCGCACCGGCGCCGACGAGCTGATGATCACGGCCAACGCCCACGGCGGGGACGTCCGCCTGCGCTCCTACGCACTGATCGCCGACGCCTACGGCTTGCCGACGCCCGCCTCGGCCTGAACGCCCGGCGTGCCCAGCAGCTCGGAGATGCGGTCCGGCGGCACCGGGCGGGAGTAGAGCCAGCCCTGTCCGGTGTCGCAGCCGATGCTGCGCAGCCGGGTGGCCTGCGCCGAGGTCTCCACGCACTCGGCCGTGACGGTCAGCCCGAGCCGGTGCGCGAGCTGGATCATCGCCTCGACGACCACTTGGTCGGCCGGGTTGGCCCGGGCGGCCGCCTCCCGGTCGTCGTACTGGAAGCCCCGCACGAACGAGCCGTCCAGCTTCAGCGCCGACACGGGCAACCGGCTGAGGTAGGCGAGGTTCGAGTAGCCGGTGCCGAAGTCGTCGATGGCGATGCGCACGCCCATGTCGCTGAGGGCCTTCAGAGTCTGCAGCGGGCGGCCCGCCGACCCCATCACGGCCGACTCGGTGAGCTCCAGCTGCAGCAGGTGCGGCTCCAGGCCCGTCCCGGCCAGCACCTCCGCCACGTCCGCCACCAGGTCGGAGTCCCAGATCTGCCGCACGGCCACGTTCACGCTGACGAAGATCGGCGGCTCGTCGGGGTGGTCCAGCTGCCAGCGGCGGGCCTGCTCGCACGCCGTGCGCAGCACCCAGCGGCCCAGTGGAACGATCGAACCGTCCTCCTCGGCCAGTCCGATGAACCGATTCGGCGTCAGTACGCCGAACTGAGGATGATTCCAGCGGATGAGCGCCTCGACGCCGTGCAGCCGGTCGTCCTCCATGCCCACCAGCGGCTGGTACTCGAGCCGGAACTCGCCCCGGTCGATGGCCGGCCGGAGGGTGGAGGCCAGGGCCTGGCGGGTCATGCGGTGCGCGTTGCGCTCCGGGTCGAACAGCGTCCAGCGGGCCTTGCCGTCGGCCTTCGCCCAGTACAGCGTCGTGTCGGCCGCCTGCATCAGGGCCGTCGGGGTCGTCCCGGCCGCATGCCGTTCGACCACGCCGATCGAGGCCGAGACCGACAGCCGCTGCCCGGAGATGTCGAACGGGTCCTGGACCGCGCGCAGCGCCGACTCGGCCAGCTCGGCCAGCTGTTCGGTGCCGGTGGAGTCCTCCACGAGCAGCGCGAACTCGTCACCGCCGAGCCGGGCCACCAGCGGGACGGTGGTCCGGGAGTGCCCGGCCTCGTCCGCGCAGCGCATGAGGCGCTCGGCGACGGCGGCCAGCAGCCGGTCGCCCACGCGGTGGCCGAGGGTGTCGTTGATGGCCTTGAAGCCGTCGAGGTCCAGGTAGCACAGCCCGATCCGGCCGGTGCCGCTCTGCTCGTACGACTCGGCCTCCAGTGCCGCAGACAGGCGTTCGAAGAACAGGGTGCGGTTGGGCAGCCGGGTCACCGGGTCGTGCATCTGCAAGTGGCGCAGCCGGGCCTGGAGTTCGCGGCGGGCGCTGATGTCGGCGACGGACAGCAGCACGCCCTGGTCCTCGGCGGGCAGCGGGGCGACCGTCACCTGCACCCACAGCGAGTGCCCGTCGGGGTGCTTCAGGCGGCGCGTGCAGCGCAGCCGTGACTGCCGGCCGCGCAGCACCTCGCGGTAGGCGTGCCAGGTGCGCGTGTCGGAGGTGAGGTCGACCAGGTCGGCGGCGGCCGACCCGGCCAACTCGTCCGGGCTGCCGCCGAGCAGCGCGGCGAGCGCGTCGTTGGCGCTGACGACGGCGCCCTCGCGGTCCACGACGGCCATGGCGAGCGGGGCGGCCGTGAAGACGGAGCGATAGGGCTGCCGTGACGGGTTCTCGGTACGGGGAGACGTATCGATCTCACTCTCTGTGACGACCGGCCGGTCGAGGTCTGCCGCGGGCGCCGGCCCTTCGGAGGTTCCGCTCACCGCTCGCTCCCGCATGTATTCGATCTCTGTCCGTGCAGGAAAGGTCAGGAAAGTGTGCCGATCATAGAGGCTGGCCCCGGGGCCTTCCAGCCGGTGTCCGGTCTTCCGGGCCGGTCCGCGCTTCTGCCAGATCGTTTCTGCTCAGCCTTGGACGGCTTCTTCGGGCCCTCGACCAGTTGTGACGTTCCGTGAGTGCTTCGGGAGCGTCGCCGTTCGCATTTCTTCGGCCCCTTCACCCGACCGGTGCAGGCAAACAGGGCGCGGTACGACAAATCATCACAGTCTGGGTGCGGTGTCCCGCGAACCGTACCCGGAGGTACCTGTGCCGCGTCAGTTTCCGCGCGCCCGATGGCGCAGCACCGCGGCCGTGTTCACCACCATGTCCGCGCTCGCCGCCACCTCCCTCGGGGCCAGTCCCTCCGCCGCCGGGCCCGATTCCGCCGCGCCCTGCGCCCTGACGCGCACCGACGCCCACCACTCGGAGGGCCTGGACACCTGGAACGCCTCCTACCCGCGCCCGGACCGGTCGCTGGACGCGGTGATGGTGTTCCTGTCCTTCCCCGATTCCCGCCCGCTCACCACACCGCAGGAGCTGACCGCCGACCACTTCCCGGCCACCACCCGCTTCTTCGAACGCGCCTCCTACGGCCGCTTCACCCTGCGCCCGCACCCGCTGGGCCGCTGGATCCAGATGCCGCAGCCGTCCACGGCCTACGACATACAGCGCGACTGGAGCTCCGACCGGCGGGCCGCCTACCTGCGCGACGCGCTCTCGGTGGCCGACCCGCAGGTCGACTTCTCCCGCTACGACGTCGTGTACTTCGTCGCCGATCCGGACGCCCCCGGCGTGGACTCGGACGCGACCAAGGTGGTGAACCTGACCAGCCCGCTGCGGGCCGACGGCACCGATCTGCGCCGGGTCGTCACCGTGTTCGAGCAGCACCCCCCGGACCGGCTCGTCCTCGCCCACGAGACCGGGCACGTGTTCGACCTGCCCGACCTGTACCACCGTCCCGCCGACGGCAAGGGCGACTGGGACACCCATGTCGGCGACTGGGACCTGATGGGCAGCCAGTTCGGACTCGCCCCCGACCTGTTCGCCTGGCACAAGTGGAAGCTGGGCTGGCTCGACCCGCGCCAGGTGCGGTGCGTGCAGGACCCCGGTCCCACCCGGCTCACCCTGGAGCCGCTGACGGCGGGAGCGGAGCCGGCCGAGGTGGGCGCGGCCGGGGCCCGGGCCTTCGGGCTCGGGCGCGGCACCAAGCTCGCCGTGGTGCGCACCGGCCCGGACAGCGTGCTCGCCCTGGAGGCGCGGGGGCCGGTCGGCAACGACGCCGAGGCCTGCCGCGCGGGGGTGCTGGTGTACCGGGTGCGGGGCGGGGCGCAGTCCGGGGGCGGCCCCATCGAGGTGGTCGACGCGCATCCGCGCACCGAGGCGTGCTGGGAGAACTCCGTCTACCCGCCGCTGGCGGACGCGCCGATCGCCCTCGGGGAGAGCTTCACGGTGCCGGGCGGGGGCGTACGGGTGGAGGTGCGGGTGGAGGGGCGTACCGCGTCGGGGGCCTGGACCGTGAAGATCAAGGTGGGGCACTGACGGTCGCACCGAGTGCCCCACGCCGGTACGCGAAAGGCCCCCCGCTGCTGCGAGGGGCCTTTCACCGTCTGTGCGCCGCCAGGGACTCGAACCCCGGACCCGCTGATTAAGAGTCAGCTGCTCTAACCAACTGAGCTAGCGGCGCCTGCTGACGTCGTAGACCTTAGCACCCTGGTCGGCGGGAGGAAAAATCGAAATCCGCACGGCCGAGCGGGCCGCCCGCACGGCCGCCCACAGCAGCACCTCCGGACCGGGCAGCCAGGGCTGACGGGTATCCGGAGCGACGAGCCAGCGCGAACCGGACCGGGCCGGGGCGGGGGGCGCGGTGGAGTCGCCGGGCGCCGGGGCGGGGACGGTCACCGCGTCGCCGGTGCCGTGGCACAGCAGCGGCGGTACCGCGTCCGTACGGCGGCTCTCCCCGCCGTCCCGGCCGTGCGCGCCCCACTCCTCCCACTCCAGCAGCGCCGGCAGCCGCTGGGCCGTGCCGGGGGCGGCGAACAGCAGCATGCGGCCGCGGAACTCGGCGACCGGTCCCGAGCCGGGGCCGTCGTCCCACAGCCGGTCGAGCATCCGGCGCCCGAAGATCGCGGGCGCGCTGACCACGTCGAAGACCGAGCCGCAGGGCAGGACCACCGGGGCGCCCGGCCGCTCGTCCCACAGGGCGAGCGTGCTCCGCGGATACGTTCCTGCCGAGGCGAGCCAGGCGGCCCCGTCCGGGGTGACATCGGAGGCGTTCCATGCGCTGCTCATGGCAGACAGGTCTACCGGCGGTGAGCGGACGGTCTCCCAGGGTTGCGGGAAACCGGGACAGCGGGGGGTGAGAGGGGGTATCTTGCCCGCCTGGCATATGCCAGATGATCGTCGGGCCGTGCGGTCGGAGCGTCGCTCAGCCGGGATCGCCCGGTCCGCGGCCCTCGGCCTCGCCGCGCATCAGGCCCCGCCCGAACTCGACCATCTTCTTGGCGTAGTCCTCGGTCCATTCCGCCCGGTCGGCGATGTCCGCCGTGGTCAGCCGGTCGAACCGCCGCGGGTCGGCCAGCTGTGCCGCCGCCATCGCCTGGAACTCCAGCGCCCGGTCCGCCGCGGCCCGGAACGCCAGCGTCAGCTCCGTCGCCCGGGCGAGCAGCGCCCGGGGGTCGTCGATCGACTCGAGGTCGAAGAAGTGCTCAGGGTCCGAGGCCGCCTCCGCGGGCTCGAACAGCAGGGGCGCGGGGCGTAGCCGCGGCTCGTTCCGACGCGGCGTGGGCTCCGCCATGTCTTCTCCTCCTCGTACGACGCGCACGGCCCGCCGGGCGGATCGGGCCACCGTCCATTGTCGCGCGGCGCGCAAGTGGGCATCGCGGTCGCGGAAAACCCCGCCGCACCACCCGCCGCCGCGTTCGGGGGGCCCGTCACGTCCGCCACGCCACCCGGTGTTCGGCCAGGTGCGCCAGGACCGCGTGGTTGGCCTCCCAGCCGTCCGGGAACTTCACCACCGTTCCCAGCTGGACCGGTTCCGTGGACGGGTAGTCGTCCAGGAGGCCGGTGACGCCCGCCCGGCAGACCACGATGCAGGCGTGCCGGTGGCGGGAGGCCAGGACGCAGAGGCGGCCCGTCTCCAGATGGAACGCCGTGGCGTCGGGGCGGCCCGAGAGGGGATGCAGCACCACCGTGACGTCGTACTCCCGGCCCTGCAGCCGGTTCGCCGTGTCCACCACGACGTCGGTGACGCCGAGGCCGGCCAGGGCCGTGCGGACCGCCGCCGCCTGGTCGCGGTGGGCCGTGCCGACGGCGATCCGGTCGGCCGTGAGCGGCGAGGGGTCGGGTGAGCGCTCCGAGGAGGCCGCACCGCCGCGCTCCAGCAGACGGCGGACGACCTCGGCCACGGCCCGGACCGCCTCGGGGTCCGTGCGCGGGGTGTGCCGGGCGGGCAGCTCCAGCAGGCCCCAGCCCGACGCCGCCGCCTCGTCGATCACCCGGTCCGGCCCGGAGCCGTCCGACGGCACCGCGAAGGCCAGGGAGCGGTCGCCGTGGCCGGTGCCGCTGCGGAAGGGCGTGTACGGGTAGAAGGCGTCCGACACCAGGGACGCCGCCGAGGCCGGGAGCCGCCAGGAGACCGGCAGGCGGTGCTGGGGCAGGTCCGGGTTGTGCGCGAGCAGGGTCGTCACCGCCGAGGCCGACGGGTCGTAGGTCAGGCCCGCCCACTGCTCGCTGCCCACGATCGCGAAGGGGTCCAGCTGTCCCGGGTCGCCCACGAACAGCGCCCGCTCGAACAGCCCGGCCACCGCCAGCAGCGCGTCGGAGCGCATCTGGTAGGCCTCGTCGACGATGGCGTGCCGCCACGGCTCGTCGGTCTTCACGTGCGCCCACTTCGCGGCCGTCGAGATCACCACGGCCAGCCCGGCGAGGTCGGCCGCCTTGGCGGACTTGCGGACGTTGTCCAGACCGTCGAGCGCCTTGTCGTAGGGGTCGGCGTCGCTGCTGTGCAGCCGCCCCACCGGAAGCTCGGGATTCTTCTCCGCGAGCCGCAGGACGAGGTCGTCGACCTGGGCGTTGGTCTGCGCCACCACCATCAGCGGGCGGCCCGCCTCGGCCAGCTCCAAGGCCGCGCGGACGACCAGCGTGGACTTGCCGGCGCCCGGCGGGGAGTCGACCACGACTCCGCGCGCGGTGCCGTGCAGGGTGTCGTGGAGGATCGCCTCCGTCGCCTCGCCCGCGGCGGCCGACGGGTCGAACACCGTGGTCACAGCACATCCTCCTCGGTCACCGGATCGGCGGCCTCCAGGACCGCCTCGCCGGGCGGCCCGCCGTGCGTCCAGGGGGTCTGCTCCGGGTCGGGCAGCTTGGCGCCGCCCCGCTGCTCGTGCTCGAACAGCGTGAAGCAGACCCGGTCGCCCTTCTCCGGCACCGACCCCGGCTCGGGCTCCTTGCCGCGCCCCATCTTGTCGAGGATCCGCAGCACGACGTACGCGCCGTCCTCCTCGACCGCGACGCACTCCGCCGACTGCGGCTTCCCGCCCAGCGACCGGTGGACCTTCGTCCGCTCCCCGAGATGCGGCCGGTCGTCCGTGCGGACCGTGACCAGCGGGCGGGGGCTCGGGCGCTTGCCGTCGCTGTAGGCCATCACCACATCGGTGACCTCGCCCGCGAACGCCTCCCCGGACAGCCGCCGGCCGGCCATCACCAGCGGGTCGTCGAGCGCCTCCTGCGCCTCCAGGCGGGCCTGCTCCCGCTCGCGCGTGGCCAGTTTGTTCGCCGCCGTCACCGCGTCGTCGCGGCGCGGCTGCGGGGGCTCACCGGCCAGGACCCGGTCGCGGTGGCCCGTGAACGACCAGCGGTCGCGGGTCCACCGCTCCTCGACGTGCGCCCCTTCCGGCAGCTCGCGCAGCAGGTCGAGACCGCGCCACACCGCGTCCCAGGTCGGCCGGGTCCGGCTCAGCACCAGGGCGCGGATCTCCCGCTCGGCGGCGGTCAGCGCCCCCAGCCGTTCGTCGGCCTCCAGCCCGTCCTCGGCGGACTGGAGGGCCGTACGGGCGCGGTCGTAGCGCTCGATCGCCGGAGCGAGGAGCTTGTTGTCGAACGCCGGATCGGTGGCCGGGCCCGCCGGCGGGCAGAGCAGCTGGCCGCGCTCGTCCCGCTCCAGCTCGGCCCGCAGCGCCGCCTCGGCGCCGGTGACGCCGACGGGCGGGTCGATCCAGGCGAGCAGCGCCCCGAGGTGCTGGTCCTCCAGCGTGGACTGCCCGGTCGCCCAGTGCCGGCCCAGGACGTCGGTCATCGCCAGCAGCAGCGACGAACCCGGCACCCGGGCCCGCTCCCCGAAGTGGGTCAGCCACCGGCCGAGCAGCGGCACCCGCGGCGGCGCCGGGTAGGGCGCCTCCGGGTCCTGCTCGGCCGTCCGCCGGAACCGCGTGGAGCGCCCGAGCAGCCGCACCAGGTCGACACCGGCCCGGCTCGGCACGATCAGCTGCGGAGCGTCCGCGCACAGGTCCACCTCGACCTTGACGCGCTTGCCGGTCTCCGGGTCCGTCTCCGTGCGCTCGGCGGCCTCGACGACCTCGCCGTAGGAGTCGACGTAGGGCAGCACCACGTCGGCCAGGTCCGCCAGGAAGCCGAAGCGCAGGTCGCGGTCGCGCGGCTGCGGGACGACCAGCAGGCGCGGAGCGTCCCGGTCCGTGCCGACCAGCGCGCCGAGCGGGGCACCGGCCTCACCCGCGGTGGTGAGCGGCACGAACACCAGCGGCTCGCCGGACAGGTGCCGGTGCCGGACGGTGGCGGCGGGCTGGGCCCGGCCGGTGCTGACCGCTTCGAGGCGGGCCAGCGTGGAGATCAGCGACACGCCGCCTCCAGCGCCTCGGCGCGCAGGGCCGCCGCCCGGCGCAGCGCGGCCACCGCCGGGTCGTCCGGGTCGCCGGCCTCGCCGCGGGCCGCCGCGAGGACGTCCTCCACCGTCGTCAGACCGCCCAGCTCGGCGCGCACCGGACGGCCGAGCGTGGTGACCGCGCCCTGCTCGCGCGACCGGGACCGGCAGTGGAAGGCCAGCTCGCAGGCGGACAGGCACTCGGGCGCGTACGTCGCCGGGACGGACTCCACGGCCGCGGTCAGCCGCTCGGCGGGCAGCCCGGGCGAGAAGCAGGTGCCCTCCGGGAGGGCGTCGGCGATCTCCTCGATGCGGGTCAGCCGGGCCAGCTGGCGGGCCGTCACCGCGCGCTGCTTGCGGATGTCCACGGCCGAGGCGGCCGGCAGGTTGGAGAAGTCCCGCGGGCAGACCAGCAGGACGCGGTGCCGCACGCGCGGGGCGGGCTCCAGCCGCGCGGCGACCTCCTCCAGGGCCAGCACGTACACCGCCGCCTGCCGGGCCGCCGCGCCGACCTTCGCCGGGTCGGCCGAGCCGTCCAGCAGCGGGAACGACTTGATCTCCACGACCGTCCAGCTGCCGTCGGGGTGCACCACGACCGCGTCCGGCTCCAGGAAGGCGGGGGAGCCCGCGACGTCCAGCGCGAGCATCGGGTGGTCGAGCAGCGTCCAGGCGCCCGGATGCGCGGCGGCCTCCCGCAGCTCCAGCGCCGTACGGGCCGTGCGCCCCTGGGGGCCGGTCGCCGTGAGGTCGGGCACGCGCGCGCCGGCGGGAGGTTCGGCGGAGCGGTCCAGCTTCTCGTGCACCAGCCGCAGCAGCTCCGCGCCGCCGTCGGCCTTGACCTTCGCCTCGAAGGCGTTGCCCCGGGTGAGCGCGAACTGCGACTGCCCGAAGGCCGACGGCGAACCGAGCGCGTCGGCCAGCACCGCCTTGTTCACCCCCGCCCCGTCCAGGATCGCGCGCCGCGCGCAGCCGGGGTTGGCGGCCAGCGCCGCCAGGGCGCGCGCGTCCAGTGCCTTCGCGGGGACGTCGGGGCCGCGCAGCTCAGCGAGCCGGTGTCGGAGCGCCGTCCCCCGCGTCCTTGGGGGAGGCACCGGGCTCGGCTCCCGCTGCGGGCCGCGACTCGCGCTGCCGTGGAATTCGCTCACCCGCGGAAGTCTGGCATCCGGCACTGACAATCGGGGAACCAGCGGCGGGGGAGTCCGCCGGGACCGCTGCGGCCGCCGTGGCGAACCGGGCCTTCAGGCGGTCGGCGGCGCGCATCACGAACGGCGCCAGGAGCAGGCCGGCGCCCATGACGAGCGCGCCCGCGGCCGCGTCGAGGAAGTAGTGGTTGGCGGTGCCCATCACCACGACGGTGGTGATCAGGGGGTAGGCGACGCCGGCCGCCTTCATCAGGCGCGTACCGCCGTAGCGCCACAGCATGACCCCGCACCACAGGGCCCAGCCCACGTGCAGGCTCGGCATCGCCGCGTACTGGTTGGTCATGCCGCCCATGCCGCGCGGCGCGCTGGCCGCGCCGCCCCACCAGCCGTAGGAGCTGTACTGGGCCATCGTGTCGACGAAGCCGTGGCCGGCGTCGAGGAGCCGGGGCGGGCACGTGGGCAGCAGGGTGAAGCCGATCAGGCCGATGAGGGTCGACGTCATCAGCCAGGTGCGCGCGGCGCGGTAGCGCACCGCGCGGGAACGGAAGAGCCACACGAGGACGGCCGGTGTGACCACGTAGTGCAGGGAGGCGTACCAGAAGTCGGCGGGTATGCCTATCCAGGGTTCGCGCGTGAAGAGGCGGTTGAGCGGGTGCTCGGCGTTGAGGTACAGCGCCTTCTCGATCCGCAGGATCGCCAGGCCGTGGTCGACCGCCGTGGAGACGTCACCCCGGGCGAGCAGCCGGCCGGCCGTGTAGCACGCGTACACCAGCAGGATGAGCGGCAGCTCCGTCCACCAGCGCAGCCTGGGCGCAGGGGCCGCCTCGGTGCCCGGTGTCTCGGTGTGCGGCATCCGATCGCCCTCCCCCTTCGTCCTCACGTGCAGCCCGGTCGGCGTGTCACTTTACGGTGTGGGCGCACGCCCCGGGGGGCGGCCTCCGGACCTCGAAGACGCAGAGATCGCCCCCCGGGTTGCCCGCCGGAGGCGTGCGCGATGATGGAGGAGTTCCGCTTGCGTCGTTCCTCCGGAAAGGTTCCCCATGGCCGCGCGCATCCTCCTGGCCCGCCACGGACAGACCGCCTGGTCGCTGTCCGGCAAGCACACGGGCCGGACCGATGTGCCGCTGCTGGAGGAGGGCCGGCAGGGCGCGAAGCTGCTCGGCGAGCGCCTGCACCGGCCGCCGTACGACGGACTGGCCGGGGTCGAGGTGCGCACGAGCCCGCTGGCACGCGCGCGGGAGACCTGCGAGCTGGCCGGCTTCGGCGACCGCGCCCGCACCTGGGACGCCCTGCTCGAGTGGGACTACGGGGCGTACGAGGGCATGACGCCGGCGGAGATCCAGGCCGTCCGGCCCGGGTGGCTCATCTGGCGCGACGGCGTCCCCGAGGGCGAGTCGCTCGCGGCGGTGACGGCCCGTGCGGACGAGGTGGTGGCCTGGGCCCGCTCCGCCGACCGCGACGTGCTGGTCTTCGCCCACGGGCACATCCTGCGCTCCCTCGGGGCGCGCTGGCTGGGCCTGCCGCTCGACTTCGCGGCCCGCATACGCCTCAACCCGACGTCCCTGTCGGTCCTGGGCTGGGCCTACGGCGAGCCGGCGATCGAGAGCTGGAACGACCTGGGCCACCTGGCCTGAGAACCGGCCCGGGCCGGACCCCCGGGGGCGCTGCTCCTGGCCGGCCCTGTACGAGTCGGACGGCCTGCCGCTTCCCAGCCCTGCGCGGGCACCGACGGCCTGCTTGCCTCGGGCCGGGCGGCGCGGGCGACGGGACGCCTGCGCCCGGGCCGGGCCCGGGCACCGGGGCCGCCTGCTCCCCCTACGCCGTGCGCGGCAGCGAGGCGTGGCGGTCCAGGAAGGCCGACACCCCTGAGGCGCGCCGGTGCGGCAGCAGGACGCGTGCCGTGGCCGCCAGCATCGTCTGGATCCGGGACGACTGGACCTCCTCCAGCAGGTCGAGCACCCGCATCCCGGCCACCGCCGCCTCGTCCGGCCGGCCGCCCCGGGCGAGGTCGTCCGCCAGTTCCGCCGTGTACAGGGCGATGTTCCGCGTGAAGTGCCGGTCCTGCAGCTGCGCCGCCCGGCGCGCGTGCCGCGCCGCCCGGGGCCAGTCGCCGAGCGTGGACCAGCATTGCGCCTCCAGGCCCTCCAGTTCGGCCTCGCCGTAGAAGCTCATCCACTCCGGGTCGGCGTCCGAGGGGCCGCGTTCGAAGAGGGTCTGCGCCCGCGCCAGCGCCTGCTCGCAGGCGACGCGGTCGGCGAGTCCGGCCCAGCCGCCCGCCTCGCGCAGCGCGAGCAGCGACATCAGCCGGGCGGAACCGACGGGCCGGGCGACGCGCTGCGCGGCCTGCGCCGCCCGCACCGCCTCGCGTGGCCGGCCCGCGTCGCGCGCGAGGAACGCCGTGTTGCAGAAGGCGTGCGCCTCCAGGCCCGGGTCGCCGGTCATCCGGGCGGTCGCCAGGGCCTCCGCGTAGTGGGAGCGGGCGTCGTCGAAGCGGCCGGAGTCGTGCGCCAGCCAGCCCACGGAGATGGCCAGTTCGCCGGCGCCCGAGTAGAGGCGGTCCGCGGTCGTCTGCCGGGTCGCGCCCGCGTCCAGCAGGGCGTAGGCGGCGCGCAGCGGGGCGGCGGCGCGGCGGTAGAGGCCGTCGGCCCCGTGCCGGTCGTCGAGCAGCCGGATCCGGCGGACGGCCTCCTCCAGCGCGCCGGCGTCGCCGGCCCCGGCGCGGCGGACGGCGCGCTGGGCGGCCGAGGCGTCGCGGGAGAAGCCGGCGGCTCCCAGCGAGGCGGCGGCCACCGTGGCGCCTCCGCCGGTCATGAATGCGCGACGCAGCACGTCGCTCTCCTCAAAGGTGTCGTGCGGGTGGAACGGGTCGTACGGGTTCCGCGTTTCATACGGCTCGCACGCCCTGTTGGTCTCACAGGGGGCGTTCGCCGGGTCCGGGGTGTGCGTCGGGGGCGTGTCCTCGATGTCGCGCGCCCGGCGTCCGCGTACGGACGAGCGGGGCGCGAAACCCAGGTCGGTCAGCGTGCGGCCCGGGAACATGTGCAGGAACACCCGTTCGTACGCGTAGTTGGGGCAGCGGATCTCGCCTGCCTCGACCCGGCCGACGTAGCGCGCGTCACAGCTGACCTGCTCGCCGATCTCGAGTCCGGCCCGGCGGACCGCCGCGGCGAACTCGGCCGGCGAGCGCTGTCCGCGCAGCCGCCGGAAGGCGAGGTTCGGCCGTGCGGGCCGGTCGGGCTGAGACGAGGCCACCGTTGACGACGCCATGGCCGGGTCCTCTCGTGCGAACCGTCGAACCATGCCGGGCACCGGGCGAGTTGCGTGCGTTGTCCGCAGATCCGCCCTGTGTCCGGCGGGCATGAACGTACCTGCTGTGCCGGAGCCCTCACGCTGTGTTTGGCTACAAACCGGATATCTCATACACGATCTGCCATGAAGTGCCATCCTTTGTGGCTGACTTCCGCCGTAGCCGTTGACGCCCCGCCGCGTTGAACCGGTGGACCGGGAGGAGGCCCCCGACTCCCGACCGCTTGTCCGAGCAGGGGTTCTCGTGGTGGAGGCCGGGATGGATACCAGCCGGATCAACGATCCTCGTACGCCGTCGTGCGGACCGGCGGTGGGCTGCGACGTGGTGACGGTGCCGGCGCGGCAGGGACTGGAGGCCGTCGACATCCTGCGGCGCGCCCCCGGGGACGCCGTCGGGCCCGTGCTGCACGACGACGGGGGTGACACGCTCGGATTCCTGGTCCCGCCCGGGACCGCCGCCGGGTGGGACGTCCCCGGCAGCACCTGTACCGGCACCGGCGGCCGCGGGATGCGCCTGGCGCCCGAGCCGCCGGTGGAGGGCGCCGACTGGCTGCTGCCGCCCGGCGAGGCGGACCTCGCCACGGACCCGGCCGTCCTGCGCGAGGCCCTGGACCAGGCGGCCCGCATGATCAGGGCGGCGGACAGCTGCCGCTGAGGCCCGCTCCAAAGCCGTGATCCGGACACCGCCGCCGACCGCCCGGCCTCGGACGCCCGTGATCCGGGCACCGCTGCCGACCGCCCGGCCCCGGCGGCCGTACGCGCCGCTTACCGGACCACCGCGATAATGGGCCGATGGGCAAGTCCAGGAGCGGCCGGAGCAGACAGGCCGGTGAGCAGGCCGTCGTCGAGAACGTCGACGGCGGGCTGGCCGAGTTGATACCCGACCGCGAGCGGCGCCGGGCCTGGACCCTCGTGATCGACGGGGCGCCGCAGTCGCACGTCGACCTGGACGATCCGGCGTACCTGTCCTTCGAGTACCAGCGCAGGCTCGGCCATGTGATCGACCTCACCGGTCCGGCGGGCCGCCCCCTGCAGGCCGTGCACCTCGGCGGCGGGGCCCTGACGCTCGCCCGCTACGTCGCCGCCACCCGGCCCCGCTCCACCCAGCAGGTCGTCGAACGGGACGCGGCCCTGGTCCGACTCGTGCGCCGCGAGCTGCCGCTGGACCCGAACGCGCGCATCAGGGTGCGGTCCGCCGACGCCCGCGCGGGGCTCGCCAAGGTCCCCGACGGCTGGGCCGACCTCGTCGTCAGCGACGTGTTCAGCGGGGCCCGGACGCCGGCCCACCTGACCTCCACCGAGTTCCTGGACGAGGTCCGCAGGGCCCTCAAGCCCGGCGGCGTCTACGCGGCCAACCTCGCCGACGGGCCGCCGCTGGCCCACCTGCGCGGCCAGATCGCCACGGCCGCCGCCCGGTTCGCGCACCTGGCGCTGGTCGCCGACCCGACGGTCCTGCGCGGCAAGCGCTTCGGCAACGCCGTCCTGGTCGCCTGCGACCACCCGCTGCCCGTGGCCGAACTGACCCGCCGGGCCGCCTCCGACCCCCACCCCGGCCGGGTCGAACACGGCAGGGCGCTCACGGACTTCACCGGCGGGGCGCTCCCGGTGACGGACCTGGCCGCGGTGGCGTCGCCCGCGCCGCCCCCGTCGGTGTTCCGGTGACCCCGGCGGCCGCCGGTCCGCGCCGCGCTCAGTAGGTCCCGATCTCCACGCGGGGCGGGCCGTCGTGCCAGGTGCAGAACACCGACACCCGGTCCGCGCCGGAGGCGAACTCCACGCGGATCCACGACTCGGTCTTCCACACCTGCATCGACCAGCCCGCGCCCGGCGTCGCCGAGACGAGGGACGCCGACGCCTTGCCGAGGTCGAAGACCGCCCGGCCGCCCTCGGTGTCGTAGCTCTTGACCTCACCCGTCGAGGCGGGAGCGGCCGTCGGGGAGGCAGGGCGGGACGGCCCCGGCGTGCGCGAGGGGGCGGGGCCCGGCTTCCCGGACGACGGTGCGGCACCGGGCGTGCGGCGCTTGGGCGGAGGCGACTTCCGCGACGGGGCGGCCGGCGGCTCGGACACCCGGGCGGCCGTGTCGGCGGCCTTGATGGGCAGAGCGCGCGGCGGGTCGTAGGCCGTGCCCGCCATCACCGTGTGGACACCCCACCACGACAGCGTGACCGCCGCGCCCGTCGCGAGCAGCCAGGCCAGTACGTGTACGAGTCCTCTGCGCATCGCGGCCATACTGCCTCACCCGTCCCAGGCGTTGTCCACAGATCGCGCCCGCCGAGACGACGGGCGGCCCCGCGACGGGGAGTTGTCCACAGGCCCGCACCGGGCAGTTCGGGATGGCGTACGGTGCGGCGCATGGCAAGTGTGCTCGTGGTCGAGGACGACCAGTTCGTACGCTCGGCGCTCATCCGGCACCTGACCGACGCCGCGCACACCGTGCGCAGCGTGGGGACGGCGCTGGAGGCGCTGCGCGAGGTCGCCCATTTCCGTTTCGACGTGGTCGTCCTGGACCTCGGACTGCCCGATCTCGACGGGTCCGAGGCCCTGAAGATGCTGCGCGGCATCACGGACGTACCGGTGATCGTCGCGACCGCGCGGGACGAGGAGACGGAGATCGTCCGGCTGCTCAACGCGGGAGCGGACGACTACCTCACCAAGCCCTTCTCGGTCGAGCACCTGTCGGCCCGCATGGCGGCCGTGCTGCGCCGGGCCCGCTCCGGCGCGGGGGAGCAGGAGGCCTCCCCGGTGCTCCGGGTCGGCGGGCTGACCGTCGACCCGCTGCGCCGCCAGGCCGAGCTGGACGGCGTGCGACTGGACCTCACCCGGCGGGAGTTCGACCTGCTCGCCTTCCTCGCCCGCCGCCCCGGCGTCGTCGTGCCCCGCAAGGAGCTGCTGGCCGAGGTCTGGCAGCAGTCGTACGGGGACGACCAGACCATCGACGTCCATCTGTCCTGGCTCAGAAGGAAACTGGGCGAGACGGCGGCCAACCCGCGCTATCTGCACACCCTTCGGGGCGTCGGTGTGAAGCTGGAGCCACCGGGGGCCGCGCGATGAGGTGGGCCCTGGTGAAGGTGTCGCTGGCGGTGACCACCATGGTGGTGCTCGCCTTCGCGGTGCCGCTCGGACTCGTCATCCGCGAGATGGCGCGGGACCGGGCCTTCTCCAACGCCGAGCGGGAGGCCGCGGCCGTCGCCCCGGCCCTGTCCATCACCACCGACCGCGACCAGCTGGAGCGGGTCGTCGCCTCCGCCGGCTCCGACGCCGGGATGGCCGTGCACCTGCCGGCCGGGGACGGCCGGCAGGCGTCGGAGCTCGGCCGGCAGCGCGCCGCCGACCAGGACATCGCGACCGTGCGCAAGCTGGGCCGCGCCTCCACCACCGCCGTCACCGGCGGCTCCACCCTCCTCCAGCCGGTGGCGCTCAGCACCGGCGAGATCGCGGTCGTCGAGGTGTACGTGCCGGAGTCGGAGGTCACCAACGGCGTGGGCACGGCATGGGCGGTCCTCGCCGCGGTCGGGGTCGCGCTGATCCTCGGCTCGGTCGCGGTCGCCGACCGGCTGGGCGTGCGCATGGTCCGGCCCGCCCAGCGGCTGGTCGAGGGGGCCAGCGAACTGGGGGAGGGCAAGCTCGGCGCCCGTGTGCCCGAGGAGGGCCCGAGCGAACTGCGGCTCGCCGCGGCCGCGTTCAACTCCATGGCCGACCAGGTCGTCCAGCTCCTCGCCAATGAGAGGGAACTGGCCGCCGACCTCTCCCACCGGCTGCGCACCCCCCTGACCGTGCTGCGGCTGAACACCGCCTCGCTCGGCGAGGGACCGGCCGCCGACCAGACCCGCAGCGCGGTCGAGCAGCTCGAGCGCGAGGTCGACACCATCATCCGCACCGCCCGCGAGGCCAAACCCCAGACGGCCGCGGCCGGTCCGGGCGCGGGCTGCGACGCGGCCGAGGTGGTGCGCGAGCGGATGGCCTTCTGGTCGGCGCTCGCCGAGGACGAGGGGCGCAAGTGGCGGGTGGCCGGAGCCGACCGGCCGGTGCGCATCCCCGTGGCCCGCGCCGATCTGGCCGCCGCGCTCGACGCGCTGCTCGGCAACGTCTTCCGGCACACCCCGGAGGGCACGGCCTTCGCGGTCGACGTGCACAACGGCGAGGACGCGGTGATCGTCCTGGTGTCCGACGCCGGACCCGGCATATCCGACCCGGAGGCCGCGATGGCCCGGGGCAGCGGCTCCGGAAGCGACGGCTCGACCGGGCTCGGCCTGGACATCGTGCGCCGGCTCGCGGAGTCGACCGGCGGGGACGTCCGCATCGGCTCCTCGGTGCTCGGCGGGACCGAGGTGCGCCTCTGGATCCAGCCGGCCGGACGGCCGCCCGCCGGCAAGGGGCACCGGCAGATGCGCCGCCGCCGCCCCGGCCGCCTCACCAGGGCGCACCGCTCGCGCTCGCACTGACGACCGGCGCGTCTCCACGCCGACCCCGCACTCCCGCCGGCCCTCGTCGTCCACGTCGCGCCGCGGCACCGGTCCGTCAGCGACCCGGCGCGCGGCGCGCGAGGGACGACCGCGCACCCGTCGTCTCGCGGGCAGGGGCGCGGCACTCCCTCAAGCGTGCCGCGTCCCCGTCCTCCGGAGGCTCAGACCGCCTGCACGTCGGGCAGCGTGCCCGTCCGGGCGGCCTGCGCGTACCAGCGGGCGCTCGTCTTCGGGGTGCGCTCCAGCGTGGCGTAGTCGACGTACACCGCGCCGAAGCGCTTGCCGTAGCCGTACGCCCACTCGAAGTTGTCCAGCAGCGACCACAGGAAGTAGCCGCGGACGTCCGCGCCGTCGGCGATCGCGCGGCGCACCGCCGACAGATGGCCGTGGAGGTAGGCGACCCGCTCCGGGTCGTGCACCCGGCCGTCCGAGTCGATCTTGTCGTCGTAGGCCGCGCCGTTCTCCGTGATGTACAGCGGCAGGCCCGGTGCCTCGCGGGAGTAGCGCATGATCAGCTCGTGCAGGCCGGTCGGGTCGATCGTCCAGCCCATCTCGGTGCGCTCGCCCGGCGTCTGGTGGAAGGCCACGTCGTCCACGCCCGGCCACGGCGAGTGCTCGCTCGCCCCGTGCCCGTCCGCCCGGGGCCCCTTGGCGGCCGGGTCGGCGGCCGACACCAGCGAGGGCGTGTAGTAGTTGAGGCCGAGGGCGTCCAGGGGCTGGTGTATCTGCTCCAGGTCCCCGTCGAGGACGAAACCCCAGTCCGTGACACCCGCCGTCGCGGCGAACAGCGTCTCCGGGTAGGCGCCGTGCAGGAGCGGGCCGTGGAAGACACCGCTGGCCAGGTCGTCGATCTTGCGGGCTGCGGCCAGGTCCGCCGGGTCCTGCGAAAGCGGCCGGACGGCCGCCGAGTTGAGGGCGATCGCCACCTGGTTGCGGGCCGGCATCACCGACCGCAGCGCGACGGCGCCCAGGCCGTGGGCGAGGTTCAGATGGTGCGCGGCACGCAGCGCGGCGAGCGGGTCGGTGCGGCCCGGCGCGTGCACACCGGAGGCGTACCCCAGGAACGCGGCGCACCACGGCTCGTTGAGGGTCATCCAGTGCTCGACGCGGTCCCCGAGCGCCTCCCCGGCAAGCTGCGCGTACTCCGCGAACCGGTACGCCGTGTCCCGCTCCGGCCAGCCGCCCGCGTCCTCCAGCTCCTGCGGCAGGTCCCAGTGGTAGAGGGTGACGGCGGGCTTGATGCCCTTCTCCAGCAGCTCGTCCACCAGCCGGCGGTAGAAGTCCAGGCCCTTCTGCACGGCAGGGCCCCGCCCGGTGGGCTGCACCCGCGACCACGACACGGAGAAGCGGTAGGCGCCCAGGCCCAGTTCGGCCATCAGCGCCACGTCGTCGCGGTAGCGGTGGTAGTGGTCGACAGCGACGTCACCGTGCTCGCCGCCGGCCGTCTTGCCGGGGGTGTGGCTGAAGGTGTCCCAGATCGACGGCGTACGGCCGTCCTCCCGCACCGCTCCCTCGATCTGGTACGCGGAGGTCGCCGCGCCCCAGAGGAAGGACGAAGGGAAGGTCACCGCGGTGGCCGGGTTCTCGGAGTCAGGCATGGAAGCGCTCCCAAAGGGGGTCGTGGAGACCGGAGAGTGAAGAGGGGAGGGGAGGAGGAAGACAAGACAGGGGCCGGAGCGGCACCGGCCCGGCCCCCGAGGGAAGGGCTACCCCTTGACGGCACCCTGCATGATGCCGCCCACGATCTGCTTGCCGAAGATCGCGAAGACCAGCAGCAGCGGCAGCGTGCCCAGCAGCGCGCCCGCCATGATCAGGGACTGGTCGGGCGTGTAGCCGCGGCCGAGACCCGCGATGGCGACCTGCACGGTCGGGTTGCCGGTCTGGGTCAGCACCAGGAACGGCCACAGGAAGTCGTTCCAGGCCTGCACGAACATCAGCATGCCGAGCACCGCCATCGCGGGCCGGGCCGTGGGGAACACCACGTGCCACACCACGCGCCAGCTGCTCGCGCCGTCCACCCGGGCCGCCTCGATGATCTCGTCCGGCAGCGCCTGGATCAGGTACTGCCGCATGAAGAACACACCGAACGCGCTGACCAGCGAGGGAAAGATGACCGCCTGCAACTGGTCGGTCCAGTCCAGCTCGGCGACCATCATGTACAGCGGGATCACACTGAGCTGCGGCGGCACCATCATCGTGCCGATCACCACCAGCATCAGCGCGTTGCGGCCCTTGAACCGCAGTTTGGCGAAGGCGAACCCGGCGATCGTCGACAGGACGACGATGGTCGCCGCCGAGATCCCGGCCACGATCGTGGTGTTGAGGAACGCCTCGCCCAGGTTGGCGTCCCGCCAGGCGATCTCCAGGTTCTTGAACAGGTTCGCGCCGAACCAGAACGGCGGTGGCGTCTCGGCCAGCCGCTGGTTGTCCCGGGAGGCGGCGATCGCCGTCCACACCAGCGGGAACAGCGAGACCAGGGTGAACAGGCCCAGGATCACGTACGCGACCGGGCCGGCGTGCAGGGTCCCGCCCGCCCGGGCCGACCGGGGCAGGCGCGAGCGCTTGGGCTGGGGGGCGGGGGTCTTCGTCTCGGGGGGCGTCACAGTCGTCGTCACGGCCACACTCCTTAGCTACTGGCGCGCAGCCGGCGCGAGATGACGTAGTTGACGATGCCGATGACGATCAGGATGAGGAACATCGTCCACGCGATCGCCGAGGCCCGGCCGAGGTGCTGGTTCACCCAGCCCTGCTCGTACAGGTACAGGCCCAGGGTCTGGAACTGGTGCTCGGCGCCGCCCGAGGCGCCCTTGTTGGCGTCGAACAGCAGCGGCTCGCCGAAGACCTGGCTGGCGCCGATGGTCGACACGACGACCGTGAAGAGGATCGTGGGCCGCAGCGACGGCAGCGTCACGTGGAAGAACTGCTGCCAGCGGTTGGCCCCGTCCAGCGCCGCCGACTCGTACAGGTCGTTCGGGATGGCCTGCATCGCCGCCAGGTAGATCAGCGCGTTGTAGCCGGTCCAGCGCCAGATGATGATGGTCGAGACGGCGATCTGGGAGGGCCACCGGTCGTTCTGCCAGTCGATGTGGTCGATGCCGACCATGTTCAGGACCCAGTTGATCATGCCGTAGTCGCGGCCGAAGAGCAGCACGAACACCAGGGAGGCGGCGGCGATCGAGGTCGCGTAGGGCGCGAGCATCACGACCCGGTAGAAGGTCGAGCCGCGCAGCTTGTAGTTGAGGATGTGGGCGATGCCCAGGGCCATCAGCAGCTGCGGGACGGTGGAGATGATGCCGATGGTCAGGGTGTTCTTCGCCGCGTTCCAGAAGAAGTCGTCGTCGAAGATCCGGGTGTAGTTGCGCAGCCCCACCCAGTTCATGTCGGTGGGCGCCGTCAGCTCCACCTGGTGCAGCGAGGCCCAGCCCGTGTAGACCAGCGGGAACAGGCCGAAGGCCACGAACAGCAGGAAGAACGGCGAGACGAACCCGTACGGGCTCCAGCGCACGTCCCGCTGCCAGCGTCGGGACAACCGGGCCCGGCGGCGCTCGTCCACCGGCGCGGGCGGCCTGCCCGTCTCGGGACGGGCCGGGGCCGCGCTCCCCTCCTTGGAGGGGAGCGCGGCGGTGTCGGGGCGGGTGGCCATACGGGTCACTTGTCCAGGTTGTTGTCGATGGTCTTCACGGCCGTGTTCCAGGCCTCCTCGGGCGACTTGCCCTTGGTGACCAGCACCAGACCGTTGTCGTTCAGCGCCGACCCGATGATCTGGTCCTTCGGGCCGATGACCTGGACCGGGCTCGTCTCGGCCGCCTCGGCGAAGATCTTGCCGATCGGGGCGTCACCGGTCATCTTGTTCTTCGCGTTCTGCACGGCGGGGGTGTCGTACGCCGACGGCGTGCTGGGGAAGCTGCCGCGCTTCTCGAACAGCTTCGCCTGCTGCTCCGGAGCCGTGAGCCAGGCGGCCAGCTCGATGGCCTCCTTCACGTGCTTGCCGCTCTTGGGCACGCTGAGGAACGAACCGCCCCAGTTGCCGGACTTGGGCGCGGCGGCCACGTCCCACTTGCCCTGGGCCTCCGGCTTGGACTTGCTCTCGATGTAGCCGAGCATCCACGGCGGGCAGGACATCGCCGCGAACTTGCCGTTGGCGATGGTGGTGTCCCAGGCCGGCTGGAACTGCGTCTGCGCTCCCACCAGTCCGTCCTCGGCCGCCTTCGCGGTCATCATGAAGGACTTCTTGACGACCGGGTTGTCCTTGTAGATGACCTTGCCGGACTCGTCGTAGTAGCGGACCTTCTCGCTGGACATGATGGCGCTCATCAGGCCGCCGGGGGAGTCCATGAACGTGGTGCCCTCGGGCGCCTTCTTCTTGTACTTCTGGCCGACGTCGATCAGCTTCTGCCAGTCGCCCGACCACATCTTCGCGAGCTCCTCGCGGTCGGTCGGCAGACCGGCCTTCTCGAAGAGGTCCTTGCGGTAGCAGATGGCCATCGGGCCGACGTCGGTGCCCAGACCTATCGTCTGGCCCTCCTTGGTGGTGGCCTGCTGCCACTTCCAGTCGAGGTAGTTGTCCTGCTTCACGCCGGGTGCCTTGGAGAGGTCCTCGAGCTTGCCCGCCTGGGTGGCGACGACCTCGGCGATGTTGCCGACCTCGACGCCCTGGATGTCCATCAGGCCGCTGTTGGTCGTGAGGTGGTTGACCAGCGCCGGGTAGTAGTTCTCGTTCCGCTCGGTGACGTTCTCCTGGATCTTGATGTCCGGGTGGAGCTTCTCGTACTCCGCGTAGAGTCCGGCCTCCTTGAAGCCGAAGGTGCCGAACAGACCCAGGGTGATCACGGTCTTGCCGCCGCTGCCGCCCGACGAGTCCGAGTCGCTGCCGCCGTCGTCGGCACAACCGGCCAGCAGTCCGGCGCCCAGCGACGCCACCGCCGCCAGCACTACCGCCCTACGTGCTCGCATCTGAGGTCCTCCTGTTGCCCTGACGTGCCGACCCCCCGGGCCAACGGCATTGTTGGGCCCTTTTTACTCGCTGCGGCTCGGGTGGGGAACGTGCGGGATGTGTAGGTGTCAGGTACTGTGGGAGCGCTCCCACCAGTGATGTGTTGAAGAGTCGCGGGTCGGGGCGAGGGTGTCAAGGGACCGGGCACGGCGAAATGCGTTCAGTTATCGGGCTGTTAACTGGGCCGGTGGGGGCGTCCGCGCACCGGCGGTCCTGACTCGTTTCGGTCGCCGTACCGTACGCGCGAGCCGCGTTCCGGCCCAAGCGGAAGGCACCCGGAGCTTCGGTCCACAGGGGCGGTCACCGGCTCTGACGGGGCTGTTAGATTCCAGCCAGCGTGACACACGACGGAAGGCGGAGCCCATGGCAAGCCACGGAGCGCGGGGCCGCAGCGGGGGCCGGCCCACCCTCGAAGAGGTGGCGGCGCGCGCCGGTGTGGGCCGCGGCACCGTCTCCCGGGTGATCAACGGTTCGCCCCGGGTCAGCGACGCGACCCGCGCCGCGGTCGAGGCGGCGGTCGCCGAGCTCGGCTACGTCCCCAACACCGCCGCGCGCGCCCTGGCCGCGAACCGCACGGACGCGATCGCGCTCGTCGTGCCCGAGCCGGAGACCCGCTTCTTCGCGGAGCCGTACTTCTCGGACATGCTCAAGGGCGTCGGGGCGCAGCTGTCGGAGACGGAGATGCAGCTGCTGCTGATCTTCGCGGGCAGCGACCGCGAGCGCCGGCGCCTCGCCCAGTACCTGGCGGCCCACCGGGTGGACGGTGTGCTGCTGGTCTCGGTGCACGCCGACGACCCGCTGCCGGACCTGCTCGCGCAGTTGGAGATCCCCGCGGTCATCAGCGGCCCCCGGTCGGCCGGGGAGACGCTGGCCTCGGTGGACTCGGACAACTACGGCGGGGCCCGGCAGGCCGTCGAGCACCTGATCTCCCGCGGCCGCCGCCGCATCGCCCACATCACCGGCCGCCTCGACGTCTACGGTGCCCAGCGCCGTATCGACGGCTACCGCGACGCCCTGGACGACGCCGGCCACGCGGCGGACGGGACGCTGATCGAGGCGGGCGACTTCACCGAGGACGGCGGCCTGCGCGCGATGACGGCGCTGCTGGAGCGCCACCCGGACCTGGACGCGGTCTTCGCCGCCTCCGACGTCACCGCGGCGGGGGCCCGGCAGGCCCTGCGCGAGGCGGGCCGCCGCATCCCGGACGACGTGGCGCTCGTGGGCTACGACGACTCCGCCATAGCGCGGCACACGGATCCGCCGCTGACCAGCGTCCGCCAGCCCATCGAGGAGATGGGGCGGCGGATGATCGATCTGCTGCTGTCCGAGGTCGCCGACCGCCGCCCGGCGGCGTCCCGGAGCCTGGAGCGGCGTCAGCTGGTCCTGGCGACGGAGCTGGTGCCGCGGGCGTCCTCCTGACGGCGGGTGAGGGCCGCTCCGCCCGTTGGCGGCCCGCACGCGCGGAGGGCCACGGGGAACGGCCCGCCCGCGCGGGGGAGTCGGGGCGCCGCGAGCGGGCCGCCGGGAACACGGACGAGGGGCTGCCCCGGTCTCCCGGGACAGCCCCTCGTCGTACAGGGTGAGTGACGGGACTCGAACCCGCGGCATCCTGGACCACAACCAGGTGCTCTACCAGCTGAGCTACACCCACCATGACCGGCTTGGAGATCAGTGTCGTCCCCGACCGGCCGAGAAAAAGTGTACAGGGTCCGAAGGGGTGCTCGCGCCCGCCTTTCGCGGCGCCCCTCGGCGTTCCCCGGTCCGGCCTACTGGGCGGGCAGGACGTGCTTCGCCGCGATCGTCCGCGCGGTGTCCGAGTCGGGCCCGGGCTGCGGGACGAAGACGGCCTCGCGGTAGTAGCGCAGCTCCGCGATGGACTCGCGGATGTCGGCCAGGGCGCGGTGGTTGCCGTTTTTCTGCGGACTGTTGAAGTACGCCCTCGGGTACCAGCGGCGGGCCAGCTCCTTGATCGAGGAGACGTCGACGATCCGGTAGTGCAGGTAGTCCTCCAGCGTGGGCATGTCCCGCAGCAGGAAGCCGCGGTCGGTGCCGACGGAGTTGCCGCACAGCGGGGCCTTGCCGGGCTCCTTGACGTGCTCCCTCACATACGCCAGGACCTGCTCCTCGGCGTCCTCGAGGGTCGTGCCGTGCGGCAGCTCCTCGAGCAGGCCGGAAGCGGTGTGCATCTGGCGCACCACGTCCGGCATCGTCTCCAGGGCCCGGTCCGGCGGCCGGATGACGATGTCCACACCCTCGCCGAGCACGTTCAGCTCCGAGTCCGTGACGAGGGCGGCCACCTCGATGAGCGCGTCGTCCGACAGCGAGAGGCCGGTCATCTCGCAGTCGATCCACACCATGCGATCGTTCATGGGCCCAACCCTACGGCGCGGGGTGCGCGGTCGGGTCGGCCGTGTCGTCGGCACCGCAGGAGCCGGCGGGGCCGGGCGAGGACGCTGCATGCCCGGAGCGGGAACGCACCGGGCGGGCCGGCATCACGCCGGCCCGCCCGGTGACTACCGCGTCACGTTCCGCTGCGCGGGCCGGGCAGGCTGGCCGACAGGGCCGCGGACGCCCCGACCGCGCTCGCCGCCGCCGTGCGGCGGGACTGGTGCGGGACGGGATGGTCCGGGTGCAGCGGGGTGGGCGCCTGGGGGTGGTGGCCCGGGTGACCGGGATGCCCCGCCAGGCCGGAGCCGGGACCGCCCGGGGCGGACTCGGTCTCCTGCGGGCGTTCGCCCTGCGGACGCCGGGCCCGGTACGCCGCCCGGTACGCCGCCGGGGACGAGCCCAGCTGGCGGCGGAAGTGCCCGCGCAGGGCGACCGGCGACCGGAAGCCGCAGCGCCCCGCCACCTCGTCCACCGAGTAGTCCGACGTCTCCAGCAGCCGCTGCGCCTGGAGCACCCGCTGCGTGATCAGCCACTGCAGCGGAGCGCTCCCGGTCAGCGAGCGGAAGCGGCGGTCGAACGTACGCCGGCTCATGTACGCGCGAGCCGCCAGCGTCTCCACGTCGAACTGCTCGTGGAGGTGCTCCAGCGCCCAGGCGACGACCTCGGCGAGCGGGTCGGCGCCGATCTCCTCGGGTAAAGACCTGTCGAGGTAGCGCTCCTGCCCGCCGCTGCGGCGCGGCGGCACGACGAGCCGCCTCGCCAGGGCCCCGGCCGCCTCGTTGCCGTGGTCCGTGCGCACGATGTGCAGGCACAGGTCGATGCCCGCCGCGGTGCCCGCCGAGGTCAGCACGTCGCCGTCGTCGACGAACAGCTCCCGCGGGTCCACGTGCACCGACGGGTAGCGCTTGGCCAGCGTCGGTGCGTACATCCAGTGGGTGGTCGCCGGACGGCCGTCCAGCAGACCGGCCGCCGCCAGCACGAAGGCGCCGGTGCACAGCCCGACGATGCGGGCGCCCTCCTCGTGGGCGCGGCGCAGCGCGTCGAGCGCCTCCTCCGGTGGCGGTGAGGTGATCGAACGCCAGGCCGGCACGACGACCGTGCCCGCGCGTGAGATCGCCTCCAGGCCGTGTGGTGCGGTGAGTTCGAGGCCCCCTGTGGTCCGCAGCGGGCCTTCCTCCCCTCCGCACACCAGTAGTCGGTAGCGCGGTACGCCGGCGTCCTGGCGGTCAACCCCGAACACCGACAGCGGTATGGAACTCTCGAAGATGGGGCCGCCGCTGAACAGCAGCACCGCGACGATCTCCTTGCGGCGTCGCCCGGACAGCTTCCGGGCCGCGGTGGTTTCCGGCGCGGCAGTGGAGTCGTGGCTCATCCTGCTAAGCCCCCCTTGGTGGTCGCGGCTCCTCGGTTGTGTCGCTCCTGCACGTTTCCCCTCGGTCCTGCACGAGTCCCCCGCCGTAGACAGTCAAGATCGAATCTACTGTGTCGCGTTGCGCCGAGGTGGCCGGTTCGGCACTCGGCGCATTGTCGACTTGGCAACTTGGCGTAAAGCATTCGATCACGAAGCGTTGCACTCGTGGGGCGTGCAGGGAAGTGCGCCTCGTCGCAGTGGCCAAACCACGTAGGGTGCGGGACCGCCCGGAGACCCTTTCCGTGCAGGTCGAACGGGGGTTGGGGGGTGGTGGGGTGGGGGGATGCGCCAAGGCCGGAAGTTGGCTGAAAAGCAGCGTGCCAGGGTACGGAAACCGGTCAGTCGACCGGTGTCTCTCCTCCCGTGTGCCGTCCGCCGCGGTGGGACCCCGTTCCCGTGCGGTGGCGCCTGCCCCGGTGCGGCGCCCGGTCCTCGGCCGCGAGCCGGGCCGCTCCCCGCTCGGACTGGCGCAGCAGCACCCGGCAGGCGCCCGTGACGGCCGCGAGTCCGAGGGCCGTGCCGGCCGCGCCGGCCAGGGTGGTGCCGCAGGCGAGGAGCACGACCGGGACGAGCAGGCAGCTGAAGGCGGCCCAGCGGACCACGTCCGTCACGGTGTCCCGCCTCGGCGCGGCCGCGCCGTCCGCCTCGGAGGCGGGGTGTGGTGCGGACATGACGGGCTCCCTGTGGCGTGGCTCACGGGGTTCAACGCGCGGCCCGGGCGTGGGTCACTGTGCCGCCCCCACTGTCACGGGTGAGTGCATCCCGTGCAAACCGCCTGTACAGGGCAGCAACCATTGCGTTACGGGCGTCGCCTCGTGCATGCTCCCTGGA
Organism: Streptomyces sp. NPDC003456; assembly: GCF_042878735.1. Lineage (NCBI taxonomy): Bacteria > Bacillati > Actinomycetota > Actinomycetes > Kitasatosporales > Streptomycetaceae > Streptomyces > Streptomyces sp. NPDC003456. The sequence continues at coordinate 220,535 of NZ_JBIAOK010000003.1, forward strand.
ACCCGCACGCACGACGGGCGGGAGCTGGGCCGAAGAGGCGTGCCGCCGTACCCTTGGGGGTATGGGGTTGGGAAGACCATTCCCGGACACAGCTCCGCCGCACCCTGTTGTCCCACCCATAAAGGATCACAACGCCGAGACAGCCATGGCCGGTCACGAATTCTTCGAACCTGCGGACCGCAAGCGGCCCGTCGCCGATCCCACGGCGGCCGAGCCCCTGGCGGCGGAAGAGCCACGCCATTCGTGCGATCCCGCTTTCAAGCACGGGGTCGTCGTCGGCTTCGACGGCTCCACGTCCAGCGAGCGCGCCCTGGCCTACGCGATCGGCATGGCCCATCGCTCCGGGTCGGGCCTGATCATCGTCCACGTCGCCAACCGGCTGCCGACCACGGTGTGGGCGGGCTGCGAGCCGCCCGTCTTCGTGGACGTGCCGGACCACCGGACCGAGGTGCTCGGTCTGGAGCTGGCCTGTGCCGACTACCTCGCCGAGGTGCCCTGGATCCTGGTCGAGCGCGGCGGTGACATCTGTCACGAGCTCGAGGAGGTCGGCCGGGAGTACGAGGCCGACGCGATCGTCGTCGGGTCGACCCACGGCATCGTCGGGCGGATCTTCGGGTCCGTCGCGGGACGGCTGGCCAAGCGGGCGCAGCGGCCCGTCATCGTCATTCCCTGAGCCCCGGCCCGGTTCAACTCCCTTGTGCATGCGTGAATTTCCCTGCGCATGAAGGTGTTTGTGCCCTTGTGAAGGGCATATACGGGACATCGCACCACTGCACGAAGGGAGCCCGCCGTGGACAAAGACGTTCCCGCGGGAAGCGGAATCACGACCGTGGCCGGTCGACTCGCCCTCGGAATTACCCTGTTGGCCTTCGGTCTGGGGAACACCGCCGTGCTCGACGGCGTCTCGGCCGCTGACGCCTCGTCAATCGCCCAGTACGTCGGCGGAGCAGCGCTCTTCGTCGCCGGTGTGGTGGCCCTCCGGGAGGGCGACGCCGCCGACGGCACGGCGTTCTCCGTGCTCGGGGCGCTGTGGTTCACCTGGGCCGTGACCGACGTCGCCGCCGCCGAGGAGGCGGGGCTGTTCCTGCTGCTGTTCGCCCTCGCGGCGCTGTCCCTCACGCTCGCGGGCGGAGATCGGCTCAACCGCGGCGTCCACGGGCTGTTCTTCGTGGCCCTGATGCTGCTCGCGGTCGCCGCGTTCGCGCAGAACGACGGGCTCGCGAAGGCCGGGGGCTGGTTCGCCGTCGCCGCGGGCGCGGTGGCCTGGTACGCGGCCACCGCCGCGTGGGCGCACTGGCCGACGGCACTTCCGCGACGCGCTGCCGGCCGGGGAGTGACGGCCACCGGCTAGCTGCGCCGGCTGGGGAGTTGGGCGGCTTCCCGGCGATGGAACGGACCCCCCGTGCGCGGTGGCAGCACGTGGGGGTCCGTTGTCGTCTGTCGGCCCGTGGGGTGCGGTTGCTCGCGCAGTGCCCCGCGCCCGTTACCGGAAGGCCTCTACTCCACCGTCACCGACTTGGCCAGGTTGCGCGGCTTGTCGATGTCCCGGCCGAGGGCCAGGGCCGTGTGGTACGCCAGGAGCTGGAGCGGGATGCCCATGAGGATCGGGTCCAGCTCGTCCTCGTTCTTCGGGACGACGATGGTCTCGTCGGCCTTCTCCTGGTGCTGGTGGGCCACCGCGAGGATCCTGCCGCTGCGGGCCTTGATCTCCTCCATGGCGGCGCGGTTCTTCTCCAGCAGGTCGTCGTCGGGGACGATGGCGACCGTGGGGAGGGCCGGCTCGATCAGGGCCAGCGGGCCGTGCTTCAGCTCGGAGGCCGGGTATGCCTCGGCGTGGATGTAGGAGACCTCCTTGAGCTTCAGGGAGGCCTCGCGGGCCACCGGGTAGCCCCGGACGCGGCCGATGAAGAGCATCGAGCGGGCCTCGGCGAACTGCTGGGCCAGCTTCTTGACGTCCTCCTCCTGCTCCATGATCTCGGCGATCTGCGCGGGCAGCTTGCGCAGGCCCTCGATGATCCGCTTGCCGTCCCGGACGGAGAGGTCGCGGGTGCGGCCGAGGTGCAGGGCGAGCAGGGCGAAGGCGACCGTCGTGTTGGTGAAGCACTTGGTGGAGACGACGCAGACCTCGGGGCCGGCGTGCACGTAGATGCCGCCGTCGGCCTCGCGGGCGATGGCCGAGCCGACCACGTTCACCACGCCGAGGACGCGGGCGCCCTTGCGCTTGAGCTCCTGCACGGCGGCCAGCACGTCGTACGTCTCACCCGACTGGGAGACGGCGACGTAGAGGGTGTCGGGGTCGACGACCGCGTTGCGGTAGCGGAACTCCGAGGCGGGCTCGGCGTCGGCGGGGATGCGGGCCAGCTCCTCGATCATCTGGGCGCCGATCATGCCCGCGTGGTAGGAGGTGCCGCAGCCGAGGATCTTCACGCGGCGGATGCGCCGGGCCTCGCGGGCGTCCAGGTTCAGACCGCCCAGGTGCACGGTGGAGAAGCGGTCGTCGATGCGGCCGCGCAGCACGCGGTCCACGGCGTCGGCCTGCTCGTGGATCTCCTTGTGCATGTAGGTGTCGTGGCCGCCCATGTCGTAGGAGGCGGCCTCCCACTCGACGGTGGTGGGCTCGGCGGTGGTGCGGGTGCCCTCGGTGGTGTAGGTGCGGAAGTCGTCGGCCTTGAGGGTGGCCATCTCGCCGTCGTCGAGGGTGACGATCTGCCGCGTGTGCGTGACCAGGGCGGCGATGTCGGAGGCGACGAACATCTCCTTCTCGCCGATGCCGAGGACGACCGGCGAGCCGTTGCGGGCGACGACGATGCGGTCCGGGAAGTCGGCGTGCATGACGGCGATGCCGTAGGTGCCCTCGATGAGCCGGAGGGTCTCGCGGACCTTGTCCTCCAGCTTCTCCGCCTGCGAGCGGGCGATGAGGTGGACGAGGACCTCGGTGTCGGTCTCGGAGAGGAACTCGACGCCGTCCGCCTCCAGCTTGCGGCGCAGGTCGGACGCGTTGTCGATGATGCCGTTGTGGACGACGGCGACCTTGCCCTCGGCGTCCAGGTGCGGGTGGGCGTTCACGTCGGACGGGGCGCCGTGGGTGGCCCAGCGGGTGTGGGCGATGCCGGTCGTGCCCTTGAAGCGGGCCGGGACCTTGGCCTCCAGGTCGCGCACGCGGCCCTTGGCCTTGACCATCTTCAGGCCCGACGTCTTCGGGGACGTGACGACGATGCCCGCGGAGTCGTAGCCGCGGTACTCCAGGCGCTGCAGGCCCTCCAGGAGCAGGGGCGCGACGTCACGCTTCCCGATGTAACCGACGATTCCGCACATGTATACGTATTCCTAGCCGTAGACGATGCGCCGCAGCTGCCGGAGCGAGAGCTCCGGCGGGGCCACCGCGCGGTACTTGAGGTCCGCCTCGATCCGCTCGAAGATCGCCGCGTTCACCAGGCCCTGGGCCTGGAGCTCGCGGTGGCGGCGACGGACGTACTCCTCGGTCGTCTCGTCGAAGTAGGCGAGCACGTCCTGGATCACACGCTGCGCCTCGCCCCGGCTGAGGGGGCTGGAGCGCGTCAGATGATCAACGAGTTCGTCGTGCACCCGATGATCCTGAAGCACGAGCGAGTCTTTCGCAAGAAATCTGCCCGATTCCGGGCAGGGCCTCGTGGCCGGCCCGGCAGCGTCCGGTCACATCCGCCTGAGGACCGCCTGCTTGGCCAGGGCGAACTCGTCGTCCGTCAGGACGCCCGTGCGGTGCAGCTCCCCGAGTTCCCGAAGCCGGCGCAGCAGGGCGTCGTGGTCGTCCTCGGCGGCCGCGGCCGGGGAGGAGGGCAGCTCCGGGCGCGCGTCCCGTACGGCGTCGCCGGCGGGCCGGGCCGGGTGCGGAAGCCTCGCCTGGACCGCCGCCGCGACCAGGGCCATCAGCGGGTCCTTCTTGAAGCCCCACAGCTCCACGGCGTTCGGGTCGTACTTGGGCGGGGTCTTGGTGGGCGCGTTGCGCACGGTGAAGCGCAGATGGCCGTTGTCCAGTCCGGCCGCGGGCTGCCACTGGACGCCGGTGACGTCGGCGAGCGCGAGCGTGCGGGTCCCGGCGGCGGCCTTGGCGTCCTCCGTCTTCCAGTTCCACTCCAGGCGTATGCGCTCGCCGTCGAAGCTCGCCGTGCCGTCCCCGGCGGACGCCGACAGGGGCACGGCCGGGCCCGGCAGCAGGTACTCGGTCACCGGGCCGGCCGGGACCCGGTCCAGCAGCAGCGCGTTGCGCACCTCGTCGGTCAGGTACTCGGCGACGCCGTAGCGGTCGGGCTCCACGACGAGCTGGTAGGGGTCGTGGGGCTCGGTGAGCCGCCCGCCGGTCGCGTGCAGCAGCGGATCCGCACCGTCGCGCAGGCGCAGCCGCAGCCGGCCCGCCTTCCTGCCCTGCTCGCACGAGATGCCCGCCAACGCGGCCAGCGGGACGACCAGTTCACCCAGCTCCCTGCGCAGCACACTGACGTTCTTGTCCCGCCCGGGCGTCAGCCGCAGGGCGTCGCCGTCGAAGATCCACGTGCCGTCCTTCTGGATGATTTCCGCCATGGGGTGGATTGTTCCACCCGTCTCACGGGAGAGTGGTCCAGACCTCTTGGAGCTCAACGGCTCATGGAAGGGACGGTTTTGTGAGAGACGGTCTCGTACGACAGCACCACAGAACGCTTCGCCTTCTCGGTTCCCTGCTGCTCGTCGCGGTGGGCGTCTGCGCCACCGGCGCCGCTCCGGCCCGGGCGGCCGCTCCCACCCCGCTGGACCGGGTCGTCCCGGCACCCGCGTCGGTCACGCCCGGCGGCGCCCCGTACCGGATCACGCGCGGCACGCACATCCGCGTCGACGGCTCGCGCGAGGCGCGGCAGGTCGCGCAGTACCTCGCGGACATCCTGCGGCCCTCCACCGGGTACCGGCTGCCGGTCACCACGCGCGGCGAGGGCGGCATCCGACTGGCCCTGACCCGGGGCGACTTCGGCGCCGAGGGCTACCGCCTGAGCAGCTCCCCGCGAGCGGTGACGATCAGCGCCAGGACGCCCGCGGGCCTCTTCCACGGCGTGCAGACCCTGCGCCAGCTCCTGCCCGCGGCGGTCGAGAGGGACACGGTCCAGCCCGGCCCCTGGACGGTCGCCGGCGGCACCGTGACCGACACCCCGCGCTACGGCTGGCGCGGCGCCATGCTCGACGTCTCCCGGCACTTCTTCACCGTGGAGCAGGTCAAGCGCTACATCGACCAGCTCGCCCTGTACAAGCTCAACAAGCTGCACCTGCACCTCAGCGACGACCAGGGCTGGCGCATCGCCATCGACTCCTGGCCGCGCCTGGCCACCTACGGCGGCTCCACCGAGGTCGGCGGCGGACCCGGCGGCCACTACACCAAGGCCGACTACCAGGAGATCGTGCGCTACGCCGCCTCCCGCCACCTGGAGGTCGTCCCCGAGATCGACATGCCCGGCCACACCAACGCCGCGCTCGCCTCCTACGCCGAGCTCAACTGCGACGGCGTGGCCCCGCCGCTGTACACCGGCACCGCGGTCGGCTTCAGCTCGCTGTGCGTCGGCAAGGACGTCACCTACGACTTCGTGGACGACGTGATCCGGGAGCTGGCCGCGCTCACCCCCGGCAGGTACCTGCACATCGGGGGCGACGAGGCCCACTCCACCAGCCACGAGGACTACGCGGCGTTCATGGACCGCGTGCAGCCGATCGTGGCGAAGTACGGCAAGACCGTCGTCGGCTGGCACCAGCTGACCGGGGCGACCCCGGCCGAGGGCGCGCTCGCGCAGTACTGGGGTCTGGACCGCACCTCGGCGCAGGAGAAGGCACGCGTGGTGAAGGCCGCGCAGAACGGGACGGGACTCGTCCTGTCCCCGGCCGACCGGGCCTACCTCGACATGAAGTACACCGAGGACACGCCCCTGGGACTGTCCTGGGCGGGGTACGTCGAGGTGCGGCGGTCCTACGACTGGGACCCCGGGACCTATCTGCCCGGGGTGCCGGAGGGCGCGGTGAAGGGGGTCGAGGCGCCCCTGTGGTCCGAGACGCTGGAGGACTCCGGGCACATCGAGTTCATGGCGTTCCCGCGCCTGCCCGGTGTTGCCGAGCTGGGGTGGTCGCCGGCTGACACCCACGACTGGGAGCGGTACAAGGTGCGGCTCGCTGCGCAGGCCGAGCGGTGGAACGCCCTGGGCATCGAGTGGTATCGGTCACCGCAGGTTCCGTGGGGTGCGCAGTGATGCGTCCGCCGCCCGGTGGGGGCTGGGCGCGCAGTTCCCCGCGCCCCTGACGGGGCACGGGGACGGGCACCCCGGAGGACCGTACTCCGGGGTGCCCGTCCGTCCGGGGGTCAGAAGCCGGCGATCGGGTTCTTCAGGGTGCCGATCAGCTGGAGGGCTCCGGACGGGTCGGCGAGGTCCACCATCTGCCGGTTGTTGCGCAGCTGGAGGCGGTTGAGGCAGGACAGCGCGAACTCGGGGGCGAACATGTCGTACTGCCGGAACCTGTCCGCCAGTGAGGGCATCGACTCCTGGTAGGCGCGGGTGACCTCCGCGACCGTGCGCCAGAAGTCGTCCTCGGCCAGGATGCCCTCGGTGGCGAGGTTCGCCGCGAGGAAGCGGAAGAAGCAGTCGAAGACGTCCGTGAAGATCGACAGCAGCTTCGTGTCCTCGGGGACGTCCACACGCACCCGCTCGACCGCCGGCGGCAGCACCGCGTCGGCGTCCATGACCGCGATCTCCTCGGCGATGTCCTTGTAGATCGCCCGCTGCACCACCCCGTCCTTCAGCACCAGGATGACGTTCTCGCCGTGCGGCATGTAGACCAGGTCGTAGGCGTAGAAGCTGTGCAGCAGCGGAGTGAAGTAGGCCTGGAGGTAGCGGCGCAGCCACTCCACCGGGGTGAGGCCCGACTGCCGGATCAGCGCGCCCGCGACCGAGGCGCCCTGGTCGTCGACGTGCACCAGGGACGCCATCGTGGCCAGGGACTCGCCCTCCCGCAGCGACGGCACCGGGCTCTCCCGCCACAGCGCGGCCAGCATCTTGCGGTAGGGCGAGTACCGGTCGGTCGCCTGCTCGTACTCCAGGTGCCGGTAGCCGACGGCGGCCCGCTCCCGGATGATCGACAGGCCCGTGGACCGCAGCACCGGGTCGTTCTCGATGAGCTGGGCCAGCCAGTCGTTGATGGCGGGGGTGGCCTCCATGTAGGCCGCCGACAGGCCGCGCATGAAGCCCATGTTGATGACGGACAGAGCCGTCTTGACGTAGTGCTTCGGGGGGCTGGTCCGGTTGAAGAAGGTCCGGATGGACTGCTGGGCCAGGTACTCGTCGTCGCCCTCGCCCAGGCACACCAGGTTCCGCCGGGCGACCTCGGCGGCGAAGGTGACGGAGAGCTTGTTCCACCACTGCCAGGGGTGGACCGGGATGAGCAGGTAGTCGGCCGGGTCCAGGCCCTGCTCGCGCAGCACGGCGTGGAAGCGCTCGACGGTCTCGCCGCCCAGCTCCTCGCGCAGGAACGACTCGTACTCGACGCCGGCACCGGCGGTGAACGCGGCGCGCGAGCGGTGCGCGGCCAGCCAGACCAGCCGGACGGGATTCGCGGTCTCCGGCGCGTACGACAGGTACTCGTGGATGCCGAAGCCGAGCCGCCCGTTGTTGGCGACGAAGCACGGGTGGCCCTCGGTCATCGAGGTCTCGACCGTCTGGAAGTCGGCGCGCGCCAGCTCGGCCGCCGGCACGGCCGGCTTGGTGAGCTTGTAGCAGGTGCCGGAGAGGGTGGAGGAGATCTCCTCCAGGTAGACCGGCAGGATCTCGTCGCTCAGGCCCAGGGACTTCTGCAGCTCGATGAAGAAGTCCAGCGCGGACAGCGGGACTTCGGCGCCGTCCCGGTGACGGGTGATCGACTCGGCGTCGACCTGCCAGTGGTCCAGGGCGCGGATCACCGCGGTGAAGGTGTACCGGGTCAGCCCGTCGTCGCTGCGGACGGTGTACCGGCCCTCGCCGTCGGCCTCGGGCGTGAGGAGGCGCTCGTGCGTGAACTCGGCGAGCGCCTTGCGGATCAGGAGGCGGTTGGCCCGCGCCCAGCGGTGGGGGGACAGGTGCGCCACGGCGTCGGACAGGGTCATACGGCTGCTCCTCGGGCTGCCAGGAACTGTTCACGCGTGCAGAAGCTCAGCAGCGCGCGCTTCTCCGGCTTGTCGATCTCGCGCTCGGCGACGAAGCCGACGGCCTCGTTGAGCGCGTGGACGGCCTTGTTGCCGACGTCGGGCTCCACCACGACCCGCCGGGTGCGCGGGTCGGCGAACAGCTCCTCCATCACGGTCGTGATGACGGCCCGGGTGAACCCGTGGATCGGCCGGTCGGTCGGCGCGACCAGGAAGTGCATGCCGACGTCGCCGGGCTGCGGCTCGTACAGCCCGACCAGCTCCACGTACCGCGGGTCGTACGTCTCCATGAGGAACGCGGGCCTGCCCTCGTGCAGGCCGAGGAACGCGTCGTGGTGCTCGTGGGCCGCGATGCGCATGTACTCGCGCTCGACGTCCTGGAGTTTCGCGTCCTGCATCATCCAGTAGGCCGCCTTGGGGTGGGTGACCCAGGTGTGCAGTGTCCCGGCGTCCTTCAGGGGGTCCAGAGGGCGGACGGTGAGCCGGCCGACACCGGTGCTGCTGCTCATACGGCGAACTCCTGGAACGCGATCGTCTTCTCCACCGGGTAGTACTCGGAGCCGAGCAGCTCGCGGATGATGTACGCGTTCCGGTACGGGCCCATGCCCAGGTCGGGGCTGGTGATGCTGTGCGTGTGGACACCGGCGTTCTGCAGGAACACGCCGCGGCCGGTGATGTCGACGGCGTAGTTGCGCGCCACGTCGAAGTTGCCCTGCGCGTCGTAGACGAGGCGGTCCCTGACCGGCGCGAGGAACTCGGGCTCGGCGTACTTGTAGCCCGTGGCGAGGATCAGGCCGTCGGAGACCAGCTCGAAGTCCTTGACCTGCTCCTCCTGGCGGAAACCGAGGGTGTAGGTGCCGTCCTCGTACCGGGCGCTGTGCAGCGCGGAGTTGGTGAGCAGCCGGGTGGGGACGGGGCCGGCGAGGTTCTTCCGGTAGAGCAGGTCGAAGATCTCGTTGATCAGGTCGCCGTCGATGCCCTTGAACAGGCCCTTCTGCTCGGCGGTGAGGCGGTAGCGGGTCGCCTCGGGCAGCGCGCGGAAGTAGTCGACGTACTCCGGGGACGTCATCTCCAGCGTGAGCTTGGTGTACTCCAGCGGGAAGAAGCGCGGGGAGCGGGTGACCCAGTTCAGCCGGTAGCCGTGGACGTCGATCTCGCCGAGCAGGTCCTGGTAGATCTCGGCGGCCGACTGGCCCGAGCCGACCAGGGTGATCGACTCCTTCTTCTGCAGCTCCGCCTTGTGCTGCAGGTAGCGGGAGTTGTGGATGAAGTCGCCGCCCAGGTCCCGGCACGCCTCGGGGATGTGGGGCGGGGTGCCGGTGCCGAGCACGAGGTGCCGGGCGCGGTAGGTGCCGCCGCCGGCGGTGTGCACGACGTAGAGGTCGTCCTCGTACGTCACCTCGGTGACGGTGGTGCCGAAGCGGATGCTGCTCAGCTTGCCCGCGGCCCAGCGGCAGTAGTCGTCGTACTCGACGCGCAGCGGGTAGAAGTTCTCCCGGATGTAGAACGAGTACAGCCGGCCCTTCTCCTTCAGGTAGTTGAGGAAGGAGTACGGGGACGTGGGGTCGGCGAGGGTGACCAGGTCCGACATGAACGGGGTCTGGAGGTGGGCGCCGTCCAGGAACATGCCCGCGTGCCACTCGAAGTCGGGCTTCGACTCCAGGAAGACGCCGTCGAGTTCGTCGATGGGCTCGGTGAGGCAGGCCAGGCCGAGGTTGAAGGGGCCGAGCCCGATCCCCACGAAGTCGTGGGTGCTGGTTCGGTTGTCAGGACGCGCGGTCAAGGGACTCTCCCAGGTACTGCTCGGCGTGGCCGGCGATCAGGTCGAGGACGGCGGCGATGTCGGACACCGTCGTCTCGGGGTTCAGCAGGGTGAACTTCAGGTAGTGGCGGCCGCCGACCTTGGTGCCCGCGACGACGGCGTCACCGGAGGCGAACAGGGCCTTGCGGGCGTAGAGGTTGGCGCGGTCGATCTCGGCCGGGTCGGTGACGGCCGCCGGGACGTAGCGGAAGACCAGGGTGGACAGGCTCGGCTCGACCACGACGTCGAAGCGCGGGTCGGCGGCGAGCAGCTTCCAGCCCTCCCGGGCCAGGGCGCACACCTCGTCGAAGAGCTGACCGATGCCGTCGGCGCCCATGGTGCGCAGCGTCATCCACAGCTTCAGGGCGTCGAAGCGGCGCGTGGTCTGCAGGGACTTGTCCACCTGGTTGGGGATACGTTCCTGCACCATGCGGCGCGGGTTGAGGTACTCGGCGTGGTAGGTGGCGTGCCGGAGCGTGGTGGCGTCCCGGACCAGGACGGCCGAGGAACTCACCGGCTGGAAGAAGGACTTGTGGTAGTCGACGGTGACGGAGTCGGCGCGCTCGATGCCGGTCAGGCGGTCCCGGTGCTTCAGGGAGGCGAGCAGTCCGCAGCCGTAGGCGGCGTCGACGTGCATCCAGGTGCCGTACTGCTCGCACAGCTCGGCGATCTCGGGCAGCGGGTCGATCGAACCGAAGTCGGTGGTGCCCGCGGTGGCGACGACGGCCATGGGGACGAGGCCGGCCTCCGTGCAGCGCTCCAGTTCGCGGGCGAGGGCGACGGTCTGCATGCGCTTGTCGTGGTCGACGGGCACGGAGACCACCGCGTCCTGCCCGAGGCCGAGGAGCTTCGCGGACTTCTTCACGCTGAAGTGGCTGACCTCGGAGGCGAAGATGCGCAGTTTCGCGAGCGAGGCCGGACCTTCCCACCCGTCCCGCCCCGGCTTGGCCTCCTCGCGGGCCAGCAGCAGCGCCTGGAGGTTGGACTGGGTGCCGCCGGAGGTGAACACGCCGTCGGCGTTCTCCCCGAGGCCGATGCGGGCGTTCGTCCAGTCGATGAGCTTGCGCTCGATGAGGGTGCCGCCGGCCGACTGGTCCCAGGTGTCCAGGGAGGAGTTGACGGCGGACAGGACGGCCTCGCCGAGCACGGCCGGGATGACGACCGGGCAGTTGAGGTGGGCCAGGTAGCGGGGGTGGTGGAAGTAGATCGCGTCCCGGAGGTAGACCTCCTCCAGCTCGTCGAGCACCGCGGTGGTGTCGTGCAGCGGCTGGTCGAGGTCGATCCCGTCGATGCGCGGCGCGAGGGCGTCGACGGTCACACCGGTGAACGGCCGGTCGGTGGCGGCGAGTTTGGCGGCCACCCGCTCGACTCCGTCGGTCACGGAGCGGCGGTACTGCTCCGCGGTGGTGTCGTTGAGCAGGTGCGAGCGCATGTGCGGGTCCTCCGGTGGGGACAGTCCGGGGCGGATCGGTGACGGGCTGAACCGCGGGTTCAACTTAGGTTAGCCTAACCTAAGTTCAGAGAGGCGTGGGAGGGGTGGGAGTGTTGCGTGACCGTGATCACTCGGCCACCCGGCGGGACGCCGCGCCTAGCCCTCGGCGCGCAACTGCTCCTCGCTGACGCCGCGGCGCCAGTAGCCGACGAAGGTGACCCGGTGGCGGTCGACACCCCGCTCCGCCACGAAGTGCCGGCGCAGCTCCTTCACGCACCCCGACTCACCGGCGAGCCAGACGTACGGCCGCTCGGCGGACCCGAAGTCCGCCGCCCGGACGGCGTCCAGGGCGGTGGGCGCCCCCTCGGCGCGCACCAGCCAGGTGATCTCGGCCTGGGCCGCGGTCGCCAGGTCCTGGACGTCGCCGGCGTGGGGCACCTCCAGCCAGACCCGGGCACGGGCGCCGGCCGGCAGCGACTCCACGACGGCCGAGGCGGCCGGCACGGCGGTCTCGTCACCCCAGACGACCACGAGGTCGCTGTCCGCGGGCGGCCGGAAGCGGATCGCCCGGTTGTCGGCGACCGCCGGCCCCAGCAGCAGCACCCGGTCGCCCGCCGCGGCCCGGGCCGCCCAGCGGGCCGCGGGACCCGCCTCGCCGTGGGCGCCCGGTCCGACGCCGTGCAGGACGAAGTCGATGTCGATCTCGTCCGGGTCCCGGCGCAGCGCGCGCAGGGTGTACGACCGCATCACGGCCCGCACGCCGTCCGGCAGTTCGCGCCAGCCCTGCCACCAGCCGTCCCCCAGTTCCACCGGCACGACCGGCTCGGACTGGCCCGGGTGCGGCAAGAACAGGGAGAGCGACTGGTCGCGGCCGTCGGAGTGGAAGGCGTGCAGATCGGGCCCCGCGAAGGTGACCCGGGCCAGGGACGGCCCGAGCCGCCTCGTCCGCACGACCTGGAGGGAGAAGAAGCGGAACGGGGCGGCCACGGCGGTGGTCATGAGGGCTCCTGATGTGTCACCGGGGGTGGGGTGGCGCCCCGTCGGGGGCAGGGGGAGCCGCGCGGCCGGCCGTCCGCGGCCCGCGGCCGCCGTGCGCGCGCAGCTCCCGCGGTGTGCGGTGTCAGCCGACCTTCTTCGCCGTCTCGATCGCCTTCGCCAGGTTCTCCACCAGCGGCGCGCACTTGCCGTAGGACAGGATGGGCTCGGCCGAACGCGGGATGACCTGGCCGGCCTTGACCGCGGGCAGCTTCTTCCAGGTCGCCTCGGTGATGTCGGCCGGCTGGATGGCCGAGGTGCGGTCGTCCATCATGATGATGTCGGCCTTGTACTTGTCGACGTTCTCCCAGCTGAGGCTCTCGAACCAGCCGCCGCCCTGGGTCTTGGCCTTCTCCGGCGGCTCGACGAAGCGCACGCCGAGCGCCTTGAAGTACTCCAGGTCGATGGAGAGGTTGGTGCCGGAGACGTAGAACAGCTCCTGGCTCGCGGAGCCGGCCATCACGGTGATCTCGGGACGGGCCTTGGCGGCCTTGCGCAGTCGCTCGGAGGCCGCCTCGAAGCGCTTCTTGGCGTCCGCGGCCTTCGCGGCCTTCATGTCGCCGCCGAGGGACTCGGCCAGCTCCCACATCCGCTGCAGGGGCGCGGTGATCTGACGGTCGTAGACGGAGATGCCGACGCTCGGGGCGAGCTTGGCGATCTTGTCCTTGGAGGTCGCCGGGACGTACCAGAGGGTGCCGGCGTCGTCGAACATGGTGGAGATCAGCACGTCCGGGGCGAGGGCCGCGTACTTCTCGACGTTGAACTGGTCCCAGGCGTTGCCGAGGACCGTCAGCTTGCTGACGTCCATGTCGCCGGCCTGGACGTCGGCCTTGCCGTCCTCGGTCTTCGTCGGGCCGAACACGCCCTTGACCTCGACGCCGTAGTCGTACAGGGCCGCGGCGACACCGGTGAAGGCGACGATGGTCGCGGGGGCCTTGTCGAGCTTCACGGTCGTGCCGCGGTCGTCCTTGAACGACCAGGGGCCGGACGCGGCGGCACCCTTCGCGCCGGAGCCGCCGTCCTTGGAGTCCTCACTGCCACACGCGGTCACGAGGGCGCCGAGCCCGAGGGCACCACCGGCGGCGAGCAGGCCGCGACGGGAGAGGCGGGCGGATATGGCGTTCGACATGACGGGGTCTGCTTTCGTGCGTACGGAGCCACTGCGGGCGCGGCCGGCAGCCGCTTGGCTGAGATCACGATTAGGTTAGCCTAACCTCGCTCTGTGTCCAGGGGGGCCTGGGGGTGTGCCCGAGGTGGGGCGCCGCACGCCGACGGGCGCGGTGATCCGGATCACCGCGCCCGCTGTCAGGCCGTCTCGGCCGTGTGCTGCGGCCTCAGCCGACCAGCCCCAACTCCCGGGCGATCAGCATGCGCTGGACCTCGCTCGTGCCCTCGCCGATCTCAAGGATCTTGGAGTCGCGCCACATGCGGGCGACCGGGTACTCGTTCATGAAGCCGTAGCCGCCGTGGATCTGGGTGGCCTCCCGGGCGTTGTCCACCGCGACCGTGGACGAGTGGAGCTTGGCCAGGGCCGCCTCCTTCTTGAACGAGGCGCCGGTCACCAGGCGGGCCGCCGCGTCGCGCCAGGCGAGGCGGGCCGTGTGGGCCTTCATCTCCATGTCCGCGATCTTGAACTGGATGGCCTGGTTCGACCCGATCGGCTTGCCGAACGCGTGGCGCTCCTTGGCGTACTTGACCGACTCGTCGACACAGCCCTGGGCCAGACCCGTCGCCAGCGCCGCGATGGCGACGCGGCCCTCGTCCAGGATGCGCAGGAACTGGGCGTAGCCGCGGCCCTCCTCGCCCAGCAGGTTCGCCGCCGGGACGCGGACGTCCGCGAAGGACAGCTCGCGGGTGTCCGAGGCGTTCCAGCCGACCTTGGAGTACGGGGCCGCGACCGTGAAGCCGGGCGTGCCCGAGGGGACGATGATCGAGGAGATCCGCGGCCGGCCGTCGGGCTTGCGGCCCGTGACGGCCGTGACCGTCACCAGGCCCGTGATGTCCGTGCCCGAGTTGGTGATGAAGCACTTCGTGCCGTTGACGACCCACTCGTTCGTCGACTCGTCCAGCCGGGCCGTCGTCCGCGTCGCCCCCGCGTCGCTGCCGCCGTCCGGCTCGGTCAGGCCGAACGCGCCCAGGATCTCGCCCGAGCACAGGCGGGGCAGCCACTCCTGCTTCTGGGCCTCGGTGCCGTACAGGTGGATCGGCATCGCGCCGAGCGAGACACCCGCCTCCAGGGTGATGGCGATCGAGGAGTCGACCCGGGCCAGCTCCTCCAGGGCCACGCCGAGGGCCAGGTAGTCACCGCCCATGCCGCCGTACTCCTCCGGGAAGGGCAGGCCGAACAGCCCCATGCGGCCCATCTCCCGCACGATCTCGTACGGGAACTCGTGCCGCTCGTAGAAGTCGCCGATCTTCGGCGCCACCACCTCGTGGGCGAACTCCTCGACGGTGCGGCGGAGTTCCTCCAGTTCGGGGGAGAGACGGTAGTCCATGGTGATCACTGCTCCTCGGTGTCCTCGTGGGACAGAGCTCGTACGGTGCGGGAGGGGCTGGGTCGGCCCAGTCGGGCGGCCATCCACGTGCTCGTGGCGACGAGGCGGCCGAGGTCGATGCCGGTGTCGATGCCGAGGCCCCGCAGCATCCACACGAGGTCTTCGGTGGCGAGGTTGCCCGTCGCCGACTTCGCGTACGGGCAGCCGCCCAGGCCGCCCGCCGAGGCGTCGACCGTCGTGACGCCCTGCTGGAGCGCCGCGAGCGTGTTGGCCAGGGCCTGGCCGTAGGTGTCGTGGAAGTGCACGCCGAGGGCGGACGGCGGCACCCCCGCCTCGTCCAGGGCGGCGAGGAGCGCGACGACGTGACCGGGGGTCGCGACGCCGATGGTGTCGCCCAGGCTCAGTTCGTCGCAGCCCATGTCCAGCAGGGCGCGGCAGACCCGCACCACCTGCGGGACGGGGACCGCGCCCTCCCACGGGTCGCCGAAGCACATGGAGAGGTAGCCGCGGACGTGCACGCCCGCGGACTTCGCCCGGTTCACCACCGGCTCGAACATCGCCAGGGCCTCGTCCACCGTGCGGTTGAGGTTGGCCTTGGCGAAGGACTCCGTGGCGCTGGCGAAGACGGCGACCCGCCGGGCGCCCAGGGCCAGGGCGCGGTCCAGGCCGCGTTCGTTCGGCACCAGGACCGGGAGCTGCACCGGGAGATCGGCGACCATCGGGAACAGGGCTTCGGCGTCCGCCAGTTGGGGGACCCACTTGGGGTGGACGAAGCTCGTCGCCTCGACGGTGGTCAGGCCGGCGCCGGCCAGACGGCGGATGAACTCCGCCTTCACCTCCGTGGGGACCGTGCCCTTCTCGTTCTGCAGGCCGTCGCGCGCCCCCACCTCGTGGATGCGCACCCGGGCGGGCAGGTCCCGGGCGGGCACGGTCATGGGGAGTCCCGGTGCTGTCATTCCGCCGCCTCCTCGTGCGGTGCGATGACCGCCAGGACCTGGTCCATGGCGACCGTGGTGCCCGGCGCGACGTCCAGTTCGGCGACCGTGCCGGCGTGCGGGGCGGAGATGACGTGCTCCATCTTCATCGCCTCCACCACCAGCAGGCTCTGGCCGGCGCTCACCTCGTCGCCGACGGCCACCTTCACCACGGTCACCGTGCCGGGCATCGGCGCGGTCAGCGAGTCGGCGCCCCCGTGGGCCGCCCGGGTGAGGGACGCGGCCACCGGGTCGTGGTCGCGGACGTGCCAGGCGTCGCCGTCCCGGCCGAGCCAGTCCGCGGCGCGGTGGAAGGTGTGCCGGACGCCGTCCAGGGTCACCGCGACCCGGTCGTCGCCGACCGCCGCCGTGCCGCGCGGGAGGTACTCCAGCGGCTCCTGCACCTTCAGGTGGAAGGCGGGCGGCTTCGGCCGGCCGCCCAGGCGCCAGCCGCTCGGGACCGAGAAGGGATCCGTCCAGCCGCCCGGTTCGGGCTTCAGGCCCTCCAGGCGGACGGCCGCCGCCGCCTCGTACACCTCCTCCGGCACGTCCGTGGGGACCAGGTCCTCGACCGCGCGCTCGACCAGGCCCGTGTCCATGTCGCCGGAGACCACCGCCGGGTGGGCCAGCAGGCGGCGCAGGAAACCGGCGTTGGTCTGCACGCCGAGCGTGACCGTCTCGGCCAGGGCCGCGCGCAGCTTGCGCAGGGCCGTGGCCCGGTCGGGGCCGTAGGCGATGACCTTGGAGAGCATCGGGTCGTAGAGGCTGCCGACCTCCGTGCCCTCGGTGAGGCCCGAGTCGGTGCGCACCCCGTCGCCCTGCGGCTCGCGCAGCCTGAGCACCGTGCCGCCGGAGGGCAGGAAGCCGCGCGCCGGGTCCTCGGCGCAGATGCGGGCCTCCACCGCGTGACCGGTGAGCCGTACGTCCTGCTGCGTGAAGCCGAGGGATTCGCCCGCCGCGACCCGCAGCTGCCACTCGACCAGGTCCAGGCCGGTGACCAGCTCGGTGACCGGGTGCTCGACCTGGAGGCGGGTGTTCATCTCCATGAAGTAGTACGACGACGGGTCGGTGCCGGGGACGATGAACTCCACCGTGCCCGCGCCCCGGTAGCCGCAGGAGCGGGCCGCCTGGACCGCCGCCTCGCCCATCGCGGCACGCGTCTCCTCGTCGAGCAGGACGCTCGGCGCCTCCTCGATGATCTTCTGGTGGCGGCGCTGGAGGGAGCACTCGCGCTCGCCCAGATGGACCACGTTGCCGTGGCCGTCGGCGAGGACCTGGATCTCGATGTGGCGGGGCCGGTCGATCCAGCGCTCCACCAGCAGCGTGTCGTCGCCGAAGGAGGCCCGGGCCTCACGGCGGGCCGAGGCGATCTCGTCCTCCAGCCGGCTCAGGTCCCGCACCAGGCGCATGCCCTTGCCGCCGCCGCCCGCACTCGGCTTCAGCAGCACCGGCGCGCCCAGCTCGCGGGCCGCCTCGGCCAGCTCCGGGTCCCGGCCGCCGGGCACCACCGGCACCCCGGCCTCCCGGACCGTCTCCTTGGCGCGGATCTTGTCGCCCATCAGCGCGATCGCGTCCGCCGGGGGACCGATGAAGACCAGTCCCGCCTCGGCGCAGGCGCGTGCGAAGCCGGCGTTCTCGGCGAGGAAGCCGTAGCCCGGGTGGACCGCCTGGGCGCCGGTGCGGGCCGCCGCCTCCAGCAGGCGCTCCACCGACAGGTAGCTCTCGATGGCGGGGGCCGGGCCGATCCGGACCGCCGTGTCCGCCTCGCGGACGTGCCGGGCGTCGGCGTCCGCGTCGGAGAAGACGGCCACCGAGCGCACGCCCATCGACCGCAGCGTCCGGATGACGCGGACGGCGATCTCGCCTCGGTTGGCCACCAGCACTGTCTCGAACATCGTCGTCCGTCCCCTCACATCCGGAAGACGCCGAACTGGGGGTCACCCAGGGGCGCGTTGGCGCAGGCGGTCAGGGCCAGGCCCAGGACCTGACGGGTGTCCATCGGGTCGATGACCCCGTCGTCCCACAGGCGGGCCGTCGCGTAGTAGGCGCTGCCCTGGCGCTCGTACTGGGCGCGGATCGGGGCCTTGAAGGCGTCCTCCTCCTGCGCCGGCCAGGACTCGCCGCGGGCCTCCAGCTGGTCGCGCTTGACCGTGGCGAGGACCGAGGCGGCCTGCTCGCCGCCCATGACGGAGATCTTGGCGTTCGGCCACATCCACAGGAAGCGGGGGGAGTACGCCCGGCCGCACATCGAGTAGTTGCCCGCGCCGTACGAGCCGCCGACCACGACCGTGAGCTTCGGTACGCGGGTGCAGGCCACGGCCGTGACCATCTTGGCGCCGTGCTTGGCGATGCCGCCCGCCTCGTAGTCCTTGCCGACCATGAAGCCCGAGATGTTCTGCAGGAACACCAGCGGGATGCCGCGCTGGTCGCACAGCTCGATGAAGTGGGCGCCCTTCTGGGCGGACTCGGCGAACAGGATGCCGTTGTTGGCGACGATGCCCACCGGGTGGCCGTGGATCCGGGCGAAGCCGGTGACCAGGGTCTGGCCGAACTCGGACTTGAACTCGGCGAATCGCGAGCCGTCGACGACCCGGGCGATGATCTCGCGCACGTCGTAGGGGGTGCGGGAGTCGACCGGGACCGCGCCGTAGAGGCCGTGCGGGTCGACCTTGGGCTCGACGGGCTCGGTGACCTCCCAGGGCAGGGGGCCCCGGGCCGGGAGGGTGGAGACGATCGTGCGGACGATGCGCAGGGCGTGCGCGTCGTTCTCCGCGAGGTGGTCCGTGACGCCCGAGACGCGCGAGTGCACCTCGCCGCCGCCGAGCTCCTCCGCGGTGACCACCTCGCCGGTGGCCGCCTTCACCAGGGGCGGGCCGCCGAGGAAGATCGTGCCCTGGTTGCGGACGATCACGGCCTCGTCGCTCATCGCCGGGACGTACGCCCCGCCGGCCGTGCAGGAGCCGAGCACGGCGGCGATCTGGGGGATCCCGGCGCCGGACATGCGGGCCTGGTTGTAGAAGATCCGGCCGAAGTGGTCCCGGTCCGGGAAGACCTCGTCCTGCATGGGCAGGAAGGCGCCGCCGGAGTCCACCAGGTAGACGCAGGGCAGGCGGTTGTCGAGGGCGACCTCCTGGGCGCGGAGGTGCTTCTTGACCGTCATCGGGTAGTACGTGCCGCCCTTGACCGTGGCGTCGTTGGCGACGATCACGGTCTCGCGGCCGCTGACCCGGCCGATGCCGGCGATGACCCCGGCGGCCGGGGCCTGGTCCTCGTACAGCCCGTCGGCCGCGAGCGGGGCCAGCTCCAGGAACGGTGATCCCGGGTCCAGGAGGGTGTCCACCCGGTCGCGGGGGAGCAGCTTGCCGCGCGCCGTGTGGCGGGCGCGGGCCTTCTCGCCCCCGCCCTGTGCGGCCCTGGCGAGCTTGGCGCGCAGCTCCTCCACGAGGGTGCGGTGCGCCTCCTCGTTGGCCCGAAAGGCCTCCGACGCGGGGTCTGCCGCGCTCGTGAGCTCCGGTGCCTCGTGCATCCTGCGGGTCCCCTCACGTGTTAATGAGCGTTAACGCATTTCCTTCAGGTTAACGAGCGCTAACCTCGCTGTCTAGAATCGATTTCATGGCCACCAGAACCGACGCCCCCACCCGCCGCGAGCAGATCCTCAAGGAGGCCGCGCGGCTGTTCGCCGAGCGAGGCTTCCACGGGGTCGGGGTCGACGAGATAGGCGCCGCGGTCGGGATCAGCGGGCCCGGGCTGTACCGGCACTTCCCGGGCAAGGACGCGATGCTCGCGGAACTGCTGGTCGGGATCAGCGGGCAGTTGCTGACCGGGGCGAAGCGGAGGGTTGCGGAGGCGGACGGGGAGGGGGCGGAGGGGGTGCTGGACTCGCTGATCGAGGGGCACATCGACTTCGCGCTCGACGACCGGCCTCTGATCACCCTGCACGACCGGGAGCTGGATCGCCTCCGGGACAGTGACCGGAAGATGGTGCGGCAGCTGCAGCGGCAGTACGTGGAGCTGTGGGTGGGGGTCGTGCGGGAGGTGTACCCCGGGTTGGGGGAGCCGGCGGCGCGGTCGGCGGTGCACTCGGTGTTCGGGCTGCTGAACTCGACGCCGCATCTGGGGAGGAGCGGGGTGCTGCCGGGGCGGGGGGCGACGGCGGAGCTGCTGCACCGGATGGCCCGGGGGGCGTTCGCGGCGGCGGGGGACTAGGTTTCCCACCCAACCCACCCGAAACGGCCCGGTGACAGGCCCTGCCCCCTCCGGGGCTCCGCCCCGGACCCCGGCGGGGGCTGCGCCCCCTGCACCCCGGTTCGTCCGCCCGCCTGAGGCTGTCGGGTAAGCCCGGGGCTCCGCCGCGGGCCCCGGCGGGGGCTGCGCCCTGCACCCCGGTTCGGCCGTCCAGCCGAATCTGTCGGGTAAGCCCGGCTCCCCCGGGGCTCCGCCCCAGGCCCAGGCGGAGGCTGCGCCCCCTGCATCCGGTGCAACGGCGCGCGAAGGGTGACGGCCCGCCTCGCCCGGGGCTCCGCCCCGGACCCCGGCGCCTCCGGTTCGCCGGTCTGTCCATTCGGAGCTGTCGGGTGACAGGCTCGGCCCCCGGGGGCTCCGCCCCGGTCCCCGGCGGGGGCTGCGCCCCCTGCACCCCGGTTCGGCCGTCCATCCGAAGCTGTCGGGTAAGCCCGGCCCTGCCGGGGCTCCGCACCGGACCTCGGCGACGGCTGCGCCCCCCTGCACCCCGTTCGTCCGAAGCTGTTGGGGGGCAGGCCCCTCGGGGCTCGGCCCGCCGCCCGGCGGGGGCTGCGCCCCCCCGCCCTCCCGTTTCGCCAGCCCGTCCGTTCGAAGCTGTCGAGCAACAGGCCCGGCCCGCCACCGCCCTCCGTCCCGGCCCCGGTCGGGCCTCGCCGCCCCCCGCCTCCCGGCCCCAGCGTGACGAGCGTTACCCCCGACCCACCCTGGACGCGTCCGGATACTGGCCGGTATCTTTGGCTGAGCAAGCGCTTAGACATGATGTCGTGGAGGTGGCGGCGTGCGCCGTACGGTGTTCAACGAGGATCACGAGGCGTTCCGGGAGACCCTTCGCGCCTTCATCGAGGCCGAGGTCGTGCCCGTCTACGACGAGTGGTTCGCGGCGGGCCAGGCGCCCCGCGACTTCTACTACAAGCTCGGTGAGCTGGGCATCTTCGGCATCAACGTGCCGGAGGAGTTCGGCGGCGCCGGTCTCGACTCGCACAAGTTCGAGGCCGTGCTGTACGAGGAGACCGCCCGCGCCGGCGTCCAGTTCGGCGGCTCCGGCGTGCACGTGCTGCTCGCCCTGCCGTACATCAAGATGCTGGCGACGGACGAGCAGAAGAAGCGGTACCTGCCGAAGTTCGTCACCGGCGAGGAGATGTGGGCCATCGCGATGACGGAGCCGGGCACCGGTTCCGACCTCGCGGGCATGAAGTCCACCGCCAAGCTGAGCGAGGACGGCACGCACTACGTCCTCAACGGCGCCAAGACCTTCATCACCGGCGGCGTGCACGCCGACCGCGTGATCGTGTGCGCCCGCACCTCCGCGCCCACCGCCGAGGACCGCCGCCACGGCATCTCCCTGTTCGCCGTGGACACCAAGTCCGAGGGCTACTCCGTCGGCCGCAAGCTCGACAAGCTCGGCCTGAAGACCTCCGACACCGCCGAGCTGGCGTTCGTCGACGTCAAGGTGCCCGTCGAGGACCTCCTCGGCGAGGAGAACAAGGGCTTCTACTACCTCGGCCACAACCTCGCCTCCGAGCGCTGGGGCATCGCCTTCGGCGCCTACGCCCAGGCCAAGGCCGCGGTCCGGTTCGCCAAGCAGTACGTGCAGGAGCGCACCGTCTTCGGCAAGCCCGTCGCGCACTTCCAGAACACCAAGTTCGAGCTGGCCGCCTGCCAGGCCGAGGTGGACGCCGCCGAGGCCGTCGCCGACCGCGCCACCGAGGCCCTGGACGCCGGTGAGCTGACCCCCGCCGAGGCCGCCTCCGCGAAGCTGTTCTGCACCGAGGTCGCCCACCGCGTCATCGACCGCTGCCTCCAGCTGCACGGCGGCTACGGCTACATGAACGAGTACCCGATCGCCCGCCTGTACGCGGACAACCGCGTCAACCGCATCTACGGCGGCACCAGCGAGATCATGAAGTCGATCATCGCCAAGGACATGGGCCTGTAAGGCCCCGGCAACCACGGGCCGGTACAACCGACTTCATGAGCCAGGCACTCCAGGACCTCCTCGATCTGCTCGACCTGGAGCAGATCGAGGAGAACATCTTCCGCGGCCGGTCCCGGTCCGCCGTGGTCCCCCGGGTCTTCGGCGGCCAGGTCGCGGCCCAGGCGCTGGTCGCCGCCGGGCGTACGGTCCCGGCGGACCGGCCGCCCCACTCGTTGCACGCGTACTTCCTGCGCATGGGCGACCCGGGCGCGCCCATCGTCTACGACGTCGAGCGCATCCGCGACGGCCGGTCCTTCACCACCCGCCGGGTGGTCGCGGTCCAGCACGGCCGGCCGATCTTCTCGCTGTCCGCGTCTTTCCAGGAGCACGAGGAGGGCATGGACCACCAGGCGCCCATGCCGCCCGCCCCGGACCCGGCGGCGCTGCCCACCTCGCAGGAGCGGTTCCGAGGCTACGACCACCTCGACCCCGGGGTCGTCGCGCACTTCCTCGCCGCACGCGAGGCCATCGACCTGCGCTACGTCGAGGAACCGCCCTACGGCCGGTTCGGGGAGCCGCGCGAGCCGCACTCCCAGGTGTGGTTCCGCACCAACGGCAAGCTCGACGGGCCCGTCGACAACGCCCTACTGCACATCGTGCTCGCCACCTACGTCTCCGACATGACCCTGCTCGACTCGGTCCTGCTCGCGCACGGCCGCGGCGGCTGGGCGGTCGGCGACGTCGTCGGGGCCTCCCTGGACCACGCCATGTGGTTCCACCGGCCGTTCCGCGCCGACGAATGGCTGCTGTACGACCAGGAGTCCCCCTCGGCCTCCGGCGGGCGCGGCCTCGGGCAGGCCCGCATCTACACGCAGGACGGCCGGCTCGCCGTGTCGGTCATCCAGGAGGGCGTCGTGCGGGTCCCCCGCGCCCGTCACTGACCTCGGCCAGGTCGTCCGGCGGCAGGTCCGGGGCACGCGGTCGCGGGTGCGGCCCCGTTCCCGTCCACCGGCCGAGCGACGACCGGCTTCCCCCCGGGACCTCCTCCGGGCCCTAGCCCAGGCCCGCCTCCGAGAGCAGGTAGGCCGTCATCGGGTCGTAGTGGCGCGGGCTGATCACGTGGTCGTCGAGGGGGACCGTCACCTGCACGGTGCCCTCGGCCTCCGCCAGGAACAGGGCCGGGTCGTTGCAGTCGGCGTAGCCGACGGAGTCCACGCCGTGCTGTCCGGCGTAGCCCGCCCAGCCGTGGTCGGCGACGACCAGGTCGGGCAGCGGGCGGCCCGCGCGCTCCAGGGCCGTCAGGATCGCCTTCATCGGTTCGCCCGAGTGGGTGTGCCACAGGGTCGCGCCGTGCTCCAGGACCGCCACGTCCGCGAACTGCATGACGTAGCCCTCCTCGGTCGTCAGCCCGTCGGGGATGACGACGATCTCGCAGCCGGCCGCGCGCAGCGCCGCCGCGGTCGCGCGGTGGACGTCGAGCAGGCCGCCGGGGTGGCCGGTGGCGAACAGGACGCGCTGGCCGCCGTCGGCCGCCTTGCGCAGCCGCGCGGCGAGCCGCTCCAGGGCCGAGACCGTCAGCTCGGGGTCGATCGTGTCCTGGCCGTACCGGTGCCCGGGGTCGTCGTTGACGCCGACGCGCTCCGCCATCACCGCGAGGACGTCCTGCTCGTCGGTCCAGCGGTCGCCGAGCTCCAGGCCGAGCCAGTAGTGGCGGTCGCCGTTCGCCAGCTTGCGGTAGTGGGAGAGGTTGTTCTCGCGCGGGGTGGCGACGTCGCCCGCGATGCGCGTCCGGACGAGATGGTCGAGGAGTTCGGCGCGGCTGGGGGTCCCGGTTATCGGCATGGGTCCCATTGTGGGGCAGCCCCAGGTGGGCGTCCCTGGGTATCGCGCGCTGGGACGTGCGTCACGTACTCAGGGCGGGCCCGGTCAGGGGTGGGCGCGGGTACTCAGAGCCGCCGCAGCGCGAACCACAGCTCCATGCGGACGTCCGGGTCGTCGAGGTCGGTCCCCAGCAGGCTCGCGCAGCGGGCGACGCGCTGGCGCACGGTGTTGCGGTGCACGGACAGGGCCACGGCCGTGCGGTCCCAACTGCCGTGCAGGGACAGCCAGGTGCGCAGGGTCTCGGTGAGCGCGGGGTGGGCCGTGACCGGGGCGAGGAGCACCCGGGCGTGCGCCGCCGCCTCGCCGGGCGGGACCAGGTCGGCCAGGGCGGGGCGCGGGGCGTGCCGGAGCAGCGGGGTGCGGGTGGCGCGGGCCCGGGACAGGGCGCGGGCCGCCTGGGTGTCGGCGGCGGCCCAGTCGGCCGGGGCCGCGGGGGCGCTGACGCCGAGGGTCCAGCCGGGCAGCGGGGCCGGGACGCGGCCGGCCGGCACCAGGACCCGTACGGCGTCGCCCGCCGGGTCGACCAGGGCGGAGCCGAGGGCGGCGCCCAGGGCGGAGGCGGCGACGGGGTCCGGGGGGCCGTCCGTGTCCGGCCGGGCGTGCACGACGACCCACTCCCCGTCGCCGAGCAGCGGGGCGACCTCCTCGGGCGGCGCGCCCAGCAGCAGCCGCACCAGCGCGGCGGACCGGGCGGCGCCGCTGCCGCCGTGCTGTTCGCCGGTGAGGAGGGACAGCAGGACCGCGGCGACCGAGGCGATGGTGTGGTCGCCGGGGTCGCGGGCCGGGGCCGCCACCCCGAGGACGAACCCGTGCCCGGCGCCGAGCGCGTACGCGGCGAGATGGAGGCCGGCGGTGGTGTCGGCGGCGGAGGTGGGCCCGGGGCGTCCGGCCGCCTCTCCGGCCGGCCGGACCACGCCCGCCAGCGCCGCCAGGGCCGCGCGCGCCTCGGCCGCGGGTTCCCGGCCGGCCGCCGCGAGCCGCGCGCCGTCCGGTCCGTAGAGCACCGCCCACCCGGCCAGCCGCCGGGCGAGCTGCCGCAGGACCGAGGGGACCGGGTCGGGCCGGGAGGCTGCGGAGGCGAGGTGCTGCTGGGCGTCGGCCACCCGGCGCAGTTCCGCCAGGCGCGCCCGGGCCATCAGCTGCCAGACCGCGCGCGCCACACCCGAGAAGGTGGTGCGCGGCGGCACCTCCAGCAACGGCAGGCGGTGCCGTGCGCAGGCCGCGGCCAGGGCGTCCGGCACCGTGTCGTGCACCGGGGCCACGCCGAAGCCCAGTGCCGCGCCGCCCGCCGCGACGATCCGGGACACGTAGTCGTCGAAGTAGCCGGGTCCGGCGTCCTGCGGGATGTGCACCCCGGCCGAGAGCAGCAGTTCCCCGCCGAGCAGGTACGGGAACGGGTCGGCCATCTCCGAGGTGTGCACCCAGTGCACGACCCGGTCCGGGTCGTCCGGGCCGGCCACCTGCCGCAGGCCCAGGTCCTCGCGGGCCAGCAGGGCGGACAGCCGGACCGGCGGGGTGGGCGGGACGGCCGGTTCCGGCATGGTGTGCGTTCCCTCCATACCGAGCGGTTCGAATGGATGAAACGTACACTTCGCAGTCGCTTTCCGGCCACCTAGGGTCAGTCCTCGTCCACCTCGTCCCCGAACGAGCGAGCGCGTGCGAAGGAGGCCCCATGGCCGTCGACTACCTCGTGATCGTCGTCTATCTGGCCGGGATGCTGGCCATGGGCTGGTGGGGCATGCGCCGCGCCCGCTCCAAGAGCGAGTTCCTGGTGGCCGGCCGCCGCCTCGGCCCGGCCATGTACTCCGGCACCATGGCGGCGATCGTCCTGGGCGGCGCCTCCACCATCGGCGGTGTGGGGCTGGGCTACCAGTACGGCCTGTCCGGTGCCTGGATGGTGTTCACCATCGGCCTGGGCCTGCTCGTCCTGTCCGTCCTCTTCTCCGCCCGCATCGCCCGCCTGAAGGTCTACACGGTCTCCGAGATGCTGGACCTGCGCTACGGCGGCGGTCGCGCCGGGGTCGTCTCCGGCCTCGTGATGTGGGCGTACACGCTGATGCTCGCCGTGACCTCGACCATCGCCTACGCCACGATCTTCGACGTGCTGTTCGACATCAACCGCACGCTGGCGATCGTCCTCGGCGGGTCGATCGTGGTGGCGTACTCCACCCTCGGCGGCATGTGGTCGATCACGCTCACCGACATGGTGCAGTTCGTCGTGAAGACCGTCGGCGTGCTGCTCCTGCTGCTGCCCATCGCCGTCGTGAAGGCCGGCGGGTTCGCCGAGATGAAGGCGCAGCTGCCCACCGAGTACTTCGACCCGCTGGGCATCGGCGGCGAGACGATCTTCACCTACGTGCTGATCTACACCTTCGGCATGCTCATCGGGCAGGACATCTGGCAGCGGGTCTTCACCGCCCGCAGCGACCGCACCGCCAAGTGGGGCGGCACCGTCGCGGGCACGTACTGCCTCGCCTACGCCCTCGCCGGCGCCGTCATCGGCACGGCCGCCAAGGTGCTGTACCCGAAGCTCGGCAGCCCGGACGACGCCTTCGCGACCATCGTGAAGGACGAACTGCCCATGGGCGTGCGCGGGCTGGTGCTCGCCGCCGCGCTGGCCGCCGTGATGTCGACCTCCTCGGGCGCGCTGATCGCCTGCGCCACCGTGGCCAACAACGACATCTGGTCGCGGCTGCGGGGGATCGGCCGGAGCGCACCGGCCGGAGACCACGACGAGGTGAAGGGCAACCGGGCCTTCATCCTGATCATGGGCGTGGCGGTGATCGGCACGGCCATCGCGATCGACAACGTCGTGGAGGCCCTGACCGTCGCCTACAACCTCCTCGTCGGCGGCCTGCTCGTGCCGATCCTCGGCGGCCTGGTGTGGAGGCGCGGCACCGTGTACGGCGCACTGGCCTCCGTGCTGGTCGGCGGCGTCGCGGTCGTCGTGCTGATGGCCACCCACGGCATCCTCGCCAACGAGCCGGTCTACTACGGCCTGCTGGCCTCGCTCGCCGCCTACGTGATCGTCTCCCTGGCGACCCCGGCCACCGACGCGGCCGTCCTCGCGGCCTGGCGCGAACGCCTCGCCGGGCGATCACCCGAACTCGCGTCCGAACCGGTCCCGGCCGCCCAGTAAAGTCGTAGAGCAAGCAGTACATACGCGATGAAGCGTAGGAAAGAAGGCATTACTTCATGAGCAGCAACGAGACCCCGCGCGGCCCCGTCGACTCCTCCCGCGTCCCGCGGTACTCCGGCCCCGCCACCTTCGCCCGGCTGCCCCGGCTGGACGAGGTCGGCCGCGCCGACGTCGCCGTGGTCGGTGTGCCGTTCGACTCCGGCGTCTCGTACCGGCCGGGCGCCCGCTTCGGCGGCAACGCGATCCGTGAGGCGTCCCGGCTGCTGCGCCCCTACAACCCGGCGCAGGACGCCTCGCCCTTCGCCCTGGCGCAGGTCGCGGACGGCGGCGACATCGCCGTGAACCCGTTCAACATCAACGAGGCCGTGGAGACCGTCGAGGCCGCCGCGGACGACCTGCTCGGCACGGGCGCCCGGCTGATGACCCTCGGGGGCGACCACACCATCGCGCTGCCCCTGCTGCGCTCGGTCGCCAAGAAGCACGGCCCCGTCGCCCTGCTGCACTTCGACGCCCACCTGGACACCTGGGACACCTACTTCGGCGCCGAGTACACCCACGGCACCCCGTTCCGCCGCGCGGTCGAGGAGGGCATCCTCGACACCGAGGCGCTCTCCCACGTCGGCACCCGCGGCCCGCTGTACGGCAAGCAGGACCTGACCGACGACGAGAAGATGGGCTTCGGCATCGTCACCTCCGCCGACGTCTACCGGCGCGGCGCCGACGAGGTCGCCGACCAGCTCCGCCAGCGCATCGGCGACCGGCCGCTGTACATCTCCATCGACATCGACTGCCTCGACCCGGCCCACGCCCCCGGCACGGGCACGCCCGAGGCCGGCGGCATGACCTCGCGCGAGCTGCTGGAGATCCTGCGCGGCCTGGCCTCCTGCAACCTGGTCTCGGCCGACGTCGTCGAGGTGGCCCCCGCGTACGATCACGCCGAGATCACGTCGGTGGCCGCGTCCCACACGGCGTACGAACTGACCACGATCATGTCCCGCCAGATCGCCGCGGCCCGGAAGGACTCGGAAGCCAAGTGACCCACGACCACGACCTGGTGCTCCGCCCGACGCCCGCGCAGACGGAGGCCGCCCTCAACCCTCCTCCCGGCCGCAACGGCGGAGACCTGGTCGTGGAGACGCTGGCCGGGCTCGGCGCCACGACCGTCTTCGGCCTGCCCGGCCAGCACGCCCTCGGCATGTTCGACGCGCTGCGCCGCTCCGACCTGCGCTACATCGGCCTGCGGGTGGAGAACAACGCCGGGTTCGCGGCCGACGCCTACGGCCGGATCACCGGTGAGGCCGCGCCGCTGCTGCTGTCGACCGGGCCGGGCGCGCTGACGTCCCTCGCCGCGCTCCAGGAGGCGGCGGCCGCCTCCGCGCCGGTGCTGGCGATCAGCAGCCAGGTCCCGACGGCGGGCCTCGGCGGCGGCCGCCACGGCTACCTGCACGAACTGCCCGACCAGGCGGCCTCGTTCCGTGGCGTGGTGAAGTCCGTCCACACCGTGCGCACCCAGTCGCAGATCCCCTCGGCCGTCGAGGCGGCCTGGAAGTCGGCACTGACCGCCCCGCACGGGCCGGTGTGGGTGGAGATCCCGCAGGACGTGCTCCTCGCCCGGACGTCGATCCCGGTCGTCACCGGCGGCGACGCCTTCCCCGAGGAACTGGTGCCGCGCCCCGAGCTGACCGCCGTCGCCGCCGACCTGCTGTCCCGGGCGGCCCGGCCGGCGATCATCGCGGGCGGGGGCGTGGTCCGCGCGGACGCCTCCGGCAAGCTGAAGCAACTGGCGGAACGGCTCCGGGCCCCCGTCGTCACCACCCCCGGCGGCAAGGGCGCATTTCCCTGGAACCACCCGCTGTCCCTGCAGTCCTGGATCGAGGACCGCCACACCACCGACTTCCTGGAGGACGCGGACGTCCTGCTGGTCGTCGGCTCGGGGCTCGGTGAGCTCTCCTCGAACTACCACACGTTCAAGCCGCGCGGCCGAGTCGTCCAGATCGAGGCCGACCTCGGCAAGCTGGAGTCCAACCACCCGGCCCTCGGCATCCACGCCGACGCCCGCCTCGCCCTGCAGGCCCTGCTGGAGACGGTCACGCCCCGGGAGGACGCGGCCGCGGCGGACCGCGTCCGCGAGGTGCTGGCGAAGGTCGCCGGCCGCATCGCCGCCCAGGACCTCACCCTCGAGCAGGAGGTGCTGGCGTCCGTGCGCAGGGCGCTGCCCGCCGACTCCCCCTCCTTCTGGGACATGACGATCCTGGCGTACTGGGCCTGGTCGGCCTTCGACGCCAAGGGCCCCAACCACATGCACTCCGCGCAGGGCGCCGGCGGCCTCGGCTACGGCTTCCCGGCGGCCCTGGGCGCGGCGGCGGCCGACCCGACCCGCCCCGTCCTCGCGGTCTCCGGCGACGGCGGCGCCCTGTACTCGATCGCCGAGCTGGCCACCGCCCGCCAGTACGACCTCAACGTCACCTGGCTCATCGTCGACGACGGCGGCTACGGCATCCTGCGCGAGTACATGAACGACGCGTTCGGCGAGGCGACCGCGACCGAACTGACCCGGCCCGACTACGTGGCCCTGGCCGAGTCCTTCGGCGTGCCCGGGGTCCGCACGAGCCCGGAGAACCTGGAGCAGGACCTCGCCAAGGCGTTCGCGTCGCCCGGCCCCTCGGTGGTGCTGCTGCCGGCCGTGCTGCGGATGTTCGCACCGACCCACCTGGACTGAGCGCCCGGCCCGGCGGCCTCGAACCGAGCGGGTGGTACTCCCCGGGGGCGGGGGCGCGAGCCGGTAACGACTCGCACAAGTCTTCGCAGGTCATACAACCATTCGGTGGCGTCCGGCGGTCAAGGGGTGCATGACTTCTCGGACACCCCGCCGCGCGAGAGTGCTGGCGGTGGCCGTGGGTACGGGCGTCCTCGTGCCGCTCGTCGCCGCCGCCACGCCCGCCGCCGCTGCCCCGCCCCCCGTGACCTGCACGTCCGCGAGGGCGGGGCTGGCCGCCAAGCTGACCAAGGACATCACCGCCGCGCTGGCCACCCGCAAGGGCACGGTCGCCGTCGGCCTGCACGACCGCAGCACGAACACCACCTGCACCCTGCGCGCCGGAACGGCCTACGACTCCGCCAGCGTCGTGAAGGTCGCGGTCCTCGCCGCGCTGCTGTGGGACGCCAAGAGGACGAACCGGTACCTCACCGACCGCGAGGCCGGTCTCGCCAAGGCGATGATCACCAAGTCGGACAACACCGCGACCTCCACGCTGTGGAAGCAGCTGGGCCTGACGAAGATCAGGAACTTCCTCGCGGCCGCCGGCATGACCCAGACCAGGCCCGGCGCCGACGGCTACTGGGGTCTCACCCAGATCACCGTCACCGACGAGCAGAAGCTGCTCAAGCTCATCACCGGCAGGAACACCGTCCTCAGCGACAACTCCCGCGCCTACATCCTGAAGCTGATGGGCCAGGTCGTGTCGTCGCAGCGCTGGGGGACGCCGTACGGGGTGCCCTCCGGTGTCACCGTGGCCGTGAAGAACGGCTGGCTGCAGCGGTCGAGCAACGGCTGGCGCGTGCACAGCATCGGGGCGTTCAAGGGCGGGGGCCACGACTACGTGATGACGGTGCTCACCCACGGCAACAGCACGATGAACTACGGCATCGCCACCATCCAGGCCGTCGCCAAGGTCATCCACCGCGACCTGGCGGCGAGCTGACGGGCCCCGCCCCGGCCTCCCCGCCGGCAGTCGCATTGTTACGGCGGGATGAAATCGGCCGCTCACGGCGTTGCAGCCTTCCGGCAGATCAGGACGACCGGAAGGCACGGGTGTGACACCGAAACGGGGATGGGCACGACGACTGTGGGCCTACGCATGGCGCCATCCCAAGGACGTCGTCCTCGCCCTCGGCTCCTCGCTCGCCGGCATGGCCGTGATGGCGCTCGTCCCGCTGATCACCAAGGTGATCATCGACGACGTCGTCAGCGACCACACCCGGTCCATGACCACCTGGGCCGGGCTCCTGGTCGCCGCCGCCCTGGCCGTGTACGTCTTGACCTACGTCCGCCGCTACTACGGCGGACGCCTCGCCCTCGACGTCCAGCACGACCTGCGGACGGAGATGTTCGGCACGATCACCCGGCTCGACGGCCGCCGCCAGGACGAGCTGTCCACCGGCCAGGTCGTCGGCCGCGCCACCAGCGACCTCCAGCTCATCCAGGGCCTGCTGTTCATGCTCCCGATGACCATCGGGAACTTCGCCCTGTTCCTGATCTCCCTGGTGGTCATGGCGTGGCTGTCCGTGCCGCTGACCCTGGTCGCCCTGGCCGTCGCACCCGCCCTGTGGTGGATCGCCCGGCGCAGCCGCACCCGGCTGCACCCCTCCACCTGGTACGCCCAGGCCCAGGCCGCGGCCGTCGCCGGCGTGGTCGACGGGGCCGTCAGCGGCGTCCGGGTCGTCAAGGGCTTCGGGCAGGAGGAGCAGGAGACCGGCAAGCTCCGCGAGGTCGGCCGCAGGCTCTACGCGGGCCGGCTGCGCACCATCCGCCTCAACTCGGTCTACACCCCGGCCCTGCAGTCCGTCCCCGCGCTCGGCCAGGTCGCGATGCTGGCGCTCGGCGGCTGGCTGGCGGTCCGCGGGCACATCACGCTCGGCACGTTCGTCGCGTTCTCCACCTACCTGGCCCAGCTCGTCGGGCCGGTCCGCATGCTCGCCGTGGTGCTCACCGTCGCGCAGCAGGCCCGCGCCGGCACCGAACGCGTCCTGGAGCTGATCGACACCGAGCCCTCCCTGCGCGACGGTGAGAAGGACCTGCCGGCCGACGCCCCCGCGACGGTCGAGTTCGACGGCGTCTCCTTCGGCTACGACGCCGACCGCCCGGTCCTGGACGGCCTCTCCTTCGAGATCCGCCCGGGCGAGACCCTCGCCGTCGTCGGCTCCTCCGGCTCCGGCAAGTCCACCGTCTCCCTGCTGCTGCCGCGCTTCTACGACGTCACCCGCGGCGCCGTCCTGGTCGGCGGGCACGACGTGCGGGAGCTGACGCTGGAGTCGCTGAGGTCCGCGATCGGGCTGGTCCCGGAGGACTCGTTCCTCTTCTCCGACACCGTCCGCAGCAACATCGCCTACGGCCGCCCCGACGCCACCCAGGAGCAGATCGAGAAGGCGGCCCGGGCCGCCCAGGCCGACCGGTTCATCGCCGAGCTGCCCGACGGCTACGACACCACCGTCGGCGAGCACGGACTGACCCTCTCCGGCGGGCAGCGCCAGCGCATCGCCCTGGCCCGCGCCCTCCTCAGCGACCCGCGCCTGCTGGTCCTGGACGACGCCACCTCCGCCGTGGACGCCCGCGTCGAGCACGAGATCCACGAGGCGCTCAAGGGCGTCATGCGGGGCCGCACCACCCTGCTGATCGCCCACCGCCGCTCCACCCTGAACCTCGCCGACCGCATCGCCGTCCTGGACGGCGGCCGGCTCGCCGACATCGGCACCCACGACGAGCTCCAGCGCCGCTCGGCCCTCTACCGGCGGCTGCTCACCGACCCCGACGAGCTGGGCGGGGTCTCCCCGGGCCACACCCCGCCCGCCTGCCCCGAGGAGGACACCTCCGTCCGCGACGAGCTGGACGCGGAGTACGACGCCGAGCGCGGGGTCACCCCCCGGCTGTGGACCGGGGACCGCGAACGCGAGGACACGGCGCTGGCCGGCAGCCCCGCCACCCCGGAGCTGCTCGCCCAGGTGGAGGCGCTGCCCCCGGCCACCGACGTGCCCGACGTCGACGAGGCGCAGGCCGTGCGCCCCGAGGACTCCTACGGGCTGCGCCGGCTGCTGCGCGGCTTCGGATGGCCGCTGCTGATCAGCCTCGCCCTGGTCGCCGTCGACGCGGGCACGGGCCTGCTGCTGCCCGTGCTGATCCGGCACGGCATCGACTCCGGCGTCACCCAGGCCGCGCTCGGCGCGGTGTGGGCGGCGGCCCTGCTGGGGCTGGGCACGGTGGCCGTGCAGTGGGCGGCCCAGGTCGGCGAGACCCGGATGACCGGGCGGACCGGCGAGCGGGTCCTGTACGCGCTGCGGCTGAAGATCTTCGCCCAGCTCCAGCGCCTCGGGCTCGACTACTACGAGCGGGAGCTGACCGGCCGGATCATGACCCGGATGACGACGGACGTCGACGCGCTGTCGACGTTCCTCCAGACGGGCCTGGTCACGGCTTTCGTCTCGGTCGTCACCTTCTTCGGCATCATGGTCGCCCTGCTGGTCATCGACGTGCAGCTCGCCCTGGTCGTCTTCGCGACGCTGCCGCCGCTGATCATCGCCACGTTCTTCTTCCGCCGGGCGAGCGTGAAGGCGTACGAGCTGGCCCGCGAGCGGGTGTCGGCGGTCAACGCCGACCTCCAGGAGTCGGTGTCGGGGCTGCGGATCGTGCAGGCGTTCCGGCGCGAGCGGGACGGCGGCCGGCGGTTCGCCGAGCGCAGCCACAGCTACCGGCAGGCCCGCATCCGCGGGCAGTGGCTGATCTCCGTGTACTTCCCGTTCGTGCAGTTCCTGTCGTCCGTGGCGGCCGCGGCCGTGCTGATCGTGGGCGGCGCCCGGGTCGACGACGGGACGCTGGCGATCGGCTCGCTGGTGGCGTACCTGCTCTACATCGACCTGTTCTTCGCGCCCGTGCAGCAGCTCTCCCAGGTCTTCGACGGCTACCAGCAGGCGACCGTCTCCCTCGGCCGCATCCAGGAGCTGCTGCGCGAGCCCACGTCGACCAAGTCCGCCGCCGCACCCGCCGAGGTCACCTCCCTGCGCGGCGAGATCGCCTTCGAGGGCGTGCACTTCGCGTACGGGGCCGCCGAGCAGGGCGAGGCGGCACTCGGCGGGGTCGACCTGCGCATCCCCGCCGGGCAGACCGTCGCCTTCGTCGGCGAGACCGGCGCCGGCAAGTCCACGCTGGTCAAGCTCGTCGCCCGGTTCTACGACCCGACCGAGGGCCGGGTCACCGTCGACGGGACCGACCTGCGGGAGCTGGACCTCACCTCCTACCGGCACCGTCTCGGGGTCGTCCCGCAGGAGGCGTACCTCTTCCAGGGCACCGTCCGCGACGCCATCGCCTACGGGCGCCCCGACGCCACCGACGCCGAGGTGGAGGCCGCGGCGCGGGCGGTCGGCGCGCACGAGATGATCGCCACCCTGGAGGGCGGCTACCTGCACGCCGTCGCCGAGCGCGGCCGCAACCTCTCCGCGGGCCAGCGCCAGCTGATCGCGCTGGCCCGGGCCGAGCTGGTCGACCCGGACGTGCTGCTGCTCGACGAGGCGACGGCCGCCCTCGACCTGGCCACCGAGGCCCAGGTCAACCAGGCCACCGACCGCCTCGCGGGCCGCCGCACGACCCTGGTGGTGGCCCACCGGCTGACCACCGCGGCCCGCGCGGACCGGGTCGTCGTCATGGACCACGGCCGCGTCGCGGAGGACGGCACCCACGAGGAACTGCTCGCGCGCGGCGGGCGCTACGCACGTCTGTGGCGCACGTTCATCGGCGCCGAACCGGAGGAGCCGGTGGGCGCGCGCCGCTGACCCGGCAGCCACACCCGTCTCTGTAACACTCGTGCAACCGTCCGACGTACGTCATGCGTCCGTACTGCCGTACGCCGATGGTCGCGGACGACGCGGAGGACGACAGTGGACAGTGGACCGATACGCCGGCGGCTCGCGCTCGGCCTGGCCGTGCTGACCGCCTCGGGGCTGCTCGCCGTCGCCGTGCCCGGCCAGGCGCAGGCCGCCTCCGCGTCCTGCCCCGGCCGCAAGGTCCGCACCCTGCCGTTCGCCACCGGCACTGTTCTCGTCTACAAGCGCGGCGGCTACGTCTGCGCCGTGACCACCGCCAAGAGACCCGGCACGAAGCGCAGGATGTCGGTGAGCGTGCAGGCCCGGGGCAACCGGCCGGTGGTCGACCAAGGCCGCTACGCCTACCGGGCGGGCCCGGTGACCGTGCACGCCGGACGCCGCTGCGTGTGGCTCAAGGGCCGGGTGGGGGAGGTCAGGTTCAGCTCCGGCTGGATCCTGTGCTGACGCCCCGTCCGGCGGGTGCCGCGCGCCCCCGCGCACAGGGTTTTCCCCATGTCCCCTGGTGCTCCGGCGAGTTGGTCCGCTAGCTTCCGGCGCACATATGTCTCACAGGGGAGTGCGCATGCGCAAGGCGCTCAGATGGCTGCTGGCGCTCACGGTGCTCATAGGCACGTTGAGCACGGCGGGAGCGGCCACCGCCGCCGATGCCACCGGCACCGACGGCACCACCGACATCAAGGAGAGGCTGCTGTCCGTCCCGGGCATGAGCCTGGTCGAGGAGAAGCCCTACACCGGCTACCGCTTCTTCGTCCTGAACTACACCCAGCCGGTCGACCACCGGAAGCCGTCCAAGGGCACGTTCCAGCAGCGCATCACCGTGCTGCACAAGGACGTCGCGCGGCCGACGGTCTTCTTCACCAGCGGCTACAACGTCTCCACCACGCCCCGCCGCAGCGAGCCCACGCAGATCGTCGACGGCAACCAGGTCTCCCTGGAGTACCGCTTCTTCACCCCGTCCCGGCCCACCCCGGCCGACTGGTCCAAGCTGGACATCTGGCAGGCCGCCAGCGACCAGCACCGGGTCTTCACGGCGCTGAAGGGCATCTACAGCAAGAAGTGGATCTCCACCGGCGGCTCCAAGGGCGGCATGACCGCCACCTACTACGAGCGCTTCTACCCGCGTGACATGGACGGCGTCGTCGCCTACGTCGCCCCCAACGACGTGGTGAACAAGGAGGACTCGGCCTACGACCGCTTCTTCGCCCGCGTCGGCACCGAGGAGTGCCGCGACCGGCTGAACGCCGTGCAGCGCGAGGCGCTGGTGCGCCGCGAGCCGCTGGAGAAGAAGTACGCGGCCTACGCCGAGGAGAACGGCCTCACCTTCACCACCATCGGCAGCCTGGACAAGGCCTACGAGGCGACCGTCCTGGACTACGTGTGGGGCTTCTGGCAGTACAGCCTGCTGTCCGACTGCGACCAGATCCCGGCCGACGCCGCGAACGCCACGGACGACGAGATCTGGAACTCCGTCGACGGCATCTCCGGCTTCTCCGCCTACGCCGACCAGGGCCTGTCCACCTACACGCCGTACTACTACCAGGCCGGTACGCAGCTCGGCGCGCCCACGATCCGCTTCCCGTACATCGAGAAGCAGTACATCCGCTACGGCTACCAGCCGCCGCGCAACTTCGTGCCGCGCGACATCCCGATGAAGTTCCAGCCGTCGGCCATGCGCGACGTGGACACCTGGGTCCGCCACAACGCCCGCCGCATGCTCTTCGTCTACGGGCAGAACGACCCGTGGGGCGCGGAGCCGTTCCGCGTGGGCAAGGGCGCGAAGGACTCCTACGTCTTCACCGCCCCCGGCATGAACCACGGCGCCAACGTCGCGGGCCTGGTGCCCGAGGAGAAGGCGCTGGCCACCGCCCGCATCCTCGACTGGGCGGGAGTCGCCTCCGGCACGGTCCAGGCCGACCCGCAGGCCGCCAGGCCGCTGGCGAAGTTCGACAGCAAGCTCGACAAGCGTGACGTGCAGCGGGAGATGACGCTGCGTCCGTGACGCCCCGCCGCGCCCGGCCGCTCACAGCGGCCGGGCGCAGCCCACGGGCCGCTCGCCGCCCAGCCGCACGTACAGGGCGGTCGTGGCCGGGCAGTCGGCCCGCCTGACCACCGCCCGCGTGACCTCGTACTCGGGCTTCTCCTCGCCCCCGCCGTCGCAGGCCGTCTCCCGGACCTGCCCGCCGCCGGAGCCGTAGACGCAGTCGCCCACGACGGTGCGGGGTCCGCCCCCGCCGCCGGGATCGCCCGGGTGCGGCGGCTGGAGGTTGCGCATGCAGGCGTAGCCCCGCGGCACCGCCCCGTCGCCGTCCTCGTCGGAGGAGGGCCGCTGCTCGCTGATGTGCAGCACGAAGTCGGTCGTGGGCGGACAGCGCGGCCCGTCCCGGACCGTGCCGGCGTGCCGGGCCGTCACCCGGGCCGCGGCCCGCTCCCCGGAACACGGCACCTCGGTGAAGCTCGTCGTGCCGAACGAACTGCACTCGCCCACCGCGAGGAACACCGCCCCGTACCCGGCGGGCGTCCGGGTGGGCCCTGGTGACGCCGGGGCGGTCCGCCCGGCCGCGGGGCCGCTCAGCCGGCCGTCCCCGCCCAGCCCTCCCGAAGGACTCTGGCATCCCGCCAGCAGCGCGCCGATCAGCGCCACCAGCCCGCAGACCACCCCCACGGAACATCTCTCACGCATGGCCGAACCCCCCGGTTGTGCCCGCCCAGCGTGGCCCGCCGCGACGGGCGCACGCCAGGCACACCGGAGGGTTTGCGCACGGTGGGGGTGGTGCGCCCGTCGCGGGGCGTACGTCTAGTACGTCAGGCCGTGACCGATCGGGTACAGCACCTGCTCCGGGTCGTCCGCCCGCTGCACGGGCACCGGCAGCTTCCCGCGCGGCCCCACCCGCCCGGCGATGACCCGGGCCGCGGCCCGCACCTCGACGTCCGTCCAGGAGTAGGCGGCCAGGAAGGCCGGCACGGACGGCAGGTGGGCCACGTCGTACGGGTTGCGGACCGCGACCGCCACGACCGGCGTTCCCGTCGCCACCAGTTGCTCGACCAGCGTGCGCTGGCTGCTGCCCGCCGTGACGTTGTACGTGGCGACCACCACCGCGTCCGCGTCCCGCGCGGCCGCGACCGCCTTGGCGATCGTCGCCGCCGAGGGGGCGGTGCCGGTGGACAAGGCGGTGGCGGTGAAGCCGAGTTCGGACAGGGCGGTCGCCAGCACGCCCGTGGGCGGTCCGGTCGTCCCCGACGGCGAGGCCGGATCGGCCCCGACCACCAG
This sequence comes from Streptomyces sp. NPDC003456, assembly GCF_042878735.1. Classification (NCBI taxonomy): domain Bacteria; kingdom Bacillati; phylum Actinomycetota; class Actinomycetes; order Kitasatosporales; family Streptomycetaceae; genus Streptomyces; species Streptomyces sp. NPDC003456. The sequence goes on from NZ_JBIAOK010000003.1 coordinate 258,465, forward strand.
CACCTCGGGGTGCCGGCGCCGCGACAGCGGCAGCAGCCGCCCCTCGTTGACGAGCAGGGTGGTGCTCCGCTCGGCGATGCGGTCGGCGGCGGCGAGGTGCGACCGCCTGCCCACGGTCCGGTCGACGTCGCCGAGCCGGACGTACGGCTCGCGGAACAGCCCGAGCCTGGCCTTCAGCCGCAGGATCCGCAGCACCGAGCGGTCCAGCCGCTCCTCGGTCAGCTCCCCCTCGCGCACGGCGGTCAGCACCGCGTTCCAGGCGAGGTCCAGGTCGGGCGGGTTGAGGAGCTGGTCCACCCCCGCCTTCAGGGCCAGGACGGGCACCCGCTCGTCGCCGTACTTGGTGCGCACGCCCTCCATGCCGAGGGAGTCGGTGACCACGACCCCGTCGTAGCCGAGGCGTTCGCGCAGGATGCCGGTGAGGATGGGGTGGGAGAGGGTCGCCGGATCGCCGGAGTCGTCCAGGGCGGGGACCATCAGGTGCGCGGTCATGATCGAGTCGATGCCGGCGGCGATCGCGGCCCGGAACGGCGGGGCGTCCAGCCGCTCCCACAGGTCACGGCTGTGCGTGATGGTGGGGAAGCCGGTGTGGCTGTCGACGTTGGTGTCCCCGTGCCCGGGGAAGTGCTTGGCGGTCGCGGCGACCCCGGACCCCTGGTACCCGGCGACCTCGGCCGCGACGAGCGCGGACACGGCCTGCGGGTCCGCGCCGAACGACCGTACGCCGATGACCGGGTTGGCCGGGTTGACGTTCACGTCGGCGACGGGGGAGTAGTCCTGCCGGATGCCCAGGGCCCGCAGCTCGCGCCCGGCGATGCGGCCCAGCGTGCGCGCGTCGGACCGGGACCCGCCCGCGCCGACGGCCATGGCCCCCGGGAACAGGGTCGCGGGTTCGCCGACCCGGGCCACGATCCCGTGCTCCTGGTCGGTGGAGACGAGCACGGGCAGGCCCCGGGGCAGACCGAGGGAGGCCCGCTGGATGCCGTTGGACAGCTCGGCGATCTGGTGCGGGTCGCGGGTGTTGTGCGCCCAGGTGAAGTAGATGATCCCGCCGACCCGGTACCTGCCGATCAGCTCGGCGGCCGTGCGGACGCCGATCTCCTTGAGGTTGGCGTCGATGTCGGCCTGGTCGGGGGCGGTGGCGGAGTGGCCGTAGACCCGCATCACGAACAGCTGGCCGACCTTCTCCTCCAGCGTCATGCGGGAGATCAGCGCACGCAGGCCGCCGTCGTCGGGGGCGGCCGCCGCGTGGGCGGGGCCGGCGGCCGCGAGGGCGGTGACGCCGGCCGTGGCGGCGAGGACCGTGCGTCTGGAGGGTTGTGCGGTGCTTCCCGTGCTTGCCGTGCCGGTGTCGTGCACGTGCGCTCCTTCCGGAGGTGATCCGCTCGGATCCGCTGAAGGAAACTTCCAACCGGTCACCAATATCCGGGAAGTTTCTGCCAGTCAAGGGAGCGCGCAGTGGCCGGAAGGGCCGCCACCGGCACGGTAGGAGGGGGACGTGCCGATGGCGGCGGGGCCGCCGGCCGCGGTGCGGCGGAGAGGGTGGTCGGCGATCGCCGCCAGAGCGAGGGCCGACACCGCACCGAGGAGACTCCCCGACGACCGCCCCTATGACGCCCCACCCCCACCCCGGGTTCCCCCCGCCCCCCCGATCCGGAACAGACGAGACTCCCGAGACCCGGGCTTCGCCAGGGGCGCGGGGAACTGCGCGCACAGCCCCGACGCACCCGCGCAGACCCACCCGCCGCAAGCACCCCCGTCACCCTCAGGGGCGCGGGGAACTGCGCGAACAACCCCGACGCACCCGCACAGACCCACAACGCACGCACAGCCCACCACCCCGCCGCCCTCACCCCCACGCACTCAGTCGCCCGGCCGCCGCCCCGACACCGCCGGCCACCGCTCCGCCAGGACCCGCACCGTCTCGACGATCGCCGGCCGGCGAGCCGCCCCCGTCCGCCACAGCGCGTACAACCGCCGCACCGGCAGCGGATCGAGCGGCACCTGCACCACCCCGGCCGGCAGCGGCCCCCGCCCCAGCCGGGGAATGAGCGCGATGCCCAGCCCGGCCGCGACCAGCGCGACGAGTGTCGGGTTCTCGTCGGCCTGGTGGACGATGTCCGGCTCATGCCCCGCCGCACGCAGCGTCCGCAGCAGCCAGTCGTGGCAGACCCGCCCGGGCGGCTGGCAGATCCACCGCTCGCCGCCCAGCTCCTCGCGCCGCACGGCGGCCCGCCCGGCGAACGGGTGCCCCTCGGGCACGAGCAGATCGCACAGGTCGTCCCCGATGACCGCCTGCTCCACCCCGGCGGGGGCGGGCAGCGGGGCGATGTCCCAGTCGTGCGCGACGGCGAGGTCGACCGCCCCCTTGGCGACGAGGTCCACCGACAGGTGCGGGTCGACCTCGGTGAGCCGGGCGTCCAGGGCGGGGTGCAGGCGGGCCAGCTCGGCCAGCACCCCCGGCATCAGCCCCCGCGCGGCCGAGGCGAACGCGGCGATCGCCAGCCGCCCGGCGGGCAGCCCCCGCCGCTCCTCCAGCTCCGTCTCCGCCCGCTCCACGATGGCCATCAACTGCTGCGCGGCAGCGACCAGTTGCCGCGCCTCGTCGGTCAGCCGCACGCCCCGCCCCTCCCGCTCCAGCAGGACGGTCCTGGTCTCCCGTTCCAGCTTGGCGATCTGCTGGGAGACGGCCGAGGGCGTGTATCCGAGCGCCACGGCCGCGGCTCCGACGGTGCCGTGCACGGAGACCGCGTGCAGTGCGCGCAGCCGCTGGAGATCGAGCATCGACGCCCCCTGTCGTCACCAACCGATAAGCAGTGCTTCATCCAACCATGCAGCAATCATCGCTGGTGCTTCACGGTGCCGGGCGGCGATGCTCACGGCATGCGTCCCGCACACCTCGCCCTCGCCGTCCTGGTCGCCGCCGTCTGGGGCGTCAACTTCACGGTCATCGAGATCGGCCTCGACCACTTCCCGCCCCTGCTCTTCTCCGCCCTGCGCTTCCTGGCGGCGGCGCTGCCCGCGGTCTTCCTCGTCGGCAGGCCGAAGGTGGCGTTCAGGTGGATCGTGGCTGTGGGTCTCGTCCTGGGCGTGGCCAAGTTCGGCCTGCTGTTCATCGGCATGGACCAGGGCATGCCGGCGGGTCTGTCCTCCCTGGTGCTGCAGATCCAGGCGGTGTTCACCGCCGGCATCGCCGCCCTGGCCCTGGGCGAGCGCCCGTCCCGGACACGGCTGCTGGGCATGGCCGTCGCCCTGGCCGGCATCGCCGTGGCCGCCGTGGACGAGGGAGCCTCCGGGCCCCTCGGCGCCTTCGCCCTGGTCGTCGCGGCGGCGGCCTGCTGGGGCGCCTCGAACGTCCTCACACGCCGGGCCGCACCCCCCGACGCCCTCAACTTCATGGTGTGGGTCAGCACCGTCCCCGTACTGCCCCTGCTGGCGCTGTCCCTGCTCACCGAGGGCCCGTCCCGCGACCTCGCCGCCCTGCGCGCCCTGGACTGGCAGGGCGCGGGCACGGTCCTCTACGTCGCCTGGATCACCACCGTCTTCGGCTTCGGCGCCTGGGGCTGGCTGCTGCGCCGGCACCCCGCCTCCACCGTCGCGCCCTTCTCGCTGCTGGTGCCCGTCTTCGGCATGTCCTCGGCGTTCCTCTTCCTCGGGGAGCCCGTGAGCCCGCTGCGGTGGTGCGCGGCGGCCCTGCTGGTCGGCGGAGTGGCCCTGACGTCCCTGCCGCCGCGCCGCGGCCGGACCGCCGGACCGCTGCCGTCCACCGGGTCTGCGGGCGGTGCGGACAGCACACCGGGGGCCGTCCCGGCACGCACCGGGCGCCCCTGAGGCCGGGCGGGGGTCAGCGGGTGTGCTCGGCGAACCTCGCCGCCGTCTCCGCCAGGACCTCGAACCCGTCCCGGGCCCACAGCCCGCCGTTGAACAACTCGACCTCGATCGGCCCGGAGTACCCCGCCGCCTCCACGTGGCCCTGCCACTCCCGCATGTCGATCGCGCCGTCGCCGAGCTGCCCGCGGCCGTCGAGGACGCCCTCCGGCAGCGGGGTCGTCCAGTCCGCGAGCTGGAAGCAGTGGATGCGGCCGCCCGCCCCGGCCCGGGCGATCTGCCCGGGAGCCGTGTCGTCCCACCAGACGTGGTACGTGTCGACCGTGACGCCGACCTGCCGCGCCGGGAAGCGTTCGGCGAGGTCCAGGGCCTGAGCCAGCGTCGACACCACGCAGCGGTCCGAGGCGAACATGGGGTGCAGCGGCTCGATCGCCAGCCGGACCCCGTGCCGCTCGGCGTACGGGCCGAGCTCCGCCAGAGCGTCCGCGATGCGCTCCCGCGCCCCGCGCAGGTCCCTGGAGCCGGCCGGCAGACCGCCCGAGACCAGCACCAGCGTGTCCGTGCCCAGGGCCGCCGCCTCGTCGACCGCCCGGCGGTTGTCCGCCAGCGCCTCCGCCCGCTCGCGCGGGTCGATCGCCGTGAGGAAGCCGCCCCGGCACAGGGACGTCACCGTCAGGCCCGCGTCCCGGACCAGCTTCGCCGCGGCCTCCAGGCCGTGGAAGCGGACCGGCTCCCGCCACAGGCCGACGTGCCCGATGTCCAACCGGGCGCAGCCGTCGGCCAGTTCCGGCAGCGACAGCTGCTTCACCGTCATCTGGTTGACGGAGAAGCGGGCCGGTGATCCGCTCACTGCTCCACCCCGTACACGCCCAGCAGTGTCCTCATCCGCTCCTCCGCGAGCCTCGGGTCGGGGAACAGGCCCAGCCCGTCCGCCAGTTCGTACGCCCGCGCCAGGTGCGGCAGCGAGCGGGCCGACTGCAGGCCGCCGACCATCGTGAAGTGGGCCTGGTGGCCGGCCAGCCACGCCAGGAACACCACGCCCGTCTTGTAGAAGCGGGTGGGCGCCTGGAACAGGTGCCGGGACAGTGCGACCGTGGGGTCGAGGAGGCCCCGGAAGCCCCGCACGTCCCCCGTGTCCAGGACCCGGACCGCCTCGGCCGCCAGCGGGCCCAGCGGGTCGAAGATGCCGAGCAGGGCGTGGCTGAAACCCTGTGCGTCGCCCGCGACGAGCTCCGGGTAGTGGAAGTCGTCGCCCGTGTAGCAGCGCACGCCCCGGGGCAGGCGGCGGCGGATGTCGATCTCGCGCCGCGCGTCCAGCAGCGAGACCTTGATGCCGTCCACCTTGCCGGGGTGGGCGGCGACGACGTCCAGGAAGGTGCGCGTGGCCGCGTCCAGGTCCGCCGCACCCCAGTAGCCCTCCAGCGCCGGGTCGAACATCGGGCCGAGCCAGTGCAGGATCACCGGCTCCGACGCCTGGCGCAGCAGATGCCCGTAGACCTCCAGGTAGTCCTCCGGCCCCCGGGCGGCCGCGGCCAGCGCCCGGGAGGCCATCAGGATCGCCTGCGCGCCGGACTCCTCCACGACGGCGAGCTGCTCCTCGTACGCGGCCCGGATCGCGCCGAGGCCGTACGGGCGGCCGGATGCGGTGACCGGCAGCTGGTCGGTGCCCACGCCGCAGGCGATCAGGCCGCCGACCGACCCGGCCTCGGCGGCCGACCGGCGGATCAGTTCCGCCGCACCCGCCCAGTCCAGGCCCATCCCGCGCTGCGCGGTGTCCATCGCCTCGGCCACGCCGAGCCCGTGCGACCACAGGTGGCGGCGGAAGGCGAGGGTGGCGTCCCAGTCGACGGCGGCGGGCGAGTCGGGCGAGACGTCGGCACGGGGGTCGGCGACGACGTGCGCGGCCGAGAAGACCGTACGGGAGGTGAGGGGCGCGCCGGGGGACAGGGCGAGCGGCTCGGTGCGCGGCTCGTAGGCGCGCACCGCCCCTCCGGGGCCCGGGAGCCGGAGTGTCACAGCGAGATCTCCGGTACGTCGAGACGGCGGCCCTCGGCCGAGGAGCGCAGCCCCAGCTCGGCGAGCTGGACACCGCGGGCCCCGGCCAGCAGGTCCCAGTGGTAGGGCGCGTCGGCGTACACGTGCTTGAGGAACAGCTCCCACTGGGCCTTGAAGCCGTTGTCGAACTCGCCGTTGTCCGGGACCTCCTGCCACTGGTCGCGGAAGACCTCCGTGGCCGGGAGGTCCGGGTTCCACACCGGCTTGGGGGTGGCGCTGCGGTGCTGCGCCCGGCAGGTGCGCAGCCCGGCCACCGCCGAGCCCTCGGTCCCGTCGACCTGGAACTCCACCAGCTCGTCGCGGTGGACGCGCACGGTCCAGGAGGAGTTGATCTGCGCGATCGCACCGCCCTCCAGCTCGAAGATCCCGTAGGCGGCGTCGTCGGCGGTGGCGTCGTAGGGCTTGCCGTGCTCGTCCCGGCGCTGCGGGATGTGCGTGGCGGTGAGGGCCTGCACGGACCGGACCCGCCCGAACAGCTCGTGCAGCACGTACTCCCAGTGCGGGAACATGTCGACGACGATGCCGCCGCCGTCCTGCGCCCGGTAGTTCCACGACGGCCGCTGCGCCGCCTGCCAGTCGCCCTCGAAGACCCAGTAGCCGAACTCGCCGCGCACGGACAGGATCCGGCCGAAGAAGCCGCCGTCGATCAGGCGCTTCAGCTTCAGCAGGCCCGGCAGGAAGAGCTTGTCCTGGACCACGCCGTGCTTGACGCCGGCCTCGTCCGCGAGGCGGGCGAGCTCCAGGGCGCCGGCGAGGCCCGTCGCGGTCGGCTTCTCGGTGTAGACGTGCTTGCCGGCGGCGACGGCCTTCTTCAGGGCCTCCGCGCGGGCGGAGGTGACCTGGGCGTCGAAGTAGACGTCCACCGAGGCGTCGGCCAGGACCGCGTCCAGGTCCGTCGACCAGTGCTCCAGTCCGTGCCGCTCGGCCAGGGCCCGCAGCGCGTGCTCGCGGCGGCCGACCAGAACCGGTTCGGGCCACAGCACGGTGCCGTCGCCGAGGTCGAGTCCGCCCTGCGCGCGCAGGGCGAGGAGGGAGCGGACCAGGTGCTGGCGGTAGCCCATGCGCCCGGTCACGCCGTTCATGGCGATTCGCACCGTCTTGCGTGTCACGTCGTTCCCTTCGTACGCGGGCGCCGCGCCGCGTGCGCCCCACCCGTCACCGGGGACCCCCGGGAGACGGCACTGACTGGTGAACCGTCCAGTAAGCGCTTTCTGTCCTCGGAGAAGCTAGCCCCTGGCGGCGGTCCGGACAAGACCGTGACCAGGACGAGTTGTTCGAGGGGGCGAACAACCCGGGGCCGGGGGCTTAAGGTCTGCTTCGAACCACGGCCACGGGTGTGGTGTGGACGAGGGCACACGAGATGCGCGACCGGAGGACGACGAGATGACGGTGACCCTGGCGGACGTGGCGGCCCGCGCGCAGGTCTCGCCCGCGACGGTGTCGCGCGTGCTGAACGGGAACTACCCCGTGGCCGCCTCCACCAGGGAGCGGGTGCTCAAGGCCGTCGACGAGCTGGACTACGTGCTCAACGGGCCCGCCAGCGCCCTGGCCGCCGCCACCTCCGACCTCGTCGGCATCCTCGTCAACGACATCGCCGACCCCTTCTTCGGCATCATGGCGAGCGCCATCCAGGCCGAGATCGGCGGCCCGGGCGGCCGTGCGGGCGGGGAGCGGCTCGCGGTGGTCTGCAACACCGGCGGCACCCCGGAGCGCGAGCTGACCTACCTCACGCTGCTGCAGCGGCAGCGGGCCGCGGCCGTCGTGCTGACCGGCGGGGCCATCGAGGACCCCGCGCACCGGGCGGCGATGGACGCCAAGGTCCGCAAGCTGATCGACGCCGGGACGCGGGTCGTGCTGTGCGGGCGCCCGCCGGCGCCGGACACCGGGGCGATCGCGCTGACCTTCGACAACCGCGGGGGCGGGCAGGAACTGACCGAGCACCTGATCGGGCTCGGCCACCGGCGGCTGGGCTACATCGCCGGACCGCAGGAACGGACCACGACCCGGCACCGGCTGGAGGGCCACCGGGCCGCGCTGGCCGCGCACGGCATCGAGGACGACCCCCGCTGGACCGTGCACGGGCGCTACGACCGGCGCTCCGGCTATGAGGCGACGCTGGAGCTGCTGCGCCGCGACCCCTCGCTGACGGCGGTCGTCGCGGCGAACGACTCCGTCGCGCTGGGCGCCTGCGCGGCGCTGCGCGACTCGGGGCTGCGGATCCCCGAGGACGTGTCGGTGGCCGGCTTCGACGACCTGCCGTTCAGCATCGACGCGGTGCCGTCGCTGACGACGGTGCGGCTGCCGCTGGCCGAGGCGGGCGCCCGGGCCGGGCGCGTCGCCATGGGCAGGGAGGAGGCCCCGCCCGGCGGGATCGCCTCGGTGCGGGGGGAGTTGATGGTGCGGGGTTCCTCCGGAGTGCCGCGGGCGTCGTGAGGCGCGGTACCGGGTGCGGGTGCTCGGGGCCGCTCCCCGGGGCCCGCCGGGGGCTGCCGCCCCCGGACCCCGCATCGGCCTGAACGGCCTCGCCCTCAAAACGCCGGACGGGCCGAGACGGGTCGGGCGGAGACGGGTCGGGCCGCAGCGGCAGCCCGCCCCCGAAATCCGGGGTGTGGCGCACGCCTCAGGTGCTTCTCCGTGCAAGGGATCGCCCTACTCCCCGGACGGGGTGATCGTGAGGGCATGGCGGAAGCGCAGGGCGGGAGCACCGACTCGGAAGAGGCCCGGCAGGTACGGGCGTTCTGGCAGCGGCTCGGGGTGCCCGGGCTCGTCGACGTCCACACCCACTTCATGCCCGAGCGCGTCCTGCGCAAGGTCTGGGACTACTTCGCCGCCAACGGGCCACTGGTCGGCGGCCTGGAGTGGCCGATCACCTACCGGCGCGAGGAGGCCGAACGGACCGCCCTGCTGCGGGAGTTCGGGGTCCGGGCGTTCACCGCGATGCTGTACCCGCACAAACCCGGCATGGCCCGGTGGCTGAACGGCTGGGCCGCCGACTTCGCCCGGCGCACGCCCGACTGCCTGCACACCGCCACCCTCTACCCCGACCCGGACGTCGAGGCGTACGTCGGCGAGGCCGTCGCAGCGGGCGCGCGCGTGTTCAAGGCACACGTGCAGGTCGGCGCCTACGACCCCGCCGACGAACGCCTGCAGCGGGCGTGGGGACTGCTCGCCGAGGCCCGGATCCCGGTGGTGATGCACTGCGGCTCCGGCCCGGCACCGGGCAAGCACACCGGCCCCGAGCCCGTCGCCCGGGTGCTCGCCCGGCACCCGCGGCTGCGGCTGATCGTCGCGCACATGGGCATGCCCGAGTACGAGGACTTCCTCGACCTCGCCGAGCGCCACGACGAGGTCCGGCTCGACACCACCATGTCGTTCACCGACTTCACCGAGCGGCTCGCCCCGTTCCCGCGCCGGGCCCTGCCCCGGCTCGCCGCACTCGGCGACCGCATCCTGCTCGGCTCCGACTTCCCCAACATCCCCTATCCCTACCTGCACCAGCTGCACGCACTGGAACGGCTCGGGCTGGGTACGCCGTGGCTGCGCGCCGTCTGCCACGACAACGCGGCGCGGCTGTTCGGGCCGGCCGGCGGGCGGACGGGTGCGTGACGCCTCCCACCGAGCGCCGGCCGCCGCGCCCGTGTCGCGAGGGGCGACCGCCTGGCCGGCGCCGTCGTGGACTTCGCCCGCGGCCGGCTGCCGCGCGGTGGCGCTGTGGACCGACGCCGTCCTCACCGCGGCCCGCCGCATCCACCCGCGCCACGGTTTCGTCCTGGTCGCCGAGCGGCCGCACCGCTCCTCCGGGCCCGACCTGACCGGCCAGGACCGGCGACTGGATCTCGCCGCAACACCAGGGGCGCGAAGGGGAATCGCCGGCGGGGATGGCGGGTAGTGTCCGTCCACATGAAGCTCGCGTTCTCCACCCTCGGTGTCCCCGGCCTGCCGCTGCCCGACGTCCTGCGGCTCGCGACCACTCACGGCTACCACGGTGTGGAGCTGCGCACCCACCCCGAGGAGCCGGTGCACCTCGGCCTCGACCCGGACCGGCGGGCCGAGGTGGCCGCCGAGTTCAAGGGGGCGGGTGTGGAGCTCCTGGGCCTGGCCGGTTACGTGCGCGTCGCCGCGCCCGGCGACGACGGCCCGGTGCTGGCCGAGATCCGGGCCCTGCTCGACCTGGCCCGCGACCTCGGCGCCCCGTACGTCCGCGTCTTCCCCGGGGCCGACCCGGACGCCCAGACGCCCGAGGAGGCCGACGCGACGGCCGCGCGCCGCCTGGGCACGGCCGCCGAGTACGCCACCGATCTCGGCGTGCGCATCCTGCTGGAGACCCACGACTCCCACCGCACCGCCGCCGACGCGATGCGCGTCCTCGGCCTCGTCGGCCACCGGCAGGTCGGCGCCGTGTGGGACGTCATGCACACCTGGCTCGGCGGGGAGCAGCCCTCCGAGTCGTACATGGCCCTGGCCCCGCACCTCGGCTACGTCCAGGTGAAGGACATCGCCTCCGCCGAGGACACCACCCCGCTGCCCCTCGGCCAGGGTGTCCTGCCGCTGGCCGACTGCGTGGAGGTCCTCTCCCGGCACGGCTGGGACGGCTGGCTGTGCTGGGAGTACGAGAAGCGCTGGTACGAGGACGCCGCCCCGCTGCCGGACCTGCTGGAGGCGGGCCGCACCCACCTGAACCGCCTCCTGAACGACTCGGCCTGACCCGCCCGGCGGCGCGCCCGCACAGGCCCCCCGTCCCCGCCGGGCCCGGCCTCCGCGATCGTCCCCGAAAGATCCGGCGGAAAAACTTCGCTCCGCCGCGCAACCCTTCGCCGTCCGCGCGGGTCGTACGTGGTGTCAGGACCTCCGGGGGGATTTCCGAGGGGGGAATCGAGGGAGTTCCTGACGGGAGGGGAAACGCCGAGGGGACCCGGTCGACGGACCGGGTCCCCTCGAAACGTCTCCGGAGCGCTCCGGGCCGCGCGCGCCTCAGAAGAACACGCCGCAGCGCAGCAGCACGTTCGCGTACGGACGGGCCTCGCCCGTGCGGACGATCAGCCGGGCCCGGGACGACAGCTCCTTGAGGCGCTCGTGCGGGACGAGGTCCAGCGCGGGGAAGTGCCCCTCCAGCAGGGCCGCCGCCCGCGGGTTCGCCCGCCGGACCTCCTGCGCGGCCGTCGCCCCCTCGACCACCAGTTCCGCCAGCAGCCCCTCCAGCACCTCGGCGAAGGCCGGCACCCCGGCCCGGAACGCCAGGTCCACCAGCCGCGGGCCGTCGGGGACGGGCATGCCCGCGTCGCACACCAGCACCCCGTCGCCGTGGCCCAGCCCGGCCAGCGCCCCCGCGAGGTGGCGGTTGAGTATCCCGTCCTTCTTCACACCGCCCCGTCCCGCGCCGCGAGCTCCGCCGCCGTCGGGAAGGACGCCTGCGCGCCCTCCTTCAGCACCGTCGCCGCCCCGACCCGCGCCGCGTACGCCGCCGCGTCCGGGAGGGACTCGCCCGCGCCGAGCCGGCAGGCCAGCGCGGCCGTGAAGGCGTCCCCGGCGCCGGTCGTGTCCACGGCCTCCACCCGCACCGACGGCACCCGCGCGACACCCTGCGCCGACGCCACCAGGGCGCCCCGCGCGCCGAGCGTCACCACCACCGACCGCGGGCCCTTCGCCAGCAGGATCCGCGCCCAGTCCTCGGGGGCGTCCCCGACGGCCGCACCGCCCAGGATCACCTTCGCCTCGTGCTCGTTGACGATCAGCGGGTCGCAGGCCGCCAGCACCTCCTGGGGGAGGGGCCGCGGCGGCGAGGGGTTGAGCACGAAACGGCTCCCCGGAGCCAGGTTCCGCACGACCTCCACCACCGACTCCAGCGGGATCTCCAGCTGCGCGGAGACCACCCGGGAACCCTGGAACAGGCATGCGGCGGCCCGCACGTCGTCGGGCGTCAGGCGGCCGTTGGCGCCCGGGGAGACGACGATGCTGTTGTCCCCGGACGGGTCGACCGTGATCAGCGCGACGCCCGTCGGCGCGCCGCCCACCAGGACGCCCACCGTGTCGACCCCGGCCTCCCGCTGCGAGTCCAGCAGCAGCCGGCCGTGCGCGTCGTCGCCGACCCGGGCCAGCAGGGCCGTACGGGCGCCGAGCCGGGCGGCGGCGACCGCCTGGTTCGCGCCCTTGCCGCCCGGGTGGACGGCCAGGTCGGAGCCGAGCACGGTCTCGCCGGCGGCGGGCCGGCGCTCCACTCCGATCACCAGGTCGGCGTTGGCCGACCCCACGACCAGGAGGTCGTAGTCGTACATGCGTTGTCTCCCCACGTCCGTGACAGGGCGGGCGGGCCCGCACGCCGTGTGCGCCCGCCCGCCGTTCCCCGAGGTCAGCCGCTGAAGCCGGCCACGTTCTCCTTCGTGACCACCTTCACCGGCACCTTCACCGTCTGCTCGACCTTCTCGCCCCGGAGCGCCTTCAGGGCGTTGTCGACGGCGATCCTCCCGAGCTGGGACGGCTGCTGCGCCACCGACGCGTACAGCGTGCCGCCCTCGACCGCCTTCAGTCCGTCAGGCGTGCCGTCGAAGCCCACCACCGACACGGACCTGCCGGCCTTGGACCCCAGCGCCTTGATCGCGCCGAGGGCCATCTCGTCGTTGGCGGCGATGACGCCCTGCACGTCCGGGTGGGCCTGGAGCAGGTTCGACATCACGTCGAGCCCCTTGGTGCGGTCGAAGTCGGCGGGCTGCTGGGCGACGACCTCGATGCCGGGGAACGCCTCGAGGCCTTCGGCGAAGCCCCGGGCGCGCTCGCGGGCGGCGGAGGTGCCCGCCTGGCCCTGCAGGATCACGATCTTGCCCTTGCCGCCCAGCTTGTCGGCGACGGTCTTCGCGGCGAGTTCACCACCGGCGACGTTGTCGGAGGCGACCAGGGTGTCGACGGCCGCGTCGTTGACGGTGCGGTCCACGGCGACGACCGGGATGTCCGCCTTGCCGGCGGCCTGCACGGAGTTGCTCGCCGCGTCGGAGTCCACCGGGTTGACGATGACCGCGTCCAGCCCGGAACTGGTGAAGTTCTGCAGCTGGTTGGCCTGCTGGGAGGCGTCGTTCTGGGCGTCCGTGACGGTCAGGTCGATGCCGCGCTTCTCCGCCTCGGCCTGGGCGCCCGCCCGGATCTGCACGAAGAACGGGTTGTTGAGCGTGGACAGCGACAGGCCCATCTTCGGCTTGTCCGAGGAGGAGCCGTTGTGCAGGAAGGAGGTGGCGCCGACGATCGCGACCGTCACCACGGCCGCCAGCGCGTACGTCGCCGCCTGCCTTCCCCTGGGGCCGCCGGCCCCGGCCGCCGCCGGGGTCGCCCCCGCCTTGCGGCGCAGGGTGTCGAACAGCACCGCCAGCGCGATGACGACACCGATGACGACCTGCTGCCAGAACGCCGAGACGTTCAGCAGGTTCAGGCCGTTGCGCAGCACCGCCAGGATCAGCGCGCCGATCAGCGTCCCGGACGCCTTGCCGGTACCGCCCGCGAGGGAGGCGCCGCCGATGACGACCGCGGCGATCGCGTCCAGCTCGTAGCCGTCGGCGGCCTGGGGCTGCGCGGAGGAGAGGCGGGCGGCCAGCACCACACCGGCGACGGCGGCGAAGACACCCGAGAAGGCGTAGATGGCGAGCTTCTGCCGCTTCACGCGCAGGCCGGACAGCCGCGCCGCCTCCTCGTTGCCGCCGATGGCGTACATCGAGCGGCCGATGTAGGTCCGGCCGAGCACGAAGGCGGCGATCAGGCCCATCACGATCATCACCAGGACCGGCACCGGCAGCCAGCCCCCGAGCGTGTCGCCCAGGTGGGACACCGAGTCGGGGAAGGCGATCGGGGAGCCCTCGGAGATGACCAGCGACAGGCCGCGGGCCACGGACAGCATGGCCAGGGTGGCGATGAACGGCGGCAGCTTGCCGTAGGAGATCAGGATGCCGTTGACCAGGCCGCAGACGACGCCCGTCGCCATCGCGAGCAGCACGGCGAGGAAGACCGGCACGCCCGCCGAGGTGGCGCTCCAGGCGAGGACCGTGGCGGACAGCGCGGCGACCGAGCCGACCGACAGGTCGATGCCCGCCGAGACGATCACGAACGTCACGCCGAAGGCGAGAACGGCGGTCACGGCCGCCTGGACGCCGACGTTGAGGAGGTTGTCCGCCGTCAGGAAGTCGCCGGACAGCGCCGACATCGCGACGACGAGGACGATGAGCGCGGTCAGCGCGCCGTTGTCGAGCAGGAGGCGGCGCAGGCCCCCCGGGGCGCCACCCGCGCCCGTCGTGCTCTTGAGCGTGTCAGTGGCCACCGGAGGTCTCCGTTCCGTTCGTGGTCGGGTGCGTGGTCGTCGTGGGGGTGCTGACGGCGAGGGCCATCACGGCGTCCTGGGTCGCCTCGTCGGCGGTCAGCTCACCGGCGATCCGGCCCTGCGCCATCACCAGCACCCGGTCGCTCATGCCGAGCACCTCGGGCAGGTCGCTGGAGATCATCAGGACGGCCGCCCCGGTGGCGGTCAGTTCGTTGACGAGCTGGTAGATCTCGACCTTGGCGCCGACGTCGATGCCGCGGGTCGGCTCGTCGAGGATCAGCACCTTGGTGTCGGCGAGCAGCCACTTGCCGATGACGACCTTCTGCTGGTTGCCGCCGGAGAGCGTGCGCACCTGCTGGCCGAGACCCGCCATCCGCACGCCCAGCTGCCCGGCGATCCGCTCGGCGGCCGCGTGCTGCCCCTTGAGGTCGACGAGCCCCGCGCGCGTGGCCGACCGCAGGGTCACCAGCCCGAGGTTCTCCTCGACGGAGGCGTCCAGCACCAGGCCCTGGCCCTTGCGGTCCTCGGGCACCAGGCCGATCCCGGCGCGCATCGCCGCGTTCACGTCGTGCCTGGCGACCGGCGCGCCGGACACCCTGACGCTGCCCCGGTCGTACGAGTCGGCCCCGAAGACCGCCCGGACCACCTCGGTCCGCCCGGCGCCGACCAGCCCGGCGATGCCGACGACCTCGCCGGCGTGCACCTCGAAACTCACGTCGTGGAAGACGCCGTCCCGGGTGAGCTGCTCGACGGTGAGCAGCGCGGCGCCCCGGCCGGCCCGCTCGCGCGGGTACTGCTGCTCGATGGAGCGCCCGACCATGAGCCGGACGAGTTCGTCCTCGGGCGTGGAGGCGGGCACCTGACCCACGCTCCTGCCGTCCCGGATGACGGTGACCCGGTCGCCGAGCGCGGCGATCTCCTCCAGGTGGTGCGTGATGAAGACGATCCCGACGCCGTCCTCGCGCAGCGTGCGCACGATCGCGAAGAGCGTGTCGACCTCCTCGGAGGTGAGCACCGCCGTCGGCTCGTCCATGACGAGCACGCGCGCGTCCAGGCTGAGCGCCTTGGCGATCTCGACCATCTGCAGGCGCGCGATGCCGAGTTCGCGGACCCGGGCGTGCGGCGAGACGTCCACGCCGACCCGCCGCAGCAGGACCTCGGCGTCGGCCTCCATCCGCTTGCGGTCGATCATGCCGAGGCGGCGCGGCTGGCGGCCCAGGAAGATGTTCTCGGCGACGGTGAGGTCCGGGACCAGGTTGAACTCCTGGTAGATGGTGGCGATCCCGAGCCGCTCGGAGTCCTGCGCATTCTGGATGCGGGTCTCCTCGCCGCCGACCAGGATCCGCCCGGCGTCGGGCGTGTGGGCGCCGGAGAGCATCTTGATCAGGGTGCTCTTGCCGGCGCCGTTCTCACCGAGCAGCACGTGCACCTCGCCCCGGCGCAGGTCGAAGTCGACGCCGTCCAGCGCCACCACGCCCGGGAAGGTCTTGCGTATGCCCTCGATGCGCAGCAACTCGTCCGCGTTGCTCACGACGTGCTCCTCTGCACTGGGGTGGGGTTCTCGCCGCACGAGCGGCGCACGACGAGACGGGCGGGGAGGGTGACGGACTCCCCGGCCCGCCCCTCGATGCGGTTCACCAGGGCCCGCACGGCGGCCCGGCCCAGCTCGCCCGTCGGCTGGGCGATCGCCGTGATCGGCGGATCGGTGTGCACGAACCACGGGATGTCGTCGAACGCGGCGAGCGCGAGGTCGTCCGGCACGCGCAGACCACGCGCGCGTACGGCGTCCAGCGCGCCCAGCGCCATCAGGTTGTCGGCGGCGAAGACGACCTCGGGCGGCTCGGCCAGGTCGAGGAAGCCCTCGGTGACCCGTCGTCCGCTCTCGGCCTGGAAGTCGCCCTGGCCGATGTAGGAGCCGGGCAGGTCGAGCCCGTGGGCCGCGAGTGCCTCCCGGAAGGCGGCGACGCGCTCCTGGCCGGTCGTGGTCGCCGCCGGGCCCGCGATGATGGCCAGCCGCCGGTGCCCCAGACCGTGCAGGTGCGCCACGAGATCCCGCACGGCGGCCCGCCCGTCGGCCCGGACGACCGGCACGTCCACGCCGGGGATCCACCGGTCGACGAACACCATGGGCGTCCCGGCCCGCGCGGCGTCCAGCATCAGCGGGGAGCCGCCGTCGGTGGGGGAGACCAGCAGGCCGTCGATCCGGCGGTCCAGCAGGGTGCGGACGTGGTGGTCCTGGAGGTCGGGCCGCTCGTCGGCGTTGCCGATGATCACGCTGTAGCCGAGCGCGCGGGCCTCCTCCTCCACGGAGCGGGCCAGCTCGGTGAAGTACGGGTTCAGCACGTCGCTGATGACCAGGCCGAGGGTGCGGGTCTGGTCGGTGCGCAGGGAGCGGGCGACGGCGTTCGGGCGGTAGCCCAGGGTCTCGACGGCGGCCAGCACGCGGGTGCGTGCCTCGGCGCTGACCGACGGGTGGTCGTTCAGGACGCGCGAGACCGTGGCGACGGAGACGCCGGCCTCGGCGGCGACGTCCTTGATGCTGGCCACCGCCGCTCCACCTCCTCGTGGATCAGTCGGGGGAGCACCTCGGGGGGTGCTCGTGGAATCGATTACATCGAGTGCATGGAATCGATTACACGGCCGCGAGGCAAGACCCCGAGGGCACCTCTTGACCGGATCGTGATGTCGCGGAGACGGCGGGGGCGGGTCAGGGTGGAAGGGCGGGGATCTTGCCGGAGGCCGGCGCGGCAGCGGCGGGCCGGGCTGCGACGGGCTGCCCGCGGCGGCGGAACAGGCGGCGGAGGGCGTCGGCCGCCCGGCGGGCGAGGCCGGGCGGCTGCCGAGCGGCGGCCGGACGGCGGCCGAGCTCGGCAGGGCGCCGCGCCCGGCGCCTGCGGCCCGGGGTGCCGCGGCGCGCTTGCCGGGGCCGGCCGCCGGAGGGCGGGCCGGGGCCCGGGCCGCCCTCCGGATCCGGTACTCCGGCCACCGATGAGTTCCGGCGGCCCGGGCGGTCCCCATCCCGTCGACCACAGGAGGAACGCTGTGTCCCAGTTGCTGCGCGTGCAGAATTTCAACGTCTCCAGCGACGGCTTCGGTGCCGGGGAGAACCAGACCCTGGAGAGGCCCTTCGGCCACGCGGACCCGGGGGAGATGTTCGCCTGGGCCGGTGCCACGGCGAGCTGGCCCAACCGCACCGACCCCGGCGGCAGCCGCGGCCTCGACGACTACCTGGTGCGCGACTTCCACCACGGCATCGGCGCCGAGATCATGGGCCGGAACAAGTTCGGCCCGCAGCGCGGCCCGTGGCAGGACCACGAGTGGCAGGGCTGGTGGGGCGACGAACCCCCCTTCCACACCCCGGTGTTCGTCATGACCCACCACGAGCGCCCCTCGTTCACGCTCTCCGACACCACGTTCCACTTCGTCGGGGGCGAGCCGGCCGAGGTCCTCCGGCAGGCGCGCGAGGCGGCCGGGGGCAAGGACGTCCGGCTCGGCGGCGGGGCGACCGTCGTCCGGGAGTTCCTGGACGCCGACCTGGTGGACACCCTGCACGTGGCGGTCTCCCCGGGCATCGTCCTCGGCTCCGGCGCGCGGCTGTGGGAGTCCCCGCAGGAACTGCTCGACCGCTTCCACTGCGATGTGGTGCCGAGCCCCAGCGGGGTCGTCCATCACCTGTTCTGGCGCAAGTGACGGACCGGCCGGGCGTCCTCGCCGCACCCCGCCAGGTGTTCCCGTCGCCGCAGCTCAGGCGTCCGTGCCCCAGTCCAGGCGGTCGGCGAGCCCGGCGGCGGTGAAGGCCGCTTCGAGCTCCTCGCGCCCCTCGGTGAAGTGGGCCCAGCTGTTGTAGTGGACGGGGACCACCCGGCGGGCGCCGAGGATCCGCGCGGCCTCGGCGGCCATGGCGCTGTCCAGCACGATGACCCGGTTGTCGAAGAGGACGGGGAACCGGGGCGCCCCGGCGAAGAGGACGGCGGTGTCGACGGGCCCGAAGCGCCCGGCTGTCTCACGGACCGCGTCGAGGGAGGCGTTGTCGCCGCTGACGTAGACGGTGGGCAGCCCTTCCCCGGTCAGGACGAAGCCGACGACCTGGCCGGTGACCGCCTCGACCTCCTCGCGGGCGCCGGGTCCGTGCAGGGCCGGGACGCCGGTGACGGTCACGGTGCCGCCCCCGGGCCGGTCCAGTTCGACGGACTCCCAGTCGGCCAGGCCCCTGGCCCGGTCGCCCAGGGACTCGCCGAGGCGCTTGCCGCCGCCCGGCGTGGTCAGGGTCAGCGGCACGCCGGCGAGCAGGGCGCGGCCGGAGCGGTCGAGGTTGTCGGGGTGCTCGTCGTGGGAGAGCAGCACCACGTCGACGCGGCCGAGGTCGTCGGGGGAGGCCGCGGCGGGTGCCGTCTTGGTGAGGAACCGGGCGTCGCCTCGGGGGTAGTCGCCGGGTGCGTCGAAGGTCGGGTCGGTCAGGAAGCGCAGGCCGCCGTACTCGAAGAGGGCGGTGGGGCCGCCGAAGACGCGCACGGGTAGACCGCCGGTGGGCGCGGGCGTGGAGGACATGCAGCACCTCACGGATAGATGTCGTGGAACCGTGAGGAGACCGTAGTCCTTTCTCACGGATGACGGCAAGCCGTACCATGAGAAGCATGGAAGAGTCCGTGACCGAGCAGCCCGTCCCGCCGCCCGCGCAGGGGGAGGAGGAGCACCCGTCCCTCGCCCTCGCCAACAGCGCGCCGGCGCTGCCCGGCGGGCACACGATCGACCTCCTGGGCACGCCCGCGCAGGCAAATCACTGGCTCACCGAGCGCGGCCTCGCGCCGGCCGACGCCGGGATGCGGGAGATGTGCGCGGCGCAACTGCGTTCACTGCGCGAACAGATCAGGTCGCTGTTCGCCGCCCGCGCCGAGGGCCTGCCCGCCCTGCCCGCGGCCGTCGACGCGGTCAACGACGCCATGACCCGCGTGCCGACGGCCCCCCTCCTGCGGTGGGACGACAGGACCGGCCCCTACCGCACCGCCCCGCACCCGACGACCGCGATCGTCGACCTCGCCGTGGCGACCCTCGCGGCCGACGCGGCCGACCTGCTCACGTCCCCCGCGGCGGAACGCCTCACGGCCTGCGGCTCCCCGCCCTGCAACCGCTTCCTGCTCCGCCACGGCCGCCGCCAGTGGTGCTCCACCCGCTGCGGCGACCGGGCGCGTGCGGCCCGCGCGTACGCACGCAGGACCGCCGGGACCTGAACCGCGCGGGCGGCGGGGCAACCGGCCGCATCCGCGCAGGACTTGGCCCCCGGTGTCTCGGCCGGAAAGGTGAGCGGCCGTACGTCACCGGCCCGTTCCCTCCGCGCGGGGTGCTGCTGAGGCCGCGGCCGACTCCGCTGTCGTACCCGGGCGGTACCGTCGGATCATGACCGATCAGGCGGGGGCCGCCCCTGCGGGCGAGCGACGACCGGCCACGCTGGAGGGCGTGCTGGAGCGCATCACGTACGCCAACGAGGAGAACGGCTACACGGTCGCCCGGGTCGACACCGGCAGAGGCGCCGGTGACCTGCTCACGGTCGTCGGTGCCCTGCTCGGCGCGCAGGTCGGCGAGTCCCTGCGCATGGAGGGCCGTTGGGGCTCCCACCCGCAGTACGGCAAGCAGTTCCACGTCGAGAACTACACGACCGTCCTGCCGGCCACCGTCCAGGGCATCCGCCGCTACCTCGGCTCGGGCCTGGTCAAGGGCATCGGGCCGGTCTTCGCCGACCGCATCACCCAGCACTTCGGCATGGACACCCTGAAGATCATCGAGGAGGAGCCCAAGCGCCTCATCGAGGTCCCCGGGCTCGGCCCCAAGCGGACGAAGAAGATCGCCGACGCCTGGGAGGAGCAGAAGGCCATCAAGGAGGTCATGCTCTTCCTCCAGACGGTCGAGGTGTCCACGTCCATCGCCGTGCGCATCTACAAGAAGTACGGCGACGCCTCCATCTCCGTGGTGAAGAACCAGCCCTACCGGCTCGCCTCCGACGTCTGGGGCATCGGCTTCCTCACCGCCGACAAGATCGCCCGGTCGGTCGGCATCCCGCACGACAGCCCCGAGCGCGTCAAGGCGGGCCTGCAGTACGCCCTGTCGCAGTCCACCGACCAGGGCCACTGCTACCTGCCCGAGGAGCAGCTGATCAAGGACGCGGTCAAGCTGCTCCAGGTCGACACCGGCCTGGTCATCGAGTGCCTGGCCGAACTGGCCGAGCCCGGACAGGACGGGGAGGACCCCGGCGTCGTGCGGGAGAAGGTGCCGGGCCCCGACGGCCAGCCCGTCACCGCCCTCTACCTCGTCCCCTTCCACCGCGCCGAACTCTCGCTCGCTGCCCAGCTGCTGCGCCTGCTGCGCACCGGCGAGGACCGGATGCCGGGCTTCGCCTCCGTCGCCTGGGACAAGGCGCTGACCTGGCTGAAGGGGCGTACGGGCGCCGATCTCGCGCCCGAGCAGGAGGCCGCCGTCCGGCTGGCGCTCACCGAGAAGGTGGCCGTGCTGACCGGCGGCCCGGGCTGCGGCAAGTCCTTCACCGTCCGCTCGATCGTGGAGCTGGCCCGGGCCAAGAAGGCAAAGGTCGTGCTCGCCGCCCCGACCGGCCGGGCCGCCAAGCGCCTGTCCGAGCTGACCGGCGCCGAGGCCTCCACGGTCCACCGGCTGCTGGAGCTCAAACCCGGCGGTGACGCCGCCTACGACCGCGACCGCCCGCTCGACGCCGACCTGGTCGTCGTCGACGAGGCGTCCATGCTCGACCTGCTCCTGGCGAACAAACTGGTCAAGGCCGTGCCGCCCGGGGCGCACCTGCTGTTCGTCGGGGACGTGGACCAGCTGCCCAGCGTCGGCGCGGGCGAGGTCCTGCGCGACCTGCTGGCCGACGGCAGCCCGATCCCCGCCGTCCGCCTCACCCGGGTCTTCCGCCAGGCGCAGCAGTCCGGCGTGGTGACCAACGCCCACCGCATCAACGCCGGGCAGCACCCGCTCACCGACGGCATGAAGGACTTCTTCCTGTTCGTCGAGGACGACACCGAGGAGGCGGGGCGGCTCACCGTGGACGTGGCCGCGCGCCGCATCCCGGCCAGGTTCGGGCTGGACCCCCGCCGGGACGTGCAGGTCCTCGCTCCCATGCACCGCGGTCCGGCCGGCGCCGGCACGCTCAACGGCCTCCTCCAGCAGGCCGTCACCCCGGGCCGCCCCGACGTGCCCGAGAAGAGATTCGGCGGCCGGGTGTTCCGCGTCGGCGACAAGGTCACCCAGATTCGCAACAATTACGAGAAGGGCACCAACGGTGTCTTCAACGGCACCGTGGGCGTGGTCACCTCGCTCGATCCGGTCGACCAGCGCCTGACGGTGCTCACGGACGAGGACGAGGAGGTCGCCTACGAGTTCGACGAGCTCGACGAGCTGGCCCACGCCTACGCCGTGACGATCCACCGCTCCCAGGGCAGCGAGTACCCGGCGGTCGTCATCCCGGTCACCACGGGGGCCTGGATGATGCTCCAGCGCAACCTGCTCTACACGGCGGTCACGCGGGCCAAGCGGCTGGTCGTCCTCGTCGGGTCGCGCAAGGCGATCGGCCAGGCGGTGCGCACGGTTTCGGCGGGTCGGCGGTGCACGGCACTCGACTTCCGGCTCGGTTCGGCAAAAAATGATCGATCAAATGAGTCGTGAAGGTCACAAGCCACTTCCGGAAGGGCATCACAGGGGGCAGGATGGGCAAGTTGGCGGCACTCAGTGCCGTCAGTAGGCCCGATGGTCGACCCCGAGTGCACTCTCCTGAGCCAAGTGGGGGATGGTAGAGACAGTCAGGGCACCTCGAAGATGAGGCACAACGTCGGTGAGGGAAGACGTGAGCGACAACTCTGTAGTACTGCGGTACGGCGACGGCGAGTACACCTACCCGGTGATCGACAGCACCGTCGGTGACAAGGGCTTCGACATCGGAAAGCTCCGCGCCCAGACCGGTCTGGTGACGCTGGACAGTGGTTACGGCAACACCGCCGCGTACAAATCCGCCATTACCTACCTGGACGGCGAGGCGGGCATCCTGCGCTACCGCGGGTACCCGATCGAGCAGCTGGCCGAGCGCTCCACCTTCCTGGAGGTCGCCTATCTGCTGATCAACGGCGAGCTTCCGACCGTCGACGAGCTCTCGGCGTTCAAGAACGAGATCACGCAGCACACCCTGCTGCACGAGGACGTCAAGAACTTCTACAAGGGCTTCCCGCGCGACGCCCACCCGATGGCCATGCTGTCCTCGGTCGTCTCGGCGCTGTCCACGTTCTACCAGGACAGCCACAACCCGTTCGACGAGCGCCAGCGCAACCTCTCGACGATCCGCCTGCTCGCCAAGCTCCCGACGATCGCGGCGTACGCGTACAAGAAGTCGATCGGTCACCCGTTCGTCTACCCGCGCAACGACCTCGGCTACGTCGAGAACTTCCTCCGCATGACCTTCTCGGTCCCCGCGCAGGAGTACGAGCTGGACCCGACGGTGGTCTCCGCGCTCGACAAGCTGCTGATCCTGCACGCGGACCACGAGCAGAACTGCTCGACCTCGACGGTCCGCCTCGTCGGCTCCTCGCAGGCGAACATGTTCGCCTCGATCTCCGCCGGCATCAACGCGCTCTGGGGCCCGCTGCACGGCGGCGCCAACCAGTCGGTGCTGGAGATGCTGGAGGGCATCCGCGACTCCGGCGGCGACGTCGACTCCTTCATCCGCAAGGTGAAGAACAAGGAGGACGGCGTCCGCCTGATGGGCTTCGGCCACCGGGTCTACAAGAACTTCGACCCGCGCGCCAAGATCATCAAGGCCGCCGCGCACGACGTGCTGTCCGCCCTCGGCAAGTCCGACGAGCTGCTGGACATCGCGCTGAAGCTGGAGGAGCACGCGCTCTCCGACGACTACTTCGTCTCGCGCAGCCTCTACCCCAACGTCGACTTCTACACCGGCCTGATCTACCGGGCCATGGGCTTCCCGACCGAGATGTTCACGGTCCTGTTCGCCCTCGGCCGGCTGCCGGGCTGGATCGCCCAGTGGCACGAGATGATCAAGGAGCCGGGTTCCCGCATCGGCCGCCCGCGCCAGATCTACACGGGCGTGGTCGAGCGCGACTTCGTGCCCGTCGAGGAGCGCTGAGCCGCCGCCCCGCAGTCCAGGGATGCTCTGACGCCCGAGCCCCCGTGTCCGGCCACCGGACGCGGGGGCTCGGGCGTGTCCGGCGCACTCCGCGTGCGGGCCCGCACGATCGTGATCTCTCACATGATTTCTTACGCAATGAAGAAGGCGCCCCGGCGTCGGTCCCCCCACGGGCCGACGACCAGGGCGCCTTCCCAGTCCCGGTACGGATTCCCCCCACGGGATCCGGCCGGGCGTCTGTGAGGACAGCGCCTGAATCGCTGGTGAACGCGGCGAGCGGACTCGCCGTACCACTGGGTGAGGTGCGGTCTGCCGGGACAGCGCACGCCCGGGAGGGCCGCTCAAAGCTTCCCGGTGTACGTGCCCCGGCAACGCATCTCCGGGGAAGTCCCCCAAGACATCCCCAGATGTCGGGTCGCGCCCCCCAAGACGCTTCCTGACATCGTCAACTTAGACCTTCGAACCCCTCGGATGGTTACGTTCACATCACTGTGATCTGCGTCTCTTGCATATGTCCTATAGATGGGCAAGAGCCCGGATGCGCCGTCCGGGGGGTCCCAGCGTAAGGATGATGCGCGAGCCTTGTGAAGAGCTTATGTGAGCCGGGCCCGGGACTCCAGGGGGGTTCAAATCACGTTCGCCGGGAACGTAGGCCGAATTCGGGCGACTTCACCGGAATGTCCGCAGCCGGAGGCTGTTGGTCACCACGAAGACCGACGAGAAGGCCATCGCGGCCCCCGCGATCATGGGGTTCAGCAGCCCCGCGGCGGCCAGGGGCAGCGCGGCCACGTTGTAGCCGAAGGCCCAGACGAGATTGCCCTTGATCGTCGCCAGGGTGCGGCGGGAGAGCCGGATCGCGTCGGCGGCGGCCCGCAGATCGCCCCGGACGAGGGTCAGGTCCCCCGCCTCGATCGCCGCGTCCGTGCCCGTGCCCATGGCGAGCCCCAGATCGGCGGTGGCGAGCGCGGCCGCGTCGTTGACGCCGTCGCCCACCATGGCGACGACCCGCCCCTCGGCCTGCAGCCGCCGGACCGCGTCGACCTTGTCCTCGGGCAGGACCTCGGCGACCACCCGGTCGATCCCCACCTCACCGGCCACCGCCTCGGCCACCGTGCGGTTGTCACCGGTCAGCAGCACCGGGGCGAGCCCCAGCGCGCGCAGCTCCCGTACGGCCTCGGCGCTGGTCTCCCGGACCGCGTCCGCCACGCACAGCACGGCCCGCGCCGTCCCGTCCCAGCCGGCGAGCACGGCCGTGCGCCCCGCCCGCTCGGCCTCGTCCCGCACCCGGGCGAGGTCCGGCGGCACCGCGTCGAAGAGGCGGCCCACGGCGACCTCGCGGCCCTCCACCCGGCCGCGTACGCCCCGGCCCGGAACGCTGCGGAAGTCCTCGACCTCCGGGAGGTCCCCGGCCCGCTCGGCGGCGCCCAGGGCGATCGCGCGGGCGACGGGGTGCTCGGAGGCGTGCTCGACGGCGCCCGCCAGCCGCAGCACCTCCTTCTCGTCCGTCCCCGCGCCGGCGTGGACCTCCCGCAGCGTCATGCGGCCGGTGGTGACCGTGCCGGTCTTGTCCAGGACGACCGTGTCGATCCGGCGGGTGGACTCCAGCACCTCGGGGCCCTTGATGAGGATGCCGAGCTGGGCGCCGCGGCCGGTGCCGACCATCAGCGCGGTCGGGGTGGCCAGGCCCAGGGCGCAGGGGCACGCGATGATCAGGACCGCGACGGCGGCCGTGAACGCGGCGACCGCGTCCCCGGTCAGCCCGAGCCAGGCCCCGGCCGTGGCCACGGCGATGAACAGCACGACCGGCACGAACACGCCGGCGACCCGGTCGGCCAGCCGCTGCACCTCCGCCTTGCCGGTCTGCGCGTCCTCCACCAGCCGGGCCATCCGGGCGAGCCGGGTCTCGGCGCCGACCCGGGTCGCCTCGACGACCAGCCGGCCGCCCGCGTTGACCGTGGCGCCGGTGACCGCGTCCCCGGCGGTGACGTCCACCGGCACCGACTCGCCGGTCAGCATCGACACGTCCACCGCTGAGGCGCCCTCCACGACCGTGCCGTCGGTGGCGATCTTCTCGCCGGGCCGGACGACGAACCGGTCGCCGACGGCCAGCCGCTGTGCCGGGATCCGCACCTCGCGCCCGTCCCGCAGCACGGTCACGTCCTTGGCGCCCAGTTCCATCAGCGCCTTCAGCGCCGCCCCGGCCCGGCGCCTGGAGCGGGCCTCCAGCCAGCGGCCCAGCAGGATGAAGGCGGTGACGCCGGAGGCCACTTCCAGGTAGATCGAGGAGCCGCCGTCGCCGCGCGCCACGGTCGCCTCGAAGGGGTGGCGCATGCCCGGCATGCCCGCGTCGCCCAGGAACAGCGCCCACAGGGACCAGCCGAACGCGGCCAGCGTGCCGACGGAGACCAGGGTGTCCATGGTGGCGGCGCCGTGCCGGGCGTTGGTCCAGGCCGCCTTGTGGAAGGGCAGCCCGCCCCAGACCACCACGGGCGCGGCGAGGGTGAGCGAGAGCCACTGCCAGTTGTCGAACTGCAGCGCCGGGACCATCGCGAGCAGCACGACGGGCAGGGCGAGGGCGGCGCAGACGACGAGACGCCGGCGCAGGGCCGCCTGAGCGGGGTCGGCCTCCTCGGCCGCGGGCGCCTCCTGGGCGGGCGGTGCGGGCTCCTCGGCGGTGTACCCGGTCTTCACCACGGTGGCGATCAGGTCGGCCACCCCGATGTCCTCGGGGTGGGTGACCCGGGCCTTCTCCGTCGCGTAGTTCACCGTGGCGCTCACGCCGTCCATGCGGTTGAGCTTCTTCTCCACGCGGGCGGCGCAGGCGGCGCAGGTCATGCCGCCGATGAGGAGCTCGGTCTCGGCTAGCCCGGGCTCGCGGCCGGCCGGCGCACGGCCGGTGGTGGTGGTCATGGTGTCGCTCCAGGAGACGCGGTGTGCCCGCCGGACGGAACGGGCCGTACGGGCCGGGGACGGCTGCGTACGGCCCGCACCCGGGTACGGGTGCCGGGACCGGGCCGACTCACACCCGGTCGGACGGCGGGGTCCCGTCGGGGGTGGGTCAGGCGCGGCCGGCCAGTTCGAAGCCGGCCTCGTCGACGGCGGCGCGCACGGCCTCGTCGTCGAGCGGCGCCGCGGAGACGACGGTGACCTCACCGGAGGAGGCGACGGCGGTCACCTCGCTGACGCCGGGGAGCTGCGCGATCTCGCCGGACACGGCGCCCTCGCAATGTCCGCAGCTCATGCCGCTCACCTTGAAGACGGTGGTGACGGGGCCCGTGGTGTCGGTCTGGGCGGTCATGTCGTTCTCCTCGTCGAGGCGTGTGGGGCCGTGGGGCCCTCTGGGTACCCACGTCGTTCCACTGTACCCCTAGGGGGTATCAGGTGATGACGCCCCACCGGACCGCCGTCACCCACCGGCCGGCGTTTCCGCCCTGAGGGGCAACGGCCCGGTCACGGGGTCTCCCCTGCTCGAACGTGGGGGAGGCCCCGGCTGTGCTGGCAGTGACGGGGGCGGCCCCCAGGAACGGCCGTGGCCCCCCCCGCGGGGGGGGGCCGGGGGGGGGGGGGGGCCCCCCCCGCGGGGGCCCCCCCCCAGCGGGCCCCGCTGTGCGGGCCGGCGGGCCCCCCCGCCCCGGCCGGGTGGGGCGAAACC
>NZ_JBIAOK010000003.1:285441-1081248 GCF_042878735.1 Streptomyces sp. NPDC003456
GCCCCCCGGCGGGCCCCCGCCCGGGCCCCGGGGGCCCCCCGCCCCCCCCGGGGGGGCGCCCCCGGGGGGGGGGGCGGGGGGGGGGGCCCCCCCCCGCCCCGCCGGGCCCCCCCCGGGGGGGGGGCCACGGCGCGGTGGGGTCGCCACGAGCGGCGGGTCAGTCCGCTCTGCGGCCCCTGTTGCCGGGCCGGGCGGCCACCCAGGCCCGGACGGTGTCGGCATACCAGAAGGGCTTGCCGCCCTCCACGTGGTCGGGCGGCGGCAGCAGCCCGTGTTTTCGGTACGACCGCACGGTGTCCGGCTGCACCCGGATGTGTGCCGCGATCTCCTTGTACGACCAGAGCCTTCGGTCGGTCATGACGTGCACCTCCCCGCGCGCACCGCGGCGGCGGCCGGGGACGGCCGTCCGGGGGAGCCGGGTGCTGCGCTGGCGATCAACAAGCCTGTGTCCGGTCAACGACACCCCGTGGGACCGGGCAGGCCCTGTGGGACGTATGTGACGCAAGACCCGCGTACGCGCGACATGTGTGACACGGGGGAGGTCTTTGTGACAGACCCGGGGCAAAGGCACGCGCCCTCCGGGCGGCGGGGCGTCTTGACCGGGGGCCCGCGGGCCTACGTCGGCCGTCGGGGGAGCGTGCGCGAGGGCCCGCGCCGGGCGCGCCGCCACGATCTCGTCCGAATGTCCGGACAAAACATTGACATGGCTTCGGGAAGGGCACTAGAAAGCCGGGGAGAGCCGAGCACGAGGGGACCGCGATGGCGTACGACCTGATCACCATGGGGCGCATCGGAGTGGATCTGTACCCGCTCCAGACGGGCGTCCCCCTGCACCGGGTCACGTCCTTCGGCAAGTTCCTCGGCGGTTCGGCCGCCAACGTCGCCGTCGCCGCGGCCCGCCTGGGACAGCGGACCGCGGTGATCACCCGCACCGGCGACGACCCCTTCGGCGCCTACCTCCACGAGGCCCTGAAGGGCTTCGGCGTGGACGACCGCTGGGTCACGCCCGTGCCCGGACTGCCCACCCCGGTCACCTTCTGCGAGGTCTTCCCGCCGGACGACTTCCCGCTGTACTTCTACCGGCAGCCCAAGGCCCCCGACCTGGAGATCGACGCCCACGAGGTCGATCTCGACGCCGTGCGCGAGGCGCGCGTCTTCTGGGTCACCGGCACCGGGCTGAGCGAGGAGCCCAGCCGCACGGCGACCCTCGCGGCCCTCGCCCACCGGGCCAGGACCGGCACCACCGTCTTCGACCTCGACTGGCGGCCGATGTTCTGGACCGACCCCGAGGCGGCCCGCCCCTTCTACGCCGAGGCCCTGCGCCACACCACGGTCGCGGTCGGCAACCTCGACGAGGTGGAGGTCGCCACCGGCGTGCGCGAACCGCACGCCGCCGCCCGCGCCCTGCTCGACGCGGGCGTCGGACTGGCCGTCGTCAAGCAGGGCCCCAAGGGCGTCCTGGCCGTGGACCGCGAGGGCACCACCGCCGAGGTCCCCCCGCTGCCGGTGGACGTCCTCAACGGCCTCGGCGCGGGCGACGCCTTCGGCGGCTGCCTGGTCCACGGGCTGCTGGCGGGCTGGGAGTTGGAGAAGACCATGCGGTACGCCAACGCCGCCGGGGCGATCGTCGCCTCCCGTCTGGAGTGCTCCTCCGCGATGCCCACCCCGGACGAGATCGAGGCGGCGGTCACCGCGGGGGCCGTCAGGTGAGCTCCGGTATGCCCCGCCACCCGGACGCGCCCCGCGGCGCCCGGGTCCACGACGCCTCCGGCGCGGGAGGCCGCTTTGCTTTGGCAGGAGCGAAGTGCGAGCGACAACTCCCCGCCCGCTACGGCCCCGCGCCGGAGGTCCCCGTCCACCTCGGCCGAGCGCCCGAGGCCCCCGTCCACCACGGCCCCGCGCCGAAGGCCCCGGTTCCCGCGTGCGGCCGGGCCGCCGGCACTCCCACAAGTGTCCACTCGGAGACCCGAACGGCAGACACAGTGTCGGGCGCGCCCGTCGCCCGGGACTGGTGGGATGGACCCGTGGCCGAGACCCCGGCAGCGTTGTCCGCGGTCGAGGCACATGAGCTGTACGAACGGCACGTCTGCACCCGACGCCGCCATCTGCGAAGGAGTTCCCGGCCATGACGAAGATCGTCAACCACTGGATCGGCGGCAAGACCGCCGAAGGCGCCTCGGGCACGTACGGGCCGGTCACCGACCCGGCGACCGGCGCGGTGACGACGAAGGTCGCCTTCGCCTCGGTCGACGAGGTGGACGCGGCGGTGGCCGCCGCCAAGGAGGCCTTCGCCACCTGGGGCCAGTCCTCCCTGGCGCAGCGGACCTCGATCCTGTTCGCGTTCCGGGCGCTGCTGGACGCGCACCGCGACGAGATCGCGGAGCTGATCACCGCCGAGCACGGCAAGGTGCACTCCGACGCCCTCGGCGAGGTCGCCCGCGGCCTGGAGATCGTGGACCTGGCCTGCGGCATCAGCGTGCAGCTCAAGGGCGAGCTGTCGACGCAGGTGGCGAGCCGCGTCGACGTCGCCTCGATCCGCCAGCCGCTCGGCGTGGTCGCCGGCATCACGCCGTTCAACTTCCCGGCCATGGTGCCGATGTGGATGTTCCCCCTCGCCATCGCCTGCGGCAACACGTTCGTGCTCAAGCCCTCCGAGAAGGACCCCTCCGCGTCCGTCAGGATCGCCGAGCTGCTCGCCGAGGCGGGCCTGCCCGACGGTGTCTTCAACGTCGTCCACGGCGACAAGGTCGCCGTCGACCGCCTGCTGGAGCACCCGGACGTCAAGGCCGTCTCCTTCGTCGGCTCGACCCCGATCGCCCGCTACATCCACACCACCGCCTCCGCCAACGGCAAGCGCGTCCAGGCCCTCGGCGGCGCCAAGAACCACATGCTGGTCCTCCCCGACGCGGACCTCGACGCGGCCGCCGACGCCGCCGTCTCGGCCGCCTACGGCTCCGCGGGCGAGCGCTGCATGGCCATCTCGGCCGTCGTCGCGGTCGGCGCGATCGGCGACGAGCTCGTCCAGAAGATCCGCGAGCGCGCCGAGAAGATCAAGATCGGCCCCGGCAACGACCCGGTCTCCGAGATGGGCCCGCTGATCACCAAGGTCCACCGCGACAAGGTGGCCTCCTACGTCGAGGGCGCGGCGGCCGAGGGCTGCGAGGTCGTCCTGGACGGCACCGGCCACACCGTCGAGGGCTTCGAGGACGGCCACTGGATCGGCATCTCGCTGCTCGACAAGGTCCCCACGTCCGCCAAGGCCTACCAGGACGAGATCTTCGGCCCGGTCCTGTGCGTGCTGCGCACCGAGACCTACGAGGAGGCCCTGGAGCTGATCAACGCCTCGCCGTTCGGCAACGGCACCGCGATCTTCACGCGGGACGGCGGCGCGGCCCGCCGCTTCCAGCTGGAGGTCGAGGCCGGCATGGTCGGCGTGAACGTCCCGATCCCGGTCCCCGTCGGCTACCACAGCTTCGGCGGCTGGAAGGACTCGCTCTTCGGCGACCACCACATCTACGGCAACGACGGCACGCACTTCTACACCCGCGGCAAGGTCGTCACCACCCGCTGGCCGGACCCGGCCGACGCGCCCACGGGCGTCGACCTGGGCTTCCCGCGCAACCACTGACACGGGACACCGGGGCCGCCGGCACCGGGCACGGGGGCCGTCCGCATCGCGGACGGCCCCACTTTTTTGCCCGCCCGCCCTGCGGTTCCCGCACCTGCCCGATCCATGTGGCGTGGACGCCTTGACGCAACGTTAACGCGCGCGCAATTGCCTTCCGGCTGCGGATTTCGTAGGTGAACAGCCATTGACGTGACGGTTTCCGTCGATGTTGCATCCCTCACGTGACCGACACCCTCACCCCTGTCGAGGCCGCCGTCGCGCAGGCGTCGGGCGGCCCCAAGAAGCTGAAGCGCTCCATCGGCGTGGTCGGCGGCACGCTGCTCACACTGTCCTGCGTGACCCCGGCCTCCACCCTCTTCGTCGTGGTCCCCGACCTGTTCGGCACGCTCGGCACCGCCACCGCCCTCACCATCGCCATCGGTTCGCTGCTCTGCGTCGCCGTGGCGTTCTGCTACTCCGAGCTGGGCACCCTCATCCCCAGCGCCGGCGGGGAGTACGCGATGGTGTCGACCCTGGCGGGCCGGCTCGCGGGCTGGCTGGTCTTCGTGCTCTCGCTCCTGGTCGTGATGATCGTCCCGCCGGTCATCGCCATGGGCACCGCCGACTACCTCGCACCCCTGGTCCACCTCGACCCGTCCTGGACGGGTGCCTCGGTGATGCTCCTGGCCACCTTGGCCGGCCTGCTCGACCTGCGCGCCAACGCCTGGATCACCGGCGTCTTCCTCGTGCTGGAGGTCATCGCGGCGGCGGTGGTGGCCGTCCTCGGCTTCACCCACGCCGAGCGCGGCCCCGGCGCCCTGGCCTCGATGGAGGTGGCCGGCCCGAACGGCGCCCCGGACACGGTGACCGCCCTGCTCGTCGTCTCCGGCCTCGCCATCGCCCTGTTCGTCACCCAGGGCTTCTCCACCGCCGTCTACCTCTCCGAGGAACTGGAGAACCCCCGCCGCTCGGTCGCCCGCACGGTCCTGGCCACCCTCGCCATCTCCGCGGTGATCATCCTCGTCCCCGTCGCCGCCATCACCGTGGGCGCCCCGGACCTCGCCGCGCTGACCGGCGGCGACATCAGCACCATGGTCACCGCCTGGTCCAACTCGGCCGTCGGCACCTTCGTCAGCCTCTGCGTGGCGCTGGCGATCATCAACGCCGGGATCGTGATGGTCATCCAGAACTCGCGCGTGCTGTTCGCCTCGGCCCGCGACAAGGCGTGGCCCTCCCCGGTCAACGCCCTCTTCTCCCGCCTCGGCCGCTTCGGCTCGCCCTGGGTCTCCACGCTCGCCGTCGGCGTCCCCGGCGCGGCCCTGTGCTTCGTGAACCTGGACACCCTGTACGGCGTCACGGGTGTCTCGGTGACCGGGATGTACCTGCTGGTCGCCGTCGCCGCGCTGCTGTCCCGCCGCGGCACCCACCGGCACACCGCGGCCTGGCGCATGCCCCTGTGGCCGGCCGCCCCGGTCCTGCTGATCGTGGTCCTGGTCTACGTGCTGGTGCAGCAGGAGCCGGTCTACCTGCTGTGGACCGGCGGCATCACGGCGGCGGCCACCCTGTACTGGGCCCTGTACCTGCGCCCGCGCCCGGAGACCCGCTGGCTGGTGTCGGTGCCGGAGGAGTGAGACCGGCTTCGTGAAGCGCCGGGAACACCCCGAAGCGCCCGCACCCGGCAGACGACAGCAACCCCTCGCGCTCGAAGCCGTACACCACCCGCAGTACGCCGCGAACTCCGTGTACACCCCTGGAAGGCCCCGCACCTCGGTCTCCGGTCGACACCTCATCGACAGGTTCACCCCGTACCGTTGACGCATGGATCTTCGACTGCCCGACCTGCGCGGGCTGCTCCGGCGGCCCCGGCGCCTGATGGCCGCCGGGGCCGCCGTCGCCGTCCTCGCCGGCGCGGGGACGTGGTCGGCCGTCGCATCCGACGAGACGCCCCCGGTCCGCCGCGCCGACCACCTGCTGACCACCGGCGACGGCGTCCGCGTCGACACCTCGTTCTTCACCTCCCCGGGAGACGGCCGCCGCCCCGCCGTCCTGCTCGGACACGGCTTCGGCGGCAGCAAGGACGACGTACGGCAGCAGGCCGAGGACCTCGCCCGGGACGGGTACGCCGTCCTGACCTGGTCCGCCCGCGGCTTCGGGAAGTCGACCGGGAAGATCGGGCTGAACGACCCGCAGGGCGAGGTCGCCGACGTCTCCCGGCTCATCGACTGGCTCGCGCGGCAGCCCCAGGTCGAGCTGGACGGCCGGGGCGACCCCAGGGCCGGCATGGCCGGCGCCTCCTACGGCGGTGCCGTGGCCCTGCTCGCCGCCGGCCACGACCGGCGCGTGGACGCCATCGCCCCGGCCATCACGTACTGGAACCTCGCCGACGCCCTCTTCCCGAACGGCGTGTTCAAGAAGCTGTGGGCGGGCATCTTCGTCAACTCCGGCGGCGGCTGCGAGAAGTTCGAGCCCGCCCTGTGCCGGATGTACGAGCGGGTCGCCGAGTCGGGCACGCCCGACGCCGAGGCGCGCGAACTGCTCGACGAGCGTTCGCCGTCCGCCGTCGGCAAGGACATCAGGGTGCCGACACTGCTGACCCAGGGCCAGTCCGACTCCCTCTTCCCCCTCGGTCAGGCCGACGAGGCCGCGCGGGCGATCCGCGCCAACGGCGCCCCCGTCGACGTCGACTGGATCGCCGGCGGCCACGACGGCGGCGACATGGAGACCGGCCGCGTCCAGGGCCGCGTGAAGACCTGGTTCGACCGCTACCTGAAGGGCGACAAGAACGCCGCCACCGGCCCCGCCTTCCGCGTCACCCGCACCCTCGGCGCCGGCTCCGGCGACGGCGAACCCCGCCTGGCCGGCGTCAGCGCGGACCGCTACCCGGGCCTGGAGAGCAAGCGGACCTCCCTCGCCCTGACCGGGCGCGAGCAGAGCTTCGCCAACCCGCCCGGCGCCAGCCCGCCCGGCGTCTCCGCCCTGCCCGGCCTCGGAGCGGCGGGCGGCCTCGGTCAGCTGTCCACGCTGGGCGTCGGTGTCTCCCTGGACTTCCCCGGCCAGTTCGCCGCGTTCGAGTCCGCGCCCCAGCGCGAGGACCTGCAGATCACCGGCTCGCCCACCGTGACCGTCCGCGTGAAGTCCACCAGCGACGACGCCGTGCTCTTCGCGAAGCTCTACGACGTCGGCCCCGGCCGCACCCAGCCCGTCCTGCCCTCCCAGCTCGTGACGCCCGTCAGGGTCGAAGGCGCCAAGGCCGGCAAGGACGTCCGCATCACCCTCCCCGCGATCGACCACGAGATCGCCGACGGCCACCGCCTGCGGCTGGTCCTCGCCTCCACCGACCTCGGCTACGCCTCCCCGACCGCCCCGGCGACCTACACCGTCGCCCTCCAGGGCGAGCTGGCGGTGCCCTCGGCGCTCGGCCGACGCGACTCCGGGGCCGGGCTGCCCGCCTGGGTGTGGTGGCTGCCGCTCGCCGGCGCCGCGATCGCCCTGGCCCTGATCGTCACGGGCCGCCGCCGTACGGCGGCCCCCGCCCCGCCGGACCCCGCCCTCGCCGAGGTCCCCCTCCGGATCACCGGCCTGACCAAGCGCTACGCCAGGTCCGCCGACCGGTACGCGGTCAAGGACCTCTCCTTCCGCGTGGAGAAGGGCCAGGTCCTCGGCCTCCTCGGCCCCAACGGCGCCGGGAAGACCACGACCCTGCGCATGCTGATGGGCCTGATCAAGCCCGACGGCGGCGGGATCCGCGTCTTCGGCCACGCCATCGCGCCCGGCGCCCCGGTCCTCTCCCGGGTCGGCGCCTTCGTCGAAGGGGCGGGCTTCCTGCCCCACCTGTCCGGCCGCGAGAACCTGGAGCTGTACTGGCGCGCCACCGGCCGGCCCGCCGGGGACGCGCACATGGAGGAGGCCCTGGAGATCGCGGGCCTGGGCGACGCCCTCGCCCGGGCGGTGCGCACCTACTCCCAGGGCATGCGCCAGCGCCTGGCCATCGCCCAGGCCATGCTCGGCCTGCCGGACCTGCTCATCCTCGACGAGCCCACCAACGGCCTCGACCCGCCCCAGATCCGCGAGATGCGCGAGGTGATGATCCGCTACGCCGCCGCCGGCCGCACCGTCATCGTCTCCAGCCACCTCCTCGCGGAGGTCGAGCAGACCTGCACCCACCTGGTCGTGATGGACCACGGCCGGCTCGTCCAGGCGGGCCCGGTCGCGGACATCACCGGCTCCGGCGACACGCTCCTCGTCGGCACGGCCACACCCGTGGACGAGCCCGTGCTGGAGAAGGTCACCGCCCTGCCGGGCGTCGCCTCGGCCGTGCGCACCGACGAGGGCCTGCTCGTCCGGCTCGGCCCCGAGGGCAGCCCCCAGCGCCTGGTCGCCGACCTGGTCCGGCTGGACGTGCCGGTCGCCTCGGTCGGAGCGCACCGCCGCCTGGAGGACGCCTTCCTCACCCTGATCGGAGCCGAAGCATGAGCCAGCTCGCCGAGCCGCCCGCCGAGGTCGCCGACGGCTACCGCGCGGGCCGCACCCTGCCCTTCCGCGTGGAGCTGGTCCGGCAGCTGAAGCGGCGCCGCACGATGGTCATGGGCGGCGTCCTGTTCGCCCTGCCGGTCATCCTGCTCATCGCCTTCCAGGTCGGCGGCGACCCGGGCGGCAACAACAACCGCGTCAACCTCATGGACACGGCCACCGCGTCCGGGGCCAACTTCGCGGCCGTCAACCTCTTCGCCGCCGCCGGGTTCCTGCTCGTCATCCCCGTCGCCCTGTTCTGCGGCGACACCGTCGCCTCCGAGGCGAGCTGGTCGTCCCTGCGCTACCTGCTCGCGGCGCCCGTGCCGCGGGCCCGGCTGCTGTGGTCCAAGCTCGCCGTCGGACTCACCCTGAGCCTGGCCGCCCTCGTCCTGCTCCCGGTGGTCGCGCTGATCGCCGGCACGGCCGCCTACGGCTGGGGCCCGCTGGAGCTGCCCACCGGCGGCGCCCTGCCCACCGGCACGGCGGCCCAGCGCCTGCTGATCGTCGTGGCGTACATCATGGTGTCCCAACTGGTCACCGCCGCCCTGGCGTTCTGGCTGTCCACCCGGACGGACGCCCCGCTCGGCGCGGTCGGCGGCGCGGTGTTCCTCACCATCATCGGCAGCGTCCTGGACGAGGTGACCGCCCTCGGCGACTGGCGCCACTTCCTGCCCGCGCACTGGCAGTACGCCTGGCTCGACGCGGTCCGGCCCCGCCTGGAGTGGTCGGACATGATCCAGGGCACGTCGATCTCCGTGACCTACGCCCTGGTGCTGTTCGCCCTGGCCTTCCGCGGTTTCGCCCGCAAGGACGTCGTCTCCTAGGTCACCGGAGGATCACCCACCGGTCTCGGCGGGCCCGTCCCGTGGCCGCTTCGAGACGCATCCGCAACGCCCCGTACCGCACGTTCCGCCCCCCTGCGCCGTCACAGTCACCAGTAAGCCGACAGCAACGGACCCAGGGGGTACGGACGATGGAGCGGTACCGGACGCGCACACTGCTGCTCGCCCTGACGGCGGCGGGCGGACTGCTGCTCACCGCGTGCGGCGGGGGAGGAGACGCCGACGGCAGCAAGAGCGCCGACCGCGACCTCTCCGGCCCCGCACCCGCCCGCAGCCAGGGCACCGACCGGTACGACGACCGCCGTGAGCGGCCCGGTCACCTCTCCACCTTCGCCCTCGACGTCGACACCGCCTCCTACGACTACGCCCGCCGCACCCTGGCCGACGGCCGGCTGCCCGACCCCTCGACGGTCCGCCCCGAGGAGTTCGTCAACAGCTTCCGCCAGGACTACGAACGCCCCGGCGGCGACGGCTTCACCGTCACGGTCGACGGCGCCCGCACCGCGGACGAGGACTGGTCCCTGGTCCGCGTCGGCCTGGCCACCCGCACGGCAGGGCGCGCCGGCGAACGCCCGCCCGCCGCCCTCACCTTCGTCATCGACGTCTCCGGGTCCATGGCCGAACCGGGCCGCCTGGACCTCGCGAGGAGGTCGCTCACCCTGATGACGGACCGGCTGCGCGACGACGACTCCGTCGCGCTCGTCACCTTCAGCGACGAGGCCGAGACCGTCCTGCCCATGACCCGCCTGGGCGGCAACCGCGACGAGATCCTCGACGCCGTCGACGACCTGGACACCCGGGACTCCACCAACCTCGGCGCCGGCGTCGAGACCGGCTACGAGACCGCCGTCGAGGGGCTGCGCCGGGGCGCCACCAACCGGGTCGTCCTCGTCTCCGACGCGCTCGCCAACACCGGCGACACCGACGCCGACTCGATCCTCGAGAAGATCGCCGGAGAACGCCGCGAGCACGGCATCACCCTCTTCGGCGTCGGAGTCGGCAGCGACTACGGCGACGCCCTCATGGAACGCCTCGCCGACCGGGGCGACGGCCACACCGCCTACGTGTCCGACGAGGCCGAGGCCCGCACGGTGTTCGCCGAGCAGCTGCCGCGCCACGTCGACCTCGCCGCGCGCGACGCCAAGGCGCAGGTCGCCTTCGACCCGGCGACCGTCGAGGAGTTCCGGCTGATCGGCTATGACAACCGCCGCGTCGCCGACGAGGACTTCCGCGACGACCGCGTCGACGGCGGCGAGGTCGGCCCCGGACACACCGTCACCGCCCTGTACGTCGTGCGCACCCGGCCCGGCGCCGACGGGCACCTCGCCACGGCCACCGTCCGCTGGCTCGACCCGGGCACCCGCGCCCCGCACGAGGAGAGCGGCGACCTGGAGACCGACGCCCTCGGCGACGACGTGTGGGGCGCCGGCCGCGGTCTGCGCACCGCCGCCACGGCCGCCTACTTCGCCGACGCCCTCCGCCGGGGCGAAGCCGCCCTGCCGGGCGCCCCGCGGCTCGGGCGGCTCGCCGACCGGGCGGACGACCTGGCGGACCGCACCGAGGACGGGGACGTCCGCCGCCTCGCCGAGGCGATCCGCACCGCGCACCGCCTGATGTGACCCCCGCCCCCATTGCCCCCCGGCTACGCCGTCACGATCATGTCCCGCACCCACCGACGTCCAGAAGGCCGTCGACCACGCCAACGAGGCCGTCTCGCGGCGGCGACGGCCGCGTACGCGCAGCAGATCGAGGCGCTGTACGCGGGCCGCCCCTGACGCGCCCGGGCGCCGGCACACGAAAGAGCGGGCCGCCGGGCAGCAGCCCGACGGCCCGCCTCAGCGGAGCCGGTGCGTCACTCGCCGTTGGCCGACAGGATCGACACGTCCTCCAGCAGGTGCGCCAGGGCGCCGTCGCGCTTGGCGTTGGTGCTGTTCTCCGCACACTGCTGCTGCTGGTGGTCCGACAGGATCGGGATGTCCTGGATCGGGATACCGACGAGCGCGCCGACGCCGATGGGCAGGTCGTTCACCGCGATGCACGGCTTGTTGAACGAGCCCTGGATCAGCGCCATCTGCGGGCTCATGTTGCCGTACGTCGAGGAGTTGCCGAAGCTCTGCATCGCCCCGTTGCCGTTCACGGCCGTGGGACCGCTGTCGTCGCCGATCGCCAGGGCCTGCGGGGCCGCGGCGGCGGAGGCTCCCATGACGGAAGCGGCCATGGCCGCGGTGGCAATAACCTTCTTGATCACTGACCAGTCCTTTCTGAGGAAACCCCGTCCTACGGAGCGTTCTGGTCAACTGCCCGAGCGGTGCATGGTTTCTCCTCGTCACCCTGTCGGCCCACGCCAGGACAGTTTGTGTGTTCTTCGCCCCCGGCTGATTATCGGGAGTTTCCGGCGCTGCGGGCCAACCGGGTGAACACCCGCAACCAATCATCAGGAGCCGTGTTGATGAGGCCGTAGGACAGTGCGTCGCTACGAGGAAAGGAACGCGAAGTGCTCAAGAAGGCAATGGTCGCCGCGGCGGCCGCCGCCAGTGTCATCGGAATGTCGGTGGCGGCAGCTCCCCAGGCTCTTGCCGTCGGGGACGACTCCGGACCGTCCGTCGCCAACGGCAACGGCGCGTCGTCGTCGTTCGGCAACTCGGCGACCAAGGGCGACATGAGCCCGCAGCTCTCGCTGGTCGACGGGACGCTCAACAAGCCCTGTGTCGCCGTTCAGGACCTCGACGTCGGTGTCGCCGCCCTCATCGGCGTGGTCGTGCAGGACATCCCGGTCCTGTCGGACCACGTCCAGCAGCAGTGCGCGGACAACTCCACGAACAGCAAGCGGGACGGCGCGCTCAACCACATCCTGGAGGACCTGTCGGTCCTGTCGGCGAACGGCGACTGAGCAAGTACCGCACCGAGCCCGAGCGGCCCACCGGATTCCCGGCGGGCCGCTCGGCCGTATCCGCAACTTTTTCTGGGGCATTCGAGTGAATTTGACGGTGCGACACGTTGCTCAGTTTCCCCGACCGTCAATTCCTCGTTTGCAGGCTGCAGGTCATGGTGCGAGCCGTACAAGCTGTGCTCGCTCGGTTTCGGCCGTCAAAGGGGCATGACCGCAGAGAAGGGAAGTCTCATGAAGAAGAGCGCTGCTGTCGTCGCGGGCGCGATCATGGCCCTGGGCATGGCCACCCCGGCCATGGCGGACGCGGGTGCCCAGGGTGCCGCTGTGGGTTCCCCCGGCGTCCTGTCCGGCAACGTGATCCAGATCCCCGTGCACGTCCCGATCAACCTGTGCGGCAACACCGTGAACGTCCTCGCCCTGCTGAACCCGGCGTTCGGCAACGCGTGCGTGAACGACTGACGCGGTAACGCGCCAGCAGCACCGGCTGCGACCTGGCCGGCCCCGGGACACCACCTTCCGTTCCGGGGCCGGCTTTTCCCACTTCCATGAGCTTCCACGAGCTCACGAGCGGAAGGACAACGAGATTGCGACAGACCCTGAACAGGGGAGTGGTCGCGGCGGCGGCCGCGACGGGCATCCTGTCCCTGTGCGGCGGTGCCGCGCTCGCCGACACGACGGCCGACGGAGTGGCCAAGGGCTCACCGGGCGTGGTGTCCGGCAACACCGTCCAGGTCCCGGTCGAGGTGCCGGTGAACGCCTGCGGCAACACCGTCGACGTGGCCGCCGGGCTCAACCCCGCCTTCGGCAACTCCTGCGCCAACGGAGGGGACGGGGGCAAGGGCCGCCACGCGGACGAGCGGCACGACTCCTCCGGCACCTCCGAGTCCGGCGATGACGGCCCGTCCCGCGGCCACGCCGAGGACACGCCGTCCGGCGGCGGCTACGGCGACGAGGGTTACGGGAACGACGGGCACGACGACGGCGGCTACGGCGACGGGGGGTACGGCGAGGACGACGGCGGATACGGCGACGACGACGGCGGGTACGGCTACGGCGACACCCCGCCCACCAAGCCCCCGCAGACGCCCCCGGCCACGCCCCCGCACACCCCTCCGCCGACCACACCCCCGCACACGCCCCCGCCGAGCGGCCACGAGTCGACGCCCCCGGCGACGCCCCCGGGCGGTCCCGAGCAGCCGCCGAGTCTCCCCGAGACCGGTGCCGAGGAAATGTGGGGAGCAGCCGCCGCCAGTGTCGTGATGATCACGGGCGGCGTCGTGCTCTACCGACGCGGCCGGGCCGCCTCCCACCGCTGACACGACTGACACTGACACGACGGGTGCCGGACGCAAGCGCCGGCACCCGTCGACGAGCGTCTGCGGGCTGTCGGGCCACCCGGGGGAGGCCTCCCGCGCCGGAAGGCCCCGGGCGCCGCGGTGCCCCTCCGGCAGCGGACGGTGTGTCAGATCCACGTCGCCACCACGGGCAGCCCCAGGCGTGCGACCCGAGGGACGACCTCGGCCCCCCTGCTCCCAGCGCGACGGCACAACCTCGTTTCCTTCAAACCCGGTCACCGGTGTGGGTGAGGCGGCCACTCGAAAGCCCCAGCGTCGGTGGCGTGCGTGACTCTCATATGACTGAGTGTCAGTAAGCGGAGACGAGCGAAAGGGGCGCCCATGGCCACACGGCAGCGACGCGCACGGTCCCGGCGGCTGGCATTCGTCGCGGCGGCGGTGGCCGCGGCAGCGGTCCTGGCCTCCGGTCAGACGATCGCCGCGGGCGCGGGAACGGCACGGTCCGACGAACCGGCACCACCGGCGGTGGCGGCCACCGCGCCCCCGGCCGGCACCGGGACACCCGCACCGGGCGCCACGGACCCGGGTACGGCCACCCCGGCACCCACCGCGTCCGCCCCGCCGGCGCGCACCGCCCCGGCCATCGGCGCCTACCTCGACTACGGCCCCCGCGGGGTGGCGCGCATGGCCCAGCTGAGCACCTGGCTCGGCGGCGCCGACCTGCGCGTCGGGCACACCTACCTGCCCGGCGACCGCTGGAGCAACATCGAGGGCCTGCCCGGATTCCTCGACGTGTGGGCCAACTGGCGCCGCGAGAAGGCCGACCGGCTGCTCGTCCTCAACGTGCCGATGATGGAGCGCAACGAGGAGAACGTCTCCGACCGCGAGGTGCGCCGACTGCTGCGCGAGGCCGCGGCCGGCCGGTTCGACCACCACTTCCGCACACTCGGCGAGCGACTGGTCGAACTGGGTGTGCCGGACACCGTGCTGGTGCTCGGCTGGGAGATGAACGGCATCACCTACACCCACCGCTGCGGGCCCGACCCTCAGTCCTGGAAGCAGTACTGGAACCGGATCGTCACCACCATGCGCGCGGTGCCGGGCCAGAAGTTCCGGTTCGACTTCACCCCGAGCCGGGGCCGGGACGCCGTGCCCTGGACCGAGTGCTACCCGGGTGACGACACCGTCGACATCATCGGCCTGGACGCCTACGACCAGCCCCGGGGCATGTCGTTCGAGGAGCAGAAGTCCGAGCCGTACGGCCTGCAGCACCACGTGGACTTCGCCGAGGCGCACGGCAAGGCCATCTCGTTCCCCGAGTGGGGGCTGTTCCGCAACGGCGACAACCCCGAGTACATGCAGCGCATGCTCGCGTGGATGGACGAGCACAAGCCGCTGTACCAGACGCTGACCGACTACTGCCCGCACGGCGTGTGGCAGTGCGGGGCCAACCCCCGCGCGTCCGAGGTCTACCGCTCGTTCCTCTTCGGCCGCAAGAGCCCCGACCCGGCCCCCACCACGTCCTCCACGCCCACCGCACCGGCCCAGTCGCCGAGCCCGGCCCCGACGCCCACGCCGCAGCCGAGTCGGCCGGCCCCGGCGCGGCCGGCGGACTGCTCGCCGCTGAACCTCGGCGAGTGGGTGGAGTACTGGATCGGCGGGAGGCTCTGCCTGCGCCTGGACTGGTGGTCGCGCACCACGCGCTAGACCGGGAAAGAGGAGAGCGTTGCCGCGGCGGCGGGTCCGGTCAGGGCCGGCCGCCGCGGTCGTGCTCTTGGGGGCCGCGCAGCAGTTCCTTGCCGTGCCGGCGTGCCGCCACGTCGCACAGCGCCGCGGCCAGCAGCGGCGCCGCGTGCCGGCGGGCCAGCAGCAGCCGCTGGTTCACCACCGCCCGCGGACGCCAGTGGTGCTTGTAGGGCTCGTTGCCGCGCAGCAGGCTCAGGGTGCCGGGCGTGCCGTCCTTGACGTGGGTGGCCGTCGAGTCCAGCAGCATCGCCGCCACGTCCGCCCTGCGCTCGCGCAGCACCGGGTGCGCGCCGTACAGGTATCCGCCCGCGAGGAGCGGCGAGAGCAGCGTCACGTCGACCGCCACGACCTCGTCGTCCAGCCGGAACTCGGTCACCACCGCGTCCCCGGAGGACACCATCGCGCCGACCGCCCGCACCAGGTGCTCACGGAACCTCGGCCGCAGATGCTCCGACGTCACCTTCCGCCCCTGCCACTGCAGGCGGTGCAGCTCCAGCAGCCGCACCAGGGCGGTCTCGACCCCGCCCGGGGCGACGACGTGGCGCTGGACGCCGAGCGTGTCCAGCTTGCGCAGCTTGGCGCGCAGCCGCTGCTGCGTCTTCGACGGCAGCCGGGCGATCAGGTCGCCCATGGGCGCGGCCGGCAGTTCCAGGCACACCGAGTCGTCCACCCGCCGCCGCGGCCCGGGCCACTGCTCGTAGAGCCGCTCGGCCGCCCCGCCCGGACGTACCTCGCGCAGGTCGATCAGCGCGCCGCGGGCTGCCTCCGACAGCGCGCCCGACAGCACCGGCAGCGGCGCGTCGCCGTGTTCCTCGGCCAGCAGGACGTCCCCGTAGTCGGAGATGGCCCCGCCGAGCGGCACCAGCGCCGGCAGCGGGTGCCGTACGCGCATCAGCGGGGCCGCCGCGGCCAGTTCACCGCTCGCGGCGCGCACCAGCACCAGCCGCAGCCGGGCGTGGTCGCCGTAGGACCGCCACCACGAGTGCAGCCAGGCGTGGCTCTGGAACGGGGTGGCGCAGGGGCAGCGCCGGTACAGGCGGTTCCAGTCGTCGGCCAGTCCCGCGAAGCCCCGCTCGTCGGTGACCAGTTCCGCGCGGTACGTCACAGCTGCCGCTGTGCGTCGGCGGCGAAGGCGGGGCCGGGCACGGAGGCCGGGCGGCCGGGGCCGGCGGCGGCCCGCCGGGGCCGGACCAGCAGCGCGAGGCCGCCCAGCAGCCCGCCCGCGCTGGCCCCGACCAGGCCGGTCACCCCGGCGGACGCCGACGACGGCTCGTCCGGGGGCACGGCCCGCGCGAACTGCCGCAGCTCGACGTGGGTGGACTGCTCGGCGTCCTCGGCGTGCCGGGTCAGCGCCCGGGCCACGGCGTTGGCCATGTCGGCGGCCAGCTCCGGGCGCTCCGAGGTGGCCGTGACCGACACCATCGGCGCGTCCGGCGAGGTCGCCGTCCGGACACTGCCGCGCAGGGTCTCCACGGGCACGCCCGCCCACACCTGCGCGTCCCCGAGCACCGCGAGCTGGGGGGCGACCCGGCCGTAGGCCTGGGCGAAACCGAGGGCGGTGGCGGTGTCGGACCTCGCCGTCGGCACGGCCACGACATAGCTGGTCGCCGTGTACTCGGGTGTCCGGACCAGTCCGTACGCGCCACCGAGCAGACCGCCTGCCACGGCCCCGGCCGCGAGCAGGGACCAGGGGGGCAGGGACCGGGAGAGGGCGGAGGCCTGGCGGTGCTGCCGTGCGGGGGTGTCGGTCATGAGGTGCGGGCTTCCTGGGACGGGGCGGACAGGGGACGGGAGACCGCGGCGGCGTAGACGTCCATGAGCCGTGCGGCGCTGCGGGTGATGCAGTAGTGGTGGGCGGCCTCGGGCACCGTGCGCGGCCCGGGCCCCTGCCGGTGCACGTCCATCAGGGCCCGGGCGTACGCGTCCGGGCCGCCGGTGACCTGCCGGGCGGTGGGGGCGGCGGACGGGGGCAGGTCCTGGAGGGCGGGGCACGAGGCGTAGAGCACGGGCAGCCCGGCCGCCAGGCCCTCCACGACGGCCAGGCCGAACGCCTCCTCGGCGGACGGGGAGGCCAGGACGTCCATCGCGGAGGTCAGCGACGGCAGGTCGGGGCCGGGCGAGCCGTCCGGGACGTAGGGGCGTTCGCCGGTGAACAGCACCCGGTCGGCGACCCCGGCCGCCCGGGCGGTGCGGCGCAGCACGTCCTCCTCCGGGCCCGCGCCGACCAGCAGCAGCCGGTGGTCGGCGGGCAGGTGGGCCAGCGCCCGGATCAGCGTCCCGAAGCGCTTGCCGGGAGCGAGGCGGCCGACCGCGCCGACGACGTACGCGTCCTCCG
The DNA here is from genome assembly GCF_042878735.1 of Streptomyces sp. NPDC003456. Taxonomy (NCBI): domain Bacteria; kingdom Bacillati; phylum Actinomycetota; class Actinomycetes; order Kitasatosporales; family Streptomycetaceae; genus Streptomyces; species Streptomyces sp. NPDC003456. Next base: position 302,669 of record NZ_JBIAOK010000003.1, read on the forward strand.
GCAGGCCCAGCCGGCGGCGGGTCTCGGCGCGGCGGGCCGGGTCGTAGCGGAAGCGGGCCACGTCGATGCCGTTGGGCACGACCTCGATGCGCGGGCCGGGCACGCCCCAGCGCCGCAGCCGCTCGGCGACCGTGGGGGACACGGCGACCGTGGTCCGGCCCAGCCGCTCGCCCGCCAGGTACAGGGCGCGCACCCCGGCGTTCAGGGGCCGGCCCTCCATCTGCGAGTCGCCCAGGGAGTGCTCGGTGGCGACGACGGCCCGGACCCCCGCGAGGCGCGCGGCGATCCTGCCGTAGAGGCACGCGCGGTACAGGTGGGTGTGCACGAGCTGGTAGCCGCCGCGGCGGATGAGCCGCACCAGCCGGGGCAGGGCGGCCAGGTCGCGGTTGCCCGCCATGCCGAGGTGGTGCACGCGCACCCCGTCGGCGGCGAGCCCGGCCGCGACGGAGCCCGGGTTGGTCAGCGTCACCACGTCGCAGTCGACGGGCAGGTGCCGCAGCAGCAGCCGCAGTTGCTGCTCGGCACCGCCCACGCCGAGGCCGGTGATGACGTGCAGGGCCTTCACCGCGGCTCCTGCACGGCTCGGCGGCGCAGCCGGTGCAGCCGGTACTTCAGGAACAGCCGCGGGCCGGTGTCGTTCTGGCCGATGTGCACCCGGGGCAGGGCGTGCGGGCCGCCGAGCGGGCCGGGGTCGATCGCGCAGCCGTAGGCGTAGCCCGCCGTCCGCACGGCCTCGACGGCCCGGGCGTCGAGGGTGCCGTACGGGTAGCAGAAGCCGGCGGGCGCGGTGCCCGTCAGCTCCGCGAGCACGGTCCTGCTGCCCTCGGTCTCCGACCTCAGCGTGACGTCGTCGGCCTTCGTCAGGTCGACGTGGGTCAGGCCGTGCGAGCCGATCTCGATGCCCTCGGCCGCGGCCTGCCGGACGCCGTCGGCGGTCAGCAGCCGCTTGCGCGGGCCCAGCGGGTCCCAGGCGTTGTCGCCGCCGAGCCGGCCCGGCAGGACGAACAGGGTGGCGCCGCAGTCGTGCCGGCGCAGCACGGGCAGGGCCCCGGCGACGAAGTCGGCGTACCCGTCGTCGAAGGTGAGCCCGACCAGGCCGCGGCCCGCGCCCCGGGCCCGGGCCGCCAGCAGGTCCGCCATGCTCACCCCGCGCAGACCGCGCCGCCGCAGCCAGCCCAGCTGCCGGTCCAGCCGCTCGGGCGAGACCGTCACGCGGTACGGGTCGTCCGTGGGATCGCCGACGGAGTGGTACATCGCCACGAACAGGGCCGGGCCGGTACCGGGCCGGCTGCCGGCGCCGGCCTTTGCCTCGGCGCCGATCGGGGTGTCGGTTTCGGTCCCGGCGTCGGTTCCGGCGTCGGGGGAGTCAACGGGTGCGGCCATGAGGGAGCCTTCGTGAGACGGAACGGAGGGAGTGCAGCGCGGCGACGCAGCCCTGGTCGCCCAGGGCGCGGCCGAGCGGGAGGAAGACGACGGCGACGGTGACGGCACCGGCGGCGAGGGCGAGCAGCGGGGAGCCGGACCGGCCCGCCGCCCAGGCACCGGCGAGCGTCGCGGGCACCGCCGCACCCACCGGCCGGGCCACATGGGCCCAGACCCGCCGGGTGCGCACCGGCACACCGCGCCCGGCCAGCCCGGCCAGGAGGAGGGCGGCCGTGACGGTGATGCCGGCGGCGTTCGCGGCGGCGATCCCGCGTACGCCCCACGGCCCCACCGCCCAGGCGCCCGCCACGGCGGTGACGGCGAGGCCCGCGGCCATCGCGCCGAGCGGGAACCAGGTGACGCGCCCGGCCGAGAAGTAGGAGCGGATCAGGGCGCCGACGAGGGTGTGGGCCAGGAGGCCGAGGGAGTAGACACGCATCACCTCGACCGTCGCCGCGGTGTCCTGGGCGGTGAACGCACCGCGCTGAAGCAGCAGTTCGACGATCTGCGGGGCGCAGGCCACGACCACCGCCCCACCGGCCAGCACCATCGAGGCGGCCAGCGCGAGGTCGCGCTCGACCCGCTCGCGGGCCCGCTCGGTGTCCCCCTCGGCCAGGGCCCGGGCGACCACGGGGAAGGTCACCGTGCACAGCATCAGCGACAGGGTCATGGGGATCTGGGCGATCTTCTGCGCGAAGTTGAGGTGCGAGATGGCGCCGGCGGGCAGCGTGGAACCGAGGAACCGCTCGATCAGCACCTGGGACTGGCGGCACAGCGCGAACAGCAGGACCGCGGCCAGCAGCGCGACGCCCATCGCGCGCCCGTCGCCCTCGCCGGTGGCGGGCCGCACGGCCGCGGTGTCCTTGTGGCGCAGCTCCCGCCACAGCACCGGCAGCTGCGCCAGCACCATGAGGCAGCCGCCGATCGCCACGCCGGCCGCGGCCGCCCGCACGCCCCACCGCCCGCCCAGCAGGAGCACGGCCGTGATGATGCCGGTGTTGTACGCGACGTAGATCGCCGCCGGGGCGAGGAACCGGCTGTGGGCGCGCAGGGCCGCGCTGCAGTAGCCGGCGAGCCCGAACGACAGCACGCACGTGGCGGTGAGGCGGGTGCAGTCGACCGCGAGCCCGGGGTCGGGCAGACCCGGGGCCAGGACCCCCACCACCTGCGGCGCGAGGACCGCCAGGAGCGCGCCCGTGGCGGCGAAGGCGAGGGCCAGCCGGGGCAGCGTGTGGGCGACCAGGGAGCGGACGGGGTCCCCGGCCGCGCCACCGGCCCGCCGGGCCAGGGCCATGCTGAACGCCGGGATCAGGGCGATCGCCAGTCCGTCCTCGATGAGCAGCGTGGCGGCGAACTCCGGCACGGTCCAGGCCACGAGGAACGCGTCCGTCGCACTCCCGGCCCCGAACATCCGCGCCAGCGTCTGGTCCCGCACCAGCCCGAGCAGGGCCCCCGCCGCCGACAGCACGGCCGTGAGCAGGGCGGCCCGGGCGAGGAACCCCCGGGTGACGGGCACGTCCGCGGGCCGGGGCGAGACCTCGGGCCCCGGAGCGGTGGACGCCCCGGGGCCGGCCGACGCCGGGGGCGGGGGCGGCCCCCCGGCGACAGGCGGTGTCTCAGCAACGGGCGGCTTCGCCACGGCAGGTGGCGCTACGTCACCCGTGCCTCGGCGCTGGGCCGACGGACCCGTGGCCGTCCCGGCCGCCGCGCCGACCGAAGGGCCGGGTCCCTCCGACATGGCGGGGAAGACCAGCCCTTCGGGAAGCGGCCCGCCGCCCGGAGCCGGGGGCGGACCGGCGGCCGAAGCGGACGCGGAGCCCGGAACCGGTGCGGTGGCCCGAGCCGGTCCGCCGGCGCTCGGCGGTCCGGCGGCCGCCCTCGTCCCGCCGGCCCCGCCCCGCCCGGCGGCCGGACTCGGCACGGCCGGACCGGCCGACGGGGTCGCCCGGGCCGGGTCGGCCGGCGGGGCCTCCCGGGGGCGGCCGGCCGCCGGGATGAAGGGGACCGCCGAGGGGCCCCAGGTCGCCGGTGCCGGTCCCGGGAACCCGGTCGTCCCGCCCGGACCCGTCTGCTCTGGTGTCACCGTCATCGTGTCGCCGCCCCCTGTGCCGCACCCCGGGCGTCCGGCACGGCGACGGCCGGTCCCCGCGCGGTGAGGCCCGTCCGGTCCGACAGGCCCCACCAGGCCGCCAGGCCGAAGCACATCGCCGTCAGAACGGTCGACGGGCCGCCGATGTCGGCGTAGGCGAAGTCGGTCAGCTGCCACACCAGCAGGCCGGAGGCGACCAGACCGCAGTCCAGGCCGGGTCCGGCCGTCCGGCGGGTGCGCCACAGGGCGCGCACCGCGCACACCAGCAGCGCCAGCCAGCTGCCCGCCAGGGCCAGCAGGCCGATCAGCCCCTGCTCGGCCAGGACGAGCAGGTACATGTTGTGCGGGGACAGCAGCGGCTGCTTGCGGAAGGCCGCTCCCGCGCCCTCGGTGTCGCTGCCCGCGGACAGGGCCAGAGAGGAATGCCCGTCGCGGTGCTCGGGGAAGCCCTTCAGGCCGACGCCGGCCAGCGGGTGCTCGCCCCACATGCCCGTCGCCGCCGCCCACATGGTGTACCGGTCGGTCACCGACTGGTCGGGCGCGTCGGCGACCCGCGTGATGCTGCTGATCCGCTCCTGGAGCATCGCCGTACCGACCCCGAAGCCGCCCACCAGGATCACGCTCGCCGCGACCACCACCGCCCCGGCCGACAGCGCCCGCCGCAGCCCGGACAGCAGCAGCTGCGCCACGAGGGTCACCGCCGTCGCGATCCACGCCCCGCGGCTGAACGACACCGCCAGCGGCGGCAGCAGCAGTGCCGCGCAGGCGAGGGCGGTCACCCGCTGGCGTACCGGCGCACTGCCCAGCGCGAGACCCACCGCGCACACCAGGCCGAGGGAGACGACCGTGGCCATGCCCATCACGTCCTGCGCCCCGAACGTGCCCACGGCCCGTACCGGGCGGCCCTGGTAGGAGGCGCCGGTCGCGGTCGCGTACTGGTGCACGCCGACGGCGCCCTGCCACACCGCCAGCCCCACGAACGACCAGGCCAGCAGGCGGAAATCGGCCCGGTCCCGCAGGAGCAGCAGCACGGCCAGCGGCACCAGCACGAAGACCTGCAGGTACCGGCCGAGGCCGACGAGTCCCTCGCCCGGCGACACCGCCCCGGCCGCCGCGACGGCGATCCCCAGCACCGGCAGACCCAGCACCACGGCCGCCGCGGGGGACAGGGGCCGCCTGCGGTCCCGCACGAGACGGATCGCGCAGTACAGCACGACCAGCGCGGACACGGCGTCCGCCGGGCCGGCCCCGCCCTCGCCGCCCGGCCCCAGGGGCAGGGCGAGCAGGACGACGACGGCCAGCAGGGGAAGCACGGGCGCGTACGCCCCGACCCGGGTCATGCGCGGTCAGCTCCCCGTCGGACGCACGAGCGCCGCCGCCGTGCGCAGCAGGATGCAGACGTCCTGCCACAACGACCAGTCGTCGATGTACGCGTTGTCGAACCGGGCCCGGTCCTCGATCGAGGTGTCGCCGCGCAGCCCGTGCACCTGGGACAGCCCGGTGACGCCGACCCGGACCCGGTGGCGGGCGGCGTAGCCCGGGTAGGTCTGGCCGAACTGGGCGACGAAGTAGGGGCGTTCGGGGCGCGGGCCGACCAGGCTCATGTCGCCGCGCAGGACGTTCCACAGCTGGAGCAGCTCGTCGAGGGAGGTGCGGCGCAGGAACCGGCAGAACCAGGGCATCTGCCGGTCGTCCGCGACGCTCCAGCGGGTCGCCGACTCGTGCTCGTCGGCCGGGCGGTGGGTGCGGAACTTCAGCAGTGTGAAGGGCCGGCCGTCCTTGCCGATGCGCTCCTGCCGGAAGACGACCCCCGGCCCGCCGGTCAGCCGCAGCACCACCGCGCACACCAGCAGCAGCGGGCTGACCAGCAGGAGCAGCGTGCCGGACGCCACGACGTCCAGGGCGCGCTTGCCGGCGCTGCCGCGCCGCCGCGTCCCGAGGTCCAGGCGACGGCAGGGGAAGCCGGCGAGCCGGTCGCCCGACCGGCTGGAGGGCACGTCGGGGTCGACCTCCCACACCGTGCAGCCCGACTCGGCCAGCGCCCGCAGCAGCGGCCCCTGCGCGGTCCGCGCGGAGCCGCGCACCGCCAGCACCTCGCGCACCCCGTTCTGGACGACCGCCCGCTGCACCTCCTCGCCCGTGGTCAGCACGGGAAGTCCCGTGCTGCCGTCGGGTTCGCCGGTGACGACCCCCACCGGCCGCACCCCGTAGCGGGGGTGGCGCAGGACGGCGGCGGCCACGCGCTGCGCGGTCGCGGCGGGTCCGACCACGAGGGCGGTCTGCGGCCGGTGCAGAAGTTCGGCCCGCCGGTAGGCGTGCACGGCGGCGCGCCCGGCGCAGCAGACCGCCGTCTGCAGCAGCATCCCGGTGGCCAGGGTCCGCAGGGACAGCGTGTGCTGCGGCGCCCAGGCCGCGGTGAACGCCCCGAGCGCCAGCCAGGCCACCGCGATCCGCCCGCTGACGGCGGGCAGTTCGTCGAGCAGTGCGGGCAGCCGGGCCGGCCGCTGGGAGTGCAGCAGCAGCGACGCGGTCACCAGCACCGCCAGCAGCAGCGGGTGGCGCTGGGTGCCGGACAGCGCCAGTGCGCCCAGTACGGCGGCCGTCCCGTCGGCGGCGAGCAGCGGCAGCGGTGACACGGCCCGGACCGGGGGGCGCCGCTCGGGGACGCGGAAGCCGGCCGGGGTGCCGCGCGGCGGCAGCAGCGACACGGGTGGGCGTCCGAGCCGGTGGGACTGCCCGGTGGGAGGGGGGACGGTGCTTTCCGCGGTCACGAGGCGACTGACTCCCTGCGCTCGGTGGACTCGGCGCGCGCGCCCAGGAGTTCGCGGTACACGTCCGCGACCGCCCGGGCCGTGCGGCGCACGTCGTGCGTGGACAGGACATGCCGGCGTCCCCGGTCGCCGAGGGACCGGCGCAGCGCCGGATCGAGCAGCAGACCGGCCACGGCCCCGGCCAGGGCCGCCGGGGCCAGGGCGGGCACCAGGCAGTGCGGCACCAGTCCGGGCGGCAGGCTCTCGCGGGCCCCGCCCACGTCCGTCACCACCACCGGCCGCCCGCACGCCATGGCCTCCAGCGGGGCCAGGGCCATGCCCTCCCAGCGCGAGGGGAGCACGACCACGTCCGCCGCCTGGTACCAGGGCACGACGTCGGCGACGTCCCCCGCGAACCGCACGGACGGCGGGGCCAGGGCCCGCAGCCGGCCGTGGTCGGGGCCGTCGCCGACCAGCACCAGCCGCGCCCCGGGCACGCGCCGCAGCACCGACTCCCACGCCGTCAGCAGGACGTCCTGGCCCTTCTGCCGGCACAGCCGCCCCACACACACCACGAGCGGCCCCCGCCCATCGGTGTCCGGCAGCAGCGCCGCCCGTACGGTGCCGGCGTCGGCCGGCCGGAAGCGGTCGACGTCGATGCCGTTGGGCACCACGCTCCACCGCCCCCGCACCCCGGCCGCCTCCCCGAGCCGGCGCTCCGCCTCGCTCACGCACACCACCCGGGCCGCCCAGCGGGCGCCCCACCGCTCCCAGCCGCGTGCGAGGGCCGCGGCCGTGCCGTCGACCGCCTCGAACGACCAGGCGTGCGGCTGGAACACCGTCGGGATCCGGCCGCGCAGCGCGAGCCGCCCGGCCAGGCCGGCCTTCGCGCTGTGCGCGTGCACCAGTTCGGGCCGTACCTCTGCGGCGATCCGGGCCAGCCGACGGGTCTCACCGGCGGTGGAGCCGCCCGGCGAGCGCGTCGCCGCCCAGGGGCGCACGTCCGCGCCGAGTTCACCCAGCCGGGCCGCCAGGGGGCTGTCGGGGCAGGCGACGGTGACGTGCAGGCCGTCGGCGAGCTGGGCGCCCACCAGGTCCGTCACGACGCGGGCGACGCCGCCGTCCACGGGCTGGGTGAGGTGCAGGACCCGCGGCGGAGGGTCGATCGGTGACAGGTGCATGCGCGGTTTTCCTCGCTCACGGACGGCGCTCGGGACGGCGGGAACGCGCCTGGCTGCCGGGTGCCGACGGCGCCGCGGAGCGCGCCGGCGCACACCGCGTCCCGCTGGCCAACGAGCCGGACGCCCACCGGTCACCACCGCACGGCCGGGCGAGGCGGAAGGCGTTCCCCCCTGGGTGGCCGATCGAAAGAGCGAGCGAGGCGCATGCGAGGTGCGCATGACCGGCGAGGCCTTTCACGAAGGAGTCGAGGGACCGTCAGAACTGCGCCGCACCGGGCTGGGTGAGGAGGTGCGTCACTGTAGTAGCCATCTATGCGATTAGGGAGAAACCGGACATTGGTGTCGGCGTCGGCCGAGCGGGCCCCGCGGTGACATCACTCCTTTGGCGGCACAACTCGCGCGCACGCCACCCCGTTGACACAGCGCCGGGCAGCCGCCCGGATGTTTGTGTCAACCCCCAAGGAGCACCTCTCCATGTCGCGTATCGCGAAGGGCCTGGTCCTGACCTCCGCTGCCGCTGCCGCTGTCGCGGGCAGCACCGGCATCGCCGCCGCCGACAGCGGCGCGCAGGCCGCCGCCGCCCACTCCCCGGGCGTGCTGTCCGGAAACGTCGTCCAGGTTCCGCTGCACATCCCGGTCAACGTCTGCGGCAACACGGTCGACATCATCGGCCTGCTGAACCCGGCGTTCGGCAACGAGTGCGTGAACGACTGACGTCGTTCCGGAAACCCTGGCCGGCCGCTCTCCCGTGGGACCCACGCGGGAGGGCGGCCGGTTTCGCGTTGCCCCGAACGGGGGCGGGCCGGCCGCCCGGCGGGCGGCCGGGCTCACGCCGCCTCACCAGGGGGGACATCGCCGACGCGGCCGGACGCGTCTGACCTGGTGCGTTCGCTCGGTTGCGGAGCGTTGCCGCCACTCGCACGGTGGGCACAAGATCCGACGCACCATCGAAAGGAACTCCCATGCGTCTGCCCGCACGGCGAATCGCGACCACCGCGCTCTGCGCCACGCTGCTGCTCGGGGTCGCCGGGCCCGCGGCCATGGCCGCCGACACCGCCCCGGACCGGGAGCGCGCCCGCACGGCGACCCGGGCCCCCGTCCCCGACGCGGACGCAACCCTGGAGCAGGTGCAGGCCCTCGGCGGCCTGGGCGGGGTGCTGACCCCGGTCGCCGATCTGCTCACCGCCGTCCTCAAGGCGGACGGCGGGCAGCTGCCGCCCTCGCAGGCCGCCGAGCTCGGCACCGGAGTGAAGGACGCCATCGCCCAGGCGGCCGCCGCGTCCGGGCAGACCGCCCCTGCGACGGGCACCGCCACCCCGGGCAGCCCCCTGCCCCAGGCCAGCACCCTGCCCGCCCCGGTCGACGGACGGACCGAGGTGCCGGAGGGCCTGGAGGCCGAGGCCCTGGCCGCCCTGGCGAAGGCCACCGACGTCCTGGTCACGGCCGTCACCTCCGGCGACACCTCCGGCGTCACCCCGGCGGTCGACCAGGTCGTCAACGGGCTCGTCAACACCGTCGCCGCCACCCTGGTGGGCAGCGAGCTGCCCGCCCCCGACCTGGCGGGCCTGTCCTCCCTGGTGAAGGCGCCCTGACGCCGCACCCCCCGAACGTCGTGCCGGCCTCCCCCGACCGGCACGACTTTCTGTTTCAGCGACTCATATGAGGTTCCGCTCACGGGGTTTCCGCTCCGCACGGCCCTCGTTAGGCACGGCGCCGGACATTCACCCCGCACGGTGACAACAGTCGCCCAGGAAGGACCCCGATGAAGTCCCTGAAGGCCGCCGCCGTCCTCGCCGGTTCCCTCGCCGCCGCAGCCGCCGCCGCACCCGCGCACGCCGCCTACGACCCGGCCGACGTCACGCCCACCAGCCTCAACGGGGCCGTCAACGCCCTCACCCGCGAGCCCATCGACCCGATGCCGCTCAAGCACCAGTCGAACGCCCTGGACACCGAGAACGAGGACTCCGTGCTCAGCACCGTCAAGCACGCGACGACCAAGCTGAACTCCAAGGGCGGTCTGCTCGGCGGCCTTCCGCTGCCGAAGTGACCCCCTCCGCGCGTCCCGCAGCGCGCCCGGCGGGCGCCGGCGGGGCGTCCGCCGGACCGGGCGTCCGTCGTATTACTGCGGCAGTCGGGGGAATTGTGCGCTCATGCGGTTCCCCGGCTCGTTACTCGCTACGCACGCCGAGCCCCCGACCCAGGAAAGGGACCGCACCCCTGATGAAGTCGACCACCCGAGGAACCCTCGCCGCAGTGATGACGTGTGTGGCGGCCGCAGCCGGCGCCGCCGCCGCGACCCCCGCCGCCGCGGTCGGCACGGTCCCCGTCCCCCTGCCGCTGGGCGGCGCCGAGAAGGCGCTCGGCATGGAGCTGCCCGAGGCCGGCGGCCGGCTTCCGGTGCCCGTGCCGGGCTCGCCCGACGGCCCCCGCTACGTCGAGGGCCGGCTCCTGCCCGACCGGGCCGTCCCGCAGCTGCCCGTCCACAGCGGGCTGCCCGGCGCCGACGTACGGGCGCCCCTGCCGCACGTCCTCGGCAACGGCTTCGACCACCTCGGTGTCGAGGCCCCCGCCTCCGACCTGCACACCCTCGCCCCGGGCCTGTCCGTCGACGCGCCCCTCGGCGCGCCCAACCCGGCCGGCTTCGGCCTGCCCCAGGCGCAGCTGCCGCAGGTGGGCCTGCTCGCCCCGCTGGTGCAGACCGGGCCGGCGGCCGACCTGGGGATCGGCCCCGGCCTGTAGGCGTGCGCCCGTGACGGGAGTTCTCGTGTGGCCCCCGCGGTGGTGACCGCGGGGGCCTTCGCGCTGTTAGCGCTACGGACACCGAGAACGAGCACGAGGAGCACAGGATGGTCACAGGGGTCGGCGGAGTACCGGTGGGGGCCGAAGGCACAGCGGCGGGGGACCGGGCCCCGCACACACGGCGCGGTCTCGTGCGGGGACTGTTCGCCGTGGCGGTGGGCGCCGCCGCCGTGCCGGTCGTCGCCGCCACCCGGTTCGGCGAGCCCGAGGCCGCGGACGGCGGCACCACGGAACCCTGGGCCGGCGACGGCGGGTTCGAGGAGACCTACCGCGGCCGCCGCATCCAGGGGGTGCCGGTCGTCCCGGAGGACGCCTCCGGCGACGAGCAGTGGCACGTCACCGTGGACGGCCGGCCGCTGCACCTGATGCGCCGCGCCGACGGCAGCTGGCTGAGCATGGTCGACCACTACCGCTCCTACCCCACCCCGCTGGCCGCGACCCGGGCGGCCGTCGACGAACTCGGCCCGGGGCAGCGCCTGCGCGAGCTGCCCGGTCACGGCCCGCGCCGGCCGGAGGGGGGAGCGCATGGCGTACACGCGTAAGGACGTCAGCACGCTCACCAGGAGCGAGAAGCGCCGGTTCGTCAACGCGCTGCTGGAGGTCAAGCGGCGCGGCGAGTACGACGAGTTCGTGCGCACGCACATCGAGTACTACACCTCCGACGGCGAGGACGGCCTGCGCACCGCCCACATGGCGCCCTCCTTCCTGCCCTGGCACCGGCAGTTCCTGCTGGACCTGGAGAGGGCCCTGCGGCGGGTCGACGCGTCGGTGTCGGTGCCGTACTGGGACTGGACGCGCAACCGGTCGGCCACCGCCACCCCCTGGACGGACGACCTCCTCGGCGGCACCGGCCGGCGCTCGGACCGCCGGGTGATGACCGGGCCGTTCGCCTACGCGGAGGGCAACTGGACCATCAAGGAGGGCGTGACGGACGAGGAGTACCTCACCCGGGACCTCGGCCGCGCCCGCGACCCGATCCGGCTGCCCACGAAGAGCGAACTGGAGCAGGCCCTCAAGGACCCGGTCTACGACGTGTCCCCGTGGGACTCGACGGTGCGCAAGGGCTTCCGCAACAAGCTGGAGGGCTGGGGGAGCGGGCGGGGCAGCGCCTCCTGGCTCAACCACAACCGGGTGCACCGCTGGGTCGGCGGGGCCATGGTCGGCGGGGCCTCGGTCAACGACCCGGTCTTCTGGATGCACCACGCCTTCGTCGACCTGGTGTGGTCGCGCTGGCAGCGGCGCCACCGCGAGCACCGCTACCTCCCGGCGAAGCCGCCGGCGCGGGGCAGTGCGCAGTACCGCCGGGTCGTGGCGCGGCACCAGAAGCTGCCGCCGTGGGACGTGACACCGGATCAGCTGGAGGACCACGGGCGGATCTACCGGTACGCGTGACACGGCCGGGCTCCGGCCCCGACCGGGAGCGCGGGGGGCCGGTGCCCCGGTGGTGTGGCGGTGCACGAGAAGAGCCCCGGCGCGTCAGGTGCCGGGGCTCCTCGCTGTGCACAGGGTGTGCACGGGGGTGTGCGGATCAGTGGCCGTACCCGTAGCCGCCGTGGTGGCTCTTGGGCTCGTCCTTGTTCTCGCACTCGTTGCCGAACGCCGGGTTGAGCAGCCCGACGACGTTGATGGTGTTGCCGCAGACGTTGACCGGGATGTGGACCGGCACCTGGAGGATGTTGCCCGAGGCGACGCCCGGCGACCCGACGGCCTTGCCCTGGGCACCCGCGTCGGCCATGGCCAGCCCGGCCCCGCTCAGTACCACGGCACCCGTGCCGAGTGCGACGCCGGCCGCCTTCGCGATGCGAGACATCACGTACTCCTTCTGATCGGTGAGCACGGCGGCAGGTGGCGCCACCGTGCTTCCCGTTCAACGCGCCCGCTGACGGGTGGTCACGGTGATCATGGCCGGATCACCCGTCCTGAAGCCGACGGGGTACGGGAGGGGGTGCCGTGCTCATGGCGGCTCAGGGGAGTCGCCGCACCGGGGCGCCGTCGAGGAAGGCCCGGATGTCCTCGACGGCCTGGCCGTAGTAGGTGGCGTAGGTGGCGCGGGAGACGTACCCCAGGTGAGGGGTGGCCAGCAGGCGCGGTGCCGTGCGCATCGGGTGGCCGGCGGGCAGCGGCTCGACGTCGAAGACGTCGACTCCGGCACCGGCGATCCGGCCCGCGTGCAGCGCGTCGAGCAGCGCGTCCTGGTCGACGATCGCCGCGCGCGAGGTGTTCACCAGGTACGCGGTCGGCTTGAGCAGGGCGAGCTCGGCGGCGCCCAGCAGGCCGCGGGTGCGGTCGCCGAGGGCGAGATGGACGGAGACGAAGTCGCTGTCGGCGAGCAGCTCCTCCTTGGACGCGGCGAGTTCGGCCCCCACCTCGTCGGCGCGCTCGCGGGTGAGGTTCTGGCTCCAGGCGCTCACCCGCATGCCGAAGGCGAGGCCGACCCGCGCCACCCGGCCGCCGATCCTCCCCAGGCCGAGGAGGCCGAGCCGGCGGCCGTGCAGGTCGGCGCCGACCGTGCTCTGCCAGGGGCCGCCGGAGCGCAGGGCGTTGCTCTCCTCGACGATGCCGCGGGCCAGGCCGAGCAGCAGGGCCCAGGTCAGTTCGACCGGCGCGGTGGAGGAGCTGGCCGTGCCGCACACCGTGACGCCGTGCGCCTCGGCGGCCGCGTAGTCGATCACCGAGTTGCGCATCCCGGAGGCGACGAGCAGCTTCAGCCGGGGCAGCCGCGCGATCAGCGAGGCGGGGAAGGGGACGCGTTCGCGCAGGGTCACCACGATGTCGAAACCGGCCAGGGCGGCGGCCAGGGCGTCCTCGCTGTCGACGTGCCGGCCGAACGGCACGACCTCCACCTCGTCCGCGACCGCGGACCAGTCGGCGGCCTCGGCCGCCACGTCCTGGTAGTCGTCCAGCACAGCGCAGCGCAGCCGCACGTCTCGCCCCTTCCACGGCCGCGGGGGCCGGCTTGCCGGTGGGTTCCGTGACCATGATCGCGCCGCGGGGGCGGAGCGGGAAGCCCGTTCGGCTTGGACGCCTCGCAGCCTGAGCGGTGCGCGGCTGAGCGGCTGCCCTCTCCACCGAGTCCTCGTGCGGTCACCGCCCCGGTGCCCTGTACGGTCGGTGTGACGTGTCTCACCGGAACTCGCCCGCACCGTAGGTCAGCTCAGAACGTGACCACAGATATGCGAACCCGGGTGCGAAACGGAGATCCGGACGCCTTCGCGGAACTCTTCGACGAGTGCGCCCGCGCGGTGTACAACCACGCCTTCCGGCTGACCGCCGACTGGTCGCTGGCCGAGGACGTGATGTCGACGACCTTCATGGAGGCGTGGCGGCGCCGGGCCTCGGTCGAGGCCGAAGGCGGCTCGCTGCGGCCGTGGCTGCTGGGCATCGCCACCAACGTCGCCCGCTCCCACCACCGCAGCAACCGCCGCTACCGCAACGCGGCGAGCGCCGCGGCCGCCGCGCAGGCCGCCGAGGAACGGGTCGAGGACCACGCCGAGGAGACCGCCGGACGCCTGGACGACCGGCGCCGTATCAACGCCACGGTTGCCGCCCTCAGCCTGCTCAAGCGCCCCGAGCGCGAGGTCCTGACGCTGTGCCTGTGGGAGGGGATGGAGTATGCCGAGGCGGCCTGCGCCCTCGGCATCGCGGTCGGCACCGTCCGCTCCCGCCTCTCCCGCGCCCGCGCCAAGCTGCGCAAGCTCTCCGACGCGCAACTGCTCGCAGAAAAACGGGAACCCATCCGCAGAAACCGGCAGACAACAGGTGATCGCGGATACGCGGTCCGGTCCGCACAGGAAGGAAACCGATGAACGCCAGCCCCTCCCACCGGCCCCACCCGGCTGAGTGGACGGAGACGCAGAGTCTGCTGCCCTCCGCCGAGCGGGATCTGCCGGCGGGCCGCCACCAGTTCCACAAGGAGCAGATGATGGCCCGGATCCACGAAGACCTCCGCACCTCCTCCCGTACGTCCGGTACCTCTCCGGTCGCGCCCGTGAAGCGCTCCAACCCGTTCCTGCGCCGTACGATCCTCCTGCCCGCGGCGGCCTTCGCCCTGGTCGGCGCGGTCGCGGGCGGCCTCACCCTCGCCGGTGGCGGGACCGACGGCGGCACGACCGCCCTGGCCACCGGCCCGGCACTGACCACCAAGATCGGCGCCGCCGACGCCAAGGGCGCCCCCCAGCTCCTCGAACGCATCTCCCTGGCCGCCGCCGACACCTCCGCGTCCGCCCCGCGCAAGGGCCAGTACATCTACATCGCCTCGAAGGTGGCCGACAGCTACATCAAGGTCGACGGCGACCGGCGCGAGGCGGTCAGCGACGAGCTGCACTCCCGCCAGGTCTGGAACTCCCTCGACGGCAGGGACGGTTGGCTGATCGAGGCCGGGAAGACGAGCGACGAGGGCATCACCCTGAAGAGCGACACCCCGTTCAGCGGCGCCTACGACGCCCTGGCCGCGCTGCCGACCGACCCCGAGGCGCTGCTCCAGCGCATCTACCGTGCGTCGGACGCCGACCGGGACCCCGAAGTCCCGCGCGACCAGGCCGCCTTCGTCGCCATCGGTGACCTGCTGACCGAGAGCTACCCGCCCGCCGAGGTCGGCGCCGCCCTGTACAAGGCCGCGGCCAAGATCCCCGGCGTCGTCGCGGTGGACGACGCGGTCGACGCCACGGGCCGGCACGGAGTCGCGATCGCGCGGGAGAACCCCGTCGCCGGCGAGCGCACCGAGTGGATCTTCGACAAGAAGACGCTGCGGTTCCTCGGCGAGCGCATCGTGGTGGTCAAGGCCACGCCGGGCAACCCCCTCAAGGTCGGCACCGTCACGCACACCAGCGCGATCACCGAGCGCGCGGTCGTCGACGCCGGCAAGCAGGTCCCCGGGCAAGCGAGCTGAACGCGCGACAGGACCCTGAGCGCCTCGCCGGCAGCCCTGCTGGTGGCAGGGCTGATGACGGGCGTCCCGGTGGCGGCCACGGGCTCCGGCCTCGGCTTGCGGAGGCAGGGGGCCGCCACCGTCGATGCCCTGTGTCGATCAGCCGGCGCGGTGGCGTCGGCGCGGCGCCAGGTCACCCGGATCTCGGAGGTCAAGAACGACACCCGGATCCACGCCCCCTTGATCATCAAGGGGGCGTCCTGGGTTTCACCCTGCCGGCCGGCACCCACCCTGACCAGCAAAAAGCCCTCCCCAAAGGGAGGGCGGAGACTTGCGCCCCCGGCAGGACTCGAACCTGCGGCCAAGCGCTTAGAAGGCGCCTGCTCTATCCACTGAGCTACGGGGGCCGGGTGTGGTGGCCTCTGTCGTGGTGCCCGGGTGTGGGCCGAACCGTGACGTTGCCGGGGACAAGGATAGGGCTCCCGCGTCCTTGCCCCTGTTGCTTCGCCTCCGTGGCTCGATGTGGAGGTTCGGTGAAGCGGTCCTGATAATCGCAGGCAGGTACGAATCGTGCATCGCTTTTGGCGTCTGCGGCATCGGGTGTTGTGCACTCGTTATGCCTGGAGTACGCCCGTGTCCCGTTCGTCCCTTCCGTCTCTTGCGCTCGGTCGGCGCGCAGACATGCTCATATGCTTCAGAATTCCCCTAAAATTGGGCATTCTGCACATGTGGTGACCTTGGACGTACGGCCTCAGCTGCTCGACGCACTCTCCGCCCTGCGCGACCGTGTCGCCGCCGCACGCTTCCCGCTGCCCCTGGCGGGGGCCCCACGCGCGCGTGCCAACCGCGACGAACTGCTCGCGCAGCTCGACGACTACTTGGTGCCCCGGCTGCGGGACCCCGAAGCGCCGCTTCTGGCCGTCGTGGGCGGTTCCACCGGCGCGGGGAAGTCCACGCTCGTGAACTCCCTCGTGGGACGGCGGGTCAGCGAGGCCGGGGTGCTGCGGCCCACGACACGGACCCCGGTGCTGGTCTGCCATCCGGAGGACCACCACTGGTTCAGCGGCATGAGAGTGCTGCCCGACCTCACGCGCGTGTGGATGCCTCAGCAGGACGCCCCCGACGACCTGTTGCTGCCGGGCGAGAACCCCGCGCGCGTGCTGCGCGTGGAGACCGCCGAGACGCTGCCGCCCGGACTCGCCCTGCTGGACGCGCCGGACATCGACTCCCTGGTCGCCGACAACCGCACCCTGGCCGCCGAGCTCATCAGCGCCGCCGACGTCTGGGTGATGGTCACCACCGCCGCCCGCTACGCCGACGCCGTCCCCTGGCACATGCTGCGCACCGCCAAGGAGTACGACGTCACCCTGGTCACCGTCCTCGACCGGGTGCCCCACCAGGTCGTCAACGAGGTGTCCCGGCAGTACGGGGCCCTGCTCACCAAGGCCGGCCTCGGCGAGGTGCCGCGCTTCACCGTCCCCGAACTGCCCGAGTCGGCCTGGGGCGGCGGGCTCCTGCCGGCGTCCGCCGTGGCCCAGCTGCGCACCTGGCTCGTCCACCAGGCGCAGGACCCCGCCGCCCGGCAGCAGGTCCTGGCGCGCACCGCGTACGGCGTCCTGGACTCCCTGAAGTCCCGCATGCCCGAACTGGCCGGTGCCGCCGCCGCGCAGTACGCCGCCGCCCTGCGGCTCACCTCCGCCGTCGAGGCGGCGTACGACAGCGAGCACGCGCGCGTGCGGGGCCGGTTGCAGTCCGGGGCGGTCCTCGCCGGGGACGCGCTCAAGCGGTGGCGCGCCTTCCCGCTGGACTGCACCTCCGGTGAGCTCCTCGACGCCCTCGTGGAGAGCCTGAGCGCCCTGCTGCTGTGCGCCGTCACGGCGGCCGACGAACGCGTCGACGACGCCTGGCGCCGCGAACCCGCCTCCGCCGCCGCGGAGCTGACCGTGTCCGACGCCGCCTCGGAGACCGCCGAACACCGCATCGGCCTGGCCGTACGGCGCTGGCGGCGGGAGCTGGAGGAGTTCGCCGAGGAGGAGATCCGCGAGGTCGACCGCACCCTCGCCCCCGACCCCGAGCTGGTCACCGCCCTGGTCGCCACCTCGCTGCTGGGCGGCCGCCGGGGCCGCACGGCGGGGGAGGGACTCGCCGAGCGGATCGGCGCCCACGGCGCGCTGCGGCTGCGCGACCGGGCCGCACGGCTGCTCGGCGAGCACGTCGACCGTGTCCTGCACGCCGAACGCGAGCGCCGGCTCGCCCCGCTGGACGCCCTCGACGTCCACCCCGAGCCCCAGGCCGAACTCATCGCCGCGCTGTCCGTACTGCAGAAGGAGAGGTGACCGGTGACCGCCGTCACTGACCAGGACCACACCGAGCACGCCGACCGGCCGGACGACGCGAAGGGCACGAAGTCCGGCGGGAACCCGGCCGGCAAGGCCCCGCAGGGCGATGCCGCGGACGGCGGGCACGCGCGCGCGGAGGACGGCCGTACGGAGTCCGCGGGCGACGCCTGGGACGACGGGCTGATCGCCCGCCGCGTCGACGAGACCGCCCAGAGCACCCGCTACCCGGCCGCGGACAGCCGATCCGCCGCCCCGCCCGCCGTCACCCCGCTCGTCTACGACGGGCCGCTGCGGGCCCGCCTGGAGGCGCTGCGCGAACTCGTCGGGCTGTCCCGCACCCGCCTCGACAGCCGCACCCTGTCCGAAGCGGGCCGGGTGCTCGACGAGGCCGCCGCGCGGCGCCGCCTCTCCGGGCAGCACACCGTCGTCGCCATCGCGGGTGCCACCGGCAGCGGCAAGTCACAGCTGTTCAACGCGCTCGCCGGGGTGACCATCTCCGAGACCGGAGTGCGCCGCCCCACCACCGCGGCGCCCATCGCCTGCAGTTGGAGCGACGGGGCCGCGAGCCTCATCGAACGGCTGGGCATCCCGCCCCGCCTGCGCCGCCGGCCGCTGCCGGCCGGGGACGGCGAGTCGCCGCTGCGCGGCCTGGTGCTCATCGACCTGCCCGACCACGACTCGGCGGCCGTGCAGCACCGCGAGCACGTGGACCGCATCCTGGGCCTGGTCGACGCCGTCATCTGGGTCGTCGACCCGGAGAAGTACGCCGACGCCGTCCTGCACGAGCGGTACCTGCGGCCGATGGCCGCGCACGCCGAGATCATGTTCGTCGTGCTGAACCAGGTCGACCGGCTGCCCGGCGAGGCCGCCGAGCAGGTCCTGGACGACCTGCGGCGCCTGCTGGACGAGGACGGCATCGCACTGGGCGAGTACGGCGAACCGGGGGCGAGCGTGCTCGCGCTGTCCGCCCTCACCGGCGACGGCGTCGGTGAACTGCGCGAGGCGCTCGGCCAGTTCGTCGCGGAGCGCGGCGCGCCGACGCGCCGCATCGCGGCCGACGTGGACATCGCCGCGGCCCGGCTGTGGCCCGTCTACGCCACCCAGCGGCGCACCGGGCTCAGCGAGCAGGCGCGGGAGGAGTTCGCCGACCGGCTCGCGGACGCGGTCGGTGCCACGGCGGCGGGCGAGGCAGCGGAACGGGCCTGGCTGCGCAACGCCAACCGCGCCTGCGGCACCCCCTGGCTGCGGCTGTGGCGCTGGTACCAGGACCGGGGCGAGCCCGCCACCGGCCGGGTCTCCCGCACGCAGGCCGATGAGGAGGCCACCGCCCGCCAGCGGGTGGAACAGGCGGTGCGCACGGTGGCCGACCGGGCCTCGGCCGGACTGCCCGCCCCCTGGGCCCTGGCGGTGCGCGAGGCCGCCGCCCGGGGCGCGCAGGGGCTGCCCGAGGCACTGGACGAACTGTCCGTGCGCGCGGGAGTGCCGACCGGCCGGCCGCCGCGGCCGGGGTGGTGGCCGGTGGCGGTGCTGACGCAGGCGTGCATGACGATCCTGCAGTTCCTGGGCGGTCTGTGGCTGCTGTGCCAGATCGTCGGCGTCATGGCGCCCAACCTCGGTGTGCCGGTCCTGCTGATGGTCGTCGGCATCGTGGGCGGTCCGCTCATCGAGTGGAGCTGTCGCATGGCCGCACGCGGCCCGGCCCGGCGCTACGGGCAGGACGCGGAACGCCGGTTGCGGGAGGCCGCGGCCGGGTGCGGCAGGGCCCGTGTACTGGACCCGGTGGCCGCGGAGCTGCTGCGCTACCGGGAGGTCCGTGAGCAGTACGGGAGGGTGGTGGGGGCCGGGCGCTGACGGCCCCCGGGGTCGTCGCCGCTGCGGCGCCGGCCCTTGCGGCGGTTCTCGTTTCACCCGTCCAGGACGCTTGTCACCGACCCGGGTGACGGCCTTGTCCACAGGCCGGGGGCGCATCCACAGGGCTCAGCGGGCCCGGCCCGGCGGCGGCAGTCTGGGGGACACAGCCGTACGGGACGGGCCCGTACGCATGCCGGCCCGGCGCTGCGAGCCGGGCGGGGAGGGGTTCACCATGAACGAGACCATGGTCTGCGCGGTCGGCAGGGTGGCGACGCAGCCGGTGTACCGGGAGCTGGCATCGGGGCCGTCGGCGCGGTTCCGGCTGGCGGTGACCGCGCGCTACTGGGACCGCGAGAAGAGCACCTGGGCCGACGGGCACACCAACTTCTTCACGGTCTGGGCCAACCGGCAACTGGCCACGAACACGGCGGCGTCCCTGACCGTCGGGGAGCCGGTGATCGTGCAGGGCCGGCTGAAGGTGCGCAGCGACGTGCACGAGGGGCAGAGCCGGACGTCGGCGGACATCGACGCCGTGGCGATCGGCCATGACCTGGCCTGGGGGACTTCGGCGTTCCGGCGCGGCGGCAGGACGGACACGGCATCCCCTCCTCACCGCCCCGAGCCCAACTGGGAGACACCGCAGACGGGTTCATCCGAGCGTGCGGGTGTCGATGAGCAACAGCCCTTGGCTGCACCGGCTTTGACGTAGCGCCGGTCACGTCGGCGGCTGCCCGGGTTGCGGCTTATCGGCGGCAAAGCCCTTTACGGGCAGCTGCATTTCGTCGACTGGCCCTGCCCGCAAGGGCCTTGGCGATAACGATTCCGAGTCGGATCACTCGTCCGACTGTCTGACCGCCGGCCGGGGTCCGCCGCGTCCCTAGGATGCCGGACATGGCTTTCTGGGGCCGGGGTGGCCCGGGAGACTTCTGATTCTGCTGGTGGGACCGTCCCCCACGACAACCGGTCCTGCTCGAAGGGGAATTTGGTGCTTGCTTCGTTCTCTGAGCTGTTCGCACGCAGGCGAGGGACCCGCCTGGTCGCCGCGACGCTGGTGTCCGGGATGGTCACCGCGGGCGGACTCGCGGGTGCCGGCCGGGCCGCCGCCGACGAGACGACGCAGAGACAGGGCGGAGCGGCGGCGACCATAGGCGGCCTCAAGACCTTCGGCGCGGCCGTCATACACGGCGGCGCCGGCGACCAGGAGATCTCGGCGGGGCTGTTCGAGATGTCCGTCGACGGCGGCGGCATGCTGCAGACGTACTGCGTCGACCTGCACAACCCCACGCAGCGGGACGCCAAGTACCACGAGACGCCGTGGAGCGGTACGTCCCTGGGCGCCAACCGGGACGCCGGGAAGATCCGCTGGATCCTGCACCACTCCTACCCGCAGGTGAACGACCTCGCCGCGCTGGCCCGGAAGGCCGGTGTCAAGGGGCCGCTGACCGAGCAGGACGCCGCGGCCGGCACGCAGGTGGCGATCTGGCGCTACTCGGACGACGCGGAGGTCGACGCCGTCGACCCGCAGGCCGAGCAGCTCGCGGACTACCTGGAGAAGAGCGCCCGGCCGATGACGGAACCGAGGGCCTCGCTCACCCTCGACCCGCCGGCGGTCTCCGGCAGGCCCGGCGAGCGGATCGGTCCGGTGACCGTACGGACGAACGCCGGCAGCGCGACGCTGACGCCGCCGGCGGACGCCGCCACGAGCGGTCTGCGCGTCGTCGACCGGCAGGGCGAGCCCGTCACCGCCACCACCGACGGCGGACAGGTGTACTTCGAGGTCCCGGAAGAGGCGGACGCCGGTACGGCCGACGTGACCGTGCAGGCCTCGACCACCGTCCCGGTCGGCCGGGCCTTCGCCTCCGAGAGCCGCAGCCAGACGCAGATCCTCGCGGGGTCCAGCGAGTCGACGGTGTCGGCGACGGCCGGGGTCACCTGGGCCGAGAAGGGGCCGGTCCCCGCGCTGTCCGCGGCGAAGAACTGCGCCGAGGGAGGGCTCGACGTCATCGCCTCCAACAAGGGCGACGAGCCGTTCACCTTCGACCTGGCCGGCCTCGAGCACACCGTCGCCCCCGGTGAGACCCGCACGATCACGGTCCCTCTGCAGGAGGACCAGTCCTACGACTTCACGATCCACGGCCCCGGCGGCCTGGAGAAGCGCTTCACGGGCGTGCTCGACTGCCGGACCCGGGGCAGCGCGTCCGGCACGACCACGCAGACGCTGAGGGAGCCGTCCCCGGCCACCCTCGGCGGCACGGCCGCCGACACCAATCTCGCCGAAACCGGCGGCTCGGCCCTCACCCCCCTCATCGCGGGAACCGCCATCGGCCTCGTGCTCATCGGCGGGGCCACCCTCGTCGTGCTGCGGCGCAGGGAGACCACGGCCGGGGAGTGACCGGGGCGGCCCGGACCGCGTGCGGTGGCGGAGCGCCTGCGCGCCACCGTGGACCTCACGCGCCGACCGACCGGGTGGCGTGCGATCGGCCGCCGTGGGGTGCCGCCGCGCCGCGGACGTGCGGCCATTCGGTGGATGTGACCCTCGTCGCATCGAGGGCGTCGGACACCTCGCGCTGCCGGCCCGCGTACCGGGACCCGCGTGAGCGGTCCACCGTTGATCGCCGGAGGTCACGGCGTCGCGTGTGCGCCGGCCGACAGAAACCCGGTGCCGGCGCCCGGCCAATATCTGTCGCCGGGGCGACAGAATCAGTTGCGGCGCACGGCGAGTATTCCTCTCTCGCGGGCCGAAATGGAAAATGCTGGCCCCGCAGGTCGGAGGGTGCCGTGCTAACGTCGTTCTCAGTTGCAGGTGTGGTTGCCAGAAGGTTCATTTTCCGACGGTTGATCAACACGGCGACTCGAAATCCACACAGGGTGGATCTTCGAACACCGTCTCCGAAGGAGAAATGACATGGCTACTGGCACCGTGAAGTGGTTCAACGCGGAAAAGGGCTTCGGCTTCATCGAGCAGGACGGCGGCGGCGCCGACGTCTTCGCGCACTACTCGAACATCGCCACCCAGGGCTTCCGTGAGCTGCTGGAAGGCCAGAAGGTGTCGTTCGACATCGCGCAGGGCCAGAAGGGCCCGACGGCCGAGAACATCGTTCCCGCCTGACCCACGCGGCAACGCGTACTTCGCAGCTGGGGCCCGCACCTTGGGGTGCGGGCCCCAGCTCGCTTCATTTTCAGGGCGCACGACGGACGAAAAATTCGACGGCCCCGCCGAACGGCGGCGACCGCCCGTCCACTCCGTCGATCCATCGAATCGGCGCCCTTCGCTTTCCGGCTCGTTCTCGCGATTCTCTGCGCCGTGCTTTTTTGCTGCGGAATTTCCTTGCTACGCGCCCACGTGCCACATCGAGGAAGGTTCCGCATGACCTACGCACGCACCCCCCGCACCTCCACCCGCTCCCATGACCGCTTCCGGGGCTCGGAGTCCCGCCGCTCGGAGTCCCGGCGCTCCGGGGCCCCGCGGCGTTCCGCCGGTCAGGGACGCCGGCAGGGCACCCCGCAGGGGGAGTTCGCCCTTCCGGTCACGATCACGCCCGCGCTGCCCGCCGTCGAGTCGTTCGCCGACCTCGCCCTGCCGGCTCCGCTGCTGACCGAGCTCGGCCACCAGGGTGTGACCGTGCCGTTCCCGATCCAGGGCGCGACGCTGCCGAACTCCCTCGCCGGACGGGACGTGCTGGGGCGCGGCCGTACGGGATCGGGCAAGACACTGGCCTTCGGCCTCGCGGTGCTGGCCCGTACCGCCGGTCTGCGGGCGGAGCCGCGCAAGCCGCTCGCCCTGGTCCTCGTACCGACCCGCGAACTGGCCCAGCAGGTGACGGACGCGCTGACCCCGTACGCCCGCTCGGTGCGGCTGAGGCTCGCGACCGTCGTCGGCGGCATGTCGATCGGCCGGCAGGCGAACGCCCTGCGGGCCGGGGCGGAGATCGTCGTCGCGACACCGGGGCGGCTCAAGGACCTCATCGACCGCGGGCTCTGCCTGCTGGACGACGTCGCCGTCACCGTTCTCGACGAGGCCGACCAGATGGCCGACATGGGCTTCATGCCCCAGGTCACCGCACTGCTCGACCAGGTGCGGACCGGCGGGCAGCGGATGCTCTTCTCGGCGACGCTCGACCGCAACGTCGACCTCCTGGTGCGCCGCTACCTGTCCGACCCGGTGGTCCACTCCGTCGATCCGTCGGCGGGCACCGTCACCACGATGGAGCACCACGTGCTCCACGTGCACGAGGCGGACAAGCACCGGACCACCACCGAGATCGCGGCGCGCGACGGCCGGGTCATCATGTTCCTGGACACCAAGCACGCCGTGGACCGGCTGACCGAGCACCTGCTGCACAGCGGTGTCCGCGCGGCGGCGCTGCACGGCGGCAAGTCGCAGCCGCAGCGCACGCGGACGCTGGCCCAGTTCAAGACCGGCCATGTGACGGTCCTGGTGGCGACCAACGTGGCGGCCCGCGGCATCCACGTCGACCAGCTCGACCTGGTCGTCAACGTCGATCCGCCGGTCGACCACAAGGACTACCTGCACCGCGGTGGCCGCACCGCGCGCGCCGGCGAGTCGGGCAGCGTCGTCACCCTCGTGACACCCGGCCAGCGCCGCGGCATGAACCGGCTGATGGCCTCGGCCGCGATCACCCCGCAGGTGACCGCGGTGCGCTCCGGTGAGGCGGAGCTCGGCCGGATCACCGGCGCCCAGACCCCCTCCGGTGTCCCGGTCGTCATCACCCCGCCGGCCGTGCCCCGTCCCCGCCGGGGCGGAATGTCCGGTGCTCCCTCGTCCCGGGGGCGCGGTGACCGTGCGTCCCAGGGGCGCACCGGTGGACGGCCGGGCCGGCGCAGGGCGCCGCGGGCCGCCGCAGACCGGACGGCCTAGCAGGGGCCGGGCTTCGTCCCGGCGACCATCAGCTCCGCTCGAAGCCCCGGTGCCCCGGCGGCTCGACGCCTCCGGCGCCCAGGCGCCCCGACGCCGACGCCCCGACGCCGACGCCCCGACGTCGCCCCGGCGGCCCGACCACCGGCCCCGCCGCCCGGGCGGCTGTGGCTGACGGCCCACCACTCACCTCCAGGAGGCACTCTTGCCCACGCTTCTGACACCGCTGCCACAGACGGCACCCTTCGGCCGGGCCCTGGTCCACGACGACGGGGACGCGTACGGTCCCCGGGTCCCGGGCGACATGACGGTCGAGGTCGCCCTGTCCGTCATGGACGGCGCCCGCGTCGGGCGTCTCCTCCTGTGCGACGAGGACGACCAGTGCACCGGCTCGGTGACCCGGGCCGAACTCAGCGCGCACCGCGGCAGTCCCTCGTACACGGACCGGCTGCGGCTGCGGGACGTGCTCGTCTTCTCCCGCTGAGCCGCGCTCGCGGGC
Organism: Streptomyces sp. NPDC003456; assembly: GCF_042878735.1. NCBI lineage: Bacteria > Bacillati > Actinomycetota > Actinomycetes > Kitasatosporales > Streptomycetaceae > Streptomyces > Streptomyces sp. NPDC003456. The sequence continues at coordinate 327,342 of NZ_JBIAOK010000003.1, forward strand.
CGGCCCGACCCCTTCTCCCCCCGTTCTCCCGGCAGGAGCACCATGCGCTGTGTCATCGCCCGCTATCCGTTCGACCTGACCAGACACGGCGTGCTGGCCCTGATGAAGGGCGTCACGCCGGAGCCCGTCACGGCCGAGTCCGTGGCCATCGGCCGCCGCCGCTACCCCGTCAAGCAGGTGGGCCAGGTCATCACCCGGCAGGACCGTCGTGACTTCAGCGCCGGCGAGGTCGTCCGGGCTCTGACGCGCCTCGGGTTCACCTGCCACGACCTCGCGGCGCCGCCCGCGCGCGTCCTGACGCCGTGGGAGACCGCGTCGGCCCTGCTCGGCGCCCCCGCCCCGGACGATCACGTGCCCCAGGGCGTCTGAGCCGAGGCGGGAGACCGCCGCCGCAAGCCCGGTCAGGGCCCTGCCGACGCGCGTCGGCAGGGCCCTCACTGCTGTCCCGGACCGGGGCCGGGCGGCACGTCGGTTCAGCGGCCGTGGGCACCGGTACCCGACGACGACAGGTACCCGTTGGTGACCGGGAGAGGAATCCAGGTTCCCGTGTGTCCAAAAATCTCTATCGCCGGGAGTAGATTTTCGTTGCTCGCTCGGTTAGTCTCTCTTCCATACAGAAGGTCGAACGAGCCCGGCGGAGACGAGGAGCCGGGACGGACGAAGCAACGTAGTGGTCGATGCAGAGGAAGAACGGAGGAGTCGACGCCATCGGGATCGCCCGGCCGGAGAACCGACGGCCGGGTACCGCAAGACCCCGGATTGGAAGGTGGTCCCCGGTCACGCAGCCGCGATCCCCGCACCCGCCTGCTCAGGGCCGGTAGCGGACACACAAGGTCGGCACAGCATGAGGGCCGACAGATGGTGTTCAATTTCCTTCGGGGCCTTGGTGCCGTACGGCACCAGGGCCCCTCGACGCGTTCGTACATCGAGGTGACATGACGGCAGACAGACCCCTCAGTGATCGTCTGGACGACGATGACTACCCCGCCTACACGATGGGCCGGGCCGCCGAGATGCTCGGCACGACCCCGGCCTTCCTCCGGGCCATCGGCGAGGCCCGTCTGATCACTCCGCTGCGTTCGGAGGGCGGGCACCGTCGCTACTCCCGCTACCAGCTGCGGATCGCGGCCCGGGCGCGCGAGCTCGTCGACCGGGGCACCCCGATCGAGGCCGCCTGCCGCATCGTCATCCTGGAGGACCAGCTCGAGGAGGCGCAGCGCATCAACGCCGAGTACCGGCGCCGCGCCGGCCACGCGGCCCCCGAAGCCTCCGGCACCGACTGACGGCGACTGCGCGACGCTCAGCCGTCCGGCACACCACGCCCTTGGCCGCTCGGCCGTCCGGACGCTCGGACGCCCCCTCGATGTGCCCCCGCCCGGACTACGGCCGCTCGGCCGCCAGCAGTGCCGGGAACGCCTCGTGCAGCGCCCCGCGCCAGTGGCGGATCGGCTCGATGCCGGCGGCGGACCAGCGGTCGTGGCCCAGCACGCTGTAAGCGGGCCGGGGCGCCGGACGGACGTAGGCGGCGCTGGTGGTCGGGCGCACCCGGTCGGGGTCAGCGCCGAGCAGCCGGAAGATCTCCCGGGTGAGGCCGAACCAGGTCGTCTCGCCGCCACTGGTCCCGTGGTAGATCCCGGCCGGAGCGGCGCCGGCCAGCGCGCCGAGCCCGAGACGCACGAGCCGGTCGGCGAGGTCGACGGTCCAGGTGGGCTGGCCGCGCTGGTCGTCGACCACGTCGAGCGTGTCCTTGACGCCTTCGAGCCTGATCATCGTGCGGACGAAGTTGCCGCCGCCCGCGCCGTACAGCCACGCCGTGCGTACCACGTAGCCCGCGTCGGGGAGAGCGGCCAGCACCGCCTGCTCGCCGGCCAGTTTGGTCCGCCCGTAGGCGCTTCGAGGGCCCGTGGGGGCCTGCTCGGGGTACGGGGAGCCGCTGTCGCCCGCGAAGACGTAGTCCGTGGAGACCTGGAGCAGCCTGGCCCCGGTCCCGGCACACGCCGCCGCCAGGTTCCGGGGCCCGTCGCCGTTGATCCGCAGGGCGTCGGCCTCCCGGGTCTCCGCGTCGTCGACGGCCGTCCAGGCGGCGCAGTTGACCACGACGTCGGGCCGGTGCGCCGCGACGGCCCGCCGTACCGCCTCCTCGTCCGTGACGTCGAGGTCCCCGCGGGTCAGGCCCACGCTCCGCACGCCGTCGGCGGCCAGGCGGGCCAGAAGGTCCCGGCCGAGCATTCCGCCGGCTCCGGTGATCAGCCAGGTGGAGGTCACAGGGCCGCGCGCTCCTTCAGGGGCTCCCACCAGGCGCGGTTGTCCCGGTACCAGGCGACGGTCTCGGCGAGGCCGGTGGCGAAGTCCTTGCGGGGTTCGTACCCCAGTTCCTGCCGGATCTTGGTGCAGTCCACGGAGTAGCGGCGGTCGTGGCCCTTGCGGTCCTGGACGTACTCGACGCTCTTGTCCCAGTCGGCGCCGCACGCCTCCAGCAGGAGCCGGGTCAGCTCCTTGTTGGACAGCTCGGTGCCGCCGCCGATGTTGTAGATCTCCCCGGCCCGGCCCCCGGTGCGGACCAGCTCGATGCCCTGGACGTGGTCGTCGATGTGCAGCCAGTCGCGGACGTTGCCGCCGTCGCCGTACAGCGGGACCTTCCTGCCGTCCAGCAGGTTCGTGATGAACAGCGGGATGACCTTCTCGGGGAAGTGGTGGTGCCCGTAGTTGTTGGAGCAGCGGGTCACCCGCACGTCGAGGCCGTGGGTGCGGTGGTACGACAGCGCGATCAGGTCACTGGACGCCTTGGCCGACGAGTAGGGCGAGTTGGGCTGCAGCGGATGGGTCTCCGGCCAGGAGCCCTCGTCGATGGAGCCGTAGACCTCGTCGGTGGAGATGTGCACGAACACCTTGATGCCGGCGCGGTGGGCCGCGTCGACCAGGGTGTGCGTGCCGACGACGTTGGTGCGGACGAACTCGGCGCCGCCGTCGATGGACCGGTCCACGTGCGACTCGGCCGCGAAGTGCACCACCTCGTCGTGTCCGGCCATCAGGCCGGCGACCAGCTCGGGGTCGCAGATGTCGCCCTGGACGAAGGCGAAGCCGGGATGGCCGCGCACCTCGTCGAGGTTGGCCGGGTTGCCGGCGTAGGTGAGCTTGTCCAGGACGGTGATCGCCACATCCCCCGGGCCCTGGGGGCCGAGCAGGGTACGGACGTAGTGGGAGCCGATGAAACCGGCGCCGCCGGTCACCAGGATGCGGGTCGTCATGAGGAGATCTGCACTTTGCTGTGGTCGCCGAGAACGAGGCGGTGGGCTGCGGGGTTGCGGGGCGCGGGGGTGACCTGGACGTTGCGGCCGATGAGCGAGGTCTCGATCCGCCGTACGCCGGTGATGGAGGACTCCCGCAGGACGATGGAGTACTCGACCTCGCTGTCGTCGATCCGGCACTCCTCGGAGATGGAGGTGAAGGGGCCGATGTACGAGTCGCTGATCACCGTGCCGGGGCCGATGACCGCGGGGCCCACGATGCGTGATCCGCGGACCTCGGCGCCGGCTTCGATCCGCACGCGGCCGATGATCTCGCTGGAGTCGTCGACGCTGCCCTCGATGCTGCGCTCCAGCGTCTCCAGGACGGAGCGGTTGACCTCCAGCATGTCGGCGACGTTCCCGGTGTCCTTCCAGTAGCCGGAGATGGTCGTCGAGCGGACGTCCTTGTGCTGGTCGATCAGCCACTGGATGGCGTGGGTGATCTCCAGCTCGCCGCGCCAGGACGGCACGATCTCGCGGACCGCCTCGTGGATCGCGGGGGTGAAGAGATACACCCCCACCAGGGCCAGGTCGCTCTTCGGCTCTTTCGGCTTCTCCTCCAGCCCTTTGACCCGGCCGCTCTCGTCGAGCTCGGCGACACCGAAGGACGTGGGATCGGGCACCCGGGTCAAAAGGATCTGGGCGTCGGGGCGTTCCGCGCGGAATCCGTCGACGAGGCCGGTGATACCGCCGACGATGAAGTTGTCGCCGAGGTACATCACGAAGTCGTCGTCACCCAGGAATTCGCGTGCGATGAGCACGGCGTGGGCCAGACCGAGCGGCTTGTCCTGCGGGATGTAGGTGACGTCGATGCCGAGCTTCGATCCGTCACCGACGGCTTCCCGGATCTCTTCGGCGGTGTCGCCGACGATGATGCCGACATCGGTGATGCCGGCATCGGCGATGGCCTCCAGCCCGTAGAAGAGCACGGGCTTATTGGCGACAGGCACCAGTTGCTTGGCCGATGTGTGGGTTATGGGACGCAGGCGCGTGCCCGAGCCACCCGACAGAACGAGAGCCTTCATACAAGGCATCCTAACCAGGGGGTCGCGCCGGGCTCCCGTCCTGTGTTCCGCCGCAGTTCGCTTGAATCTCACGGGTGTTGCATGCTCCGTTCCCTCGGGCGGCCGCTGTTTGACGTGACCACGGCTTGGTCGTCACCCGTTAGCCTTGCCTTCAGCGGGCGGCGTCGCGCGCCGGGCCGTGCCGGGGTGAGTTCCAGCAACTGAGGCGGAAGAAGAGACATGTCCATCAAGGTGAGCGTGGTGATCCCGGTCTACAACCCGGGCAAGTACATCGAGGACTGCATCGCCTCTCTTCTGCGCCAGAGCCTGCCGGAGGACGAGTTCGAGGCGATCTTCGTCGACGACGGCTCCACCGACGAGACCCCCGAGCGCCTCGACCGGCTGGCCGCCGAGCACCCGCACATGCACGTCATCCACCAGGAGGGATCCGGCTGGTCGGGCAAGCCGCGCAACGTCGGCATCGAGGCCGCCAAGGGCGAGTTCATCCAGTTCGTGGACAACGACGACTGGCTGGGCGACGAGGCCCTTGAGCGCATGTACGACTACGGGGTGCGGAACGACGCCGACGTGATCGTCGGCAAGATGGCCGGAAAAGGCCGCCCCGTCCCGCTCGAACTGTTCCGCAGGAACCGGCCGCACGCGAACGTCGAGAATGCCCCGCTGATCGACAGCCTCACCCCGCACAAGATGTTCCGCAAGGAGTTCCTGGACAAGCACAACCTCCGCTACAAGGAGGGGCGTCGCCGTCTCGAGGACCACGTCTTCGTCACCGAGGCCTACCTGCGGGCCGGGAACGTCGCCGTTCTCAGCGACTATCTCTGCTACTACCACGTCAAGCGCGAGGACGCCTCGAACGCGGGCTTCCAGCGTTTCGACCCGGTCGGTTATTTCGAGAATCTGCGTGAGGCCCTCGACGTCGTCGAGGAGCTCACCGAACCGGGGCCGTTGCGCGACCGGCTCTTCCGCCGCTGGCTGCGCAACGAAATGGTCGAGCGCCTGCGCGGACAGCGACTGCTGAGCCTGCCGGAGGACTATCGCCAAGAGCTGTTCGACGAGATCCACAAGGTGGTCGTCGAGCGTTTTGGGCCCGGTGTCGCAGCGGGTCTGCAGCCCACCCAGCAGATCGTCGCCGGCCTGATCTCGGCCGATCGGCCGGCCGAGATCGAGGAGTTCGCCCAATGGGAGGCGGGGATCAAGCCCTTCGGCTCCCTGGAGAGCCTCGGCTGGGAGAACGGCAAGCTGTCCATCGGTTTCACCGCCGAGTACCGGTCGAAAGGCGAGCCCCTCACCTTCCGTGCCGACGGGGAAAAGGACGTACTGGTTCCGCCTTTGTCGCAGACCGGTCTGCACGCCATCGCCCTGCTCGGCGCGGACACCTCCGCCCCGCTGGCCAAGTCCAAGGTGGACCTGGTCGTGCGTGAGCGCGCGACGGCTGCGGAGTTCTTCCAGCCCGTCGAGCTCACCCGGGAGAAGGTCGCCGTGGAGGGCGGGGAAGGCCACTTCCGCCACGTGCTGCACGCCACCTCGCTGATCGACCCGCTGTCGGCGGCGGGCGGCGCCCCGCTGGAGGCGGGCATCTGGGACGTCCTCATCCGCATCAGCTCCTGCGGTTGGACCAAGGAGACGCGCCTGGGCTCCGTGCGCTCCGACGAGGCCGGACGCGGGCGCCGCGCCGCCGTCGTCGGCTCCCCGGCGCACCTGGTCCTGCCGTACTGGACCGACCCGCACGGCAACCTCTCGCTCGACGTGGACCAGAAGACCAACCGCCTCGCCTACGAGTTCTCCGGTCTGGCTCCCGAGGACGTGACCGTCACGACGAACCCCGGGCGCCTGACGGCCGTCCTGCCGCTCCACGTCCAGAGCGAGAGCGCGGCGACCCTGAAGCTCACCGAGGTCACGTCCGGCCGCTCCGTCGAAGCCGTCGCCACCCTGACCGGCCGCACGACCGGGGACGCCGACCTGCGCGCCGACCTCCCGTCCGGTGAGCCGGCGGAAGGCCACTGGCGGATGGATCTGACCCTGCCGTCGCCCGGAGCCGGCAAACCGGTGCACCTCCCGCTGGCGCTCCAGGCCGCGGCGAGCGGTGATGCCGTGGTCAAGCGCCTCGCTGCCGCCGCCGCCGACCTGGCAGCCAAGGGCCCCGCACGACGCGGGCCGGGCTCCGGGCCCGCGAAGCCGACGTTCCTGCGCCGCGCGGCCCGCAGGATCCGCCGGACCCTGAAGAAGTGACCGGACCACGCGAACAAGGATCAGAACATGCGACCACTGGGGATTGAGGGAGCCTGGGTGCTGGAGCCCAAGGTGTTCCCGGACGACCGCGGCAGCTTCCACGAGTGGTTCCGCGGCGCGGAGTTCCGGGAGGCGACGGGGCAGGACCTCGACCTCGCCCAGGCCAACTGCTCCGTCTCCCGGCGGGGCACCCTGCGCGGCATCCACTTCGCCGACGTCCCGCCCAGCCAGGCCAAGTACGTCACGTGCGTCCGCGGCGCGGTCCTCGACGTCGTCGTCGACATCCGCGTCGGCTCACCGACGTACCGGCAGTGGGAAGCGGTCCGGCTGGACGACCGGAGCCATCACGCCGTCTACCTGTCCGAGGGCCTCGGCCACGCCTTCCTCGCCCTGACGGACGACGCCACCGTGGTCTACCTCTGCTCCGAGGGCTACGCCCCCCAGCGGGAACACGGCATCCACCCGTTGGACCCCGGCCTCGCCATCGAGTGGCCGGCCGGCATCGAACCACTGCTGTCCCCGAAGGACGCGCAGGCACCGACACTGGCCGAGGCGGAGGCGCAGGGGCTGCTTCCGGCGTACGAGGACTGCGTCGCCTACCGCAAGACGCTCCGCGGCGACTGACACCCGCTCCGTCCCGGAGGGGCAGCCTCTGCTGCAACAGCCGCGGCCGGCTCGGCAATCGGGTGGCCGCAAGGTCCCGTCGCCCGGCACGATGCGTGCATGGACCGGTTGCAGCGCAGCGCTTGGCAGTACGTGGCAGAAGTGCTCCCACCCGCGGAGCTGCCGATGCTCGCCGCCCAGGCACTGGTCGACGGCTGTGATTCCCCTGCCCTGCGCGAACTGGCCGGCCTGCCGGGCAGGAGCGACGAGAGGGAGATCCGCGAGCTGTTCGTCCAGGCCCTGCACGAACTCGGCGTACCCCTTCCCGACGAGGAGACCGCCGGCCGCCGGCTCCTCGTGGACCTCGCGGCCGGTCTCGCGACGGCGGAGCTGAGCCCCGAGGACGTGGCCGGCCAGCTGTCGATGACGGTCGCGGCCCGCACCCCGGAGGAGATGCGGTTCCTCTCCGTCGCAGTAGCCCGCGGCGAAGACACGGGCGCGGACGAACTCCCCCGCTGGGAGGAGGCTTTGAGGGCCGCGGCCCGCACGTTGACCGCTTCCTCCGCTCTCGCCGCCCACCCGGAGGCGCTCCCGGACGCGAGTCCGGCCGGGTCGTCCCCTCGGAGTCAAGGCCCAGGTCGGGGACCTGGGCCTTGACGGGCGCGGCGGTGTCAGGGGCGCGGGGCGCCCCGGTTCACCGGGGCAACCTCACGGCGTGAGGACGACCTTCTCGCAGTGGTCCTTCTTGTTCTTGAACAGCTTGTAGCCGGTCGGTGCCTCCGTCAGGGGCAGCCGGTGGGTGATGACGCGGGTGGGGTCGATCTTGCCCTGCTCGATCATGCCCAGCAGCGGCTCCATGTACCGCTGCACGTGGCACTGGCCGGTCCGCAGGGTCAGCGACCTGTTCATCCAGGCACCCGCCGGGAACTTGTCGACCATCCCGCCGTAGACGCCGATGACCGAGACCACGCCGCCGCTCCGGCAGGACATGATGGCCTGGCGCAGGACGTGCGGCCGGTCGGTCTCGGAGCGGACCGCCTGCTTGGCACGGTCGTAGAGGTGGACGTGGGAGGCGCCGTGCGTGGCCTCCATGCCGACCGCGTCGATGCACTTGTCGGGGCCCCGGCCGCCGGTGAGTTCGAGGAGCGCGGACCGTACGTCGGTGTCCTCGAAGTTGATGGTGGTGTAGCCCTGGGCGGCGGCCATGTCGAGGCGGTAGGTCTCCTTGTCGATGGCGATGACCTTCTCCGCGCCCAGGACCCGGGCGCTGTCCATGGCGAACTGGCCGACCGGCCCGGCCCCCCAGACGGCGACGACGTCACCCTGCTGGATGTCGCACATGTCGGCGCCCATGTAGCCCGTCGGCAGGATGTCGGACAGGAAGAGCACCTGCTCGTCGGTCAGATCCGACTCGATCTTGAGGGCGTTGGTGTCGGCGAGCACCACCCGCGCGTACTCGGCCTGGCCGCCGGCGAAACCGCCGGTGAGATGGGAGTACCCGTAGATGCCGCAGGTGGGATGGCCGAACATCTTCTCCGAGATGCCGGCGTTGGGGTTGCTGTTCTCGCAGCACGAGTACAGCTCCGCGCGGCAGGACGCACAGGCGCCGCAGGCGATGGGGAAGGGCACCACGACCCGGTCGCCGACGCGCAGTGAGCCGTCCCTGATGCCGGGGCCCACCTCGACGACCTCTCCCATGAACTCATGGCCCAGGATGTCGCCCTTCTCCATGGTGGGCACGTAGCCGTCGACCAGATGGAGGTCGGAGCCGCAGATCGCCGTCGAGGTGATCTTCACGATGGCGTCGCGGCTGTTCAGGATCGAGGGATCGGGGACGTCCTGCACCTCGACCGAGTTGCGTCCCGTCCAGCAGTTGGCCTTCATGACAGGGCCTCCTTCAGTTCGTCCTCGGTCAGCGGCCGGGCCGGGTGCTGCGGGAACTCGCCCCGGGCCCGCTTGCCGCCCGGTGCGCCCTCGGAGCGGACGACCTCACCGATCTCCGCGATCTGCTTGAAGCGGCGGAGGTCGTCGTCCAGTTGCTGGTGCGGCTCCTCGCCGAACCAGCGCGCCGCCGCCTTGCCCGCCGCTCCGCCGGGCAGTTCGTAGCGCAGGGAGACCCGAATCTCCGTGCCCTGGCCGCCCGGGGCCGGCACGAAGCGGGCCTCGCCGGAGTTGTCGATGTCGGCTCCCTCCACCGACCGCCACGCGACCAGTTGGCCCGGGACCTCCTGAGTGATCTCGGCGTCCCATTCGACGGTCTTGCCGAACGGTGCGCCGGCCCGCCAGTGACTGGTGCGCGGGCCGGTCACGTGCACTTCGTCCAGGTGCACCATGAAGTCCGGAAGCCGCTCCAGGTCCCTCCAGAGTGTGTACGCCTCGTCCGGTGATCGGGTGACGGTGGTGGCCGCGGTCAGTTCCATGGGGGTGCTCCTACGAGTGCGGGTCACGGCCGCGTAGACGTCCGTGGCGGTGAGGGCGGTGACCGCTGCCGTCGCGGCGACGGTGCGTCCGAGGCCGCGACCGTCGTGGTTCTTCAGGGCCCGGGCGAGCATCGTCAGATCCATGAGGTCGCCACCGACGCGACCCCAGAGCCAGACGGGATGCGGCCGTCCCAGCAGCCCGGTCGCCGCCGCCAGTTCGCGCACGCCGACGGCCGTCGTGGCCGAGCGGTGCCGGGGGGCGTCGCCCACGCCCAGGGCCCGCGCGAAGCCTGCCGGGGCGACGACCTGGGGCACCCCCAGGAGCGCACTGGCCCAGCCGAGGCCACGCACGAGCGGATCGCGTCGCAGGCGGGAGGTGGAGCGGGTGTCCGTTGTCATCAGTGCTCCTCACGAGCGGTGAGGTGAACGGGAAGCGAGCCGCTTCAGGTGCGGGAGGACCCGCAGCGGACGACGCCGTCGCATCGGCGTGGTCCGCATCCGGGCAGCCGGCCGCCGATGAGGAAGGCCCGCCCGGCCCCGGGCCGAACCGGGGCCGGTTGCCGGTCGTCGCCCGCCCGGCGCGGAGCCGGAGCGGCCGACGACACCGGTCTCCTTACTTCTTGTGGCCGTTGCTCTGGCCGTCGGGGTGCAGCACCACCTTCGTCCAGCCCTCGTCACGGGCGTCGAAGTGCTCGTAGGCGGTGGGGGCCTCGTCCAGGCCGAGCTCGTGGGAGACGATGAAGCTCGGCGTCGCCTTCCCGCCGGCGATCAGGTCCCGCAGCGCCCGGTTGTACTTCTTCACCGGCGCCTGGCCGGTCCCCATGCGCTGGCCCTTGAACCACATCAGCCCGAAGTCGATGGGCACCTTGCCCTGTGCCTCCCACTCGCCCTGCGCCTCTTCGCCGCCGGGGTCCTGGGGCAGGAACACGCCCACCACGCCGATGTCGCCCGTGAACCGGACCGAGTCGATCAGCCCGTTGAGGGTGAGGCTGGCGTCCTCGTTCCCCTCGTGGTCGTGTGCCTGGTACCCGACGCACTCGCACCCGTTGTCGGCGCCCAGACCGAGGGTGGCCTCCTTGACGACCTCCGCCGGGTCCTGCTCGGCCGTGTTGATCGGGATGGCCCCGATCTCCTCCGCCTTGGCAAGCCGGTCGGGCTGGTGGTCGGCCACCCAGACGCGGCCGGCGCCCTTGAGCACGGCGGAGTAGGCCGCCATCAGCCCGACGGGACCGGCGCCGAAGATGATGGTTTGGTCGCCCGGCTTGACGTTGGCCATCTCGGTGGCGTGGTAGCCGGTGGGGAAGATGTCGGCGAGCATCACGTAGTCCGTCTGCCGCTCGGCCGCGTCCTCGCCCAGGCGCAGCGCGTTGAAGTCGCCGTAGGGCACACGCAGCAGCTCCGCCTGGCCGCCCTGGTAGGGGCCCATGTCGGCGAAGCCGTAGGCGGCACCGGCGAGGGCCGGTTCCGGCTGCATGGTCAGGCAGTAGTTGGTCAGCCCTCGCTCGCACTGCTTGCAGAAGCCGCAGGCGATGTTGAAGGGCAGAACCACGTACTCGCCGACCTGGACCTTGCGCACGGCCGAGCCGACCTCCACCACCTGGCCCAGGTTCTCGTGCCCGAGCGTGCGGCCGGACTCGAACGAGGTGCGGCCCTCGTACATGTGCAGGTCCGAACCGCAGATGTTGGTGGTGGTGATCTTGACGATGATGTCGCAGGGGTGCTCGATCTTCGCGTCCGGTACGTCCTTCACGGTGACCGTTCGCGGTCCTTCGTATACCGCTGCCTTCATGATGTATTCCCTGGATGTCGCTGCATGGCGGTGATGGAGACGGCGCAAGGAGCCTGACTCTCGACCGCGCGAGGACGGAGCCGGTGGTATCGGCACGCATGCGCGAGCCGTTCACCTGGATCAGGCAGAACGGTTGTTTCACCCGGTCCGCCGGGCGGAGCCTCTGTGCTCCGGCGGCGTCCCGTGCGGGTCCCCGCCGGCCTCCGGCCGAAACTGTTATCGGCGTGCGGATCGACGGTGGTTCCGGCCGGGGCGGCCACCGGTCGCAGACGGCGCCTGCGGCGTCGATCGGCCGCTAATCACCGTCGTCCTCGAGCATGCGGCGCCGTTCCTGCTCACGCTTGGAGTAGGCGGCTGCCCGGATCGCCTCGTCACTCTCCAGGCCCGATCCCAGCGCGCCGCCGACGGTGGCGACCGAGGCGACGAACCAGGCCAGGGTCCAGTACTCCGCGGCGGTCAGTGGTGTCCGCGTCGTGGAGGCGAACACCTGGTCGTTGAGGATGAAGAGCGCCCACACCAGGTTCACGACCAGCAGCCCCGCGTAGCAGACGAACACCCCGATGGCGACGGTCACGACCGTCGACGCGTTGTAGAGAGCCGCCCGCTTCTTCGCCTCCGGTGAGTCCTGCGCCGCCCGGTGCCACAGGTGCGCGTCCACGATCAGCCAGCCGATCATGAGCGCGATGGACCCGACCGTGGCGATCACGAGGCGTGGGGTGTCGAGGGACACGGCCAGGCTCCACAGCGTGGAGTTCACCGCGGCGATCGCCCCCGTGGCGAGGGCGGCCGCGAGGGCTTTGGAGAGTCCCGGGACCAAGCGCCACGGCCTGTTGGCCCGGACCATGCCGCCGAGCACCCTCAGGTAGCCGCGCGGCCCGTCGAGGACGTACCGGAGATCCGCGGCCTCCTCGTCGCCGACCGGGGCCGGGTGAACGGGCGCAAGGCGACCGGTGAGTTCTCGCGGCGGCCGACGGTGGTCAGGCTTGCCGGCCCCGGCGGCCTGCCCGTCCGCCAAGCTGAGCACGGCCTCTTCGACCGCCCGCCGGGCCCTTCTCCGCAGACGCAGGCCCCCCAGCGAGGGGAGGGACAGGAGCGCCAGGTTGTGCTCATGGCTCAGATCCGCGACGAGCTTGCGCCCCTGCGTGTGCAACGGCAGGTCGGTGAGGGCCACGACGACGTCCCAGTCCTCCCCTTGTCCGCGCTCCACGAGCCGGCGTGTCACCGTGGGCAGGTCCTCGGTCCCCGCGGTGAAGGGCTCACTCACCACCTCGACGTCGAACCGCCGGTGCTGACCGGACGCGTCCGCGAGCCGGGCGGGCAGGTCCCGGGCCATGTGCTGCGCGACCTCGGTCGGCGCGTCCGGATCCGTCAGGAGAGCCACGACCGTGACGTTCTGCGACGACTCAACCATGACGGTCCCTTCTCGTCGTCCGCTCCGGCGTTCAGCAGTGCCCACAATGTCCCGCGGGTAACGCCCGCGTTCGGCGGCACGGGGCCCGTTGCCGGCAGCCGAGGCGGCACCGGCTGAGCAGGCCGGGCGAAACGGTCCTGCGGGCGGGCCGAACGGGCGAGTCTCAGCCACCTTCGGGAAGCCCCAGGTCAGCGCTGCCGTCGCCGACGCGTTTCCGCCCAGGGGTGGCGGTACGGCAAGATGGGGTGTATCTGCCCACTGTCAGATTCAAGCTGCCGGACGGTTTCTCTTGGCTGAGTTCATTTACACCATGCGCAAGGCGCGCAAAGCGCACGGCGACAAGGTGATCCTCGACGACGTGACGACGAGCTTCCTCCCGGGGGCGAAGATCGGCGTCGTCGGCCCGAACGGCGCCGGAAAGTCGACGATCCTCAAGATCATGGCCGGGATCGAGCAGCCGTCCAACGGTGACGCCTTCCTCACGCCGGGTTACACGGTCGGCATCCTGCTCCAGGAGCCCCCGCTGACCGAGGACAAGACCGTCCTGGAGAACGTCCAGGAGGGTGTCGCCGAGATCAAGGGCAAGCTCGACCGGTTCAACGAGATCGCCGAGCAGATGGCGACCGAGTACACCGACGAGCTCATGGACGAGATGGGCAAGCTCCAGGAGCAGCTCGACCACGCCAACGCGTGGGACCTCGACGCGCAGCTGGAGCAGGCCATGGACGCCCTGGGCTGCCCGCCCGGCGACTGGCCCGTCACCAACCTCTCCGGTGGCGAGCGCCGCCGCGTCGCGCTGTGCAAGCTCCTGCTGGAGCAGCCCGACCTGCTGCTGCTCGACGAGCCCACCAACCACCTCGACGCCGAGTCGGTGAACTGGCTGGAGCAGCACCTGGCCCAGTACCCGGGCACCGTCGTCGCGGTCACCCACGACCGGTACTTCCTCGACAACGTCGCCCAGTGGATCTGCGAGGTCGACCGCGGTCGCCTCTACCCCTACGAGGGCAACTACTCCAAGTACCTGGAGACCAAGGCCGCCCGCCTCAAGGTCGAGGGCCAGAAGGACGCCAAGCGGCAGAAGCGCCTCAAGGAAGAGCTGGAGTGGGTGCGCTCCAACGCCAAGGGGCGCCAGGCCAAGTCCAAGGCGCGTCTGGCCCGCTACGAGGAGATGGCCGCCGAGGCCGACAAGATGCGGAAGCTGGACTTCGAGGAGATCCAGATCCCGCCGGGCCCCCGCCTGGGCAACGTCGTCGTCGAGGTCAACAACCTCAGCAAGGGCTTCGGCGAGAAGCTCCTCATCGACGACCTCAGCTTCACGCTCCCGCGCAACGGCATCGTCGGCATCATCGGCCCGAACGGCGCCGGCAAGACCACCCTGTTCAAGATGATCCAGGGCATCGAGCAGCCGGACTCGGGCGCCATCAAGGTCGGCGACACCGTCAAGATCTCCTACGTCGACCAGAGCCGCGAGAACATCGACCCGAAGAAGACGCTGTGGGCCGTCGTCTCCGACGAGCTGGACTACATCAACGTCGGCCAGGTCGAGATGCCGTCGCGGGCGTACGTCTCGGCCTTCGGCTTCAAGGGCCCGGACCAGCAGAAGCCGGCCGGGGTGCTCTCCGGCGGTGAGCGCAACCGGCTGAACCTCGCGCTCACCCTCAAGCAGGGCGGCAACCTGCTGCTCCTCGACGAGCCGACCAACGACCTCGACGTCGAGACCCTCTCCAGCCTGGAGAACGCGCTGCTGGAGTTCCCCGGCTGCGCCGTGGTCGTCTCCCACGACCGGTGGTTCCTGGACCGCGTGGCCACGCACATCCTCGCCTACGAGGGCGACTCGAAGTGGTTCTGGTTCGAGGGCAACTTCGAGTCGTACGAGAAGAACAAGGTCGAGCGGCTCGGCCCGGACGCCGCCCGTCCGCACCGCGCCACCTACAAGAAGCTGACCCGGGGCTGATCTTGCGGCACATCTACCGCTGCCCGCTGCGCTGGGCGGACATGGACGCGTACGGCCACGTCAACAACGTGGTGTTCCTCCGCTACCTGGAGGAGGCCCGTATCGACTTCCTGTTCCGCCCGGAGAAGGACTTCCAGCAGGGGTCCGTGGTGGCACGCCATGAGATCGACTACAAGCGGCAGCTCGTGCACCGGCACCACCCGGTCGACGTCGAGCTGTGGGTCACCGAGATAAGGGCCGCGTCCTTCACCCTCACCTACGAGGTGAAGGACGGCGACCAGGTCTACGTGCGGGCGTCGACGGTGATCGTGCCGTTCGACTTCGAGGCGCAGCGCCCGCGCCGGATCACCGCGGAGGAGCGCGAGTTCCTCCGCACGTACATGGACGACGCGGAGGAGGGGGCCGTCGCGGCATGACGGTCCTCCACCTCGCCGACGAGGGGGAGGCGGCGGACCTCGCGGCCTTCCTCTCCCGGCTGCTCCACTACGACCGCGGGGCCGCGGTGCGCCTGCAGGCCGTCGGCACCGCGCTGGCCGTGTTCGGCCGGCCGCCGTCCTTCGAGGTGCTCGCGGTCCGCGCGGTGCGCCTGGCCAAGCCGTACGAGAAGGGCCTGGAGGTCACGCTGGACGTGACCGTGTCCGCCGGCGAACTGCTGGAGTCGGTGGACGAGAAGGCCGCCACGGCCGCCGTGCCGCAGGCCGTGACCGGGCCGCCGTGGGCCGGTGTGCTGCCGCCCCGCAGCGGCTGGCGGACCGAGCCGGGCCTGCCCGGGCCCGACGCCCTCAGGTCGCTGGTGGCCGCCGCGGTGGCCGAGTTCCGCGCCCGGACAGGGGAGTTGACCGAGGAGCGGCGCACCCGCACCGAGCTGGACCGCATCGGGCGGGACATCTGGTCCCGCACGGTCGGGGACACGGCACTGCCGGTCCGGGCCGTGCACGCGGCGCAGTCGCTCGGCTTCCTGCGGCCCGGCGCCCCCCTGGGCCTGCTCTCCTCGGGAGCGTGGCTGCGGCTGCGCACGCCCTACGGGTCGGTCGCCGTGCGGCGTGCCGGGCTCGGGGCCCTGGACGTCAGCGTCCGCTGACCTGCCGCCGGGACGGCCGTCAGCCCGGGGTGTTCACCATCGAGGCCGCCGCGTACGTCAGGTAGCTCCACAGCGTGTGCTCGTGCTCCTCGGACAGCCCGAGCTCGTCGACCGCGACCCGCATGTGCTTCAGCCACGCGTCGTGCGCCGCGCGGTCCACCTGGAACGGCGCGTGCCGCATCCGCAGCCGCGGGTGTCCGCGGTGGGCGCTGTAGGTGGTCGGGCCGCCGAAGTACTGGATGAGGAAGAGCGTGAAGCGCTCCTCGGCGGGGCCGAGGTCCTCCTCGGGGTACATGGGCCGCAGCAGCGGGTCCCCGGCGACCCCCTCGTAGAAACGGTGGACGAGCCGGCGGAAGGTCTCCTCCCCGCCGACCTGCTCGTAGAAGGTCTGCTCCTGAAGCGTGCCGCGCCGAATCTCTGTCACGCGTTCCATGGTCTCAGACGCCCCGGCATAGGACTCAAGACCTAGGACCCGCCGCTTACTGTGGAGGCATGGGCGGGCACGCACCCGGCAGGGAACTGGACGACGTCGGCGCCAGGGCGCGGGCGGCGCTGGTGCGGCGCATCGAGGCGAGCGGGGCCTGGACGGCCGATCCGGCCTGGCGGGAGGCGTTCGCGGCCGTCCCGCGCCACCTCTTCGTGCCGTACTACTACGTGGCGGTCGCGGGCGGCTACGAGCGCCGCTGGGGCGAGAGCCCCGACCCGCAGGCCCGGGAGCGGTGGATGCGGGGCGCCTACGAGGACGTCCCGCTGGCGACCCGGCTGCGCGACGGGGAACTGCTCTCCTCCAGCAGCCAGCCCTCGCTCATGGCGGACATGCTGACCGTGCTGGACGTGCGGGAGGGGGACACCGTCCTGGAGATCGGCGCGGGCACCGGCTACAACGCCGCGCTGCTGTGCCACCGGCTCGGCGACGACAAGGTCACCAGCGTCGACCTCGACCCGGAGATCACCGAGTCGGCCCGCCGGCACCTGGCCGCTGCCGGGCACCACCCGGTCGTCGTCACCGGCGACGGCACCCGGGGCGTGCCGGAGCGCGCGCCGTTCGACCGGATCATCGCGACCTGCGCCCTGAGCACCGTGCCGCTGGCCTGGCTCGCGCAGAGCCGTCCCGGCGGCCGCATCCTGCTGCCCCTGGCCACCGGCCTGATCGCGCTCACGGTGACCGACGCCGCGCACGCCGAGGGGCGCTTCCTGCACACACCCGCCTACTTCGTGCCGCTGCGCGGGACCGGCCGGGCCGCGGAGCCGTTCCAGCTGGGCGGGGTGCCGCGCCGGGCCAGGGAGGACGACCTGTTCCGCTTCCTGCTGGCCCTGACCCGCGGCAGCCTCGACCCGGAGGAGGCGCTGTCGCTGTGGGAGCAGGAGGGCAGACCGCAGCGCGAGCGCTACGGCATCACCGTCAGCGGCGAACGGGAGTGGGCCTGGCTGGACGACCCGGAGGGGCCGTACGCCTGGCCCCTCCCGTCCTGACGGCCGTCCCGCGGCGCCGGCGGTGCGGCTCAGCCGCGGCGGATCGTGATCGTCGTCCAGGCGCCCACGTGCACCCGGTCGCCGTCCTGGAGCGGCACGGGGACGAACGGCTGGATGGGTTCCTCCGAGCCGTTGACCGTCGTGCCGTTCGTCGAGTTCTGGTCGACGACCGCCCAGCTGCCGTCCGGCTGCTGCACCAGCACCGCGTGCTGGTGGGAGACGCCCGGGTCCTCCGGCGGCACCGACAGGTCGATGTCGGGGGTGTCGCCGGTGGAGTGGCGGCGGCGGCCGATGGTGATCTGGTTCCCGGTGAGCGTGCGCTGCTGCTCGGGCGAGTAGGCGGGCAGGTTCAGCCCCGCGGCCTCGGGGCCGGAGCGCTGCATCATCGCCATGAAGTACTCGCGGTCCGGGCCGATCGTCGCGGTCCAGGTCGCCGGTCCCTGCTGCGGGAAGCCGCCGGGGCCGGGCGGGGCCTGGGTGGCGCCGGGCTGCGGGTAGCCGTAGCCGCCCTGGCCGGGGCCACCGGGGCCGGCCGGGCCGCCGTGTCCGCCGGGGCCGTGCGACGGCGGGGAGATCACCCAGTCGTCGTCACCGCCGCCGAAGGCGGGGCCGCCCTGCTGCGGGGGCCGCTGCGTCTCCTGCGGGAAGGCGGGCGGAGCCGACGGGCCGGACTGGTGGAAGGCCTGCGGAGCACCACCGGGGCCACCGGGGCCGCTCGGGCCGCCTCCGTGACCTCCGTGACCACCGGGACCGTCACCGTGTCCGCCGTGTCCACCGGGGCCGCCGGGGTGTCCGCCCGGACCGCCGTGTCCACCCGGGCCGCCGTAGCCGCCGGGGCCGCCCGGGCCGGGCGGCGGCGGGACCGGACGCGAGGGGTCGTTGCCGAAGGCGGGCGGGCCGGACGGACCGCCGGGACCACCCGGACCGCCGGGCGCCCCGTAGCCACCGGGGCCACCGGGACCCCCGGGGCCGGGACGGCCGGACGGGTCGCCGCCGAAGGGCGGGATCGGCTCGGCCGGGCGGTTCACCTGCGACGGGCGCGAGCTCTGGTAGTCGAACGCGTCACCGCCACCGCCGTACGACGGGCCGCCCGGACCGCCGGGGCCACCCGGGCCCGGCGGCTGGAAGCGCGCGCCCGGGCCGGGCGGCGGCGGGGCCGCGGGGGTGTACGAGGTCGCCGTGTTGGTGAGGAAGTTCCACCGGCACTCCTCGCAGAACGGGGCACCGCCCTCACGCGGCGTACGGCACTGCGGGCAGAGCTGCGGCTCGGCGTTCGGCACGGCGGACAGGTGCGGCGGACGCCCGCCGGGCTGGCCGCCGGGGCCGGGACCGCCGGGGCCGCCCTGGCCGGCCGGGGGCGGGAAGCCGTAACCGCCGGGGGGCGGCGGGGGAGGAGGCGGAGGCACGGCACCCGCCATGCGGTGACCGCAGACCTCGCACCAGTCGTCGGAACCCGACTGGTGTCCGTTCGGGCAGGTCGGCATGTCGGCGCGTCCCTCCTTCGATCTCTTCCAGGTCACTTCTTGACACGAACAGTCTTGGTGGACCGGGTTTCGAGCGTCATCTCGTCCGCCTCCGCGACCTTCGCCTTCAGTCGCACAGTACCGGTCGCCGCGTCGACCACGTCCACCACCTTCGCAAGCAGTTTCGCAGTATCCGCGTTCCCCGAGGCACTCGCGAGCTGAACGGCCCTGCCCAGTTTGGCCGTTGCTCCGTCGATATCGCCCGACTTGCGCAGATCCAGCCCCTGTTGGATGACCTGGGCCAGTTCGGCCTGCCCGGTGTAGTGGGCGACCTGGGGGTTGATCGACGTCGAGGCGACCATGTCGTCCGTCCACACGGCCCGGACCAGGCCCTGCGCGCCGAGGTTGTGGACGCCGCCGTCGGGCAGCGGGACGACCAGCGAGACCCGGGCCGCCAGCATCTCCTGCCCGATGTGCGCGGCCGGGACCTGCACGCACAGGTGGTAGTCACGGGACTCGTCGCCCCAGGAACCGAGGGGGTAGTCGCCGGCCCGGGGGCCCGCCTCGGTGCGCCGGCCGGTCAGTTCCTCGACCGTCGGGGCGACCTGCTTGACGAACTTCACGGTGGTGTCGACCGGGGTCCACAGCCGCAGGGAGACGTCCGCGACCTCCTTGCCCATCGCCGTCTCCATCATCCGCGTGAAGTCGGCGGCCAGGGCGGCCGGGTCGGCGACGATGTCGGCGGTGCCGAGCAGCGCCGAGGCGATCGCTGTGACTTCTTTCACTTCCCAGTCGGTGCCGACCCCGCGGGCGTCGCAGGTGAAGCGGCCCGCGCACGCGTCCAGCGCGGCCTTGAGGTCGCGGTCCGACTCGTGCTCGTTGCGGCCGTCGGTGAGCAGGATGCCGTGCCGGATGGCGACGTCGGCCGAGGACAGCAGCCGGTCGGCCAGGCGCAGCCACGTGCCGATGGCCGTGCCGCCGCCCGCCCCGAGCGAGCGCAGCGCCTGCTTGGCCTGCGCGCGGGTGGTGGCGTCGGCGACCGCGACCCGGCCGCCGCCCGGGTAGACCTCCTTGGCGACGTGCGTCCCGCCGATCACCGCGAAGTGGACGCCGTCGCGCAGGGTGTCGATCGCGGCGGCGGTGGCGTCGCGGGCGTTGCGCATCTTGGCCGGCGGGTAGTCCATCGAGCCGGAGCAGTCGACCATGATCGCGACCGCCGCCGAGGGGCCCTGCCCGGGTGCGTACAGGTGGGGCGCCCCGACCGCGCTGCCGATGGTGCCGCCGCCGGCCGCCGTCACCGTCACGATGGCGTTGACCTCGCGGGCGCCTTCCGGCAGGTACTCGTTCTGGTACACGTCCACCGAGAACCGGGGCGCGCTCGCTTTCGAGAAATTGGCCATGCCTGTTCCGATCCCCCTTTTGAGCCCCCGCCGGCGAGCGGCGGGGTCACGACGGTGGGCGGACCGGTCCCCTCCGGTCCGCCGAGCCACCCCCGAACCGTGGCCTCAGGCCGATCCTGCCCCCTGGGGCACCGCCGGGAACGGCACGAGGGCCACTGTTACGTTGTCGTGGCCCCCGCCGTCCAGGGCGTGGCCGAGCAGGACGCGGGCGCTGTGCAGCGGCTGCGCGGCGGCGTCGAGCGGCACGACGCGGGCCATCTCGTCGGCGGCCTCGGCGTAGTTCCACAGGCCGTCCGTGCAGACGACCACCACGCCGGGCCGGTCCGGCTTGAACGCGGCGGTGTGCGGCTCCAGTTCGTAGGCGTCCGCGCCGAGCCAGCCGGTGATGGCGTGGGCGCGTTCGTCGGCGTAGGCCTCGGCCTCGTTCATCAGGCCCGCGGCGACCATCTGCGCCGCCCAGGAGTCGTCCTCGGTGAGCCGGGCCGGGGGAGCGCCGCGGTCGACCGGGACCCAGTAGGCGCGGCTGTCGCCGACCCAGCCGACGACCAGCAGGCCCGAGGTCACCACGGCGCCGACGATGGTGCAGGCCGGGGCGTTCTGGTGCGGGGCGTGCTCGCGGGCCGTCGCGGGCTCCTGCGCCAGTGAGTTGACCGCGCGGGAGGCGGCGACGATCGCCTCGTGCATGGCCTGCTGCGGGTGCGTGCCGCGCGGCAGGGCCGCCAGCAGCGTCTCGCTCGCGGCCTTCGACGCGGCCGCCGAGGCGTCGTCGGGGCGGGTCGCCGAGGAGACGCCGTCGCAGACGATCGCCACGCTGGCGGGGGAGCCGTCGGGCAGCGCGGTCGTGCCGATGGCGAACGCGTCCTCGTTGCGGTGGTGGCGCAGGCCGCGGTCGCTGACCGCGGCCACCGGGCCGGACTCCTGCTCCATGTGGTCCCGTTCGCGCGGCTGGGCGTGGCCGCAGTTCTCGCAGTAGCCGTCGTCGTCCACGCGGCCGGCCCGGCAGGCGACGCAGACCGTTGCGCCGGTGCCCGCGGCCGGGGCCGCCGGCTCGGCGGACACCCGGGGGTCCGGCGCCTGGAGGGGGTATTCGTCGGGCTGCGTGCGGTAGATCTCCGGCGCGTACCCCTCGGGCTGCGCGCGACGGTCGAACCGCACGCCCGCGGCCGGTGCCGGGGGCGCCCCGGGTGGTGGCGGAGCCGCGCCGGCGGGCGGGGCCTGCGGCGGCTCGGGGTACGCGCCGGCGGGGGCGCCCTGGGCGGGCACCACGCCGTTCAGGGCGATGGTCGGGTTGTCCTCGGGCCGTGCCGGCACGGCGGACAGGTCGTATCCGCACGCGCCGCAGAAACGGTCACCCGACTCGAGGGGTTCCTCGCAGCTCGGGCAGGCGGACAACCGGGGCATCTGCGACATCAACTACACCCACGTCCGGGGGCGGTAACGATTGGCACGTTCCACCAGGTCGATCCTCTCCTCGCCGCCCCGCGCCAGCCGGGCCAGCATGCGGTACGAGCGCTCCAGTCCGAAACGCAGGCCCCGCTCGTCCAGGCCGCTGCCGAGCAGCGTCCGTCCCCCGGCGGCGGGAGGGGAGGAACCCTGGCCCCCGGAGAGTACCCAGTCCAGGGCGCAACCGAGGACTTCGGCGGACAACTGCTCGCGCCGCGCCGGATCCAGTCCGTACGACTCCAGCGCCTCCACCTGCGCCGCGGCGGCCGTCAGGTCCTCCAGGAACGGCACGTCCGAGACCGTCGCCGTGCGCCCGCGCAACCGGGCGCGGACGGCCGCCACGCGCGCGGCCGTGTAGTGGATGGACGACTCCGGCACCGACTCCAGCGTCCGCACGGCACCGCGCCGGTCCCCGGTCGCCAGCCGGACCCGGGCCAGGCCGAACGCGGCGCTCACATGGCTCGGGTCGGTCGACCACACCAGCCGGTAGTACTCGGCGGCGTTGTCGAGCTGGCCGAGCACCTCCGCGCACAGGCCGAGCGCCAGCTTCGGCGCGATCTCGCCCGGGAAGGCGTCGTAGATCGCGTCGAAGGCCAGGGCGGCGCCCTCGTCGTCGCCCGTCACCAGCGCGGTCAGCCCCCGGTACCACACCACCCGCCAGTCGTCGGGCCGTTCGTCCTCCAGCGCGGCCAGCGACTCCAGCGCGATGCCCGGCTCACCGGTCTCCAGCCGGGCCCGGACCTGCCGCAGCCGCGTCTCGGTCGACGGGGCCGGCGCGGCCGCCAGGGCGCCGAGCAGCTCGGCCGGGGCGGAGGTCATCAGGCCCGCCAGGAAACCGGCGTTGGGGTCGGTCGGGTCCACCCGGGGCACCGGCAGCGCCAGCGCGGCGGCGCGGGTGTCGAGCCGCTTGACGAGTCCGGACGCGGATCCGGCCGCACCGGCCGGTGACGCGGCGGCGAGCGCGGTACGGGCGGGAAGCGCGCCGCCGGAGCCGCGTCCCGTCCGGGCCGTGCGCGCCCCCAGCCGGGACACCTCACCGTCCAGCCGGGGGAACAACTCCGTGTCCGTGACGCGCAGTTCCGGCCCGAACAGGGTGGACAGGGCGGGCCGGGCCCGGCCCGTCTGCAGCGAGACGACCTCGCGCAGCACGCCCGTGAGCTGCTCGGCCATCTCCTGCGCGGAGGCGAACCGGCGGGCCGGGTCGGGGTCGGTGGCGCGCACCAGGAGCCGGTAGAAGGACTCGTACCGCCGGAAGACGTCGATGTGGTCCGGGTCGGGCAGGGAGTCGGCGTACACGTTCGTGTAGCCCTGGAAGTCGAAGGTCAGCACGGCGAGGGTGCGGGCGACCGTGTACAGGTCGCTCGCCACGGACGGGCCGGTCTCGGCGACCTCGGGCGCCTGGTACCCCACCGTGCCGTAGATGGCCGACTCCTCGTCGTCCATCCTGCGCACCGCGCCCATGTCGATCAGCTTCAGCTGGTCCTCGGTCTGGATGGCGTTGTCGACCTTGAAGTCGCAGTACAGCAGGTTGCGGCTGTGCAGGTGCCCGAGCGCCTCCAGTGCCTCGATGCCGTACGCGCACGCCTGCTCCACCGGGAGCGGGTCGCGGCGGCCCTGCGGGGTGCGCCGGGCGTTGGCGATCTCCTTGAGCGACTTGCCGCCCACGTACTCCATGACGATGTAGCCGTCGAGGGAGCCGGTGCGCTGGTCCAGGTGCTCCACGAAGTTGTAGATCCGCACGATGTTGGCGTGCTCGATCTCCGCGAGGAAGCGCCGCTCGGAGATGGCCGCCGCCATGGCGTCCTGGTCGCCCGTGTCCAGCAGGCCCTTCAGGACCACCCAGCGGTCCGAGACGGCCCGGTCCACGGCGAGGTAGATCCAGCCCAGACCGCCGTGCGCCAGGCAGCCCACCACCTCGTACTGGCCGTGCACCACGTCACCGGCGCGCAGCTTCGGCACGAACGAGTACGGGTGCCCGCACTTGGTGCAGAAGCCCTCCGTGCGGCCCGGCCGGTCACCGCGCGCCCGGCCCACCGGGGCACCGCAGTCCGACCGGGAGCAGAACCGCTTGCGTTCGGGCACCTCGGCCTTGTCCAGCACCATCGCGCGCGGATCGGGGCGCGGGATCGGCGGCACCTGCACCAGGCCGGCGCCCAGCCGCGCCCGGGAGGCCGAGCCGGAGGCGGACCCGGAACTGCGCACGGACACCGAGCGGCCCGTCGACCCGCCCGACTCCGAGCGCGACAGACGGCCCGAGACCGAGCGGCGGGACCGCGACGACTGCGAGGACGTGCGCGCGGCCTGGCTGCCGGACCCGCTCCGGCCTTCGGCGGTGACGCCGGTGGGAGCCGAACCGACCAGCCCCGCCTCGGAGGAGGGGGCACCGGCCCCGACGACCGGGGCCAGGCCGCAGGTGTCGCAGTACAGCTCGCCGCCGCCCACGTCCTCGTACGCACCGCCGCAGCCGGGGCGCTGGCACGGGCGCCCGGACCAGCCCGGCGGCTCCTGCGGTGGCCGGCTCATCGGCTCCCCCTCGTCGCTCATGCGTCCGGTCCCCTCCGGTCGTCCTCCGGCGCGTTCTGGTCCGGCACCCGCGGGCCGCCGAGCAGCTCGGCCGCCGCCTGCTGGTAGCGCAGCACGGCCTGTTCGGCGGCGCGCAGGTCGCAGGGGGCGCTCCACAGCATGCGGCGCGCCTTCTCGTACCGCTCCACCAGCAGCCCGTCCTCGGCGAAGCCGTGCCGGGCGACCTTCGCCCGGTACGCGTCGAGCCGGCCGCGCAGCTCGGCCCGGACCGCCAGCGGCGCGGTGACCGCCGTCAACGACTCGCGGGCCCGCAGCAGTTCGTCCTCGGCCTTCTCCTCCAGCGCCTCCAGCAGCGGGGACAGCCGGTGCCACTGGGCCTGCCTGCGGTACTCCGCGGCGGCCGCGAGCTGCTCCTGCAGCGCGGTCGGGGGGCCGCTGACCACCGGCACCTCGGTGGCCGCGATCTTCGCCAGCACCTCGCCCCGGGCGGTGCGCGCCTCGGCGAGGGTGCGGTCCGCGCGGCTCAGCACGTCGCGCAGCTTCACGATGCGCGTCTCGGCGTCCTGACGAACCGTCAGCACCGCGTCGATCTCGCGCCGCACGTCCTCCAGGGCCCGGGCCTCCCGGTCGTACACCTGGGTGTCGGGGCGGCCGCCGCCCGGCGCCGAACTGCCCTCGGCCGCCACCCAGAACGCCAGCGGGTCGGAGATCACCTGCTCGCGCAGCCGGGTCAGCGTGCGGGTGATGCGCTCCAGGTCGTCACCCGCCGGATGCTCGCCGGGCCGCACCCCGACCGAGTGCGCGAGGCGCCGGGTGCGCTGGAGTTCGGCGGCCAGCAGGTCGATCCGGGCCGGCAGGGCCGACCAGACGGCGTCGGCGGCGACGACCACGTCCAGGCTGGTCGCGTACAGCTCGTTCATCCGGTCCACGAGCCCGGACAGCGAGTAGCGCTCGCTGAGCTTCGTCGCACCTGCGTGCAGCGTCGGCGCGTTGGCCGTCGCCGCGGCACTGCCCGCGACCGTGACGGACTCGCCGTTCAGCAGGTCGGTCAGCTCCACCAGGTCCTCGCGGCTGGACCAGCGGCGCCGGGCGCGGATGTCGCGGGCGGAGCGCAACGCGTCCGTGTACGCGTCGAAGTAGGTCCACAGCAGGGTGATCGACGCGTCCGTGGCCGCCCAGCGCTCCCGGGTGACGCCGGTCAGTTCGGCGCCCTCCAGCAGTCTGCGGCCCGCGTGGTCCTGCAGGGCGAGGAGCGAGGTCTCGATCGCCTCGTGCTCCGCGCCGAGCCGCGCCAGCGCACGGTCCACCTCGTCCCGGTCCATCACCGGCCCGGCGGATCCCGTGACGCCCATCGATCACCTCTCGCTAACGGTTGTGCCGGTCGGGGGCCTGGTCGTAGGTCGCGGTCGTGGTCAGCTCGTGCGCAGGTACTCCGGTGCCGGGGGTTCCGACTTCTTCGCATCCTTGCCCAGTGTGGCCGCCAGCCATTTCCCGTACGACGCCTGCCAGCCGTCGTCGCCGTCCTTGCGGTAGTCCACCAGGATCTGGTTGACCCGGCGCACCAGGTCGTCGGCGCCCTTCTTCATCGCCACGCCGTAGTACTCGGCAGTGAAGGCGTCGCCCTTGAGCTGGACCGTGGGGTCCTGGGCCGCCTGGCTCGCGGCGAGGGCGCCGTCGGTGACCACGGCGTCGACCTCGCCGAGCTGGAGCCGCACCAGGCAGTCGAGCTGGTTCGGGACCGTGGTGGAGATGTCCGTGCCGGCGGGGAGCCGGCCCTCCTTCTTGTCCGCCTCCAGCTTCGCGTACGCCGTGGAGCCCGCCGCCGTGCAGACTTTGCGGCCCGCGAGCGTGTCGTCGTAGCCCTCGACGGGCGACGACCTGGGCGCCAGGACCTGCTGGCCGGTCTTGAAGTACGGCGCGGAGAAGGCGACGTCCCGGATGCGGTCGCAGTTGATCGTCATCGTGCGGACCACCATGTCGACGCGGCCGGCCTGGATCGCCGGGATGCGCTGGTCGGTGGGGATCGCCTTGAACTGCACCGCGTCCCGGTCGCCGAGTATCTCCTCGGCTATGCGGTGCGCGAGGTCGATGTCGAAGCCCTCCAGCTCGCCCGACTCGCCGCTGTTGGGGTCGCGGTAGCCCCAGCGGTAGCTGTTCTGGTCGACGCCGACGACCAGTTTGCGCTTCTCGCCCGTCCGGTTCTTGATCGCCGCGATGGTGTCGCCGTCGGCCCGGGACGGGGCGAGCGTCTGCTTCTCGGGGGCCTCGCAGTCCTCCTCGGCGCCGGACCGGGCGATGTCCGCGGTGGCGGTGGTCCCGGCGGGCCCGGTGCCGTCCGCCGTGACGGCCTTCCTGGGCAGGCACAGGGCGACGAACGCCACCAGGGCGCACACGACCGCCATCGCGCTCACTCCGCCCCAGCCCCTGAGGGGGGTGCGCACACGTCCTGCTCGCACGGAGGTGCCTCCCTTCGCCCGCGGCCCGTTCACCGGTACTCCGACAGTCTGCGCCCGATGCCCAGGACCGCTCCCGCGGCGCCCAGGACCGCGAGGGCGGCCGCCCCGGCGGGCAGGCCGGTGAGCGCGCCCCGGCCGTCGCCGGCCGCCCGCTGGAACTCCCGCTCCTCGTGCGCCAGCGCCGTGCGCAGGTTCGCGTCGACGCTGTCGAAGCACTCGCCGGTCGCGCCCTCGGCGCCGATCACCAGGTCCAGCGCCTGCTGGTAGTTGCCGTTCTCGTCCTGGTCGCGGGCCGCGGCGTGGCGCTTCCGCCACTCCTCCATGTTGCCCATCGCGGTCGTGACGGGCTTCTCGCCCGTCGCGTCGTCGGCGAGCTTCCGCGCCGCCGCCAGCCGGGCGCCCAGGGCCTCGATGTCCGCGCCGAAGTCGAAGTCGTAGGCGTCGTACGTCTTTTCGCCGACCTTCTTCGTCTCGGCGCCGCGGGCCACCAGGGTGAGGTTCTCGTTGCCCCGCGCCTTCAGGGAGGCGATCCGGGCGTCGTGCAGCACGTTCAGGGAGCGCACGCCGTGGTCGTAGGAGTCGTTCAGGCCGGCGCGGGCGATGCTGTGCCCGGCGACGAGCCAGAGCAGGACGACCGTCGCGGTGGCGGTGGCCGCGACCAGGCCGTGGTTCAGGACCCGGTTGGTGCGCCGGTAGGTGCGGTGCTGGGCCCAGGCGAGGGCGGCCAGGGCGAGCACGCCGAGGGCGATCGCCGCCCAGGGGTAGGGCGTGGCGGACGCGTAGTCCGCCCGCAGGCGCTGGTTCTCCCTCGTGTACAGGTCCTCCGCGGCCGGGAGCATCCGCTGCTGCATCTTCTCGTTGGCGTAGCGCAGATAGGCCCCGCCCACCGGGAAGCCCTGGCGGTTGTAGGTCCGGGCGCGCTCGACCAGGCCCTTGTACTCGGGCAGCAGCCGGTTGAGTTCGGCGATCGTGCGCGCGGAGGGGGAGCCCGGCTCCGAGGCGGCGGCCGCGTTGACCAGCTTCTCGGCGGCCGTGCGGATGTCCTTCTCGTAGCGGTCGCGGTACGCCGCCGACTCCTGCCCGCCGGCGAGGAAGCCGCTGGAGGCGGCGGTGTTGGCGTCCGCGAGGGACCGGTAGATGTCGGCCGCGTCGGAGCTGAGCGGCTGGCTGCTGGTGAGGACGTCGTCGGCGGCGGCCGCGCGGTCGGTCATCTGCCAGGCGCTGACGGCCCCGAAGGCGACGACGAGGGCGGCCAGCAGCGCGCCGATGACGCGCAGGCGGCCCGGTTCCGTCGTGGCGGCGGCGCGCAGCCGCTCGGCGCCCTCGGCGAAGGCGGTACGCCGGGGAGGACCGGCCGGGGAAGGCGGGGAGGACGGACCGGGCGCCGCGGCGGGACCGGCGGCGGGCCGGGCCGGCGGGGCGGGCTGCGCCGGAACGGGCGGCAGGACGGGCAGGCTCGGACCCGGTGGTGGCGGTGTGCTGCCCCGCGGCACGTGTGTCACTGTGACCTCCCCCATGGTCATCCGTCGCGGCAAGTATCGCTGCCGGGACCGACATCCGCACCGGCCTTGCCCGATCTTGATCGGATCGCAGCGTGGAGCGCCACCCCCCGCCCAGGTACACGTCCGGGAGAGGGGTTCGGTTCCCGTGCGGGCGGCTCACACGCCGTAGTGCGCCCGCAGCCGCTGCTGCGCCCCCTCCCGCGCCCCCAGCCGGTCCAGGCCCAGCAGGGCCGCGCCGAGCACCGGGCGGGCCGTGACCACCTGGGGGACCGCCTTGGGGGCGCGGTCTGCCAGCAACTGGGCGACGCGGTCGTTCAGTCGGGGGTGCCGGGCGGCCAGCACACTGCCGCCGAGGAGGACCGGGGCCGGTTCGGACAGCAGGTCCAGGCGGGTCAGGGCCACCACGGCCATGGCGACCACCTCCTCCGCCTGGCGGTCCACGATCGCCCGGGCGACGCCGTCGCCCTGCGCCGCCGTGGCGAACAGGACCGGGGCCAGCTCGTGGCGCCGGGGCGCGGGCACGTGCTCCAGGTGCAGCGCCTCGATGAGGGCGTGCATCGACGGCAGGCCGAAGTGCGCGGGCAGGGTGCGGGACAGGGCGGTGGGACCGCCCCGGCCGTCCTCCGCCCGCGCGGCGTGCCACAGGGCCTCCTCGGACAGCCCCCAGCCGCCGCCCCAGTCGCCGGAGATCCTGCCGATCGCGGGGAAGCGGGCCGTGCGGCCGTCGGGGTGCATGCCGACGCAGTTGATGCCCGCGCCGCAGACGACCGCGACCCCGCGCGGTTCGGTGACGCCCGCCCGCAGGATCGCGAAGGTGTCGTTGCGCACGGTCACACTCGCGCCCCAGGCGCGGGCGTCCAGCGCCCGGGCCAACTCCTCCTCCTCGACGGGGAAATCGGCGTTGGCGAGGCAGGCCGAGACATGGTCGACCGAGGCGAGTCCGGCGTCGGCCAGGGCCCGGTCGACGGTCTCGGCGAGTCCGCGCACGGCCGTGTCGACGCCCACCGCCGGCGGGCGGAAGCCGCCGCCGCGCGCCGCGGACAGCACCTCCCCGTCCGCCGACACGACCGCGACGTCCGTCTTGCTGTTGCCCGCGTCGACGGCGAGGACATGTCCCCTCACGCCCACGCCAGGTGCTCCCGGTTGTGCGCGATCAGCCGGTCGGTGAGCTGCTCGGCGTACGCGTACTGGCCGATCAGGGGGTGGGCGAGCAGGGCGCGGAAGACGCGCTCCCGGCCGCCGTGCAGGGCCGCCCGGAGGGCCAGGTCCTCGTAGGCCGTGACGGCGGCCGTCAGGCCCGCGTACAGGGGGTCCACCGGCGCGACCGGCAGCGGGGAGGCGCCCTTGGCGCCCACCGCGGCCTGCACCTCGACGACCGCGTCGTCGGGGAGGAAGGGCAGCGTGCCGTTGTTGCGCGTGTTCACCACCTGGTAGGGGCTGCCCGCACCGCCCAGCAGGGCGGCGGCCAGGTCGACGGCCGCCTCCGAGTAGAAGGCGCCGCCCCGCTTCGCGAGCAGCGCAGGCTTCTCGTCGAGGGCCGGGTCGGCGTACAGCGTCAGCAACCGCTGCTCCATCGCGGCCACTTCCGCCGCCCGCGAGGGCTTGGTGCCCATCTCCCGTACGACCTCGTCGTGCGCGTAGTAGTAGCGCAGGTAGTAGGAGGGGACCACGCCCAGGGTGTCGAGGAGCTGGCGGGGCAGGCGCAGGTCGGCGGCGATGGTGTCGCCGTGCCCGGCCAGCAGCTCGGGCAGGACGTCCGGGCCCTCCGGGCCGCCGCGGCGCACCGCCGTCTCCCAGGTGAGGTGGTTGAGGCCGACGTGGTCCAGGTGGAGCTCGGACGGCTCCACGGAGAGCAGGGCCGCGAACTTGCGCTGGAGGCCGATCGCCACGTTGCACAGGCCGATCGCCTTGTGGCCGGCCTGGAGCAGGGCGCGGGTGACGATGCCGACCGGGTTGGTGAAGTTGATGATCCAGGCGTCGGGGTTGGCGCGGCGGACGCGGTCCGCGATGCCTAGCACGACCGGGACCGTGCGCAGGGCCTTCGCCAGGCCGCCGGCGCCGGTGGTCTCCTGGCCCACGCAGCCGCACTCCAGGGGCCAGGTCTCGTCCTGCTCGCGGGCGGCCTGGCCGCCCACGCGCAGTTGCAGCAGGACCGTGTCCGCGCCGTCCACCGCCGCGTCCAGGTCGGTGGTGGTGGTGATGCGGCCGGGGTGGCCCTGGCGGGCGAAGATGCGGCGGGCCAGGCCGCCCACGAGCTCCAGCCGGTCCTCGGCCGGGTCCATCAGGACCAGTTCCTCGACGGGCAGGGTGTCCCGCAGACGGGCGAAGCCGTCCACGAGTTCGGGCGTGTAGGTCGAGCCTCCGCCGACCACGGTGAGTTTCATGTCTAACCCTTTACTCCGGTGAGCGTGACGCCCTCGACGAACGCCTTCTGGGCGAGGAAGAACACGAGGATCACGGGGGCCATGACCAGCACGGTGGCGGCCATGGTGAGGTTCCAGTCGGTGTGGTGGGCGCCCTTGAAGGACTCCAGGCCGTAGGACAGGGTCCACGCGCCGGGGTTCTCCGAGGCGTAGATCTGCGGGCCGAAGTAGTCGTTCCACGCGTAGAAGAACTGGAAGAGGGCCACGGCGGCGATGCCCGGTCTGGCCATCGGCAGGACGACCCTCAGCAGGGTCCGCAGCTCGCCGCAGCCGTCCACCCTGGCCGCGTCGAGGTACTCGTCGGGGATCGTGGTGAGGAACTGGCGCAGCAGGAAGATCGAGAACGCGTCGCCGAACGCCATGGGGACGATCAGCGGCCACAGCGTGCCCGACAGGTCCAGCTGCTTCGCCCAGAACAGGTACATCGGGATGACGACGACCTGCGGCGGCAGCATCATCATCGAGATGACCAGCATCAGCGCCGCGTTCCGGCCGCGGAAGCGGAACGTGGCCAGGGCGTAGGCCACGGGGATCGAGGAGACCACCGTGAGGACCGTGCCCAGTCCCGCGTACAGCAGGGTGTTGCGCCACCAGGTGAGGAAGCCCGGGGTGTCGAGGACCCGGGTGTAGTTGCCCCATTCCCAGGTGCGCGGGACCAGGTCGCGGCTGAGCGCCTGGGCGTCGCTCATCAGGGAGGTGAGCAGCACGAAGACGAAGGGGAGCGTGAAGAACAGCGCGGCCGCGATGCCGAGGGAGTGGACGGCGATCCACTCCAGCAGGACCCTGCGCCGGGCCGTGCGGGCCGCGGGCGAGGGCGGCGGCGCGGCGGACTCCCGGGGGCGTTCGAGTACCTGGGTCATCTCCCACCTGCCTGGATCAGGCCGCCCCTGTGGCGCATCAGGAGGGCCGTGAAGGCCATGGACAGGGCGAACAGGACCAGCGCGACCACGCAGGCCGAGCCGTAGTCGAAGCGCTGGAAGCCCAGGTTGTAGACGAGCTGCGGGAGGGTCAGGGTCGACTTGTCCGGGTAGCCGGGCTCGAACATGGTGCCCGCGCCCTGGATCACGCCCGAGGCGACCTTCCCGGCGATCAGCGGCTGCGTGTAGTACTGCATCGTCTGGATCACCCCGGTGACGACCGCGAACACGACGATCGGCGAGATGTTCGGGAGGGTGACGTAGCGGAACCGCTGCCAGGGGGAGGCGCCGTCCAGTTCGGCCGCCTCGTACTGCTCCTTCGGCACGTCGAGCAGGGCCGCCATGAAGACGACCATCAGGTCGCCGATGCCCCACAGGGCCAGCAGGGTCAGGGCCGGTTTGGACCAGGCGGGGTCGCCGAACCAGCCCGGGGCCGGCAGGCCCAGCTCGCCGAGGACCGCGTTCACGGGGCCCGTGCCGGGGTTGAGCAGGAACGCGAAGGCCATCGTGGCCGCCACGGGCGGCGCCAGGTACGGCAGGTAGAACAGGGTGCGGAAGACGCCCGTGGCCGTCCTGATCCGGGTGATCAGCAGGCCCACGCCCAGGCCGAACGCGACCCGGAGCGTCACCATGACGACCACCAGCCACAGGGTGTTGCGCAGGGCGGGCCAGAACAGCGGGTAGTGCGCGAAGACGTACGCCCAGTTCTTCGTGCCCGCCCACACCGGCGGCTGGAAGCCGTCGTAGCGCATGAAGGAGAAGTAGACGGTGGACACCAGGGGGTAGGCGAAGAAGACCGAGAAGCCGATCAGCCAGGGGGAGAGGAACGCGAGGGTGCGCAGGGCCGAGCGGCGGCGTTTCGCGCGCAGCGTGTGGGTGCTCATGGCCTACTGCGCCTGCGCGATGTCCGTGTCGATCTGCCGGGCCGCCTTCTTCAGGCCCGCTTCCAGGTCGGTGGCCTTGCCGCTCTCGTACTCGTAGCCGAACTGCTGGATCGTGGTGAGGTAGACGCCGCCGTTGACGGAGGCGGGGGACGTGGTGGAGTGGGGGTTGGCGGCGATCTCCAGGAACGTCTTGAAGCGCGGGTCGTACTTCAGCGCGGGGGACTTCAGCGCCGCGAGCGTCGAGGGGACGTTGTGGATGGCGTTGGAGAAGTCCACGACCGCGTCGGTGTCGGTGGTCATGTACTTCACCAGCTCCCAGGCCGCGTTCTGCTTCCTGCTGGTCGCGGCGATGCCGGCGATGGTGCCGGTGATGTAGCCCTTGCCGTACTGGTCGGCCTGGTCGTCGGGGACGGGCAGCGGGGCCACGCCGATCTCGA
This sequence comes from Streptomyces sp. NPDC003456, assembly GCF_042878735.1. Classification (NCBI taxonomy): domain Bacteria; kingdom Bacillati; phylum Actinomycetota; class Actinomycetes; order Kitasatosporales; family Streptomycetaceae; genus Streptomyces; species Streptomyces sp. NPDC003456. The sequence continues at coordinate 360,062 of NZ_JBIAOK010000003.1, forward strand.
ACGCCGGCTCGGTCTCCAGCGCCATGCCCAGGCGCCACTCGCCGTCGAGCTGCATGGCCACCTGGCCGGTGTGGAAGGGGTGCTTGGGGCCCCACTCGTCGCCGAGCTTCGCGCGGTACGTCTCCAGCCTGCGGTAGCCGCCGAGGGTGTCGACCAGCTTCTTCTGGAGGGTGAAGGCCTTCTTGAACGCGGGGTCCTTGCCGACGTTCGACTTGCCGTCCTTGTCGAAATAGGTCGGGGAGAACTGGCCGAGGTAGTGCTCGGTGGTGGTCTCCCAGCCGTGGTAGTTCGGCATGAATCCCAGCTGCTCGTAGGTCTCGCCCCGGCGGATCGTGAGCTTCTTCGCGACCCGCTCGAACTCCGACCAGGTCTTCGGCGGGGCGGTGATGCCGGCCTTCTCGAAGGCCGTCTTGTTGTAGTAGAGGCCGTAGGCGTCGCCGAGCAGGGGGACCGCGCAGCGGTTGCCCTCGAACTGCGTGTACTCGTTCATGGCCTTCGGGAAGGTCTTCTCCGGGTCGATGCCCGACTTGGCGAAGAAGGGGTCGAGGTCGACCAGCGCGCCCGAGGAGCAGAACTTGCCGACGTTGTTCGTGGTGAACGACGAGATCACGTCCGGGGCCTTGGCCCCGCCGGCCCGCAGCGACTGGTTGATCTTGTCGTCGGTCATGTTGCCGACGACGTCGACGTGGATGTTCGGGTGGGCCTTCTCGAAGCCGGCGATCAGCTCCTCGACGGCCTTCACCTCCGAGGGCGCGCTCCAGGCGTGCCAGAAGGTGAGGGTCGTCTCCTTGGACGCGTCGTCGTCCGCACCGGCGCCGGGCTGACCGGTGCAGGCGGTGGCGAGGAGGGCGACGGAGGCGGACGCGGCGAGCACGAGGGCCGCTTTCCTGGGCATTCCGGGCATGGCGAAGCTCCCTGAGGCGCGGGTGAGGAAGGGACGCGGGAAAGAAGTGGAGCTAGCGGGAGGTGTCGAAGACCTCGTCGCGGGTGGTCGCGAGCGCGCTCTCCAGCGCGCCGCGCAGCACGGGGTGTTCGCGGACGTCGCCCACGACCAGGCGGGGGCGCGAGGCGGCCAGTTCCTCCAGTTCGGCCTGGACCAGGGCGCGCAGCGGCTCGCCGCCCGCGGTGAGGGCCGCGCCGCTCAGCACGACCAGCTCGGGGTCCAGCACCGACACCAGGGACGCCAGACCGGTGGCCAGCCGGGTCGCGTAGGCGCGCAGCAGCTCCCGGTGCGGCTCGTCGCCGGCCTGTGCGGCCCGGGCCACCAGCAGGGCGGCGGCCTCGGCGTACGAGCCCTGCGGGAGGTCCCGGATGCCGAGGTCGCGGGCCAGGCGGGGGACCGCCTGGGAGCCGGCCAGCTCCTGGTAGCCGCCGCTGTTGGCCTGGGTGACCTTGCGCACCAGGGGTGTGCCCGGCACCGGCAGGAAACCGACCTCGCCGGCGCCGCCGGTCCAGCCGCGGTGCAGCCGGCCGCCGAGCACGAGGGCGGCGCCCAGGCCCTCCTGGTTCCACAGCAGCACGAAGTCGCTGTGGCCCCGGGCCGCCCCGAGGCGCTGCTCGGCGAGGGCGACCAGGTTGACGTCGTTCTCGTACTCGAACGGCATCGGCAGGGCGGCGGCGAGTTCGTCCAGCAGGGTGGGGGAGTGCCAGCCGGGCAGGTGGGAGGCGTAGCGCAGCCGGCCCGTGGTGGGGTCGAAGGCGCCGGGGGTGCCGATGACCAGGCGGTGGACGTCGTCGCGGGCCAGGCCGGCCGCCTTCACCGCGCCGTCCAGGGCGTCGGTGACCTGCTGGACGACCGGGGTGCCGGGGCGGCGGCCGGTGGGCAGTTCGAAGCGGCCGACCGTGCGGCCGGTGATGTCGGCGACCGCGGCGAGGATGCGCTGGGGGGTGACGTCCAGTCCGGCGGCGTGGCCGGAGGCCGGGTTGACCTCGTAGAGCTGGGCGCTGGGGCCGGGGCGGCCCTCGGTGGTGCCGGTGGCCAGGACCAGGCCGGCCGCCTCCAGGCGGGCCAGGAGCTGGGAGGCGGTCGGTTTCGACAGCCCCGTGAGCTTGCCGATCCGGGTGCGGGACAGCGGCCCGTGCTCCAGGAGCAGGTCCAGGGCGGCCCGGTCGTTCATGGCGCGCAGGACGCGCGGGGTGCCCGGCGTTCCGGCGGTTCCTGCCATGCGTGTCCACACCTGCCCTTCGGCTGCTCAGCCTCTCAGTGATCCGGTGGGGAAGTCCATCGGTGATCACCGGTAGGCGGTCACCGGACGGCTGTTTCCCCGTGAGCCGGGGAAGGCCCCGGGAGGCCGGCCCCCGATCACTGTTAGGAAAGTTTCCTATTCGGTGGGGAGGAAGGTATGCCCGTCGCCGGGCGGGCGTCAATAGGGGCGGTGCACCTCCGCAGGGGGGTGACCGGGGGCGGCACCGGGTGGCGTGTCGCGTGGTGCGGGCGCGGCAGGGGGTGGTGCGTGCCGCGTGCGGGCATGCGGAAGGGCGGCACCCGGGCTTCCGGGTGCCGCCCTCGGGAGCGGGCCGGCCGCTACTTCGTGGTGCTGGTGGGCGGGGCGAGCGGGGACGCCGCCGCCGACTGCGGGGACGCGGTGTTCGCGTACACCGAGGGAGCCGCCATCGAGGCCGTCGGGTCGGTCTCGGCCTCCTCCACCGGGGCCGTGGCGCCGCCGACGATCCGGATGCCGGCCGCGTCGAAGGCCCGCTTGACGCGCCAGCGCAGCTCGCGCTCCACGGTCAGGGACTTGCCCGGCATCGTCTTGGCGGAGATGCGCACGACCATCGAGTCCAGCAGCACGCTGTCCAGGCCCAGGACCTCGATCGGGCCCCACAGCAGCTCGTTCCAGGGCTCCTCGGCGCCCATCTTCTCGGCGACCTCGTCCAGCGTGGCCTTGACCTTGTCCAGGTCCTCGCCCGCGTGCACGGTGACGTCGACGTTGGCCGTGGCCCAGCCCTGCGAGAGGTTGCCGATGCGCTTGACCTCGCCGTTGCGGACGTACCAGATCTCGCCGCCCTCGCCGCGCAGCTTGGTCACCCGCAGGCCGACCTCGATCACCTCGCCGGAGGCGACGCCCGCGTCGATGGTGTCGCCGACGCCGTACTGGTCCTCGAGGATCATGAACACGCCGGACAGGAAGTCCGTGACGAGGTTGCGGGCGCCGAAACCGATCGCCACACCGGCCACACCGGCGGACGCCAGCAGCGGGGCCAGGTTGATGTTGAACGCGGAGAGGATCATCAGGGCGGCGGTGCCCATGATCAGGAAACTGGCCACCGAGCGCAGCACCGAGCCGATCGCCTGCGAGCGCTGGCGGCGGCGTTCGACGTTGACCAGCAGGCCGCCCAGTCCCGCGCCGTCCACGGTCTGCCCGCTGCGGCTCATGCGGTCGATGAGCTTGGTGATCGCCCGGCGCACCGCCACGCGCAGCACCGCCGCGATCACCAGGATCAGCAGCACGCGCAGGCCGATCGCCAGCCAGGTCGACCAGTTCTGCTCCACCCAGCCGGCGGCGTTCGTCGCGCTCTCGTGGGCGTCCTCCAGCGAGGGCACTCTCGGGGTCTCCGTCTCCGAGGGGGTCGGCGAGGGGGACGGGCCGGCGGCCCACAGGACGACGTCCGCGACGGACAAGGACACGACAGGTACCTCCAGGTGCAGCGGTCTGCCCCGGTGCGGCGGTTCCGGGGGGTCGAAGGTCACGGCTGGGTCACCGAAAGGGCAGAACCACCACACTAACGGGGCATTGTGTGTGCTCTCGCAGAATGTGTGAAAGGGAGACGGGCCTCACCTGGGCTTGAACAGGCCACGTTCTCGGGCATCCATCGGATGTGGTCGAAAACACTCCCAGCCCGTTACGGGGACATGGTGGCGCTTCCACCAGGCATGAGGGGAGACTGGCTACGAATCGTCCCGGCGCGAGCCACGCGCCGCCGGCGTCCAAGGAGGCATCCGTGCCGCATGTCCTGGTCCTCAACGCGTCGTACGAGCCGCTCGGCGTCGTACCGCTCCGCCGCGCGCTCGTCCTCGTCCTCGAGAACAAGGCCGTCTGCCTCGAGGAGTCCGGCGCCTATCTGCACAGCGCGACCGTCACAGTCCCCGCACCCAGCGTGGTCCGGCTCAAGCGTTTCGTGCGGGTTCCCTACCGGGGGCCCGTTCCTCTGACCCGCCGGGCGCTGTTCGCCCGCGACGGGGGCCGGTGCATGTACTGCGGTGGCGTCGCAACCAGCGTCGACCACGTCATCCCGCGCAGCCGCGGGGGCAAGCACGTCTGGGACAACGTCGTCGCGTCCTGCCGCCGCTGCAACCACGTCAAGGCCGACCGCCACCTCGTCGAGATCGGCTGGCGGCTGCGCCACAAACCCGCCCCGCCGTCGGGCCTGGCCTGGCGCATCATCGGGACCGGCCATCGGGATCCGCGCTGGCTGCCGTACTTGCAACCGTTCGGCGCGGACGACGCCCTGGCCCGGATCGACGGCATCTCCGCCTGACGATCCGGGCTTTCGTGTCGGCACCGGCCCGTCTCCGGGCGGGCCGGCGCCCTGTCGCGCGCCTACGCGTAGCGCAGCGCGCCTACGCGTACCGCAGCTCCCCGGGGCACACCGTGCGGCGCAGCAGGGGCAGCGAGGTGGCCGCGGCGAGCAGGCAGGCGGCGTAGACGGCCACGGGGGCCAGCGCGGGCGTCCAGGGCACGGCCTCGCCCGCGAACACGGCGTACCGGACGCCGATGGCCGTGCCGCCGAGACCCGCGAGCAGCACCGCGGGAGCCAGGGGCAGGGCCGTCTCCAGCAGCAGGGCGCGGCCGAGCACCGACCGCGGCACTCCCGCCGCGGCCTGCGCGGCCAGGCCCCGGCGGCGGGTGGCCAGGGACTCGGCGGTGCCGACGGCGAGTCCGGACAGGGTGATCGCCAGGGCGACGGCGAGGGCGGTGCCGGTGAGGTTCACCCCCGTGAGGTAGTAGGAGGCGTTCGGGCGGTCGCGCACCACGTCGGCCAGTACCTGCCGGACGCCCAGGAAGCCGGTCCCGGCGACCGTCACCAGCAGCACGGCCGCATGGGTGCGGGCGGCCGACCAGGGGTCGTCGCGCAGCCGCTCCGCGGCGATCAGGGTCGCCGCCGAGCGGGCCCGGACGGCCAGGAGCCGCCCGGTGATCCGTGCGGTCGCCCCGGACAGCCACACCGCACCCGCGCCGGCCGCCAGGATCCCGCCCGCCAGGGGCAGCGGCGGCCCGCCGGAGGACCCCTGCGGTGCGCCGGAGGCGGCGGCAGCGGTCAGCAGCGCGGCCACGGCGGCGAGCAGGAGCCCGCACAGGAACAGCGCCCCCGAACCCCGGCCGTCGCGCGGCCCTGTCCGCCGCACCGAGCCGAGAGGCGAGACCACGACCCGGCGCAGCGCCAGGACGCCCGCCGCCGCACCCAGCACGGGCACCGCGACGGCGACCAGGGCGATCGCGGCCCAGACCGGCACGGCGGGGCCGTCCCCCAGGCGCGCCGAGACCGGCACCGCGCAGACGGCGGCCACCGCCGAGCCGAGCGCACAGGCGAGCCCGGTCTCCAGCGCGGCGATCCGCCGCACCTGCCAGGGGGTGGCGCCGGCGAGCCGCAGCCCGGCGAGCCTCCGGTCGCGGTGCGCGGCCCCGATCCGGGCGCACTGGCCGAGGAACCCCAGCACGGGCAGGAGCAGCAGGAGCAGCCCCAGGACGACTCCGGACCGGGTGCCGGGACTGTTCAGGAGCCCCGCGGCGAGCGGGATCGACCGGCTGCCGCGCAGCGACGCCAGGACGACGGCCGCGAGGGCGAACGCGGTCGCCAGAGCGGCTCCCACCGCCGTCAGCGCGGCCCGCCACCACTCCCGGCGGTCCGTACCGCGCGTGAGCTGCCAGGCGAGCCGCAGATCCGTGCGCAGTGACCTCATGCCGTCACCCCGAGCGCCGCCACGGCCCCGTCCCGCAGCTGGACCTCGCGGTCCGCGTAGGCCGCGACCTGGGCGTCGTGCGTGACCAGCAGTACCGCCGTGCCGCACTCCCGGGCGGTGTGCACCAGGGCCGTCATCACCTGCTCGCCGGACAGGGAGTCCAGGGCCCCCGTCGGCTCGTCGGCGAAGACGATCCTCGGGCCGGTGACCAGCGCCCGGGCCAGCGCGACGCGTTGTGCCTGACCGCCGCTCAGCTCACCCGGGCGCGACTCCTGCCGCCCGCGCACGCCGAAGCGCTCCAGCCACTCGCCGGCCAGGGCGCGGGCGCGGGCCCGGCCGGTGCCGGCCAGGAGGAGGGGCAGGGCCACGTTGTCCACGGCCGTCAGCTCGGGGACGAGCTGGCCGAACTGGAACACCACGCCGAACTCGGTGCGCCGCAGCTCGCTCAGCCGCTTCTCGGGCAGGCGGTCCAGCCGCTGCCCGTCGTACGTCACGGAGCCCTCGTCCGGGCGGACGATGCCGGCCAGGCAGTGCAGCAGAGTGGATTTGCCGCTGCCGCTCGCGCCCGTCACGGCCACTGTCTCGCCCGCGTGCAGCCGGAGGGACGCACCGCGCAGGGCGGGCGTGCGCCCGTGCGTCTTGGCGAGGCCGTGGGCCGTGAGGAGAGGCACGGGTTCGTTCATTCTGCGTCGACCTCCGCGGTCAGGGTGGTGAGCCGGGCCGCCGTGGTGTTCATCCAGCGGAGGTCGGCGTCGAGGTGGTTGAGGGCGTAGTCCGCCGAGAGCACGGTCGCGAGGTCGGCTCCCACGGCGGCCTTGACCGCCGTCAGCTCCCGCATCCGCTCCTTGTGGGCGGCGCGCTGGGCGCTCAGGTATCCGGCCGGGTCGCCGCCCGAGAGGATCGCCACGACGACCTTGGCGAAGATCTCGTTGGCCACGAACGGGGCGGGCGGGGCGGTCTGGCCGGCCCAGCGGGCCAGCTCGCGCGTCCCCTCGTCGGTGGTGCGGTAGCGGGTGCGCTCCGGGCCGCCGTCCGAGTCGGTGCCCTCGACCTCGGCGAGACCGTCCCGGACCAGGCGCTGCAGGGTCGTGTAGACCTGCCCGTAGGCCAGCGGGCGGGCCTGCGGGAAGCGTTCGTCATGGCGTCGCTTCAGGTCGTAGCCGTGGCTCGGACCCGTGGCGAGCAGGCCCAGCAGGATGTGGCGGGTGCTCATGGCGAGCATTATGTACTGAGTACATGTACTGAGTGAATAGTTGGGCCGGGGAAAGAGCGCGCCGGCCGGACCCCGGCGGCTCAGTCCGCGACCGCGTACGCCTCCACGGACCACAGGGAGTAGCCGTACGGGGTCGCCCTCTTCTCGCCCTGGACGCGGAGGAAGCGCACGTCCCGTTCGTCCATGCGGACGCTCTCCCGGCCGCCGCGGCCGTCCCGTACCGCCGCGGCCGTGCGCCAGCGGCGGCCGTCGGGGGAGACCTGGACGCGGTACGCCGACGGGTGGGCGTCCTGCCAGTGCAGGACCACGTGCCCGATCCGGGCCGGGCGGGGCAGTTCGGCCTGCCACCAGGCGCCGTCGTCCACCGGTGACGACCAGCGGGTCGCCGGATCGCCGTCGTTCGCCGCGGACGCGGGGAAGGCGGGCGTCTCGTCGCCGGAGGAACGGGCCGTGCCCGAGCGGGCGAGGTCGGGGCCGCCGGTGGGCGGGACGGCCCGGACGGTGAGCGTGCGGGTCGCGCCCGCGAAGCCCAGCCGGATGCCGTAGGACCGCAGCGGCGTGCCGCGCTCGACCGTGACCTCGACGGGCACCTCCGCCGCCGGACCGCGCGGGACGTCCAGCTCGCCCCGGGGTGCCCGGACCCGTACGCCCTCCGGCGCCTCGACCGTGAGCCGGCCGCGGGCGCCTGCGGGGCGCAGGGAGCCGAGCCGGACCGTCAGCTTCTGCGTGCGGCCGGCCTCGACGTCCGTGCGGTCGCGCGCCAGCCCCAGGGAGACGGCGGGGGAGTCGCCGAACCAGGGCACCAGGTGCCGGACGCGGGACGCCCCGCCCCCGGCGACCCGCACGGCGTCCACCAGCCCGCCCTCCACCGGCCCGGCGTCCACGCGCCCGGTGTCCACCTGCCGGACCTCCGTCGCGCCCGAAGCGTCCAGGCGGCCCACCGCGTGCCAGCCCCGCCCCGGCACGTGGGCCTCGACGGTGCCGGGCGTGCCCGGATCGGTCAGCACCGTCACGGCCGTCAGCGCCCGGGGGCGCGGGAAGCGCAGGGTGCGTGCGTCGCCGGGGGCGCGGGGCGGCTCGTGGTCGATGCCCGACCAGGCCGTGTACGACTTCTGCGCCCGCCGCAGGAAGGGGTCGAGCACGTCCGTGCCGACCTCGGCCCGCGCGCCGCCCAGCGCGGACCGCAGCTGCCCGATCCTGCGGTACGCCGTCCAGGCCGCCGCCGCGTCGCCCGCGCGCTGCGCGTCCAGCAGGTCCAGCGCGGCCGTGCCCGCCTCGCCGTAGCGGGCGAGCTGCCCGGACCAGGGGGACACCTCGGCGGCCAGGCCGGTGCCCGCCAGGCGGTGCGGCAGCTCGCGCAGCACGGTGAAGGCCGCGCGCAGCCGGTCCGCCGCCGCGTCGTCCCGCCGCGGGCCGGCGGCCGTGCGCGACGCCCAGTACGCCTCCGTCAGCGGCCGCAGGTACGCCGACTCCTCGGCGTCCAGCACCGAGGAGGCGTCGTTCCCGGCGAGCGCGGCCAGGGCCTGCTCCCGCCGCCGGTCCCCGCCCGCCAGGTCGGCGATCGCCGCGCGCCAGGAGCGCTCGGGCCGGTAGGCGCGCGGGTTCCAGGCGAAGTCGGCCGCGGTGAACAGGGGGATGCGGGAGGCCTCCGGCTGCTGCATGGCGTTGGCGAGCAGCCCGGCCGAGCCGGTCGCGACGGCCGGCTCCCGGCCCCGGTACGGCCCGAGGAAGAGGCGGCCGGGCTCGTAGTCGTTGACCGGGTAGTTGTCCATGGTGACCAGCGGGTGCGCGAACGCCTCGCGGGCGGCGGCCAGTTCGCGGCCGGTGATGGTGCGGGGCACCACGCCGACGCCCGTCCACGCCACCTCGACGCCCTCGTCCAGCGCGTCCGCAAGCGCCCGCCGGTACGCGGTCGAGCCGTCCTCGTAGTACTCGGTCGGCATGAGGGACGGCGCGGCGGCGCCGGGGTGGCGGCGCGCGAGGTGCCGGGCCACGGCGTTCGCCACCCGTGCCTGGGCCCGTGCCGCCGCCCGCGGACCGGAGCCGAACCGCCCGGCGTCCGCGCCGCAGTGCCACTCGCTGTAGCTGACGTCCTGGAACTGCAGCTGGAAGGCGCGGAAGCCCAGCGCCCACATCGCGTCCAGCTTCCGCGTCAGCGCCCGCACGTCGGCGTCCGAGGAGAAGCACATCGCCTGGCCCGGGGCCACCGCCCAGGCGAGCGTGACGTGGTTGCGCTCCGCCCGCGCGGCCAGCTCGCGGAACTCGGCCCGCCGCCGCTGCGGGTACGGCTCGCGCCACCGGGCCTGCCGGTACAGGTCGTCGCCGGGGGCGTACAGGTAGCGGTTCTGCTTGGTGCGGCCCAGGAAGTCCAGCTGCGCGAGCCGCTGCCGGTGGGTCCAGGGCGTGCCGTAGAAGCCTTCGGTGACGCCTCGCACCCCGGTCGCGGGCCAGTCGCGTACGACGGCCGCGGTGAACGTGCCGTCCGGGCGCAGCAGTTGCCGCAGGGTCTGCACCGCGTGGAAGAGGCCGTCCCCGCCCGTCCCGTCGAGCAGGACACCGCCGCGGCCGACGGACAGCTCGTATCCCCCGGCGGGCAGGGCGTGCCGGTCGCCCGGGTGGGCCGGCCGTGCCACGGCGCGCACGACCAGGGCGCCGGGCGCCGGCGTGTCCGTGACGCGCCGGGCACCGGCCCGGCGCAGCAGCGCGCGCAACGCGTCGAGGGCGTGCGGATCGGCGCCCGCGCCGGCGATCAGCGCCACCTCGCGCGGCACGGCCACCGGGGCGCCGCCGGGGCGCAGCGTCTGCGGGCGCGGCCAGACGGAGGGGCCCGGCGCGGGGGAGCCGGGCACCGCTCGCGCGGTCACCCCCGGGGCGGGCGGCGCGGCCGCCGCCGCGGGCGGGAGGCCGAGGCCCGATGCCGCGACGGCGATCGCGAGGGCCGCCGCCCGCTTCCCGTGCCGCAGTCCCACAGGCCGCCTCCCGATGTGTCCGACCGGCGGGACGAGCCCACCACCCGCCCGGTGAAGGTGTCAACGGCAGTGGTCGGTGTGCCGTGGTTTGCCGGAATATGGGAACAGCGCTGTGCAGCGGCATGTGAGCAGAAGCACGATGTTCGGCCCGGGGCGTCTGCCTTCCCGACGACTGGGTAGGGCTGCAACGACCCACCGAACCCGTACCCGGCAAGGAGGCCCCCGTGGCTGCGATGACGTTCCTCCCGCTCCCGGCCCCGTCCAAACCCGTGGCGGACCCGTCCGCCGACCTCGACGACCGTCCCCACGACGACCCCGTGTACTGCGTCTTCAGCTCCGAGAGCACCTGCACGGAACTGCCGCTGACCAGCGAGCCCCCGCTCCCCGACGCCGAGCCCCTCACCAGTGAGCCGCCGCTCGCCGAGGCCACCCCCCTCACCAGCGAGCCGCCGGCCTTCGTCCCGGACCAGCCGAGGCCGTAGATGACCGCACCCGAGCCGGCCGACCCGCCCTCCGAGGACCTGACGCGACTGGCCGCCCTGTACGGCGTCGCGACCTCCTACAGTCCCTCCCCGGACCGCATCGTGGCCGCCTCGGCCACCGCGGTCACCTCGGTCCTGACCGCCCTCGGCGTGGACGCGAGCACGCCCGGCGCCGTACGCGCCGCGCTCGCCGCCCGGGAGCGGGAGCAGGCCGGGCGACTGCTGCCGCCGACCGTGGTCGGCTGGACCGGAAGCGCCCCGGCCGCCCTCGCCGGACTGCCCGCGGGCAGCCGCCTGCGCATCGACACCGAGGACGGCGCCACCCGCACCTCGGCCGACGGCCTGCCCCCCGGAGTGCACCGGCTGACCGCCACCGCCCCGGACGGCCGCACGGCCGAGGCCCACCTGATCGTCGCGCCGCCCCGCCTGCCCGCCCCCGCCGGACGCACCCACGGCCTCCTCGTCCAGCTGTACTCCCTGCTGTCCCGCCGCTCCTGGGGCATGGGCGACCTCGGCGACCTGCGCGAGCTGGCCGCCTGGGCCGGGCGCTCGCTCGGCGCCGGGTTCCTCCAGGTCAACCCGCTGCACGCGGCCGTACCGGGAGCACCCACCGACCCCTCCCCGTACCGTCCCTCCTCCCGCCGCTTCCCCGACCCAGTGCACCTGCGCGTCGAGGACGTGCCCGAGGCCGCGTACGTGGCGGACCGCGAGCGTCTGCACGCGCTGCTGGAGCAGGGCGGGCGGCTGCGCGCGGCGGTGCTGGAGAAGAGCGAGCTGATCGACCGGGACGCCGTGTGGGAGCTGAAGCGCGAGGCGCTGCGGCTGATCGCCGAGGTCCCGCTCGGCCCGGGCAGGCGCGCCGCCTACAGCGACTTCCTCGCGGAGCAGGGCAAGGCGCTGGAGGACCACGCCACCTGGTGCGCGCTCGCCGAGGTGCACGGATCCGACTGGCACCGCTGGCCGACCGGGCTGCGCGACCCGCGCTCGGCCGAGACCGAGCGGGCCCGCAACGGCCTGCTGGACCGGGTGGAGTTCTGGTCCCGGCTGGCCTGGCTCACCGACGAGCAGCTCAGGGCCGCCCAGCGCGCCGGGCGCGAGGCGGGGATGCCGGTGGGTGTCGTGCACGACCTCGCGGTCGGCGTGCACCCGGGCGGCGCCGACGCCTGGGCCCAGCAGGAGCACTTCGCCGCCGGCATGTCCGTGGGCGCCCCGCCGGACGCCTTCAACGCCCTCGGCCAGGACTGGGGCCTGCCCCCGTGGCGGCCCGACCGCCTGGCCGAGTCCGGCTACGCCCCCTTCCGCGACCTGCTGCGGGCCCTGTTCCGCTATGCGGGCGCCCTGCGCATCGACCACGTCATGGGCCTGTTCCGCCTGTGGTGGGTGCCCCAGGGCCACCCGCCCACCGAGGGCACCTACGTCCGCTACGACGCCGAGGCGATGCTCGCCGTCCTCGTCCTGGAGGCCTCCCGGGCCGGCGCCCCGGTCATCGGGGAGGACCTCGGCACCGTCGAGCCCGGCGTGCGCGAGGCGCTGCGCGAGCGCGGGGTGCTCGGCACGTCGGTGCTGTGGTTCGAGCGCGACTGGGAGGGCGACGGCCGCCCCCTGCCCCCCGAGAGCTGGCGGGCCGACTGCCTGGCCACCGCCACCACCCACGACCTGCCCTCCACCGCCGCCCGGCTCACCGGCGAGCACGTGGAGCTGCGCGACAGCCTCGGCCTGCTGACCCGCCCGCTGGCACAGGAGCGCGAGGAGGCCGCCCGCGACACGGGGGAGTGGCTGTCGGAGCTGTCCCGCCTGGGCCTGCTGCACGGCACGGGAGGCGGTGGCGACGCCTCTTCGGAGGAGGCGCAGATCCAGGCCGTGCACCGCTTCCTGCTGCGCACGCCCGCCCGCATGATCGGCGTCTGGCTCCCGGACGGGGTGGGCGACCGCCGCCCGCAGAACCTCCCGGGGACCTGGGACCAGTATCCGAACTGGCGGCTGCCCGTCGCCGACGCCGAAGGGCGCCCGGTGACCCTGGAGGACCTGGCGGCCTCCCCGCGGCTGCGCGCGCTGATGGACGTCCTCGGGGAGCCCGGCTCATGAGGCCGGGGCCTCTTACGGCACCCCGGGCGCGCGTGCCCGTCCGGCGTTGGATACTTTGACACCGTGGACAAGAAGAACGCCCTGCGCGCCGGCGCCCTGGCAGCCGGTACGACGCTGATGATGCTGCTCATGTCGTCCCCCGCGAGCGCGCTCACCCGCGACGACGGTGACGATCCCGGCCCGGGCCTGAGCGTCATCGAGACGCTGGGTCTCTTCGTCGTGGCCCCGATCGTGCTCTACCTGGTCATCGCCGGTCTGGTGATGGTCGGCGACAAGACGCACAAGAAGAAGGACCCGACCAGCTCCAACATCACGACCAAGGCCGAGGCGGGCACCGACGTCAAGGTCTGACCGGCTTTCGCTTCACCGAGGGCGCCGTCGCGGTCACCGCGGCGGCGCCCCGGCGCGTTCAGGGCCGCTCCGCTCCCGCGAGCAGCTCGCGCAGCAGCCCGGCCAGCAGGCCGGCCCGCTCGGCGTCGAGTGCGGACAGGGCCTCGGTCTGCACGGCCAGCCCCGCGCCGACCGCCTCGTCGACCAGGTCCAGGCCCTTGCCGGTGAGGGTCACGTGCAGCCCGCGCCGGTCGTGCGGATCGGGTGAGCGGCGCAGCAGCCCCGCCCGCTCCAGCTTGTCCAGGCGTCCCGTCATCCCGCCCGTGGTGAGCATCAGCGTCGCCGAGAGCTGCCGGGGGGAGAGCGTGTAGGGCTCGCCCGAGCGCCGCAGCGTCGCCAGCACGTCGAACTCCCCGCGCGAGATCCCGAAGGGCGCGTACGCCTTCGCCACCCGTTCGGCCATCGCCGCCGAGAGCCGGTTGATCCGGCCGAAGACCTCCATGGCGGCGGTGTCCAGGTCGGGCCGGACCCTCGCCCACTGGTCGACGATCGCGTCGACGGGGTCCTTGCGCTGCTCGGGGCGTTCGCTCATGGCACGAGTATCGAAGGGCTTTCGGTCACCCGCAAGAAAGTAGCTTGACGGAAAGTTGCTTAGCGCTAAGCTACTTACGGCTGACCTACTCCTGGGGGTGCCTCCATGGCCCTGTCCCGTCCGGCGCTCGTCGCCCTCACCGCACTCGCCCCCGTCTCCTGGGGCACGACCTACGCGGTCACCACCGAGTTCCTCCCGGCCGACCGCCCCCTGTTCACCGCCCTCGTGCGCGCCCTGCCCGCCGGACTGCTGCTGCTCGCCCTGGCCCGGGTGCTGCCGCGCGGCTCCTGGTGGTGGAAGGCGGCGGCACTCGGTGCGCTGAACATCGGCGCCTTCTTCCCGCTGCTGTTCCTGTCGGCCTACCGGCTGCCCGGCGGCCTCGCGGCGGTCGTGGGGTCGGCCGGGCCGCTGTTCGTGGCCGGGCTGTCGGCGCTGCTGCTCGGGCAGCGGCCGACGGCGCGGACCCTGCTGACCGGGGTCGTGGCGGCGTTCGGGGTGAGCCTGGTGGTGCTGCGGGCCGCCGGGGCGCTGGACGCGCTCGGGCTGCTGGCCGCCCTCGGGGGCACCGCCTCGATGTCGGCGGGCGTGGTGCTCATCCAGCGGTGGGGACGCCCCGAGGGCGCCGGGCCGCTCGCCCTCACCGCCTGGCAGCTGACCGCGGGAGGGCTGCTCATCGCGCCGCTCGCCTTCCTCGCCGAGGGGGCACCGCCGGCGCTGGACGGCCGGGCCGTGGGCGGCTACCTCTATCTCGCCCTGGCCGGCACGGCCGTCGCGTACTGGCTGTGGTTCCGCGGCATCGGCCGCCTCAGCGCCACCCAGGTCACCTTCCTCGGGCCGCTCTCCCCGCTGACCGCGGCCGTCACCGGCTGGGCGGCGCTCGGGCAGGCCCTGACGCCGGTGCAGCTCGTGGGCATGGCGCTGGCCCTCGGGGCGACGGTGGCGGGCCAGTTCGTCCCCCGCCGGCCGCTTCGCGGGACCTGGGCGCGCCGGGCGGGGGACGCGGGGAGGGGCCGGGCGGGGGACGAGGGGAGGGGCCGGGCGGACGTCACCGCGGCGGTGCCGCGGCGGTAGGCCGGCCGGAACGGTCCGGCGACGGTTCCGTAGGGGGACGCACGGGGGCGCCCGGCACAGGCCGGGCGCCCCCGCGTGTCCGGTGCCGCCGGTTACTGCCCGGCCGCCGCCGCGTCCGCCCGCTGGGCCCGCAGCGCGCGCTCCACGCCCGCGCGGGACTCCGAGACCAGACGGCGCAGGGCCGCGTTGGGCTCGGCGGAGGACAGCCACGCGTCCGTCCGGTCCAGGGTCTCCTGGGAGACCTGCACCGCCGGGTAGAGGCCGACCGCGATCTGCTGGGCCATCTCGTGGGAACGGGACGCCCAGATGTCCTTGACCACCTCGAAGTACCGCTCCGCGTACGGGGCGAGCAGCTCGCGCTGGTCGGTCTGGACGAAGCCGCCGATGACCGCCTCCTGCACCGCGTTGGGCAGCTTGTCGGAGTCGACGACCGACGCCCACGCCTCCGCCTTGGCCTCCGCGGTCGGCCGGGCCGCGCGGGCCGTGGCGGCGTGCCGCTCACCGGCGGCGGTGCGGTCGCGCTCGTACTCGGCCGCGATCTCCGCCTCGTCGAACCGGCCGACCGCCGCCAGCCGCTGCACGAACGCCCAGCGCAGCTCCGTGTCGACGACCAGGCCCTCCACGCTCTGCGAGCCGTCCAGCAGCGCCTCCAGCAGGTCCAGCTGCTCCGGCGTGCGGGCCGTCGCGGCGAAGGCACGCGCCCACGCCAGCTGGTGGTCGCCGCCGGGGGCCGCCGCACGCAGGTGGGCCAGCGTCGCGTCGGTCCAGCGGGCCAGCAGCGTCTCGCGGGCGGCGGGGTCGGCGTACAGGTCGATCGCCAGCTTCACCTGCCGGTGGAGCGACTGCACGACACCGATGTCGGACTCCTTGCCGATGCCGGACAGCACCAGGGACAGGTAGTCGCGGGCCGCGAGCTGGGCGTCGCGGGTCATGTCCCAGGCCGACGCCCAGCACAGGGCGCGCGGCAGGGAGGACTCGAAGTCGCCCAGGTGCTCGGTCACCTGGGCCAGGGACTCCTCGTCCAGGCGGACCTTGGCGTACGACAGGTCGTCGTCGTTGAGCAGCACCACGGCCGGGCGGCGCGTGCCCGACAGCTGCGGGACGGCGGTCAGCTCACCGTCGACGTCCAGCTCGATGCGCTCGGTGCGGACCAGCTTGCCGCTGCCGGCGTCCAGGTCGTACAGGCCCACGGCGATGCGGTGCGGGCGCAGCGTCGGCTCGCCCTGGGCGCCGGCGGGCAGGGCCGGGGCCTCCTGGCGGACGGCGAAGGAGGTGATGACGCCGTCGGCGTCCGTCTCGATCTCCGGGCGCAGGACGTTGATGCCGGCCGTCTCCAGCCACTTCTTCGACCAGGTCTTCAGGTCGCGGCCGGAGGTCTCCTCCAGCGCCCCCAGCAGGTCCGACAGGCGCGTGTTGCCGAAGGCGTGCGCCTTGAAGTACGCCTGCACGCCCCGGAAGAACTCGTCCTCGCCCACGTACGCGACCAGCTGCTTCAGCACGGAGGCGCCCTTGGCGTACGTGATGCCGTCGAAGTTGACCAGCACGTCGTCCAGGTCGCGGATGTCCGCCATGATCGGGTGCGTGGAGGGCAGCTGGTCCTGCCGGTACGCCCAGGTCTTCATGGAGTTCGCGAACGTCGTCCACGAGTGCGGCCAGCGCGAGCCGGGCGCGGCGGCCTGGCAGGCGATGGAGGTGTAGGTGGCGAACGACTCGTTCAGCCACAGGTCGTTCCACCACTCCATGGTCACGAGGTCGCCGAACCACATGTGGGCCAGCTCGTGCAGGATGGTCTCCGCGCGCGTCTCGTACGCCGCGTCCGTCACCTTCGAGCGGAACACGTACTGGTCGCGGATGGTCACCGCGCCCGCGTTCTCCATCGCGCCCGCGTTGAACTCCGGCACGAACAGCTGGTCGTACTTCTCGAACGGGTACGCGTAGTCGAACTTCTCCTGGAACCACGCGAAGCCCTGCCGGGTCACCTCGAAGATGGCGTCCGAGTCGAGGTACTCGGCGAGCGAGGGACGGCAGTAGATGCCGAGCGGGACGGACTGGCCGTCCTTCTCGTACACGCTGTGCACCGAGTGGTACGGGCCGGCGATCAGCGCGGTGATGTACGTCGAGATGCGCGGCGTCGGCTCGAAGACCCAGACGTTGTCCTGCGGCTCGGGCGTCGGCGAGTTCGAGACGACGGTCCAGCCCTCGGGGGCCTTCACGGTGAACTGGAAGGTCGCCTTGAGGTCCGGCTGCTCGAAGCTGGCGAACACCCGGCGGGCGTCCGGCACCTCGAACTGGGTGTAGAGGTAGGCCTGGTCGTCGACCGGGTCGACGAAGCGGTGCAGGCCCTCGCCGGTGTTGGTGTAGGCGCAGTCGGCGACGACCCGCAGGATGTTGCGGCCGTGCAGCAGCCCGGGCAGCGCGATCCGGGAGTCCGCGAAGACCTCGGCCGGGTCGAGGGAGTCACCGTTCAGGGTCACCTCGTGCACGGCGGGCGCCACCAGGTCGATGAACGACTCGGCGCCGTTCTCGGCGCTCACGTCGAAGCGCACCGTGGTCACGGACCGGTAGGTGCCCCCCTCCTGCGCGCCGGAGAGATCGAGCTCGATCTCGTACGACTCGACGGCGAGCAGCTGTGCCCGCTGCTGCGCCTCTTCGCGGGTCAGGTTTGTGCCAGGCACGCGGTCATCTCCTCGTTATGGGTGGGTTGCGTCATCTTTCCACGGCGGCTCGGCGCGGGGCGACGACCGGGGCGTCCGGTAGGGATACCCCTCGGCTCGGGGGGTGGCGGCGACCGGCTGCCGGGCGGGTGCCCGGGGTGCTGCCGCGTCCGGAATCCGCCGGTGATCCCGCCCCGCGCGCACGACCCTGGGGACCATGACGACGACGTACACTGCGCGCCCCATCGACCCGCGGGCCCTGGAGGAACTGCGCACCACCGACGACGCGGGCCGTCCCGCGGCCGGGTTCACCGACCCCGAGGGCGGCGCCCCGCTCCGCTGCTGCCTGCGGCGCAGCGCGCCCGGCGAGCGCATCGCCCTGGTCTCCTACGCGCCCCTGCGCCGCTGGGCCTGCGCCACCGGAGCGGACCCCGGGCCGTACGACGAACAGGGCCCGGTCTTCGTCCACGCCGAGCCCTGCGAGGGGTACCTCGGTGAAGCCCTGCCCTTCACGCACAGCCACCGCACGGTCCGCCGCTACTCCGCCGACGGGCGCATCCTCGGCGGGCGGCTGACCGGGGAGCCCGCGGACCTCGAGGCGGCCTTCGCCGAGGCCTTCGCGGACCCGGCCGTGGCGCTCGTGCACGTCCGGGCCGTGGAGTACGGCTGCTTCCTGTACGAGGTGCGCCGGCCCTGAGGGAGCGGGCCCCGGACAGCGCTCGGGGCGGCCACCCCCCGGCTGGAGGTGACCGCCCGCTGCGCGTGTGGCGCCGCCGCCCTACCGGGCGGACAGCTCCTGGGCCACCAGCTCCGCGATCTGCACGGCGTTCAGCGCCGCGCCCTTGCGGAGGTTGTCGTTGGAGACGAACAGGGCCAGGCCGTTGTCCACCGTCTCGTCGCGGCGGATGCGGCCGACGTACGAGGGGTCCTTGCCGGCGGCCTGGAGCGGGGTGGGGATGTCGGAGAGCTCCACGCCGGGGGCGTCCTTCAGCAGCTCCGTCGCGCGCTCGGCGCTGATCGGGCGGGCGAAGCGGGCGTTGATCTGCAGGGAGTGGCCGGAGAAGACCGGGACGCGCACGCAGGTGCCGGAGACCTTCAGCTCCGGGATCTCCAGGATCTTGCGCGACTCGTTGCGGAGCTTCTGCTCCTCGTCGGTCTCGTTCAGGCCGTCGTCGACGATCGAGCCGGCCAGCGGCAGCACGTTGAACGCGATGGGGCGCTTGTAGACGCCGGGCTCCGGGAAGTCGACCGCCTCACCGTCGTGGGTGAGCTTGTCGGCGTCGGCGACGACCTTCTGCACCTGCCCGTGCAGCTCGGCGACGCCCGCGAGACCGGAACCGGAGACCGCCTGGTAGGTGGCGACGACCAGGGCCTCCAGGCCCGCCTCCTCGTGCAGCGGACGCAGCACCGGCATGGCGGCCATCGTCGTGCAGTTCGGGTTGGCGATGATGCCCTTGGGGCGGTTCGCGATCGCGTGCGGGTTCACCTCGGAGACGACCAGCGGGACCTCGGGGTCCTTGCGCCAGGCGGAGGAGTTGTCGATCACGACGGCGCCCTGGGAGGCGACCTTCTCGGCCAGCGCCCGGGACGTGGCACCGCCCGCGGAGAACAGCACGATGTCCAGGCCGGTGTAGTCGGCGGCCGCCGCGTCCTCCACCGTCACGCCGTCCAGCTCCGTGCCCGCCGAACGGGCCGAGGCGAACAGGCGCAGCTCCGTGACCGGGAAGTTCCGCTCCGCGAGGATCCTGCGCATGACCGTGCCCACCTGTCCGGTGGCTCCGACGATTCCGACCCTCACGGCGAACTCCCTCTCCTGCGTCTCTTCACGTGCTCGTTGCTTGGCCGAGGCTTTTCCATCATGCGGCCGACCACGGCCCGCCTGTCCACTTCTTTCGCCGCACCTGTCCGAGGAGTGGGACGACCTGTGCCGCCCCACGGTTGCGGACCTGCGGTTCCGACCCCTCTGAGCTGCAGGAATTCATCCGCCGGGGGTCGTGCGCCGCAAGCTCGCCTGCCCATGCCGGTCTCGGCCACACGGAAGTGTGACGTATGCCTCCATCGGCCCGCCGGGACTCGCCGGGCGGACCGGTGAACGTTCCGGGCGGTTGCGGCGTCGTAGGGGAAACACGGTGAGGGGGGTGGCTTGTGCTGCTGCGCGGAAGGGCCCGGCGCGGCCGGGAGGCGCGGCCCGGGGAGGGACCGCCGGGCCGCGCCGGCGCGGTCGGCGGTGCCGGGCTGCCGGACGGCGCCGATCCGCTGGACCCGGCGCAGGAGCGCCGGGTGCGGGCGGTGCTCGCACTCGGGGGAGTGCCGCAGGCGGACCTGCCGGACGGGGTGCAGCAGGTCCGCCTGCGGCTGCTGGAGCGGGCCGCGAGCGGGCAGGAGGCGCCGCGGGACGTCTCCGCCTGGGCGGCGGTGGTCGCCTCCCACCTCGCCATGGACTGGCACCGGGCCAAGCGCCGCCAGGAGCGGCTCGGGGAGCGGCTGGCCGCCCTGCGGCAGCACGAGCACCCCTCCGGCGAGGACACCAGCGTGCTGTCCGTCGCCGTCGCCCAGGGCCTGGACGAGCTGCCCGACGCCCAGCGCCAGGTGGTCGTCCTGCGCTTCTACGCCGACCTGCCGGTCAGGTCCATCGCCGAGCAGCTCGGCGTCCCGGAGGGCACGGTCAAGAGCCGGCTGCACACGGCCGTACGGGCCCTGCGCGCCCGCCTGCACGAGGACGAGGTGGTGTGAGGTGCCCGCCGAACACGAGGAGAACCGGCCCGGCGAGCCCGTGCCGGACGGGACGACCCCGCCCGGCGACCAGGGTGCGCTCATGGCCGCGGTCGCCGGGGAGCCGCCGGACCGGGCCGCGCTCGCCGACGAGGCCTTCGCGGAGGCGTACCGGGCCGCGGCCGCCGACGTGGCGGTGCTGCGCGAGCAGCTGGGGCTCATCGGCACCGCCCTGGCCGGGCCCCCGCCCGGGGCCGCGCCGCACCCCCCGGCCACCGCCGTCACCCCGCTGCCCGCACGGCGCCCCCGGCCCTCGTCCCGGGGTCTCGCCCTGAGGGGCCTCGTCGCCGCCGCCGGGGCCGCGGTCGTCCTCGGCGGAGGCTGGCTGGTGGTGCACGGCGACGGCATCGGCGCCCAGGCCGACCGGGGCGCGAGTTCGGCCGCCGACGCCGCGGCCGGACAGGGCAAGAGCGCTGAGGACCACAAGACCGGCCTCGCCGGCTACCTGGCCTGCGCCCGGCTCGTCGCCGAGGGCACCGTCGCGGGGACCGAGGCGGTCCCCGGAACCGGGCGGGTCCGCGTCACGCTCGACGTGACGCGCCGGTGGAAGCCCGGCAAGGGCCGGGACCGGGTGGTCTTCCCCCTGGACGGCGACGCGCGGCCGCGACCGAGGGCGGGCGATCACGTCCTCGTCGGCATCCCGCAGGGGCAGGACGAGCCGGACCTGTGGACGACGGGGGAGGAGGAGATCGCCCGGGACCGGGCCCGGCTCACCGCCGCCCTCCCCGAGGCCCGCACCCTGCCCTGCCCCTGAACACGACGAAGGGGCGGGCGCCCGTCCGGACGCCCGCCCCTCACCGGTCCCGCAGGGTTACGGCAGGACCTTCTCGATCTTCACGCTGCCCAGGCCCGCGACGGTGCCGCGCGCGTTGACCAGCTGGACCTGACCGAAGAACTCGCGGCCCTCGGGAGCGGCCGCCGCGGCGGTGACGCTGCCGGAGACGGTCGCCGAGTCGCCCGTGCCGAGCTTCACCGGCGCCGAGCCGTCGACCGTGACGGTGCCGAGCGAGGCGGAGAAGAACACGTCCTGGTAGTCGTACTCCGTGGTGCCGGCCGGCACCGCGTAGCCGACGACCTCGACGGTGTAGGTGCCGGCGGCCGGGGACGGCACGGACACCGACTCCTCCGAGTCGCCGTCCGCGGAGCTGCCGACCTGCTTGCCGGCCGCGTCGTACACGGCGAGGTCCAGGTCGGCGGCGGTGTCCGAGACCCGGCCGATGGCCACGTCCAGGGACTTGGCGCCCGCGGGCACCTCGACCGTGGTGGTCTGCGTCTCGCCCTGCTTGATCGAGGGACGGGCCGTCTTCGCCGAGCCGAGCGGGCCGCCGACCAGCTTGCCGTCGAGCGCGGCGAAGCCGTTGGTCACCTTCCAGGAGGCGGTGGCCGGGGTGCCGACCTTCGCCTCGGGCACGGTCACGGTCTCCGGGTCGAAGGCCGCGCCGAGGACGGCGACGTCCAGCGTGTACGGGTTGTCCAGCAGCGGCGACGTCCGGCGCGACTCGACCTCGATCTCCCAGACACCCGGCTGCGGGTCGGCGTACGCACGCACGTCGGGGCGGCAGGTGTTGGCCTGGTTCGAGTAGTTCGGGTAGCAGTTGATCGTCGACGTCGGGTCGGACGGGACGCCGTAGGGGTGGATGGAGATGAACCGGGTCTGGCTCTTGTCCTTCAGCCCGCTCATCGCGACCTCGAGGGTCTTGGCGCCCTCGGGGACGGTGACGAAGTAGTGGTGCGAGCTGTTGCGCTGCACCGAGTCCTCGGCGGTGAAGGTGTGCTTCAGCGGCGCGGAGACCACGACGGTGCTGAGGACCTGCTTGTCGATGCCCTCGGTGCGCGGGTCGTCGACCTCGAGGATGGCGCTCTTGATGCCCGCGGACTTCGGCGCGGCCTGGACCTTGACGGTCACCGGCTGGTTCAGCGGCAGCCTCACCTCGTCGGAGCCGACGATGCGGAACGCGCCGCCCGCGTTGTTCTCGAGGTGCAGCTCGTGCCGGATCGCCCTGTCGGCGCCGGACGTACGGGTGATCGTGACCTCGTAGGTCTTCTTCTGGCCGGCCTTCAGGCCGCCCTCACGGTCGTACAGGCCCGTGCCGAAGCCCGGGGTCTTCAGGAACTGGTCGATCGCGGTGTCGACCGGCGCCTTGACCGTGTAGGCGTGCGCGGTGGCCTCGTCCCGGATGGCGTCCCAGGCGTCCGGGATGTTGATCAGGCCCGCGCCCTCCTCGTACGCCTGCACACCCTTGATGTGGTCGGCGGTGGAGGTGAGGGCCGTGCGCAGGGTCGCCGGGGTGAGGTCGATCTTCTTCTGCTTGGCGGCCGAGATCAGCAGCGCCGAGGCACCGGCGGCCTGCGGGGAGGCCATCGAGGTGCCCTGGAGCATGCCGTAGCCGGCCGGCAGGGAGTAGCCCGCCTCGGCGACCGGGGCGCCCGGCAGCCAGGTCTGGATGGTGTTGATCGCGGCACCCGGGGCGACCAGGGTCGGGGTGAAGCCGCCGTCCTCACGCGGGCCGCGCGAGGAGAACGGCATCATCGCGTACTTCTTCTCCACGACCGAGCCGTAGTTGGCGGCCCAGGTCTCCCGGGAGACGGACGCGCCGACCGAGATGACCTTCTCGGCCAGGGCCGGGTCGCCGATGGTGTTGGCACCGGGGCCGGAGTTGCCCGCGGAGATCACCAGCTGCACGCCGTACTCGTCGATGAGACGGGTGTACAGCTCGGCGCGCGCGTTGTTGCCGTCGTTCAGGGCCGGCAGGCCGCCGATGGACATGTTGACGATGTCGACACCGCGCTTGGTGACGAGGTCGATCATGCCCTCGGTCAGCGCCACGTTGGTGCAGCCGCCGGACCAGGTGCAGGCGCGGGAGGAGACCAGCTTGGCGCCGGGCGCGGCGCCGTCCATCCTCCCGCCGAACAGGCCGTTGGCGGCGGTGATGCCGGCGACGTGCGTGCCGTGCTCGGACTCGATGACGCCGATGTTGACGAAGTCGGACTTCTTGCCGACCCAGGAGCCGCCCAGCGGGTCCATCGGGACGTCCTTGCGGATCTCCACGACGAACGGCTGCCGCTCGGCGATGTCGGTCTTCGGGTCGTCGGTGCCGAAGTACCCGACCTGGTGGCCGTCCTTGTACGGCTTCATCGCGACGTCGTCGCCGAAGTCGTTGTTGTTGTTCAGGTCGACCCGGACCGTGCCCGTCGCCGCGTCGTAGAGCACGCCCCAGACGTCGGTGGTGTCGCCGTCGCGGTTGGCGTCGCCCGCCGCGTCGCCGCCGGTGGTGTACGACTCCTTGAACAGGCTGACCGCGTAGGAGCCGGCCGGGGCCTTCCAGGACTGGCCCTGGTAGGTGAAGGTCGGGCCGGACACGGCCGAGACCATCGGGCGCCAGGTGCTGTCGTTGTCGATGAGGGGGTCGGTCGCCGTCACCCAGTCGACGATCTTCCGCTCACCGGTGGTGGTCTTCTGCAGCGCCGGGTGGCCGAGGTCCACGCCGGAGTCGAGGATGCCGATGGTGACGCCGCGGCCGTCCGCCTTCGGGTGGTCCTCGACGAAGTCGACCGCGCCCGTCTCGAACGACGGGTTGTACGGGTTCTCGGCCGGGGTCCTGCGGCCCGGGGCGGGGTACGTGCCCTTGGCGGCCTCGGCGCCCTTGGCGGCGTCGCCGCTCGGCGTCGGGTCGTCGAGCGGGATCTCCTCGCGCAGGTCGATGCCGTGCACCGAGGAGAGCTTGGCCGCGGCCGCGATGGCCGCGTCCGCGCGGGAGGTCGGGACGGTGGCGCGGACGTAGCCCAGCTTGTCGTCGGCCCGGCCCACCGAGCCGCCCTTGACCGCGTCCAGCTGCCCGGCGACCTGCTCGGTCCTGCCGGGTGCGGTGGCGATCATCATGGTGACGGTCTTGTCGCCGTCGGCCTTGGCCTCCGCGAGCAGGTCCGCGTCGTTCGAACCGAGCTTGTCGGGCGCGGACTTGACGTCGGCGTCGGCCGGTGCCGAGGCGCTGGGTCCGTCGGCGGAGAAGGCCAGCGGAATCGGCCCGGCCGCGGTCAGCGCGGCGACGAGGCCGGCGGCCACGGCGATACGCGCCACGCGTCTCCGGCCCGGTATCGGGTCGTGCTGGGGGGTGGAGGTCATCGGCATCCCTTGAGGTAAAGGAACGAGCGGCAGCGTCCGGTGCGGATCGGCTCCGATCGGCACCGGTCGCTACGGTCCGGAACGGCAGGCCCGGACGATCGCACAGCTTTACGCAAGGGGATGTTCTTTGGGGAGGGTTGACCGAAACGAAATGGATGTATGGGGAAAACCCCCGATGCGTTTTGCGGGTATCGGTCCCGAAGACGGCCGAATCGGTTAACGTCCCGGAGTGCGACAGAAGTTGAGGGTGGCGGCCTACGCCATATGCGTCCGGGACGGACGGATCCTGCTCGCCCGCTCGCCCGCCCGGGACGGCACACCCGAGTGGGTCGTGCCCGGCGGCGGCATGGAACACGGCGAGGACCCCTACGACACCGTCCGTCGCGAGGTCGAGGAGGAGACCGGCTACCGCGTCGAGGTCACCGCCCTGCTCGGCGTCGACTCCTCCCACCGCGTCTTCCGCGAGGGCTTCGGCGGGCGCTCCCTGGACCACCACGCCGTCCGCTGCGTCTACGAGGCCCGGATCACCGGCGGCGAGCTGCGTCCCGAGGTCGACGGCTCCACCGACCTGGCCGCCTGGCACGACCTGGACGCCGTGCCGGGCCTGACGCGGGTGCGGATGGTCGACATCGCGCTGCGGATGTGGCGTGAACGCCCGGCGACCGGGCACCTGACGGCACAGCGCGGGGCACCTCTGCCCGAGGCCTGAACCGGCCCGCCCCGCACCCCGGTTACCCCGGCAGATGAACGCCGGGTGACCGCCTCCGGGCCGCTCCCGGAGCGGTCGCCGACACCCCGGGTGGTCCAAGATCCACGTTCGGTGATCGGCGCTGCCCGTTGCGGCCGCGTTCACACACAGGTCATTCCCGGTGCCAACGATCCGGTACGAGCGGGGTGTTCACGTCACGAGCACCCCGCGACCACTGCCGACGCGTTCGCACCCGGGGAGACAAGCGCATGGCGCGCACACGCTCAGACGCCGGCTCCGGCCAGGGCATCCACCGTCGTTCCGTCCTCGCCGCCACCGGGGCGGTCGCCCTCTCCGCGGGCGCCGGACTCGCCCTGCGGACCGGCGAGAGCCCGGCCGCCGCGGCAGGGGAGGGCGCACCGGCCGCCGCGGCCGCCTCCTCCCGGCAGGCACCCGCGGCCCCCCTCGCCCCCTACACCCGCGGCACGACCCTGGCGAGCGTCGCCGCCCCCCGGGGCACCTCCGGCTACCGGCGCCTGGGCGACGGGCCCGGCTGGCGGCGCGTGGTGCGCTCCGAACTGGCCGCGCCCAAGGCCGGCCGCGCCGGGCGCCGCACCGCGCTCGCGGCGTTCGTGCAACTCACCGACCTGCACATCATCGACGCGCAGCACCCGCTGCGCCTGGAGTACCTGCGGGCGGCCGACGTGCACGCCTGGCGGCCGCAGGAGGCACTCACCGTGCAGGGCGCGATCGCGCTCGTGGAGCGGATCAACGCGCTGCGCGGCGCCCCCGTCACCGGCGCCCCGCTGCACTTCGCCATGACCACGGGCGACAACACCGACAACAACTCCAGGTCCGAGCTGGAGTGGTTCCTGAAGGTCATGAGCGGCGGGCGCATCACGCCCAACACCGGTGACCCGCGCCGCTACGAGGGCGTCCAGAACAGCGGCCTCAAGCAGTACTGGCAGCCGGACGCCGCGCTGCGCGACCTCGACAAGCTGGCCGGCTTCCCCCGGCTCGACGGCTTCCTCGAGGCCGCGATCCGCGAGGTGCGCAGCCCCGGCCTCAACCTCCCCTGGTACTCCACCGTCGGCAACCACGACTTCCTGCCCATGGGCTGCTACGGCTCGCACGGCGATCCCTACCTCACCGACCTGGCCGTGGGCGGCAGGAAGCTGATGGACGCACCGGCCACGGAGGCCAAGAGACTGCGGAAACTGATCAAGAAGGCCGGGGACCCGCAGGGCGTGCTCTACCGCGAGTTCCTCAAGTCCCACGCCCGGTCCATGCGCTCGGTCACCCCGGACGAGCGACGTGCCCCCTTCACGCCCGCCGAGTACCTCGAGGCGCACCTCGACCCCGCCCACCGCGGCGTCGGCCCGGCCGGCCACGGCTACACCCGGGCCAACCTCGACGCGGGCACCCAGTACTACGCCTTCCGCATCTCCGACGACGTCATCGGCATCAGCCTGGACACCACCGACCCGGGCGGCCACTACGAGGGCTCCATCGGCTCGGCCCAGATGAGGTGGCTCGACCGGACCCTGCGGGAGAACAAGGACTCCTACGCGGTGGTCTTCAGCCACCACACGAGCAGGACGATGACCAACACCCGCCCCGACCCGGCCCGCCCCGGGGAGCGGCGGCGCGACGGCCAGGCCGTCCTGGCCCTGCTCGGCAGCCACCGCAACGTGCTGGCCTGGGTCAACGGCCACGTCCACAAGAACGTCGTCACTGCGCACTCCGCGCCCGGCGGCCGCTCCTTCTGGGAGATCTCCACCGCCTCCCACGTCGACTACCCGCAGCTCGCCCGGATCGTCGAACTGGCCGACAACAAGGACGGCACGATCTCCCTGTTCACCACGCTGGTGGAGTCCGCCGCCCCGCACCGCACGGACTTCTCCGACCTCTCCCAGACCGGACTGGCCGCCCTGTACCGCGAGTTGTCGCTCAACGCCCCCGGTGCGCACACGACCCTCGGCGGCGCCCCCGAGGACCGCAACACCGAGCTCGTCCTCAAGAAGGGCTGACCCCGCACCCGGTCCGGGAGCAAGTACCCCTGCCGACACCAGGAGGGGGCCACCGGTGCGGCACCGGTGGCCCCCTCCTCTCCCCTCCTGGGCGAACCCGGATCCTCCCTATCGGGGCAGCACCAGGACGTACGCGGCCGGGTCGCGGTCGGCCGCGGCCATCAGGGCGGTGCGCACGACCGTCGCCTGCTGCTCGGGGCAGTCGCGCAGCTTCCTCGGCGTGACGTGGACGACCGTGATGCCGAGGCGTTCCAGGTGCTCGCGCTTGCGGGCGTACTCCGACCACAGGGCGTCGTCGTCCTGGCGGGGCGCACGGGTGTCGAGTTCGACCGCCACCGCGTGCTCGGGCCAGTAGGCGTCCAGGCCGCCGAGGTAGGGCCCGCCGGGCAGGCGCAGGTCGACGTTCCACACCGGGTCGGGCAGGCCGTACTGGGCGACCATGCGGTACAGGCGGTCCTCCGCGCGGGCCCGGCCCTCGGCGAGCAGCGCGTCCACCGCGTCCACCACGTGCGGACGGTTCAGCAGCCGTGCCTCGGTCAGCTCGCGGACCACGGACGCGGCGTCGCAGTGGCCGGCGCGCACCGCCTCCGTCAGCAGCCCGCGCACCACCTCGGCGTCGGCGAGCCCGGCCACCGCGTCGGCCAGGGCGCGCGGGACGGGGGCCACCGGCAGGCCCGTCACCCGGTCCGGGTCGGGCAGGACCGGCGTGCGGACGATGCGGGCGCACCCCGCCGAACGCAGCCGCCGCATGCGGGGGACCAGGACGTCGAAGGCGTCCAGGGACGGCAGCGGGGGAGTGGAGGCGAAGCCGTGCAGGGTCAGCGCGGCCAGGCCGGTGATCATCACCTCGGGGTAGGCGGCGGTGTGCGCCTGGGCCGCCCCCGGCTGGGCCGGGACACCGGTCCCGCGCTCCCGTGCCGCGTACATGAGCACCGCGTGCAGCCGCTCCTCGCTGGTCGGCGGGCCCGGGTGGAGCAGCACCACGCCGGGAAGGAGCTGCTGCCAGGGGCCGCCGGGCCGGCACTGCTCGCTGGTCTCGGCCGGGGAGACGCCGTGCGAACGGAGCTGGACCGCCGTCATCACCCGGGGGCGGCCGAGGCCGGACAGCTCGTGCAGGGGGCGGGGGGAGAGGGGGGTGTTGTGCGTCATGCCCCGCAATTTCCCGCGCCCGGGGCTGCTTTGAACCGCTGTTACAGGTCCGTCGACAAACACGGACAACACCGCACTAAAGGACGGATGTTCGGGTGCCGAAAACCCCTGGTCCGCTCACGTGCGGACCAGGGGTTACGGCGTGCGGGGCACGCATCTCGTAACGAAGCGAGAACACCCCGATCTCAGGCCAAAGCTACTGGTCAGCGGCCTCGTCGCACGCCTGGCCGCGCAGCGCCCGGGCCAGGTCGTCCCGCGACTCCAGCACCAGCCGGCGCAGCGCCGGGGCGGCCTCCTTGTGGGAGTCCAGCCAGGCGTCCGTGGCGTCCAGGGTCGCGCGGGACTGCTGCAGCGAGGGGAACAGGCCCTGCACCACGTGCATCGCGATCTGGATCGACCGCTCGTCCCACACCCGCTCGATGGCGGCGAAGTACTTCTGCGCGTACGGGGCGATCAGCTCGCGCTGCGTGTCCTGCGCGAAGCCCGCGATGGTCGCCTCGACCATCGCGTTGGACAGCGCGTCCGACTCCACGACCTGCGCCCACGCCTGCGCCTTGACCGCCTCGGACGGGCGGGCGGCCAGGCAGCGGACCTGGTGCCGCTTGCCGGACGCCGTGTCGTCCCGGGCCAGCTCCCGCGTCAGCGTCGCCTCGTCGACGGCTCCCCGCGCGGCCAGCGGCTCCAGGAACGCCCACCGCAGCTCCTGGTCCACGTCCAGGCCCTCGACGGTGCTCGTGCCCGCCAGCAGCTCGCCCAGCAGCGCGAAGTCCGCCTCGGCCGCGGCCGTCCGGGCGAAGAACCGGGCCCAGGCCAGCTGGTGCTCGCTGCCGGCCGGCGCCGCGTACAGCTCGCGCCGCGCGCCCTCGGCGAGCAGCCGGGCCGTGGCCTCGCGGCGGGCGGGCGCCGAGTAGTGCGTGACCGCCGACTCGGCCCAGGCGTGCAGCATCTGCAGCACGCCGATCCCGGACTCGCGCCCCGCGAACCGCAGCACCAGGTCCACGAAGTCCCGCGCGGGCAGCAGCGCGTCGCGCGTCATGCCCCACAGCGCCGACCAGCACAGGGCGCGGGCGAGCGGGTCGGTGACCGCGCCCAGGTGCTCGCGCAGGGTCGCCAGCGACGTCGCGTCGAAGCGGGTCTTGCAGTAGGTCAGGTCGTCGTCGTTGACCAGCACCAGGTCCGGCGCGTCGGCCCCCGCCAGGTCCGCCACGACCGTCCGGGCGCCCTCGACGTCGGTCTCCACCCGCGCATAGCGCTCCAGCGCGCCGTCCGTCACCCGGTACAGCCCCACCGCGATCCGGTGCGGGCGCAGCTCCGGGTGCGACTCGGCCGCCTCCTGCAGCACGGCCAGCTCCTCGACGCGGCCGTCCGCGCCCAGCAGCACCTGCGGCGTCAGCGCGTTCACCCCGGCCGTCTGCAGCCAGGACCGCGCCCAGGCGCTCATGTCCCGGCCGCTGGTCTCCTCCAGCGCCGACAGCAGGTCGCCCAGGCGCGTGTTGCCGTACGCGTGCCGCTTGAAGTAGCGCCGGGCGCCCTCCAGGAACGCCTCCTCGCCGACGTACGCCACGAGCTGCTTCAGCACGGAGGCGCCCTTGGCGTACGTGATGCCGTCGAAGTTCAGCTTGGCGTCCTGCAGGTCGCGGATGTCCGCGGTGACGGGGTGCGTGGAGGGCAGCTGGTCGGCCCGGTACGCCCACGCCTTGCGCCGGTTGGCGAAGGTGATCCAGCCGTCCTGGAAGCGGGTCGCCCCGACCAGCGAGAACGTGCCCATGAAGTCCGCGAAGGACTCCTTCAGCCACAGGTCGTCCCACCACTCCATGGTGACCAGGTCACCGAACCACATGTGCGCCATCTCGTGCAGCACCACGGTGGCGCGGCCCTCGTAGGACGCCTGCGTCACCTTCCCGCGGAAGATGAACTCCTCCCGGAACGTCACCATCCCCGGGTTCTCCATCGCGCCCAGGTTGTACTCCGGCACGAAGGCCTGGTCGTACTTGCCGAACGGGTACGGGTAGTCGAAGTGGTCGTGGAAGAAGTCCAGGCCCTGCTTGGTGACCAGGAAGACGTCCTCGGCGTCGAAGTGCGGCGCGAGACCCTTGCGGCACAGGGCGCCGAGCGGGATCTCCAGCGTCGTGCCGTCGGCGAACGTGCGCGCGTAGGAGTCCGTCACGTAGTGGTACGGGCCGGCGACCACGCAGGTGATGTACGTCGAGATCGGCTTCGTCTCCGCGAACCGCCACACCCCGTCGGCCTGTTCGCCGGCGCCGTTGCTCCACACCGTCCAGCCCTCGGGCGCGCGCACCTCGAAGCGGTAGGGGGCCTTGAGGTCCGGCTGCTCGAAGTTGGCGAAGACCCGGCGCGCGTCGGCCGGCTCGTACTGCGTGTACAGGTACACCTCGCCGTCCTCCGGGTCGACGAAGCGGTGCAGGCCCTCGCCGGTGCGGGAGTAGGCGCACCGGGCGTCGACCACCAGCTCGTTGTCCGCGGCCAGGTCCTCCAGGAGGATCCGGGAGCCGTCGAAGACCTCCCCCGGGTCCAGATCCCGGCCGTTGAGCGAGACGGCCGTCACGCTCGGCGCGATCAGGTCGGCGAAGCTGCTCGCCCCCGGCTCGTTGCAGCGGAAGCGGATCACGGTCACGGAACGGAAGGTGCGGGGCCCGTCTCCCGTGACCTCGCCGACCGCGGACCGCACGTCGAGGGACACCTCGTACCCGTCGACCCTCAGCAGGGCGGCCCGCTCGCGGGCCTCGTCGCGGGACAGATTCTCACCGGGCACGGGCGGCACTCCTCAGGTGTCGTGGGGTACGGCTGAACAGCACCGATCCTGCCATGTGCCCCTGACCGCGGGCAGCCGGGAATGGCGCCGGGCGCAGCGGCGTTCCCGGAGAAACGGTTTCCTGCTGAGGAGAGACATGTCGGACAAGACGCCCGTCGACTTCTGGTTCGATCCGCTGTGCCCCTGGGCGTGGATGACCTCCCGCTGGGTGCTGGAGGTGGAGAAGGTCAGGGACATCGAGGTCCGCTGGCACGTCATGAGCCTCGCCGTCCTCAACGAGGACAAGCTGGACGAGCTGCCCGAGGAATACCGCGACATGCTGGAGAACAAGGCGTGGGGCCCCGTCCGGGTCGTCATCGCGGCGCAGCAGGAGCACGGTCCCGAGGTCCTGGGCGACTTCTACACCGCCCTCGGCACGCGCATCCACAACCAGGGCGCGGGCCCCGGCAAGGAGACCGTCGCGGCGGCCCTGAAGGACGCGGGCCTGCCCGAGTCCCTCCTGGAGCACTGGGACTCCACCCCGTACGAGGCCGAGCTGCGCGCCTCCCACAAGGAGGGCATCGACAAGGTCGGCCAGGACGTCGGCACGCCCGTCATCGCGGTGCCCGGTGCCGACGGCGAGCAGATCGCCTTCTTCGGCCCGGTCGTCACGCCCGCGCCCAAGGGCGAGGAGGCCGCCCGCCTCTGGGACGGCACCCTCGCCGTGGCCTCGGTCCCCGGCTTCTACGAGATCAAGCGCAGCCGCACCAAGGGCCCGGACTTCTCCAACCTCTGAGGTTCACTGCCCGGCCGCGGGCTCCTCGCCGAACCGTTCGGGGAGGAGCCCGCGCCCGGCCTTGTGGAACTGCGGGTAGTAGGTCCGGCAGCCGCGGGCCGTGCAGCGCCACAGGTTGTCCACATAGGAGCGGGCGTCCTTCCTCTCGGCCCGGACCGCCTCTCTCTCCTCCCGGTTGAGCGCCCGGAACACCTGCATCCCGCCGCAGTCCGGGCAGTCCAGCACGCGCGTCCCCATCAGCTCCTCCTCGCCGCCGCCGCCAGGTCCGGGAAGTCGGCCGCGACCGCGTCGACCTCCGTCCGGTAGTACAGCGCGTCCCGCGCGGGCGCGTCCCCGAAATCGCCCGGTCCGGTACGCCTCCGCTCAGGTCAGGCAGTGCGCGAGGGGCTCGCCGCGCACCCAGCGGCCCACCTCCTCGGCGGCGAGGCGCGCCGCCTTCTCCGCTGCCGCCCGCGAGACGCCGCCCACCCGGGGCGTGAGCACGACGCGTTCGGGGAAGCCGAGCAGCCGCGAACCGGCCGGCAGCGGTGCTCGTTCACAGGTGTCCAGAGCGGCTGCCGCGACCTGTCCGCCCGCCAGCGCGTCGCACAGCGCGTCCTCGTCCAGCAGCGGGCCGCGGGCCACGTTCACGACCACCGCGCCGTGAGGGAGCAGCGCCAGCTCCCGGGCGCCGATCAGGCCGCGGGTCCGCGGGGTGAGCCGGGCGTGCAGGGTGATCACCCGGGAGCGGCGCAGCAGGTCGTCCAGGGAGGTCACGCGCAGGCCGTGGATCTCGCCGTGCACGTACGGGTCGTGGACCATCACCCGCGCCCCGAACGCGCACAGCACCCGCGCCACCCGGCTGCCCACGGCCCCGTACCCGACGAGGCCCACCGCCAGGTCCTCCAGCTCCAGCCCGCCGCGCTCGTACGTGCGGTACGCCGCGTCCTCCCAGCCGGCCCGCCGCACCAGCTCTTCGTGGGCCTGGGGGATGCGGCGCAGGGCGGCCAGCATCATGCCGACGGTGAACTCGGCGGTGGCGGCGGCATCGTGGCCGGGCGTGTGACACACCCGCACGTCACGGGCCTTGGCCGCGTCCAGGTCGACGTCGACCGGCCCGCCCCGGCAGACCACCACCAGCCGCAGGTCCGGGCAGGCCGCGAGCACCTTCCCGGTGACCGGACCCACCTGGGTGACCAGGACCTGCGCCCCGGCCAGCGCCTCGATCACCGCCTCCTCGGCGTCGCAGGCGTCCGGCGCCCCGGCGGCCGGCCCGGTCGGCTGCGGCGGCGGGGCGAGCCGCAGTTCCGTCACCTCGGCCCGCTCCACCTCGTGCCGCACCGCCTGTGTGATCAGCGCGGGCAGGACGAGAGGGTCACCGGCGGCCACGACACGTACGTCGTTGTCGGATGTCATCGCGGTGCGGCTCCTGTCTCGGCGTCGAGGACATGGGTGTGCCGTTGCGCTCGCCCGGGCCGCCCCCCCGCGCCGCGCGGACCGCGTCCGGGGCGACAGGGCGGCGTGTGCCGTGTGGGGGGGGGCGGTTCACACGGCGGGGCGACTCGTCAACCGAGGGTGGAGCGGCAGAGGTGGGCCGTCAATGCCTCGCGCACCCCGAAGTGCGCTGCCACAGTGGGACGTTCACGGCAGCGGCTGCGGCGGCGCGGGAGCGCACGGAGGGCTGGACGAGGGAGCGGGCCGGCCGTCCGGCCCGGTCGCCGCCCGTGCGCGCGACCGCCCGAGCCGGGATACTCCCGACCCATGACGACGACCCTCTTGCTGGCCCGCCACGGGCAGACGGTCTGGCACGCCGAGAACCGCTACGCGGGCGTCAGCGACATCGACCTCACCGACACCGGCCGCGCCCAGGCAGAGGCCCTGGGGCGCTGGGCCGCCGCCCGTCCCGTCGACGCCGTGTGGACGTCCCCGCTGCTGCGGGCCGTCGCCACCGCCGAGCCGGCCTGCCGCGCGCTCGGCCTCGTCCCGCAGCGTGAACCCGGCCTGCGCGAGTGCGACTTCGGCGTCGTCGAGGGCCGCACGCTCGCCGAGTTCGAGACGGAGGACCCGGAGTGGGCGGCGGCCTATCGGACCGACCCGGTGGCCCACTCCTTCCCCGGCGCGGAGGATCCGCGGGCGGCCGCCGCCCGCGGGGTGCGCGCCCTGCGGGAGATCGCGGCCGGCCACCCCGGCGGCCGGGTGCTGGTCGTCGCCCACAACACGCTGCTGCGCCTGGTGCTGTGCACCCTGCTGTCGATCCCCCTGCCCGAGTACCGCCGTATGCTCCCGCGGCTGCGCAACGCCGCGGTCAGCGAACTGCGCGTGCGGCCCGACGGGACGGCCGGGCTGATGTCCCTCAACGTGCCGTGCGAGGAGGACGCGGCGTAGCGGGCCGGGCACGGGAAACCCCCGCGAGTCACGTCCTCGCGGGGGCTTCCTCCATACCGCCTGCCGTGCGTGAAGGGTGAGAAGACGATCACGAGGCAGGACGCCGGGCGGCTCTCAGGGAGCCTGGAGCAGGACGTCCGCGCGGGCCTTGGCCGCCTCGTGGCGCCGGGCCACGTCCTGCCAGTTCACCACCTGCCACATGGCCTCGACGAAGTCGACCTTCTGGTTGCGGTACTGCAGGTAGAAGGCGTGCTCCCAGGCGTCGAAGACCAGGATCGGGATCGAGCCCTGGCCGACGTTGCCCTGGTGGTCGTAGACCTGCTCGACGATCAGCCGGCCGCTGAGCGGCTCGTGGGCGAGCACGCCCCAGCCGGAACCCTGCGTCGTCGCCGACGCCTTGGACATCTGGGCCTTGAAGCGGGCGAAGGAGCCGAAGGACTCGGTGAGGGCGTCGGCGAGTGCGCCCACGCCGTCCTGCGCCAGCGGCTCGCCGCCGCCGTCCTTCGGGCCGGTCATGTTCTGCCAGTAGATGCTGTGCAGGATGTGCCCGGACAGGTGGAAGGCCAGGTTCTTCTCCAGCCCGTTGATCGAGCCCCAGGTCTCCTTGTCGCGGGCCTCGGCGAGCTGCTCCAGCGCGTCGTTGGCGCCTTTCACGTAGGCCGCGTGGTGCTTGTCGTGGTGCAGCTCGACGATCTCGGGGCTGATCACCGGAGCGAGGGCCGAGTAGTCGTACGGGAGCTCGGGCAGCGTGTACACGGGCATGGGCGGGGATCCCCTCCGGACCTGTTATTGCAACCAGCTTGCAACTGCACGCTAGCAGCAACAGGGTGGATGCGTGGGCGAGGGCATGCGAAAAGGCCCCCGCGGTGTCGCGGGGGCCTCTTCGTACGGAACTCCTACTGCTTGGCGCGGGCGCGCTGCCAGGCGTAGCCGACGGCCGCCAGGACGAGGATCATGGCGCCCGTCGAGTACAGCTGGACCCGGGTGTCCGGCTCGCGGGCCATCAGGAGGAACACGCCGGCCATCCCGGCCAGGGCCACCCAGGTCAGCCACGGGAACGCCCACATCCGCACGGCCAGCCGCTCCGGCGCCTCCCGCTCCAGCCGGCGGCGCAGCCGCAGCTGCGAGACGGCGATGAGGATCCACACCACCAGGATCACCGCGCCGATCATGTTCAGCAGCCAGGCGAAGACGTCGTCGGGCCGCCAGTAGCTCAGCAGCACGCACAGGAACCCGAACACCGACGACGCCAGCACCGCGACCCGCGGCACCCCGCCCGAGACCCGGCCCAGCACCTTCGGGCCCTGGCCGCGCTCCACCAGCGAGTAGGCGATGCGCGAGGCGCCGTAGACGTTGGCGTTCATCGCGGACAGCAGTGCCACCAGCACGACCACGTTCATCAGCTGGCCGGCGCCGGGGATGCCCAGCTCGTCGAGGGCGGCCACGTACGGGCCCTTCTCGACGACCTCTTCGGAGTCCCAGGGCACCAGGGTGACGATGACCGCCATGGAGCCGATGTAGAACAGCGCGATGCGCCACATCGCGGTGCGGACGGCGCGCGCCACGCCCTGGACGGGGTTCTCCGACTCGGCCGCCGCGATGGTGACCGTCTCCAGGCCGCCGTAGGCGAAGACCGAGGCGAGCAGGCCGATGACCAGGCCCTCGCTGCCGTTGGGCAGGAAGTCGGTGAGGTTGCTCGCGCCGGGCGAGTCGGTGCCGGGCAGGACGCCGAGGACCGCCAGGACGCCGAGCACCAGGAACAGGCTGATCGCGGCGACCTTCAGCGCCGCGAACCAGAACTCGAACTCGCCGAAGTTCTTCACGGCCGCCAGGTTCGTGCCGCAGAAGACGACCATGAACAGCGCCACCCACGCCCACTCCGGGGTGCCCGGCAGCCAGCCGCTGACGATCTTCGCGGCGCCGATGCCCTCCAGGCCGACCGCCGTGCACAGCAGCACCCAGAACGACCAGCCGGCGGTGAACCCGGCCCAGGGTCCGATGGCCCGCTCGGCGTGCGCCGAGAACGAGCCCGAGGAGGGGTACGCGGCCGACATCTCGCCCAGCATCCGCATCACCAGCATCACGAGGAGGCCGGACAGGGCGTAGGCGACCACGATCGACGGTCCGGCGGCGGCGATGCCGGCACCGGAGCCGACGAACAGACCGGCGCCGATCACACCGCCGAGGGCGATCATCGACAGGTGGCGCTGCTTCAGGCCGTGGGAGAGGGAGGCGCCGTCCGTGCCGGTCGGCGTCTCCTGGGTGGTGCTGCTGGGCATGGGCGCGGCTCGTCCAATGCGTGAGGGGCGTACGGGGGCAAAACGCCGCCAGTCTGGGATGCCTCCCCGCCCGCGCGGAGAGGCATCCCACCATGTGGACGTGCCGGTCGCTCTGCGTGCCTAGGCGGCGAGCGGGCTGTAGTGCGAGGCGTCGCCCTCGATGGCGTAGCTCTCCTTGCCCTCCACGCCCACCGGGACCTCCCCGGCGACCGTGACGCGGTGCAGCCGGCGCGGCAGCCCGTCGTAGTTGTCGACGGCGTAGTGCTGGGTGATGCGGTTGTCGAACAGCACGAGCTGGTTCGGCGACCAGCGGTGGCGCAGCACGTTCTCCGGCCGGGTCACATAGGCCTGCAGCAGGTCCAGGACCTTGCGGGACTCGCCCGCCGACAGGCCCACGATCCGCTGGGCGAAGCCCCCGATGAACAGGCCGCGCTCGCCCGTCAGGGGGTGGACCCGGACGACGGGGTGGACCGTGCGGTACGTGATCGAGGTGAACTCCGCGCGCCGGGCCGCCTGCTCCTCGTCGACGTCCTCCCCCGGCACGGCGTAGTCGTAGTCGTTCGTGTGCTCCGCCCACAGCGTGTCCGCCAGGCGCCGCAGCGAGTCGGGCAGGTCGCGGTAGGCGGCGGCCGAACTGGCGATGAGCGTCTCGCCGCCGTAGGGCGGGACGGTGACACTGCGCAGGCTGGTGGCCTGCGGCGGGTTGAGGACGAAGGTCACGTCGGTGTGCCAGTGGTTGGCGGCCCGGCCGCCCTCGCTGTCGACGGGCAGCACGTTCGGGGCGCCGTCGACGGCGGCCACCGTCGGATGGGCGGTGGTGATGTCGCCGAAGTGCCGCACGAACGCCTGCTGGCCGGCGTCGTCCAGGCCCTCGGCGTCGAGGACGAGCGCCTTGTGCGCGTTGAGTGCCTCGCGCAGGGCGGTGGTCGTCGCCTCGTCGAGGGGGCGGGTGAGGTCGACGCCCTCGACGCGGGCGCCGATACGCGCGGTGATCTTGTGGATCTCGATGCTCATGGCGGTTTCCTTCCGGGTGGTCAGGCGGGTACCGGGGCGAGGACGTGCTGGTTGGCGGGGCGCGGCAGGCCGTAGCGGCCCCGCAGGGTGGTCCGGGCGCCGTACTCGGTGCGCAGCAGCCCGCGGGCGCGCAGGAGGGGCACGACGTGGTCGACGAAGGCCTCCAGGCCGGACGGCAGCACCGCGGGCATGATGTTGAAGCCGTCGGCGGCGCCCGTGGTGAACCACAGCTCGATGGTGTCGGCGACCTGTTCGGGCGTGCCCGCGAAGGTGAGGTGCCCGCGGCCGCCGCCGAGCCGACCGATCAGCTGCCGCACGGTGAGCCGGTCGCGCCGGGCCAGCTCGACGACGAGCGTGTAGCGGCTCTTGGCGCCCTCGATGGCGCTCTCCGGCGGCAGGTCGGCCGGCAGCGGGCCGTCCAGGTGGAGGGTGCCCGGGTCCAGGTGCAGCAGCCGCTCCAGGTGCTGCACGCCGTGCGTGTGCACGATGTGGTCCTCCAGGACCCGCTCGTGCGCCCGCGCCTCGGCCTCGGTCGAGCCGATCACCGGGACGATGCCGGGCAGCACCTTGATGTGCCCGGCGTCCCGGCCGGCCGCGACGGTGCGGGCCTTGAGGTCGGCGTAGAAGGCCCGCGCGTCCTCGATCGTCTGCTGCGCGGTGAACACCGCCTCCGCGTAGCGGGCCGCGAACCGCTTGCCGTCCTCGGAGGAGCCGGCCTGCACCAGCAGCGGGTAACCCTGCGGCGAGCGCGGCACGTTGAGCGCGCCCTCGACGCTGAAGTACCGCCCCTGGTGGCGCGGCGGGTGGATCTTCGCGTCGTCGCCCCACACGCCCGCCGCCTTGTCGGCGACGATCGTGTCGTCCTCCCAGCTGTCCCACAGCTTCAGCGCCACGTCGAGGAACTCCGCGGCCCGCGCGTACCGCTCGGCGTGCGCCGGCTCGGCCTCCAGACCGAAGTTGCGGGCCGCGTCCGCACCGGCGGTGGTGACGATGTTCCAGCCCGCCCGGCCGCCGCTGATGTGGTCGAGCGAGGCGAACTTGCGCGCCAGGTTGTAGGGCGCGTTGTACGACGTGGAGGCCGTGGCGATCAGCCCGATGTGCTCGGTGGCCGTCGCCAGCGCGGTCAGCAGCGTGATCGGCTCCAGCGCCCCCGCGGGCCGCTGCCCCACACTGCTCCACAGCTGCGGGCCGTCGGCGAGGAACAGCGAGTCGAAGGTGCCCCGTTCGGCGATCCGCGCGAGCCGCACGTAGTGGGCCAGGTCCACACTCGCGTACGGGTCGCTCTCCGGCAGCCGCCACGACGCCTCGTGGTGGCCGGTGGTCATCAGGAACGCGTTCAGATGCAGCTGTCCGCGGGTCATCGGTGGTCCTCCGTGACACCGAGCGCGGCCAGCAGCCGCTCCCGGTACTCGCCGAGCAGGGGGTCGCGGTACGACCGCGGGTGCGGGCGGTCGATGGTCAGGTCGAGGCCGATGCGGCCGTCCTCCAGGACGAGCACCCGGTCGGCGAGCACGATCGCCTCGTCCACGTCGTGGGTGACCAGCAGCACCGAGGGCCGGTGGCGCTCCCACAGTTCCCGCAGCAGGCCGTGCATCCGGATCCGGGTCAGGGCGTCCAGCGCGCCGAACGGCTCGTCCGCCAGGAGCAGTTCCGGCTCCTGCACCAGGGAGCGGGCCAGCGCGGCGCGCTGCGCCTCGCCGCCGGACAGCTCGCCCGGCCAGGCCCGCTCGCGGCCCTTCAGCCCCACTTCCTCCAGCGCCGCCCGGCCCCGGCGGCCGGCGTCCTTGCCCTCCGCGCCGAGCAGCACGTTGTCGAGGACCCGCCGCCAGGGCAGCAGCCGGGAGTCCTGGAACACCACCGACACCCGCTCGGGCGCGGTCAGCTGCCCGCTGCCCGTGACGCCGTGGTCCAGTCCGGCGATGGCCCGCAGCAGCGTGCTCTTGCCCGAGCCGCTGTGCCCGAGCAGGGCCGTGAGCTGCCCCGCGGGCAGGTCCAGGTCGATGCCGTCGAGGACCGTGCGCCCCTCGAACGACCTAGTCAGGCCCCGCAGTTGCACGGCCGGGCGGGTCAGCTGCTCAGTGTGCGGCGCCATACCAGCACCCTCCGTTCGATGAGACGGACCGCGCTGTCGGAGATCAGGCCGAAGACGCCGTAGACGACCAGGCCGACGAGGATCACGTCCGTCTGGCCGTAATTTGTCGCCTGGAACATCAGGTAGCCGAGGCCGCTGGTGGCGTTGATCTGCTCCAGCACCACCAGGCCCAGCCAGGAGCCCGTGACGCCCAGCCGCAGCCCCACGAAGAACCCGGGCAGCGCTCCCGGGATCACGACCTGCCGGATGAACCGGTACTTCGACAGCCCCTGCACCTCGGCCAGTTCGACGAAGCGGCTGTCGATGCCGGACAGCGCCGCGTGCGTGTTGAGGTAGATGGGGATGTAGACGACGATCGCGATGATGGCGATCTTGAAGGTCTCGCCGATGCCCAGCCACAGGATGAACAGCGGGATCAGACCGAGGGTGGGGATGGCCCGGTTGAGGTTCACGGTCCCGTCGATCAGCGCCTCGCCGGTGCGGGTCAGCCCCGACACCAGCGCCAGCAGGACCCCGCCGGTCAGGCCGATCGCGAACCCGCTCGCCGCCCGCCGCAGCGAGGTCAGGATGTCGTTCGGCAGCGTGCCCTCGGTCCACAGGCGGGTGCCGGTCTCCAGGACCGTCCAGGGCGCCGGTATCGCCCCGGTGTCGAGCAGCCCCGCGGCCGAGGCGCCGATCCACAGGGCGAGGACGGCGAGCGGCCCGGCGAGCCGGGCGGCGGGCAGCCGCCTGCCCGGGGCCAGCCGCCGGCGCCTGCGCACCTGGTGCGCCTCGTCCACCTCGGCCGGCGGCACGGCGGCGGCCGACGTCGTGTGCGTCGTCGTGGTCATCGCGGTCACCTCCGGTACTCCGCCGGCACGGCCCGGGCCGCCAGGGGCTCGAAGCGGTGGTCGAACAGCTCGGACACGTCGAACTTCTTCACGAACCCGCCCTCGGCGAGCAGATCGGCGGTCTCCTGCTCCCAGCGGATCGCCTCGTCCCAGCGCGGCGGGAACAGCGGCTTGTTGGCCAGCGCCGTCACCGCCTTGGCCTGGGCGGGGGTCAGGTTCTGCGTCCCGACGTAGAACTGCTCGTTCCACTCGTCGGGGTGCTCGTAGGTCCACACCTGGCCCTTCGCCCAGTGCGGGATGTAGGCGGCGACCGCGGCGGCCTTCGCCCGGTCGTTCAGCACCGCCACCGGCGCCCACAGCAGGTTGAGCAGGTCCACCACGTCGGTCCTGATGGTGCGGGCCGACGTGTACTTGCTCAGGTACGCCGGTGCCTGGGTGTTGGCCAGCGGCGCGATGTCCACCTGCCCGGACTGCAGGGCGGTGAGGAACTGGTTGCTGGTCAGCGGCACCAGTTCCACGTCGTCGTACGCCAGCCCGGCCTTCTTCAGCGCCCGCAGCAGGACCACGCCCTGCGCCTGGCCCTGGGAGAAGGCGAGCCGCCTGCCCCGGAAGTCCGCCACCTTCCGTATGTCGCTGCCGGGCTTGGTGGCGAACAGGTAGTTGGGCTTGCGGGTGATGTTGATGGCCACGATCTTCGCGTCGAAGCCCTGGTAGTGCGCCTGGATGGGCGGGATGCCGGCGTTGTTGGCGACGTCCAGGGACTTCGCGCGGAAGGCGTTGATGACGTCGGGACCCGCGCCGATGTTCAGCCAGTTCGACACCGTGAACGGCAGGTCGTCCAACCCGGCCAGCTTCAACTGCAATTCCTGCGCGTTCTGGTACGACGCGATCTTCAGGCTGGTGCCCGCCGGAACCTTGGTGGCCAGCGGGGCGTCGGAGGCCGGCTCACCGGCCGCGGCACTGCCGTCCGCGCAGCCGCTGAGCCCGGCCGCGGCGGCCGTGACGCCGAGCAGCGAGGTGAGGAACAGACGCCGGTCGACACCGGAAACGGGGGGCGAGGACATGGGAGGGCTCCCTGGGTATGAAGGCGGAACAGCACACGCAATTCCGGGCCGGGAAAAATCCGGCCGGGAATTCACGGGAATGTCACAAAGGAAGGAGAAGGCGCTCCGTGAAGGGGCGCCTGGGGCGCGTCAACGGGTCAGCAACAGAGGGTGCGACAGCTCGTGAGCGGGCTCATGAACAGGATGTTCCTGGTCAGCGGCCCGGCCTGTCAACATTCCGAGTTTCTGAATTAAATAGCCTCAGGTGACGCGCCCAGCGGATCCCGGTAGAGAACGTCGAGCGCCACCGCGCCACCCGCGACGGCCGGCACGGAATCCGTGAAACCGATCGGCGACACGGTGTCCGCGCGATCCGGCCCGACTTCCTCACGCAGGGCGGCGAGGCAGTCCTCGCGGTGCATGGCACCGATCTCCGTCACCACCACCCGCTCCGGGTTGAGGACGTCGAGCAGCAGCCCCACCGCGCGCCCGACCCGGCGCGAGCGCTCCCGCAGCAGCGCGGCGGCCACGGTGTCACCGGCGGCGGCCGCTGCGACCACGTGCATCGGGTTCACCCCGTCGACGACCCCTGCCTCGCGGGCCCGCAGGCACAGGGTCCGCTCGCTCAACTCGGCCTGGAGGCAGCCGGTCCGGCCGCAGTCGCAGGGCTCCGAGCCGCCCGGTACCGGCAGATGGGCGATGGCCCCGGCCTGGGAGCGCGGCCCGTGGTGCACCTCGTCGTGGGTCGCGAACGCCGCGTCGACCATGTTGCCCGCGAACAGGTGCAGCACGCTGCGGCTGCCCCGGGCCCGACCGAACAGCCGCTCCGCGTTGAGCAACGCCCGGGCGTGCCCGTCCACATGGACCGGCAGGCCGGTGTGCGCGCCCAGCAGGTCACGTACCGGCACCTCGCGCCAGCCCAGCAGGGGATGCTCGACGACGGTGCCCGAGTCGCGGTCCACCCAGCCGCCCGCCGCGAACCCGAGGCCCAGCGGCCTGCTGCGCCGGGTCCCGGCGAGCAGTGCCGCCAGCCCGTCGGCGGCCCGGGCCAGCACCCGCGCCGCACCGGCCCCGTCGTGCTTCAGCTCGCGCCGGGCCAGTACCCGCCCGCGCAGGTCCAGCAGCGCGACCGTGGTGTGGGGTACCGCGACGTGCACCCCGCCCACCACGAACCGGGAGCCGTCCAGGTCGACCGGCAGGTGGGGCCGCCCCACCCCCTTGGACCGCAGCGGCACGGCGGACTCGCGAATGAGGCCCGACTCGGCCAGCCGGGCGCAGTAGTCGGTCACCGACGCCGGCGACAGTCCGGTCAGCCGGGCGATGGTGCTGCGCGCGACGGGCCCGTGCTCCAGCACGGACCGCAGGACGACGCTGGCGCTGGTGCGGCGCCGGTCGCTGTCGGCGACACGGGGGATGGGGGACGTGAGAAGGGGAGCCGCGGTACGGGGCATGGCAACTTCCTGGGGCCGGTCCGACACTGTGCCGTCTCGATCGGCGGGCCGGAAGAGCCGCCCCGCCTCACTCCGGGCGGCGACAGGTGGCCGTGCCCTGGCGGCGCAGGTCGACGTAGCGACGCTGCGAGAAGTACCGGGCCTGGGCAACCATGGGCGAGACGCTAGCAAAACGCCCCTGCGGCGGACAGAGCGTGCCCGACGGGTGAGACGGGGCCGCTCGCTCCCGGGACGGAGGGGGGCGCGCCATCGGCGGAAACCGCCACTGAAGCGGCGGACACCGCCATCGACGCGGCGGACACCGTCATCGGTGCGGCGCACGCGTGTCTTTGGCGGAAACCTACAGCGGCCCCTCCGGCCGCCGGCGTGCCGCGGGCCACCTGAACTCCGTGACCGGCGTCACGCCGCACCCGGTGTAGCCGCCATCCTTTGTCCGGAGCCGACCACAGCCCGCCGCGTGCCTTTGTCGAGCGCTGACGGTGATCGGCGCGAGGGCGCTGGGATAGCGTCACGATGTCCCACCGGCCCTCACCCCGCGGAGTCCCCATGAGCACCGCCGCCGCCACACCCGCCCGCACCGGACAGGTCCTCGCCGACCTGCTCCCGTCCTCCCGCGTCCGGGACGCGGCCCTCGTGCTCGGCGGCGCCGCGCTCACCGGCCTCGCCGCCCAGCTGTCGGTGCCCGTGCCCGGCTCCCCGGTGCCGGTGACCGGCCAGACGTTCGCCGCGCTGCTCGTCGGCACCTCGCTCGGCGCCGGCCGGGGCCTGCTCGCCCTCGCGCTGTACGCGGTGGCGGGCGTCGCCGGTGTGCCGTGGTTCGCGAGCGGCACGTCCGGGGTCGCCCCCTCCTTCGGCTACATCCTCGGCATGATCCTGGCCGCGACCGTCGTCGGCGCCCTGGCCCGCCGGGGCGCCGACCGCTCGGTGTGGCGCATGGCGGGCACGATGCTCGTCGGCGAGGCGATCATCTACGCCGTCGGCGTGCCCTACCTCGCCCTGTCGACCGGCATGTCCGCCACCGCGGCCGTCGCGGCCGGTCTCACGCCGTTCCTCCTCGGCGACGCGCTGAAGGCGGCCCTGGCCATGGGCGCGCTGCCCACCGCGTGGAAGTTCGCCGGCAAGCGCTGAGTGCCGCGAGACCGTCGAAGAGGCCCGCCGGGGAACACCCCGGCGGGCCTTTCGCGTGCCCGGCGTCACCGCGGCCGGATCAGCCCGACCCGGTGTCCGTGCGCCGGCGTCGCGACCACCACAGACCGGCCGCGCCCGCCGCGCACAGTGCCGCACCGGCCGCCCCCAGGGGCAGCACCGCATCGGCCGGGCCCGTCCGCGGCAGTTCCTCGGCTCCCGGACCCGCCGGCTCGTTGTCCGTGCCGAGCAGCAGGGGAGTGGCGGGGGCGTCGGGCGAGGGGTTGTCGGTGCCGAACGGCACCGGCCCCTGCTGCCAGAACGTCTTCTTCCCGTCGCCCGTCTGCACCGGCAGGCAGATCTTGCCGGTCTTCCCCAGGTCGTACGTCGCCTGGACGGTGTACGACGCCGACTTCCCGGCGGCGAGATTGCCGATCGGGCAGGCGAACCCGCTGTTCGAACCCGCCGGGAGATTCTTTTCGGGTATTGCGGAACATCCCTCGACGTTCTTGACGACAAGCCCGTCGAATCCGACGACCAGCAGCCTGATCCTGCCGCTGTCCTTGCTGCCCCCGTTCTTCACGGTGGCGGTGATCGACGTTTTTTCCGAACCGTTGTCCACCGAGATTTTCTCGGGGAGGAGCGTGGTGAGCTCCACCCCCGCCGGTGCCTTGTCGACCGCCTTTCCCCCCTTGCCGCTCGCGGGCCCCTCGTCCTGTGCCCCGGCGGTTCCTGACAGGACCAGCACCGCCGAGAACGATGCCGCGACCAGTGGCCCCACGACCACGGCCGCACGATAAGAACTCATGTTCGCCCCCCTTGCGTTCCCCCTGCACTGCGCCGGAATTAGCGTCCTGCGCACTGAAATAAGTACCACAAGATTTCTTCCCCTATCCTGGTGCGGCGCGAAGTG
The DNA here is from genome assembly GCF_042878735.1 of Streptomyces sp. NPDC003456. Taxonomy (NCBI): domain Bacteria; kingdom Bacillati; phylum Actinomycetota; class Actinomycetes; order Kitasatosporales; family Streptomycetaceae; genus Streptomyces; species Streptomyces sp. NPDC003456. Next base: position 404,781 of record NZ_JBIAOK010000003.1, read on the forward strand.
TGACCGTTGTGTTTCACTGGAGTCGGTCGCGGCGTCGTGGAGGGGGTGCAGCGAATTGCCGGGGAATGCGAACTGGGGCGGGATTCCAGGGATATTGGTGACGGGGCGCTACCGGTTGGTCGAGAGTATCGGCCAGGGGGGAATGGGGCGCGTGTGGCGAGCCGCCGACGAAATACTCGACCGGCAGGTGGCCGTCAAGGAAATGCGGATCGACGGTCTCGACGCGGAGGACGGCAGCACCCGCCGCGAGCGGACCCTGCGCGAGGCCAGGGCCACGGCCAGGATCGACCATCCCAACGTCGTTCGGATCTACGACGTCGTCGACGAGGGCGAACGGCTCTGGATCGTCATGGAGTTGGTGGCGGGCCGCTCCCTGGAACGGATCCTCGCGGAGGACGGCCCGCTGAGCGTCTGCGAGACGGCCCGGGTCGGCCTGGGTCTGGTGGCGGCGCTGCGGCAGGTGCACGAACGGGGCGTCCTCCACCGGGACATCAAGCCCGGCAACGTGCTGGTCGAGCACGCGTCCGGCGCGTCCGGGCCGGGGCGAGGACAGGAGGACGGCCGTGCCGGCCACCCCCGTTCCCGCTCCCGGCGGATCGTCCTGACGGACTTCGGCATCGCCGCGCTCCAGGACGCGAAGGCGCTCACCATGGTCGGGACGCTGGTGGGCTCCCCCGACTACATGGCCCCCGAGCGCATCTCCGGACGCCCGCAGGGCCCGCCGTCCGACGTCTGGTCCCTCGGCGCGACCCTCTGCGCGGCCCTCGGCGGCCGCTCCCCGTTCGCCCGCGACACCACGCTGGCGACCCTGCACGCGGTCCTCTACGAGGAGCCCCGACTCCCCGCGGGTACGGGCCCCTTGCACGGCATCCTGACGTCCCTCCTGGAGAAGGACCCGACGACCCGGCCGACCCTGGACGACCTCGAAACAGCCCTGGACCCGCTCGCCTTCCCGAACCCGACCCCGACGATCCGGGTACCCGGACGCCCACCCGGCTCCACCCCGCCATCCGGCTCGCAACGCACCCACCCCGGGCCTGCGGCGGGTACGGCCGAGACACCACCGCCACCACGGCCGCCGAGCGGCGCGCTACCGCCGGTGACGCAAGTCCCCGCCGATCGAGACGAGTTCACGGATCGAGGGCCCGATCCCCGAGGAGAGCCAAGGCCCGAGCCCGGAACCGTCTCCGCGTTCCCGTCGGCACAGGAGCCGGTGCGGGGGGAATCATCGCAGGCGCAGGCGCAGGCGCAGGCGCAGGCGCAGGCGCAGGCGCAGGCCGGCCGGACCGCGTCCCTGCGCCGGACAGGCCCCACCCCCGATTCCGTCTCCCTCACCCGGGCCGAGACGGAGACCGGGCTGCGCGCCCACCCGGTTCCGCCGCCCGACCCGGTGCCGCCCGGGCCCGGTGGTGAACCGCCCGGCCCCACCGCCCCGGCCGGTCCCCGCTCCGGCCCGGGCGACGGCAGCCGGACGACGTCCGCCCGTCGCCGTACGCTGCTCGCCGTGACGGCGGCCGCGCTCGCCACCGCCGGTACCGTCGCGGGCGTCCTGATGGCGACCTCCACCGGCTCGCCCGGCGGCGACACACCCCGCGCGGGCTCCTCCGCCTCCGCGGCTCCCGCCACGGACTCCGGCCCCGCCCCCACCGTGGGCGGCACCGCCCGGCCGCAGACCCTGCCACCCGGCGCGCACCGGGAGGCCGGCGGATTCGCCTGGGCGCCGCCCGCGGGTTGGCGGCGGGACGTCAAGACCGGCGCCGAGGTGCACTACACCTCGCCGGACGGCACCCAGGAACTGGTCGGCAAGTCCTCCCTGGCCCGGGGCGATCTGCTGGAGACCTGGCAGACCTCGGAGCGCAACGCCCGGCAGGGCGAGGGGTACCGCAAGATCCGCCTGGAGGAGACGACGTTCCGCGGTCGTCCGGCGGTCGTCTGGGAGTACGCGTTCTCGCTGGGCGGCGTCCACTGGCACGCCCGGCTGCTCGCCTTCACGGTGCGGGCGAAGGCGAAGACCTACCAGGTCAGCACCTGGTACCACGCCGCCGCCGAGCAGGAGGCCCTGCCGGTCTACGAGAAGGTCAGGGACGGCTTCACGGTGCTGTGAGGCGACGCGGCGGACGGAAAGCAAGACGGGCCTGTGCCGCGCGCCGCGAGGCGGCACCGGCACAGGCCCGTCCGTTCACCCGGAACGGCACGCTGCCGTCGGGCTCAGCCGGCCGAGACCTCGTCACGCCGGTCGGCGGGGGCCTCGACCGCGTCGGCGGGCCGGCGGCCGCCCCGCGTCTTCTCCTTGACGAAGGCGATGATCAGCACCACCGCCGCCACCAGCAGCGACAGCGAGATGGTGGTGCGCCCGTCGTGCTCGGTGTCGGTGAGCATGTAGCCCAGGATGAAGACGATCAGCGCGGCCGTCGCCCAGGTCAGGTACGGGTACAGCCACATCTTCACGACGAGCTTCTCCGGCGCCTCGGCCTGGATGATCTTCCGCATGCGCAGCTGGGAGAAGCAGATCACCAGCCACACGAACAGGGCGACCGCACCGCTGGAGTTCACCAGGAACAGGAAGACCGAGTCCGGGAACTTGTAGTTGAAGAACACGGCGACGAAGCCGAACGCGACGGACGCGAGGATCGCGGTGCGCGGCACGCCGTTGGAGGTCGTGCGGGCGAAGGCCTTCGGCGCGTCCCCGCGCTGGCCGAGCGAGAAGGCCATGCGGGAAGCGGTGTACAGGCCGGAGTTGAGGCAGGACAGCACCGACGTCAGCACGATGAAGTTCATGATCTGACCGGCGTGCGGAATGCCGAGGGAGTCGAGCGCCGCGACGTAGGAGCCGTCCTCGGTGATGGACTTGCTGTCCCACGGCAGCAGGGAGACCACGACGAGGATCGAGCCGAGGTAGAAGACGGCGACGCGCCAGATGATGCTGTTGGTGGCCTTGGTGACGGCCTGCTGCGGGTTCTCCGACTCGCCGGCGGCCAGGGTGGCGATCTCGCTGCCCATGAAGGAGAAGACGACGAGCAGCACACCGGTCAGGATGGCCCCGGCCCCGTGCGGCAGGAAGCCGCCGTGTTCGGTGAGGTTGCCGAATCCGGCCTGCTCGCTGTCGACACCCGGCAGCACGCCGAACACGGCCAGTCCGCCGATGACGATGAACGCGGCGATGGCGACGACCTTGATGCCCGCGAACCAGAACTCGAACTCGCCGTAGGAGGCGACGGAGACCAGGTTGGTGGCGGTCAGCACGACCATCACGATCAGGGCCCAGGCCCACTGCGGCACGGCCGGTATCCAGCCCTCCAGGATCACCGCGCCGGCGGTCGCCTCGACCGCGAGCACGACGACCCAGAAGAACCAGTACAGCCAGCCGATGGAGAAGCCGGCCCACGAGCCGAGCGCCCGGTCGGCGTGGGCGGAGAAGGAGCCCGAGGTGGGGTTGGCGGCGGACATCTCGCCGAGCATCCGCATCACCAGCACCACGAGCGTGCCGACGAGGGCGTAGGACAGCAGGATGCCGGGTCCGGCGGTGGCGATACCGGAGCTGGACCCGACGAAGAGGCCGGCGCCGATCACGCCGCCGATGGCGATCATCGACAGGTGCCGGTTCTTCAGCCCGGCCTGGAGCCCGGAACCGTGCGCCCCGGGGTCCCCGGGTCCTACACGGTCCTTCTCGGTCGTCTTCGTCGTCGGCTGCGAGGTCATGGAACGAATTTCCTTTGCGCCGGGGAGTGGTACGTCCGCACCTCACCCGCGCACGCCGTGCGGAAGGGGTGTGCCGCGGCGTGACGGTGGTGCGGGGCTCATACGAGCGGCGTACGAGCCGGTCCAGTGAATCGGAGGCGAACGTATAGGAAAACCTTTGAATCCAGATTGTTACTTGAGGTTTTCCTGAGCTTCCGTAATCCACTTCACATTTGGGCGGGCTTTTCCGACCACCACCCCGCGCGCCTTCCCGCGATCGCCCGTGTCACACTCGTGCCATGCGCGTGTACCTCGGCTCGGACCATGCGGGCTACGAACTCAAGAACCACCTCGTCGAGTGGCTCAAGGCGGCGGGGCACGACCCCGTGGACTGCGGCCCGCACCTCTACGACGCCCAGGACGACTATCCGCCCTTCTGCCTCCGCGCGGCGGAGCGCACGGCCGCCGACCCCGACTCGCTCGGCATCGTCATCGGCGGTTCCGGCAACGGCGAGCAGATCGCGGCGAACAAGGTCAAGGGCGTCCGCGCGGCCCTCGCCTGGAGCGAGGAGACGGCGGCGCTCGGCCGTCAGCACAACAACGCCAACGTCGTGGCCGTCGGCGCCCGCATGCACTCCCAGGACGAGGCGACCACGTTCGTCGAGACGTTCCTCGGCACCCCGTTCTCGGGTGACGAGCGCCACATCCGCCGGATCGACATGCTCGCCGCGTACGAGACCACCGGCGACCTGCCGCCGATCCCGCCGCACCACCCGCAGTCGTAACACCGCACAGCCGGCCGGCGGCCCGGGCGATCGCACCGAGCGATCCCCGGGCCGCCGCGATGTCCGCACGGTCACCCGCGTGCACCGAACGTGACGCCGCCCGTGTCCGGACCGCACAGACCCCCGTCGGAGGACGAACCCCGTGCCGGAAGGCCACACCATTCACCGCCTGGCCCAGGACTACGCCGCGGCCTTCGCCGGCAGCGCGCCCCGGGTCACCAGCCCCCAGGGCAAGTTCGCCTCCGCCGCCGCCCTCCTCACCGGCACCGAACTCACCGGCACGGAAGCCCACGGCAAGCACCTCTTCCTCGGCTTCGCCGGCGCACGGTGGGTGCACATCCACCTCGGCCTCTTCGGCAAGGTCGCCTTCGGCCCCGCCCCCGCGCCGCCCCCCACCGACACCGTCCGCCTGCGCCTGGCGCACGACACGGCCCACGTCGACCTCCGCGGCCCCGCCACCTGCGCCCTGATCACGCCCCCGGAGAAGCAGGCGATACACGACCGCCTCGGCCCCGACCCGCTGCGCGACGGCGCCGACCCCGACGCCGCCTACCGGCGCGTCTCCCGCAGCCGCACGACGATCGCCGCCCTGCTCATGGACCAGAAGGTCATCGCCGGCGTCGGGAACGTCTACCGCGCCGAGGTCCTCTTCCGGCACCGCATCGACCCCTACCGCCCCGGCAAGGACATCACCCCCGCCGAGTGGCACGCGATCTGGGCCGACCTCGTCGCCCTCATGCGCGAGGGCGTCCGCAACAACCGCATCGACACGGTCCGCCCCGAGCACACCCCGCAGGCGATGGGCCGCCCGCCGCGCAAGGACGACCACGGCGGCGAGGTGTACGTCTACCGCCGGGCGAACCTGCCCTGCCACGTGTGCGGCGGCGAGATCCGCACCGCCGACCTCGCCGCCCGCAACCTCTTCTGGTGCCCCACCTGCCAGCGCCCCTGACCGGACCGCAGGCCGGGAGCCCGCAACCGCCTCAGAACCCGTGCGGGAGCCATGGGGCCGGGCCCCCGCTGCCGAACGCCGCCGACGCCTCCGCCAGCGCCCCCTGCCGCACCTCCCGGACCCGCCCCGCCGCGGCCAGCGCCGTCAGCGACACGCCCCCGAGGTACGCGGAGCCCAACTCCCGCACGGACAGGGCGAGCTCGGCCGCATCCGAGGTGCGCTCACAGGACGCCCCCTTCTGGTCCCCGCTGAGCCGCCAGCGCCCGGCGTTCCAGGGGCAGAACGCGTCCTCCACCTCGAACACCACGTCCACCGGCGCCTGGTACGTCCGCGCCCCGAGCGCCGCCCCGACCTCGACCGGCCGCACGTACAGCGAGTCCCGCAGCCGCGTGAGGCACCGCCGCATGTCGGACACCATGTACTGCCAGGCGTCGTCCACCGGACGGCCCCGCACGGTGATCTTCGACGTCAGGTCGATGCCGAACAGGAAGCGCCACAGCGCCGCGTCCGCCGCCGGATCCAGCGCGACCAGGTCCTCCAGGACGACCGTGCCGTTCGGCCCGGCGAGCTCCCACTCCGGTTTGACGCGGTAGCGGGCGTAGCCGACCGCCTCCCCGTCCCGCTCGGCGAGCACGCACTGCAGCGGCGACGCCCCGCCCCGCTCGCTCTCCGGGTCGAGCACCCCGAGCCGCTCCCAGCCCGGCTGCCGCGCCAGCAGCCCGGGCCGCGTGGGCACCAGCCGGGCGTACAGCGCCTCGCACACGTCCAGGACGTCGCCCGGCGCCGCGAAACGGACCCGCACCCCGTCCGTCCCGTCCGGCACCGACAGCCGCACCCGGGTCGTGTCGATCTCGGCGCCCAGATGGAAGGTGGCCGCGCCGTACCCGAACCGGCCGTAGATCGCCGGCTCGGACGCCGTCAGCACGGCCAGCGGCTCACCCCAGGCGCGCACGTCGTCCAGCTGCCGCCGCATCATCGACGTCAGCACCCCGCGCCGGCGGTGCGTGGCCGCGACGCTGACCATCGTGACGCCGGCCGCCCGCACCGGGGCGCCGCCGGGCACGGTGAGCCGGAAGCTGAACGCCCCGGCCGTCCCCACGCACTCGTCACCGTCCCAGACGCCCAGCGAACGGTCGAACTCGGTCAGCGCGTTCCACAACTCCCGTTCCTCGGCGGCCTCCGGCACCCCGCCGAAGCCCCTGAGCAGGGAGTTGTACCACTTGTCCCATTCGTCACGCCGCAGCACCCGGGGGCCGGCCGAAGAGCCGCTCGCATCAGTCGCCATGGGCCATGCCTACCAGGGCAATGCGGGACGAGCGAGGGAATTTCCGCCGGGCGGCGGCGCCCGTGCGCCCGGTGACGTTCACTGTGAAGTCGGCCTCGCAGGGGGGACAAGTAGGACCTCCCGTGCCAAGGGGCTGGTCCGATGGATAGGGTCCCGAACTAATGGCATCAGGACGAGAGCGGCGGTCGGAAGCCGACACGTTCACGGCCCGGTTGAAGAAGCAGTGGCACCGGGCCCGCGTCGGGCTGCGCCGAGCCGCCGTGGACTACTTTCGCGGCGACGGCTCGGACTGGATCGCCCTGGCCGGCCTGCTGCTGACCGTCCCCCTGATCGCGGCGGCCACCCTGGCCAACGCCGTGTGGTTCTCCCCGGCCGCCCTGGTCCTGCCGGTCGTCGTGGGCGGACTGCTGCTGCGCCCGGCCAGCCTGCTCGGCCTGTACGCGGCGGCCGCCACGGCGCTGATCGTGGAGTCGGTGCAACTGGGCCCCTACACCGAGGGCCCCTCCCGGGTCACCCCGGGCACCGTGCTCGTCGTCGCGGCCTGCGGCTTCTTCGGTCTGCTGCTCGCCCAGTTCCGCAGCCGGGTCGGCGTGCCCTGGCGCCGCGGCGGCACCATGCTGTTCGACCTGCGCGAACGGATCCGGGTGCAGAGCAAGCTGCCCGGCCTGCCGAACGGCTGGCACCGCGAGATGGCCCTGCGCCCGGCGGGCGGCCAGTCCTTCTCCGGCGACTTCGTGGTCGCGGCCCGCACCAACGGCGGCCGGACCCTGGAGGTCGTCCTCACCGACGTGTCCGGCAAGGGCATGGACGCGGGCTCGCGCGCCCTGCTGCTGTCCGGCGCGTTCGGCGGCCTCCTCGGCTCCCTCCCGCCGCACGCCTTCCTCCCGGCCGCGAACGGCTACCTGCTCCGCCAGGACTGGGACGAGGGCTTCGCCACCTCCATCCACCTCGTCCTCGACCTGGACTCCGGCGACTACGAGCTGTACTCCGCGGGCCATCCGCCGGGCCTCCAGCTCAGCGCGGGCAGCGGCCGCTGGGAGGAGAAGGCCGCCGAGGGCCCGCTCCTCGGCGTCTACGACGGCGCCCAGTTCGACCCGGTGAAGGGCTCGCTGCGGCCCGGGGACGTCCTGATGCTGTTCACGGACGGCCTGGTGGAGACCTCCGACCGCGACATCGTCGAGGGCATCGACCGCCTCACCGGCGAGGCCGACCGCTATGTCGCCGGCGGCTTCCACGGCGCCGCCTGGCACCTCATCGAGGCGGTCGCCAAGGACGTCAACGACGACCGGGCCCTGCTGCTGATCTGCCGGGAAGGGCCGACGGCGGCGGCGACGCGCTGACGCCCGGCAGCCCCCGCGGACCCGCCGCACGGGTCGGTCATGGTTCTGTGCCACTTCTGTAAGCGACGCGAACCTCGATTGCACGGGCAACCACGGTGTTGGTAGAGATGGTGGAGAGACGTGAGGCCGGCCGGGAGCGGTCGCCGAGGTAGCCCACACGGGGGAGGCGAGTCAGCACGATGAAGTTCGACATGGGTGCGCAGACGCTGTCGTCGTTGCAGCGTGACACGCGTGGTTCGACGGACGATCTGGGGGGTCTGGTCCGGCAGTTGGTGGCGGCGGCGGCGCCGCTGGAGGGGAAGTTCAACGGTACGGGCCGGGTGATGTTCGACCAGTTCAAGGGGCGGGCGGACCGGATCGCGTCGGATCTGAACTCGTCGCTGTCGGCGATTCTCGGCGGTCAGGCGGGAATGGACGGGGCGTTCTCCTCGGGTGACCAGGAGCAGGGCGACAACGCGCGTCAGCAGATGTCCGCGGCGAACTTCGACGCCGCGCGCTTCCGCTGAGCCGCGCGACGGGCCGGCGGAGTCCGGCTCGTCCGATCTGGTCAGTCTTTTCGGTCTGTTGAGCTTTCGGGGAGTGGTGTGTGATGGCAGGCGCGGGTGCGGATCGCCGGTCGTACGACGTGGGTGCGTCGACGGACGCGCAGTCGAACATCCAGACCGTGATCGGGCGGCTGGAGTCGCTGATCGCGGAGCGCGACCGTCAGGTGAAGGCGGCGATGGCGGACTTCACGGCGGACGGTGTGGCGGATGAGTACCACGGCAAGGAGCAGCGGTGGAACAACGCCTCGCAAGAGGTGAAGAACATCATCCACCTGCTGAAGACGACGCTGGAGAAGAACGACGGCACGGCGCAGTCGACCCTCCAGCGGGCGAAGGCGGCCGTCGACAACATCGGCTGAACAGGCCGCTGACGTCGAGTCGTTGAAGTGATGACCGGTTGTGAGTGACGGGGGTTTGCGGTGCCCGGCTGGGATTTGAAGCCTCAGGGTATTTCTCATGTGCTGAAGTCGACAGGTGAAGAGGCGGCGAAGCTGGAGAAGTACGCGACGTCGTTCGGTGAGCATCTGTCGTCGGCGGCGACCAGTGCGGGCACCATCTCCGCCGAGGGCGGCGGCGAGGGCGGCGAGAAGGCCCAAGGCGGTTTGGTGGCCCTCGCGTTGTCGCAGTGGGCGGAGCACGCGACGGAGGACCTGAAGTTCATCGCGGCGCGTGCGGGCAAGTCGCTGCAGGGCGTGGTGGACGCGACCACGGCATACCTGAACGGCGACCAGGAGATGGCCGCCGAGGCGCAGCGCAACACGCTGAAGGCACCGGTGGTGGACCTGCCGGGAGTCGGTAAGCAGTGATCCAGCCGGAGAAGATCCCGCAGTTCACGGGTGATCTGGAGCAGCTGGAGTCCGATTACGCGGCTCTGAAGAAGGACGCGGGTGATGTCCGGGGTGCGGGTGGGGACATCCATTCCCGGTTCCAGGGCCTGTCGGCGTACTACACCGCTCCGGAGGCGGAGCAGCTCTTCGCCACGACGAAGCCGGTGAAGGACAGGGCGGACGGGTTCGCCGACGAGTTGGAGACGGTGTCGGGGGCGTTGTCGTCGTATGCCACCGAGGTGCGTCCGCTGGTGGCGAAGCTGAAGCAGTTGAAGGCGGACGCGGCGGCGTTCGTGTCGTCGGTGAAGGACGACGACGAGTGGGAGTACGACGAGGACAAGGTCGGCGAGCACAACCGGCTGCGGGAGGACATCACCGCGACGGTGGCGGCGTTCTGGGCGGCGGAGCGCACCTGCCACAACAAGATCACCGCCTTGTGGGGCGGGGCGCAGATGGTGGCGGGGGACGGCTCGGAGAAGGACAACCAGTACGGCTTCAACGCGGAGGACTTGAAGAACGCGAAGCTTCCCTGGGGTGACCCGGTGGACGAGCAGCATTACTGGTACGAGGTCGGCCACTGGGTGAAGTCCTTTGTGTGGGACGGGCTGATCGTGGACGGTGTGTGGGGCACGATCAAGGGCCTGGGCACGCTGGTCGGTTTCGGCGGCTGGGAGGCGATGGGCCAGGCGTGGAAGGGTCTGGCGCAGCTCGCGACGGGTCTGGCGCTGTCGTCGATTCCGGGGGTGGCGACGGCGTTCTGGGCGCTGCCGGACGACAAGTTGCCGTCGTGGATCCGTGATTCGCGCACGGCGATGAAGGAGACCGGCAAGGCGCTGGTGGCGTGGGATCAGTGGGGCAAGAATCCTGCGCGGGCTGCGGGTGCGGTCACCTTCAATGTGGTGACGACGGTGTTCACGGGTGGTGCGGGTGCTGCTGCGTCGGGTGCGGGCAAGGCCGGTGCGGTGGCGAAGGCGTTGTCGGTGGCGGGCAAGGCGGGCCGGGTCATCGACCCGATGACCTACATCGCCAAGGGCGCGGGCGCGGGGTTGTCGAAGATCGGCGACATCACCAAGGGCCTGCGCGGAGTGGGCAACATCGACATTCCCGCGCTGCCGGAGAACGCGCTGACGCTGCCGGAGGGCAGTGTGCGGCTTCCGGGCGGCACGGTGCAGCTGCCGGAAGGCGCGGCGATCCCGGACGGTGCGACGCGGCTGCCGGACGGGACGGTGCGCCTGCCGGATGATGTGCCGGTCCTGCCGGAGGGCACGACGCGGCTGCCCACCGAGGACGGCGCCCCGGCCCGCTACTACGACCCGGACGGCAATCTGCTGGACGAGCGCGGCAATGTGCTGCAGCGGTCCGCCGACGGTCCCGGTGACGTCGTGGACCAGCCGGGCTCCCCGGACGCTCCCGCCTCCGGTGCGGACCATCCGCGGGTGGACTCCCCGGACCGGCAGCCGGTCCTGGTCGGTGCGGGCACACACACCGCCGAACAGGCCGGCCGGCACGTGCGCCTGGGCGACAGCCTCGACACCGGCCTGGGGGACGTCGGCCGGACCACGGACAACCCGGCCACCACACCGGCCGTCCACGCCGGAGGCGACATACCGACGATGCATGCCGGTGGTGACGTTCCGTCCGCGGGGGCGGCGGGTGACCACATGCCCGCCGGTCGGTCGACGGACAATCTGCCGGGAGGCCACGCAGACGACCTCGGCCACGGCCCTTCCGCAAGCCACGAAGCGCCGACGGGTTCACACTCCCCGGCAATATCGCACGACGGTCCGACGCCGCCGCACGACGGCCCGGCGCAGCCGCACGACGGCCCGACACCGCCTCACGGTCACGGGGAGGACGGAGGGCATCACACTCCGAGCCTCAGCGGACACGGCGACGACGGTGCACGAACCGATCACGGTGAGCACCCCGCCGAATCCCCGCGTCACGGCGACACCCCGGAAGGCGTACGCGTGGAGGACGACACGCCCCTGCCGCCGCCGGGAGCCGGAGACAAGGACTTCGGCACTGTGCCGGAACACCGTCTCACCGTGGACCCGGAATCCCAGCTGATCACGCACATCGACAATCGTCCGGTCGGCGCCTGGCTGGACGACTTGTCCCGGGAACGGGGGGCCGCCTACCGGGAAGCGAAAGACGCCAAGACCTTCTCGCGCAAGGAGGCCGGTGAGTGCGTGGGGGCCGTCATCGACCTGCGGACGGGGCAGATCTTCGAGGGAATCAACGGACGGTCGAACAACGTCATTCCGGAGGATCAGCTCCACCCGACGCTCGCGGAGCGGTACGGCACCATCGGCGATCCGCCGCCGCACAAGGACCACCCGTTGGGCCACGCCGAGGTCAAAGCCGCGAACCAGTTGCTGTGGGAACGAACGAAGCGCGGCCTGCCGGACGGCCCGGACGTGCTCACCGAGCTTCGCGCATCCGTCGAGTTCCCGTTCATGAAGCACAAGGAGACCGGCCTGCCCGGGCGCCCGGCCCCCTTCTGCGCGAACTGCAACCATATGCTCGAAGGGGTGCCGAGTACCCACGGCCGCTATACGGGCTTCCCGCCGAGTGACGAGAACTGGATCCCCTGATGACAGCAGTGCAGCGCATCGACATCGACGATCCCGCAGTGGACATGGACGACTCGGAGCGGTTGTACTACGAGGGCGAACCGTTCACCGGTGAAGTGACGGAACACTTCGGCGAGGACATCGTCAGCCTCGACACCTATGTCGACGGTTACAAGCACGGGCCGTCCCGTGAGTGGTACACGGACGGAACCCTCCGCTCGGAGGGAACCTTGCGCGAGGGTCTCCCGGTCGGTGAGTTCAAGGAATGGCATGCCAATGGAGTGCTTGCCTCCAGGCAGGTCTTCGCAGACAACGGGATGACCCTCTTGGAGGAATCCACGTGGGACGACCAGGGCCGGCCGACTCGGACGTGGCGCAAGGACACGTGAGTGTCTGCGTACGTGTCGCTGATGCGGGCACCCCGAGAGTGCGCGTCCTGGTTCTGGAACCTTGACGATCACGAGCCGCCCGGACTGCGATCTGCATTGCGCACCGCTTCGAGGATGGCCGCCGTGCTGCGCCAGCATGAATTGCTGGAGCCGCGCCACGTGGAATGGCCGTGGTTCATCCCCGGAACGGGCGGGGCCCCAGCGGTGACGCGGTTGTCGCTCACTGGTCCGATCGATGACGAACTGGTATTTCAACGCGTTCAAGCGATGCGTCCCGTGGGATTCCCGGAAGCAGTTGAAGGGGATCTGCTCGTGGCGGGTCCGGGTGTATGGCTCGACGAACACGGGACGCCGCACGGCGAGTACAGGCTCGTGGAACTGACTGTTTCTCCGGAGCACCTGGGCTTGTCGGCCGAGATCTCTGTCTTCCACGACATCTGGGGCCCGTTCGACTTCCGTGGTGAGCCGCACCCGGAAGTGCATCAGCGGAACGCCCCACGTCTTGCCGCAGCCCTGAGAGACCTTGAAGCCCTGCTGGGTGTACCTCCTGAGCCCGGCGAGGCGACCACCTTCGGGAAGGCTGTGGGATACGGGGTCGACGAACCAGTCGTCATGGACGGACGCGGCCCGGACCTTACAGACCAGCTCCGAACGTCCTGACCCTCCGTCACAGCGGCGAGTGGGCGACAGAACTCATCGTCGAGACGCTTGATGAGGATGGACACATGAGCAGTGAGCAACCGGGGCCCTCGCGCTTCTCCCCCCGGCCGACCTTCCCGAGCCGGCCGAACGTCCGGATCCCGCCCTCCTCATGTGCAGGTTCTGCGGAGGTTCTCCCGCCGTGGACGTCGCCTTCCGGGCCCACCGGGGTCTCGTCCTGCTCCTCGGCTTCCGCAGGACCGACGGCCCGATGTGCCTGACGTGCGGGCTGGCGGTCCACCGGGCGCTGACCGCCCACACCCTCGCCTGGGGGTGGTGGAGCCCGCTGTCCCTCTTCGTCTTCGCGCCGCTCACGCTGGTCCGCAACGTCCTGGCCGTTCGGAAGGTCAAGCGGCTCCCCGCGCCGGGGCCGGGCACGCTCGGGCCCCGCTACGACCCGGGGGTGCCGGTGCGCCGCAGGCCGCGTGCCTACCTCGCCCTGATCCCTGTACTGGGGGTGCTGTTCATGGTCGTGACGGGACTGTCCCGAGGGATGTGAACGCGCCGGGGGGACCAGGCAGGACGGGTGCACCCCGGTTGTACTCCTGGCGCGTTCATGTCTTATGTTGCGGAGGCGTAGCAAGGGGGGTCGGCATGCCGCAGACAATGAGTCTCGCCGAGGTCGAGACCGTCGCTCGCGCCGCGCACGCCGGGCAGACCGACAAGGCCGGTCGCCCGTACGCCGAGCACCTTGCGGCCGTCGCCGCGGGGGTGCGCGCACGCGGCGGGGACGACCAACTGGTCGCCGCGGCCTGGCTGCACGACGCGCTGGAGGACGGCGTCCTCAGCGAGGACTGGCTCGACGCGGCGGCGCTCACGCAGCACACCAAGGACGTCGTACGGGCCATGACCAAGCGGCCGGGGGAGGAGCCGGAGGCGTACGCGAGCCGCATCCTGGCCACACCCGGCGCCCGGCTGGTGAAGACGGCCGACCTCGCGCACAACGCGGACCCCGCCCGCCTCGCCGTCCTCGACCCGGCCACCGCCCGGCGGCTCACCCGGAAGTACGCCGACATGCGCGCGCACCTCGGCCTCGGACCGGACGACTGACCGCCCGGCACGCACAGCACGCACCGCACGGCCCCCGCGCGCACGCACAGCACGCACCGGCACGGCACGGCACGCACCCACCACAGGACGCATCGACGAGGCACAGGACGACTGAATGGCACGGGACTACGACAGCCAGCTGCTGGAGTCGGTGGCGGTGCGCCGGCGCCGGATGCGCGACGCGCTGCTCTTCGGCGCCCAGCGCTCCCGGCGGACGGCCGACGAACGGTTCGGCAAACTCTTCGCGGGCATCGCGATCGCGGCCGTCCTGTGCGCCGGCTGCATCGGCTGGTCCTTCCTCCAGGCCACGCTGGCCAAGCAGAAGGCGGAGGAGAAGAAGCAGCGGCAGCAGCAGGAGCAGATGTACGACCCGACGCCCTCCGCCTCCGCGAGCGGCGCCGGCGGCAAGAGTACGGAGAAGCAGTGAACGGGCTGTGTGCGGCCGGCGCGATGCGGGCGGGACGCGGCCGGGCCAGAAACGACGCGATGATAGGTTCCGGTGAGTGGTGAGCGCAGCGACGACGTCCCGGACCCAGTTGAGCCGGGTCACCCTGATCGGCGAGCGGCGACGAGCCGACCTCGTCCTGCCGTCGGACACCCCGATCGGCCAACTGCTCCCCGACATACTCCAGTTGCTGGACGACCGTGCGGCCGCCAGGCCCACGACCCGGCAGTTGATCACCTCCGACGGCTCGGCGCTGCCCCATGACGCGACGCTGTCGTCGACCGGGGTGCCCGACGGCGCGGTGCTCCGGCTGGTCCGTGCCCACGCCGCGCCCCCGGCGCCGGTCGTGCACGACGTCACCGACCAGGTCGCGGACGACCTGGACCTGCGGACCTGGCGCTGGCGTCCGGCGGCCCGCCGGGTGAGCGCCGGTGTGGCCACCGTGGTGTTCACCGTCGCCGCCGCCGTGCTGGCCCGCCAGGAGTTCTCCCTGGAGTCCGTCACGACGGCACTCGCCGTCGTCACCGTCCTGTTCCTGCTCGCCGGCGCGGCCACCGCGAAGATCGGCAGGGGCAACCAGGGCCTGGCGACCGCGCTGCTGCTGGCCTCCGGCGGGCTCGGCCTGCTCACGGCGTGGACGGCCGCCGACGCGTACGGCTGGGGCGGGACGGCTCGGCTGGCCGGGATCACCGCCGCACTGGTGGTCACCCTCGTGCTGCTGGCCTACTGCTCCCCGCTGGGCAGGGGCGGGCTCATCGGGGCCGGGGCGGTCGTCACGGTCACCCTGGTGTGGGAGGCCGTCGCCCTCCTGCAGGACCGGGTGGACCGGATCGGCGCCGTGATGGCCGTGTTCTCCATCGTCCTGCTCGGGCTGCTGCCGCGGTTCGCGCTGATGGCCTCCGGGCTCACGGCGCTCGACGACAAGCGCTCCACCGGCACGTCGGTGAGCCGGCACCAGGTCGGCAACGCCCTGGCCGCCACCCACCGCGGGCTCGCCCTCGCCACCGTCGTCACCGCGGCGTCGGCCGCCGCCGGCGGCTGGATGCTGACCACCGCGAAGGAGCCGACGGTCTGGACGGTGGCCCTCGCCTCCGTCGTGGCCGTGGTGCTGCTCTCCCGCGCGCGGGCCTTCCCGCTGGTCGCCGAGGTCGTGGCGCTGTTCGCCGCGGCGGCGGCGCTCGTCGTCCGGCTCGCGGTGCTGTGGCTGGACCACGCGGGGGGTGTCGGCGCCCTGGTGCTGCTGGGCGCCGCGGCGCTGCTGCCGCTGCTGGTCCTCGGCGTCGAACCGCCCGACCACGTCCGGGTGCGGCTGCGCAGGAGCGCCGACCTGGTCGAGTCCCTCGGCGTGATCGCGCTGTTCCCGCTCGCCATCGGGGCGTTCGGCATCTACGGGCAGTTGCTCGACAAGTTCTGAGGCTTCGAGGACCAGGCGCCCGCCTTCCGCCGCTTCCGCGGTGCGACAGGGCA
Organism: Streptomyces sp. NPDC003456; assembly: GCF_042878735.1. Lineage (NCBI taxonomy): Bacteria > Bacillati > Actinomycetota > Actinomycetes > Kitasatosporales > Streptomycetaceae > Streptomyces > Streptomyces sp. NPDC003456. The sequence continues at coordinate 420,819 of NZ_JBIAOK010000003.1, forward strand.
GGGGCGCGGCAGGAGAGAAGGGCGACATGCCGAGCGGCGACAACTGGCAGAACGACGTGCTGCGCGACCTGAGGGGCGGCACGCCCCGGCAGCGTGCCGCGGAACCGGACGAGCAGCCGCAGCAGGCGGCGGCACCGCAGGAGCCGTCCGGCCCCCGACAGGCGTCCGCCCCGCAGCAGGCGTCCCGGCCCGAGCCGTCCGCACAGCCGCAGGCGGCGGCACCGCACCCGCAGCCGTTCCCGCAGTCGCCTTCTCCACAGCCACAGCCACAGCCACAGCCGCAGCCGCAGGCCGCCCAGCAGGCCGGACCGGGCCCGCAGCCCCAGGGACAGCCCCCCGCCTACGGCTACCCCCAGCAGCTCCAGCAGCCCGCACCGGCCGGTCAGCAGTACCCGCAGCACCCGCAGCAGCCCCAGCCGTACGCCGGTCAGTACGCCGCCCCGCAGCACGCCCACCCCGGGCAGCCGCACCAGCCGTACCCGGACCAGGCCCACGCCCAGCAGGCCCACGCCCAGCAGGCACAGCCCCAGCAGGCCCAGCAGCAGGCGCCCCACGCGGCTCCGCAGCAGGTGGCGGCCGGGCAGCGGCGTCAGGAGCGGCCGGTGCCGTACGCCGAGCAGGCCCCCGCCCCCCGGGCCCGTTCCTCCCGTACCGCCCCCGACAGCCGGCCGGTGGTCGACAAGAAGCTGCTGGGCGCGGGCAAGGGCCCCCGGCGCGGTGAGTCGTTCGGGGCCCGTGCCGTGCGCGCGGTTCGCCGTACCCTCGCCTCCTCGGCGTCCCGGGAGGTCGCCGAGACCACCGCGACCGCCGAGACGCTGCAGCAGCCCGTCACCACCGGCCGCCAGATAGCGGTGACCAGCATCCGCGGCGGCTCCGGCAAGACGACCGTCGCCGCGCTCCTGGCCACCACGTACGCCCACTACCGCCAGGACCCCGTCCTGGTCGTCGAGGCCGACCCGGCGCTCGGCTCGCTGCCGCTGCGGCTCGGCGCGGAGAACCTGCGCTGGACCACCGGCGACCTCGCCGACGTCCTCGAACCGCAGATGACGCTGCTGGACATCACCGGGTATCTGGTCCAACTGCCCGACAACGCCTGGCTGCTGCCCGGAAGCCAGGGCCAGGTCGGCGCGATGCTCGACACCAAGGGCTACGAGCGGATCATGGTGTCGATGCGCCGCTACTTCGGCGTGACCGTCGCCGACTGCGAGACGCTGCCCGCCGAGGTCGCCCGGACCGCCCTGTCCGCCGCCCAGGCCCGGATCCTGACGGTGCCGGCGACGCTGGAGGGGATCGCCAGCACGCACGCGGTCCTGGAGTGGATGCGCGGCCTGCCCCGGGACATCACCACCTCCACCGTCGTCGTCCTCACCGAGACCGCGCCGCACACCGGCGTCGACCTCGCCAAGGCGGCCGAGCAGCTGAAGGCGACGGGGGCGAGCGTGTGCGTCCTGCCCTACGACCGGCACCTGGCGGCGGGCGGCACCATCCGCACCGAACTGCTGGCACGCGGCACCCGGCAGGCCGCCGCCCGCCTGGCGGCCCAGGCCTTCTCGCTCTCCCACAGGCGCCGCTGAACCCGCCCTGCAGAAGGGAACCGAAGGACTCACAGGACGAGGCGACGACGATGAGCACCCGACTGATCCACCGGCCGGCCCGCACCACCCGCCCGCCGGCCGCACCCGAACCGCGCTCCATCGAGGCGCCGCCCAACCTGCCCGACGGCAAGTCGGGTTCGATCGCCACCTCGCTGCTGCCGGTCGCGGGTGTGATGTCCTCCGTCGTGATGATGACGGTCGTGCGCAACAGCCAGTTCGCCGCGCTCGGCGCGATCATCCTCGTCGTCACCATCCTCGGCTCGCTCGTGCTGGTCTTCTCCCAGCGCGGCAAGGCCCAGCGCACCCGCCGCACCCAGCGCGAGGCCTACCTGGCCTATCTGGAGGACCTGCGCGAGGAGTTGTCCGGGGAGGAGCGCGAGCGGCGCGAGAGCACCCAGGTCCTCAACCCGCCGCCGGACGCGCTGTACGACATCGTGCGCGACCCCGCCCGGCTGTGGGAGCGGCGCCGGCTGGACGCCGACTTCCTGCGGGTGCGCGTCGGCACCGGCGAGATGCCCGTGCGCGACCTGAAGGTGGACCCGCCCGGCTCCTCCGTGCTCACCCCGCCCGACGAATTCATGCTCAACGAGGCCTCCGCCCTCGTCGCCCGCTTCGGCAACGGCACCGAACTGCCGCTGACCGTCCCCCTCGACCGCGTCGGCAACGTCACCGTCATCGGCCCGCGCGAGGACACGCTCCGCGTCGCCCGCGCGCTGCTCGCCCAGGCCGCCGCCACCCACGCGCCCGACGACGTCGCCATGGCGCTGGCCGTGCCCGGCGACCGGATCGCCGACTGGGAGTGGGCCAAGTGGCTGCCGCACCTGCTCGACCCCGAGCAGTTCGACGGCCCCGTCGCGGCCCGCCGCATCGCCCCCTCGCTGCCGCAGCTGGCCCGGCGGATCGGCGGCGAACTGCGCCGCCGCGCCTCCTACGCGGCCGAGGTCCGGCGCGGCCTGTCCGACAAGGACGCCCTGGCCATGTCCGCGCGGCTGCTGGTCGTGGCGGATGCGCACGGCGGCGACGCCGTCGACCTGCCGCGCCCCGACGACGCGGTCGGCCTGCGCGACATGAGCGTCACCGTGCTGCACCTGCTCGATCAGCGCGTGCAGGAGCCGGGCAGCGTGGGCGTGCGCATCACGGTCGACGGTGAACGGGTCCTCATCGAGGACCTGCGCGAGAGCGAGCCGATCAGCGCGCACGGCACCGTCGACGAGATAGGCGCCCCCTTCGCCGAGGGCCTGGCCCGGATGCTCGCCCCGCTGCGCCTGTCCGCGGAGTCGATGGTCGACGCACCCCTGACCGGGCCGGTCGACTTCGCCGAACTGCTGGGCATCGACGACGTCGCCGGGCTCGACCTGGGCCGCCTGTGGGCGCCCCGGGGCGAACGGGCCTTCCTGCGCGTGCCCATCGGCGTCAGCGACGCCAAGGAACCCGTGCTGCTCGACCTCAAGGAGTCCTCCGAGCTGGGCATGGGCCCGCACGGCCTGTGCGTCGGCGCCACCGGCTCCGGCAAGTCCGAGCTGCTGCGCACCCTCGTCCTCGCCCTGGTCGCCACCCACCCGCCGGAGGACCTCGCCCTGGTCCTGGTCGACTACAAGGGCGGCGCCACCTTCGCCCCGTTCGCGAACCTGCCGCACGTGTCCGGCGTCATCACCAACCTCGAGAACCAGGCCGGCCTGGTCGAACGCGTCCACGCCTCCCTCGCGGGCGAGGTCAAGCGCCGCCAGCAGGTCCTCAAGGACGCGGGCAACGTCGCCGACATCGGCCACTACGCCGCGCTGCGCGCCGAGAAGCGCCCCGATCTGGAGCCGCTGCCGCACCTGTTCGTCGTGATCGACGAGTTCGGCGAACTCCTCACCGCCAAGCCGGACTTCATCGACCTGTTCCTGTCCATCGGCCGGATCGGCCGGTCCATCGGCGTGCACCTGCTGCTGTCCAGCCAGCGCATCGAGGCCGGCAAGCTGAAGGGCCTGGAGACCTACCTGTCGTACCGGCTGGGGCTGCGCACCTTCTCCCCGGACGAGTCCCGCACGGTCCTGGACACCACCGACGCCTTCCACCTGCCCCCGCTGCCCGGCTTCGGCTACCTCAAGGTCGACACCAGCCACTACGAGCGGTTCAAGGCCGGTTACGTCTCCGGCGCCTACCGGGGCCCCGTCCGGCGCGAGAGCGAGGAGGACACCGGGCCGCTGGTGCTGGAGTACGACGCGTACAACACGCTCGGCCAGGAGGACACCGCCTCCGCGGAGGAGCCGCAGATGCGGCGCCGGGAGACCGGACCGACCGAGATGGGCATGATGATCGACCAGCTGGAGCGCTCCGGCGCCCGCCCGGTCCGCCAGATCTGGCTCCCGCCGCTGCCCGCCGCCGTCCCGCTCGACAAGGTCGCGGGCCCCGTGCAGGTCGGTCCGCGCGGCATGCAGCTCGCCAAGCGCCGCGGCCCGCTCCAGGTGCCGCTGGGCGTCCTCGACGACCCGACCAAGCAGTGGCAGGGCCAGTGGTACCTGGACCTCACACTGGCCGGCGGCCACGCCGCGATCATCGGCGGCCCCCAGTCCGGCAAGACCACCCTGCTGCGCACCCTCGCCCTCTCCCTGGCCCTGACCCACACCCCGCAGGAGGTCGGCGTCTACGGCCTCGACCTGGTCGGCGGCGGTCTGCAGGCCCTGTCCGGGCTGCCGCACGTCGGCGGCATCGCGGGCCGGGCCGACCGGGAGCGCGCCGCCCGCACCATCGACTCGGTGCGCGCCATGCTCGACCAGCGCGAGGAACTCTTCCGCATCCACAACATCGACTCGCTGGAGCAGCTGCGCACCCTGCGCGCCGCCGGCCGCCTGCCCGACCTGGCCAGCACCGAGATCGTGCTGCTCATCGACGGGTTCGGCGCCCTGCGCGACGACTTCGAGGACCTCGACGACCCGGTCGTGGACATCCTCAAGCGGGGCAGCGGCTACGGCATCCACGTCGTCGCCGGCATGCTCCGCTGGAACGACGTGCGCATCGCCACCCAGTCGCAGTTCGGCACCCGGGTGGAACTCCGGCTGAACGACCCGAGCGAGTCCAGCATCGACCGCAAGCTCGGCGAGACCCTCTCGCCCGAGGAGAAGGGCCGCGTCCTCATCGACCGCAAGCTCTTCGCCCAGGTCGCCCTGCCCCGCACCGACGGCCTCGCCGACACCGCCGACCTCGGCGCCGTGCTGGAGACCACCGCCCGGGCGATCCGCGCCACCTGGACCGGGGACGTCGCCCAGCCCGTGCGCGTCCTGCCGCACGTCCTGGAGGCCCACCAGCTGCCCGGCCCCGCCGCCGAACCGCGGCGCGTGCCGATCGGCCTGGACCAGACGCAGCTCGCGCCCGTCCTGGTCGACCTCTTCCACCGCGACCAGCACCTGCTGGTCATGGGCGACAGCGAGTGCGGCAAGACCAACCTGCTGAAGGTGATCGCCCGGAGCCTGATCGAGCGCTACAGCGAGGACGAGCTGGTCTTCGGCGTCTTCGACCCGCGCCGCGGCCTGCGCGGCGTCGTGCCGGAGGAGTACCGGGGCGGCTACGCCTACAACGCCAAGCTGTGCGCCGGTCTGGCCGCCGGCATCGCCTCCGAGCTGGACAAGCGGCTGCCCGACGAGGCAGCCGACAACGCCGACCTGGAACCGGGCAGCTTCTCCGGCCCGCGCATCGTGATCCTGGTCGACGACTACGACGTCCTCACCACGGCCGGGCAGCAGCCGCTGGCGCCCTTCGTGCCGTACATCCCCTCGGCCGCCGACATCGGGCTGCACTTCGTCCTCACCCGCCGTGTCGCGGGCGCCTCGCGCGGCCTGTACGAGCCGCTGATGCAGAGCCTGCGCGAGTCGGGCGCCTCGGCGCTGGTCATGGCGGGCGACCGCAGCGAAGGGCAGCTCTTCTCGAACGTGTACGCAAGCCACCAGCCGCCCGGCCGCGGCGTGCTGGTCCGCAGGGGCGAACCGAGCCGGCTCATCCAGACCGTCTACGAGGGGACGAGGTAAACGCGTGACGAAGGATGTCATCGCCCTCACCAAGAAGATGCCCGATCCGCTGAGCGTGCTGGCGGGCCTGCTGTCCGGGGGGCCGGACCTGCTGGTGGGCACCGAGGGCGAGGGCGCCGTGGTGCAGCTGTGCGACCCGCAGGGCCGCCCGCTCGTGTCCGTCGAGGCGCCGCTGCTCGTGCAGGTCAGGGGAGAGGCCGAGCGGCTGCTCGGGGCACGGGAGCCCGAGGTGCCGTACTGGTGGACCGAGGCCCGCGCCACGACCGGGGTCAAGGAGGCCGAGGAGCTCGCCGGGACGTTCGCCGCCCGGATCGCCACCCTGGTCGGCGGCACGGCCTGGCCGCCGCAGACCGCGTGGTCCCTCGCGGTGGTCAAGACCGACGGGATGACGGTGGCGCCGGCCCCGGCCGCCGCGCAGCCCGCCGTGGACGTGCTCACCGACAAGGTCGCCGTCGTCATCCAGGACCGCCCCGTGGTGGCGATGACGGCCTGGCTGTCGGACGCCTTCCGTGCGGCGGCGAACGCCGGCCTCGGCCTGCAGATCGTCACCCCGGCGGGCACCCGCCTGTCCCCGGCGGTGCGCAACAGCCTCCCGGGCTGGCCCTCGCGCTGGGTCGTGCAGGACGAGCGCGACGGCTACTACGACGGCCTCACCGGGGCCGTCCTGCAGTGGAGCAACGGCCTGTTCGTGACGGTCGAGTCCCCGCAGGCCACCCCCGAGGACCCGCGCACGCCCCTGGCCGCCTCCTTCCAGCAGGGGGTCGTCGACCGGGGCGACACGGGGGAGCGCCAGCTGGCGATCTCCTTCCGCGCAGTCCACCCCGCCGACGACCGGCTCGTGCTCGGCGGCGCCGTGGAGGCGGTGTGGCGGGAGATCACCGGAGAGCCCCCGGCCGGCTGGGGCACGGAGGAGCCCGCCAACCTCCCCTGGTCGCTGCGCCAGTTGACCGACGTGGCCCACGAACGGGCCCCCGAACCCAGCTGGTTCGTGGTCGTCGGCACCCCGGAGCGGCCGGGCCTGGCGACGGTCCGCGTCACCCGGACCACGGCCGGCGTGGAGGAGGACGTCACGATGGTCCTCGGCTACGGACCGGGCGAGCACCTCCCCACGGACACCGTGATCGCGGCCGCCGAGGCCCTCGCCACCCGGCACGACCTGCAGTCCATGCTGGTGCAGATCCGCAGGGCCCGCCGCGACCTGTCGGTCCCGCCGCGCTTCGAGGGCCCGGGCGTGCCGTACGCGTTCGTCCTGGGCGCGGAGGAGGTCCGCGAGATGCCGGGCGACCGGGCCCGCCGCACCCCGCTGCCCGAGGCGCCGCGGGAGCTGGGACCGAAGACCCGACCGGCGCTCTGCTACACGTTCCCGGGCGATCCGTCCGACCTGTCCGGCTGGCAGGACTTCGAGCGGCTCATGCGCCACCTGAAGGGCGACTAGGGCCTGTCGTTGGTCCCACCCGCTCGGCACACGTACGCACGACGGCGGACGGCCCGCGCTCCTCGCGAGGAGCGCGGGCCGTCCGCCGTCGTCGACGCGGGGCGGGGCTCAGCCCACGGTCACCTTCTCGCGCTCGCGCCGCTCCACGCCCTGGCGCTCGCGCGCGGCCTCGGCCGCGTCCCGCTTGAAGGCCCAGTCCATCCCCGGCTCCATCACGCACCGGAACACCCGGCGCACCGGCGCGGTGCACAGCAGGGTCACGGCGGCGGCGGCGAGGACGGTCACCGCGATCTCACCGGCCGGGTGGTGCAGCCACGACGGCTCGAACCAGCCCTGGTAGTCACCGGCCTTCTTCAGGAAGCCGTGCAGCAGGTAGCCGTACAGCGTGCCGGCGCCCAGCGAGGTGAACCACATGTGGCGGCGCGGCACCCAGGCGAAGAAGCAGGCGGTCAGCACCAGGGAGCAGCCGAACAGTGCCAGCACCATCACCGGGCCGGTCCACCACGGCGCGGCCAGCTCCTGAGCGGAGTCGCGGTGGTAGAACCAGGCGGCGTTCATGCGCGGCGCCGCCCACCAGCTGACCGCCAGCGCGGCCGCGAAGACCGGCACCGAGGCGATCCGCACCGAACGGCGGCGCACCAGGTGGAAGTGCTCGGGCTTCATCGACAGGCCCAGCACGAAGAACGGCAGGAACTGCAGCACGCGCTGGAGGTCGAGGTCGTCCCCGATCGAGGGGCTGACGGTCGCCAGCACGGCGAGGACCAGGGCGAGCGGCAGGGGCCAGCGCACCGTCTTCCACAGGGGCGTGGTCAGCCGCCACACGAACAGCGCGCCCAGGAACCAGGTCAGGTACCAGGGGTCCAGGAGGCTGATGTCGTGGCCCGGGTCGTCGTCCATCCAGCGCTTGAAGAGCGAGTACGCCGTCTCGAAGACGACGTAGGGCACGGCGACACCGGTGACCAGGCGCTTGAGCCGGTCGGGCCGCATGTCGAAACTGCGGGAGAAGTAGCCGGAGATGATGATGAACGCCGGCATGTGGAAGGCGTAGACGACCTGGTAGGCGGCGTCGATCACGCGGCTGTCGCCCCGGAGCGGTTCCCAGGAGTGGCCCATCGCCACCAGCACGATCGCCAGGTACTTCGCGTTGTCGAAGAACGCGTCGCGCTGCTTGCCGTTCTGCTTCTTCCGGTGGCTCTGCGGGCTCTGCGGCGAGCGAGGGCTCGGCACTCCGCCCGCCGGCGACTGTGCCGGGGGAAGTGGCGCCCTCTGGTCGCCGTTCGGTCGCAGCGAGTTCGTCACAGACCCTCCCACCAGGAGCTCGGGGAGACGATCCGGGACCTCGCTGCGCGTGCGGGGGACGAGGCAGCGTGGAACATTCGAGGCACCCTAGCGTTCCCTGCGGCTATTCGTAAAACGCCGGACGTTAATCCTGGCTATTCAGTCCGGGTACCCCCGGATAACCGGTAGTTGACATCACAACATGCGTGACGGGCGCCACACTTCGGAGCTGCGGTAAGTGCCCCGACCGGGGCCTGATTGGGGTGATACATCCGCACTAAGCCGGGCATAAGACCAGCGGGCGACTCCGGTGGAATGTCTGCTTCCGTCGTCTTCGCGAGCTTCCCGGGCCGGTGTTGGCGAGTCCGCGGCGGTGATTTGAATTAACTGCGAACGCGTTGTGTGGGGACGGAAACGATCCGGCTGAATTTCCTGCGCGGGTGATGTATCGAATTGCCGTGCGACTACCGGCGGTTGGCTGCCCGGCGCCGGGGCGACACGCCGGGCCGGCCCCGCCGCACGGTGGTCGTTGCGTCACCGGCCGCATAGCGCGGCCGTGTTGGTGGCACGATGGTTCTGGCGGGGGTGCGCGGGGTCGCGTCCCCGGGCCGGGAGAGCGGACCGACCGAGGGTGTGATCAGTTGTGGCCATTTCACTGTCTGTGGTGCTGCTGTTGGCGATCATCCTTGTGGTGTTGCTGAGAGGAGGCTCCATCAAGGCAGGACCCGCGATCGTGGCGATCCTCTTCGGCTTCTTCCTCGCCTCGACCGGCATGGCCCCGTCCATCAACAGGTTCCTCAACTCGATAGCGGAAACCATCAACTCCATCAGCTTCTGACCGGCGGGGCCCGCCCCGCGCCCCGGCTCCCCGGCCCGGACGGTTACGCTCGCCCCGACCACAGGACGGTGCGTGACGGGGGGAACGTACGGGGATGGCGCTGCGCGACTCCGACCCGGCCGAGGTGGGCGGCTACCGCATCGAGGACCGCCTGGGCTCCGGTGGCATGGGGGTGGTCTACCTCGCCCGCTCGGCCTCCGGCCGGCGCCTCGCGATCAAGGTCGTCCACGGCCAGTACGCCGACGACGACGAGTTCCGCGCCCGGTTCCGCCGCGAGGTGGCCGCGGCCCGGCGGGTCAGCGGCGCCTTCACGGCCCCCGTCGTGGACGCCGGCGCCGACGCGCCCCGCCCCTGGATGGCCACGCTCTACATCCCGGGCGCGGACCTCGGCACCCACGTCCGCTCCCGCGGCCCGCTCCAGCCGCCCCGCCTGCGCGCACTCGCCGCCGGACTCGCCGAGGCGCTGCGCGACATCCACCGCGCCGGAGTGGTCCACCGCGACCTGAAGCCGGCCAATGTGATGCTCGCCGAGGACGGCCCGCGCGTCATCGACTTCGGCATCTCCCGCGCCGCCGAGGCGGCCGCCTCCGATGCCCTGACCCAGACCGGCCGGGTCATGGGCACGCCGCCCTTCATGTCCCCGGAGCAGTTCGCCTCCCCGCAGGACGTCGGCCCGGCCGCCGACATCTTCTCCCTCGGCTCGGTCCTCACCTACGCGGCCACCGGGCGCGGCCCCTTCGACAGCCCGAGCGCCTACGAGACGGCTCTGAAGGTCGTCGAGGGCGAGCCGGACCTCACCGAGGTGCCGGAGGAACTGCTGCCCTGCCTGCGCCTGTGCCTGGACAAGGACCACCGCGCCCGCCCGGCCGCGGACGAGCTCTTCACGCTGCTGCGCGAGGGAGCGACGGCCTTCGCCGGACACCCCGCCCCCACCACCGCGGCCACCCGCCCCGCACGCCCCTGGCCGGGCACCCGCCCAACCGAGCCGTCCGGCCCGGCCTGGCCCGAGGCGGCCCGCACGGAGCGGGGCATGGCCCCCCAATCCGCCCCCGGAGAAGCGGACGCCGAACGGCCCACGCGAGGCCGCCTCGACGTCCCTCCGGCACCACGGGGTGCACAGGCGGCACCGGACACTCCTGCGGCAACCGGCACCCCGGAATCCCCCGGCACCCCGGAAGCCCCCGGCGCTCCGGGAGTCCCCGGCGCTCCGGGAGTCCCCGGCGCTCCGGGAGTCTCCGGCGGGCCGCCCGCCGCCCGGCCGGCACCCTCCACCGACCGCACCCCGACCGGCCCCGCGAACCTGCCGGCCGCGTGGCCGGAACGGGGGACCGACGGCACCCCGACCGGCCCGGAGAACCCGTCGGCCGCGCCGCCGAAGCCGGGGGCCGACCACGCCCCTACCGGCCCGGAGGACCTGCCGGCGGAGCGGCCGGAGCGGGGGACCGGCCGCACCCCGACCGGCCCCGAGAGCCCGTCGGCGGAGCCGCAGGCACCCGCCGCCGACCGTGCCCGCAGGCGCCGCAGGAACGCCCTGATGCTGGCCGGGGCCGCCGTCTCGGTCGTCCTGGCCGCGCTCGTCACCACCACGCTCACCCTCACCCGCGACACCGGGCGCACGCCCTCGTCGTCCACCGTCCCGGCCGACCTCCCCGAGGGCTGGCGGGCGTGGGCCGCCGGGCCGGTGCCCCTGAAGGGGGCCGCACGCCTGCCCGGCAACTCCGCCTTCCAGCGGTGCGCCGCGGTGGAGACGTCCCTGGTGTGCGCGGGCGGCCAGGTCATGGCCGCCCGCTACGACCTCGCCCGCGGCGAGCGCACCTGGACCCGCTTCGTCGACCCGACCGCCCCGGACGGCCTGTCCTCGGCGCAGGGCTCGATCATCGGCACGGACGGCGACCGCGTCTACGCCTACCAGGCGGACAGCCGGGAGATGGCGAACGGCGCCGGTCCCCTGTTCACCTACACGGTCGCGGCCCTGTCCGCCGAGACCGGCAAGGTGCTCTGGCGGACCCGCACGGCCGACGGCCAGACCGCCCGCGTGCCCGACGCCGAGACCGGCGGCGCCGCCACCGTCCCCGAGGGGGTCCTGACCGTTCACGGTGCGACGGGCGACGAGTACGCCCTGCTCGACGCCGCCACGGGCGAGGTCCGCTGGAAGCGTCCCGAACCGCCGGGCGCGGACACCTGCGCACCGCGTGCTGTGGGGGAACGCCCCTACCTGATCTGCACGATCGGCACGTGGCAGCAGGACACCGCCCGCACGACCGTGTCCGAGCTGGACGTGGCCACCGGCAAGGCCCGCTGGACGGCCGAGGCGAAGGGCGACCTGGAACTGCTCGGCCGGGACGGCGACCACCTGCTGCTGGCGGCCCCCCACACGCCCGGCAAGGGCCTGACCCTGGTCCACACCCGCACCCACGCGGTGACCGCCGTCCCGGTCTCCGGCCGGCTGGCCGACGCCTCCGCCGCCCACCTGCTGCGGGGCAGGGTCTACTTCACCCGCGGCAGCGGCGGGGTGAGCGCGGTCTCGCCGCGCACCGGACGGACGCTGTGGAACAGCAACTCCACCGTGGAGCGGCAGGGCCCCCCGGCGGCCTCCGCCACGCACGTGTACGTCGCGTCGCCCAGCGGCCGGGTCGCCGCCCTGAACGTGCGCACGGGCAAGGTCGAGGGCGTACGGGACGGCCGGGACGACGGCGGAGAACCGGACAACGCCACGGGCGCACCCCCCACCCTGGTCGGCGACGCCCTGTACGTCCCCTACGGCACCCGCTCCGTCCACACCCTGAATGTGCGCGCCCTCTGACCCCCGGGCGGCCGGCCCCACCTGACGCGAAGGCTGACCCTCACGACGTCGCCCTCCCGGCCCGGACCCGTCCGGGCGGCCGCCCCGCCCTGTTCATCCACGGCACCCGGAGCGACACGCTCACCGCGCGACACGCGGAGGAGACGGCGGAGGAGAAGGTGGCTCGTCGGCCCCGCACCCGGTTCGCCCGGCTCACCACCGCTCACACCGTCCACGCGACCGACCCGACCGGGTTCGCGCCAGCGGTGCGCACGTTCCCGGAGGCCGAGGAAGCCATCCTCCGACCAGCCCCGGAAACACTCAGGGCCAGGCGGAGGAATGATCCTCCGGCCTGGCCCTGAGCCATGAAGAGCGGGCGACGGGAATCGAACCCGCGTAGCTAGTTTGGAAGACTAGGGCTCTACCATTGAGCTACGCCCGCACAGCACGCGCCGCAGGTCGGGTGACCGCGGCACTGCAGGCATCGTAGCGGGTCGCCCCCCTTCGCCGCACACCGCATTCCCGCCCGGCCCGACGCGGCGCCGCGCAATACGGCGGCCGCGGCGCCCGGCGGCATGTACCCTACGTGTCGCACCAGACGGGGTGTGGCGCAGCTTGGTAGCGCGTCCGCTTTGGGAGCGGAAGGCCGTGGGTTCAAATCCCGCCACCCCGACCAGCCACCCGGTCACCTCGGTGATCGTCTCCCGGCCACTGACGTGATCGCCTTTTGGGCGGTGTAGTCCCTGCCGTTACTATGCAAGCTGCACGCCCGTGTGTCTCAACGTCTGAAGTCCTCCGGGCGGCGAAATCCGCCGGGCCGTTCTGGCCCCGGCAGAACCCAAGCAGTCAGCCACAAGGAGACCGAACCGTGAAGAGCGCCGTGGAGACCCTGAACCCGACCCGGGTTCGGCTCACTGTCGAGGTGCCCTTCGAGGAGCTCAAGGACAGCCTCGACGCGGCGTACAAGAAGATCAACCAGCAGGTCACGGTGAAGGGCTTCCGCAAGGGCAAGGTCCCGGCCCGGGTCATCGACCAGCGGTTCGGCCGCGGTGCGGTGCTGGAGGAGGCCGTCAACGACGCGCTGCCGAAGTTCTACACCGATGCGGTCAACGAGGCCGAGCTGAGCCCGCTGGGCCAGCCCGAGGTGGACATCACGGAGCTGAAGGACGGCGAGACGCTGAACTTCACCGCCGAGGTCGACATCCGCCCGGCCATCGAGATCCCGGACTACTCCGGCATCGAGGTCGAGGTCGACGCGGTCGAGGTCACCGACGAGGACATCGACAAGGCCGTCGAGGAGCTGCGCGAGCGCTTCGCCTCCACCGCCCCGGTCGAGCGCGCCGCCGAGGACGGCGACGTGGTCACGATCGACCTGGAGGCCAAGGTCGACGGCGAGGTCCTCGAGGACGGCATCGCCAACGGCGTCTCCTACACCATCGGCTCCGGCGAGCTGCTGGACGGCATCGACGACGCCGTGAAGGGCCTGGAGGCCGGTGGCGAGGCCACCTTCACCTCCGAGCTCAAGGGCGGCTCGGCGGCCGGCAAGGAGGCCGAGGTCACCGTCAAGGTCACCCAGGTCGCCAAGCGCGAACTGCCCGAGCTGGACGACGAGTTCGCGCAGCTCGCCTCCGAGTTCGACACCCTCGAGGAGCTGCGTGCCGACAGCCGCAAGCGCCTGGAGAACATGAAGCAGTACGACCAGGCCACGCAGGCCCAGGAGCGCGTCCTGGAGAAGCTGCTCGAGCTGGTCGAGGTGCCCGTCCCCGAGAAGCTGCTCGAGGACGAGATCAACACCCGCAAGCACAACCTGGAGCACCACCAGCTCGGCCAGATGGGCCTCGACCTCGCGAAGTACCTGGAGATCCAGGGCAAGACCGAGGAGGAGTTCGACACCGAGACCCGTGAGGCCGCGGTCAAGGGCATCAAGACCCAGTTCGTCCTCGACGAGCTGGTCAAGCAGGAGAAGCTGAACGTGAACCAGGAGGAGCTCACCGAGCACCTCATGCGCCGCGCCGCCTCCTCCGGCATGTCCCCCGACCAGTTCGCCCAGGCGGTCGTCGAGGGCGGCCAGGTTCCGCTCCTGGTCGGCGAGGTCGCCCGCGGCAAGGCCCTGGCCGTCGTGGTCGAGAAGGCCACGGTCAAGGACACCAACGGCGAGATCGTCGACCTCGACGACGAAGAAGACGAGACGGAGTCCGCCGAGGCCGCCGCCGAGGAGGCCCCGGCCGAGTCCGCCGAGGAGAAGACCGAGGGCTGAGCCCCGGCACCGGTGAGTGCGTGAGAAGGCCCTGGGGCACGCCCCAGGGCCTTCTCGCCCTTCAGGGGGCCACCCGAGGACAAGACCGCACGGCGCCGCGGCGGAGCCCGCCGCGCTACGCCCCCGGCGAACACTCCCATCTCCGGGATTCCCCGAAGGGACCCGCGCGTTAGGGTCCATGAATACCAGGGCAGAGGAGTCCCCGAACGGCTCCGAGCCCCGCAGGGAAACGTGAGACGGCCCGGCGCCGTCGTAAGACGAGCAGGTGGATACGTGACGAATCTGATGCCTTCAGCCGCCGGCGAGCCTTCCATCGGTGGTGGCCTCGGCGACCAGGTCTACAACCGGCTGCTCAACGAGCGGATCATCTTCCTCGGCCAGCCGGTCGACGACGACATTGCCAACAAGATCACCGCACAGCTGCTGCTCCTTGCCGCCGACCCGGACAAGGACATCTACCTGTACATCAACAGCCCCGGCGGTTCGATCACGGCCGGCATGGCGATCTACGACACGATGCAGTTCATCAAGAACGACGTGGTGACCATCGCCATGGGTCTCGCGGCTTCCATGGGTCAGTTCCTGCTCAGCGCGGGCACCCCCGGCAAGCGCTTCGCGCTGCCGAACGCCGAGATCCTGATCCACCAGCCCTCCGCGGGTCTGGCGGGTTCGGCCTCGGACATCAAGATCCACGCCGAGCGGCTGCTGCACACCAAGAAGCGCATGGCCGAGCTCACCGCTCAGCACACCGGCCAGACGGTCGAGCAGATCACCCGCGACTCGGACCGCGACCGCTGGTTCGACGCCTTCGAGGCCAAGGAGTACGGCCTCATCGACGACGTGATCCCCACGGCCGCCGGCATGCCGGGCGGCGGCGGCACCGGGGCCTGAGCGGCTCTCACGGGGCCTGTGGCGCCCCGTGAGGCCAGGGAGCCCCTCCCGGGCCCCAGCGACCCCAGCCAGCCCCAGCCGACCGCCTCAGCCCTTTTCAGGAGACACCGTGAACCAGTTCCCCGGCAGCGGGATCTACGACCGCATGCCCGCCGTGCAGGACATGAGCGGCTCGCAGGGCCGCTACACCGGCCCGCAGGCCGAGTCCCGCTACGTCATCCCGCGTTTCGTCGAGCGCACCTCGCAGGGCATCCGCGAGTACGACCCGTACGCGAAGCTCTTCGAGGAGCGCGTGATCTTCCTCGGCGTCCAGATCGACGACGCCTCCGCCAACGACGTCATGGCGCAGCTGCTGTGCCTGGAGTCGATGGACCCCGACCGTGACATCTCGGTCTACATCAACAGCCCGGGCGGCTCCTTCACCGCGCTCACGGCGATCTACGACACCATGCAGTACGTCAAGCCGGACATCCAGACGGTCTGCATGGGCCAGGCGGCCTCCGCCGCCGCCGTCCTGCTGGCCGCCGGCACGCCGGGCAAGCGCATGGCCCTGCCGAACGCGCGCGTGCTGATCCACCAGCCCTACAGCGAGACCGGCCGCGGCCAGGTGTCCGACCTGGAGATCGCCGCGAACGAGATCCTCCGCATGCGTACGCAGCTGGAGGAGATGCTGGCCAAGCACTCGACCCAGACGATCGACAAGATCCGCGAGGACATCGAGCGCGACAAGATCCTCACGGCCGAGGACGCCCTGAGCTACGGCCTGATCGACCAGATCATCACCACCCGGAAGATGGACAACTCGAGCCTGCGCTGAGGCGAGAGGCTGTAACGTCTGCCGCCCCTTGGCACGGTTTGACACGGTCCACGTCAAAGCGAACCGCGCCAAGGGGGGCCCGGACGGGGGGCCCGGCAAGGTACCGTCGGACATAAGGCAGCACCAGGAGTCCGCTGGACGTCGGCGTCCAGGAGTCTCCCAGGCGAAGGGGAAGCACACCGTGGCACGCATCGGTGACGGCGGCGATCTGCTCAAGTGCTCGTTCTGCGGCAAGAGCCAGAAGCAGGTCAAGAAGCTCATCGCAGGGCCCGGTGTGTACATCTGCGACGAGTGCATCGACCTCTGCAACGAGATCATCGAGGAAGAGCTGGCGGAGACCAGCGAGGTCCGCTGGGAGGAACTCCCGAAGCCGCGCGAGATCTACGAGTTCCTCGAGGGCTACGTGGTCGGCCAGGAGGCCGCCAAGAAGGCCCTGTCCGTCGCGGTGTACAACCACTACAAGCGCGTCCAGGCCGGGGAGAACGGCGGGGCCAACGGCCGTGACGACGCCATCGAGTTGGCGAAGTCCAACATCCTCCTGCTCGGCCCCACGGGCTCGGGCAAGACCCTCCTCGCGCAGACCCTGGCGCGCATGCTGAACGTCCCGTTCGCGATCGCCGACGCCACCGCCCTCACGGAGGCCGGGTACGTCGGCGAGGACGTCGAGAACATCCTGCTCAAGCTGATCCAGGCGGCCGACTACGACGTCAAGAAGGCCGAGACCGGGATCATCTACATCGACGAGATCGACAAGGTCGCGCGCAAGAGCGAGAACCCCTCCATCACGCGTGACGTGTCGGGCGAGGGCGTCCAGCAGGCCCTGCTGAAGATCCTGGAGGGCACCACGGCCTCCGTGCCGCCGCAGGGCGGGCGCAAGCACCCCCACCAGGAGTTCATCCAGATCGACACGACGAACGTGCTGTTCATCGTGGGCGGTGCCTTCGCCGGGCTGGAGAAGATCATCGAGGCCCGGGCCGGCGCCAAGGGCATCGGCTTCGGCGCGCAGATCCGCTCCAAGCGCGAGATGGAGTCCAAGGACCAGTTCCAGGAGGTCATGCCGGAGGACCTGGTCAAGTTCGGCATGATCCCCGAGTTCATCGGACGCCTGCCCGTCATCACCTCGGTCCACAACCTCGACCGCGAGGCGCTGCTCCAGATCCTCGTCGAGCCGCGCAACGCGCTCGTCAAGCAGTACCAGCGCCTGTTCGAACTCGACGGCGTGGAGCTGGACTTCGAGCGGGAGGCGCTGGAGGCCATCGCCGACCAGGCCATCCTCCGCCAGACCGGCGCCCGCGGCCTGCGCGCCATCATGGAGGAGGTCCTCCAAGGCGTCATGTACGAGGTCCCGTCCCGCAAGGACGTGGCCCGGGTCGTCATCACGGCGGACGTCGTCCAGTCCAACGTCAACCCGACCCTCATCCCGAGGGACGCCCGCGGCCGCGGCCCGGGCGAGCAGAAGACGGCCTGACCCCACCCGCCACACAAAAGGCGCCCGGCGACATCGCCGGGCGCCTTCCGCGTACTGGGTGTCAGGCCTTCACGCGGACTTCCTCGCGGAGCTTGGTGGTGAGGTCGATCGCCGTGTCCTTGGAGACGTTCCCGCCGACCTGACCCGGCGACACCATGGTGATGGTGCTGTAGTCGGCCCAGGCGCAGAACCAGTCGGTCTTCTCCTTCTTGGTCGTGATGTCCTGGCCCTTGGCCGCCTGGCACTTCATGAGCGCGCCCTCGAGCTCGGCCTCCTCGGGCTCGCCGATCAGCTCGGCCTTCTGCTTGCCGCCGGAGGAGTTCTCCTGCGTCGACTTCTTAAAGTTGTCGAAGAAGGAGTCGAGAGCCGCTTCGGGGTCGGAGATCTCGCCGTAGACACCGACGAAGGTGACGCCCTTGGCCGTTGCCATCTCGGCGGCCGAGGAGGGGTCGCTGGGGTCGTACTTGCTCATGTCCAGAGTCGAGTAGGAGCCCAGTACCGACTTGCCGTTCTCGACGCCGCTCTTCTCCAACTCCTTGGTGGAGTCGTCACCGGCGGTCTGCCCGTCCTTCGTGACGCGCTTGTACTCGCCCAGCACCTTCGCCGGCGTCGCCAGCTTGTGCGGGCCGTCGTCCTCCAGCGCGCCCGCGCCGCCCGTGCCGCCGAGGACCAGGTACGCGCCCACGCCGAGCGCCGCGACGAGCGCGACCGCGCCGATGATCAGGCCCGTCTTCTTCTTGCCGCCGCCCGGCGCCGGGGGCTGCGGCATGCCGTACGGCGCCTGGCCGTAGGGCGGCTGCGGCTGCTGGCCGTAAGGAGGCTGCTGACCGTACGGCGGCTGCTGCGGCGGGACGCCCTGCGGGGGCTGCTGCGGGTAGCCGTAACCGGGCTGGGGCGGAGGGGCCTGCTGGGGGTAGCCGTAGCCGGGCTGGGGCGCCTGCGGCTGCTGGCCGTAAGGGCCCGGCTGGCCGTACGGTCCGGGCTGCTGGGGCTGCCCGCCGTACGGGCCCGGCTGGTTGTAGCTCATCTTCTGGGTTCCCCTCCAGATGGTCAGGTCTTTCCGACATCCTGGCGCAGACCCGCCGTGTGCATGGCATCGGGGCCGCCACCGTTACAAAGGAAACGCGTTTCGGGACGGGGTCGTGACACCTCTAAACTGACCCCCGTGACCGAGAACGCTCAGCAGCAGCCACCAGCGCCCAGCACCGACCTGCCGACCCAGTACGCGCCGGCCGACGTAGAGGGGCCGCTGTACGAGCGCTGGGTAGAGCGGGGTTACTTCGAGGCGGACGCCAAGAGCGACAAGCCGCCGTACACCATCGTCATCCCGCCGCCGAACGTCACGGGCAGCCTGCACCTCGGCCACGCCTTCGAGCACACGCTCATCGACGCCCTGACCCGCCGCAAGCGCATGCAGGGCTACGAGACGCTGTGGCAGCCGGGCATGGACCACGCCGGCATCGCCACGCAGAACGTCGTCGAGCGCGAACTCGGCAAGGAGGGCAAGTCCCGCCACGACCTGGGCCGGGAGGCCTTCGTCGAGCGGGTCTGGCAGTGGAAGGGCGAGTCCGGCGGCCAGATCAGCGGCCAGATGCGGCGGTTGGGCGACGGCGTCGCCTGGTCGCGTGAGCGCTTCACGATGGACGAGGGCCTGTCCCAGGCCGTCCAGACCATCTTCAAGCGCCTCTACGACGACGAGCTGATCTACCGCGCCGAGCGCATCATCAACTGGTGCCCGCGCTGCCTGACGGCCATCTCGGACATCGAGGTCGAGTACCAGGACGACGACGGCGAGCTCGTCTCGATGAAGTACGGCGACGGGGACGACACCATCGTCGTCGCCACCACCCGCGCCGAGACGATGCTGGGTGACACGGCCGTCGCCGTCCACCCCGGGGACGAGCGCTACAAGCACCTGGTCGGCAAGCTCATCAAGCTGCCGCTGACCGACCGCTCCATCCCGGTCGTCGCCGACGAGCACGTCGACCCCGAGTTCGGCACGGGTGCCGTCAAGGTCACCCCGGCGCACGACCCGAACGACTTCGAGATCGGCCAGCGCCACGACCTGCCGGCCATCACGATCATGGACGAGCACGCGGTCATCACCGCCCACGGCCCCTTCCAGGGCCTGGACCGGCTGGAGGCCCGCTCGGCGATCGTCGCCGCGCTGCGCGCCGAGGGCCGGATCGTCGCCGAGAAGCGGCCCTACGTCCACTCCGTCGGCCACTGCTCGCGCTGCAAGACGACCATCGAGCCGCGCCTGTCCATGCAGTGGTGGGTCAAGGTCGGCCCGCTGGCCAAGGCGGCCGGTGACGCCGTCCGCGACGGCCGGGTCAAGATCCACCCCCAGGAGATGGAGAAGCGCTACTTCGACTGGGTCGACAACCTCCACGACTGGTGCATCTCGCGCCAGCTGTGGTGGGGCCACCGCATCCCCGTCTGGTACGGCCCGGACGGCGAGGTCGTCTGCGTCGGCCCCGACGAGGAGCCGCCGAGCGGTGAGGGCTGGCGTCAGGACACCGACGTCCTCGACACCTGGTTCTCCTCGGGCCTGTGGCCGTTCTCCACGCTCGGCTGGCCCGAGCAGACCGAGTCGCTCGCGAAGTTCTACCCGAACTCCGTCCTGGTCACCGGCTACGACATCCTCTTCTTCTGGGTCGCCCGGATGATGATGTTCGGCCTGTACGCGATGGACGGCACCCCGCCGTTCCACACCATCGCCCTGCACGGCATGGTCCGCGACCAGTTCGGCAAGAAGATGTCGAAGTCCTTCGGCAACGCGGTCAACCCGCTGGACTGGATGGACAAGTACGGCTCCGACGCCCTGCGCTTCACCCTCGCCCGCGGCGCCAACCCGGGCGTCGACGTGCCGATCGGTGAGGACTGGGTCCAGGGCTCGCGCAACTTCGCCAACAAGATCTGGAACGCCACGCGCTTCGCGCTGATGAACGGCGCGACGGTCGAGGGCCCGCTGCCCGAGCTGTCGAGGATGTCCCCGACGGACCGCTGGATCCTGTCCCGGCTGAACTCGGTCGTCGCCGAGGTCGACGCGTACTACGACGACTACCAGTTCGCCAAGCTGTCGGACTCCCTGTTCCACTTCGCCTGGGACGAGGTCTTCGACTGGTACGTCGAGCTGTCCAAGACGACCTTCCAGGCGGGCGGCGAGGCGGCCGAGGTCTCCCGGCGCGTCCTCGGCGAGGTCCTCGACGTCACGCTGAAGCTGCTGCACCCGGTGGTCCCCTTCGTCACCGAGACGCTGTGGACGACGCTGACCGGTGGCGAGTCGGTCGTCATCGCCGAGTGGCCGAAGGACAGCGGCTTCCGGGACGCCGACGCCGAGCGCGAGATCGAGTCGCTCCAGTCGGTCATCACCGAGGTCCGCCGCTTCCGCGCCGACCAGGGCCTCCAGCCGGGCCAGCGCGTCCCGGCCCGGCTCACCCTGGACGGCACGCCGTTCGCGCCCCACGAGGCCGCCATCCGCCAGCTGCTGCGTCTGCAGCCGGAGGGCGAGTCCTTCACGGCGACGGCGACCCTCCCGGTCGCCGGTGCCGAGGTCGCCCTCGACCTCTCCGGCACCATCGACGTGGCGGCCGAGCGCAAGCGCCTGGCCAAGGACCTCGCCGCGGCCGAGAAGGAGAAGGCGCAGGCGGGCGCCAAGCTCGGCAACGAGGCCTTCCTGGCGAAGGCCCCCGACCACGTCGTGGACAAGATCCGCACCCGCCTGGCGAAGGCGGAGGAGGACATCACCCGCATCCGGTCCCAGCTGGAGCGCCTGCCGCAGGGCTGAGGCAGCGCAGGGTGGGCGAGGCCCCCGGAGCCGTCAGGCCCGGGGGCCTCGCCCGTGGAGCAGGGCACGCGCTCGGGGGCGTGCGGGCGTGCGGAACCGCGCGCACGGCCACGACGAGCCCGCACACCCGCCACGACACAAGCCACCCCCGACCCCTGTCACCCCGGCTCCGTAGACTGGGCCCCGTGAGCGAGCTCCCCCCGGACCCCAGCGCCGACGACCAGCCCGATCCCCTCCACGCGTTCGACGAGATCGTCGCGGAGGAGACCACCCGCGACCCCGACCTCGCCGTCATCGAGGCCGGCAGCCGCACCCTGCGCACCCAGGGCGGCCCGCCCGACGCCGACGTCCCCGCGCGGCCCGCCGACCCCGAGGTCGACAAGGCCCTGCGCGAGGTCGAGACGGAGCTCGCCACCCGCTGGGGCGAGACCAAGCTGGAGCCCTCCGTCGCCCGCATCGCCGCCCTGATGGACGTCCTGGGCGAGCCGCAGCGGTCGTACCCCTCCATCCACATCACGGGCACGAACGGCAAGACCTCCACCGCCCGCATGATCGAGGCCCTGCTCGGCGCCTTCGAGCTGCGCACCGGGCGCTACACCTCGCCCCACGTGCAGTCGATCACCGAGCGCATCAGCCTGGACGGCGCCCCGATCGCCGCCGAGCGGTTCATCGAGACGTACCAGGACATCAAGCCGTACGTGGAGATGGTCGACGCGCAGCAGGAGTACCGGCTGTCCTTCTTCGAGGTGCTCACGGGCATGGCCTACGCGGCGTTCGCGGACGCCCCCGTGGACGTGGCCGTCGTCGAGGTCGGCATGGGCGGCTCCTGGGACGCCACCAACGTGATCGACGGTGACGTCGCCGTCGTGACGCCCATCGACCTCGACCACACCGACCGGCTGGGCTCCACGCACGCCGAGATCGCCACGGAGAAGGCCGGGATCATCAAGCAGGACGCGACGGTGATCCTGGCGCAGCAGCCGGTCGACGCCGCGCAGGTGCTGCTGAAGAAGGCCGTGGACGTGGACGCGACGGTGGCCCGGGAGGGCCTGGAGTTCGGGGTCGTCGACCGGCAGGTGGCCGTCGGCGGGCAGCTGGTGACACTGCGCGGGCTCGGCGGCGAGTACCCGGAGGTCTACCTGCCGCTGCACGGCGCGCACCAGGCGCACAACGCGGCCGTGGCACTGGCCGCGGTGGAGGCCTTCTTCGGGGTCGGCGCCCAGCGGCCCGAGCCGCTGGACCTGGACACCGTCCGCAAGGCGTTCGCGGCCGTGGCCTCGCCCGGCCGGCTGGAGGTCGTACGGCGCTCGCCCACGGTCGTGCTGGACGCCGCGCACAACCCGGCGGGTGCCCGGGCCACGGCCGAGGCGATCGGGGAGGCGTTCCAGTTCAGCCGGCTCATCGGCGTGGTCGGCGCCAGCGGCGACAAGAACGTGCGGGGGCTGCTGGAGGCCTTCGAGCCGGTGTTCGCGGAGGTCGTCGTCACGCAGAACTCCAGCCACCGCGCGATGGACGCCGACGAGCTGGCCGGTATCGCCGTCGAGGTGTTCGGCGAGGAGCGCGTGCAGGTCGAGCCGCGGCTGCCGGACGCCCTGGAGGCCGCGATCACGCTCGCCGAGGAGGAGGGCGAGTTCGCCGGTGGCGGCGTGCTCGTCACCGGTTCCGTCATCACCGTCGGCGAGGCCCGACTGCTCCTGGGAAGGGGCTGAGATCCCGTGCGTACGCTCTGTTCCTCGACGCTGATCGGCGAGTTCTTCATCATCGGCTTCGCCGGCCTGGTCGCCATGAAGGACCCCGACCTGTCCACGACGACCGTGTGGACGGTCAGCGGTGTCGCGATGTTCCTGTGCCTGCTGCTGTGCGGCCTGGTGACGCGCCCCGGCGGGGTCGTCCTGGGCTGGGCGCTGCAGATCGCGCTCATCGCGTCGGGCTTCGCGGTCCCGATGATGTTCTTCCTGGGCGCGGTCTTCGCGGCGCTGTGGTGGGCGTCGGTGCACTACGGGCGGAAGGTCGACGAGGCCAAGGCGAGATTCGCGGCCCAGGCGGGCTCCTCCACGCCTGACGCTGCGTGACGGGCACGCCGACACGCCGGGTAACCTCGTCCCACCGCACCACCGTGATTGCAATAAGGAGCCCGTCGTGAGCCAGCGCACCCTCGTCCTCCTCAAGCCCGACGCCGTCCGTCGCGGCCTGACCGGCGAGATCATCAGCCGCATCGAGCGCAAGGCGGGCTGGACGATCACCGCGCTGGAGCTGCGCACCCTGGACCAGGAGACGCTGGAGCAGCACTACGGCGAGCACAAGGGCAAGCCCTTCTACGAGCCGCTGGTGGCGTTCATGTCCTCCGGTCCGGTCGTGGCGCTGATCGTCGAGGGCGAGCGGGTCATCGAGGGTGTGCGCCAGCTGGCCGGCCCCACCGACCCGATCGCCGCGGCCCCCGGTTCCATCCGCGGTGACTTCGGTGTGATCGTCCGGGAGAACCTGATCCACGCCTCCGACTCCGAGGAGTCCGCCGAGCGCGAGGTGAAGATCTTCTTCCCCGGTCGGTCCTAGCCTCCACACCGCACCGGCACATTCTGCGGGTCCGGGGGCCGAGGCCCCCGGGCTTTGCGGCATATGCGTGGCGATCGAGGGAACGAAGCGCCCCGAACGCCCGTCTCCACAAGCGGATGCGGTCGCCATCTGCTGACAATGGCCAGGACCCTCCCGCAGTGTTCGCGAAGGCGCGTCTACCATGGAAGCCTTCACGTCACAGCACCCACCTTTGCCTACCTGAAAAGCCCTCAAAAAGCTCACGGGAAGGCCAGACGAATCTCGATGGGGAACTCAATGTCGTTCATCGGCCGTGACATGGCTGTCGACCTCGGGACCGCCAACACGCTGGTGTACGTCAGGGGTCGCGGGATCGTACTCAACGAGCCGTCCGTCGTCGCGATCAACACCAACACCGGTGGCATCCTCGCGGTCGGCGCCGAAGCGAAGAAGATGATCGGGCGCACGCCCGGCAACATCGTTGCCGTGCGTCCGCTGAAGGACGGCGTGATCGCCGACTTCGAGATCACCGAGCGGATGCTCCGCTACTTCATCCTGAAGATCCACAAGCGGCGGTATCTGGCTCGTCCGCGGGTCGTCGTCTGTGTGCCCTCGGGCATCACGGGCGTCGAGCGCCGTGCCGTCATCGAGGCGTCGTCCCAGGCCGGCGCCCGCCAGGTGCACATCATCGAGGAGCCCATGGCCGCGGCCATCGGCTCCGGCCTGCCGGTCCACGAGGCCACGGGCAACATGGTGGTCGACATCGGCGGCGGCACGACGGAGGTCGCGGTCATCTCCCTCGGCGGCATCGTCACCGCCCAGTCCATCCGCGTCGCGGGCGACGAGCTGGACAACGCGATCATCCAGCACATCAAGAAGGAGTACTCGCTCCTGCTGGGTGAGCGGACGGCCGAGCAGATCAAGATCACGATCGGTTCGGCGTACGACCTCGACACCGACGAGCACACCGAAATCCGCGGCCGGGACCTGGTGTCCGGCCTGCCGAAGACCGTCGTCATCTCCGCCGCCGAGGTCCGCAAGGCGATCGAGGAGCCGGTCAACGCGATCGTCGACGCCGTCAAGACGACCCTCGACAAGTGCCCGCCGGAGCTGTCCGGCGACATCATGGACCGAGGAATCGTTCTGACCGGCGGCGGAGCGCTGCTGCGGGGCCTGGACGAGCGGCTGCGCCGGGAGACCGGCATGCCGATCCACATCGCCGAGGACCCGCTGGACAGCGTGGCGCTCGGTTCCGGAAAGTGCGTCGAGGAGTTCGAGGCGCTCCAGCAGGTGCTCGACGCCCAGCCGCGCAGATGACATAACTCTTCGATTCCGCCGTACGGGACGATCTCCTTCCGTACGGCGGATCGTTGATATAGAGGCATAAGCTCCCACAAAGCAGCCCCTCGGTATTCCCTGGGGCTTCCCGAATTCCTACGAGGAAGGCACGGCCGCCGCACGTGAGGGACACACGAGAGAGCCGGCTGCTCCTGGTGCTGCTGATCGCCATCGCGTTCGCGTTGATCACGGTGGACATCCGCGGTGGGGAGGACTCGCCCGTCGACGGTGCCCGCCGGGGCGCGGCGACGGTCTTCGGCCCGATCGAGAGCGGCGTCTCGGCCGCGGTCGACCCGGTCGGCAACGCGGTCTCCGCCATCCGTGACTCCGGCGAGCGGCACGACCGGCTCGCCCGCCTGGAGCAGGAGAACGCGGCACTGAAGGCCCGCCTCGGCAGCGACGACCGCAGCCGCAGCCGCCTCAAGCAGCTCGACAAGATGCTGAAGGTCGCGGGCCAGGGCCAGTACGGCATCAAGGGCGCCGAGGTCATCGCCATCGGCGCGGCGCAGGGCTTCTCCTGGACCATCACGATCGACGTCGGCGCCGAGGACGGCATCAAGCGCGACATGACCGTGCTGAACGGCGACGGGCTCGTGGGCCGCGTCACCACCGTCGGACCGCACACCGCCACCGTGCTGCTCGCCAGCGACCCCGACTTCACCGTCGGCACCCGCATGGAGTCCGGTGACGAACTCGGCTTCGCCTCCGGCCAGGGCGACCGCCCGCTGCGCGTGGAACTGCTCAACGGCAAGGCCGAGGTGAAGAAGGGCGACCGCCTGGTCACCTTCGGCTCGCAGGCCGACCGGCCGTTCGTGCCCGGCGTGCCGGTCGGCGTGGTCTCCCGCGTCGACCCCTCCGGCGGCGGCCTGACCCGCACGCTCTACGTCACGCCGTACGCGGCCTTCAGCAAGCTCGACATCGTCGGTGTCGTCGTCCAGGCCCCGAAGAAGGACCCGCGCGACACGGTGCTCCCGCCCAAGCCCAAGCCCACCCCGAGGCCGACGGTGACGGTGACCGTGACGCCGTCCGCCGAGGCCCCCGTGGACGGCCAGAACCAGCAAGAGCAGTAGGAGCTCACATCCCATGCGCGTCAACCGGATCCTGCTCTCCTCCGCCCTGGTCGTCGTCGCCCTGGTGATCCAGGTGAGCGTCCTCGCCCGCCTCCACCTGCCGGGCGCCGTGCCCGACCTGCTGCTGCTCACCGTCCTGGGCCTGGCGCTGGTGTACGGGCACGTGGGCGGCGCCCTGATCGGCTTCGGCGCGGGACTGCTGGCCGACCTGGCCCCGCCGGCCGACCACGCGGCCGGGCGGTACGCCCTCGTGCTGTGCGTCATCGGCTACCTCGCGGGCCTGGTCAAGCCCGAGACCGGCCAGCTGAAGTCCGCCACCGGGCCCATGGCCGTGGTGGTGGCCGCCGCCGTCGGCTCCACCCTGCTGTACGCCGGGGTCGGCGCCCTCGTCGGGGACACCGCCGCCCGCCACGTCGGCCTGGGCGGGCTGCTGTTCACGGCCGCCCTGTACGACCTGCTGCTCGCCCCGTTCGTGGTGCCGGGCGTCATGGCCCTGGCCCGCCGGGTCGACAACGATCCGCTCGCCGAGTCCACCTCGGCGGCCGCCAAGGCCACCGACATCTCCTCCGGCTGGCTCGCCGGCGGCACCGGCCTGAAGATCGGCAGCCAGCGCAACGGGCTGCGGGTGAAGGCCGCCCGCGCGCGGATGGCGCGCGCCGGACGCATCAAGGGGGTCAAGCGGCTGTGAACCCGGGGGAAGACACGGGGAAGTTCACCCGAACGGGCCGGTCCGGTGGGAACGCCGGTTCAGGGACCGGGCGTTCATCACTCGACACCGCACACACCCGCACCGGCGGACAGCCGGTTCCGCACAGCCGTACACGCACTGAGAGGGGGAGGCAGCCGCAGTGACCAACATTCCCGAGACCGGGCGTAACTCACGCGTCCAGATCCGGCTCGTCGTCATCCAGGTCCTCGTCCTCTCCCTCCTGCTCACCCTCGGCGGACGCCTGTGGTACCTCCAGATCCGTGAGGGCGCGGCCTACGCCAAGGAGGCCTCCGGCAACCACGTCCAGCAGGTCGTCCAGCCCGCCGTGCGCGGCTCCATCCTGGACGCCCGGGGCGTGGCCCTCGCCGACAACGAGACGCGACTGGTGGTCTCCGCGTCCCGCACGGACCTGCTGAAGATGAAGGACGACGGCAAGGAAGTCCTCACCAAACTCGCCGGGGTCCTGGGCATGCCGGCCAAGGAGGTCCGGGAGAAGGTCCGGCTGTGCGACGCCGAGACGCCCCAGCCCTGCTGGAACGGCTCGCCCTACCAGCCCATCCCCATCACCGACGAGGCCACCCCCAAGCAGGCCCTGCAGATCCGCGAGCGCGCCGAGGACTTCCCCGGCATCAGCGCCGAGCCGCAGGCCATGCGCCGCTACCCGAGCCCCGGCAAGGCCAACACCGCCCAGGTCCTCGGCTACCTCTCCCCGGTCACCGACGAGGAGATCACGAAGGCGCAGGACACCGACTCGCCCTACCTGCGCTCGGACCAGGTCGGCCGCTCCGGCCTGGAGCGCCAGTACGACAAGCAGCTGCGCGGCAAGGCGGGCGTCACGCGCTACGAGGTCGACAACCTCGGCCGTGTCATCGGCCAGGCGGAAGCCGA
Source organism: Streptomyces sp. NPDC003456 (assembly GCF_042878735.1). Classification (NCBI taxonomy): domain Bacteria; kingdom Bacillati; phylum Actinomycetota; class Actinomycetes; order Kitasatosporales; family Streptomycetaceae; genus Streptomyces; species Streptomyces sp. NPDC003456. Next base: position 448,514 of record NZ_JBIAOK010000003.1, read on the forward strand.
CCCGGCCCACCCCGGCGACAACCTCGTCACCAGCATCGACGCCCGCGTCCAGCGGATCGCCGAGTACGAGCTGAACGAGGCCATGAAGCAGGCCCGCAAGGAGCACGACCGCAACACGGGCACCACCTACAAGGCCGACTCCGGCGCCGTCGTCGTCATGGAGGCCAAGACCGGCCGCGTCGTCGCGATGGCCTCCAACCCGACCTACGACCCGAACGCCTGGGTCGGCGGCATCTCCGCCAAGGACTACGCGCGCCTCACCGGCAAGAGCTCCAACTACCCGCTGCTGAACCGCGCCATCCAGGGCCAGTCGGCGCCCGGCTCGATCTTCAAGGTCATCCCGACCGCCGCCGCGGTCAACGCCGGATACTCCTTCAACGGCCCCTACGAGTGCTCCAGTTCGTACTCCATCGGCGGCCAGGTCTTCAAGAACTTCGAGTCCAAGGGCTACGGGGCGATCAGCCTCGGCCGCGCCCTGGAGGTCTCCTGCGACACGGTCTTCTACCGCCTCTCCCACGAGGAGTGGAAGCGCGACGGCGGCACCAAGCCGAAGAAGAAGGCCAACGACTGGTTCTACAAGACCGCCCACCAGTTCGGCCTCGGCAAGGAGACCGGCATCGACCTCCCCAACGAGGTCACCGGCCGCGTCCCCGACCGCCAGTGGAAGCTCGACTACTGGAAGGCCAACAAGGACGTCTGGTGCCGCACCGGCAAGCGCAGCGGGAGCTACGCCGAGAAGATCGCCTACGAGAACTGCCTCGAGGGCAACCGCCTGCGCGCCGGTGACTCCGTCAACTACTCCATCGGCCAGGGCGACACCCTCGTCACGCCGATCCAGATGGCCACCATCTACGCGGCCATCTCCAACGGCGGCACGATGTACAACCCCTCGGTGGGCAAGGCGGTCATCAGCGCCGACGGCAAGACCGTGACGCCGATCAAGCCGCAGGCCCACGGCAAGCTCCCGATGAGCGAGAAGACGCGCAGCGAGATAGACGATGCCCTCGAGGGAGTCGCCACCCGCGGTACCGCCGCCTGGAGGTTCGGCGGCTGGCCGCAGGACAAGATCCCGATGCACGCCAAGACGGGTACGGCGGAGGTCTACGGCAAGCAGACGACCTCCTGGTTCGCCACGTACACCAAGGACTACTCGATCGTCATGACGATCTCCCAGGGTGGTACGGGCTCCGGCGCCTCCGGCCCCGCCGTGCGCAACATCTACAACGCGCTGTACGGCGTCTCCCCGGACGGCGACATCGACACCAAGAAGGCCCTGCTGCCCACGCCGCAGAAGACCCTGCCCAAGATCAAGGTCGACGGCACCATCGCCTCGCCGAAGGTGCCCAAGGACCCGGCCAAGGACCAGCAGGCGAAGAAGCAGGACCCGAACGCCCCGGCCGATCCGCTCCAGCCCGCGACGTCGGCCCCGCCGTCGCCCGAGAACCGCGACACCCGAAGGCGCCGGCGCCGGCGGGGAAGCCGGAGGTTGCCCACATGACCGGCGGTGTGAACAGCTTCCAGGTCTCCGGCTACGGGCCCGAGCGCTCCGGCTGGACGCGGCTGCTCGCCCGCGACTCCGTCACCCGGCGCCTCGACTGGCCGATCGTGCTCGCGGCGCTGGCCCTGTCGCTGCTCGGCACCCTGCTGGTCTACTCGGCCACCCGCAACCGCACCGAGCTCAACCAGGGCGACCCGTACTACTTCCTGGTCCGGCACCTGCTGAACACCGGCATCGGCCTCGCCCTGATGGTCGGCACGATCTGGCTCGGCCACCGCGGCCTGCGCACCGTCGTGCCGCTGCTGTACGGCGTCTCGGTGCTGCTGATCCTGCTGGTGCTCACGCCGCTCGGCTCGACGATCAACGGCGCCCACTCCTGGATCAAGCTGCCCGGCGGCTTCTCGCTGCAGCCCTCGGAGTTCGTGAAGGTCACGATCATCCTGGGCATGGCGATGCTGCTCGCGGCCCGGGTCGACGCGGGCGACAAGACCTACCCCGACCACCGCACGGTCGTGCAGGCGCTCGGCCTGGCCGCCGTGCCCATGGCCATCGTGATGCTCATGCCCGACCTCGGGTCCGTGATGGTCATGGTCATCATCGTGCTGGGCGTGCTGCTGGCCTCCGGGGCCTCCAACCGCTGGGTGTTCGGCCTGATCGGCACCGGCGCCCTCGGGGCGGTCACCGTCTGGCAGCTCGGGATCCTCGACGAGTACCAGATCAACCGGTTCGCCGCGTTCGCCAACCCCGAGCTCGACCCGGCCGGCGTCGGCTACAACACCAACCAGGCCCGCATCGCCATCGGCTCCGGCGGACTGACCGGCTCCGGCCTCTTCCACGGCTCGCAGACCACCGGGCAGTTCGTGCCCGAGCAGCAGACCGACTTCGTCTTCACGGTCGCGGGGGAGGAGCTCGGCTTCCTCGGCGGCGGCCTGATCATCCTGCTGCTCGGGATCGTCCTGTGGCGGGCCTGCGCGATCGCCCGGGACACCCCGGACCTCTACGGCACGATCGTCGCCGCGGGCATCGTCGCCTGGTTCGCCTTCCAGACGTTCGAGAACGTCGGCATGACCCTCGGCATCATGCCCGTCACCGGTCTGCCGCTGCCCTTCGTCTCGTACGGCGGATCGTCGATGTTCGCCGTGTGGATAGCGGTGGGACTGCTGCAGTCGATCAGAGTGCAGCGGCCGATGTCGGCCTGAGCGGGTACGGGGCGCCCGGGTGGCGCCCCGTACCGCGTCCGGCGTCGTGTCGCGCCCGGGCCCGGACGGTTAGATTCACTGCATGGCGGACACCAAGCGCGAGATCGAGCGGAAGTACGAGGCCCCGGACGGCGGCCTGCCCGAGCTGACCGGCGTGCCGGGGGTCGCGACCGTCGCCGACCGGGGGATCACCCACCTGGACGCCACCTACTACGACACCGCAGACGAACGCCTCGCGGCGTCGTCCGTCACCCTCCGGCGCCGCACCGGCGGCTCCGACGCGGGCTGGCACCTCAAGCTCCCCGTCGGCCCGGGCGTACGCGACGAGATCCGCAGCCCGCTGACCGACGCCCTCCCCGGCGAACTCGCCGCGCTGGTCCGCTCCCGGGTCCGCGACGGCGAACTGCTGCCGCTGGTGCGGCTGCGCTCCGACCGCGACGTACGGCACCTGCTCGACAGCGAGGGCCGGCTGCTCGCCGAGGTCAGCACGGACTCCGTGCGCGCCGAGCGGCTCACCGGCGCCGGGGGCGAGGTGCGGTGGACCGAGATCGAGGTTGAGCTGGCCGACGACGGCGACCCGGCCTTCCTCGACAAGGTCGACAAGCGGCTGCGCAAGGCGGGCGTGCGGCCGTCGCGGTCGGCCTCGAAGCTGGCCCGGGCGCTGGCCGACACGGCACCGCAGCGCCGGCGCCGTCCCACCTCCGCCGTGAAGAAGACCGAGACGGCCGGGGATCTCGTCCTGGCCTACGTGCGGGAGCAGCGCGACGCGATCGTCGGACTGGACCCGGCCGTGCGGCAGGGCGTCGAGGACTCGGTGCACTCGATGCGCGTGGCCACCCGCCGGCTGCGCAGCACGTTCAAGACGTTCCGCAACGTCCTCGACCGGACCGTCACCGACCCCGTCGCCGACGAGCTGAAGTGGCTCGCCGGGGAACTGGGCGTGGACCGGGACCGCGAGGTCCTCACCGAGCGGCTCACGGACACCCTGGCCGAGGTGCCGGCGGGTCTGGTCCGCGGCCCGGTGAAGGAGCGGATGCTCGCCTGGTCGAAGGCGGAGCACGGCGGCGCCAAGGGCCGCCTCGCCGGTGTGCTCGACTCGCGCCGCTACCTCACCCTCCTGGACACCCTCGACGCGCTGATCGCCGACCCGCCCCTGGTCGACGCGGCCGGGAAGAAGCCCGCCAAACCGGTCGCCCGGGCGGTGAAGAAGGACTTCCGCAAGGTCACCGGGCTGGTCGGCCGCGCCCTGGAGCTCGAGCCGGGCACCGAGCGGGACCTCGCCCTGCACGAGGCGCGCAAGAAGGCCAAGCGCACCCGCTACGCGGCGGAGGCCGCCGACCCGGTCCTGGGCAAGCCCGCCAGGAAGCTCACCGCGTCCATGAAGGACCTGCAGAACCTGCTCGGCGAGCACCAGGACAGCGTCATGGCCCGGCAGACCCTGCGCGAGCTGTCGGCGGTCGCCCACGCCGCCGGTGAGAACGCCTTCACCTACGGCCTGCTCCACGAGCGCGAGGAGCAGCGCGCCCTTCGGGCCGAGGCCGAGCTGCCCGGGCTGTGGGGGCGGATCAAGGGCGGGGCGTCGGGCCTGTGAGCCCGCGGGCGTACGGAGGTGCTCCGCGCTCGCGTTAGGCTGGATGGTCACCCCTGTCAGTTCAGTCCAGCTCACGAAGGTGCGCGACATGCCTGCCGAAGTCGCTGCGTCGGTCTTCCCGCAGCTCGAAGCTCTGCTCCCGCACGTGCAGAAGCCGATCCAGTACGTCGGCGGAGAACTCAACTCCACGGTCAAGGACTGGGACGCCTGCGACGTCCGCTGGGCGTTGATGTACCCGGACGCCTACGAGGTCGGCCTGCCCAACCAGGGCGTCATGATCCTCTACGAGGTGCTGAACGAGCAGGAGGGCGTCCTCGCCGAGCGCACGTACAGCGTGTGGCCGGACCTGGAGGAGCTGATGCGCGAGCACGGCGTCCCCCAGTTCACGGTGGACAGCCACCGGCCGGTGAAGGCCTTCGACGTGTTCGGCCTGTCCTTCTCCACGGAGCTGGGCTACACGAACATGCTGGCGGCCCTGGACCTGGCGGGGATCCCGCTGGAGTCCAAGGACCGCGGCCTGGACGACCCGATCGTCCTGGCCGGCGGCCACGCGGCGTTCAATCCCGAGCCCATCGCCGACTTCATCGACGCGGCCGTCATCGGTGACGGCGAGCAGGCCGTCCTCGACATGACGCGCATCATCCGCGAGTGGAAGGCCCAGGGCCGTCCGGGCGGCCGCGAGGAGGTCCTGCTCCGCCTGGCCAAGACCGGCGGGGTGTACATCCCGGCGTTCTACGACGTGGAGTACCTGCCCGACGGCCGTATCGCCCGGGTGGTGCCCAACAGGTCGGGCGTGCCGTGGCGGGTGTCCAAGCACACCGTCATGGACCTCGACGAGTGGCCCTACCCCAAGCAGCCGCTGGTCCCGCTGGCCGAGACGGTCCACGAGCGCATGTCCGTGGAGATCTTCCGCGGCTGCACCCGGGGCTGCCGCTTCTGCCAGGCCGGCATGATCACCCGCCCGGTCCGCGAGCGCTCCATCACGGGCATCGGCGACATGGTCGAGCAGGGCCTGAAGGCGACCGGCTTCGAGGAGGTCGGCCTGCTGTCGCTGTCCTCCGCGGACCACTCGGAGATCGGCGACATCGCCAAGGGCCTCGCCGACCGCTACGAGGACGACAAGATCGGCCTGTCGCTGCCGTCGACCCGCGTGGACGCCTTCAACGTCGACCTGGCCAACGAGCTGACCCGCAACGGCCGCCGCTCCGGTCTGACGTTCGCCCCCGAGGGCGGCTCGGAGCGCATGCGCAAGGTCATCAACAAGATGGTCTCGGAAGAGGACCTGATCCGCACGGTCGCGACCGCGTACGGCAACGGCTGGCGGCAGGTGAAGCTGTACTTCATGTGCGGTCTGCCCACCGAGACCGACGAGGACGTCCTGCAGATCGCCGACATGGCGACGAAGGTCATCGCCAAGGGCCGCGAGGTCTCCCGCTCCAACGACATCCGCTGCACGGTCTCCATCGGCGGTTTCGTGCCCAAGCCGCACACCCCGTTCCAGTGGGCCCCGCAGCTGTCCGCCGAGGAGACCGACGCCCGCCTGCAGAAGCTGCGCGACAAGATCCGCGGCGACAAGAAGTACGGCCGCTCCATCGGCTTCCGCTACCACGACGGCAAGCCCGGCATCGTCGAGGGCCTGCTCTCCCGCGGCGACCGCCGCATCGGCGCGGTCATCCGCGCGGTGTACGACGACGGCGGCCGCTTCGACGGCTGGCGCGAGCACTTCTCCTACGACCGCTGGATGGCGTGCGCGGACAAGGCGCTGGAGCCGTACGGCGTGGACGTCGACTGGTACACCACCCGCGAGCGCACCTACGAGGAGGTCCTGCCCTGGGACCACCTCGACTCGGGCCTCGACAAGGACTGGCTGTGGGAGGACTGGCAGGACGCCCTCGACGAGACGGAGGTCGAGGACTGCCGCTGGACGCCGTGCTTCGACTGCGGCGTGTGCCCGCAGATGGACACGCACATCCAGATCGGCCCCACGGGCAAGAAGCTCCTGCCCCTGACCGTCAAGAACGCGGCCCCTGCACCCAGCGGCCACTCGCACTGAGTCCTGAGCCTTGCGTTCCGAGTCCTGAGCCCTGGTCCCTGAGTCCTGGGTTCCGGGTTCCCAGTTCCACGTCCCCGGACGGCCGTCGGGGGAGTGGGCAGGGGCTGCCGGGATGCGAGGTGGGGCGGTGGGGCGGATGGTGTTGGCATGAACCAGCACCATCAGCTCTCCTCTCGGACGATCGACATCGACACCCGGCTGCTGAGGGCCGGTGCCGTGATCACCGCGGCCGGTGCCGTGGTGGCGAGCATCGGCATGGCCCTCGGAGCCGTCGCGGTGTTCGCGGCGGGCCGGCGCATGATCCGCACCATGGACGTGCCCCCGGCCCAGCAGGCGGCCGCGAAGTGGCATCAGGCCAAGGAGGCGTCCCGGGCGGGCGTGCAGGCGTGGCACGACTCCGCGTCCCACGCGCACGACGGCTCGCTCGCGAACTAGCCGACACCGACGGCCGACGGCCGACGGCCGACAGCCCCAACCGGCAGCAGACTCAGGCAGTTGTTCCGGGCCGGTGGGACGCCGGGCCCGCCGGAGCGGAGCGCTGCCTGTCGGTGTGCGCCGCGGCGGCGGAAGCCCTCGCCCGGGCTCCGAGATCCGCTCGCGGGAGGTGAGACGGCCCTTCGCCGGGGGACCCGCTGAACAAGTCGGGTCGGTGACGCTCCCCCGGGGGATCGGCCCGGCCAGGCTCCCTCGGTTCAGACTGTGTGCCGGGGGAGCCGTCAGACGAGGGCGCCCTGCTCGCAGACCCGGCGGGCGACCTCGCGCAGCTTGAGGTTGTTCTCCTGCGAGTAGCGGCGCAGCACGTCGAAGGCCTGCTTCTCGGTGAGGTGGTGGCTGCCCATGATGATGCCCATGGCCTCGCCGATGGTGTGGCGGGTCGCCATGGCCTGCTCCATCTGGGCGTGGCTGCGGGCGCTGGAGAAGGCGACGGCCGCGTGCGAGGCCAGCAGCCAGCCCGCCGTCTCGCTGTCCTCGGAGAAGGACCCCGGCCGCCGGGCGTAGAAGTTGAGGGCTCCCAGGTCCTCGTCCTCGGTGTACAGCAGGAAACCCATCATGCTGCCCAGGCCCAGCTCACGTGCCTGCACGGCGTAGGAGGGCCAGCGCGGCTGCTCGGCGGTGAGGTCGGCGATGCGGAACACCCGCTCGTCGGTGCCGGTGCGCGCCGCGTCGAAGCACGGCCCCTCCGCGAGGCGCTCCTGGAGCTTGTCGCTGCGGGCGACCAGCTCGTGCGTCGGGGCGAGGGACTCCACGCGTGTCCCGTGCAGGAGGAGGACACCGGCCGCGTCGCATCCCTCGACGAGTTCGGTGGCCGAGCCGGTGATGCGCTTCAGGGTGGCCTCGACCGAGTCCTGGGCGAGCAGGTCGCGCGCCATGGAGGCCATCTCCCGTGCGAACACGCGCCAGTCCACCGTCTCCTCCTCGTCCGTGTACCGGCCTTTGGTTCCTCTTGCCACGGTGTCACGAATTCCACGCCTCCGAGGGGACGGCCACTTGCTGGATCTATCGAATTTCGATAGCTTTCCATCGTAGGTCGATATGGAGGAGTGGCAATGGGGAAGTTGGCCGTGGTGGCGTTGCGCGTGGTGCTCGTGGTGCTGCTCGCGGGGTCGTTGTTCGTGCAGGGCGTGATGGTCCCGCTGCTCGCCGCCGACCTGAACGGGCTCAAACCGGAGTACGCCCACCTGCGCACACCGATCCTCGTGATCATCGTCCTCGGGGTGCTGACGGCCCAGGTCGTCGCGGTGTGCGTGTGGCGGCTGGTGACGATGGTGCGCCGCGGCACGGTGTTCTCGCACGGTGCCTTCCGGTACGTGCATCTCGTCATCGGGGCGTTCGTCGCCGCCGCGTGCCTGGTGTTCGCGCTCGGAGTCGTCCTCGCCCCGGGTGAGGCCGTCGCACCGGGAGTGGTGCTGCTGCTGGGCGGCGTCGGCGTGGCCGTGCTGGGGGTCGCGCTCGTCGTGCTCGTGCTGCGGATGCTGCTCGCGCAGGCCGTCGCCCGCGACATCGAGGCCCACCGGATGCAGGCCGAGCTGGAAGAGGTCATCTGATGCCGATCGCCGTCGACATCGACGTGATGCTGGCCAAGCGGAAGATGTCCGTGGGCGAGCTGGCGGAGCGCGTCGGCATCACCCCCGCCAACCTGGCCGTGCTCAAGAACGGCCGCGCCAAGGCGGTCCGCTTCTCCACCCTCGCCGCGCTGTGCGAGGTGCTGGAGTGCCAGCCGGGCGACCTGCTGCGCTGGGAGGCGGACGGGCCCGCCGGCCCGGCCAAGCCCTGACGGCGGGCCGGCACCCGGGGCCCGGGCCTGCCGCACGTCACGGTCCGGTCGCCGCCGCATCCGAACCGGGTCCCGGCGCGTCTACGACGACATGGACCTGCAGAAACCGTCCCGCGAGCAGCCCGCAGCGCGGACCGAACCCCATGGGCGGAGTGCCGGGACGGCCCGGGCGCCCGAGCCGGCCCGGCGGGCGTCGGAGGAGCCCGGGGGGTGCCTCACCGTGGCCGTCCGGATCCCCGTGCGGATCGTCGTGCTCGTGCTCGTCGTCCCGCTGCGCATGCTGTGGGACGCGCTGGCCGTGTCCGGGCGGTTCCTCAACGACGTCCTGCTCCGGCCGCTCGGCCGGGCCCTGCTGTGGCTGGCCCGGGCGGTGTTCGTCCGGCCGTTCGTCGGGCTGTGGCGGTACGTGGCCGTGCCGGTCGGCAAGGCCCTCGCCCGGCTGGGCCACGTACTTCTCGTCGTGCCCGCGGTGTGGCTCCACCGGCACCTGCTGACGCCGCTCGGGCACGCCGCCGCCCGGGCCGCCCGCTGCCTGTGGGCCGCGCTCGCCTGGCTCGGCCGGGGCGTCGGGGCGGCGCTCGGCTGGGTGTACGGCCGTCTGCTCACGCCCGTCGGGCACGCCCTGACGTGGGTGGCGAAAGGGCTGGGCCTCTGGCTGTACACCTGGGTGCTGGCGCCGGCCGGCCGCGCGCTCGCCCGGTGCGGCAGGGGCCTGGTGTGGCTGGTGAGCACCGTCGTCGGCGGCATCGGGACGGGGCTGTACTGGATCGCGCGGATCCTGCTCGTCCTGCCCGTCCTCGCCCTGTGGCGCTGGGTCCTCGCCCCGGTCGGACGCGCCCTCGCCGTCGTCGGACGCGAGGTGGCGGACGCCCTCGGGCACGCCTGGCGCGTCGCCGGGCACCTCTCCCTCGCCGTCGGCCGGTTCCTGGCCGCTCTCTTCCGGTGGATCTTCGTGGAGCCGGTGCGGTGGGCGTACCTCAGGGTCCTGACACCCGTCGGGCACGCCCTGCGGGACGCCGTCCTGCGGCCCGCCGCCGAGGCCGCCCGCGCCGCCGGGCGGACCGCGCGGCAGGCCCTGGCCGCCGCCCGGGACTCCGCACGCCAGGCGCGCGCCGATCTGCGGCGCCTGCTGTTCGGCGGGCCGGAGCGGCCCGCACCGGTCGACCGGAGGGAACCTTCCGGCCGCGAGCCGCGTACTCTTGGCAGCAGTACGACCGCTCTCACGAAGGACTGAACGACACTGGGCAAGCGACAGCCCGAAGGCCCGCCGCCCGCACCCGCGGTGCAGCGCATCCGACTGCGCTACACCAAGCGCGGCCGCCTCCGGTTCACCAGCCACCGTGACTTCCAGCGCGCCTTCGAGCGTGCGTTGCGCCGTGCCGAGGTGCCGATGGCCTACTCGGCCGGTTTCACACCGCACCCGAAGGTGTCGTACGCCAATGCCGCACCCACCGGCACGGGCAGTGAGGCGGAGTACCTGGAGATCGCGCTCACCGCGCCGCGCGACCCGGAGCAGCTCAGGGTCCTCCTCGACGAGTCCATGCCCACCGGGCTCGACATCGTCGAGGCGGTCGAGGCCCGCACCTCGGGCCTCGCCGACCGGCTGACGGCTTCCGTGTGGGAGCTGCGGCTGGACGGCGTCGCGCCGGAGGAGGCCCGCCGCGCGGCGGACGCCTTCGAGGCGGCGGCGACCGTCGAGGTCCAGCGACTCGCCAAGAACGGCGTGCGTACCTTCGACGCCCGCTCCGCCGTCGTGAGCCTGGAGGTGCGCGACCTCCCGGAGACGCACGGTTCGCAGGCTGATAGGCCGACCGACCAGCCCTGTGCGATACTGCGGCTGGTTGTTCGGCACGTGACGCCTGCCGTTCGACCCGACGACGTCCTGTCCGGTCTCCGCGCCGTGGCCGACCTGGCGCCGCCGGTCCCCGCAGCGGTGACCAGGCTGGCGCAGGGGCTGCTCGATGAAGAGACCGGCACGGTGACCGACCCGCTCGCGCCCGACCGCGAGGCAGCCGAGGGCCCCACAACGGCCGAAGAGGCTGCCGCCGCGACGGCGCCGGCGTAAGAAGGTCCCGCGTAGGGACGGACGTCGTAGCGCCGCCCTCGGACTCGGGAGCCACCTGGGTCGGGCAGCGCACCGACCAGAAGACTTTCGCCAGGCCGTACGCATTCGGCGTACGGAACCGGCGAGACAGGACACGGACAGCTCCCGTGCGGCGCCCGCGCCCCGGACGGCGGCGACGCGCACAGCGCGAGCCGCGGACGTCACCGGCATCGCCGGGCCAGGCGCGGCGCCCGGGAGCCTGACGGGAGACAAGCCCGCATGCTCGAACCGACCGAACCCGCAGAGTCCTCGACCGGCTCTGACGAGAACAACAACACGCCCAGCGACACCCTGCCGCCCCGCCGGCGGCGGCGTGCCGCCTCCCGCCCGGCGGGTCCCCCCGCCGGTGGCGCCGCCGAGGCCGCGGCGGAGACCGTCGCGCCGGCCGTAGCGGCCGCCGAGGCCGACGAACTGGCCGCCGACGGAGTCGAGACCGACGAGGTCGAGGCAGCCGCCGCCGAGACCGAGCAGACCCCCGAGGCCGCAGCCGCCGCGGACACCGCGCCCCCCGCCCCCAAGCGGCGGCGCGCCGTACGCCGGGCCTCCGCGCCCGCCGGTTCCCCGTCCGACGCCGGGGCCGCCGAGACCGTGGTGCCCGCGACCTCCGCCGCGGACGCCCCCACCACCGAGCCGGCCGCGGCCCCCGCGAGCGCCGAGGTGTCCGCGGAGCCCGCTCCCCGCCGCACCCGCCGCCGCGCCACCCGCACGGTGACCTCCCCGGCCGAGACGGCCGAGACGGCCACGACGCAGGCGGAGACCGCGCAGCCCGCACCGGCCGCCGCCGAGCCCGCCGCGGCGCAGCCCGTGACCGCGCCCGCCGCCGCCGTGCCGGCCGAGACCGCGCAGAGCGCGTCGGGCGACTCCGAGCCGACTGCCGCCGACACCGAGGACGCCGCCCCGCGCCGGACCCGCCGGCGCGCCTCACGACGGGCCTCCGCCCCCGCGGCCACGCCCGCCGCGGCGGACGAGAGCGCCGAGGAGTCCGCCGCGAGCGTGACCCCGGCCGCCCAGCCCGCGCCCGCCCCCGAGGTGGAGTCCGCCGCCACGCGGCCCGCCGCCGGGACCTCCGAGGCCCCGGCCGCCGGGACCGCGTCCGCCGACCGGGCCGAGGAGTCCGCCGAGCCGGCCGAGGACGCCGGTCCGCGCCGCCGTCGCCGGGTCGTGCGCCGGGCCGCCGGCGGCTTCGCCGAGCCCGCCCGCCCCGCGCGGTCCGCGAAGCGGGCCCCGAAGTCCGACGCCGGTGCCGCCGACGGCGACAGCGAGGCCCCGGCGCGTCCGGCGCGGCCCGCCGTCGCCCTGTTCCAGGCCCCGGTGTTCGCCGAGCCCCAGTTCCAGACCCCGGAGCGGGCCGCCGCGGCGGCCGCCGCCGAGGCCGCCGGTGCCGGCGAGCCCGAGGAGCCCCAGGACAGCGCGCAGGCGGAGGAGCCCCGCGAGGAGCAGTCCGCCGGTGCGCGCCGCCGCCGTCGCCGCCGCGGCTCCGCCGAGGAGACCGAGGACCGCGCCGCCGAGACCCGGACCGCCGACACCCCCGAGCAGGACGCCGCCGCCGACGAGGACGAGGCGGACGCCGTCGACGACTCCGGTGACGACCAGGCCGACGGCGAGGACCACGACGACTCCGAGGGCGGCGGCTCGCGCCGTCGCCGCCGCCGGGGCGGCCGCCGCCGTCGCCGTGGCGAGTCCGCCGACCTCGACGCCGAGTCCGGCGAGACCGGGGACGACGAGTCCGACCAGGTCGCCGCCGCCCAGGCCGCGCAGGACGCCGAGGACACCGCCGAGCAGACCGAGGAGGACCGCGAGGACTCCGAGGACGGCGACCGGGACGAGTCGGCCGGAGGCGGTTCGAGCAGCAGCCGCCGCCGACGCCGCCGCCGGCGCCGCGCCGGTGACTCCGGCACCGAAGCCGAGCCCTCCGACGACGACCCCGAGCGCACGGTCGTCAAGGTCCGCGAGCCCCGCCCCAAGGCGGAGCCGTCCGACGAGGTGCAGTCCATCAAGGGCTCGACCCGTCTGGAGGCCAAGAAGCAGCGCCGCCGCGAAGGCCGCGAGCAGGGCCGCCGCCGCGTGCCGATCATCACCGAGGCCGAGTTCCTGGCCCGCCGCGAGGCCGTCGAGCGCGTGATGGTCGTCCGCCAGCACGGCGACCGCACCCAGATCGGCGTCCTCGAGGACAACGTGCTCGTCGAGCACTACGTCAACAAGGAGCAGTCGACCTCGTACGTCGGCAACGTCTACCTCGGCAAGGTGCAGAACGTGCTGCCGTCGATGGAGGCCGCCTTCATCGACATCGGCAAGGGCCGCAACGCCGTGCTCTACGCCGGCGAGGTCAACTTCGAGGCGCTCGGCATGGCCAACGGGCCGCGCCGCATCGAGTCCGCCCTGAAGTCCGGGCAGTCCGTGCTCGTCCAGGTGACCAAGGACCCCATCGGGCACAAGGGCGCCCGGCTGACCAGCCAGGTCTCCCTGCCGGGCCGCTACCTCGTGTACGTGCCCGAGGGCTCCATGACCGGCATCAGCCGCAAGCTGCCCGACACCGAGCGGGCCCGGCTGAAGACGATCCTCAAGAAGATCGTCCCCGAGGACGCGGGCGTCATCGTGCGCACCGCCGCGGAGGGCGCGAGCGAGGACGAGCTGCGCCGGGACGTCGAGCGGCTGCAGCAGCAGTGGGAGGACATCCAGAAGAAGGCCAAGAGCGGCAACGCCCCGACCCTGCTGTACGGCGAGCCGGACATGACCGTCCGGGTCGTGCGCGACATCTTCAACGAGGACTTCTCCAAGGTCGTCGTCAGCGGCGACGAGGCCTGGTCGACGATCCACGGGTACGTCTCGCACGTGGCGCCCGACCTCGCCGAGCGGTTGCAGCGGTGGACCTCCGAGGTCGACGTCTTCGCCACGTACCGGATCGACGAGCAGCTCGCCAAGGCCCTGGACCGCAAGGTCTGGCTGCCCAGCGGCGGCTCGCTGGTGATCGACCGGACCGAGGCGATGGTCGTCGTCGACGTCAACACCGGCAAGTTCACCGGCCAGGGCGGCAACCTCGAGGAGACCGTCACCCGCAACAACCTGGAGGCGGCCGAGGAGATCGTCCGCCAGCTGCGGCTGCGCGACCTCGGCGGCATCATCGTCATCGACTTCATCGACATGGTGCTGGAGCAGAACCGGGACCTGGTGCTGCGGCGCCTGCTGGAGTGCCTGGGCCGGGACCGCACGAAGCACCAGGTGGCCGAGGTGACCTCGCTGGGGCTCGTGCAGATGACCCGCAAGCGGGTCGGCCAGGGGCTGCTGGAGTCCTTCTCCGAGACCTGCGTCCACTGCAACGGCCGCGGTGTCATCGTGCACATGGAGCAGCCGACCTCGGCCGGGGGCGGCGGCAAGCGCAAGAAGCGCGCCCGCGCCGGCGCCGCCGACCAGCCGCACGTCCACGAGGCGGCCGTCGAGACCGCCGAGCAGGAGGCGGAGGCCGAGGCCGAGGTCGTGGCCGAGGTCGCCGAGCCGGTGGCCCTGCCCGAGCCGGCCTTCGAGCCGGACGAGGAGCTGTACAGCAGCGCCGCCGAGGCGGAGGCCGCTGCCACGCGCGGCCGGTCCCGGCGCCGGGCGAGCCGGCGCGCGTCGGCCCCGGCGGGTGCTCCGCGCGGTGAGGCCGCCGAGCCGAAGGCCGAGCAGGGCAGGGAGAAGACCCGGCGCGGCCGGGGCAGGGCCGAGCAGGCCGAGCAGGCCGAGGCCGAGGTGCCGACGGCGCAGGACGTGACCGCCGAGCTCGAGGCCGCCCGCCCGGTGCAGCCGGAGTCGGCCGCCGAGGCGCAGGCCGAGCCGACGGCCGTGGAGGACCCGGTGGTCGAGGCCGCACAGGCCCCGTCCGCCGCTCCGGCTGCCGAAGCCGTTGCGGCGTCCGACGCCGCCCGGGCTTCCGACGCCGCTCCGGTGGAGGAAGCCGCGCCCAAGGGCCGTACGCGGCGCCGGGCCACCCGCAAGGTGTCCGCTCCGGCCGGTTCCCCGGCGGGTGCCGAGGCGACGGTCGTGACCGTCGCCGAGACCGCCCCCGTGGCCGAGACCGCGGCGCCCGAGCCGGCCGCTCCCTCCGAGGCCGCCGAGCCGGTCGCCGAGGCGCCCGCCGAGAGCGCCGCCCCGGCCCGCCCGCGGCGTCGCGCCGTGCGCAAGCCCACGGTGTCCACGGCGTCCGAGGAGACGGCCGTCGTGGTCGTCCCGTCGGCCGCGCCCGAGGAGGCCGCGTCCGGGGGAGCCGTGACCGGGACGGACGGGTCCGAGGCCGCTGCCGAGCCGGCCGCCGAGGTGCCCGCGTCCGACCCCTCCGACGCGTCCGGCGATGCCGTCGCGGAGGAGGCCGCCGAGGAGGCCGCCCCCGCCAAGAAGACGGCCCGCAAGACGGCCAAGAAGGCCACGGCGAAGAAGGCCGCCACCAAGAAGACCGCGGCGAAGAAGACCGCGGCCAAGAAGACGACGGCCAAGAAGGCGGCGAAGACCACCAAGACCGCCGCCAAGAAGGCCACGTCGAAGAAGACGGTCGCGGCGGAGCAGTCCTCCGGGGCCTCCGTCACGGCCTCCACCGACGAGGCCTGACCGGCCCGAACGTCCCCGGGGCGTGCGTGCACCACGCGCACGCCCCGGTGGACGCGACCGGCGTGACCGGTCGCACAGGGGGCGGGCCCGGCTCGGTTTGACCCTTTCGGCCGCGGCCCCGTAACCTTGACCGTCGGCGTGTCGACTGACGCGTCACATCCCCGTAAACCTCATCCTCCAGGGCGCCGGGCGCCCAGGAGAGGCTGCCCGCTGTGTCGGGCTGCTGGCCTGCGGGGGTGCCGTTTCCCGAGCGAGAGAGTGAGTTCCGCGTGTACGCCATCGTGCGCAGCGGTGGTCGCCAGCACAAGGTTGCTGTCGGCGACATCGTTGAGGTTGACAAGATTTCCACTGCCAAGGTTGGCGACACGGTCGAGCTCTCGACCCTGCTCGTTGTCGACGGCGAGTCCGTGACCAGCGACCCGTGGGTGCTGGCCGGCATCAAGGTCCAGGCCGAGGTCGTGGACCACCACAAGGGCCAGAAGATCGACATTCTGCGCTACAAGAACAAGACGGGTTACCGCCGTCGCCAGGGCCACCGCCAGCAGTACACGGCGATCAAGGTCACTGAGATCCCCACGGCTGCGAAGTAAGGGACTGAGGAGAAATGGCACACAAGAAGGGCGCATCGTCCACCCGGAACGGTCGCGACTCCAACGCCCAGCGGCTCGGCGTGAAGCGCTTCGGCGGTCAGGTCGTCAACGCGGGTGAGATCCTGGTCCGCCAGCGTGGCACCCACTTCCACCCGGGCGCCGGTGTCGGTCGCGGCGGCGACGACACGCTGTTCGCCCTGCAGGCCGGTTCGGTGCAGTTCGGCACCCACCGTGGCCGCAAGGTCGTGAACATCGTTCCGGTCGCCTGATCGGAAACCTTCGCGAGGCGGGCCTCACTTCCCCGAGGGGAAGCGGGTCCGCCTTTCGCGTGTTACCCAAGAGACATCCCCGCAGTAGGCAGTAACTGGAGGCACATCCCATGACCACCTTCGTGGACCGCGTCGAACTGCACGTCGCCGCGGGTAACGGAGGCCACGGCTGTGCCTCCGTCCACCGTGAGAAGTTCAAGCCGCTCGGCGGCCCGGACGGCGGCAACGGCGGCCGTGGCGGCGACGTGATCCTCACCGTCGACCAGTCCGTCACGACGCTCCTCGACTACCACCACTCGCCGCACCGCAAGGCCACCAACGGCAAGCCCGGCGAGGGCGGCAACCGCTCCGGCAAGGACGGCCAGGACCTGGTCCTTCCGGTGCCCGACGGCACGGTGGTGCTGGACAAGGCGGGCAACGTCCTCGCCGACCTGGTCGGCCACGGCACCTCCTTCGTCGCCGCGCAGGGCGGCCGGGGCGGCCTCGGCAACGCCGCGCTGGCCTCCGCCCGGCGCAAGGCGCCCGGCTTCGCGCTGCTGGGCGAGCCGGGGGACCTGCGGGACGTCGTCCTGGAGCTGAAGACCGTCGCCGACGTGGCCCTCGTCGGCTACCCGAGCGCGGGCAAGTCGTCGCTGATCTCGGTGCTGAGCGCGGCCAAGCCCAAGATCGCCGACTACCCCTTCACCACGCTCGTGCCCAACCTCGGTGTCGTCACGGCCGGTTCGACGGTCTACACGATCGCCGACGTGCCCGGGCTGATCCCCGGGGCCAGCCAGGGCAAGGGCCTCGGCCTGGAGTTCCTGCGGCACGTCGAGCGGTGCAGCGTGCTCGTGCACGTCCTGGACACCGCGACCCTGGAGTCCGACCGCGACCCGGTCTCCGACCTCGACATCATCGAGGAGGAGCTGCGCCAGTACGGCGGTCTGGACCGGCGTCCGCGGATCGTCGTGCTGAACAAGATCGACGTACCGGACGGCAAGGACCTGGCCGAGATGGTCCGGCCCGACCTGGAGGCGCGCGGCTACCGCGTGTTCGAGGTGTCGGCCGTGGCGCACATGGGCCTCAAGGAGCTGTCGTTCGCGCTCGCCGAGCTGGTCGCGACGGCCCGGGCCGCGAAGCCGAAGGAAGAGGCCACGCGTATCGTCATCCGGCCCAAGGCCGTGGACGACACCGGCTTCACCGTGACGCAGGAGGAGGACGGCCTGTACCGGGTGCGCGGCGAGAAGCCCGAGCGCTGGGTGCGGCAGACCGACTTCAACAACGACGAGGCGGTCGGCTACCTCGCGGACCGGCTCAACCGGCTCGGTGTCGAGGACGCGCTGCTCAAGGCGGGCGCCCGGGGCGGCGACGGCGTCGCCATCGGTCCCGAGGAGAACGCGGTCGTCTTCGACTGGGAGCCGTCCATGATGGCCGGTGCCGAGATGCTCGGCCGGCGTGGCGAGGACCACCGGCTGGAGGCGGCACGGCCCGCGGCGCAGCGCCGCAGGGACCGCCAGGCCGAGCGCGACGAGGCGCAGCAGGAGTTCGACGACTTCGAGCCGTTCTGACCGGTCTCACCGCCGACGGACCGCGCCGGCCGCGCTGCGGGGCACCGCCCTGCACCGCGGCCGGCGCGGTCCGTTGTGCTCGGACGCCACGCCTCAACTGCTGAACCTCCGTCAGACCCGCCCCCTGCAAGGGCTCGTTCCCGTGCCGGCGGCGGGTTTCCCTTTGCGTACTCCTCCCTCCGGGGGAGGGGACGCGCGAGCCCTGGATCGGCCCTGATACCGGTCCGGACCAGGTGAATCGGCGTTTTTGATCTCGGCCGTGCCGGGCCGCACTTAATGGCGCGGAAATGGCGACCGGAATTCCGCCGTGAACGGCGGACGGACGCTCGGCATTCGGCGCCGCGCGGTCGCCGGTCCTCCCCGACGGGCCCTCGGCGCCGGACCGTGTTTCGGGCCACCCGGCCCCGGGCGCCGCGCTCGCCGGTTCGTCCGGACACCGTCAACACGCCCGCCGCACAGCGGACTTCGTCCGCGGGTGCTCACCGCGAGATCCTCGGCCACCGCCGCCCCGCGCGGCTCACCGATCGTTGAAATCTTGTGGAGTTACTCACAGTGGGGCCTCCAAATGGCCCGCACAACCGTCTTACCGATCACCAGCAGTGGGAGGTGAATGACAGGTTGCGCGCACATGGGCGGTACAGGTCGCTCACCTTGCACTGCGTTCACCACAAGTGGGACCCTTTTGTGGTTCCCTGTCGTCTCAAGGTAGGTAACCTGTGCCTCAGCACATAGCCAAGCCCCGTACCACCGCGGTGATCCTGGCCGGGGGCACCGGTCAGCGGGTGGGACTGTCGATCCCCAAGCAGCTGCTGAAGATCGCCGGCAAGGCCGTCATCGAGCACACTCTGGCCACCTTCGAGAACGCCGACTCGATCGACGACGTCATCGTGCTGATGGCCCAGGGCTACGTGCCCGACGTCGAGAAGATCGTCGCGAAGGCCGGGTTCACGAAGGTCTCGAAGGTCATCGAGGGCGGCTCGACCCGGAACGAGACCACCGAGCGCGCCATCGCCGCCCTCGGCGAGGGCCTGGCCGAGGGCGAGGACCTCAACGTCCTCTTCCACGACGCCGTACGCCCCCTGCTGTCGCAGCGCGTCATCGACGACTGCGTGGCCGCGCTGGAGCGCTACGAGGCCGTCGACGTGGCCATCCCGTCCGCGGACACCATCATCGTCACGCGCACCCACGGTCAGGACGGCGAGTTCATCACCGAGATCCCGGACCGCTCCCGCCTGCGCCGCGGCCAGACCCCGCAGGCCTTCAAGCTGTCCACCATCAGGCGGGCCTATGAGGTTGCCTCGGGCGACCCCAACTTCCAGGCCACCGACGACTGCTCCGTCGTGCTCAAGTACCTGCCGGACGTACCGATCCACGTCGTCGCGGGTGACGAGTACAACATGAAGGTCACCCAGCCCGTCGACGTCTTCATCGCCGACAAGCTCTTCCAGCTCGCCTCCACCGCCGCGCCCGAGCGGGTCACCGAGGACGCCTACCGCGAACTGCTCACCGGCAAGACCGTCGTCGTCTTCGGCGGCTCCTACGGCATCGGCAAGGACATCGCCGAGCTGGCCGGGGCCTACGGTGCCCACGTCTACGCCCTGGGCCGCTCCACCACCGGCACCCACGTGGAGAACCCGGAGGAGGTCGACGACGCCCTGTCCAGGGCGTACGCCGAGACCGGCCGCATCGACCACGTGGTGAACACCGCCGGCGTGCTGCGCATCGGCAAGCTCGCCGAGACCGACAACGCCACCATCGAGGAGGCGTTGAAGGTCAACTACCTGGCTCCCGTGCAGATCGCCCGGTCCGCGCACAAGTACCTGGCCGAGACCAAGGGCCAGCTGCTGCTCTACACGTCCAGCAGCTACACCCGCGGCCGCGCCGAGTACAGCCTGTACTCCTCCACCAAGGCCGCCATGGTGAACCTCACCCAGGCCCTGTCCGACGAGTGGGCCGCCGACGGCATCCGCGTCAACTGCATCAACCCCGAGCGCACCGCCACCCCCATGCGCACCATGGCGTTCGGCGAGGAGCCCGCGGGCTCGCTGCTGTCCTCGGAGGCCGTGGCCCGCGCCTCGCTCGACGTGCTGCTCTCCGCACTCACCGGCCACGTCATCGACGTCCGCCAGCAGGACCCCACCGCCGGCGCAGCCCGGGCGTCCGGCTTCGAGCAGGCCCTGGCCTCGGTGCTGGACCGGCAGGACGGCGTGTAACATTTGCCGCCCATCAAACTCCGGCAAATCGGGCTTCTATGCACGCTTGTTGTCCATTAGGGCAACACGCGTGTTCGCGGGGGCCCGCATCCGTACCCCTGGGCAGATTCACAGACCAGCCGCATCCGTGAGCAAGACCGGCACATCCCTCACAAGAGCAGGTTCCTCCGTGATATCCACAGCCATTCGCGTAGCCAGGGTGGGCAGCGCGGCCGAGCTGGCCGCGGCGATCCTCATGGTGGCGGGCTTCCCCGTCCTCATGCTGGCCGCGCTCGTGCCGAGCGTCCCCGCCTTCGCGGCAGCGGCCGCCGTGACGTACCTGGCGGACCACTATCTGCACCACAAGGGCAGTTACCTGATCAACCGGCTCGGCAAGGTCCGGGCCGGCCTGCCGATCCGTTTCCTGATCCGGGAGCTGCTGCTCGTCCTGCTGCTGGCCCGGCTGTCCCTCGCGGACAACCTGATCTACTACGGGGCCATCGCCTGCTTCATCGCCTTCTACGGCCTGCAGGCACCGCACGGCGCGCTGGTCCAGCTGATCCGCAACCGCCGCCGCATGCCGGTCGTCACCCGCAACGTCGACCTCAGCTCGCGCATCCGCATCCCCGACGCCCCGCCGTACGTGCTGCTGCACCGCTCCGCCGAGAAGATGCTGCACCTCGACCTGGCGGCGGTCGTCGGCATACTGATCGCCGCCCAGGTGAAGTCGTCCCTGATCGGCTTCGTCGGCATCGGTCTCACCCTGACCCTCGCCACCCTGTACGTCCTCGCGCTCGCGCCGTACGTGTGGGGCCGGCGGATCCCGCCGAACGCCGAGCGCGTGCTGGCCGCCGTCGACGAATGGCTGGCGGAGTACAAGCCGGAGACCGTCCTGTACTTCTCCGGGTCCAAGGACTCCGCGTACCAGGTCAACATGTGGCTGGACACCATGGAGAAGCTGGACTCCAGGCCGCTGATCATCCTGCGTGAGCGCGTCATCCTCGCCAACCTCGCGCCCACCACGGTCCCCGTCGTCTGCGTGCCCGGCGGGGTCCACCTGATGAACCTGGACCTGTCCACCGTGCGCGTCGCGCTGTACGCGGCCAACGTCGGCAAGAACATCCACCTGCTGCGCGTGCCCACCATGAAGCACGTCTTCATCGGCCACGGCGACAGCGACAAGCTCGCCAGCGTCAACCCGTACAGCAAGGTCTACGACGAGGTCTGGACGGCCGGCCGCGCGGGCCGCGACCGCTACGCCCTCGCCGACGTCGGCGTCCGCGACGAGGACATCGTCGAGGTCGGCCGCCCCCAGCTCGCCCCGATCCGGACCTGGCAGGGCGTGCCCGACGGCCGCATGCCGACCGTGCTGTACGCCCCCACCTGGGAGGGCTGGGACGGCAACCCGGGCAACACCTCGATCGTGCTGGCCGGCGAGAACATCGTGCGGGAACTGGTCGCGGCCGACCCGCCCGTGCGCGTCCTGTACAAGCCGCACCCCTTCACCGGCACCGTCAGCCAGGAGGCCGCGGCCGCGCACGGGCGGATCACCGCCCTGGTGGAGAAGGCCGCCGCCGAGCGCGCAGCCGACCCCCGCTTCGTCCCGGACCCCGCCGCCCAGGCGCGGGCCGCGGCCGAACTGCAGCGCGTCGAGGCCCGCCTCGCCCAGCTGTCGGGTGCCGGATCCGACCGGGGCGACGAGGCCGAGGCCAGCCGGGACGGGCTGCTCGACACCGCCACGCACGAGGAGGTTGCGCGGCTGCGCGCCGAGTGGAACGACGCCTACTGGCGTTCCTTCCCCACCTGGGAGCACCGCGTCATCACCGGCGCCGAGCCGCCCCTGTACGACTGCTTCAACGTCTCCGACGCGATGGTCTCCGACATCTCCAGCGTGGTCTCCGACTTCATCGCCAGCGGCAAGCCCTACGCGGTCACCGACTCCGCCGGGGTGGGCGCCGAGGAATTCAAGCGGAACAACACGGCGGTGCGTGCCGCGGTGATCCTCACCAACAGCGCCGCCGGACTGGGCGAGTTGCTGAGCGCCGTCCGCGACCCGGCCGCCGACCCGCTGGCCGAGGACCGCAGGGAACTCAAGCAGTACCTGCTGGGCCCGGACGAGCCGACCTCCCTGGAGCAGTTCAACGCGGCCGTCGCGGACCTGGCGCTGAAGGCCGAGACGCGCAACGTCGGCCTGCGGTCACGGGACGCGGCCGCCCTCGACCAGGCGGAGGCCGAGACGGCGGCCGAGGCCGAGCTGACCGACGCCGTGTCCGGGCAGCGGGTGCCCGCCGCCGGTGACACCGGCGGAGCCGCCCCGGCCTGACCGGCTGCCGCGCCGAGGAGTCCGGCCCCGAGGGAGTCGTCCCGGGGCCGGACTCTTCGACGTTTCCGGCCCTGCGCGACGTACAGGGAGGTGGTCCAGGAACACCTGGCCGAGAGGCAACCGCTTGTTCCCGGCATCCGTCTGTCAGGTAGTGAATGAGGCGGTACGGGGGGAACATCCCATTGACCGGGGAGGGAACGTGGCCGCGCGACCTGAGGTCAGCGTGATCATCGGTGCGTACGAGGCGATGCCGTACCTGATCGAGTGCCTTTCCTCGGTCGAGGCGCAGACCATCGATCCGGCGCGCGTCGAGGTCATCGCGGTGGACGACGGTTCGACGGACGGCACCGGGGAGTACCTGGAGGAGTTCGCCGAGCGGGCTCCCATGCCCGTCCTGGTGATCCGTCAGGAGAACTCCGGCGGCCCGAGCGGCCCGCGCAACGTCGGCCTGGGCAAGGCCACCGGACGCTACGTCTTCTTCCTGGACGCCGACGACCGGCTGGGCCCCGAGGCGCTGGAGCGGATGACCGCCATGGCCGACCGGGCCGGCACGGACGTGGTGCTCGGGAAGGTGGAGGGCGTCAACCGCTCGGCACCGAAGTCCATGTGGGGTGCGACGGTGGAGCGGACGGACGTCTTCTCCTCCCGGATCAAGTTCACGCTCAGCGCGCAGAAGCTGTTCCGCCGGGAGCTCCTGGAGCGGCACGGCATGCGCTTCGACGAGTCGCTGTTCACCGGCGAGGACGCGCTGTTCACCATGGAGGCGTACCTGCGGGCGGACGGCGTCTCGATCGTGGCCGACCACACCTGCTACTACCTGGTGGGCCGCGACGACGGCAAGCACGTGACCCGGAGCGGCGGTCACGCCCTGCGCTTCGACTCCGCGCGGGCCCTGATGCACCTCATCGCGCAGCACGTCCCCGCGGGCGGCCGGCGCGACCAGCTGATGGTCCGGCCGTTCCTGGTGACGCTGCTGCCGCAGTTCGGGCCCACGTACCTCACGGACGGCGAGGAGGTGCGGCGGCACAAGTTCGAGCTGGCCGCGCCGCTGATGGAGGCGTACTGGACCGAGGGCGTCGCCCGGCGCCTGAAGGTGCACGAGCGGCTGCGGCTGCACCTGGTCGCCGAGCAGCGGCCCGATCTGCTGCCTGCCGTGGTGGAGTTCGTCAAGGCCGGGAAGCAGGCCCCCGCCGTCCTGGAGCGGAGGGGCCGCCGCGTCTACCTGGCCTACCCGCACTTCCGCGACCGCGCCGCGGCCGTCCCCGACGCGGTCTACCTCGCCGAGTCCCGCGAGGCGCGGGCTGTCCCGGGCCACCGGGAGGGCGGCGTCGGCCTGTTCGTGCGCCGGGCCGCGCGCAAGGCGCGCAGCGTGTGGCGGGCCCGCGGGCCCCGGGCGGCGGCGTGAACAGCGCGGCGGGGGCCGCCGGCAACGCCGGCGACCCCCGCGGTGGCTGTGCGCCGCCGGTCAGCGCGGTGCGGTGGTGGACACGGCCGTCTCCGTGCGCTGGCCCGGCAGTTCCGCCGCCAGACGCTCCGTGGTCAGCCGCTCCGCCACCCGGGCCCGGTGCTCCCGGGCCTCCTCGCACAGCGCCTGCACGGCCGCGTTGAAGCGCTCCTGGGACGAAGGCTCGGCAGGACCCAGCAGCCGCAGCTTCAACGCGGCGCGGGCCTCGGCCAGTTCGTCGTTCTCCGGGTGCCGGACCGACTCCAGCAGCGCGGGCACGCCCGCCGCGTCCGGCGTCAGCACGGTCGCCGCCGCCACCGTCGGGAACGCGGCACGGAAGGCGTCCTCGGGCAGCCCGCTGGTGTTGGCCACCGCGTACGGCTTCTCGCTCGCCAGGAAGTCGCTGATCACGCTCGACACATCACTGATGAGCAGGTCGGCCGCGTTGAAGCAGGAGTACAGCGCGGGCCGGGCGTCCGTGATGATCTGGTGCTCACCGGCCGGCAGCGAGGCCCAGTACGCCGCCTCCCACGCGGCCGTCGCCCGGCGCACCGCCGCGGCACGGCCCGGCTCGGGCGCCGACTGCACGAGCATCCGCTCCGCCACGTCGGACCCGGACCGGAACACGGAGGTGGTGAGCCGCTCCAGCTCCGCCGTCAGCCGCGCCAGTTCACCGGCGCCCTGCGGCTGGGCCTGCTGCCGCTGCCGGTTCGCCGCGCGGATCAGCTCGCGGATGCGCTGGTCGGCCGCGCCCGCACGCGGGTCCACGGAGCCCGTCAGCGGATGCGGCTTGTACAGCAGCCGCACGCCCGGGTCGGCCAGCAGCGCCCGCACCAGGTTCTCCCCGGCCGCGACCACGGAGGTGTTGCCGGGGTTGCCGTCCCAGCCCTCCCAGGTCGGGGCGTACAGGACGGTCGTGTACGCGCCCTGCGGCGGGCCCGCGTGAGGCAGGACGCCGTCCAGCTGCGGGCGGCCCGTCTCGACCACGTCCTTGTCCTCGACACCCACCTCGGCCAGGGCGTACCGCTCGCGCGCCGCCGGCCCGGCCACCCACACCTCGTCGTACGCCTTCGCGTACGGGTTGCACGAGGACAGCTTGTCGCTCTCACCGTGGTTGACGAAGGTGTGCCGTATCGTCGGGATGCGCAGCACCTGGGAGGTCTTGCCCGAGTTCGACGGGTGGATGAGCACCTGGAGCGTGGAGTGCTCCAGCCGCATCAGCGTGGACACCTTCGGCAGGCACACGATCGGGATGTCCGTCGCCGCGATCTTCTGCACCATGAACCGCTCGCGCAGCACGATGATCGGCTTGCCCTCGATGTGCGCGAGGGGCTCCAGCCACATGTTGGCCTGGTAGGCCGAGGAGACCCCGCCGGAGAAGTACAGACCGGCCGTCGGCTTGTACTCCGCCAGCCACTGGTCGAACCACGCCAGCACCTCCTCCTCGCCGGCCGGCCGGCGGCTCGGCAGCAGGCGCACCAGCATCGCGCAGAGGCCGCCCAGGCACAGGACCACCGAGAGGGCGATGCCCACCGCGGCGTACACCGGGTCGTCGCCCGGCGCGGCGGCCAGCAGGCCGGCCGTCGCCGGCAGACCGAACACCAGCAGCCGCTGGCCGGGGCGGCGCAGCACCGCGGCCGGGGCCGGGGACAGCCGCAGCGCGGAGGCGTCTATGTTCCGGGTCACCACCGGCAGGGTGCGGCTGCGCCGCACCAGGACCGAGACCGCCTGCACCGCGAAGTGCAGCACGTAGAACAGCAGCAGCCCCGCCACGAGCGGGGCGTAGACCGTCTCCCGGTCCTGCTCGCCGAGCCGCAGCAGGCCCACGACGAGCAGCAGGTCCCGCAGGACGTGCCGTACGGTGATGTCCGCGTGCGACTTGGCGAACAGCGACTGCACCCCGCGCTGCCACTTGTACAGCACCCCCTCCACGGCCAGGGAGAGGGCGGTCGAGGCGAGGAGCAGCGGCACGTTGGGCAGCAGAGCAGCGACCGCCTGAGCGGCGAAGGCTGCGGCCAGGGCGACGGCCGCCAGCCCCTTGTACAGGGCAGGCGGACGAGGGAGAGATAGGGGCACTGCGGTCACTCCAGATGCGTCGGTTCGGCGCATGTCGGCCGTCCGGGTTAACGCGCGGCAGTCTCCCGACGACACGTGCGTGACGTCGGAGTGTAGGGACGATCGTTGTCCTGCCGTGCCCAGGGACCGTAGCGGAAGATTGCGCGGCTGTCGTCATCGGGGTATGGAGATCGTGGTCACGTCAGGTGGGACGCGCCGTCCGGAGCGTGGACCGGCAAGGCGTGACGCCGCGTCGTCCCGTAGATTCCGTGGTGGAAAACCGGAGGACTTTCCTGGTGGGACACCGGAAGAATCCCCCGGCGAGGGACCGGAGCGGCGCGAGGGGACGGCGGGGACGTGGCAGGGGCAAGGCAGGCCGTGGGCGAGGCCCGCAGGATCGTCGTCAAGGTCGGATCCTCCTCGCTGACCACCGCCTCGGGCGGCCTCGACGCGGACCGCGTGGACGCGCTGGTCGACGTCCTCGCCAAGGTCCGCAGCGGGGGGGAGAAGGAGATCGTCCTGGTCTCCTCCGGCGCCATCGCCGCCGGACTGGCCCCCCTGGGCCTGCGCCGCCGCCCCAAGGACCTGGCCCGCCAGCAGGCCGCCGCCAGCGTCGGCCAGGGCCTGCTGGTCGCCCGCTACACCGCCTCCTTCGCCCGCTACGGCGTGCGCGTCGGCCAGGTGCTGCTGACCAGCGACGACATGAGCCGCCGCGCCCATCACCGCAACGCCTCGCGCACCCTGGACAAGCTGCTCGCGATGGGCGCCTTCCCGATCGTCAACGAGAACGACACCGTCGCCACGGACGAGATCCGCTTCGGCGACAACGACCGCCTGGCCGCGCTCGTCGCCCACCTCGTCCACGCCGACCTGCTGGTCCTGCTGTCCGACGTGGACGGCGTCTACGACGGCGACCCGGCCAGGCCGGGCACCTCCCGCATCGCCGAGGTCCGCGACCCCGCCGACCTCGCCCACGTCGAGATCGGCAGCGCGGGCCGGGCCGGTGTCGGTACCGGCGGCATGGTCACCAAGGTCGAGGCCGCCCGCATCGCGGCCGCCGCCGGGGTGCCCGTCGTGCTGACCAGCGCCGTGCACGCCGCCGACGCCCTGGCCGGGCAGGACACCGGCACCTTCTTCCACCCCACCGGCAAGCGCTCCGCCGACCGGCTGCTGTGGCTCCAGCACGCCTCCACCCCGCAGGGCGCCCTCACCCTGGACGACGGTGCCGTGCAGGCCGTCGTGGACCGCCGCAAGTCGCTGCTGCCCGCGGGCATCGCCTCCGTCGAGGGCGACTTCAGCGCCGGCGACCCGGTCGAGCTGCGCGACCGGGCGGGGCACGCCGTGGCCCGGGGGCTGGTCAACTTCGACGCCAGGGAGATCCCGCGGCTCATCGGCCGCTCCACCCGGGAGCTGGCCCGGGACCTGGGCCCCGCGTACGAACGCGAGGTCGTACACAGGGACGACCTGGTGGTCCTGCACCCGTAATGTTCCGAAACATCCGCCCCCGGTGGTGGACGTTCCGCAAAACGGCCCCACGAACCCTTGCGGCCTGCTCAACTTTGTCTCGGGGGAACTGTCCCGCAGCATCGCCGCTGAGCGAAGGAGGCCGTCGTGAGACGAGTGCGCCCTGGGGCCACCGTGTCCCGTGGTGGTCCCGGCTCCCGCGCGGCCGGTGAGGAGCGCGCCCTGACCAGCGTGGCGGCCGGAGACCGGTTCGACGGGGAGCAGCCCGCGGACACCGCGCGCCTGTGGCACGTCACCCTCAGCGTCTCCGGCAGGCAGGCCCCGCTGCCGGAGGTCCGGCGCGCCCTGGAGCAGCTCGCCCACGACCACCCCTTCCTGCTCACCAGCCGCTACGCCGTCGACCACGCGGAGATCCGCTACTGGGAGGAGGCCCGCGACCTGCACGACGCGGCCGCGGTGGCCCTGCGCCTGTGGGGCGAGCACAGGCAGACCGCCGGGCTGCCGCCCTGGGAGATCGTGGGCCTGGAGGTCATCGACCGGGCCACCTACCACCAGCGCGTCGCCGAGGGGTACGGCCCGCCGCCCGCCTCGCCCGTCGGCATCCACCCGTTCTGACGGCTGTCCGGGAGGCGTCTCGGGCTGTGGAACACGCGATGAACCGGCGCGTCCGGCGCACTACCCTTCCCTCATGACCACGCTCTCTCCGTACGACTCCATGTCCCCGGTCACCGAGGCCGCCTACCGCGCCAAGGCCGCCGCCGCGTCCCTCGCGCCGCTGCCGCGGGCCGACAAGGACGACGCGCTGCTGGCCATCGCGGACGCGCTGGAGGTCCGCACGAGCGAGATCGTGGAGGCCAACGCCGAGGACGTCGCCCGGGCCCGTGAGGCCGGTCTCGCCGAAGGCATGATCGACCGGCTCACCCTGAACCCCGAGCGGGTCCGCTCGATCGCCTCCGACGTGCGCGACGTGGCGGCCCTGCCCGACCCGGTCGGCGAGGTCGTCCGCGGCTCCACGCTGCCCAACGGCATCGACCTGCGCCAGGTCCGCGTGCCCCTCGGCGTCGTCGGCATCATCTACGAAGGCCGGCCCAACGTCACCGTCGACGCCGCGGCCCTGTGCCTGAAGTCCGGCAACGCCGTCCTGCTGCGCGGCTCCTCCTCGGCCTACCGGTCGAACACCGCCCTCGTGCGCGTCCTGCGCGACGCCGTGGGCGGGGCCGGCCTGCCCGCCGACGCCGTCCAGCTCGTGCCCGGCGAGAGCCGGGACAGCGTGCGCGAGCTGATGCGCGCCCGCGGCCTGGTCGACGTACTCATCCCGCGCGGCGGCGCCTCCCTGATCAACACGGTCGTGCAGGAGTCCGTCGTCCCCGTCATCGAGACCGGCACCGGCAACTGCCACGTCTACGTCGACGCCCAGGCCGACCTGGACATGGCCGTCGAGATCCTGGTCAACTCCAAGGCCCAGCGGGTCGGCGTCTGCAACGCCGCCGAGACCCTGCTGGTCCACCAGGACATCGCCGCCGCGTTCCTGCCCCGCGCCCTGGACGCCCTGGCGGAGGCCGGGGTCACCGTGCACGCCGACGAGCGCGTGCGGGCCTACGCCGCGGACTCCAAGGCCACCGTGGTCGAGGCGACCACCGAGGACTGGGAGACGGAGTACCTCTCGTACGACATCGCCGCGGCCGTCGTGGACTCCCTGGACAAGGCCGTGGAGCACATCCGGCTGTGGACCTCCGGCCACACCGAGGCCATCGTGACGACCTCCCAGCAGGCCGCCCGCCGCTTCACCCAGCTGGTCGACTCCACCACCGTCGCGGTGAACGCCTCGACCCGCTTCACCGACGGCGGCCAGTTCGGCTTCGGCGCCGAGATCGGCATCTCCACGCAGAAGCTGCACGCCCGCGGCCCGATGGGCCTGCCGGAGCTGACCAGCACCAAGTACATCGTGACCGGCGACGGCCACGTACGGCGCTGACCCGAACGGCGCAACGGGGGTGTGCGGGTCCCCGCACACCCCGCCGGGGACGGGCCCCGGCGGCGTACGCGCGTGCCGCGGGCGCGGACCCGCCGGACGCGCGCCGCCCGGCGCCCCGCGAGAGCCGTCCCCGAAGGCGGATGAATTTCCATACCGTCTGCCCAAAATGACCCCCCAGGTCTACTCTGGATCCGTGCCGGAGGACGTGGGGGGCACGCCGTTCGCGGACGGCCGGGAGCCCGACGACGACCACGACCGCGGGGTGTCGGACGAAGAGTTCGCCTCCGTGGTCTTCGACGAGGCCTTCGTACGCGCGGCCGTGGTGCACGAGCCGACCGCCGTCGAACGCCTCCTGGCCGCGGCCCAGGCCAGAGCCGAGGCCTCCGAGGCGGAGGCCCGCCGCGCCCACGCCAGAGGCGAGCGCCACGACGAGGGGTTCGGCGCCGACGCACGGGGCGCGTACGGCCGTGATCCCGACCTCGACGACTTCGACGACCCGGACATCCTGGACGACCACCACCGCTACCCCGGGTCCTACGCGCGACAGGTCCGCTGGCACCGCCCGGTCGCCTGGGTGCTGGCCCTCGTGATGGGCGTCGGCATGGTCGCCCTGGCCTTCACGGCGGTCTACCGCGGGGCCTCCGACCGCGAGGAACCGCTGCCCCCGCCCACCTCGACCGGGCCGGAGCAGGGCAGCGGGGCCGCCCCCTCCGCGTCCGCCGACCACTCCCGGCCCGCCATGTCGGTGATCCCGCGCACCCCCTGACCGGAACCCGCCGGCCCTGGTGAGAACCTGTCAGAACTTGTGGAGCAACCCGGCGTTTACCCGGGCCCCGGGGAACCTACAGTGAAGATATGGGCGGGCCTGGCAACCCACCTGAGGGGACTCCCGAGGGCGTTCCCGGAGGTGGCGAGGACGAGTACCGATCCGTCGTCTTCGACGAATCGTTCGTCCGCGCTGCCCGCCTCCAGGAGTTCTCCGCCCAGGAGCGCATCGCCGACCACGCGCCCGCCGTACGCCGCCGCACGCCCGTGCGCCGGGGCCTGTCCCGGCAGGCCCTGGTCCTGGTCCTGCTGATCGCCGTCGCCTTCGGCACCGCGATCTACATGGGCGTCCGCAACCCCTACCAGACCCCGGCCGCCCGCGGGCCCGGCGAACCCCTGCGGATGACCGTCATCCCGCTCGCCCCGGAGGGCGAGGTGCCCGGGACGGCCGACCCGGCGTCCCTGTACGCCCACAGCCCCGCCGCGCAGTTCAAGTCCGGCGCGGAGGGCGTGCCGCTGCCGGCGTCACGGCGCACCGCGCACTTCTCCGACAGCCAGGTCGTCACGGCCCTGACCACGGCCAAGGACTACATCGTCCGCTCCGCCCTCGACCCGGAGGTGCTCACCGGGCGCGAGGTGCGTTCCGTGCGTGTCCTGCTCGACCCCGACCAGCTGGAGCAGTTCGACCAGAGCTTCGCCCGCCCGACCGCCGACGGACGCCACGCGCCCACCGGCTGGCTGGTCCGCTTCGACCCCTCCCGTGCCGAGCTGGCCGAGCGCGAGGTCCGGGTGCAGGGCACCCTGCAGGCCGCCGAGGCCGACTCCTCCACGCTGGAGGTCACCGCGGACCACACCTTCGTCTACGCCCTGCGGCCGGCGGGGGCCGCCGCGAAGGACGAGGTGTCCCTGTTCACCCTGCGGCGCGAGCTGCAGTTCCGCTTCGACCGCGAGGACCTGCGCCTGCACCAGGCCCGGCTCGTCGTCTCCTACGTCCAGGCCGGCCCGCTGTCCTGCGCCGAGGACTCCACGAACCACCTCCGGCCCCTGCTGGCCGGCCAGACGGCCAAGGAGGGCGGCCCCGCGGGCACCGACCCCTACGCGACGGGCAGCGCCACCGCCCTGTGCGGCTCCCTGGCGAGGAGCGCGCAGCCGAAGGTCTGAGGACGGTCCCGGCCCCACCGGGCCGGGACGGCTGCCGCCGCCCGGCTACCTGCCGCCGCCCGGCGGACGGTCGTCCCCGGGAGTGTCCGACGAACCCGGCGTGTCCGTGTCCCCGGGGCGCTGCTGCGCCGATCCGGTGAATCCGCCGAAGCCGCGGCGCACCCGGTCGCCCAGGTCGCCGGCGCCGCCCGCGATGTCCGTGACCAGCTTCATCAGCGGGTCCTTGGAGTTCTTCACGGTGCTGCCGTAGTGGTTCGCCGACTCGCGCCAGGAGTCGCGGACCGAGGTGTCCTTGTCGTCCTCACGGCGCGCGTAGTGGCCGTCCATGAGCCGCTGGTAGTCCCGCGACGCGGCCCACTTCTTCAGCTCGGCCGCCCGCACGGTGGTGAAGGGGTGGGAGCGGGGCAGCACGTTCAGGATCTTCAGCACCGAGTCGCGCAGGTCGCCGCCCGCCTCGTACTCCTCGGCCTGGGCGAGGAAGGCGTCCACGTTCATCTCGTGCAGGTGGTTGCCGCCCGCGATCTTCATCAGGCCGCGCATGGACGCCTGCAGGTCCTGCCCGACCAGCAGCCCCGCCCGGTCCGCCGACAGCTCCGACTTGCGGAACCACTCCCGCAGCCCCGTCACGATCGCCATGATCGCGAGGTTGCCCAGCGGGATCCAGGCCACGCGGACCGCGAGGCTGGTCAGGAACAGCAGGATCGTCCGGTAGACGGAGTGGCCGGACAGCGCGTGGCCGACCTCGTGGCCGACGACCGCCCGCATCTCCTCCTCGTCCAGCAGCTCGACCAGGCCCGTCGTGACGACGATGATCGGCTCGTCCAGGCCGATGCACATCGCGTTGGGCTGCGGGTCCTGCGTCACGTACATCGGCGGGACCTTCTCCAGGTCCAGGATGTAGCAGGCGTCCCTCAGCATCACGTTCAGGTGCGAGAACTGCTGGTCCGAGACGCGCACCGAGTCGGACAGGAACAGCAGCCGCAGACTGCGCTCGGGCAGCAGGCCGCTGAGCGCCTTGAACACCGTGTCGAAACCGCTCAGCTTGCGCAGCGCCACCAGGGCGGAGCGGTCGGCCGGATGCTCGTAGGCGCGCGAGGAGATCCCGGGGAAGCGCCTGCGCTGCCTGCTCGGCACCCGCTCGTGCCCGTGGTGCTCGTGGCCGTCGGACATGTCTTCCCCCATGCGTCTGTATGACCTTTGCGGCCCCTTGTGCGGCCCTTTGCCCTTGCTGGGCGGAGCCCAGACTAGGCGGAGTTACGGTGGTCGGGCAGTACAGCGAAGGAGACCACCGCCATGGAGCACCACCTCGCGGCCGCCTGGCTCACGCAGGCCGCGAACACCGCCGACGGCCGAGGAGGACCGGGGATCCTCCGGATCGTGCTCCTGGTGATGCTCGTGGGCTCCGCGCTGACCGCGTGGTTCCTGCTGCGTGGCTACAGACACAAGGACGACTGACGGATCGGGAAGGTTCCCCACCGGGCCCCGGCCCCGGGGGACCGGGCCGGTGCCCGTCCGGTGGGCGTCGGGGGCGGCCCGGCGGCCGTGCCGCGGGGGGCCGCGCGGGTCCGCGGCACGAACAGGCGGAGTCGGGGTGATCGCGGCGGGGGCGCCCGCTTACGATGAGCCGACGTCTTTATCCCGCCCACACGCGATAGGTCCTGCCGAAGATGAGCTTCCACAGCACCGCTGCCCAGTTGGTCACCCTCGCCGCCGAGGGCGAGGAGCACGGCGGAAACCACGAGAGCCTCAGCCCCTACCTCACCGGTGGCGGCGCCCTCTTCATCCTGCTGCTCCTGCTGTGGATCACCACCCGCTTCAACCGCGACCGCTGAGCCCGGCCGGGCGCCCCCCGCGGGGCGCCCCGGGGACCACGGGGGCGGCCGGAGCCCTCGGGCGGGGCCGGTAGGGTCTGCACGCATGGGAGAGCAGGACATGCCTACCGGTCCGGCGAACGACACGCCGCACGACGACCGACCGGACACCGTGAGCGGCACCGAGCGGCACCCGGAGCCCCGCCGTGCCGCCGCGGCGTCGCGCCAGATCGACGGACCCGGCAAGAGCCCGTCGGAGACCGGCAAGCGCCGCCTGGGCGTCATGGGCGGCACCTTCGACCCGATCCACCACGGCCACCTGGTGGCCGCCAGCGAGGTCGCCGCCGCGTTCCACCTCGACGAGGTGGTCTTCGTGCCCACCGGGCAGCCCTGGCAGAAGAGCCACCGCAGCGTCTCACCGGCCGAGGACCGCTACCTGATGACGGTCATCGCGACGGCCGAGAACCCCCAGTTCTCCGTCAGCCGCATCGACATCGACCGGGGCGGGCCCACCTACACCGTGGACACCCTGCGCGACCTGCGCGCCCTCAACCCCGACACGGACCTGTTCTTCATCACCGGCGCCGACGCGCTCGCCCAGATCCTCACCTGGCGGGACTCGGCGGAGCTGTTCTCCCTCTCGCACTTCATCGGGGTCACCCGCCCGGGCCACCAGCTGGACGACCCCGGACTCCCCGAGGGGGGCGTCTCCCTCGTCGAGGTCCCGGCGCTGGCCATCTCCTCCACCGACTGCCGCGCGAGAGTCGCCAAGGGCGACCCCATCTGGTACCTGGTGCCCGACGGAGTCGTGCGCTATATCGACAAGCGCGAGCTGTACCGCGGCGAGTGAGCCGAGAGGGGCACCGGTGAACGACCGATACGACGCGGGGGCCGCCGACCACGGCGCCGGCCAGTACGAGCTCGTCGGCTACGACGAGTACGGCCGGCCCGTCTACCGGCACGTCCAGACGCAGCAGCACACCTACGACCCGTACGCCCAGCAGCACCAGCAGGGCTACGGCTACGACCCCTACGCCGCCGGCGGGC
Organism: Streptomyces sp. NPDC003456; assembly: GCF_042878735.1. Lineage (NCBI taxonomy): Bacteria > Bacillati > Actinomycetota > Actinomycetes > Kitasatosporales > Streptomycetaceae > Streptomyces > Streptomyces sp. NPDC003456. The sequence continues at coordinate 482,455 of NZ_JBIAOK010000003.1, forward strand.
AGCAGCCCCCGGCCGCGTACGGCCAGGGCGCGGACCGGACGTACCCGCAAGGCCACGGCTACGACCCGTACGGCTCCACCGCGCAGCACGACCCGTACGGCGGGCCGTTCCACGCGGGGCAGCCCCACGGCGGGCAGACCGCCCAGCAGACCTCGCAGCAGCCCTTCCCGCAGACCGCCCACATCCCGCAGCAGGCCGGCCCGGCCGGGCGCGAGGACCCCGGCGAGCCGGAACGGGACTACCACACCGAGCAGTTCGCCTTCGTCGAGGAACCGGACGACAACTCCGAAGACGTCATCGACTGGCTGAAGTTCACCGAGAACCGCACCGAGCGCCGCGAGGAGGCCCGGCGGCGGGCCCGCAGCCGGATCGTCGCCCTGAGCGTCGTCCTCGCGCTCGTCGCGGCCGGCGGCGTGGGCTGGCTCTGGTACGCGGGCAAGCTGCCCGGACTGTCCTCCGGCGGCACGGGCACGGGCACGGGCACCACGGCCGCAGGCGCCCAGAAGCGCGACGTGATCGTCGTCCACCTGCACGACACCAAGGGCGGCGGCACCTCCACGGCCCTCCTCGTGGACAACACCACCACGCAGAAGGGCACGACCGTCCTGGTGCCCAACTCGCTGGCCCTGACGGGCGACGACGGCACCACGACGACATTGGCCGAGTCGGTGGACGACGACGGCTCCGACGGCACCCGCGAGGCGCTGGACACGGTGCTCGGCACCGACATCGAGGGCACCTGGCGCCTGGACACCCCCTACCTGCAGAACCTGGTCGACCTCGTCGGCAACATCGAGGTCGACACCGACACCGACGTCCCCGACCCGGCAGCGAAGAAGAAGGGCCAGGCCCCCCTGGTCAACGAGGGCCGGGACCAGACCCTCAGCGGCAAGACGGCCGTCGCCTACGCCACCTACCGGGCGCCGGGCGAGGCCGACACCGCGCAGCTGAAGCGGTTCGGCCAGGTCATGCAGGGCGTGCTGCGCAAACTGTCCTCCGACCCGGGGGCCGCGACCACGACCATCCAGACCCTGGCGCAGATCCTCGACCCGTCCCTGACCGACAAGGACCTCGGCACCTTCCTCGCCGGGCTGTCCGACCTCGCCAAGGGCGGCGACCACCGGACCGACCTGCTGCCCGTCCAGAGCGACGGGACGCTCGCCGCCGGGGCCGGCGCGAAGATCGTCCGGGACGTCCTCGGCGGCACCGCCAAGAGCCCGGACAAGGACGCCGCCACGAGCGTCTCCGTGCGGAACGCCACCGGGGTGAAGGACAACTCCGAGAAGGCCCGCGTCGTCCTGCTCAACGGCGGCTTCACCTTCCTGGAAGGCGGCACGGCGACCGCCCGGGCCACCTCCCGGGTCCTGTGGGCGGACGCCGCCGCCAAGGAGCACGCCACCGAGGTCGCCAAGACCCTGGGCCTGCCCGCGAGCTCCGTCGCCAAGGGCGAGACCCCCGCCGGCGCCGACGTCGTCGTGATCCTCGGCCAGGACTTCGAGCCGTCGTCCGGCTAGCGCGAGCAGCGGCGAAGGCCGGACCGTCACAGCGGGCCCCCCACGCGAACCGTCCTTATCGCGTGGGGGGCCCGCTGCCGTCCGTGAGACCCTTGAGGACAAGTGTCCGCCGACGGAAAGCCAAGCAGTGACCGTGACCGACCGCTCCCAGGAGCTCATCAACACCGCCGCCCAGGCGGCCGCAGACAAGCTGGCCCACGACATCGTCGCCTACGACGTCAGCGACGTGCTGTCCATCACGGACGCCTTCCTGCTGGCCTCCGCGCCCAACGACCGCCAGGTCAAGGCCATCGTCGACGAGGTCGAGGAGCGGCTGTCCAAGGAACTCGGCGCCAAGCCGGTGCGCCGCGAGGGCGACCGGGAGGCCCGCTGGGTCCTTCTCGACTACGTCGACATCGTCGTGCACGTCCAGCACAGCGAGGAGCGCGTCTTCTACGCCCTGGAGCGGCTCTGGAAGGACTGCCCCGAGCTGGAGCTCCCCGAGGACGCCCGGGCCACCCGCGGCAAGGCCGAGGAGCACGCCAAGCTCCAGGCGGCCGAGGAGGCGGCGGAGCTGGACGGTGACTGGCGGTGAGCGCCTTCAGTGAGGCCGCCAGGCCGGGCCGCGGCCGCCGCATCATCCTGTGGCGGCACGGCCAGACCTCCTGGAACGTGGAGCGCCGCTTCCAGGGCACCACGGACGTCGAGCTCACCGAGACCGGTGTCGCCCAGGCCCGTCGCGCGGCCCGTCTGCTGGCCTCGCTGAAGCCGGACGCGATCATCGCCTCCGACCTGAGGCGGGCGGCGGCCACGGCCGCCGAGCTCGCCGTGCTCACCGGCCTGGACGTCGCCCACGACGAGGGGCTGCGCGAGACCTACGCGGGCGTCTGGCAGGGCCTGACGCACGAGGAGATCATCAGCCGGCACGGCGAGGAGTACGCCGCGTGGAAGCGCGGCGAGCCCGTGCGCCGCGGTGGCGGCGAACTGGAGACCGAGGTGGCCGAGCGGGCCGCCCCGGTGGTGCTCCGGCACGTCGAGAAGCTCCCCGAGGACGGCACGCTCGTCGTGGTCAGCCACGGCGGCACCATCCGCACCACCATCGGCCGTCTGCTGGGGCTGGACGCCCACAACTGGGAGAGCCTGGGCGGCCTGTCCAACTGCTGCTGGTCGGTGCTCGGCGAAGGCGCCCGCGGCTGGCGGCTGCTGGAGCACAACGCCGGCACCCTGCCGGAGCCGGTGCTCGGAGACGACGACTGACCCCGGATTTCACTTTCCGGCAGGTCGCAGGCTAAAGTTCTTCTTGTTCGCCCCGCCAGCGGGGAGAGAACACCAGGGGCTATAGCTCAGTTGGTAGAGCGCCTGCATGGCATGCAGGAGGTCAGGAGTTCAATTCTCCTTAGCTCCACATCAAGATCCCGTTCCCGTCAGGGGGCGGGATTTTTCATGCGCGCGGTTGAGTCGTCCGGGCCGTTCGGGGCGTATATCTCTACGGCCCCGCCGGGTGCCGTGTCCGGACTGGTACTGAGGCGTCGCTGACCGTATTGGTCCGGCCGTGGCAGAATCAAACGGCCGGAAGGGGGCGCGACCCGACGGGAGGGAGTAGCGATGCCTGCGAGCATCCTCGAGGAGGCCGATCACCTCCTCGGCTCAGCGGTGCCACCGGTGATGTCCACCCGCCTCAGCTGCCCTTCCTGCGGTTCCGCGCATGTGGCCCAGATGCTCGGCGACAACGGCGGTATCTCCTACGTGTGCACGGCCTGCGGCCACAGCTGGAGCTGATCGATGGGTGCACACAGGCGGAAGTGCGACTGGTGCGGCAGCGGTACGCCGATCGTCCGCGACATGGAGCCGATCAACCCCGACTACCAGTACTGGTGCGAGGAGTGCGCGCGGGCGCTGATCATAAAAGGCGACCCGATCGAGACGTACCGCGAGCTGGAGGGCGAGCCGATCTACGGCCGGCTCCTGGAGGAGCACTGCACGCTCAAGCGGTTCTACTCGTTCGTGACGGCCTGAGGCGCAGCCGGTCGACAAAGCGGTCATATCGGGCACGAGGAAACCGATTTGGTGTTGGGCCCGCAGGACCAGTAATGTTGGCGTCGCCGCCGGGGAAACCCGGAGGGCGACACCGCAAGGGGCTATAGCTCAGTTGGTAGAGCGCCTGCATGGCATGCAGGAGGTCAGGAGTTCAATTCTCCTTAGCTCCACAGCAGATGAGAAGGCGGGCCATCCAAGAGGATGGCCCGCCTTCTTCGTCGTCGTGCGTACGACGGAGGCGGGCTCCCCCGGAGGGGAGTCCGCCCCCGAGGTGGGGGTCAGCGGCCCAGGGCGCGGCGGCCGCGGCCCTGGGAGAGGACCGGAAGGTTGCGGGAGGGGGCCTGGCCGCGGGTGTCCTCCTCGATGCGCAGGGCCAGCGCCGGGCAGCGGCGCACCGCGCGTAGAGCCTTGGCCTCGGCGTACCGCGGCACCTGCGCCTGCGCCACCGTCGGGAAGCCGTCGGCGCCCAGCTGGAACACCTCGGGCAGGATGTCCGCGCACAGGCCGTGGCCCCGGCACAGCGTCCAGTCCACGAAGATCTTCTGGCGGCTGGGGCCCTGCTCCTCGGACTCCCCGCCCGGGAGGCCCGTCGGGGCCCTGCCCCCCTCGAAGAGCGGCAGGACACCTTCCACGCGCCGTCCGCAGCCGTTGCCGAGGACGTGGGCGGCCAGGTCGTCCGTGAACGCCTTGATGGTCGACTCCAGGAACATCGCGGAGCCGTCGGGGTGCGAGCACGCCCCGCGCCGCTTCACGTTCTTGGCGACCTGCTTGAGGGCCTCCAGGGCCGCCGGCCCGCCGCCGTTGAGGATGTCCTCCAGGCCGCGCGCCGCGGCCGGCAGGCCGAGGTAGCAGGGGCCGCACTGGCCCGCGCTCTCCTCGGCCAGCCACTGGGCGACCCGCAGCGACTCGCCCAGGGGGCAGGTGTCCTGACTGATCGGCAGGATCGCCCCGGCGCCGAGGGAACCGCCCACCGCGTCCAGGGAGTTGCGGGAGACGATCGCCTCGTTGACCGTCGCCGCGTCGATCCACTTGCCGTGGTAGCCGCCGGTGAGCACCCCCTGGGGGACCGGCGGCGCGCCGGCCAGCTGCAGGACGTAGCGCAGCGGCACGCCCGTGGGGACCTCGATCACCATGGGCCGCGCGACCGCCCCGGACACCGTCAGCATGACGGTGCCCGGCTCGTCGTACAGGCCCGTGTTGCCGTAGCGCTCCGGGCCGATCCGGGCGGCGATGGCCAGCTGGGCGAAGGTCTCGGCGTTGGACAGCAGGGTGGGGGCGCCGCCGACGCCGTTCTGCGAGGCGCTGACCTTGCGGCCGGGCGGGACGGCGGGGCCCCCGTCGATCGAGCGGATCAGCGACGCCGCGGCGCCGGTGACCATGCGGACCGGGTTGCGCTGCACGCGGGCGCGCAGGGCCGACCTGCGGCCGTTGCTGAGGCCGCGTTCGGCCAGCGCGGCCTCCATGGAGCGCTGCGTCGACTCCCGGGTGACCCCCACCACGAGCGTGCGGGCACCCAGGGCCTCGGCGCACAGCAGCGCCCCGTCCAGGATGAGGTGCGGGGCACGGTTGATCAGCACCGTGTCCTTGCGGCAGGCCGGTTCGTCCTCGCTGCCGTTGACGACGACGACCGGCCGGACGCCGCGCTTGATCGCCGCCTCGGCGACCGAGCGCAGCTTCTTGTGGAAGGGGAAGCCCGCGCCGCCGCGGCCCTTCAGGTTGATGCGTTCGGCGAGTTGCGCGAGCTGCTCACCGCCCATCGGCTCGAGCGGCCCGTGCACCTTGAGGTGCATGGGCAGATCGAGCCGATCGACAAGGTCGAAGCCCGACGTGAGCTGGGGAAGTCCGACCACGCGGACTTCGGGAACGTCGGGCAGGGCCTCGTTCACTTAAAGCCTCCGGAAGGCGTGTTCCAAGGTTCGCCCGATCCCGGTGCGTCGAAGTCGTAGGACGCACCGGGCAGTGTTTCAGTGGCGGGACCGCTGTTGTACGTGTCGTCGGGGTAGTACGTGCCGCGCCCGGCATTCGTCTCACCCGTGTCGTACACATCACTCGATCCGTAGCCGTCGGCGCCGGGATTGCCATAGGCCGGGATGCTTTGTCCGGTGTCCTGCAGCGGGTCGTAGGGCGGAATGTTGAAGCCCGTGTCCTGGAGCGGGTCGTAGGCCGACGGCGGGGCCTCGCCGACCGGGGGCGGGGACGGGATCGGCCAGTTGCCCGAGGTGCTGGACGGGCCGTCCACGGTCGGGACGACCTGGGTGGGCTGCAGGTCCAGCGGCAGTTCCATGCTGGTGGTGGGTCCCGGGGCGTAGGCCTGGCGGCCCAGGGGAGGGGTCGACACCGCGCGGTAGGCCGCGGCGAAGCCGCCCGTGGTCTCCTGCGGCGAGGGGCGTTCGGCCTGCTCGTAGCGCGGTGCGGAGTCCTCTCGCCCGGCGCCGGCCTTGCGGCCCTCGTAGCCGGGCAGGGTCGCGCCGCCGGTCGCCCGGGCCCGGCTCTCCTCCAGGCCCCTGCGCCCCTGCCCCTCTCCCGGGCCGATCAGAGCGGCGATCCGGTCGGCGACCTTGCGCTTCACCGGGCGCGGGGCGGCCCGCAGGGCGAGGGCGGCGGTGACGCCGGCCAGGGACAGGCAGTACAGGACGACGAAGATCGGCTTGGCCGCGCGACCCGCGTAGAGGCCGTGCACGAGGGCGGCGCACCAGGCCGGGTAGGCCAGCATGTGCATCGCGCGCCAGCGGGCCGCGACGGGCGCCGGGGAGGCGAAGCGGTTGCGCAGCACGCCGGTGACGCCCACGAAGATCATGAGCAGCCCCGCCAGGGTGCCCAGGCCGATCAGGAACGCCCGGCCGGTGACCAGCTCCTCGTCGGTCAGCAGCAGCCCGAAGGGGATCACGGCGGCGATCCACGAGGTGTGGGCGAGTGCCAGCTTCACCCCGATGTGCACCAGCAGGAAGACGATCGAGGCGACCGCCGTGGTCCGGTGCACGGCCTGCGCCAGGATGCGCCGGCGCGCGTCGAGCAGGATCCGGTCCTGGGCGACCAGGCCCCAGATCACCGAGCACGACAGGCACACGAGGGACAGCACGCCGGCGCCGAAGTTCAGGAACTCGGCGAACGAGTCGTCCGCCGTGGAGTCGTAGGGGTTCACGACCGGCCTCCCCACGTCCCGGCGGCCGGGTGTGGCGAGCTGATACTGCGAAGAGGGTTCATGGGGGCAACTCCGAGCGGTTCGGGAAAGCAGCGGTCCCGCTGCCGCACTCTAAGCGGAGCCATACCGATCGGTAGCAGGTTTGAGTTATTGCGTTGTTATCAAAGGACATTGTGGTTGTTGTGATGCCCCATAGCGACTGTTACGCGAAGTAACTATTGACCTTGGTTCAGCGTCCGAGTGCCGAGCGGCCCGTCGACAAGCGCGTCGCGGCGCGCTGAGGGCCTGCGGTACCCTAACGCCATGCGTGCCGTACGCCTTCTGCTTAGCGGGCCGCGCTGATCAGTCCCGGCCACCGGACGAAGTGAGTGGCCGGCATCGGCGCGGCGTCCCCTCCTGTGCGAGGGGATTTTTCGTTTCTCGAACCAGACAGCCGCAGGCAGAGACGATCGATGGAGCTTTGAGGATCATGAGCGAGACGAACCCCGCCGCCGCCGAGGTGGCGGCGCCGCACCGCTACACGGCCGCCATGGCTGCCGACATCGAGGCGCGCTGGCAGGACTTCTGGGACGCCGACGGCACCTACGCGGCGCCCAACCCCAAGGGCGACCTGGCCGGCGACCCGGAGACCGTCGCCCGCCCCAAGAAGTTCATCATGGACATGTTCCCGTACCCCTCGGGTGCCGGCCTGCACGTCGGCCACCCGCTGGGCTACATCGCCACGGACGTGTTCGCGCGCTTCCAGCGGATGACCGGCCACAACGTCCTGCACACCCTGGGCTTCGACGCCTTCGGCCTGCCCGCCGAGCAGTACGCGGTGCAGACCGGCACGCACCCGCGCGTGTCCACCGAGGCCAACATGGAGAACATGAAGGCCCAGCTGCGCCGGCTGGGCCTGGGCCACGACAAGCGCCGCTCGTTCGCGACGATCGACCCGGACTACTACAAGTGGACCCAGTGGATCTTCCTGCAGATCTTCAACTCCTGGTACGACCAGGAGGCCGGCCGGGCCCGTCCGATCGCCGAGCTGGTCGCCGAGTTCGAGTCCGGTGAGCGGCCCGTGCCGGGGCATACGCGCGCGTGGAGCGAGCTGAGCGCCGCCGAGAGGGCCGATGTCCTGGGCGAGTTCCGGCTGGCCTACGCCTCCGACGCGCCGGTCAACTGGTGCCCCGGGCTGGGCACCGTGCTGGCCAACGAGGAGGTCACCGCCGAGGGCCGCTCCGAGCGCGGCAACTTCCCGGTCTTCAAGGCCAAGCTGCGCCAGTGGAACATGCGCATCACGGCCTACGCCGACCGGCTGCTGGAGGACCTGGACGCGCTGGACTGGCCGGAGGCCATCAAGCTGCAGCAGCGCAACTGGATCGGCCGCAGCGAGGGCGCCCGCGTCGACTTCCCCATCGACGGCGAGCGCATCACGGTCTTCACCACCCGCCCGGACACCCTGTTCGGCGCCACCTACATGGTGCTGGCGCCCGAGCACCCGCTGGTCGAGAAGTTCACCCCGGCCGCCTGGCCGGAGGGCACCCGCGAGGTGTGGACCGGTGGCCACGCGACCCCGGCCGAGGCCGTCGCCGCCTACCGCGCCCAGGCCGCGGCCAAGTCCGACGTGGAGCGCCAGGCCGAGGCCAAGGACAAGACCGGCGTCTTCATCGGCGCCTACGCGACCAACCCGGTCAACGGCGAGCAGGTCCCGGTCTTCATCGCCGACTACGTGCTGATGGGCTACGGCACCGGCGCCATCATGGCCGTGCCCGCGGGCGACCAGCGCGACTTCGAGTTCGCGCGCGCCTTCGAGCTGCCGGTCCACTGCATCGTCGAGCCCACCGACGGCCGCGGCACCGACACCGCCACGTGGGAGAACGCCTTCTCCTCCTACGACGCCAGGATCATCAACTCGTCCAACGACCAGGTCAGCCTGGACGGCCTGGGCGTCGCCGAGGCCAAGGCGCGCATCACCGAGTGGCTGGAGCGCACCGGCGTCGGCGAGGGCACCGTCAACTTCCGGCTGCGCGATTGGCTGTTCAGCCGCCAGCGCTACTGGGGCGAGCCCTTCCCGATCGTCTACGACGAGGACGGCATCGCCCACGCGCTGCCCGAGTCGATGCTGCCGCTGGAACTGCCCGAGGTCGAGGACTACAGCCCCCGCACCTTCGACCCGGACGACGCCGACACCCAGCCCGAGACGCCGCTGTCGCGCAACGAGGACTGGGTCAACGTCACCCTGGACCTGGGCGACGGACCGAAGAAGTACCGGCGCGAGACCAACACCATGCCCAACTGGGCCGGTTCCTGCTGGTACGAGCTGCGCTACCTGGACCCGCACAACAGCGAGCGCCTGGTCGACCCCGAGATCGAGCAGTACTGGATGGGCCCGCGCGAGGGCATGCCGCACGGCGGTGTCGACCTGTACGTCGGCGGCGCCGAGCACGCCGTGCTGCACCTGCTGTACGCCCGCTTCTGGTCCAAGGTGCTGTACGACCTGGGGCACGTCTCCTCCGCGGAGCCGTTCCACAAGCTGTTCAACCAGGGCATGATCCAGGCCTACGTCTACCGCGACAGCCGCGGCATCGCCGTGCCGGCCGCCGAGGTCGAGGAGCGCGACGGCGCCTACTGGTACCAGGGCGAGAAGGTCTCCCGGCTGCTGGGCAAGATGGGCAAGTCCCTGAAGAACGCGGTCACTCCGGACGAGATCTGCGCCGAGTACGGCGCCGACACCCTGCGCCTGTACGAGATGGCGATGGGACCCCTGGACGTCTCCCGGCCGTGGGACACGCGCGCGGTGGTCGGCCAGTTCCGGCTGCTGCAGCGGCTGTGGCGCAACGTCGTCGACGAGGCGACCGGGGAGGTCACCGTCGTCGACGCCGAGCCGGACGAGGACACGCTACGCGCCCTGCACAAGGCGATCGACGGGGTGCGCGGGGACCTGGAGGGCATGCGGTTCAACACCGCCATCGCCAAGGTCACCGAGCTGAACAACCACCTGACCAAGGTGGGCGGGCCCGTGCCGCGCTCCGTGGCCGAGCCGCTGGTGCTGATGGTCGCGCCGCTGGCCCCGCACATCGCCGAGGAGCTGTGGCGCAAGCTGGGCCACACCGACTCGGTGGTCCACCAGGACTTCCCGGTGGCCGACCCGGCGTACGTCGTCGACGAGACCGTGACCTGCGTGGTGCAGATCAAGGGCAAGGTCAAGGCGCGGCTGGAGGTGCCGCCGTCGATCTCCGACGACGAGCTGGAGAAGGTCGCGCTGGCCGACGAGAAGGTCGTCGCCGCGCTGGGCGGGGCCGGCATCCGCAAGGTGATCGTGCGCGCGCCGAAGCTGGTGAACATCGTCCCGGCGTGAGCGCCGGGGCCGTGGGGCCGTGAGATCGCGGGGCCGTGAGGCCGTGAGATCGCGGGGCCGCGGGGCCGCCGGTGGGGGCGACCTCCCGGTGGTTCCCCGACGGTCCCCCCGTGGCCCCCTAGTGGTCCCCTACGGGCAGGTTCGGGGTTTTTCCGGAACTCCGGGCCTGCCTGTTGCGTTTACCGTGGAGAGCGACGTGAGGTGTGCCGTGGCGCCCTGAGGAGGAGCCCTTGTGGAAGCAGTGATCGCAGTCTTCGCCCTGCTCTTCGTGCTCCTCGTCGCGCTCGGCGCGTACGCCACAGTGAAGGCCGTCGGCGCCGCCAAGCGCAGCGTGGACCGCGGCATCAGCCAGGCCCGCCGCACGGTCGAGGACCACACGTTGCGGGCCAGGTCCCTGGCCCAGACCGGCGCCGCGGGAGAACTCGCCCAGCTGCGGCTGAGGCTGCGCACCTCCATGCGCGCCACCCAGGACGCACTGGACGCGGCCGCCCCCGACGACCAGTCCGTGCAGGAGTCCATCGGCCTCTTCCAGCGGCTCAGCGCGCACGGCCACGAACTGGACGGCGAGCTCAAGCGCCTGGAGTCCGAGCCGGACCGCACCGCCCTGCGGGAGCGCCTGCCCGAGCTGCGCGAGCGCACCGAGCGCATCACGCAGTCGGCGGACGCGCTGCGCTGGGCCGTCCGCGACCGCGCCCGCCGGTTCGCGGGCGACGACCTGGACACCCTGAGCGCGCAGATCGACGTGGAGGCCGGCGCCCTGCGGCACTGGACGACCGCGGAGCCCACGCCCGCTCCCGCCCAGGGGACGCCCGAGGCGCAGGGGGCCGGGCGGACGTCCGCGTCGAAGCCCCGGACCACCGCACGCCCGTGGCCCGACGCCCCGGCCGCGGACGCCCCGGCCGCCGGGCAGACCTGGCCCGAGACCACGGAGTCCGGCCCCGAGCAGGAGCCGGTGACCCGGCCGGCCATCACGGCGCCCGCACCCCGCCCGACCTACCCCTGGCAGAAGAAGCCCCGCCCCGAGAGCACCACTTGATCCGGCCACGCGCGCCCCGGGGCACCGGGGCCGGGCTGCCGCACGGCCACTACGGCAGGTAACCTCCAGCTCATGTCCCGCCATGTCGCGATCGTCACCGATTCAACGGCCTACCTGCCGGCCCGGACGATGGAGCGGCACGGCATCACCGAGGTCCCCCTGACCGTGGTCCTCGGCGACCGCGCCCTGCAGGAGGGCACCGAGATCTCCACCCGCGCCCTCGCCCAGGCTTTGCAGAAGCGGCGCCCCGTGACGACCTCGCGGCCCGCGCCCGCGCTCTTCGAGGAGACCTACCGCGAGGTCGCCGCGTCCGGTGCCACGGGCATCGTCTCCCTCCACCTGTCCGCCGAGCTGTCCGGCACCTATGACGCGGCCGTCCTCGCCGCGCGCCGGGCGCCGGTGCCGGTGCGGGTGGTGGACACCGGCATGATCGCCATGGCACTCGGCTTCTGCGCGCTCGCGGCGGCGGAGACGGCCGAGTCGGGCGGCACGGTGGACGAGGCCGTCACCGCCGCGGAGAAGCGGGCCGCGGGCACCGCCGCCTACTTCTACGTCGACACCCTCGACTACCTGCGCCGGGGCGGCCGTATCGGTGCGGCGCAGGCCCTGCTCGGTTCGGCGCTCGCGGTGAAGCCGTTGCTGCAACTGGCCGACGGGCGGATCGAACCGCTGGAGAAGGTGCGGACCGCGTCCAAGGCGATCGCCCGGCTGGAGGAGATCGCGGCCGACCGCGCGGGCGGTGCGCAGGTGGACGTCGCCGTGCACCATCTTGCCGCCCCCGACCGGGCGTCGGCCCTCGCCGACCGGTTGCGGACACGGTTGCCCGGACTGGCGGATCTGCATGTCAGCGAGGTCGGGGCGGTCATCGGAGCGCACACCGGGCCCGGGCTGCTGGGGGTCGTGGTCTCGCCCCGGTGAACGGTGCGGGCGCTTCACTCCCGTGAGGGACGGAGTTGTCCACAGGCTGTGGGTTGTCCACGGGTTTCGAACAAGATCATCGCGGATGGGCCGGTGTGGCCGATCCTCACCGCATGGCACTTCGATCACGTTCACACACGGGGCCGGCGACCAGTGGGCCGGGCCGAGGGCCGACGTCCGACGGACGCGTACGGCACCGTCGGGACCGACGCGACCGACGGCACCGCTCCGGCACGCGCGGGCGGTCCGGGCAGCGGCATGCGCGTGCACGTGCGGACGCCTCGGCGGAGGAACTGCGGCGGCGGGCGGGGCTGTTGTTCGGCGAGTCCCCGGGAACTGCCGAACAGGCGGGGCGCGGACCGGAGTCGGGGCAGGGACCGCCGCAGGCGGCTTCCGCGCTTCTCCTGGACGGTGGAGGGCAGGGGCGGGACGGTGCTGCGGCGGAGAGCCGAAGCGGCTGTGTGGAGAGGGGCCGTGGCGGCTTCGCCGAGGAGAGCCGTGGTGGCAATGCGGAGAGCCGTGGCGGCTTGGCGTGTGGGGACCAGGGTGATGCGGCAGGTGACAACCGGGGAGGCGCCGCGGCAGAGGGAGTGGGTGGCTTCGCTGCCGGGGGCACCTGGCGCGAGCGGGCCGGGCTCGCCCTGCGGGAGCGGATGCCGCTGTGGGTGCAGGCGCGGTGCGGTCTGGAGCGGCGGAGCGTCCTCGCTCTGACGGCCGTGCTGGTGCTCGCCGCGACGTTCGCCGCGCAGCACTTCTGGGCCGGCCGCACCCAGCCCGTACGGCCGCCGGAGGTGGTGAGGGCGGCGGCGCCCTACGGGGGGCAGGACGGGACCGGCCGGGCGGGGGACGCGCGGGAGCCGGGCGGCGCGGAAGCGGCCGGGGGCGCGTCCGCCGGATCCACTGCGGCTTCCTCCGGGACGGCGGCGGGCGCGGCGAAGGCGGGGACGGCGGAGATCGTCGTGGACGTCGGCGGCAAGGTCCGCGAACCGGGGATCCACCGTCTGCCCGCCGGCTCCAGGGTCGCGGACGCCCTGCGTGCGGCCGGTGGTGTGGAACCGGGCACGAAGACCGACGGGCTCAACCGTGCCCGCTTCCTGGTGGACGGCGAACAGGTGATCGTCGGTGCGGCTGGCTCCGGAACGGGCGGGGTGCCTCCCGCCGGTCCGGCCGGCGCCGGAGGCACGGCCGGTGCGGCAGGGGCCGGGGGTGTGGCGGGCGGCGCGGCTCCGGCTGCTCCGGTGCCGCTCAACACGGCCACCCTCGACCAGCTCGACACCCTGCCGGGCGTCGGCCCGGTACTGGCGCAGCACATCATCGACTACCGCACGCAGCACGGCGGTTTCCGTTCCGTGGACGAGCTGCGCGAGGTGAACGGCATCGGCGACCGCCGCTTCGCCGACCTGCGCGCTCTCGTACGGCCATGAGGTACGCCGCCGGTACGCCGCGGCCGGAGGGCGGGGCCGGTGTGCCGACGCCAGCGGGCGGAGCCCGGGTGCCGTTGGCATCGGGCGGGGTTGCCAGGCCGTTGGCATCGGGCGCTTCCGGTAGGCCGGTGCCGTCGGACGGACTCGGCAGGTCGGTGTCATCGGGCGGAGTCGGTAGACCGGTGCCATCGGACGGTGTCGGAACGCCGGCGCCCTCGGACGATGCCGGTACGGCGGTGCGACCTGCCGGGACCGCGGCCGAGCCCCGCCCTGCCCGGGCGGAGGTGCACGCCGCCTCCGGGCAGCGGCTGGGGAGTTCCCGTCCCCGGCAGGAGGGTCCCACCGATCTGCGTCTCGTGCCGCCGGCCCTCGCGGCCTGGGCCACGGCGGCGCTGGTGCTGGACGCCTCGTCCGGATGGATCCTCGGCGTCGTGGCGGGCTGTCTGGTCGCTGTCGCCCTGCTGCCGGGGGCCCGGCGCCGCCACGCGCCCTCCTGGGCGCGCGCCTCGGCCGCCGCCGTGCTGCTGTGTGTGGCCGCTGCCGCCGCCTCGGCCGGGCTGCACGGGGCGGATCTGCGCCGGGGACCCGTGCCCGGTCTGGCGAGGGAGTACCGGTCCGTGACCGCGGAAGTGGAGCTGACCTCCGATCCGCGGCTCAGCAGGCCGGAGGTGAGGGGTGATCACCTGGTTCCGACCGTGGTGCTGATCGACGCCGAGGTGCGGCGCGTGCAGGACCTGGGTGGAGCGACCGTCGCGACGCGGACGCCGGTGTTGCTGATCGTCGACGTGCGGGCGTCGACGCGGAACGGGGCCGTCGACGGACCCGTGCCCTCGCCGTGGCTGGGGCTGCTGCCGTCGACGCGGCTCCGGGTGGCGGCGCGGGCGGCGCCCGCCCTGACGGGCGGTGACCGGATCGCGGCGGTCCTGCGGGTGCGGGGCCCCGGTCCACCGCGGGTGGTGCGGGAGCCGTCGCGGGCCCAGCGGCTCGCCGGGCGGCTGCGGGCCGGGTTGCGGGAGGCGACCGAGGGGCTGCCCTCCGATGCCCGGGCCCTGCTGCCGGGTCTGGTCGTCGGGGACACCTCACGGGTCACCCCCGAGCTGGAGGAGGCCTTCAAGGAGACGGACCTCACCCACACGCTCGCCGTGTCCGGAGCCAACTTCACCATCCTGCTCGCCCTGCTCCTCGGCCCACCGGGCCTGGCCCAGCGGGCCGAACGGCGGGGGATCGCGCCGCGGCTCGGTATCTCCCTGCGCGGTACGGCAGTGCTCGGGGGTGCCCTCTCGCTCGGGTTCGTCGTGGTGTGCCGGCCGGATCCGAGCGTGGTGCGGGCCGCGGCCTGCGGGGCCGTCGCCCTGCTGGCGCTCGCCACCGGCCGCCGCAGATCCATGATCCCGGCGCTGGCGACGGCGGTGCTGCTGCTGGTGCTCTACGACCCGTGGCTGGCGCGCAGTTACGGATTCCTGCTCTCCGTCGTGGCCACCGGTGCGCTTCTCACCCTCGCGCCCCGCTGGAGCGCCGGGCTGCGGCGGCGCGGGGTGCCGCCGAGGCTCGCCGAGGCACTGGGCGCCGCCGCGGCCGCGCAGGCGCTGTGCGCGCCCGTCGTCGCGGTGCTGTCGGCGCGCGTGAGCCTGGTGGCGGTGCCGTGCAACCTGCTGGCCGAGGCCGCCGTCGCTCCGGCGACCGTGCTGGGCTTCGCCGCCCTGGCCACGGCACCGGCGGCCATGCCGGTGGCCGAGGCTCTCGCGTGGTGCGCGCGATGGCCCGCCGGGTGGATCGCATGGATCGCCCGTACGGGGGCCGCGCTGCCCGGCGCGGGAGTGGACTGGCCGGGCAGCTGGGCGGGAGCGGCGCTGCTCGGCGCGGTGACTCTCGTCCTCGTGCCGGTCGGGCGGCGGTTGCTCCGCCACCCCTGGTGGTGCGGGGCCTTCGGTGCCGTGCTGGTGCTGGCCGTGGTGCAGCCGCCGCCGCTGACCCGGACCCTCACGGGCTGGCCGCCGCCGGGCTGGCGGATGGTCATGTGCGACGTGGGCCAGGGGGACGCCATGGTGCTCGCCGCGGGCGACGGCGCCGGGGTGATGGTCGACGCGGGGCCCGATCCGAAGCTCGCGGACCACTGCCTGCGCGACCTCGGCATCACCCGGATCCCGCTGATCGTGCTCACGCACTTCCACGCCGACCACGTCGCGGGCCTGCCCGGGGTCCTGCGAGGCCGGGAGGTGGGCGCCATCACCACCACCGGATTCGAGGAACCGGCGGACCAGGCCGCCTTCGTACGCCGGCACGCGGCGTCGCAGCGGGTGCCCGTGACGCGGGCGGCGGCCGGGGAGCAGCGGCGTACGGGGGAGTTGTCCTGGCAGGTGGTGTGGCCGCCCCCGAGCCCACCGCCCGGCGCGCCCCCGCACCTGCTCCCGGCCCACCCGGCGCCGGAAGGCCCGAACGACGCCAGCGTCGCGATGCTGGTCCGGTCCGGCGGACTGCGCCTGCTGCTGCTCGGCGACCTCGAACCCCCGGCCCAGCGGGCGCTGGCCCGGTCGCCGGCGGCCCGGGAGCTGGGACGGGTGGACGTGCTGAAGGTCGCCCACCACGGCTCGGCGTACCAGGACCCGGGCCTGCTGCGCCGGGTGGCCCCGCGACTGGCCCTCATCTCCTGCGGTGCGGACAACCCGTACGGTCACCCGGCCCCCGGCACGGTCGCGGCGCTGCGCGCGGGGGGCGCGGTGGTGCTGCGCACGGACCGGGACGGTGCGCTGGCGGTCACCGGAGGGGACGGAGGGCTGACGGTGGCGCGAGACTGAGGGCATGAACCCAAGTCAGGTTGATGCCTATCTGCGCCGTCTCGGAGTCGACCAGCCGGCGTGGCCCACCGTCGACGCGTTGCGCGATCTGCATCTGCGTCATCTGCAGACGGTGCCGTTCGAGAACCTCTCGGTCCACCTCGGCGAGGAGATCGTGCTGGAGGAGAAGCGGCTGCTGGACAAGGTGGTGGGGGCGCGCCGGGGAGGGTTCTGCTACGAACTCAACGGGGCCTTCGGGGCGTTGCTCGCCGCGCTCGGGTACGACGTGACCTTGCTGGCGGCGCGGGTCCACGCGGACGGGGACCGGCTCGGGATCCCGTACGACCATCTCGCGCTGCGGGTGCGCACGGTGGACGCGGGGGACTGGCTGGCCGACGTCGGGTTCGGGGCGCACAGCCATCTGCCGCTGGCGTTCGGGGAGCGTGGGGAGCAGCAGGACCCGGCGGGCACGTTCCGGATCGTCGAGGCGGGCCCGGACGCGGCCGGGGTGCGCGGCGGCCACGGGACCGCGGAGGCGGCGGACCTGGACGTGATCCGGGACGGTCGGCCGCAGTACCGCCTGGAGGTGCGGCCGCGGGTGCTCGGCGACTTCGTGGCCGGGGCGTGGTGGCACCGGACCTCCCCGGAGTCGCACTTCACACGGTCGCTGGTCTGCTCCCGCGTGACGGAGGAGGGCGGGCGGATCACGCTCGGCGGGCGGAAGCTGACGGCGACGGCGGCCGACGGCACGCGGGAGGAGCGGGAGCTGGAGACGGACGAGGAGGTGCTCGCGGCCTACCGCGAGAGGTTCGGCATCGAACTGGCCGAGGTGCCGGTCCTGCGGGACCCGGTGTAGCGCGATGCCGCCGGGGACCCGGCCGGCCCCGGCCCCACCCGGCCCGAGCCGGCCCCGGCCCCACCCGGCCCGAGCCGGCCCCGGCTCCACCCGGCCCGAGCCGCATCCGGCTCCGTCGGGCCCCGCCTCACCTCGCCCCACGACATGCCCCGTCCCCGACCGGCCCGGCCGCGACCGGCCCGGCCGCGACCGGCCCGGCGCCCCGGCTCGGACACCCGTGTCGGAGAATGGCCGGCGTGAGTGACGTGCGACATGTGCTGGTGCTGCCCGACCGGGACGCGGCCGAGGAAGTGGTGGAGGCGCTCGGGGAGCGGTTCGGTATCGCCGAGCAACCGCAGTTGGTGCGGGACGCGCTGGCCGGTGAGGACGATGCCGAGGACGCGCAGTGGCTGGTCGTCCTGCGTGACGAGGAGGAGCGGCTCGACCCGGACGAGCTGGACCGGTTCGCCGGGGAGTGGGAGGGCTGGCGGGAGGAGCCGTAGGCCCGTCCGCGGGTCCGGCCGCCTCGGCTCGTTGTCACCGCCGCGTGGGATGCTTGTCGCGATGCCCAGGAAGAGTGCGAACGACGATCCCCTCGCGCCGGTGACCCTTGCCGTCGGCCAGGAGGACCTGCTGCTGGACCGTGCCGTGCAGGAGGTGGTGGCCGCCGCGAGGGCCGCCGACGCGGACACGGACGTGCGGGACCTCACGCCCGACCAGGTGCAGCCCGGCACGCTCGCCGAGCTGACGAGCCCGTCGCTGTTCGCGGAGCGCAAGGTCGTCGTCGTGCGCAACGCGCAGGACCTGTCGGCCGACACCGTCAAGGACGTGAAGTCCTACCTCGGTTCGCCCGCCGAGGAGATCACCCTCGTCCTGCTGCACGCGGGCGGAGCCAAGGGCAAGGGCCTGCTCGACGCGGCCCGCAAGGCCGGGGCCCGCGAGGTGGCCTGCCCGAAGATGACCAAGCCGGCGGACCGGCTGGCGTTCGTACGGGCGGAGTTCCGCACGGCCGGGCGGTCCGCCACCCCCGAGGCGTGCCAGGCGCTCGTCGACGCCATCGGCAGCGACCTGCGCGAGCTGGCGTCGGCCGTGTCCCAGCTGGTCGCGGACGTCGAGGGGACGATCGACGAGGCGGTCGTCGGGCGGTACTACACGGGGCGGGCCGAGGCGTCGAGCTTCACGGTCGCGGACCGGGCGGTCGAGGGCCGGGCCGCGGAGGCCCTGGAGGCGCTGCGCTGGTCGCTGGCGACCGGAGTGGCGCCGGTACTGATCACGAGCGCGCTGGCGCAGGGCGTCCGGGCCATCGGCAAGCTGTCGTCGGCCCGCGGCGGCCGGCCGGCGGACCTGGCGCGGGAGCTGGGCATGCCGCCCTGGAAGATCGACCGTGTCCGTCAGCAGATGCGCGGCTGGACCCCCGACGGCGTGGCGGCCGCGCTGCGGGCCGTCGCCGAGGCGGACGCGGGCGTGAAGGGCGGGGGCGACGACCCCGAGTACGCCCTGGAGAAGGCGGTCGTCACCATCGCCCGCGCGGCCCGCTCCCGGGGCAGGGGCTGACCGACCGGGGGTCGGTACAGACCCGCCCGATGTGCGGCGGGCCTGTCGCTCGAGCTCCCGGGCCGGGCGGGGCCGGGAGCCGGGTCGCCGCCACGGGGACACCTGCCAGGACGTCCGTGTCACCGGTGCTTCGCCGCTCGGCATTCCGCCACTCGGCATTCCGCCACTCAGCATTCCGCCACTCAGCACTCCGCCACTCAGCACTCCGCCACTCAGCATTCCGTCGCTCGGCATTCCAGTCTCCGCTGTGCCGCCGGGCGCGGCCGGAGGGAGAATCGAAGCAGTCAGCCGTACGTCGCCGAGTCAGGAAAGGTGGCGAGGATCATGGCTGAACACCCGCACGCAGCGCTCGTCCGCAAGGGCTTCGAGGCCTTCTCGCGCGGGGACATGGACACCCTGCGCGGGCTGATGGCCGCGGACGCCACGCACCACGTGCCCGGCGACCACCCGCTGTCGGGTGACTTCAAAGGGGTCAACGCGATCATCGAGATGTACGAGCGGCTCGGCGCGGAGACCCAGGGCACGATGCGTGCCGAACTGATCGGCGTCGCGGTCGACGGCCGCGGCCACGCGGTCGGCATGACCCGCTTCACGGCCGAGCGCAACGGCAGGCGCCTCGACGACACCGGATGCATCGTCTTCCGGATCGTCGGCGACAAGGTCACCGACCTCGACGAATGCGTCGAGGACATCGACAGGAGCAACGAGTTCTGGTCCTGAGGAGACAGGCCCGGAGTGCTGACAGACCCCACGCCCTCGGCCCGAGGACACGGGCCCGAGGACACGGGCCCGAGGACACAGGCCCGAGGACACAGGCCCGAGGACACGGGCCAGGGGACACAGGTCCGAGGACACGGGCCAGGGGACACAGGTCCGAAAAAGGCCGAAGGCCGGGGCCCTCCCATGGGGAACAGGAGGACACCCGGCCGTTCGGTTCACGCTGCTGGATCCGCGCCCGCGTGGCGAACGCAGGCCGCGCGCGGATCCGAAAGGGGTGCCGGACGGGAGCGGATGAGAGAGGGCCCGCTCGATTCCCTCCGGCGTCACATCAGACGTCAGCCCTTGAGCGCGGCGACCTTCTGAGCCAGCGCCGACTTCTTGTTGGCGGCCTGGTTCTTGTGGATGACGCCCTTGGAGACGGCCTTGTCGAGCTGACGCGCGGCAGCGCGCTGGTACTCGGTGGCCTTCTCGGCGTCACCCGCGGCAGCAGCCTCACGGGCCTTGCGGATCGCGGTCTTGAGGGAGGACTTGACGGCCTTGTTGCGCAGCCGCGCCTTCTCGTTGGTCTTGATCCGCTTGATCTGGGACTTGATGTTCGCCACGAATGAGCCTTCTCAGGTTCTGGCACGGCACCGCTCGGGTCCCGTACCGGTGATTTCTTGAGCGCGCCTCCTGCGAGAGGGCATGAGGCACAGCCACTCAGGCTACCAGCGCGCCCTTTCCCGGCCCAAACCCGTCCGCGGTCCGCGCCCGTGGGACCATGGAGGCTACGTATCGATCCGACCCGAGACCGCAGACACTGCGGACGCCTCAAGAATCAGGACCCTGCGTGCCCGCGATCCCCAGCCACGTGCCCGAGCCGAGCCGTACCGACCCGGCTCTGATCCGCAACTTCTGCATCATCGCGCACATCGACCACGGCAAGTCCACGCTCGCCGACCGGATGCTCCAGCTGACCGGAGTGGTCGAGCAGCGGCAGATGCGCGCCCAGTACCTCGACCGCATGGACATCGAGCGCGAGCGTGGCATCACGATCAAGTCCCAGGCCGTGCGTCTGCCGTGGGCCCCGACCCACGACAAGGGCAACACGCACATCCTGAACATGATCGACACCCCGGGGCACGTCGACTTCACCTACGAGGTCTCGCGGTCGCTCGCCGCCTGCGAGGGCACCATCCTCCTGGTCGACGCCGCCCAGGGCATCGAGGCGCAGACCCTCGCCAACCTGTACCTGGCGATGGAGAACGACCTCACGATCATCCCCGTGCTGAACAAGATCGACCTGCCGGCCGCGCAGCCCGAGAAGTTCGCCGAGGAGCTCGCGCACCTCATCGGCTGCGAGCCCGGCGACGTCCTGAAGGTGTCCGCCAAGACCGGTGTCGGCGTCGACGCGCTGCTGGACAAGGTCGTCGCGGAGGTCCCCGCCCCGGTGGGTGTCGCGGACGCCCCCGCGCGCGCCATGATCTTCGACTCGGTCTACGACTCCTACCGCGGTGTGGTGACCTACGTCCGTGTCATCGACGGGCAGCTCAACAAGCGCGAGCGCATCAAGATGATGTCGACGGGCGCCACCCACGAGCTGCTGGAGATCGGCACCAACTCGCCGGAGATGCTGCCCGCCGACGGACTGGGCGTCGGCGAGGTGGGCTACCTGATCACCGGGGTGAAGGACGTCCGCCAGTCCAAGGTCGGCGACACCGTCACCAGCCAGTCCAAGGGCGCCACCGAGGCCCTCGGCGGCTACAAGGACCCCAAGCCGATGGTCTTCTCGGGCCTGTACCCGCTCGACGGCTCGGACTACCCGGAGCTGCGCGAGGCCCTGGACAAGCTCCAGCTCAACGACGCCGCGCTGGTGTACGAGCCGGAGACCTCGGCCGCGCTCGGCTTCGGCTTCCGCGTCGGCTTCCTCGGGCTGCTGCACCTGGACGTGATCCGCGAGCGGCTGGAGCGCGAGTTCGGGCTCGACCTGATCGCGACCGCCCCGAACGTGGTGTACCGCGTCGTCATGGAGGACGGCAGCGAGCACACGGTCACCAACCCGAGCGAGTTCCCCGAGGGCAAGATCTCGGAGGTGTACGAGCCGGTCGTGCGGGCCACCATCCTCGCGCCGAGCGAGTTCATCGGCTCGATCATGGAGCTGTGCCAGACCCGGCGCGGCACGCTGCTCGGCATGGACTACCTGTCCGAGGACCGGGTCGAGATCCGCTACACGCTGCCGCTGGCGGAGATCGTCTTCGACTTCTTCGACCAGCTGAAGTCCAAGACCCGCGGCTACGCCTCGCTCGACTACGAGCCCACCGGCGAGCAGACGTCCAGCCTGGTCAAGGTGGACATCCTGCTGCACGGCGACAAGGTGGACGCCTTCTCGGCGATCACCCACAAGGACCAGGCGTACGCCTACGGGGTCCGGCTCGTGGCCAAGCTCAAGGAGCTGATCCCGCGGCAGGCGTTCGAGGTGCCCGTCCAGGCCGCCATCGGCTCGCGGGTCATCGCCCGCGAGACCATCCGCGCCATCCGCAAGGACGTCCTCGCCAAGTGCTACGGCGGTGACATCTCCCGCAAGCGGAAGCTGCTGGAGAAGCAGAAGGAAGGCAAGAAGCGGATGAAGATGGTGGGTTCCGTGGAGGTTCCCCAGGAGGCCTTCATCGCGGTCCTGTCGAGCGATGACAGCGCGGGGTCGGGCAAGGCCAAGAAGTAACCGGGGATTACCGCGGGTTACGCCGCAAACCGGGTAGAACAAGGGCCCGTCGTGCGAAAGCGCGGCGGGCCCGACGCGTCGACGGGGTAGCTCTCTGTACGAAGTGACAGGCCGCGGCCTCTTACGCAGGAACCGGCCGACCTTTACGCTGATCCCTGCTCGATAGTTACTCACCAGTTAAACAACAGGCGTGACCTGCAGCTCGTGAGGACCAACCAGCCGCACCTGAGCCAGCCGCGCTGTCGCGGGCCCGGAGGATGTCGTGAGCGACACACAGACTTTGATCGAGAACCGTCCGCCTTCCGTGGCGGGCCTCTTCCTGGAGCGCGTGGCCGCCACGCCGGACGCCGAGGCCTACCGCTATCCGGTGCCCTCGTCCTCCGGCGAAGGGCCGGACGAGTGGAAGTCGCTCACCTGGGCCCGGGCCGCCGAGCGGGTCTACGCCATCGCGGCGGGCCTGATCGAGCTGGGCGTGCAGCCCGAGCAGCGCGTCGCCCTGGCCTCCAGCACCCGCGTCGAGTGGATCCTGGTGGACCTCGGCATCATGTGCGCCGGCGCCGCCACCACCACGGTCTACCCGCAGACCAACGCCGACGAGTCGGCGTACATCCTGTCGGACTCCGAGAGCCGGGTCCTCGTCGCGGAGAACGCCGAGCAGCTCGCCAAGGCCAAGGAGAAGCGGGCCGAGCTGCCCGAGCTGACCCACGTCGTCGTCGTGGACCCGGCCGGCGCGGAGACCGCCGACTGGATCCTCACCCTGGACGAGCTGGAGAAGCGCGGCGCCGCCCGGCTGGAGAAGGAACCGGAGCTGATCAAGGAGCGGGTCGGGGCCATCACCAAGGACCAGCTCGCCACCCTCATCTACACCTCCGGCACCACCGGGCGCCCCAAGGGCGTGCGGCTGCCGCACGACAACTGGTCGTACATGGCCAAGGCCATCGCCGCGACCGGGCTGGTCGGCGGGGACGACGTGCAGTACCTGTGGCTGCCGCTCGCCCACGTCTTCGGCAAGGTGCTCACCTCCGGGCAGATCGAGGTCGGGCACGTCACCGCCGTGGACGGCCGGGTCGACAAGATCATCGAGAACCTCCCGGTGGTCCAGCCGACGTACATGGCCGCCGTGCCGCGCATCTTCGAGAAGGTCTACAACGGGGTCGCCGCCAAGGCCCGCGCGGGCGGCGGAGCCAAGTACAAGATCTTCCAGTGGG
Organism: Streptomyces sp. NPDC003456; assembly: GCF_042878735.1. Lineage (NCBI taxonomy): Bacteria > Bacillati > Actinomycetota > Actinomycetes > Kitasatosporales > Streptomycetaceae > Streptomyces > Streptomyces sp. NPDC003456. Next base: position 505,634 of record NZ_JBIAOK010000003.1, read on the forward strand.
CCGCCGAGGTCGCCCGTGAGTACGCCAAGGTCTCGCAGGACAACTTCCGCCGCACCGGGACCGCGACCGTGCCGTTCGGGCTGAACGCCAAGCACAAGGTCGCCGACACGCTGGTGTACGCCAAGATCCGGGAGGCCTTCGGCGGCAACCTGCGGGCCTGCGTGTCGGGCTCGGCCGCCCTCGCCCCCGAGATCGGCTACTTCTTCGCCGGTGCCGGCATCCACATCCTGGAGGGCTACGGCCTGACCGAGTCCTCGGCCGCGTCCTTCGTCAACCCGGGCGAGGCCTACCGCACCGGCACGGTCGGCAAGCCGCTGCCCGGCACGGAGGTGCGCATCGCCGACGACGGCGAGATCCTGCTGCGCGGCCCCGGCATCATGGAGGGCTACCACAAGCTGCCCGAGAAGACCGCCGAGGTGCTGGAGCCGGACGGCTGGTTCCACACCGGCGACATCGGGGAGCTGTCGGCCGACGGCTACCTGCGGATCACCGACCGCAAGAAGGACCTCATCAAGACCTCGGGCGGCAAGTACATCGCGCCGGCGGAGGTCGAGGGGCAGTTCAAGGCGGTGTGCCCGTACGTGTCGAACATCCTCGTGCACGGGGCGGACCGGAACTACTGCACGGCTCTCATCGCGCTCGACGAGATCGCCCTCACCGAGTGGGCCAAGGACAACGGCCTCGAGGGCAAGCCGTACGCGGAGATCGTGGCGGCGCCGGTGACGGTGGAGATGGTCGACGGGTACGTGAAGCAGCTCAACGAGGGGCTGCAGCGCTGGCAGACCATCAAGAAGTTCCGGCTGCTGCCGCGGGACCTCGACGTGGAGCACGGCGAGATCACGCCGAGCCTGAAGCTGAAGCGGCCCGTCGTGGAGCGGGAGTACAAGCACCTGATCGACGAGATGTACGAGGGGTCCCGGGAGGCGTAGTACGTCTCCGGTGATCCGTCCCGGGCCGGCGCCGCACAGGCGCCGGCCCGTCGTCGTCCTCGCGGGCGCGGGGGCGCCCCACGAACGGGCGGTGACGCCCGGGTGCTCGGATCCGACCGTCTCGCGACCGTTCTGCGACCACCTCCGTAGCACTCTTCTCACTCGTGGCGGCCCACTTCGGTAACTCGGCGCTTATGGGCGGGGCCGGTCTGTCACCCTGTCGGCATCGACTGTGGCGTATTCGCACGAACTGCCCGGGGAGCCGCCCATGGGGGCCATTCCGACGCAACGGGAGACCGCCTCCCGTGCAGAGCAGGCGCCTGCGCCCGCCCGGGGGCCGTCCGTACCCGCGGGGGAAGGGCTCACCGAGCCCGCTGCCGCGGCGTCCGTCGGCGAGGGACCCGCCGCCCACGGGGGTGTCGCCGGGGCCTCCGCAGCCACCGCGCGGGCGTCCGCCCCGACGCACGCGCAGGCGTCCCTGTCGGCGCAGGCGCAGGGGCAGGCGTCCCTGCCGGTGCAGGCGCGGGCGCACGCCACCCTGCCCGGCAGCTCCCTGGCGCCGGGCGCCGCCCGCAGCCTGCTGCGCGCCGCCTTCGCCGAGTGGGCGGAGACGGGCCTGCCCGCTGCCGCGCACCTCACCGAGCGCCTGGCCGCCGACGCCCGGCTCGTCGTCAGCGAACTCGTCACCAACGCCGTCGTGCACGCCGGCACCGTCGTCGAGCTGGAGTGCCGGCTCGAAGGCGACGTCCCGGACACGGCCGCGCTGGTCGTCGAGGTCCGCGACCACCACCCCTCCCGCGCCCCGCGCGGCGCCGGGCCGGACCCGTCCGCCGAGCCGCCCGAGCACGGACGGGGCCTGCGGCTCGTCGGCGCCTTGTCCGAGTCCTGGGGGATCACGTACCGCGCCGGCAGCAAGACCGTGTGGGCGCGGCTGCCCGCGGCGGCGGAGGAGGAAGCGCGGGCGCGGGCGGAGGCGCAAGCAGCGGCGTACGCGGGCGAGCACGCGGGGGAGCACGCGCTCGCGCGCGACCTGCGGTTCGCGGAGAACCTCGCACCCGAGCCGCCAGGATCCGCCGGATCCCCCGGACCCGGGGAGCGGGCCGGTCGCAACGATGCTCCGGACCTGGACGGTCCGTCGCGGCAGCCGGCCCCGGCCGGCCCGGAGGAGCGCCGGCAGCGGTACGAGGAGCAGGACGGCGGCTGGCTGGGCCGCGGGGCGCTGTCCTTCCTCGCCGAGGCCTCCGACCTGCTCGCCGGCCAGCTCGACGAGGACCTGGTCGCCGCGCTCACCGGGCAGCTGATCGTGCCGCGGCTCGCCGACTGGTGCGCGATGTGGATGGAGGACGAGGCCACCGGCGGCTGGAGCGGCGCCGACGGCCCCGGCCTCACGCGCGTCTGGCACCGCAGCGAGCACCGCGTCGAGGAACTGCGCCGGGCCCTGGAGAAGGAGCCGCCGCAGCCGTCCGACCCGTCCCGGCCCGGGCCCGCCGCTCACCCCTGGCCCGGCGAGGCCCTCGGCGGGCCCGGCGCCGCGCTGGCGTACCGGCTGGTCGCCGGGGGCCGGCCCCTGGGCACCCTGGTCATCGGGCGGACCGGGACGGCCGGCTTCCCGGACGAGATCACCGGCCTCGTCGAGGACCTCAGCCGCCGCGTCGCGCTCGCCGTCGGCGCCGCCCGCCGGTACGCGCGCCAGGCCACCATCAGCGCCGTGCTCCAGCGCGGCCTGCTGCCCGGCGCCGTGGCCGAGATCCCCGGCGTGCGCAGCGCGCTCGTCTACGAGCCGTGCGACAAGGGCGGGCCCAGCGGCGACTTCTACGACCTGTTCCCGGCCGGCGACGGACGCTGGTGCTTCGCCGTCGGTGACGTCCAGGGCAAGGGCCCCGAGGCGGCCGTCGTCATCGGCCTGGCCCGCCCCTGGCTGCGCCTGCTGGCCCGCGAGGGCTACCGCGTCGCCGACGTCCTGGACCGCCTCAACCAGCTCCTGCTCGACGACGCCACCGAGGCCGCCGACGCCGCGGCCCGGGCACTGGTGGCCGCGGGGGCCCGCCCGACGCCGCCCGGCGACGGCCCCCAGACGCGCTTCCTCTCCCTGCTCTACGGCGAACTGGTCCCCTTCGACGGCGGGGTCCACTGCACCGTCGCCTCCGCCGGGCACCCCCTGCCGCTGCTGCTCGGGGCGGGCGGCGAGGTGCAGCCCTGCGCGCAGCCGCAGACCCTGCTGGGCGTGGTCGAGGACGCCACGTACACCAGCGAGAGCTTCGACCTGCGCGCCGGGGACACCCTGCTGTGCGTCACCGACGGGGTGACCGAGCGCCGCTCCGGTTCCCGGCAGTTCGACGACGGGGACGGGCTCGCGGCGGCGCTGGCCGGGTGCGCGGGGCTCCGGGCGGAGCTGATAGCCGAGCGGATCCAGCAGCTCGTGCACGACTTCGGCGAGCGGCCCCCCGCGGACGATCTGGCGCTGCTGGTGCTCCAGGCGGAGTGAGCCCGCCGGTGCTGGACAATGGAGGGCATGCCTTCCGCACTCCCCGACGGCGAGCCCGTCCCCGACGACGGCGCGCTGCCCGCGTCCGCGCTCGCCGGGGCCGCCGACCGCCCCCTCGGGTTCTACCTGCACGTCCCCTACTGCGCGACCCGCTGCGGCTACTGCGACTTCAACACCTACACGGCGACCGAGCTGCGCGGCACCGGCGGCGTGCTCGCCTCCCGCGACAACTACGCCGGGACGCTGGTGGACGAGGTCCGGCTGGCCCGCAAGGTGCTGGGGGGCGACCCGCGGGCCGTGCGGACGGTGTTCGTGGGCGGGGGCACGCCGACGCTGCTGGACGCCGGGGACCTCGTCCGGATGCTGGGGGCGATCCGCGAGGAGTTCGGCCTCGCGGAGGACGCCGAGATCACGACCGAGGCGAACCCCGATTCGGTGGACCCGGCGTATCTGGCCACCCTGCGCGAGGGCGGTTTCAACCGGATCTCCTTCGGCATGCAGAGCGCGCGGCAGCACGTCCTGAAGGTGCTGGACCGCACCCACACCCCCGGGCGGCCCGAGGCCTGCGTCGCGGAGGCCCGGGCGGCCGGGTTCGAGCACGTCAACCTGGACCTGATCTACGGCACGCCGGGGGAGTCCGACGACGACTGGCGGGCCTCGCTGGACGCGGTGCTGGGCGCCGGGCCCGACCACGTCAGCGCCTACGCCCTGATCGTCGAGGAGGGCACGCAGCTCGCCCGGCGCATCCGCCGGGGTGAGGTGCCGATGACCGACGACGACGTCCACGCCGACCGGTACCTGATCGCCGACGAGGTGCTCTCCGGCGCCGGGTTCGACTGGTACGAGGTGTCGAACTGGGCGACCTCCGAAGCGGGCCGGTGCCTGCACAACGAGCTGTACTGGCGGGGCGCCGACTGGTGGGGCGCCGGGCCCGGGGCGCACAGCCACGTGGGCGGCGTGCGCTGGTGGAACGTGAAGCACCCGGGCGCCTACGCGGCGGCGCTCGCGGCGGGCCGGTCGCCCGGGGCCGGGCGTGAGGTGCTCTCGGCGGAGGACCGGCGGGTCGAGCGGATCCTGCTGGAGCTGCGGCTGCGGGACGGGGTCCCGCTGTCGCTGCTGCGCGACGCGGGCCTGGCCGCTTCGCGCCGGGCGCTGTCGGACGGACTGCTTCAGCCCGGCCCGTACGAGCAGGGCCGGGCCGTCCTGACCCTGCGGGGGCGGCTGCTGGCGGACGGCGTCGTGCGGGACCTGGTCGACTGAAACGTCAGTCCGCCGGTGCCGTCACGAAGTCGATCAGTTCCTCCACCCGTCCGAGCAGCTCGGGCTCCAGGTCCTTGTACGAGTGGACCCCGGACAGGATCCGCTGCCACGCGGCACCCGTGTTCTCCGGCCAGCCCAGGGCCCGGCACACGCCCGTCTTCCAGTCCTGGCCGCGCGGCACCCGCGGCCAGGAAGCGATGCCGAGGGACGACGGCTTCACGGCCTCCCAGACGTCGATGTACGGGTGGCCCACCACCAGCGCGTGCTCGCTCGTCACCGACTGCGCGATGCGCCACTCCTTGGAACCCGGCACGAGGTGGTCGACCAGGACGCCGAGGCGCGCGTCCGGGCCGGGTGCGAACGACTCCACGATCGACGGCAGATCGTCCACGCCCTCCAGGTACTCCACGACGACCCCCTCGATGCGCAGGTCGTCGCCCCACACCTTCTCGACCAGCTCCGCGTCGTGCCGGCCCTCGACGTAGATGCGGCCCGCCCGGGCCACGCGCGCCCGGGCACCGGGCACCGCCACCGAACCGGACGCCGTGCGCGAGGGACGCGCGGGAGCGCCCGTGCCGGGCCGGACCAGTGTCACGGCCCTGCCCTCCAGCAGGAACCCGCGCGGCTCCATGGGGAACACCCGGTGCTTGCCGAAGCGGTCCTCCAGGGTCACCGTGCCCGCCTCGCAGCGGACCACCGCACCGCAGAACCCGGTCCCGGGCTCCTCGACCACCAGGCCCGGCTCGGCCGGGACCTCGGGAACCGGCGTCGGCTTCTTCCACGGCGGAGTCAGATCGGTCGAGTACTGGCGCATTCGCACGACGATAGGGAAAGCCGCCGGACGGTCACGACGACACGCCGAAACGCGCGGCCAGCGCGTCCCGTTGGGCCCGGACGAACCCCGCGTCGACCACCGCTCCGTGACCGGGCACGTACAGCGCGTCCTCGCCGCCGAGGGCGAGCAGCCGGTCCAGCGCGGCCGGCCACCGCGCGGGCACGGCGTCCGGACCTGCCTGCGGCTCGCCCGACTCCTCGACGAGGTCCCCGCAGAACACCACCTCGGGATCGCCCGGCACCAGCACCGCCAGATCGTGCGCGGTGTGCCCCGGACCCACGTTCGCCAGCAGCACGGTGCGCCCGCCGCCGAGGTCCAGGGTCCACTCGCCGGAGACCAGGTGCCGGGGCGCCGCCAGCCGGTCCGCGCAGGCGCGTGCCACATCCCCCGCCAGACCGTTGCGCACCGCGTCCTCGTACAGCTCCTCCCGGTCCCGGGCCCGCGTCAGCGCCGCGTCCGCGCCCACCGCCGCGAACACCTCCGCCCCCGTGAACGCCGCCGCCCCGAAGACGTGGTCGAAGTGGGGGTGCGTCAGCGCGAGATGCGTCACACGGTGACCGGTGAGCGACCGCGCCTGCTCCCGCACCCGCGCACCCTCGGCCGGGCTGGATCCCGCGTCCACCACGAGCACCGCGCCCTCACCCGCGACCAGCCCCGCCGTGCAGTCCCACACCGGCAGCCGGCACCGTCCCACCCCGGCGGCCACCCGCTCCCAGCCGGCCTCTTCCCAAGTCACCGTCATGGGGCGACGCTAGCGGTGCACCCCGCCCGCGGCACGACGCCGCACGACCAGCCTTGCCGGGGGCGTACCCCACCGCCGTACACTGGGCCGGGGAATGCTGGCACTCGCACGCGCAGAGTGCCAGGCCGCGAACGGCGGGCAACGGGCGGACGACTTCTGGAGGTGTGCGCGATGCTCAGTGAACGCAGACTGCAAGTGCTGCGCGCCATCGTCCAGGACTACGTCGGCACCGAGGAGCCGGTCGGCTCCAAGGCCCTCACCGAGCGGCACAACCTCGGCGTCTCCCCGGCGACCGTGCGCAACGACATGGCGGCCCTGGAGGACGAGGGGTACATCGCCCAGCCGCACACCAGTGCCGGGCGGATCCCCACCGACAAGGGCTACCGGCTGTTCGTCGACAAGCTCGCCGGCGTCAAGCCGATGACCGCGCCCGAGCGGCGCGCGATCCAGAACTTCCTGGAGGGCGCCGTCGACCTCGACGACGTCGTGGCGCGCACGGTGCGGCTGCTCGCGCAGCTCACCCGCCAGGTCGCCGTCGTGCAGTACCCGTCGCTGACCCGCTCGACCGTGCGGCACGTGGAGCTGCTCTCCCTGGCACCCGCGCGGGTGATGCTCGTGCTGATCACGGACACCGGGCGGGTCGAGCAGCGCGTGGTGGACTGCCCGGCGCCGTTCGGCGAGGCCTCGCTCGCGGATCTGCGCGCCCGCCTCAACAGCCGTGTGGCGGGCCGCCGTTTCGCGGATGTGCCGAGTCTGGTGGAGGATCTCCCGGAGGCGTTCGAGCACGAGGACCGGGGTACGGTCTCCACGGTGCTCTCCACACTCCTGGAGACGCTCGTCGAGGAGAACGAGGAGCGGCTGATGATCGGCGGCACCGCCAATCTGACCCGCTTCGGTCATGACTTCCCCCTCACGATCCGGCCCGTGCTGGAGGCGCTGGAGGAGCAGGTCGTGCTCCTCAAGCTGCTCGGCGAGGCGAAGGATCCGGGCGTGACCGTACGGATCGGTCACGAGAACGCCCACGAAGGACTCAACTCCACGTCCGTCGTGTCGGTCGGCTACGGTTCGGGCGGCGAGGCAGTCGCCAAGCTCGGCGTGGTCGGACCGACCCGCATGGACTACCCGGGAACGATGGGAGCGGTACGCGCAGTGGCACGGTACGTCGGACAGATCCTGGCGGAGTCGTAGTGGCCACGGACTACTACGCCGTACTCGGCGTGCGCCGCGACGCGTCGCAGGAAGAGATCAAGAAGGCCTTCCGGCGGCTCGCCCGCGAGCTGCACCCGGACGTCAACCCCGATCCGAAGACCCAGGAGCGGTTCAAGGAGATCAACGCCGCCTACGAGGTGCTGTCGGACCCGCAGAAGAAGCAGGTCTACGACCTCGGCGGCGACCCGCTCTCGCAGGCCGGCGGCGGCGCGGGCGGCTTCGGGGCCGGCGGCTTCGGCAACTTCTCGGACATCATGGACGCCTTCTTCGGCACGGCGTCGCAGCGCGGACCGCGCTCGCGCACCCGCCGCGGCCAGGACGCCATGATCCGCATCGAGGTGGAGCTCGACGAGGCGGCCTTCGGCACGACGAAGGACATCCAGGTCGACACCGCCGTCGTCTGCAACACCTGCAACGGCGAGGGCGCGGCCCCGGGCACCAGCGCGCAGACGTGTGACATGTGCCGCGGCCGCGGTGAGGTGTCGCAGGTCACCCGGTCCTTCCTGGGCCAGGTCATGACCTCTCGCCCCTGCCCGCAGTGCCAGGGCTTCGGCACGGTCGTCCCCACGCCCTGCCCGGAGTGCGCGGGCGACGGACGGGTGCGCTCCCGCCGGACCCTCACCGTCAAGATCCCGGCCGGTGTGGACAACGGCACGCGCATCCAGCTCGCCGGCGAGGGCGAGGTCGGGCCCGGCGGCGGTCCGGCCGGCGACCTCTACGTCGAGATCCACGAGCTGCCGCACCCGATGTTCCAGCGCCGCGGCGACGACCTGCACTGCACGGTGACGCTCCCCATGACCGCGGCGGCCCTGGGCACGAAGGTGCCGCTGGAGACGCTGGACGGCATGGAGGAGGTCGACATCCGCCCGGGCACCCAGTCCGGCCAGTCGATCCCGCTGCACGGCCGCGGTGTCACCCACCTGCGCGGCGGCGGGCGCGGCGACCTCATCGTCCACGTCGAGGTCCAGACCCCGACCAAGCTCGACCCCGAGCAGGAACGCCTCCTGCGCGAACTGTCCAAACTCCGCGGCGAGGAACGCCCCACGGGCCAGTTCCAGCCGGGGCAGCAGGGGCTGTTCTCGCGCCTGAAGGACGCGTTCAACGGGCGCTGACGCAGCGGCCGGGGGGTGCTGAGCGGACCCCCCGGCGGCGCGGGCAGCGCCGCCCGTCGCCCGTGGGCCGGCCGTCCGGCGGGGCTGCGGAAGCGGGCATTCCTCTGGTCTGTGCCCTGCGGCAGGCCGGATTCGGACGGGCGCGGAGGACGTGACAACATGCGGTCATGTCCTCCGCTCTGACCGATCTCTTCCCGCTCCCGATCGTGCAGGCCCCCATGGCGGGCGGCATCTCCGTCCCGCAGCTCGCCGCCGCCGTGTGCGAGGCGGGCGGGCTCGGGTTCCTCGCCGCCGGGTACAAGACCGCCGACGGGATGTACCAGGAGATCAAGCAGCTCAGGAGCCTCACGAGCCGGCCGTTCGGCGTCAACGTCTTCCTGCCGCACCCGGACCTCGCCGACCCCGCCGCCGTGGACGTCTACGCCCACCAGCTGGCCGGCGAGGCGACCTGGTACGAGACCGAGCTCGGCGACCCCGAGAGCGGACGCGACGACGGCTTCGAGGCCAAGCTCGTGGTCCTGCGCGACAACCCGGTGCCGGTGGTCTCGTTCCACTTCGGTGTCCCGGACCGCGAGGTGGTCGACACCCTGCACCGCGTCGGCACGTTCGTCCTGGCCGCCGCCACCACCCCCGAGGAGGCCCGGGCCGTGGAGCGGGCCGGCGCGGACGGCGTCATCGCCCAGGGCATCGAGGCCGGCGGCCACCAGGGCACCCACCGCGACACCCCCGAGACCGACGGCAGCGGCCTCGGACTGCTCTCCCTCGTCGCACAGGTCCGCGAGGCCGTGGACATCCCCGTCGTCGCCGCCGGGGGCCTCATGCGCGGCGGCCAGATCGCCGCGGTGCTCGCCGCGGGCGCCGCCGCCGCCCAGCTGGGCACGGCCTTCCTGCCCACGCACGAGTCGGGTGCGCACGCCCTGCACAAACAGGCCCTGACCAACCCCCTCTTCGTCCGCACGGAGCTGACCCGGGCCTTCACCGGCCGCCCGGCGCGCGGCCTGGTCAACCGGTTCCTGCGCGAGCACGGCCCGTACGCCCCCGCCGCCTACCCCGACGTCCACCACCTCACCGCTCCGCTGCGCAAGGCCGCCGCCAAGGCCGGCGACCCCCAGGGGATGGCGCTGTGGGCCGGACAGGGCCACCGGATGGCCCGGGAGATGCCCGCCGGGCGCCTGGTCGAGGTGCTCGCCGGCGAACTCGCCGCCGCCCGTGCCGCGCTGGCGGGAGGTGCGCGATGACCGCACCGGTGTTCGTCGTCGAGCACTTCCGCGCGGGAGGCGGCGGCCGGTACGTGCTCGACGGCCCGGAGGGGCGGCACGCCGTCTCGGTGAAGCGGCTGCGCGCCGGCGAGGACGTCGTCCTCACGGACGGCGCGGGACGCTGGGCGGACTGCGTCGTGCTCGGCACCGAGGGCAAGGACCGGCTGATCGTCCAGCTCGACTCGGTGAGCGAGGAACCGGCGGAGCAGCCCCGGGTGACCGTCGTCCAGGCCCTGCCCAAGGGCGACCGCGGGGAACTGGCCGTGGAGACCATGACGGAGGTCGGGGTCGACGCGATCGTGCCCTGGTCCGCCGCGCGGTGCATCACGCAGTGGAAGGGCGAGCGCGGGGCCAAGGCCCTGGCCAAGTGGCGGGCCACGGCCCGCGAGGCCGGCAAGCAGTCCCGCCGGGTGCGCTTCCCCGACGTCGCGGACGCCGCGACCACCAAGCAGGTCGCCGCCCTGCTCGCCGGGGCCGACTTCGCGGCCGTGCTGCACGAGAGCGGCGAGGAGCCCTTGGCGACGGCCGGTCTGCCGTCCACCGGCGAGATCGTGCTGGTCGTGGGGCCCGAAGGGGGCGTGGCGCCGGAGGAGCTGGCGCTGTTCGGGGAAGCGGGGGCCGGGGCGTACTGCCTCGGGCGCAGCGTGCTGCGCACGTCGACGGCCGGGACGGCGGCGGCAGCCGTCCTCATGGCACGCACCGGACGCTGGTCCTGACCCCTTCCGGAGGCACCGTGGAACTCGCACAGGTACGTCTGCTCGTGTCCGACTTCGCCGCCTGCTACCGCTTCTACGGCGAGGTCCTCGGCCTCAAGCCGCAGTCCGGTGCGGAGCACGGGCCGTACGAGAGGTTCAGCCCCGCCGCGGGCTCCGCCGGGATCGCGCTGCAGGACCGGGCGGCGATGGCCGAGGTCCTCGGCGAACTGGGCGAACCCGCGCGCGGGCACCGGTCCCTGGTCGTCCTGCGGGTGGACGCGCTGGACGCGTACTGCGAGGAGATCACCCTGCGCGGCGCCACCCTCCTGCACGGCCCGGCACCGCTGACCGACCGCATGCGGGTGGCCCGTCTCAAGGACCCCGAGGGGAATCTGGTGGAGCTTCAGGAGTGGCTCCTGCTGCGCGGTTGACGCCTTTGCGCCCTACCGCGCTGCCGCCGTCGGTGGCAGGCTGCCCCCATGATGGGGGCTTTCAGGAGGATCTGCCGGGGAGCGCGGGGGCGTCGCGGGGCGGTGGCGACGGTGTTCGCGGTGACAGCCGTGTGCGGTGCCGTCGCGTGCGAGCCCGGCGGCATCAGCTCCGCGTCCGTCGCCTACACCGTCGACGAGACCGTGACCAGGGAGCTGAACCGGCAGAAGGCGGGCGTGCGCTGGCTGACCTGCACGGCCTCCTACGGCACCGGCGGCAAGGCCTCGCCCTCCGCGGGCGGGGCCGGTGAGCGGACCGTCGCCACCGTCGACTGCCAGGGCGAGACCAAGGACGGCAAGGACATCGACGTCACCGGCCGGGTCACCCACGCCGTCGAGGGCGCCTGCGTACGCGGCACCATCACCGCGAAGGTCGACGGCAAGACCTGGTTCACGGTCGACGGGCTCGGCGACTGCGACCGCACCAGCCCGCCGCCGGTCGGCGGGGGCGGCGGCGGGCAGCCCGGACCCACCGTCACCGTGACCGTCACCCAGACCATCTGGTGCGACCGGTACCCGGACTGCCGCCCCGTCGAGGGCAAGTGACCCGTCGAGGGCAAGTGATCGGAACCCTGTCCGCGCGACGGCCTTGCTGCATAGGGTGATCGGGTGACATCGCCTGCTTACCTCCGGTTCCCCCACGTGCACGGCGACCTGGTCGCCTTCACCGCCGAGGACGACGTGTGGCTCGCCCCGCTCGACGGCGGCCGCGCCTGGCGGGTCAGCGCCGACAACGTGCCGGTGACCCAGCCCCGGATCTCGCCCGACGGCACGACCGTCGCCTGGACCTCCACCCGCGACGGCGCCCCCGAGGTGCACGTCGCGCCGGTCGACGGCGGCCCGGCGAGGAGACTGACCCACTGGGGCAGCCACAGGACCCAGGTGCGCGGGTGGACCCCCGGGGGCGAGGTCCTGGCCATCAGCAGCGAGGGGCAGGCCAGCCTGCGCCGGACCTGGGCCCGTGCCGTGCCGCTGGACGGCGGCCCGGCCGCCACCCTGCCCTACGGTCCCGTCGGGGACGTCGCCCACGGCCCGCACACGGTGCTGCTGTCGGCGCCGATGGGCCGCGAGGCGGCCTGGTGGAAGCGGTACCGCGGCGGCACCGCCGGCAAGCTGTGGATCGACCGCGAGGACGACGGCGAGTTCGTGCGGCTGCACGAGGACCTCGACGGCAACCTCGAGTACCCGCTGTGGGTGGGGGACCGGGTCGGCTTCCTCTCCGACCACGAGGGCACCGGCGCGCTGTACTCCTCCCTCGCCGACGGCTCCGACCTGCGCCGGCACACCCCCCTCGGGGGCTTCTACGCCCGGCACGCCGCGACCGACGGCCGCCGGGTCGTGTACGCCGCCGCCGGTGAGCTGTGGCTGCTCGACGACCTGGACGGGGCGGAACCGCGCCGGCTCGACGTGCGCCTCGGCGGCCAGCGCGTCGACCTCCAGCCGTTCACGGTCAACGCCTCCCGCTGGTTCGGCTCCGCCTCCCCCGACCACACCGCCCGCGGCAGCGCCGTGTCCGTGCGCGGCTCGGTGCACTGGGTCACCCACCGCTCCGGCCCGGCCCGTGCGCTCGCCGCCACGCCCGGCGTCCGGGCCCGGCTGCCCCGGACGTTCCGCGCCGACGGCGAGGTGTGGGTGGTGTGGGTGACGGACGCCGAGGGCGACGACGCCCTGGAGTTCGCGCCCGCCACCGGCCTCACCCCGGGCGCCACCCCGCGCCGGCTCGCCGCCGGGCAGCTCGGCCGGGTGCTGGACCTCGCCGTGGCGCCCGACGGCGGCCGCGCCGCCGTGGCCTGCCACGACGGGCGCCTGCTGCTGGTGGAGCGCGAGACCGGCGAGGTGCGGGAGGTGGACCGCAGCGAGGACGGCGACGTGTCCGGCCTGGTCTTCTCGCCCGACTCCGCCTGGCTCGCCTGGTCCCACCCGGGGCCGCGGCCCCTGGCGCAGCTGAAGCTCGCCAACACCACCGACCTGTCGGTCACCGAGGCCACCCCGCTGCGCTTCCAGGACTACGCGCCCGCCTTCACCGCCGACGGCAAGCACCTCGCCTTCCTGTCCACCCGCGCCTTCGACCCGGTCTACGACGAGTACGTCTTCGACCTGGCCTTCGTGGAGGGCGCCCGGCCGCACCTGATCACCCTCGCCGCCACCACGCCCTCCCCGTTCGGCCCGCAGCGGCACGGCCGCTCCTTCGAGACGCCCGACCGGGAGGAGACCCCCGACAGCGAGGGCACCCCGACCACGCGCATCGACCTGGACGGCCTCGCCGACCGCATCGTGCCCTTCCCGGTCGAGGCCGCCCGCTACTCCGGCCTGCGCGCCGCCAAGGACGGGGTGCTGTGGCTGCGGCACCCGGTCACCGGGGTGCTCGGCGCGTCCCGCGCCAACCCGGACGACCCCGAGCCCAAGACCGAGCTGGAGCGCTACGACCTCGTCCAGCAGCGGGTCGAGCATCTCGCCGCGGACGCCGACCACTTCGAGGTCAGCGGCGACGGCAAGCGGGTGCTGCTGTGGACCGACGGGCGGCTGAAGGTCGTCCCCAGCGACCGGCGTGCCTCCGGCGACGACGACAGCGACTCCAACATCACGGTCGACCTCGGCCGCGTCCGCCAGTTCATCGACCCGGCCGCCGAGTGGCGGCAGATGTTCGACGAGAACGGCCGCATCATGCGCGACCACTTCTGGCGGCCGGACATGAGCGGCGTCGACTGGGACGGCGTCCTGGACCGCTACCGCCCGGTCGTGGACCGGTGCGCCACCCACGACGACCTGGTCGACCTGCTGTGGGAGGTGCAGGGCGAACTGGGCACCTCGCACGCCTACGTCACCCCGCGCGCCGGCCACGGCGGCGGCCCCCGCCAGGGGCTGCTCGGAGCGGACATCTCCCGCCACGAGGACGGCAGTTGGCGCGTCGACCGCATCCTGCCCTCGGAGACCTCCGACCCTGACGCCCGCAGCCCGCTGGCCGCGCCCGGCGTGGCCGTACGCCCCGGGGACGCCATCGTGGCGGTCGCCGGGCAGCCGGTCGACCCGGTCACCGGCCCCGGGCGGCTGCTGGTCGGCACGGCGAACAAGCCGGTGGAGCTGACGATCTCCCCGTCCGGCGGCGGTGAGCCCCGGCACGCCGTCGTCGTCCCGCTCGCCGACGAGGAGCCGCTGCGCTACCACGCCTGGGTCGCCGACCGCCGGGCCTACGTCCACGAGAAGTCCGGCGGCCGCCTCGGCTACCTCCACGTCCCGGACATGCAGGCGCCCGGCTGGGCCCAGATCCACCGCGACCTGCGCGTCGAGGTGGCCCGCGAGGGGCTGGTCGTCGACGTCCGGGAGAACCGCGGCGGCCACACCTCCCAGCTCGTGGTGGAGAAGCTCGCCCGGCGCATCGTCGGCTGGGCCGTGCCGCGCGGCATGCGCCCCTACAGCTACCCCGAGGACGCCCCGCGCGGTCCGGTCGTGGCCGTCGCCAACGAGTTCTCCGGCTCGGACGGCGACATCGTCAACGCGGCGATCAAGGCGCTCGGTCTCGGACCGGTGGTCGGCACCCGCACCTGGGGCGGTGTCATCGGCATCGACAGCCGCTACCGCCTGGTCGACGGCACCCTGGTCACCCAGCCGAAGTACGCGTTCTGGCTGGAGGGTTACGAGTGGGGCGTGGAGAACCACGGCGTCGACCCGGACGTGGAGGTCGTCCAGCGCCCGCAGGACCACGCGGCGGGCCGGGACACCCAGCTGGACGAAGCGATCCGCATGGCACTGGAGAGCCTGGAGACGGCACCCGCCAAGACACCACCGGGCCTGCCGACGTGAGCGGCGCGGGGGCCGTGCCGGCGTACGGCTCCGCCGCGGGTGCGCGACCAGGCACGACGGACCCGCGCCCGACGACGCTACGATGCCCACCCGAGACCACGATCGGCCGAACCCCGGAGGGACCATGGCAGGGGAACCCCAGGACGACTGCCTGTTCTGCAAGATCGTCGCGGGCAGCATCCCGGCGACGATCGTGCGCGAGACGGAGACGACCCTCGCGTTCCGCGACATCAACCCCCAGGCCCCGACCCACGTCCTGGTGATCCCGAAGGCGCACCACGAGAACGCGGCCGCCCTCGCCGAGGCCGACCCCGCCCTCACCGCCGACCTGCTCGTCGCGGCCCGGGCCGTCGCCGAGGAGGAGAAGCTCGACAGCTACCGCCTGGTGTTCAACACCGGCAGCGGCGCCGGCCAGACGGTCTGGCACGTCCACGGCCATGTGCTCGGCGGCCGCGGCCTGCAGTGGCCGCCGGGGTAGAGCGCCTTGTCCGTACGTGAACTGGTCGTCCTCGGCACCGCGAGCCAGGTGCCGACCCGGCACCGCAACCACAACGGCTACCTGCTGCGCTGGGACGGCGAAGGCATCCTCTTCGATCCCGGTGAGGGCACGCAGCGGCAGATGCTGCGTGCCGGGGTGGCCGCGCACGACCTGAACCGGATCTGCGTCACGCACTTCCACGGCGACCACAGCCTGGGCCTGGCGGGCGTCATCCAGCGCATCAACCTCGACCGGGTCCCGCACGAGGTCACCGCGCACTACCCGCGCTCCGGGCAGCGCTTCTTCGACCGGCTCCGGTACGCCACCGCCTACCGCGAGACCGTCGGCATCACCGAGGCGCCGGTCGCCGCCGACGGCCCCCTCGCCCGCACCGGCGGCTACCTGCTGGAGGCCCGCAAGCTGTCCCACCCGGTGGAGTCCTACGGCTACCGCATCGTCGAGCCCGACGGCCGGCGCATGCTGCCCGAGCGGCTCGCCGCGCACGGCCTGAGGGGCCCGGACGTCGGCCGCATCCAGCGCGAGGGCTCCCTCGGCGGCGTCTCGCTGGAGGAGGTCAGCGAGGTCCGGCGCGGGCAGCGGTTCGCCTTCGTCATGGACACCCGGCTGTGCGACGGAGTGTACGCGCTCGCCGAGGGGTGCGACATGCTCGTCATCGAGTCGACCTTCCTCGACGAGGACGAGGAACTCGCCGTCGAGCACGGCCACCTGACGGCGGGCCAGGCGGCCCGGGTGGCGCGGGAGAGCGGGGTACGGCACCTGGTGCTGACCCACTTCAGCCAGCGCTACGGCGAACCGGAGGAGTTCGAGCGCCAGGCGCGGGCCGCCGGGTACGAGGGCGAGCTGACCGTGGCACGCGACCTTCTGCGGGTGCCGATTCCGAAGCGTCGGTGAAACGACCGTACGATGCTTTGATGCCCCTCCCCAAAGCCGAACTGCACCTTCACATCGAAGGCACCCTGGAGCCGGAGCTGGCCTTCGAGCTCGCCGCGCGCAACGGCGTCACCCTGCCCTACGCCGACACGGACGCGCTGCGCGAGGCGTACCGCTTCGAGGACCTGCAGTCGTTCCTGAACCTGTACTACGAGCTGATGGCCGTCCTGCGCACCGAGCGCGACTTCGAGGACCTGGCCGACGCGTACCTGGCCCGGGCCGCCGCGCAGGGCGTGCGGCACGCCGAGATCTTCTTCGACCCGCAGGCCCACACCGGCCGCGGTCTGGAACTCGGCACGGTCGTCGAGGGGCTGTGGCGCGCGCTGGGCAACAGCGAGGCGAACCACGGGGTCTCGACCCGGCTGATCCTGTGCTTCCTGCGCGACGAGTCCGCCGCGTCGGCGCTCGCCACACTCGACGCCGCCAGGCCCTACCTGGACCGGATCACGGGGGTCGGCCTGGACTCCGCCGAGGTCGGGCACCCGCCGGTGAAGTTCCGCGAGGTCTACGAGGCCGCCGCCGCGCTGGGACTGCGCCGGGTCGCGCACGCGGGTGAGGAGGGGCCGCCCGAGTACATCACCCAGGCGCTGGACGTCCTCGGCGTCGAGCGGGTCGACCACGGGCTGCGCTGCGTGGAGGACCCGGCGCTGGTGGAGCGGCTGGTGCGCGACCGGGTGCCGCTGACGCTGTGCCCGCTGTCCAACGTCCGGCTGCGCACGGTGGACACCCTCGCCGAGCACCCCCTGCCCGCCCTGCTGGACGCGGGCCTGATGTGCACGGTCAACTCGGACGACCCGGCCTACTTCGGCGGCTACGCCGGGGACAACTTCGACGCCGTGCGCGACACCCTCGGCCTCGGCGAGGAGCGGCTGCGCGAGCTGGCCCGCAACTCCTTCCTCGCCTCGTTCCTGGAGGACGACGAGGAACTGCGGGCGCGCTACCTGGCCGAGGTGGAGGCCTACACCTTCGGCTAGACCGTCACGGGGCCTCGGACCCCGCCTTGCCGTAGGCGCGCTGGGCGGGGACGGCCGGGGCCTCCACCGGGATCTCCACCACCGGCTGCTCCGGGGCGCCGATCTCCGGGACCGCGCCGGTGGGGGTGCCGGTGGCGGCGGCGACCAGGGCCGCCGGGTGACCGCCGCGCCGGCGGATCGCACCGGGCAGCAGCGGACGCCCGCCGGTGTGCAGGGCGACGGCGGTCATCGGCAGGGCGATCACCAGCAGCCCGGCGCCGAGGACCGCGCCCATCACCGGGAACCCGGCCTGCGCCGAGAGCACGCTGCCGGTCAGCGGCCCGGCGGCCGTGCCCAGCGAGGACGCCGAGCCGACCAGGACCGCCCAGCGCCCGCGCGGGTCGAGCGAGGCGGCCAGCCCGATCAGGTACGACAGGACCACCGGGTAGAGCGTGTTCCAGGCGATCTCGCCGGCCGCGAAGGTGCCGAGGCCGGTCGCGGAGGCGCTCACCACGATGCAGCCGGCGATGAGCGTGGTGCCCAGGCCGATCGGCACGGCCCGTCCGAGCCGCGCCCCGAGGGCACCGGCCGCGAGGACGCCGGCGAGCCCGGCGCCGAGGGCCAGGGCGAAGACGGCGCCGACGGTGGCTTCGCCCAGGTGCGCCTGCTCCAGGCCGATCCGGCCGCTCACGCCCCACAGCGAGTTCTGGGCGAGCGACCAGCACACCATGGCGGCGGCCAGCACCAGCCCGGAGCGGGCGTGCGGCAGACGGGCCCGGCCGGTGCGCGCGGGGGTGGGGGGCGTCCCGGCGGGCAGCCGGGCGGTCAGCGGCCACACGGCCACGGCGGTGAGGGCGATCGCGGCCAGCGGCAGACCGTGCCCCGGGCCGAGGTGCGGCACCGTCAGGTAGACGGCGGCCGCCAGGGCGGAGACGCTGAGCAGCCCCGCGGTGGACGCCCGGTGGGGGTCCTTCTGCCCGGCGATCAGGGTCGCGGCGACGGTGGTGGCCGTGCCGGAGCCGAATCCGCCGATCATCGCGCCGGCGACGACGGCGGGGACCGCGGTGGTCAGGGCGGCGCCGCCGTAGCCGAGCAGGGCCAGGGCGAGCCCGAGCCGGGCGAGGGTGCGGGCGCCGATCCGCTCGACCCGGGAGGCCAGGACGAACCCGGCGGCGGCGGAGCTCAGCAGCAGGGCGCTGCCGACGGCCCCGGCCTGGGTGGCGGAGAGCGCAAGCCCCGAGTCGAGGCGGCCCACGGTGGTGGGCAGCAGATACGGAGCCAGGTACCCGGCCGTGAAAAGGGCGACGAGGGGCCAGGGAGTGGTGCGGGGGGCGAACACGGGCGTTCCCAGGGCATGCGAAAGGAGCGGCGATCAGGGGAGGTGGGGCGACGACCGTCGACGGACAGGAACGCGCGGGCAATTTGTATCAAGCAACCACTCGGACACGGGAGCCGGGCTGATGTGATCTGGGGCACATTCTGTTTGCCGCAATGAACCTCGGGTAAACGCGCGCCCTCCGCGGTCGCTCGGCCCGTCAGGGCTCCCTCGTCGCCGCGCCTGTTGACGTTCGCATAGGCAGTCCCGATTCTCATACATGACCGACCATGACCGACCGCCTTCCGCACCGCCGGACCCGACCTCGTGGGAGCCGCCCCGTGGACCTCGCCATCGCCGACGTACGGCTGACGCCCGTGCTGGTCGCGGACCCGCCGCTGCTCAACACGCAGGGCGTCCACCAGCCGTACACGCCCCGGCTGATCGTCGAGGTCGTCACGGCGGACGGGGTGACCGGTGTGGGGGAGACCTACGGCGACACCAAGTACCTGGAACTGGCCCGGCCCTTCGCCGCACAGCTGGCGGGACACCCGGTCAGCGATCTGAACGGACTGGTCACCCTCGCGGACCGGATCGCGGTGGACGGCTCCCGGGTCGAGACGGCCGTAGACGTCGGCGGGCTGCGCGGCGCCCAGACCGCCGACAAGCTCCGGCTGTCCGTCGTCTCCGCGTTCGAGGTCGCCTGCCTGGACGCCCTCGGCCGGTCCCTCGGCCTGCCCGTGCACGCGCTGCTCGGGGGCAAGGTGCGCGACGCGGTCGAGTACAGCGCCTACCTGTTCTACAAGTGGGCCGCCCACCCCGAGGGTGCACCGGCCGGGACGGACGAGTGGGGCGCGGCCCTCGACCCGGCCGGCGTGGTGGAGCAGGCCCGCCGCCTCACCGAACGCCACGGCTTCACCTCCTACAAGCTCAAGGGCGGCGTCTTCCCGCCCGACGAGGAGATCGCCGCCGTGCGCGCCCTCGCCGAGGCCTTCCCCGGGCGTCCGCTGCGGCTGGACCCCAACGGCGCCTGGTCGGTGGAGACCTCCCTGCGGGTGGCCGGGGAGCTGGGCGACGTCCTCGAGTACCTGGAGGACCCGGCCCTCGGCACACCCGCCATGGCCGAGGTCGCCGCCGGGACGGGGGTGCCGCTGGCCACCAACATGTGCGTGACGACCTTCGCCGAGATCGAGGAGGCGTTCACCCGCGGCGCCGTCCAGGTCGTCCTCTGCGACCACCACTACTGGGGCGGGCTGCGCAGCACCCAGCAACTCGCCGCGGTGTGCCGCGCCTTCGGCGTCGGGGTGTCCATGCACTCCAACACGCACCTGGGCATCTCGCTGGCCGCGATGACGCACGTGGCGGCCACCGTCCCGGGCCTCCACCACGCCTGCGACTCCCACTACCCGTGGCAGTCGGAGGACGTCCTGACCGAGCGGATCGTCTTCGAGGGCGGGCGCGTGGCGGTGTCCGACGCCCCCGGCCTCGGCGTGGAGCTGGACCGCGAGCGGCTGGCCGTACTGCACGGGCGCTGGCTGGAGGGCGACGGGGCGCTGCGGGACCGGGACGACGCGGCCGCCATGCGGCGCGCCGACCCGGGGTGGGTGACGCCCGCGATGCCGCGCTGGTAGCGGCCGCTTCCCGGCGGTGTGGTGCAGACTGGCCTGATCCGCACCACGTCAGGGAGCGCATCGTGATCGCGTCCACCGCCCCGGCAGGAAAGGGCCCGGCCGGAAAGGGATCGCACCGGCAGAACCAGGTCGATCCCCTCGGCCCCCTGCGCGCGCCGGACGACCCGCCCTGGGACGTCTACCTCACCGGCACCGTCTTCCTCGACATCGTCTTCACCGGGCTCGACTCCGCCCCGGTGCGCGGGACGGAGTCCTGGGCGCGCGGGATGGGATCGAGCCCGGGCGGCGTCGCCAACATGGCCACCGCGCTCGCCCGGCTCGGGCTGCGCACCTCCCTCGCCGCGGCCTTCGGCGACGACCACTACGGCGAGTACTGCTGGGACGCCCTGGAGCACGGCGAGGGCATCGACCTCTCCCCGTCGCGCACGGTGCCCGGCTGGCACTCACCGGTGACCGTCTCCATGGCGTACGAGGGGGAGCGGACGATGGTCTCGCACGGCCACGAGCCGCCCCCGGAGGAGCCCGCCCCCGCGTGCCCGCCCCGCGCCCGGGCCGCCGTCGCCTCCCTCGCGCCCGGCGTGAGCGCGCCGTGGATCGCGCAGGCCGCGAGCAAGGGCACCCGCGTCTTCGGCGACGTCGGCTGGGACGACACCGGGGCGTGGGACCTGGCCCGGCTGCCCGACCTGCGGCACTGCGAGGCGTTCCTGCCGAACGCCGAGGAGGCCATGCGCTACACCCGCACCGACTGCCCCCGGGCCGCCGCGCACGCCCTCACCGAGCACGTCCCGCTCGCCGTCGTCACCCTCGGCGCGGAGGGGGCGTACGCGGTGGACCGGCGTACGGGGGAGACGGCCGAGGTGCCGGCGATCGAGGTCGAGGCGCTGGACCCGACCGGGGCCGGGGACGTGTTCGTCGCCGGGTTCGTGGCGGGGACGCTGGCGGACTGGCCGCTGGCCGACCGGCTGGCGTTCGCGGGGCTGACGGCGGCGCTGTCGGTGCAGGAGTTCGGCGGGTCGCTGTCCGCGCCGGGCTGGTCGGAGATCGCAGCGTGGTGGCGCAGGGTGCAGTCCGTCGAGGGGCAGGACCCCCAGGCGCTGCGGCGGTACGGGTTCCTGGCCGGGCTGGTGCCCGAGGAACTGGTGCGGCCGTGGCCGCTGCGGCGCGCGGTGCCGACGATCGGCTTCCGCCGCTCGGCATGATCCGCCCGCACCGGGGAACCCGCCGCCGGCCAGGAGCCGCCGCCTCCGTTCGTCCTCCCGTCCCCAAAACCCCTACGGCGTTGTCACCGCACCGTCGTACCCTGGGAATCGCGAGGCCGCCCTCAGCTGCGCGGCCGTGACGAGGAGGAACCGCAGGCCTTAAGCGCCGGCCCATGACTCAATCACCGACAGCTCACACCTCCGCGCAGGAGCAGGCGAGAGCGCAGTTCACCGTCCCCGCCCAGCACCCCATGGTGACCGTGCTGGGATCCGGCGACTCCCTCCTGCGCGTGATCGAGAAGGCTTTCCCGGCGGCCGACATCCACGTCCGGGGCAACGAGATCAGCGCGGTCGGCGACCCGAAGGACGTCGCCCTCATCGCGCGGGTGTTCGACGAGATGATGCTGGTGCTCCGCACCGGGCAGCCGATGACGGAGGACGCAGTGGAACGCTCGATCGCCATGCTCAAGGCGAGCGACAACGGCGAGAGCGACGGCCAGGAGACCCCGGCCGAGGTGCTCACGCAGAACATCCTGTCCTCGCGCGGCCGCACGATCCGCCCCAAGACGCTCAACCAGAAGCGCTACGTGGACGCGATCGACAAGCACACCATCGTCTTCGGCATCGGCCCCGCCGGCACCGGCAAGACCTACCTGGCCATGGCCAAGGCCGTGCAGGCCCTGCAGTCCAAGCAGGTCAACCGCATCATCCTGACCCGCCCGGCGGTCGAGGCCGGAGAGCGCCTGGGCTTCCTCCCGGGCACACTCTACGAGAAGATCGACCCGTACCTGCGCCCGCTCTACGACGCGCTGCACGACATGCTCGACCCGGACTCGATCCCGCGCCTGATGGCCGCGGGCACGATCGAGGTCGCGCCGCTCGCCTACATGCGCGGACGCACGCTCAACGACGCCTTCATCATCCTGGACGAGGCCCAGAACACCAGCCCCGAGCAGATGAAGATGTTCCTCACCCGTCTCGGCTTCGACTCGAAGATCGTCATCACGGGTGACGTGACGCAGGTCGACCTCCCCGACGGGACGAAGAGCGGCCTGCGCCAGGTGCAGGACATCCTGGACGGCGTGGACGACGTGCACTTCTCCCGGCTGTCGTCCCAGGACGTCGTCCGGCACAAGCTGGTGGGCCGTATCGTCGACGCGTACGAGAAGTACGACACCACGCACGGCACCCAGAACGGCACGCACAAGAGCCGGGGCAAGTCCGCGCACAAGGGGAAGTAGACAAGCACAACACCATGTCGATCGACGTCAACAACGAGTCCGGTACCGAGGTCGACGAGCAGGCGATCCTCGACATCGCCCGCTACGCGCTCGCCAGGATGCGCATCCACCCGCTCTCCGAACTGTCGGTGATCGTCGTGGACGCCGACGCCATGGAGCAGCTGCACATCCAGTGGATGGACCTCCCGGGCCCGACGGATGTCATGTCCTTCCCCATGGACGAGCTGCGTCCGCCGTCCAAGGACGACGACGAGCCGCCGCAGGGCCTGCTCGGCGACATCGTGCTGTGCCCCGAGGTCGCCGAGAAGCAGGGCAAGGACGCGGAGACACAGCACTCCATGGACGAGGAGCTCCAGCTGCTCACCGTCCACGGAGTGCTGCATCTGCTGGGCTACGACCACGAGGAGCCGGACGAGAAGGCCGAGATGTTCGGCCTGCAGGCGGCCATCGTGGACGGCTGGCGCGCGGAGCGGGGCCTGACCGGCCCGTCCCCGGCGCCGACGGTCTCGTAGCGCCCGCCGATGAGTCCTCAACTCGCTCTGGGCGCCGTCGCCCTGGTCGTCGTGGCCTGGCTGGCCGCCTGCGCGGAGGCGGGCCTCGCCCGCGTCTCCAGCTTCCGCGCCGAGGAGGCCGTGCGCTCGGGCCGCCGCGGCAGCGCCAAGCTCTCCCAGGTCGCCGCCGACCCGACCCGCTATCTGAACGTGGCGCTGCTGGTCCGCGTCGCCTGCGAGATGGCCGCCGCCGCGCTCATCACCTACGGCTGCCTCCAGGAGTTCGACGGCACGACCGAGGCACTGCTGGTCGCCATCGCGGTCATGGTGCTCGTGTCGTACGTCGCCGTCGGCGTCTCCCCGCGCACCATCGGCCGCCAGCACCCGCTGAACACCGCGACGGTCTCGGCCTACGTCCTGGTGCCGCTGGCGCGGATCATGGGCCCGATCCCCTCGCTGCTCATCCTCATCGGCAACGCCCTCACCCCCGGCAAGGGCTTCCGGCGCGGCCCGTTCGCCTCCGAGGCGGAGCTGCGGGCGCTGGTCGACCTCGCCGAGAAGGAGTCGCTCATCGAGGACGAGGAGCGCCGCATGGTGCACTCGGTCTTCGAGCTGGGCGACACCCTCGTCCGCGAGGTCATGGTGCCGCGCACGGACCTGGTGGTCATCGAGCGCTTCAAGACCATCCGCCAGGCCCTCACCCTCGCCCTGCGCTCGGGCTTCTCCCGCATCCCGGTGACCGGCGAGAGCGAGGACGACATCGTCGGCATCGTGTACCTGAAGGACCTGGTCCGCAGGACGCACATCAGCCGGGACGCCGAGACCGAGCAGGTGTCCACGGCCATGCGGCCCGCGTTCTTCGTGCCCGACACCAAGAACGCCGGTGACCTGCTGCGCGAGATGCAGAAGGAACGCAACCACGTCGCCGTCGTCATCGACGAGTACGGCGGCACCGCCGGCATCGTCACCATCGAGGACATCCTCGAGGAGATCGTCGGCGAGATCACCGACGAGTACGACCGCGAACTGCCCCCGGTGGAGGACCTCGGCAAGGACCGCTTCCGGGTCACCGCCCGCCTCGACATCGGCGACCTGGGCGAGCTGTACGGCCTGGAGGAGTTCGACGACGAGGACGTCGAGACGGTCGGCGGCCTGCTCGCCAAGCAACTGGGCCGGGTCCCCATCGCCGGGGCGTCGTCCGTGGTCGCCCTGCCCGACGGGCGCGAGCTCAGGCTGACCGCGGAGGCCGCGGCCGGCCGCCGGAAC
Source organism: Streptomyces sp. NPDC003456 (assembly GCF_042878735.1). Classification (NCBI taxonomy): domain Bacteria; kingdom Bacillati; phylum Actinomycetota; class Actinomycetes; order Kitasatosporales; family Streptomycetaceae; genus Streptomyces; species Streptomyces sp. NPDC003456. Next base: position 529,974 of record NZ_JBIAOK010000003.1, read on the forward strand.
AAGATCGTGACCGTCCTGGTCGAGCCGGTGGAGCCCGAGGAACCGCCGCGGGAGGAGCAGGCGGAGTGACCCCCCAGGAGCTGCGCGCGCTCTGCCTGTCCTTCGAGGCGGCCGAGGAGGACTTCCCGTTCCGCCCGGAGATCTCGGTCTTCAAGGTGTGCGGGAAGCTCTTCGCCCTGTCGTCCCTGGACGCGCGCCCCCTGACGGTCAACCTCAAGTGCGACCCGGACGAGGCCGTCCGCCTCCGGCGGGAGTACGAGGGGCTCGTGGTGCCCGGCTGGCACATGAACAAGCGCCACTGGAACACCGTCACGGCCGACGGGGACCTCCCCGACCGGCTGGTCCGCGAACTCGTCGAGGACTCCTACGACCTGGTCGTCGCCGGCCTCCCCCGCGCGGACCGCCTCCGCCTGGACCGGCCCTGACCCTTCCGTATGCTCGGATCATGACCGACAGCAGCGCGCTCGACCCCGAGGACCGCAAGATCGTCACCCTGGCCCGCTCCGCGCGCGCCCGCAACGGCGTGCCCGAGGGCGCCGCCGTACGGGACGAGACCGGGCGGACCTACGTCGCCGGCACCGTGGCCCTCGACTCGCTGAAGCTCAGCGCCCTGCGGACGGCGGTGGCGATGGCCGTGGCCTCCGGTGCGCGCTCCCTGGAGGCGGCCGCGGTCGTCACCGACGCCGAGTCGGTCACCGACGAGGACCGGGCAGCCGTCCGGGACCTCGGCAGCGCAGGCACGCCGGTGCTCCTGGCCGGGCCCGACGGGACGGTCCGGGCCACCCTGACCGCCGGCTGACCTCCCCCCGCGACCGGGGGGAGAGAAGAGAACCGGCATCACATGAGACGCCACAGCACCACGACGGGTGCGGCCCTGGCCCTGGCGGCCGGGGCCCTCGCGGCCGGGGCGCCGGCCCTCGCCCCGGCGGCCCACGCCGTCACCCCGGCGACCGCGACGATCAGCGCCGACTGCGGCGGCTTCGGCAGCGGCCGGGGCACGCTCACCGCCACGCAGAGCGGCACCGCCGTCACCTTCACCGTCACGTCCGCGGCGATCACCGCCCCGGTCTCGCTCGGCAAGGACACCGTCACCTCCACCCTCACCCTGGTGAAGGCCGGCGGCGGCACCGTCGCCTTCACCGGCAGGGCGAACCCGGCGATGGCGGCCGGAGCCCCCGTGGAGGTCGGCCCCCTGCGCGGCACCGTCGCCCCCGGCGACCGCCTGGAGGCACACGGCGGTTCGCTGCGGCTGACCGCCTTCGGCCTCACCGCCACCTGCACGGCGGCCGGGCCGCAGTCACCCGGACCGTTCGTGTTCGACTGAACCGGAACGCGCCGTTCGGGGTGCGGGCGGCCCACGGCTCCCGGGGCCGCGGGGCCGCTGTGCGGAGCGGCCCCGTGGATCAGGGAGAATGGGCGGCATGAGTGTGCGCGCAGAGTCATCCGAGAAGTCCGGCGATACCGCCCACCGTGCCGGCTTCGCCTGCTTCGTCGGCCGCCCCAACGCGGGCAAGTCCACCCTGACGAACGCTCTGGTCGGGCAGAAGGTGGCGATCACCTCCAACCGGCCGCAGACGACCCGGCACACCGTCCGGGGCATCGTGCACCGCGAGGACGCGCAGCTGATCCTGGTGGACACCCCCGGCCTGCACAAGCCGCGCACCCTGCTCGGCGAGCGGCTGAACGACGTGGTGCGCACCACCTGGGCCGAGGTCGACGTGATCGGCTTCTGCCTGCCGGCGAACGAGAAGATCGGTCCCGGCGACCGCTTCATCGCCAAGGAGCTGGCGGGGATCAAGAAGTCGCCGAAGGTCGCGATCGTCACCAAGACCGACCTCGTCGACGGCAAGTCCCTCGCCGAGCAGCTGATCGCCGTCGACCAGCTGGGCAAGGAACTGGGCATCGAGTGGGCCGAGATCGTCCCCGTCTCGGCGGTCGGCGACCAGCAGGTCCAGCTGCTGGCGGACCTGCTGATCCCGCTGCTGCCCGAGGGCCCCGCGCTCTACCCCGAGGGCGACCTGACGGACGAGCCCGAGCAGGTCATGGTCGCCGAGCTGATCCGCGAGGCGGCCCTGGAGGGCGTCCGCGACGAGCTGCCGCACTCCATCGCCGTCGTCGTCGAGGAGATGCTGCCCCGGGAGGACCGCCCCGCGGACAAGCCCCTGCTCGACATCCACGCCAACCTCTTCATCGAGCGCTCCAGCCAGAAGGGCATCGTCATCGGCCCCAAGGGCAAGCGCCTGAAGGAGGTCGGCATCAAGTCCCGCAAGCAGATCGAGGCCCTGCTCGGCACGCCCGTCTTCCTCGACCTGCACGTGAAGGTCGCCAAGGACTGGCAGCGGGACCCCAAGCAGCTGCGCCGCCTGGGCTTCTGACCCCGGGCGCTAGGACGCCGTCGCGAAGCTCGCCCACACGGCGTTGCCGCCGGTCAGCGGCGAGCGGACGACACCCCAGGCGTCCGCCACCTCCCGGACCAGCAGCAGACCGCGCCCGCCCTCGTCGTCCGGGCCCGGGCAGCACTCGGGGATGCCGCGTCCCGTGCGGTCGCCGTCGTGGACCTCCATCCGCAGCCGGGCGTCCGCCAGCAGCTGCACCCCGCACAGGATCCGTTCGCCGAGCGTGTGCAGCACGGCGTTGGTGACCAGTTCGGACACCAGCAGCACGGCGTCGGCGCACACCTCGTCGGGCACCTGCCACGAGGTGAGCCGCTCGCGCAGGGCCCGCCGGGCCAGACCGGCGCTGGTCCGCAGCGGGGGCAGCTCCAGCCAGTCGGCGCGGCCGGGGCGGACCGCCTGGAGGAACCGTGGGGTGGACGTCGCGTGGGGGGACACGGGGGTCGCCTTCCGTGGGGGGTGGAAGAACAGGCGAGGGCGGCGCGAGCGGTCGGTGAGCGGGCCGGGGCGGTCGGTTCGGGGATCCGGCCGCGGATCACCCGTGCCACTATGCTCGCAGTGCAGTTCACCCTGCAACCGTCTCCGCGGTGCGCATCAGTCCTTCACCGCCCGGGACTTCAGCATGTCCTGGTACCAGCGGTACGAGGACTTCGGCGTGCGCTCCTGGGTGCCGAAGTCGACGTGGACCAAACCGAAGCGGCGTGCGTACCCCTCCGCCCACTCGAAGTTGTCGAGCAGGGACCACACGAAGTAGCCGCGCACGTCGACGCCCGCCTCCACCGCCTCGTGCAGGGCCCGCACATGGCCGTCGAGGTAGGCGATGCGGTCCTGGTCGTCCAGGCCCGGGTAGGAGCAGCCGTTCTCGGTGATGACGATCGGCGGGAGCCGGTCGCCGTAGCGGTCGCGGAACGCGGTGAGCACCTCGGTGAGGCCCTCGGGCACCACCGGCCACCCGAAGTCGGTGACCGGCCGGCCCTCGATCCGCCGCACGGAGAACGGCAGTTCCGCGGGCATGGCGATGCCGCCGAACTCGATCTCCGCGCCCTGCGGGGCGCCCACCCTGGTCGGGGCGTAGTAGTTGATCCCGTACCAGTCGAGGGGCTCGGCGATCACCTCCAGGTCGGCGGCGACGTCGCCGGGCATCAGCTCGCCGATGCCGTCCGGGTAGCGGCCCAGCAGCAGCGGGTCCGCGAACAGGCGGTTCAGCAGCAGGTCGTAGAAGTCGGCGGCCTCCCGGTCCGCCGACTCGTCCGAGGCCGGCCAGGTCGGCCCGTGCGAGTTGGCGATCCCGATGTCGCTCGCGCCCGCCGCCCGCAGGGCCCGCACGCCCAGCCCGTGGGCCAGCAGCTGGTGGTGCGCGACCGGCAGCGCGTCGAACAGCAGCCGCCTGCCGGGGGCGTGCACGCCCAGGGCGTGGCCCAGCAGGGTGTGCTCCGCCGGCTCGTTGAGGGTGATCCACTTGGTCACGCGGTCGCCGAGCCGGCCGGCCACCACGTCGACGTAGTCGGCGAAGCGGGCGGCGGTGTCCCGCTCCAGCCAGTCCAGGTCCGCCGGCAGGTCCCAGTGGAACAGCGTGGGCACCGGGCGGACGCCCGCCGCGCACAACTCGTCCACCAGCCGGTCGTAGAAGTCCAGTCCCTTGTCCGCACGCACCCGCGGCCACGACACCGAGAAGCGGTACGCGTCCACGCCGAGGTCCGCCAGAAGCGCCACGTCCTCGCGGTGGCGGCGGACGTGGTCGCAGGCCACCTCCGCCGTCGATCCGTCCTTGACCCGTCCCGGCTCGGCCGTGAAGGCGTCCCACACGGAGGGCTCGCGCAGCCCCGCCGCGCCCTCGATCTGGTGCGCCGAGGTGGACACGCCCCAGAGGAAACCGGCCGGGAAGCGGGGGATCGCCTTGCCTGCGTCAGTCGCCATGCGCCGGATCATCCGTACCGCCGGTGAGGGAAGTCAACGGCCCGTGCCCGACGGGCCGTCACGCCCCTTCCTTCAGCACGCGCGAGATGAGTCTGCGCTGCTCGTCCGTCAGCCGCGGGTCGGCCGCGTACACCGTCCTGCCGTCGACGGAGATCTGGTAGCTGAACCCGTCCGGGACGCCGACCGGAGGGGTGCTCCGGCCCGCCGCGACGGCCTGCTCGGCCAGGGCGTGCCATTCGCCGGCGTCGGAGCGGTCCGAGGTGTCGACCTCGGCGTACCGCTCGATGCCCGCGAACCCGCCCGTGCGCCTCACCTGAATCCGCATGGCACCTGTCTAGTACGGAACTACAGGGTCCGCACCCCGACCCGCTCCCACGCCTTCGACACGGCGTCCAGCTCCTCCCCGTCCCCGAACCGCGCCCGGGCGGCCTCGACGGTGAGCCTGGCGAAGTCCGCGAACAGCGCCTGCTGCCCCAGCTCGCCGCCGGTCAGCACGTCGTACCAAATCTGCCCCGCCCGCTCCCAGGCGTGGCCGCCCAGGGCCGTGGCGGCGAGGTAGAAGGCGTGGTTGGGGATGCCCGAGTTGATGTGGACACCGCCGTTGTCCCGTCCCGTGCGCACGAACTCGTCCATCGTCGCGGGCTGCGGGTCCTTGCCCAGCACGTCGTCGTCGTAGGCGGTGCCCGGGGCCTTCATCGAGCGCAGGGCCGTACCCGTCACCCGCGGGGCGAGCAGGCCCGCGCCGATCAGCCAGTCGGCCTCGGCGGCGGTCTGGCCGAGCGTGTACTGCTTGATCAGCGCGCCGAAGACGTCCGAGAGGGACTCGTTGAGCGCGCCCGGCTGTCCGAAGTAGGTGAGGTTGGCGGTGTACTGCGTGACGCCGTGCGCCAGTTCGTGGCCGATCACGTCGACCGGGATGGTGAAGTCGAGGAAGATCTCGCCGTCCCCGTCCCCGAAGACCATCTGCTCGCCGTTCCAGAAGGCGTTGTTGTAGTCGCGGTCGTAGTGCACGGTCGCGTTCAGCGGCAGGCCGTCGCCGTCGATCGAGTCGCGGCGGTAGGCGTTCAGGAACAGCTCGAAGGTGGCGCCGAGGCCGGCGTAGGCGCGGTTGACGGTCGCGTCCCGGCCGGGTTCGTCACCCTCGGCGCGGACCGGGTGGCCGGGCAGGTCGGTGCCGTGCCGGGCGTCGTGGATCGTGCGCCGCGGGCGGCCCTCGGCGGCGGAGGGGACGGCCGCGGCCCCGAGGACCGTGGTGAGGCGGCGCCGGGTGCGCTCGAAGGCGTCGCGCTGCAGGGTGCGGCGGGCCGGACCGGCGAGCGCGGGGTCCTCGGCCCGGGCCAGCCGGTCGAGGACATGGGGCGGGACGATGGTGCAGAAGACGGGCTCGAAGCCCCCGTGAGTCGTCATGCCCGGCACCTTCGCACTGCGTGACCGCCCTGTCACCACTCGCCACCATGATTGGTGAAATACCGGGACAACGTTGTTCACGGGCTGTAGCAGGGTGGTATGGCGCACTTTTTGTCCCGTATGGGCGTCCGGTCCCGCATACTGATACGACCCCGCGCGCCGGAGGCGGCTCGGCTAGCATGCTGCGCATCATGCGTTTCGGGCTGCTTCTCCTTAGCTGCCGCGGCGAGGGCCTGTAGTCGAGGCCGACTCCCTCCCCGCGGAGCTTGGTGCTGCGTCGTCGGCCGTCCTTCCGGACACCCTTGAGGAGCCACCGCATCATGGCCAACCGCCAGCAGCCCAGTTCCATGCCGATCCACAAGTACGGCCGCTACGAGCAGGTCGACATCCCGGACCGCACCTGGCCGGAGCAGCGCATCACCACCGCCCCCCGCTGGCTCTCCACCGACCTGCGCGACGGCAACCAGGCGCTGATCGACCCCATGTCGCCCGCCCGCAAGCGCGCCATGTTCGATCTGCTGGTGAAGATGGGCTACAAGGAGATCGAGGTCGGCTTCCCGGCGTCCGGCCAGACCGACTTCGACTTCGTGCGCTCCATCATCGAGGAGCCCGGCGCCATCCCCGACGACGTCACCATCTCCGTACTGACCCAGGCCCGCGAGGACCTGATCGAGCGCACGGTGGAGTCGCTGAAGGGCGCCAGGCGCGCCACCGTCCACCTGTACAACGCCACCGCGCCGGTCTTCCGCCGGGTCGTCTTCCGCGGCTCCCGGGACGACATCAAGCAGATCGCCGTCGACGGCACCCGCCTGGTCATGGAGTACGCCGAGAAGCTGCTGGGCCCGGAGACCGAGTTCGGCTACCAATACAGCCCCGAGATCTTCACCGACACCGAGCTGGACTTCGCCCTGGAGGTCTGCGAGGCGGTGATGGACGTCTACCAGCCGGGCCCGGGCCGCGAGATCATCCTGAACCTGCCCGCCACCGTCGAGCGCTCCACGCCCTCCACGCACGCCGACCGCTTCGAGTGGATGGGCCGCAACCTCTCCCGCCGCGAGTACGTCTGCCTGTCGATCCACCCGCACAACGACCGCGGCACCGCCGTCGCCGCCGCCGAACTGGCGCTGATGGCCGGCGCCGACCGCGTCGAGGGCTGCCTGTTCGGCCAGGGCGAGCGCACCGGCAACGTCGACCTGGTCACCCTGGGCATGAACCTGTTCTCCCAGGGCGTCGACCCGCAGATCGACTTCTCCGACATCGACGAGATCCGTCGCACGTGGGAGTACTGCAACCAGATGGAGGTCCACCCGCGCCACCCCTACGTGGGCGACCTGGTCTACACGTCCTTCTCCGGCTCCCACCAGGACGCCATCAAGAAGGGCTTCGACGCCATGGAGGCCGACGCGAAGGCCCGGGGCGTCACCGTCGACGACATCGAGTGGGCCGTGCCGTACCTGCCCATCGACCCCAAGGACGTCGGCCGCTCCTACGAGGCGGTCATCCGGGTCAACTCGCAGTCCGGCAAGGGCGGTATCGCCTACGTCCTGAAGAACGACCACAAGCTGGAACTGCCCCGCCGGATGCAGATCGAGTTCTCGAAGATCATCCAGGCGAAGACCGACGCCGAGGGCGGCGAGGTCACCCCGAAGGACATCTGGGCCGTCTTCCAGGACGAGTACCTGCCCAACCCGCAGAACCCCTGGGGCCGGATCCAGGTCAGGAACGGGCAGTCCACCACGGACCGCGACGGCGTCGACACGCTCACCGTCGAGGCCACCGTCGACGGCCGGGACACCGTGCTGACCGGTACCGGCAACGGCCCCATCTCGGCCTTCTTCGACGCGCTGCAGTCCATCGGCATCGACGTACGCCTGCTGGACTACCAGGAGCACACGATGAGCGAGGGCGCCTCCGCGCAGGCCGCCTCCTACATCGAGTGCGCGATCGGCGACAAGGTCCTGTGGGGCATCGGGATCGACGCGAACACCACGCGGGCCTCGCTGAAGGCCGTCGTCTCGGCCGTCAACCGCACGACGCGCTGACCAGCCCCCCAGGCGATTCCCGGGCTCCGTCCGCCGTCGTCCGGCGGGCGGAGCCCCGTCACATACCGGCCAATTGCTGTGCGGGTCACGGAAAGGTCTCCTCCGGGGTGCTGACTCCTCGTCCCGGATGTGGCTAACATCACGCAAGCGCGGCGACGTTGCCGTGCCGCGTGACGGAGGTGCGACGTGCTGCCAGGACGGGGACGAAACGGCCGTGCCGCCGGGCTTGCCCGCATCCTGGGCACCCGCACCGCGTGGACACCCGCCGGTGACGGGGAGTTCTTCTGCCCCGGCTGCGGCGGTGACCGCAACTACCAGCGGCTGACCGGGCAGCGGCGCTTCGCCGTGTGCGGGGTGCCCGTCCTGCCGCGCGGCGAGACCGGACCGGTCGTCGAGTGCGCCGCCTGCCGCCGCCACTTCGGCACCGACGTCCTGGACCACCCCACCACCACCCGCTTCTCCGCCATGCTCCGCGACGCCGTGCACACCGTCGCCCTGGCCGTGCTCGCCGCGGGCGGCGCCTCCTCCCGCACGGCACTGGAGGCCGCGGTGCTCGCCGTGCGCGCGGCCGGCTTCGACGACTGCACGGAGGAGCAGCTGGCCGCCCTGGTCGAGGCGCTGGAGGCGGACACCGGCCGCATCACCGGCCAACCCTGCGGCGCCGGACTGGCCATAGAGCTCCACGAGGCCCTGGACCCGCTCGCCCCGCACCTGGCCACCGTCGGACGCGAGTCGATCCTGCTGCAGGGCGCCCGCATCGCCCTGGCGGACGGCCCCTACACCCCGGCCGAGCGGGACGTCCTCGCCACCGTCGGAGCGGCCCTGACGCTCTGCACCGACGACGTCACCCGGCTGCTGGCCGCCGCCGCGCGCACGCCCTCCTGAGCCCCGCGCCCTCTACTCCCCGGGGAGTAGAGCGCGGCCCGTACCGCCCCGGGCGGTAGTGCCCGGCTCGCCCTCACGGCCGACGCGTCCGCCCTCCCGCGCCGGGAGTCTGGAGTCCGTTCCAGACACCCGGACCGGAGGGAGAGCGGCTGATGGGGGACACGAGGACAACCGCACGGCGGCGGGCCGTGCCCTGGGCGGTGGTCGGCCTGTGGGTGGCCGCGCTCGTGCTGATGGGGCCGTTCGCCGGGAAGTTCTCCGGCATCCAGCAGAACCGCGCGGTGGACTACCTGCCCGACAGCGCCGACTCGACCCAGGTGGCCCGCGTCCAGGACCGGTTGCCCGGCGGGGAGTCGACCGACCTGGTGGTCGTCTACCACCGCGACGGCGGCCTCACCGACGCCGACCGCCGCACGGCCGCCGGGCAGATCGACCGGGTGCGCGCCGCCCACGACCTGACCGCCGAGCCGCGGGGCGTCCCCTCGGCGGACGGCACCACCCTGATGTACCCGGTCTCCAGCACCGGGCCCGGCCACGACGACGACGCCCGGGACGCGTTCGTCGACGCGGTGCGGGACACCGCCGAGGGCGGCGGCGGGCTGAGCGTCGAGGTCGGCGGGCCCGGGGCGCTGAACACCGACATGAACAAGGTGTTCGCCACGCTCGACGCCACCTTGCTCTGGGCGACCCTCGGCGTCGTCACCGTGCTGCTCGTCCTCATCTACCGCAGCCCCTTCCTCTGGCTCGTCCCGCTGGCCGTCGCCGGGGCCGCCGCCACACTGGCGATGGCCGCCGGGTACGGACTGCACGAACTGGCCGGCATCACCGTCACCGGCCAGAGCGGCGGGGTGATGACCGTGCTGGTGCTCGGCGCCGGCACCGACTACGCCCTGCTGATCGTCTCCCGCTACCGCGAGGAACTCCGGCGCCACGAACGGCCGTACGACGCCATGCGCGCCGCCCTGCGCGGCTGCGGCCCGGCGGTCCTCGCCTCCTCCGCGACGGTCGCCGCCGGACTGCTGTGCCTGCTCGCCGCCGACCTCAACAGCAGCCGCGGCATGGGCCCGGTCGGCGTGGTCGGGGTGCTCGCCGCGCTGGCCGCCATGACGACCCTGCTGCCGGCCGTGCTGGTGCTGCTCGGCCGGCGCGTCTTCTGGCCGCTGATCCCCGCCTACGGCAGTCGACCCCGGCTGCGGCGCTCCCTGTTCGGGGCGATGGGCACCTCGGCGACCCGCCGGCCCGTCACCGTCCTGGTCGGCGGGGCCGCCCTGCTCGGTGCCCTCGCGCTCGCCACGCTCAACCTGTCCGGCAGCCTCAAGCAGGAGGACTCCTTCACCGAGCGGCCCGAGTCCATCAGCGCGACGCGGACCCTCGCCGCCGCGTACCCCGAGCGCAGCAGCCGGCCCGTGACCGTCGTCGCCCCCGACGGGCGGACCGCGACGGTCCTGGCCCGCGCCCGCGCCACCGAGGGCGTCGCCGAGGCGGTGCCCGGGCGCAGCGGCTCGGGCTGGACGGAGATCGCCGTCTTCACCACCGCCCCGCCCGAGAGCCCCGGCGAGACGCGGACCATCGCGGCGCTGCGCGACGGGCTCGATCCCGAGGGCGCGTACGTGGGCGGGCCCAGCGCCCAGCAGATCGACCTGGCCCACAGCGAGGCGCGGGACCGGAAGGTGATCGTGCCGCTGGTGCTGGCCGCGGTGTTCGTCATCCTCGTCGCGCTGCTGCGCAGCCTCGTCGCGCCGCTGCTGCTGCTCGCGGCCGTGGTCGCCGTGTGGGGCGCGGCGCTCGGCATCGGCGGGCTGGTCTTCGAGCCGGTCCTCGGCTTCGGCGGGAACGATCCCGGGCTGGGACTGCTGTCCTTCGTGTTCCTGGTCGCCCTCGGGGTGGACTACGGCATCTTCCTGATGCACCGCATGCGCGAGGAGTCCGTGCGCGGAGCCGCCCCGGAGGCCGCCGCGCTCACCGCCCTGCGTACGACCGGCGGGGTCATCGCCTCCGCCGGGATCGTGCTGGCGGCCACCTTCGCCGTGCTGACCACCCTGCCGATGGTCGCACTCGTCGAACTCGGCTTCGTCATCGCCGTCGGCGTGCTGCTGGACACGTTCCTGGTACGCACCTACCTGGTGACCACGGCCAGTGTGCTGCTGAAGCGGCGGGTGTGGTGGCCGGGCAGGCTCTCACGCGCACCGCGGGCGGCGGCCGGACCGGCCGAGCGGGAGACCGTCCCCGCGCACGCCCCCTGACCGACAGCGGCGTCCCTCCCCTCCCGGAGGGACGCCCTCCTCGTCGAGGATGACCACCGTGCAGTCCTCCACCACCCCCGCGGCCACCACCCGGCCGCGGCTCGCCGAGCGGATCCTGGCCGCCGTCAACCGCGACCCCCTGACCGCCCCGCACGCCCGGCGCAACGACACCGTCCTCGCCGGGGCGGCCGCCGCCCTCGCCGTCGCCCTGGCCCTGCTCGTCGACGACGGCCGCCGGCCCGACGCACTCGGCTGGGCCCTGCTGCTGGCCTGCCACCTGCCGCTGCCGTGGCGGCGGCGCAACCCGCTGCTCGTCCTGCTCGCGGTCGTGGTCTGCGTGGGCCCGTACCACGCCCTCGACCACACCCACCCCGCGCCGACGCCGGCCACCTACATCGCGCTGTACACGGTCGCCGTCACCGGTCGTCCCCTGCGCACCGTCCTGGTCGGGACGGGGGTCATCACCCTCTCCGTGAGCGTGATGCTCACCGTCAGCACCCACGAGGCGCTGGAACTGCTGAAGATCTCCGGGTGGGTCGTCGCCGTGCTCTTCTTCGGCGTCGACGTGCGCTTCTACCGCCAGTACGTCGCCTCCATCGTCGAACGCGCCGAACGGGCCGAACGCACCCGGGACGAGGAGGCCCGGCGGCGGGTCGCCGAGGAGCGGCTGCGCATCGCCCGCGACCTGCACGACCTGCTCGCGCACAGCATCACCCTGATCGGCGTGCAGACCTCCGTCGCCGCCCACGTGCTGGCGGCCGATCCCGGGCGGCTGGACCGGGAGGCGGTCGCCAGGGCCCTGGACGACATCGCCGAGACCTGCCGCAACGCCCGCGGCGAACTCCGCACGACGCTGGAGGTCCTGCGCGAGCACGGCTCCCCGGACGGCCGCGGCCCGCTGCCCGGCCTGGACGGGCTGGCCGACCTCGCCGAGGCGGCGCGGCTCGCCGGGGCCCGGGTCGAGCAGACCGTGCGGACACGGCGGGCGCCGCCCGCGGTCGGGGCCGCCGCCTACCGCATCGTCCAGGAGGCCCTGACCAACGCCGTGCGGCACGCCGGACCCGGACCGGCCGTCCACGTCGAAGTGGAGGAGAGGCACGGGGCGTTGCACCTGACGGTCAGCGACGACGGCACCGGCCCGGCCCCGGGCGGCACGCCGGGCTTCGGGCTGGTCGGCATGCGCGAGCGGGCCCGCAGCGTGGGTGGCACTCTCGACGCCGGACCGCGCGGCGGGGGCGGGTTCGAGGTGACGGCGGTCCTGCCGCTGACCACGACGGGGGAGAGAACCGGATGACGGTACGGGTGCTGCTCGCGGACGACCAGACGCTGGTGCGGGAGGCGTTCGCGATGCTCGTCGACTCCGCCGCGGACATGGAGGTCGTCGGCCGGGCCGCCACCGGCCGGCAGGCCGTCGAACTCGCCCGCAGCCAGCGCGCCGACCTCGTCGTGATGGACATCCGCATGCCCGACCTCGACGGCATCGAGGCCACCCGGCTCATCGCCGCCGACGAGGACCTCGCCGGGGTGCGCGTGCTGGTGCTGACCACGTACGACACCGACGAGAACATCGTGGACGCGCTGCGGGCCGGCGCCTCCGGCTTCCTGGTCAAGGACACCCGGCCGGCCGAACTCCTCGACGCCATCCGGACGGTGGCGGCCGGGGAGTCGCTGCTGTCGCCGGGGCCGACGGCCAGGCTGATCGAGCGGTTCCTGCGCAGCCCGGCCGTACCGCGCCCGGGCGGGCCCGACTGCCTGTCCGGGCGTGAGCGGGAGGTGCTGGCGCTGGTCGCCCGCGGCCTGAACAACACCGAGATCGCCGACGCGCTGGGCCTGAGCCCGCTGACCGCCAAGACCCACGTCAGCCGCATCATGGGCAAGCTGAAGGCCAGGGACCGGGCCCAACTGGTCATCGTCGCCTACGAGTCGGGGATCGTCAGGCCCGGGGACGGCTGAACGGGCCGCGCGCGGGCGGCCGGTCCGCGCCCGGCTCCGGCCCCGCACGGCGGTCCCTGGCCGCCACCGGTGCCTCAGAGCAGCCCGGCCGCGGTGAGGTGCCGGGCGACCCGCTCCACCTCCTCCGGCGACAGCGGCACCTGCGGCTCGGCCGTCACGGGGCAGTCGATGACGCCCCGCAGGTGCAGGGCGGCCTTGAAGGCCCCGACGGCCGAGGAGTTCGGGCCCATGCGCCCCGGGTCCCCGGCCGACACCAGCCCGAACAGCGCGCACAGCCGCTCCTGTTCGGCACGGGCCCCCCGGAGGTCGCCGGCGCGGTGCAGCCGGTCCAGGCGCACGTAGCCGGCCGGGTCGACGTTGCCCAGGCCGGGCACGGCCCCGTCGGCGCCCATCGCCAGGGCCGCGTCCACCAGCAGCTCGGAGCCGGTCAGCACGCTGAACCCGGAGACGGCCCGGTGGTCCCGGGCCCCGGTGACGACGCTGCGGAAACCGGCCAGGTCGCCGCTGGAGTCCTTCAGCCCGGCGAGCACCCCGTCGGCGGCCAGTTCCAGGACCACCTCCGCCGGCAGCTTCGTGTGGACGGCGACGGGGATGTCGTAGGCGAGGACGGGCACCGGGCTCGCCGCCGCGACCGCGCGGTAGTGCCGGGCGATCTCCGCCGGGTGGGTGCGGGCGTAGAACGGGGCGGTCACGACGACGGCCTGCGCACCCGCCGCCGTGACGGCGGCGACGTGGTCCAGGACGCGGGGGGTCGTCATGTCGATCGCCCCGGCCAGCAGGGGAAGCCGACCGCCCAGGTGCGCGGCGACCGACTCGACGACCAGCCGCCGCTGTGCGTCCGTCAGGTACGCGGCCTCGGAGGTCGAGCCGAGCACGAACAGCCCGTGCACCCCGCCGGCCACCAGGTGGTCGACGAGCCGGAGCAGCGAGGGGACGTCCACCTCGCGGTCCGGTGTCAGGGGCGTGCAGACGGGCGGGACGACACCGGTCCACGGGGCGTCGGGCATGGAGCCTCCATCGGTCGTGCCGGTGGACGGGATCGCGGGCCGGGCCCGTCCTCACGCCCACGATGGTGGCAGCGCGAGCGGTGCGCGCGCCGATACGGCGCTCCCGCCTCTCCTTCGGCTGTCGGTGAACCGGGTTGCCGATGCGGGGCGGTGGGGCTGGGATGGAGCGGCCGGGACCGGCGAGGAGCGCGGTGGAGGGAGCGGGCGGCATGGACGGGGCCGACGGCTTGTGGGGCGAGGGCGCCGCCGGTGTCCTGCGCCTGCCCTCCGGCCGTCTGGTCCGCGGCCGGGGCCTGCGCCGGCCGCTCGATCCGGCTGCCCCCGCTCCGGCCTACGGCCTGTACCTGCTGGGCGGACCGCCGCCCCAGGTCCCCTGGGAGGCGGACTGGCTCCGCTGGCCCGACTTCCGCCTCCCGGCGGACCGGACGGCCGCCCGCACCGCACTGACCCGGGCGTGGGAACGGGCCGCCGGGGAACGCGTGGAGATCGCCTGCGGCGGCGGCCGCGGACGTACGGGCACGGCCCTGGCCTGCCTCGCCGTCCTGGACGGCGTCCCCGGCCCGGAGGCGGTGGCGTACGTCCGCCGCCACTACGACCGGCACGCGGTGGAGACGCCCTGGCAGCGGCGGTACGTACGCCGGTTCGGCGAGGGCTGAACGCCCCGCCCGGTCCCGCTCCGGACAACTTCCGTGCCGGGCGGAAGGGTTGCCCTGGCACCCGCGCAGGGCTCCGCACCGCTCGCCGACGCCCGACGCCGACGTCCCTGTGCCACCCCGCACTTGTCCGGCACAGACCCTCCCCGAGTGTAGACGCGCAGCGTCACCGGGAAGCGGCGAAGAGTGAAAGTGGGGAAGGGAGGGGAGCACGGCAAGACCAGGTCAGCGGCGCTCGGCGCCACGGAAGCGGAGGATGCGGTGAAGGAATTGCGGGCAGCACTCGCCGGGGCCGGGAACAACCGGCCGCCCAGCGGACCCGACCCGGCGGGTCTCGCGCGCAGAGCGCTCCGCCCGCTCAGGGCACGGCGAGCGGGGACCGGCCGCCCCTGCGCGCGCGGCGCCCGCCGCTTCCCTGCGGTGCCGCGATGAGGCCCCCGGTCGGCGCGCACGTCGTCGACACCCGCAGCGGACGCCTCGGCATCGTCATGGGGCACGAAGGGCCCTACGTCCAGCTCAGGCCGTACGGCGGCGGCAGGGAGTGGGACGCCGACCCCGGCGCCGTGCGGCACGCCACCCCGGCCGAGCGGCTGAGCGCGGCCACCGCGTACGCCGACGCGCGCGGCAGGGGCGACCTGCCTTGACCCATCTCACGGCCCGGGGGGTGCGCGCGTAGGCGAGAATGGGGCGCATGAGTCTGTTCCGCGACGACGGCATCGTGCTGCGCACCCAGAAGCTGGGTGAGGCGGACCGGATCATCACGCTGCTCACCCGCGGTCACGGACGCGTACGGGCCGTGGCCAGGGGCGTGCGCCGCACCAAGTCCAAGTTCGGCGCGCGCCTCGAACCGTTCTCCCACGTCGACGTGCAGTTCTTCGCCAAGGGCAGCGAGCTGGTCGGCCGCGGGCTGCCGCTGTGCACCCAGAGCGAGACCATCGCGCCCTACGGCGGCGGGATCGTCACCGACTACGCCCGGTACACCGCCGGCACCGCCATGCTGGAGACCGCCGAGCGGTTCACCGACCACGAGGGCGAGCCGGCCGTGCAGCAGTACCTGCTGCTCGTCGGCGCCCTGCGCACCCTCGCCCGGGGCGAACACGCCCCCCATCTCGTCCTCGACGCCTTCCTGCTGCGCTCCCTGGCCGTGAACGGCTACGCCCCGACCTTCGGCGACTGCGCGAAGTGCGGCATGCCCGGACCCAACCGCTTCTTCTCGGTCGCCTCGGGCGGATCGGTCTGCGCGGACTGCCGGGTGCCCGGCAGCGTCGTACCCTCGCCCCAGGCCCTGGAACTCCTCGGCGCGCTGCTTACGGGAGACTGGGGGAGCGCGGACGCGTGCGAGGCGCGCTACGTCCGGGAGGGCAGCGGGCTGGTGTCCGCCTATCTGCACTGGCACATGGAGCGCGGCCTGCGCTCGCTGCGCTACGTCGAGAAGTAACAACCGAGCAAGCCGAGGAGACGAGACACACATGGCCGTACGCGGGATCCTGGGGCGCCAGCGCCGCGAGTACAGGACGCCGGAGCCGCACCCGTCCGGCGCGCGGCCCCCGAAGCTCGGGGAGCTCGTGCCGCGGCATGTGGCGATCGTCATGGACGGCAACGGACGCTGGGCCAAGGACCGCGGGCTGCCGCGCACCGAGGGGCACAAGGTCGGTGCCGAGCGCGTGCTGGACGTGCTCCAGGGCGCCATCGAGATGGGCGTGGGCGCCATCTCCCTGTACGCCTTCTCCACCGAGAACTGGAAGCGCTCGCCCGACGAGGTGCGCTTCCTGATGAACTTCAACCGGGACTTCATCCGCAAGACCCGCGACCAGCTCGACGAACTGGGCATCCGCGTGCGCTGGGTCGGCCGGATGCCCAAGCTGTGGCGCTCGGTCGCCAAGGAACTCCAGGTCGCCCAGGAGCAGACCAAGGACAACGACCGCCTGACCCTGTACTTCTGCATGAACTACGGCGGCCGGGCCGAGATCGCCGACGCCGCCAAGGCGCTCGCCGAGGACGTCCGGAACGGCAGGCTCGACCCCTCCAAGGTCACCGAGAAGACCTTCGCCAAGTACCTGTACTACCCGGACATGCCGGACGTGGACCTGTTCCTGCGCCCCAGCGGCGAGCAGCGCACCTCCAACTACCTGCTCTGGCAGAGCGCTTACGCCGAGATGGTCTTCCAGGACGTGCTGTGGCCGGACTTCGACCGGCGCGACCTGTGGCGCGCGTGCCTGGAGTTCGCCTCGCGGGACCGGCGGTTCGGCGGGGCCATTCCGAACGAGGAACTGCTGGCCATGGAGGGCAGGCAGCCGTAGCCCTCCCGCCCGCCGCGCGGGGGAGCCCGGATGCCCGCGGGTAGGCCGGGCGGCGCGTGTGGCCGCGTGTCCGGCGCGGCCTTCCGCCGGGGCCGGGGCCGGGTGACCACACTGGCCGCATGCCCGATGCCCCACCGGCCCTCACGACCGACGCCCGGCGGGTGGCCGTGATGACCGCCCTCACCGTGCTCGCCGGTGCCGTCGACGCCATCAGCTTCCTCACCATGGGGAAGGTCTTCTGCGCCCTGGCCACCGGCAACGTGCTCTTCCTGTCCTTCGCCCTCGCCGGGGACGGGGACATCCCGGTGGCGCGGCCGGTCACCGCCATCGGGGCGTTCGTGGCGGGGGCGGCTCTCGCGGCCCTGGCCCTGAAGGCCGTGGCGGAGCGGGGGAGGGCCTGGTTCCCGGCCGGGCTGGTCTGCGAGGCCGTCCTGCTGGTGGCCGCCGGTGCGGTGGCGCTGTGGCGGCACGGCACGCAGGCGGCCGCCGACGCCGGGCAGGACCACGCCGTCATCGCGCTCGTCGCCCTGGCGATGGGGGTGCGGGCCTCCACCGTCCTGCGCGTGCGTGTGCCGGGCATGCCGACGCAGCTGAGCCAGACG
Organism: Streptomyces sp. NPDC003456; assembly: GCF_042878735.1. Taxonomy (NCBI): domain Bacteria; kingdom Bacillati; phylum Actinomycetota; class Actinomycetes; order Kitasatosporales; family Streptomycetaceae; genus Streptomyces; species Streptomyces sp. NPDC003456. The sequence goes on from NZ_JBIAOK010000003.1 coordinate 547,376, forward strand.
GCCATGGCCGAGCTCGTCAACGACGTGCTGAAGCGGCCCCGGACGGTGCTGCGCGGGATGCCGGCCGGGCAGCGGCTGGCCCGGACGCGCTGGACGGCCACGGTCGGCGGCATCTTCACCGGCGGAGTGCTCGGCACGCTGCTGCTGGTGCCGCTGGGCACCGGGCGGGCCCTGCTCGTCGTCGCCGCCGCGGTGCTGCTGCTGGCGGCTGTCACGGCGGCACTGCCGCAGCGGCCGGAGTCCGCCGGGGACTGACGAGACCCGGGCGTGCCTGCCTGGCCGCCGCGGGCGGAAAGTCCGCCAGGGGGCTGGCGAGGCGGGGGAGCGCCTGCCTTACGGCCGCGCTGGCAGCAGCGCCCCGGGCGGGACCGCGGGGGGCTGGTGGGGACCTGGGCGGGCTGCCTGGCCGCCGGGGGCGGGAGAGTCCGCCGGGGGGCTGGCGAGGCGGGGGAGCGCCGCCCTTTGGCCGCGCTGCTGCCGGGGCGGTCGTATCGGCACTACCGCCACGGGCGGAACCGCGTGGGGTCGTGAGACCCGAGCCGGCCTGCCGCCCGGCCGCAGCGCCGGGCGGTGGTCTGGGGCGGGCGTCCGGGAGGCTACTGCGCGGCCGCCGCGCACTCCGCGCACGTGCCGAAGATCTCGACCGTGTGGGCCACGTTCACGAAGCCGTGCTCGGCGGCGATGGCCTCGGCCCACGTCTCCACGGCCGGTCCCTCGACCTCCACGGCCTTGCCGCAGCCGCGGCACACGAGGTGGTGGTGATGGTCGTCGGTGGAGCAGCGGCGGTAGACGGACTCGCCGTCGGCGGTGCGCAGCACGTCGACCTCACCGGCGTCGGCGAGGGACTGCAGGGTGCGGTAGACCGTGGTGAGCCCGACCGAGTCGCCCTTGTGCTTGAGCATGTCGTGCAGTTCCTGCGCGCTGCGGAACTCGTCGACCTCCTGCAGGGCCGCCGCCACGGCGGCGCGCTGCTTGGTGGCGCGGCCCTTCACGGACGGTCCAGCGGTCGTCACCGTTGCCTCCTCACGTCTGCCTTGCCCGGGCCATTGTGCCAGCCCGGTGCGGGGGCGGTCAGACGCCGACCTCGTCGGTCGCCTGACGGCTGCCCGGGATCGCGCACTCGGCGGGATCGGACGCGCCGAGCGCGGCCGCCCGGGCCCGGGCACGGCGGCGCGCCAGCGGGGCGGCGAGCACCGTCAGCACGACGAATGCGCCGATGGTCAGCAGCACGATGGTCGCCCCGGGCGGCACGTCCTGGTAGTACGAGGTGACCGTGCCGCCGATCGTCACGCTGACGCCGATGGCCACGGCGATCACGAAGGTCGCGGCGAAGCTGCGGGCGATCTGCTGGGCGGCCGCGACGGGCACCACCATCAGCGCGCTCACCAGCAGCAGGCCGACCACCCGCATCGCCACCGTCACCGTGACGGCCGCGGTGACCGCGGTCAGCAGGTTCAGCACGCGCACGGGCAGGCCCGTCACCCGGGCGAACTCCTCGTCCTGGCTGACCGCGAAGAGCTGCCGGCGCAGGCCCAGGGTGACCAGCACGACGAAGGCGGCCAGGACGCAGATCGCCGTCACGTCCGACTCGGACACCGTCGACAGGGAGCCGAACAGGTACGACGTCAGGTTGGCGTTGGAGCCCGTCGGCGCGAGGTTGATGAACATCACACCGCCGGCCATGCCGCCGTAGAAGAGCATCGCGAGGGCGATGTCGCCGCGGGTCCGGCCGTACCAGCGGATCAGCTCCATGAGGACGGCGCCGAGCACGGAGACCAGGGTCGCCATCCACACCGGGGACCAGGTGAGCAGGAAGCCGAGGCCGACGCCGGTCATCGCGACATGGCCGATGCCGTCGCCCATCAGGGCCTGGCGGCGCTGGACCAGGTAGATGCCGACCGCGGGGGCGGTGATGCCGACCAGGACGGCGGCGAGCAGGGCCCGCTGCATGAAGGCGTAGTCGAGGAAGTCCATCAGCTCAGCAGTCCCGTGCGGATCGGTTCGGCGCCCGCGGGTGCGTGCGGGTGCACGTGGTCGTGGCCGGGCAGGGCGTGCTGCCCGACCGCCTTCGGGGGCGGCCCGTCGTGCACGACGCAGCCGTCGCGCAGGACGACCGCCCGGTCGATCAGGGGCTCCAGCGGACCCAGCTCGTGCAGCACGAGCAGCACGGTGGTGCCCTGGGAGACCTGCTCGGTGAGCGTGTGCGCGAGGACCTCCTGGCTGGCCAGGTCTACGCCGGCCATCGGCTCGTCCATGATCAGCAGCTCGGGCTCGGAGGCCAGGGCGCGGGCGATCAGGACGCGCTGGTGCTGGCCGCCGGAGAGGGCGTCGACCGGGTCCTTGGCCCGGTCGGCCATGCCGACGAGCTCCAGCGCGCGCCGTACGGCCGCGTGGTCGGCCTTGCGCAGGAGGCCGAAGCGGGCCCGCGACAGGCGGCCGGCGGAGACCACCTCGGTCACCGTGGCGGGCACGCCGCCGGCGGCGGTGGTGCGCTGCGGCACGTAGCCCACGCGGTGCCAGTCGCGGAAGCGCGCGCGGTCGGTGCCGAACAGCCGGATCTCGCCGGCGCCGGTCTGCACCTGGCCGATGATGCTGCGCACGGCCGTCGACTTGCCCGAGCCGTTCGCGCCGAGCAGTGCGACGACCTCGCCGTGGCGCACGGTGAGGTCGATGCCGCGCAGCACGGGGCGCGAGCCCAGGTCCGCGCGGACGCCGCGCAGGGATACGACGGGCTCGGTCATGCCGTCCTCCGATGGGTCGATCACTTGGCTCCCAGGGCCTTCTGCAGGGCCTCGAGGTTGGATTCCATGACCTGGAAGTAGTCGTCGCCGCGGGACCTGTCGGTGATGCCCTCCAGCGGATCGAGGACGTCCGTCTTCAGGTTCGCGTCGCGGGCGAGGGTCTTCGCGGTCTTGTCGGAGACCAGTGTCTCGTAGAAGACGGTGGTGACGCCGTCGGCCTTGGCCTCCTGCTGCAGCTCCCGGACCCGGGCGGCGCTGGGCTCGCTCTCGGGGTCCATGCCGGAGATGGCCTCCTGGGTGAGGCCGTAGCGCTCGGCGAGGTAGCTGAACGCGGCGTGGTTGGTGAAGAACACCTTCGACCTGGTGTCCTTGAGGCCGTTCTCGAAGTCCTTGTCCAGGCCGTTCAGCTTCTCGACCAGCGCCTCGGTGTTCTTCTTGTAGTCGGCCGCGTGGTCCGGGTCGGCCTTCTCGAAGGCCTTGCCGACGCCCTGGGCGACCTCGGCGTACTTCACCGGGTCGAGCCAGACGTGCGGGTCGCGGGCGTGCTCCTCTTCCTCCTCGGAGTGGCCTTCCTCGGAGTGGCCTTCCTCGCCCTCGTGGCTGTGGCCGCCGGTGCCGTGGTCCTCGAGGCGGGTCAGGCCGGCCGCGTCGATCTTCGTCTCGATGCCGGTCTGCGCGACGGCCTCGTCGACGGCGGGCTGCAGGCCCTTGAGGTAGAGCGCCGCGTCGGCCTCCTCGAGCTGGGCGCGCTGCCTGGTGCTGATCTCCAGGTCGTGCGGCTCCTGGCCCGGCTCGGTCAGGCTGGTGACGTGCGCGTGGTCGCCGCCGATCTGCTCGGCGAGGAACGCCATCGGGTAGAAGGAGGCGACGACGTCGAACTTCTCCGTGTTGCCCGTCGCCGCGCTGTCGCTGGAGCAGGCGGTGAGGGCGCCGAGGCCGAGAGCGGAGGCCAGGGCGGCGGGTATGAGGCGTCGTCGTACGTTCATGACTGTCATTTTCAACAAATATGGAAACCGTTGTCAACAAACGGTCCCACGAGGGCCTTGAGGGCCGGTATGGGGGAGCGATTTGATTGAGGGGGCGCCCCCGCCGGTAACCTGAATCATTCGCTGGAAGCAACCTGCTCCGCCCGCCCGTCTCCCGACCACCACCCCTCATCAAGGCGCTTCGCGCCGCCCCTGTCAGTTCCGTCGTCGTAATGAAGAGAGCACCGTGGCCGCCGACAAGATCGACACCATCGTCAGCCTGAGCAAGCGCCGTGGCTTCGTATTCCCCTGCAGTGAGATCTACGGCGGTCAGCGCGCCGCTTGGGACTACGGCCCCCTCGGTGTCGAGCTCAAGGAGAACCTCAAGCGCCAGTGGTGGCGCTACATGGTGACGTCCCGCGAGGACGTCGTGGGTATCGACTCGTCCGTGATCCTGGCCCCCGAGGTCTGGGTCGCCTCCGGCCACGTCGCCACGTTCACGGACCCGCTGACCGAGTGCACCTCCTGCCACAAGCGGTTCCGCGCGGACCACCTGGAGGAGGCCTACGAGGCCAAGCACAAGCGCCTGCCGGAGAACGGCCTGGCCGACGTCAACTGCCCCAACTGCGGCAACAAGGGCCAGTTCACCGAGCCCAAGCAGTTCTCGGGCCTGCTGTCCACGCACCTCGGCCCCACGCAGGACTCCGGCTCCGTCGCCTACCTGCGTCCCGAGACCGCCCAGGGCATTTTCACCAACTTCTCGCAGGTGCAGACCACTTCGCGCCGCAAGCCGCCGTTCGGCATCGCCCAGATGGGCAAGTCCTTCCGCAACGAGATCACGCCCGGCAACTTCATCTTCCGCACCCGCGAGTTCGAGCAGATGGAGATGGAGTTCTTCGTCAAGCCGGGCGAGGACGAGAAGTGGCAGGAGTACTGGATGGAGCAGCGCTGGAACTGGTACACCGGCCTGGGCCTGCGCGAGGAGAACATGCGGTGGTACGAGCACCCGAAGGAGAAGCTCTCCCACTACTCCAAGCGCACCGCCGACATCGAGTACCGCTTCCAGTTCGGCGGCAGCGAGTGGGGTGAGCTGGAGGGCGTGGCCAACCGCACCGACTACGACCTCGGCGCCCACTCCAAGGCCTCCGGCCAGGACCTGACGTACTTCGACCAGGAGGCCGGCGAGCGCTGGACCCCCTACGTCATCGAGCCCGCCGCCGGTGTCGGCCGCGCCATGCTGGCCTTCCTGCTGGACGCCTACGTCGAGGACGAGGCGCCCAACGCCAAGGGCAAGCTGGAGAAGCGCACCGTGCTGCGCCTGGACCACCGCCTCGCCCCGGTCAAGGTCGCCGTGCTGCCGCTGTCGCGCAACCCCGAGCTGTCCCCGAAGGCCAAGGGTCTGGCCCAGGCGCTGCGGCAGAACTGGAACATCGAGTTCGACGACGCCGGCGCCATCGGCCGCCGCTACCGGCGCCAGGACGAGATCGGTACGCCGTTCTGCGTGACCGTCGACTTCGACACGCTCGAGGACAACGCGGTGACCGTGCGTGAGCGCGACTCGATGAAGCAGGAGCGCGTCTCCCTCGACCAGATCGAGGGCTACCTGGCGGCCCGCCTGGTCGGCTGCTGACGCCTCTTCGTCCCACGACGGTGCCGGGTCCCTCCCAGGAGGGGCCCGGCACCGCCGCGTTGCGGCAACCGGCCCTCCAACGGCGGGGGTGATTGGTCCTGTTGCCGCCGGAGCGGCGGGGCGAGGGTGGGGGCCATGAGCTTCGCCTTCCTGCTGACCACCCTGATCGTCGTCGCCACACCGGGCACCGGCGCCCTCCACACCCTCGCCGCGGCGCTCTCCCGGGGCCCCCGCGCCGGTGTCGTCGCCGCCGTGGGCTGCACCCTCGGCATCGTGCCCCACCTGCTGGCCACCGTCACCGGCGCGGCGGCCCTGCTGCACGCCAGCGCCACCGCCTTCCAGGTGCTGAAGTACGCCGGCGTCGCCTACCTGCTCTTCATGGCCTGGGCCACCCTGCGCGACAAGGACGCCCTCGCGGCCGGGGAGGACGAGGCCGCGCCCCCGTCCGCACGGCAGGTGATCGTGCGGGGCGTGCTGATCAACCTCCTCAACCCGAAGCTGACCGTCTTCTTCTTCGCCTTCCTGCCGCAGTTCGTGAGCCCCGGGGAGCCGCACGCGCTGCTGCGGATGGCCGGGCTCGGCGGGGTGTTCATGCTGGCCACCTTCCTGGTGTTCGCCGCGTACGGGCTGCTGGCCGGGTCCGTGCGCGGCCGGGTGCTGGGCCGGCCGCAGGTCATGGCGTGGCTGCGCCGGGGTTTCGCCGGGTCGTTCGTGGCGCTGGGCGCGAAGCTGGCGGCGACGACCCGGTAGCTGACAAGTATCGAATGACAGATATTGAAATCTGTCACCCGTCATGCCATCGTGGGAGGCATGACGATGCGAACGCGCTCCCTCGGAACCACCGGCCCCCGGGTCTCCGCCCTCGGCCTCGGCTGCATGGGCATGTCCGCCCTGTACGGCGAGGCCGACCGGGCCGAGTCGGTCGCGACGATCCACGCGGCGCTCGAAGCGGGCGTCACCCTCCTCGACACCGGCGACTTCTACGGCATGGGCCACAACGAGATGCTGATCGGCGAGGCCCTGCGCGCGGCCCCCGCCGCCCGGCGCGAACAGGCCCTGGTCAGCGTCAAGTTCGGCGCCCTGCGCGGCCCGGACGGCAGCTGGTCGGGTTACGACGGCCGGCCCGCCGCGGTGAAGAACTTCGCCGCGTACTCCCTGCAGCGGCTGGGCGTCGACCACATCGACGTCTACCGCCTCGCCCGGCTCGACCCCGACGTACCGGTCGAGGAGACGGTCGGGGCCGTCGCGGAACTGGTCGACGCCGGGTACGTGCGGCACATCGGACTCAGCGAGGTCGGCGCCGCCACCGTCCGCCGGGCCGCCGCCACCGCGCCGATCTCCGACCTGCAGATCGAGTACTCCCTGATCTCCCGGGGCATCGAGCCCGAGATCCTGCCCACCACCCGCGAACTGGGCATCGGCGTCACCGCGTACGGGGTGCTCTCCCGGGGGCTGATCTCCGGTCACTTCACGGCCGACCGGCAGCTCGGCCCCGGCGACTTCCGGGCCGTCTCGCCCCGCTTCCAGGGGGACAACCTCCGGCACAACCTGGCCCTCGTGGAGGCGCTGCGCGAGATCGCCGGGCACAAGGGCGTCAGCGTCGCGCAGATCGCGATCGCCTGGGTGCTCTCCCGCGGCGAGGACATCGTGCCGCTGGTCGGCGCCCGCCGCCGCGACCGGCTCGACGAGGCGCTGGGCGCGCTGGACGTCACCCTCGACGACGCCGACCTCGCCGCGATCGAGAAGGCCGTGCCCGCCGGGGCCGCCGCCGGCGACCGCTACCCCGCGGCCCAGATGGCGCACCTCGAGAGCTGAACCGGGCTCCGGGTACGGTCGGGGGCATGGCACCGACCAGCGAGACCCTGACCGCCGAGCGCATCCTCGAAGCGACCGAGGAGGTGCTGCGCCGCCACGGACCGGCCAAGGCCACCGTGGTGGACGTGGCCCGCGCGCTCGGCGTCAGCCACGGCAGTGTCTACCGGCACTTCCGCACCAAGGCGGCCCTGCGCGAGGCGGTCACCAAGCGCTGGCTGGACCGCACCTCGCGCGAGCTGTCCGGCATCGTCGCGGCGGACCGCGACCCCGAGGCCCGGCTGCGGGACTGGCTCGGCGCGCTGTTCGCGGCCAAGCGCCGCAAGGCGGGCGACGATCCGGAACTGTTCGCCACGTACACGGTCCTCACGGACGAGGCCGGCACGGCGGTCGGCGACCATCTGGCGGATCTGACGGCCCAGTTGGCCTCCATCGTGCGCGACGGGGTGGACAGCGGCGCCTTCACCGCGGCCGACCCCGAGGCCACCGCCCGCGCGGTCTTCCACGCCACCGGCCGCTTCCACGACCCCTGCCACGCCCGCGCGTGGGCGGAGCCGGGCGCCGAGGCCGACTTCACGTCCGTCGTGGACCTGCTGCTGCGCGGACTGCGGAACCCGGCGTAGCCGGGCGCGAGGCGCTCGGGCCGCCCGCAGGGTCCACCGTCGCCTGGTGGGCCCGCAGGAGGTGCTCCTCCGCCTTCAGGCCGGGCAGGAACCGGGCGGTGGTGCGCCAGTCGCAGGTCTCGCACCTGAGGGTGCGCTGCGTGCCGGTGCGCCGCACCCGCACCACGTGCCGCCGCCCGTGCTGGTCCCACCGGCAGACGCTGCCCGTGTCGGTCTGCGTCATGAAGCCTCCCCCGTTCCGGACCCGTTCGCTCGCGGGCCACCCGCGGCACCGGAACTGCTACCCCGGTGACGCGTCCTCAGGCCCGGACGCGCGGCCGGCGTGCCCGGCGGAAGGGGTTCCGCCGGTCCGCGCGAGGGCGCCGGCCCGGACCGAAGGGCGGGGGTCAGGCCCGCTCCTCCGCCGCCACCACGTCCCGCACCTGCGCCGATCGCAGCCGCTGCGCGGTCCGCTCGGCGGTGCGCCGGGCCCACCGCCCGGTCGTCAGCGCGCCCAGCACCAGCACCGCGAAGCCGCACGCCGTGAGGATCCACCAGCCGGGGCGGGCGGCGGAGACGAACCCGGCCCGGTACGACGAGCCGCCCACGCCCGCCGCGAGCACCGCGCCCAGCACCGCCACGCCCAGCGTCTGCCCGAGCTGGCGGCTGGTCGAGGCGACGGCCGCCGCGACGCCCGCCTGGGCGCGGGGCATGCCGGACACCGCCGTGTCGGTGATGGGCGCGTTGACGAAGCCGAAGCCGACGCCGAACAGGACGTAGCCGAGGAAGAGCGTGGTGTCGGAGGTCTCCGCCTCGAACGCGGCGAACAGCACCCCGCTCACCGTCATCGCCACGCCCGCGATCAGCAGCGGAAGGCGAGGACCGCGCGTGCCGACCAGGCGGCCCGACAGCGGTGCGCACAGGAACGTCGGCACCGCCATGGGCAGCATCCACAGGCCGGCCTCGAGCGCCGTCAGTCCGCGCACGCTCTGCAGGTACAGCGTCGACAGGAACAGGAAGCCGCCGAGCGCGGCGAAGGCGCTGATCGCGACGACCGTCGCCCCGCTGAACGGCGCCGAGCGGAAGAACCGCAGGTCGATCAGTGGTTCCGCGCGGCGCGGCTCGTACAGGAGCAGGCCGGTCAGGGCGGCCAGGGCCACGGCGGCCGGCGGGGCGATCGAGGCGGGGGACGCGGTGGGCGCCTCGATGATGGCGTACGTCAGGGAGCCGAACAGCGCGATCACCAGCACCTGGCCGACCGGGTCGGGGCGGCGGGCCCGGGGGGCGCGGGACTCGGGGACGAAGCGCAGGGTGAGCAGCAGGGCGGCCAGTCCGACCGGCAGGTTGATCCAGAAGATCGAGCGCCAGCCCACGGAGTCCACCAGCACACCGCCGATCAGGGGCCCGGCGGCCATCGAGATGCCGACGACGGCGCCCCAGACGCCGATCGCCCGGGCCCGCTCCCGAGGGTCCGTGAACGTGTTGGTGATGATCGACATGGCGACCGGGTTCAGCATCGAGCCGCCGACCGCCTGGATCATCCGGAAGCCGACCAGCGCCTGGAGGTTCGGTGCGAGGGAGCACAGCACCGAGCCGAGGGTGAAGACGACCAGGCCCGCCATGAAGACCTGCTTGCGGCCGATCCGGTCGGCCGTGGAGCCCGCGAGCATCAGCAGCGAGGCCAGGACCAGGGTGTACGCGTCGATCGTCCACTGCAGGCCCGAGGTGCTCGCGTGCAGGTCCCGCCGCAGGGACGGCAGGGCCACGTTGAGGACCGTGTTGTCGAGGCTCACGATCAGCAGGCTCATGCAGCAGATCGCCAGCACCAGCATGCGGCGGCGGGGACCGGGCTCGGGCATGGGCTCCATCGTACGCCGATATCGATAGTGTGCCTAACTAACGAACTTTACCCGTTCATTGCACGGCACAATGGAGGAATGTCCACGCCCCTCCAGATCGGCCCGCACACCGTCCAGCCCCCTGTCGTCCTGGCCCCCATGGCCGGGATCACCAACGCGCCCTTCCGCACACTGTGCAGGGAGTTCAGCGGGGGCAAGGGCCTGTTCGTCAGCGAGATGATCACCACCCGGGCCCTGGTCGAGCGCAACGAGAAGACCATGCAGCTCGTCCACTTCGACGCGAGCGAGCGGCCCCGGTCCATCCAGCTCTACGGCGTGGACCCCGCGACCGTCGGCAAGGCCGTCCGCATGATCGCGGAGGAGGACCTCGCCGACCACATCGACCTCAACTTCGGCTGCCCCGTGCCGAAGGTCACCCGCAAGGGCGGCGGCTCGGCGCTGCCGTACAAGCGGAACCTGCTGCGCGCCATCCTGCGCGAGGCCGTCAGCGGCGCGGGCGACCTGCCCGTGACCATGAAGATGCGCAAGGGCATCGACGACGACCACATCACCTACCTCGACGCCGGCCGGATCGCCGTCGAGGAGGGCGTCACGGCCATCGCGCTGCACGGCCGCACCGCCGCCCAGCACTACGGCGGCACCGCCGACTGGGAGGCCGTCGCCCGGCTGAAGGAGCACGTGCCGGAGATCCCCGTGCTGGGCAACGGCGACATCTGGTCCGCCGAGGACGCCCTGCGCATGGTGCGCGAGACCGGCTGCGACGGCGTCGTGGTCGGGCGCGGCTGCCTGGGCCGGCCGTGGCTGTTCGCCGACCTGGTCGCCGCCTTCGAGGGCCGCACCGAGGACATCGCCCGGCCCGCCCTGCGCGAGGTCGCCGACGTCATGGTCCGGCACGCCACGCTGCTCGGGGAGTGGATCGGCGACGAGTCCCGGGGCGTGATCGACTTCCGCAAGCACGTCGCCTGGTACCTCAAGGGCTTCGCGGTCGGCTCCGAGATGCGCAAGCGCTTGGCGGTCACCTCCTCCCTGGAGGAGCTGCGCTCCGGCCTGGACGAGCTGGACCTCGACCAGCCGTGGCCGGCCGGCGCCGACGGGCCCCGCGGCCGCACCTCCGGCAACAACCGCGTGGTGCTGCCGGACGGCTGGCTCAAGGACCCCTACGACTGCGCCGGGGTCGGCGAGGACGCCGAACTCGACACCTCCGGCGGCTGATCAGCCCTGCGAGGGGCGCGGTGTCGAGCCGTACGCCTTCAGGAAGCGGTCGCGGAAGGAGTCCATCCGCCACACCGGTGCGTCGGAGGCGGGCCTGAGGCCCTCCGTCCAGTTCCAGCCGGCGATCTTGTCCAGCACCTCCGGATCCCTGGCGACGATCGACACCGGCACGTCGCGGGAGGCGCGGGGGCCGCTGACCCGGGCGATGGGCTGGTGGTCGCCGAGGAAGACCAGGACGGTGTCGTCGGTGCCGTAGCGCCGGAGCCACTGGGTCAGGCTGGTGACCGAGTACCGGATCGACTTCCCGTACTCCTCGCGGGACCTGGTGGTGTCGGTGATGACGTCCGAGGCCCTGTTCCCGGCCTTCTGGATCGCGTCGAAGACCGAGCCGTCGCCCAGTTCGTCCCAGCCGACCAGCTCCGGGATCGGCGCCCAGGGCTGGTGGCTGGAGGTCAGGATGACGAACGACATCAGCGGCCGGTCCCGCTTCCTGCCGTGCACCCGGCGCTCGAACGCCTCCAGGGCGTACTGGTCGGGCATGGTCGACCAGCTGAACTTCGGCCCCCGGTATCCCAGGTCGAACGCGTCGTAGACCCGGTCCAGGCCGTACCACTTCTCCTCGGGCCAGCCCTTCTGCACGCCCGGCATCACGCCGACCGTGTCCCAGGCGCCGGTCCGCTGGAACGCCTTGGTGAGCGTCAGGTGGTCGCCCGCGGTGACCGTGCGGTAGCGGCGCTGGTTGTCGATCCACAGGCCGGACATGGTCGTCGAGTGGCCGAGCCAGCTGCTGCCGCCGTACGTCGCCGAGGTCAGCCAGCCGCTGCGCGCCGCGAAGCCCGCCTCGCGCAGCGCCTCGGTGCTCGCGTCCAGGGTCCGGTGGACGCCGGGGGCCATGACCGGGTCCTCGACGGCGCTGCGGCCGTAGCTCTCGATGAAGGCGAAGACCACGTCCTTGCCGCGCAGGTCGGGCAGGAGCTCGCCGGGCGGTGTGTTGCCGAAGGTGTCGGCCCGGGCCTCCTTCGCGAAGGCGGCCTCGTCGCGCAGGGAGTCGACCGTGCGCTGGGAGTGCACCCGCAGGGCACCGGCGCCGCGCTCGGAGGCGATCGGGCCGCCGGACAGCGTCAGGCCGAGGGCGGAGCAGGTGACCCACGCGGTGCCGGCGACGAGCGCCCCCTTGGTGGACCGCGCCCGGTGGCGGGCCAGGACGCCGGACAGCCGGACCGTCGCCGCGACCAGGACGGCGGCCAGCAGCAGCACGAGCACGACCGCCCCGACGGCGGCCGCGGTCGCGACGCCCCCGCCGAAGGTGTCCCGGACGTACGACTGCGCGTCCGGCAGCAGATCCCAGTCGAGCGCGGCGTTGAAGCCCCGGCCGAGGTACTCGTTGAACCCCATGTCGAGCAGGTTGACCGCGGTCAGCACGGTGAGACCCAGGCCGAACAGCACCGCGGCGGCCAGCCGGGGCCGCGGCGGCAGCACCAGCACGACGACGGCTCCCACGACCGCCTCGGCCGGGATCCGCGCGAAGGTCCCCGCGTGCAGGGCCGGGAGCGTGTTCGGCAGCAGCAGCGCCCCGAGGACCAGGGCGGCGGCCGTGACGGTGGTGGCCGTGCGCACGGCTCGGGCGGTCCGGGGACGCCGGGTCCGCCAGGTGCGCAGGCGGATGAGCACCTGCCCGGGGAGGGACCGTGAGGAGGCGCCGGGCACCGGCGGCTTCCCCGCCCCGGGCACGGCTCCCTCCCCGGCCGGGTCGCCCTCGTCCCTGCCCTGCTCCGCCGTCCCGGGCGCGTCCCCGGACGGGCCGTCGTCCGGCTGCGGCGGCTGGTGGAAGCGTGTGAAGACAGGCACCCGGAGGGTCCTTCCCGTGCGGAACGCGGCGACGTGGCGGGCCCGCGTGGGGGAACGGGTCCGCCACCGTTGCGTACGGGGCGCCCACCAGGTGCGTTCAGCCCGCCGGGCCGCCGTTCGGCAAACACCCGGCAAACCTCCGGTGGCGGGTCAGGCGCCGCCGACCGCCGTGAGCAGCGCCAGCGGGGCCGCCGCCGACCGGGAGCCGCGGCCGCACGCGTGCGGGTAGGGCACCGGCTCCGGGTGGGTGTCGCGGCCGTACCCCGCGAGGACCTCCGGCAGCCGGTGGCCCGTCGCGCCCGCCGCGTCGGCCAGGCCCCGGGCGATCGCGCGGGCCTCGTCGTGGAGCCCGTAGCGGGCCAGGCCCAGGGCGATGAGCGCGTTGTCGTGCGGCCAGACCGAACCGCGGTGGTAGGACAGCGGGTGGTACGCCGCCTGCCCGGCCGCCAGGGTGCGCACGCCCCAGCCGGAGAAGAAGTCGGGCTCCAGCAGCCGCCGCCCCACCTGTTCGCCGTACTCCTTGTCCAGCAGCCCCGACCACAGCAGGTGCCCGGCGTCGGAGGCGAGCGCGTCGACCCGGTCGCCCCGGCCGTCCAGCGCGAGGGCCGGGAAGGAGTGCTGCGGCATCCAGAAGTCCCGCTGGAAGCGGTCCCGCAGGTCGGCGGCCGCCTGCTCCAGCAGCTCCGCGTAGGTGGTGTCCCCCCAGACCGTGCGGGCCAGCACGGCGGTGCGGCGCAGCGCGTCGTAGGCGTAGCCCTGGGCGCTCGCGGCCGACACCGGGCCGTACGGGCGGACGCCCTCGGCCGAGCAGACCGCGCCGGGGGAGTCCTTCCAGTTCTGGTTGGCCAGGCCGCCCCGGTCGGCGCGGTAGACGAGGTAGCCGCGGGTGGTGAGGCCGCCGTGGTCGAGCATCCAGCCGACCGCGGCCCGGGCGTGGGTTTCGAGGCGGCGGGCGAGGGCCGGATCGCCGGTGTGCTCGGTGTACGCCCCGAGCAGGACCAGGAACAACGGCGTGGCGTCGACCGAGCCGTAGTAGCGGCCGTACGGCACCTGCCCGAAGTGGGCCAGCTCGCCGTGGCGCACCTCGTGCACGATCTTCCCCGGCCGGGTGACCTCGTCGGGGCCGGTCCGGGTGGCCTGGGTCGCGGCGAGCGCGACCAGGGTGGCCGCCGCCGGCCCGGACCGGTAGGGCAGCGCGAACAGCGAGGTGAGCAGGGCGTCCCGGCCGAGCAGGGTGAGGAACCAGGGGGCTCCCGCGGCCGGGACGCGCACCTCCTCGCCGTCCGGGCCGGTCGCCGGGACCTGGAGCGCGGCGAGGTCCGCCAGGCCCCGGACGCAGGCCGAGGTCAGGGCCGGCCAGCCGCTCGGGAAGGCCACGCCCTCCGCGAAGGCCGCCTCCCGGGACCGCAGCCGCCCGTGCAGGGCGGCGGGGGAGTGGGGCACCCGCAGGGCGCGCCGGTCGCCGTGCGGGCGGGCCATGACCCGCAGGATCAGCTCCGCGGTGCCGTGCGACGGGAGGTCGAGGTCCCACACCAGCCGGCGCGCACCGGTGCCGGTCTCCTCCACGGCGTCCGGCCCCGGTTCGGCCGTCACGCTCGTCACGGAGCGCCAGGTGCCGCGCCGGTAGGCGAACTCCACCCCGTGGGCGAGCACCTGCCGGGAGCGCACCGCGCCGGGCTTGGCGTAGGTGCGGTGGTCCGAGCGCAGCTCGAACTGGTCGGTGAAGTCGGCGTCCGCGGTCACCGCCAGACGCACCGTCGTGGGCACCGGGCGGTTGCTGGTGATCCGCAGCGACTCCACGAACGAGGCGTCCCCGACGGCCTGTTCGCGGAACAGCGTGCAGGCGGGCGGCTCGTCCCGGCCGCCGCGCGGCACCAGCACACAGCGCGCGGTGCCCCCGTCGGCCACCGGCGTCAGCACCTCGGGCACCGCCCCGTCGACGGTGAGCTGCCAGCGGCTCAAATGCCGCGCGTCCCGCACGAACAGGCCGTCCGGGGCGCTGCCGCCCCGGTGCCCGCTGATGTCGCCGCGATCACCGACGGCGGCGAACGTCCCGCCGTGCACGAGCAGATGGGTGCGTTCCGTCATTCCGGGTCCCCTCCCCTGATCACCGTGGTGCGGTGGGTGCCCCCTGCGGGGCGGCGGTTCGTGCGGTGGGCCGTGCGGGCGCGCGGCGGTCCGGCCGGTGCCGCCGCCGTTCTGCCTCCCGGGCCCGCTGTCCGGCACCCGGGAGCCCCACGGGCGTGGCTGCCGGGGCGTAACGCGTCCTCGGGGACGGGGGCCGACCCCGCCCACCGGTGGTGTGGGCGGGGTCCGTTGTCCCTACCCTGGTGGCACGGACGCCCGGGGGACGCCCAGTTCCCCGGCTCCGGCAGTGGCTCCGCGCCGCCGCCGGGGACGGCGGGCCGTGCTCCCGCCCGGCGGGCCGGCGGCCGGGCGGCGCCTGCGAGGTGCGGGGGAGGGGCGGTTCCCGGCCGCTCGGGCGCGGCGGAAACGCCGCTGGTGGGGCTGGGTGCGTGTGCGGCGGTGCGGTCCACTCGGGGCTCTCCGTAAGACGTCCGGCCGGGTCCGCCCGGTAACGGCTACCGTGGAGTTACGTCTACTTAACATGCAAAACCCACTATGTAAGGCACGGTTGGGAAACACAAGGGGGTGTACATGAGCGGACAGCCCGGCAGGACCGGGAGAAGCGCGGGTCAGGGCAGTGCCGGCGATCTGCTCGAACTGGTGCGCAGTCGCCGCGCCACGACCCGGGGTGCGCTGCAGCAGGCGACCGGGCTGTCACGGGCGACCGTCGGCCAGCGGCTGGACCGGCTCTTCCGCGCGGGCTGGCTGCGCGAGGGCGCCGGGGGACCGGTCGACTCCCCGCTGGGCGGGCGGCCGTCCATCACCCTGGAGTTCGACGACCGGCACGCGGTGGTCCTGGCCGGCGACCTCGACACCCGGCACGCGCGGGCGGCGGTGCTGTCGCTGAGCGGTGAGATCCTCGCGGAGCACTCCGGCACCCTGGTCGTCGAGGACGGCCCGGACGCCGTGCTCGGCGAACTGGGCGGCTGGTTCGCCGGGCTGCTGAAGAAGGCCGGGCACGGCGCGCAGGCCGTCTGCGGGGTCGGACTGGCGGTCCCCGGGCCGGTCGACACCACCACCGGCCGGGTCGTGCAGCCGCCGATCATGCCCGGCTGGGACGGCTACGACATCAGGGGCCGCACCGCCCGGGCGCTCGCCGAGCACGCCGGAACGGGCGAGCTGCCGGTGCTGGTGGACAACGACGCCAACCTCATGGCGTACGGCGAGCAGCGCACCGGCTACCCCGACTGCTCGGCCTTCGTCCTGGTGAAGGTCTCCACCGGGATCGGCGCCGGCGTGGTGGTCGACGGCGCGGTGTTCCGCGGGGTCGACGGCGGCGCCGGGGACATCGGGCACATCCGGGTCCCGGAGGGCGCCCAGGCCCTGTGCCGGTGCGGCTCCTTCGGCTGCCTGGCCGCGGTGGCCGGCGGCGGCGCGGTCGCGCGGCGGCTCTCCGAGGCCGGGGTGCCGGCCTCCTCCGGCGCGGACATCCGCGAGCTGCTGGCGTCCGGGCACCCGGAGGCGGTCGGCCTCGCCCGGGAGGCGGGGCGCCGGGTCGGGGACGTCCTGGCGACGGTCGTCACCCTGCTGAATCCGGGCGTTCTGATGATCGCCGGGGATCTGGCCGGAACTCCCTTCCTCACCGGCGTGCGCGAACTGCTCTACCAGCGCGCGCTGCCCCGCTCCACGGCCCACCTCGACGTGGTCACCGCGCGGCTGGGCGAGCGGGCCGGACTGGTGGGGGCGGGTGCGATGGTCGTGGAGCACCTGTACGCACCCGAGCGGGCCGAGGAGCGGCTGCGCGCGCTCGGCGTGTGACCACGAGGTTTCGGGTGCTCGGAGGGCGTCCGCATGGTGAAATCCGGTCCGCTGTGGCAGCGTGATTCTCGCCACCCTTGATAAGGGCTGCGCTCAGATGAGCGGATCATGGGCGACTGCACTTCCTCAAAGGGTGGCACTGAGTGCCACCCTTTGATCGTTCATCGAGCGAAATCAAATGTGCAGAAACTTCGCTCAGATGAGCGCGTGAAGGGCCGCGAGGAGAGTCTTGCGTTCAAGAAGTGAAAACATACGGCTGTGATCGCTTGCCCAGCCTTGACTTTCGATCCGCTGGCGGACGAGTGGTTACAGGCGCATGACGCGCGAGTGGACCTCCCCAGACGCCTTTGATCTGGGTATGTTCCTCGCCGTCAGGGCAGCCACCGCGTCCTCGAGGAGTCGAGACCCGTGTCGGAAAACAAAGATCCCCACGTAGCTCAGCCGGGCCACAGCGTTGAGGGCGTGAAGTTCGTTTACGACTTCACCGAGGGCAACAAGGACCTCAAGGACCTCCTCGGTGGCAAGGGCGCGAACCTCGCCGAGATGACCAACCTCGGACTGCCGGTTCCCCCCGGCTTCACCATCACCACCGAGGCCTGCAAGACCTACCTGGACAGCGGCGAGGAGCCGGCGGCACTGCGTGACGAGGTGAGCGCGCACCTCGACGCCCTCGAGGCCCGCATGGGCAAGAAGCTCGGCCAGGCCGACGACCCGCTGCTGGTGTCGGTGCGCTCGGGCGCCAAGTTCTCCATGCCCGGCATGATGGACACCGTCCTCAACATCGGCCTGTCCGACAAGTCGGTGCAGGGCCTGGCCGAGCAGGCCGGGGACGAGCGGTTCGCGTGGGACTCCTACCGCCGCCTCATCCAGATGTTCGGCAAGACCGTGCTGGGCGTCGACGGCGAGCTGTTCGAGGACGCGCTGGAGGCGGCGAAGGCGGCCAAGAAGGTCACCGTCGACACCGAGCTGGAGGCGGCCGACCTCAAGAAGCTCGTCACCAAGTTCAAGAAGATCGTCAAGACCGAGGCCGGCCGCGACTTCCCGCAGGACCCGCGCGAGCAGATGGACCTCGCCATCAAGGCCGTCTTCGACTCCTGGAACGGCGACCGGGCCAAGCTCTACCGCCGCCAGGAGCGCATCCCGCACGACCTGGGCACGGCCGTCAACGTCTGCTCCATGGTCTTCGGCAACCTCGGCCCCGACTCCGGCACCGGCGTCGCCTTCACCCGCGACCCCGCCTCCGGCCAGCAGGGCGTCTACGGCGACTACCTGCAGAACGCCCAGGGCGAGGACGTCGTCGCCGGCATCCGCAACACCGTGCCGCTCGCCGATCTGGAGCGCATCGACAAGAAGTCGTACGACCAGCTCATGCAGATCATGGAGACCCTGGAGAACCACTACAAGGATCTCTGCGACATCGAGTTCACCATCGAGCGCGGCGTGCTGTGGATGCTCCAGACCCGCGTCGGCAAGCGCACCGCGGGCGCGGCCTTCCGCATCGCCACCCAGCTGGTGGACCAGGGCCTGATCGACGAGGCCGAGGCGCTCACCCGCGTCAACGGCGCCCAGCTCGCCCAGCTGATGTTCCCGCGCTTCGACGAGAGCGCCAAGGTCGAGCAGGTCGGGCGCGGCATCGCGGCCTCCCCGGGCGCCGCGGTCGGCAAGGCCGTCTTCGACTCCTACACGGCCGTGAAGTGGTCCCGCTCCGGCGAGAAGGTCATCCTGATCCGCCGCGAGACCAACCCCGACGACCTGGACGGCATGATCGCCGCCGAGGGCATCCTCACCTCCCGCGGCGGCAAGACCTCCCACGCGGCCGTCGTCGCCCGCGGCATGGGCAAGACCTGTGTCTGCGGCGCCGAGGAGCTGGAGGTCGACACCAAGCGCCGCCGGATGACCGTGCCGGGCGGACACGTCGTCGAGGAGGGCGACGTCGTCTCCATCGACGGCTCCACCGGCAAGGTGTACCTCGGCGAGGTGCCGGTCGTGCCGTCGCCGGTCGTGGAGTACTTCGAGGGCCGGATGCACCCGGGCGCCGACGACGCCGACGAGCTGGTCGAGGCCGTCCACCGCATGATGGCCTTCGCCGACCGCAAGCGCCGCCTGCGCGTGCGGGCCAACGCCGACAACGCCGAGGACGCGCTGCGCGCCCGCCGCTTCGGCGCCCAGGGCATCGGCCTGTGCCGCACCGAGCACATGTTCCTCGGCGACCGGCGCGAGCTGGTGGAGCGGCTGATCCTGGCCGACACGGACGCCGAGCGCGAGGAGTCCCTCAAGCAGCTGCTGCCGCTGCAGAAGCAGGACTTCGTGCAGCTCTTCGAGTCGATGGACGGCCTGCCGGTCACCGTCCGCCTGCTCGACCCGCCGCTGCACGAGTTCCTGCCGGACATCACCGAGCTGTCCGTCCGCGTGGCCCTGGCCGAGTCCCGCCAGGAGCCGCACGAGAACGAGCTGCGCCTGCTCCAGGCCGTGCACCGGCTGCACGAGCAGAACCCGATGCTGGGTCTGCGCGGTGTGCGCCTGGGCCTGGTCATCCCCGGACTGTTCACCATGCAGGTGCGGGCGATCGCCGAGGCGGCGGCCGAGCGCAAGGCCGCCAAGGGCGACCCGCGCGCCGAGATCATGATTCCGCTGGTGGGCACGGTCCAGGAGCTGGAGATCGTGCGCGAGGAGGCCGACCAGGTCATCGCCGAGGTCGAGGCGGCCTCCGGCGCGCAGCTGAAGCTGTCCATCGGCACGATGATCGAGCTGCCGCGCGCCGCGCTGACCGCCGGTCAGATCGCCGAGGCCGCGCAGTTCTTCTCCTTCGGCACCAACGACCTCACCCAGACGGTGTGGGGCTTCTCCCGGGACGACGTGGAGGCGAGCTTCTTCACCGCCTACCTGGAGAAGGGCATCTTCGGGGTCTCCCCGTTCGAGACGATCGACAAGGACGGCGTCGGCTCCCTGGTGAAGCTGGCCGCCAAGGCCGGCCGCGAGACCCGGCCCGACCTCAAGCTCGGCGTCTGCGGCGAGCACGGCGGCGACCCGGAGTCGGTCCACTTCTTCCACGAGGTCGGACTCGACTACGTCTCCTGCTCCCCGTTCCGCATCCCGGTCGCCCGCCTGGAGGCGGGCCGGGCCGCGGTCCAGTCCCAGGGCAGCGACCACCGCTAGCCGGGGACCCCCGACCCGGAGCCGCCGACGGTCCCCGACCCTCACCGATCGCGGCGGCTCCAGCCCACGGAGAAGAGCGGGGGCGGCACCTTGTGTGCGGAGGTGCCGCCCCCGCTCCTCCGGCCTGTCCGGGGCCGGGCCCGCCGGTGCGCGGGCGGGCTCCCCCCGCCGCCGGTCACAGGGGCCGGCTCTCCCGCAGGCACACCACCGTGCCGGTCAGGGCCGCCGCGTGCAGGGCCGCCAGGGCGGGGAGCTCGGGCGACAGGGACGTGCCGGCGAGGTCGCCCGGGGCGAACAGGCCGTCGTCGTCGTGCTCCGCGCTGCGGCGGACGGACAGCGGCGACGGAAGCCGGCCGCCGAAGAAGTAGAAGTCGATCACCGGGCCGGTGTCCAGCACGTCGGACCGGTGGTCGTAGCCGAGGAGCCGGAGCGGCGCGTCCAGCACCAGGCCGGTCTCCTCGTGCACCTCGCGGCGGGCCGCGGTGACGGGGTCCTCGCCGTGGTCCAGCATCCCGCCCGGCAGCCCCCACATCCCCGCCCCCGGCTGGCCCGCGGCATAGCGCAGCAGCAGCATCCGGTCCTGCGCGTCGAGCAGCAGCACGCAGGAGGCGACGATGCCCTGCGGCAGCGTCCTGACCCACTCCTCGCGCGGCAGGACGAGCGGTACGTCGGAGGCGGGCACGGTCGTGTCCACGGTGATGTCCCTTCCGTCGGCACGGCAGCCCGGACGAGCTGCCCGAACGGAGGAACGCCCGGGCCCGCCGATGGTCACCGGCGGGCCCGGTGCAGGAGGGGGCGCACCGGGGTCACGCCCGGAACGGCCCCCGGACCTCGTAGGTGATGCCGCCCGAGGAGCTGCCCGTGGTGCCGCGCTGGCTGGAGAAGTACAGGCGGGTGCCGTCGGGGGAGAAGGCCGGGCCGGTGATCTCCGAGCCGGACTGGCCCTCGACGCGCAGGAACGGGGCGACCACGTCGGCGGGGGTGATGACGCAGATGTCCATCGTGCCGCCGTCCTCGGCGACGAAGAGGTCGCCGGAGGCGGAGCCGGTGACGTTGTCGACACCGGTCAGGGGGGCGCTGCCGCCGGTCACCAGCGAGTCGTCGTAGGCGAGTTCGATGGTCTGCGCGGCCGCGTCGTACTGCCAGACGCGGTTGTCGCCCTTGGTGGTGAACCAGCACGTGTCGTTCGCGTAGTAGCAGCCCTCGCCGCCGTTGAAGCGCTTGGCGCCGGAGACCTGGTTGCGGGTGGCGGTCGCGCCGGAGGGGTCGGGCACGCGGGCCCAGGTGACCGGGCCGCTGGTGCCGCTGCCCGCCACCAGCACCTCCAGCGTGCCCGAGGACAGGTCGCCCCACGTCGTCGGGCGGAAGCGGTAGAAGCAGCCGTCGCTGACGTCCTCGGTGAGGTAGACGACGCGCCGGACCGGGTCGGCCGCCGCCGCCTCGTGCTTGAACCGGCCCATCGCGTCCCGGCGCACCGCCGGCTTCACGCCCCACGGGTCGGTCTCGTAGACGTAGCCGCGGTCCACCTCCTCGCAGGACAGCCAGGTGTTCCAGGGTGTCCTGCCGCCCGCGCAGTTCTGCCGCGTGCCGGACAGGATCCGGTACGCGCCGGTGATCGCGCCCGTCGCGGAGAACACCACCGCGCTCGCGCCGCCCGAGGGGTTGATCTCGGAGTTGGAGACGTAGATCCAGCCCGTGCCGTCGGCGTAACAGGCGCCGCCGTCCGGGGCGTTGTGCCAGGTGTAGGAGGTGCTGCCGACCCGCTGGCCGGAGCGGGCCACGACCCGGCTGGTGAAGCCGGCGGGGAGCCTGATGCCGTTGGCGTCGGGGGAACCGAGCGGGCCGTAGGGGCCGGCGCCGGGCTGGGCGGGGGCGGCGTACGCGGCGCCGCGCCACAGGGTTCCGCCCAGCGCGGCCGAGGTACCGCCGAGGACGGCCGCACGCAGGAGACTGCGACGTTCCACTCTCACTCCATCAAGTGCCGTACCGCCCCGCCGCCGGTCGACGGCGGGGTCGTGCTGGGAGCTGGGGAGGGCGGGTGGAACGCTAGGGGCGCCGGGTTGACGGAGCATGGACAACGCGTGGCGGCCGGGGGGCGGATCGCCCCCCGGCCGCAGGCCGTTCGTCGTGGGTCCCGGTGGCGGGTCTTCAGGCGGCGCGCACCTCGTACGCCGTCACCCGGACCGTCTCGTCGTCCAGGCACCGGCCCGACACCAGGTCGAAGCGCTGCTTCAGCAGCGGTGAGGCCACGAACGGGCGGCCCCGGTGGGTGCCCGTCAGGCCCCGGGAGAGGACGGCCGCGCCCGTGAAGGGGTCGCGGTTGTCGATGGCGAAGAGCGCGCCGGAGCGGTCGCGGAAGAGCGCGGCCTGGCGCCCGCCGGGCAGCAGGGCCGCCACCCCGCGGCCCGGCAGCAGCGCGCTGAGGTCGCAGATCGCGAACCAGTCGCCGTCCAGGGCCAGTTCGACCTTCAGGCCGGTGGTCTCGGGTGCCAGGGTCATCGCTGGGCGCTTCCTTCCAGTACGTCGTCGGCGGGTCGCATGCCGAGGGACAGCAGCGGCAGGTCGGGCTTCATCTGGTCGCGCTCCGGGACGAAGGCGACGACGGGGTCGGGGGTGTCCGGGGCGTTGACGAACGACACGAACCGGGCCAGCTTCTCGGGGTCGTTGACGGTCTCGGCCCACTCGTCGCGGTAGTGCGCGACATGCGCCCGCATCAGCTCCTCCAGCTCCGCGCAGATGCCGAGCGAGTCGTGCACGACGACGTCCCGCACGTGGTCCAGGCCGCCCGGGATCCGCTCCAGCCAGGTCGAGGTGCGCTCCAGCCGGTCGGCCGTGCGGATGTAGAACATCAGGAACCGGTCGATCAGGCGCACCAGTTCGGCGTCCGACAGGTCCTGCGCGAGCAGGTCCGCGTGGCGGGGCGTGGCACCGCCGTTGCCACCGACGTAGAGGTTCCAGCCGTTGGCGGTGGCGATCACGCCGAAGTCCTTGGACTGCGCCTCGGCGCACTCGCGCTGGCAGCCCGAGACGGCCGACTTCAGCTTGTGCGGCGAGCGCAGTCCCCGGTAGCGCAGCTCCAGGTCGATCGCCATGCGCACCGAGTCCTGGACGCCGTAGCGGCACCAGGTCTGCCCCACGCAGGACTTCACCGTGCGCAGCGACTTGCCGTAGGCGTGGCCGGACTCGAAGCCGGCGTCGACCAGGCGGGCCCAGATCAGCGGGAGCTGCTCGACGCGGGCGCCGAACATGTCGATGCGCTGGCCGCCGGTGATCTTCGTGTAGAGCCCGAAGTCGCGGGCGATCTCGCCGATGACGATCAGCTTCTCCGGGGCGATCTCGCCGCCGGGGATGCGGGGCACGACGGAGTACGAGCCGTTCTTCTGCAGGTTCGCCAGGAAGTGGTCGTTGGTGTCCTGCAGGGCGGCCTGCTCGCCGTCCAGGACGTAGCCGCTCGCGCCGATCGCCGGGGCGAGGGAGGCGATGATCGAGCCGACGGTGGGCTTGCACACCTCGCAGCCGTCCCCGCCCCGGGCCTCCTCCCGGCCGTGGCGGTCGAGCAGGTCCTGGTAGCTGGTCACGCGCAGGGCGAGGACGATCTCGTACAGCTCCTCGCGGGTCTGCGCGAAGCAGCCGCACAGGCCCTTGTCGACCTCGACGCCGCTCGCCTCCAGCTCGGCGTCGACGAGCTGCCCGAGGACCTTCACGCACGAGCCGCAGCCGGTGCCGGCCTTGGTGCACTTCTTCACCTCCGGCACGGTGGTGCAGCGGTGGTCGGTGACCGCGCCGCGGATCGTGCCCTTGGAGACGTTGTGGCAGGAGCAGACGATCGCCTCGTCCGGCAGCGCCGACGGGCCGAGCGCGGCCGGCTGCCCGGCCCCGGCGGGCAGCACCAGCGACTCCGGCGCGACCGGCGGCACGGACCCGGTGAACGCCTTCAGCGTGCCGTACGCCTCCGCGTCGCCGACCAGGATGCCGCCGAGCAGCGTGCCGTCGCGGCCGATGACCAGCTTCTTGTACAGGCCCGCGCGGGAGTCGGAGTACACCACGTCCAGGCAGTCCTCGGCGGTGCCGTGCGCGTCGCCGAAGGACGCCACGTCCACCCCGAGCAGCTTCAGCTTGGTGGACAGGTCCGCGCCGGTGAAGGAGGCCTCGTCGGAGGCGATCACGGCCGCCGCCGTCTCGGCCTGCTCGTAGCCGGGCGCCACCAGCCCGTACACCCGGCCGTCCGCCGCCAGCGCGCACTCGCCGATCGCGAACACCCGCGGGTCGCCGACCGTGCGGCACTGCTCGTCCACGGCGATGCCGCCGCGCTCGCCGACCGTCAGGCCGCAGTCGCGGGCCAGCTGGTCGCGCGGGCGGACACCGGCGGAGAACACCACGAGGTCGGTGGCGAGTGCGGAGCCGTCGGACAGCCTCATGCCGGTGACGGCGCCGTCCTCACCGACGAGGATCTCCTGTGTGCCGACACCGGTGTGGACGCTCAGGCCCATCCCCTCGATGGTGCGCAGCAGCGCGGCACCCCCGCCCTCGTCGACCTGGACGGGCATCAGCCGCGGGGCGAACTCCACGATGTGCGAGGTCAGTCCGAGGCCCTTCAGCGCGCCCGCGGCCTCCAGCCCGAGCAGGCCGCCGCCGACCACGGCACCGGTGGTGGCGGTCTTCGCGTACTCCTCGATCGCGAGCAGGTCCTCGATCGTGCGGTAGACGAAGCAGCCCTCGGCGTCCTTGCCCGGGACCGGCGGCACGAACGGGTAGGAGCCGGTGGCCAGGACGAGGACGTCGTAGCCGACGACCTCACCGGACCGGGCGGTGACCGTGCGGGCCTCGCGGTCCACGCAGACCGCCGGGTCGCCGACGCGCAGCTCGATGCCGTGGTCGGCGAGGAACCGCGCGTCCGTCAGGGACAGCTCCTCGGGCGTCCGGCCGGAGAAGTACGAGGTGAGCTGGACGCGGTCGTAGGCCGGGCGCGGCTCCTCGCAGAGCACCACCACGCGGTGCGTGGCGGTCAGGCCGCGCTCGGCGAGCGCTTCGAGGAAGCGCTGGCCGACCATGCCGTGGCCGACGAGCACGATCGTGGGGGTCGCCCCCGGGGTGGCCGTCATCAGGAGCCTCCATCGTTGGTGAGCAGGTGGAGCAGCGGGCCGCCGTCGGCAGGGAGCGGCTCTGCTCCCTCCCAGGCGCGGGCGAGCGCGCCGACGGTGCCGAGTTCGCCGACGAGGACCCCGCCGACCAGGCGGTCGTCGCGGACGACGACCTTGCGGTAGGTGCCGCGGGTGGCGTCGGCGAGCTGGACGACGTCGTCGCCCGGGAGCGCGTCGGTCTCGCCGAACGCGGCGAGGTCGAAGGGGCCGTCCCGGCCGGTCAGCGTGAGCCGGGTCAGGGAGCGGGTGCCGGTGTAGCGGGCGGCCGGGTCACCGGCCAGCAGCCGGGCCAGGGCGTCGGCCTGTTCGAGCGCCGGGGCGGCGAGTCCGTACAGGACGCCGTCGTGCCGGGCGCAGTCGCCGACGGCGTGGACGTACGGGTCGGAGGTGCGCAGGGCGTCGTCGACGACGACGCCCTCGCGCACGTCGAGCCCGGCGGCCTGCGCGAGGCCGACCCGGGGGCGGACCCCGCAGGCGACGACGACCAGGTCGGCGTCGAGCGCGTACCCGTCGGCCAGCTCCACCGAGCGGACGGCGCCCGCGACGCAGCGCACGTCCCGCACGCGGCACTCGGTGTGCACCTCGACGCCCAGCCCGGTCAGGTGCCGGCGGACGAGCGCGGACGCGGCCGGGTCGAGCTGGCGCTCCATCAGCCGCTCGGACTGCTGGGCGAGCACCACCTGGGCCCCGCGCAGGGCCAGGGCCCGGGCCGCGGAGACCCCCAGCAGGCCCCCGCCGACGACGACCGCCCGCACCCCGGGCCGGACCGCCTTCGACAGGCCCAGGCAGTCGTCCAGGGTGCGGAACGCGTGGACGCCCTCGGGCAGTTCGCCGTCGCCGGTGAACAGCCCCCGCAGGGGCGGCAGGACGGGGTTGGAGCCGGTGGCGAGGACCAGCCGGCCGTAGGCGATCTGCGAACCGTCCGCGCAGACGACGGTCCGCCGCCCGCGGTCGATCCCGGTGACCCGGGCGCGCAGCAGGTCCGCGGGCGCCGGCAGGGCGATCACCTCCGGGCTGTACCGTCCGGCCAGCACCTCGGCGAGCAGGACCCGGTTGTAGGGCCGGTGCTCCTCCTCGCCGATCAGCAGTGCGGGCGTGCCCAGCTCACCGAGCCGCCGGGCGAGCCGTACGCCCGCCAGGCCGGTGCCGATCACCACCACACGCTCGTTCGAGGTCATGTCCCGAGCGTGCGGTGCCGGTGTTACCCGGCCGCATCCCCGCTGTTTCCCGCCGGGAACGCTGCCCTCAGCGGCGGCGGCGGGCGCGTGTGAGGGTTGCTGACGTGCGAGGACGGCCGGTGTGAGGCGCCGCGGGGGCGTCGCATAGGGTCGCCGTCGTGCCCGACATATCGCTGACCGTGGTCGTCCTGCTCTGCGTCGCGGCCCTCGCCGCCGGGTGGATCGACGCCGTGGTCGGCGGGGGCGGCCTGCTGCTGCTGCCGGCGCTGCTGCTGGGGCTGCCGTCGCACACGCCCGCCGCGTACGCGCTGGGCACCAACAAGGCCGTCGCCATCGTGGGCACCACCGGCGCGGCGGTCACCTACGCCCGCAGGGCCCCGGTCGACGTCCGGACGGCGATCCGCATCGGGCTGGCCGCCCTGGCCGGGTCCTCCGCCGGGGCCTTCTTCGCGGCCGGGATGAGCACCGAGGTGCTCAAGCCGGTGATCATGGTGGTGCTGCTCGGGGTGGCCGCCTTCGTGATCCTGCGGCCCGCCTTCGGCACGGCCCCCGCCCCCGGCCCGGCCGGACCCCGCCGGATCCTCGCGGCGATCGGCCTCGCGGGCCTGGGCATCGGCTTCTACGACGGGCTCATCGGCCCCGGCACCGGCACCTTCCTGGTCCTCACGCTCACCGCCGTCCTCCACCTCGACCTCGTCACCGCCTCCGCCACCGCCAAGATCGTCAACTGCTGCACCAACGCCGGGGCCCTCGCCACCTTCGCCTGGCAGGGCACGGTCCTGTGGCAGCTGGCCGCCCTGATGGCCGTGTTCAACCTGGCGGGCGGCACCCTGGGCGCCCGCACCGCCCTGAAGAAGGGCAGCGGCTTCGTCCGCATCGTCCTGCTGACGGTGGTCTTCGCCCTGGTGGCGAACCTCGCCTACGAGCAGTGGCTCGCCTGACCCCCTGCGCCTCGCCCGCGCCCGGGGCGCGCTGCGCGCCCTTGAGCAGCCGGAGGCCGGGGGGCTCGGGGCCGGGGCGGTGGCGCAGCGCCGACGCCTGCTGCTGCCGGATCGTCGTCTGCGAGCGCGTCGACGAGCAGTGACCGGGCGGCCTCGCGGACCGGGCCCCGGCGCAGCCGGCCTCAGACGTCCGCCCGGCTCCGCAGGTCCAGCAGCTCGATCGTCCCCGTGCCGTCCTCGTCGCCGTGGCCCTGGGCCAGCCGCCGTTCCATCAGCGCCATGAACGGCGTCAGCAGCTCCGGGCTGACCCGCTGCTCCCCGGCCGTGCGCAGCAGGGTGGCGTTGCCCGCGACCTGCATGTCGAGGCGGGAGACCACGCCCCCGGTGTAGTCACCGCTCTCCAGCCGCTCGGCCGTCCCGTGCACGGCCGGGGCCATCGCGGTCAGCCAGTCGGCGAGCAGCGGCGCGAACTCCCGCGGCGCGAGGTCCTCCGGGCGGATCAGCGCGAAGGCGTGGGTGATGCCCGCGAACATGCCGGTCATCGCGCTCAGCAGCGCCACGTCGTGCAGCGCGGCGAAGCCCGGGTCGGCGCCGACGTAACGGGTCGCGGCCGGGACGGCCAGGGTGTCGCGGTGCTCCTCGAACAGTGCGGGCGAGCCGCTGTAGAAGACGTAGCCGCCGGACCGGGGCGCGCCGATCATCGGCGGTACGGCCATGATCCCGCCGTCCAGGAACCGGGCGCCGCGCGCCTCGGCCCAGGCGCCGCGCGCACGGGCCTCGCCGGGCGTGCCGGTGGTGAGGTTCACCAGGTCGCGCCCGGCGAGACCGGCCGCGTCGAGGGCCTCGCCGACGGAGGCGTCGTCCAGCAGGCAGACGATCACCAGGCGGTTGGCCGCGACCGCGGCGGCGGCGCTCGGCGCGACGACCGCGCCCTCGGCGGCCAGGGCCTCGGCCCGGGCGGGCGTGCGGTTCCAGACGGTCACCGGGTGCCCGGCGGCGAGCCAGGCCCGGGCCAGTGCGGTGCCCATGGCGCCGGTGCCGAGCAGGGTGACGGGAGTACGGGGAGCAACTGCGGTGTCGGTCATGGCGTCTAGGCTCGTCGGGGGGAATCGCCTGCTCAAGTACGCACTCGGAAGTGGGTGGTTACCTCGCGGGAAGCATCCTGGCAGCGGCAGGGAGGAGCGCGGGCATGGGGACGGCGGGGCGCAGGCCGGGGGCGTACGTGTGCGGGATCGACGCGGCGATGGACGTCATCGGCGGCAAGTGGAAGGTGCTGGTCCTCTGGGCGCTGCACGAGCGGCCGCACCGCTTCGGCGAGCTGCGCCGGGAACTGCCGGGCGTCACCGAGAAGGTGCTCGCCGCGCAGCTGCGCGAGATGGAGGCCGACGGGCTGGTGCACCGTGAGGCGTACGACGAGGTGCCGCCGCGCGTGGAGTACTCGCTGACCCCGCGGGGCGTCTCCCTCAACGCCGCGCTGGAACCGCTGGGCGCGTGGGGCAGGCTCCACGTCCTCGGCGGATCACCGGCTGCCGGTGAGGTGCGCGAAGACGACGACGTTCCCCCGGTACCCGGTGCCGCGTGACCAGCCGCCGCCGCAGGTGATGACCCGCAACTCGGGCCGGCGGGCGGGGCCGTAGACCTTCGCGTCGGGGAAGTCCCGCGCGTCGTACACCTCGACGGCGTCCACGGTGAACACCGCGACCCGTCCGTCCCGGCGGTCCACCTCGATGGTGCTCCCCTTGGCCAGGGAGCCCAGGCGGTAGAAGACGGCCGGGCCCTCGGCGTTGTCGACGTGGCCGGCCACGATCGCGGTACCCCGTTCCCCGGGCGTGGTGCCGGCCTCGTACCACCCGGCGAGCTCCGGGCGCGCCGCGGGCGGTACGTCGAGGCTGCCGGCCCGGGTCAGCCCCAGCCCGGTCAGCGGGGCGTCCACCCGGATCGCCGGGACGCGGATGCGCCGCGGCGGTGAGGGCGGCAGCGCCGGCACGGCGGAACCCGGGCTCTCCCGGGCGCCCCTGCCGTCCTGCCCGGCCCCGGCCTGCGCCGCGGAGGGCTGGGGCGGACCGGGCGCCGCGGCGCCGTCGCGCAGCAGCCAGGCCCCGGAGCACAGGGCGAACAGCGTCACGGCCGTCAGGGCGGCGTCGACGGGACCGCCGGTCCGGGGGAACCCGCGCATACCCACCCCTTCCTCGGCCCCCGGACGCGGCGGGGGAGTCGGCCCCGATCCCCCTCCGGGCCGCGAGGGGCGTCGGACCCGGAGGGGGAGGGACATGCGGTACCGGCGACGGACAGCGGAGGATGTCCGTCAGATCCCGTCGCCTCTCGCCCGGCGATGCAGGAGCCAGGTACCGCCCGCGGCGGCGACGGCGAGCGCCGTCACCCCGGCCGCGGTCTGCACGGGGTCGGGGCCCAGAGCGCCGCCGACCCCCGTCTTGACACTTCCTCGCGGGTGCACCTGCTCGCGCGCCGGGGTCAGCGTGACCACCAGGTCGCCGGTGACCCGCCGCCCGCTCCCGGCGCACGTCGCGACGATCTCGTACGTGCCGGGCTGCGCACCCGGCGGCACCCGGAACCGCCCGGTCGCGTCCTGCCCGCGCTCCGCCGCGAGGTGCAGGACCCCGGCGCCGACCGCACCGGCGTCACCCGTCGCCGTACCCCCGGTGCCGCAGGCCGCCGTCCGTACGCCGACCTGCCCGCCGGGGACCACCGACGCCGGCGACAGCTCCAGCTCACCGGTCTGCGCGCCGTACGCGGGGGCGGCGGCCAGGGCCGCGGCGGCCACGACGAGCGCGGTGCCGGTCAGCGGACGGGCGGTACGTCGCATCGGTGCTCCTTCGAGCGGTTCGGTCGGGCGCCTGCCCTTCCGAGGTAACGGGGTGCCCGGCCGGCCCGCTTTCTGAGTGGGCGTCAGAATTGGGGTGAACGGGTGTCGTGCACACCGGTCCCCGACGGCCCGTCAGGAGCGTTTCGGCTGGTCAGGCGCGTGCGCCGGGCGCGGGGCGGAAATGCCCGCGGGGCGGGGGTGAACGGGTGACCCGCCGTGGCGCGGCCGGGCTTGACCTCGACGAAGGTTGAGGTATCAGGCTGTGCCGCATGAACACGAACACCGCGCACACCGCCGTCCACCCGGCCGCCGCCGAGCCGCTCCGGGTGACCCTCGTCGTCGGCAGCAACCGCCACGGCCGCTTCGGCCCCGTGGTCGCCGACTGGCTCCTCGCCCGGCTGCGGGGCCGCGACGACCTGGTCGCCGAGGTCGTCGACGTCGCCGAGGCCGCCCTGCCGACGTCCCTCGAACCGACCCCCGAGGCGCGGGCCGCCCTGTCCGGCGTCACCCCGAAGCTGGCCCGGGCGGACGCCTTCGTGGTCCTCACCCCCGAGTACAACCACTCCTTCCCGGCGGGCCTGAAGAACCTCGTCGACTGGCACTACGGCGAGTGGCGGGCCAAGCCCGTCGCCCTCGTCTCCTACGGCGGCCTGGCCGGGGGCCTGCGCGCCGCGGAGCACCTGCGGCAGGTCTTCGCCGAGCTGCACGCCGTGACGGTCCGCGACACCGTGTCCTTCCACAACGCCGGCGCGTCCTTCGACGACCGGGGCGCCCTGCGCGACCCCGCGGGCCCGGACGCCGCGGCCGCGACCATGCTGGACCAACTGGTCTGGTGGGGCCTGGCGTTGCGCGAGGCCAGGGCTCAACGCCCGTACGCGGCCTGACCCGTCGGGCGGCGCCCGCCGGGGGCGCGGGGAACCGCGCGAGGGGCCACGGCCGGCCCCCAGGGGCCACGGCCGCATCCGTCCCGCCGGGGTCTCCGCCTTCGCCCGTGTTCCTCTTCCCGGCTCCGCCGCTACCCGCGCCCCCGCCACTCCCCGCCCTCGACCCGCCGTCCGGCGGCCCGCAGCCTCGCGGCCACCCCCCGGCCCGCCACATAGACCCAGGCCCGGACGCCCGCCCCGTCCGTGTCGCGGACGACCTCCCGCTCCACGCGCACGTACAGGCTCAGCGGATCGCCCGGCACGTACTCCTCCAGCCGGTCCAGCTCCGCCAGCAGCTCCCCGTACGCCTCCGGCCGGGCGGTCACCAGCTCCCCGCGCACCACGCCGCCGTCCGGCTCCTCGACGGCGTACGGATACCCCGGGCCCTCGTAGAGCACGGTGTCCGCCAGCCGGGCCGGCTCCTCGGAACGGGTGCGGCCGTGCAGGAAGAGGCGGTGGTTGGCCTCCCCGGGGCGGAGGGTGCCGTAGACGAAGAAGGGCAGGGTCACAGGACCGATTCTGCACCTCCTGCTGCGTGCTGCCGGCGCCGGAGAGGTCCTCGGCTGTGCCGGGAGACGCGGTGCGGGTCGGAAGGCCCTCGCCGTCTCCCGCCGCTACCGCTCGACGGCCTCCAGCCGCACCGCGCACGCCTTGAACTCCGGCATCCGCGACGTCGGGTCGAGCGCGGGGTTGGTGAGGGTGTTCGCCCGGCCCTCGCCCGGCCAGTGGAAGGGCATGAAGACCGTGTCGGGACGGATGGTGTCGGTGATCCTCGCCGGGGCCACGGCCCGGCCCCGACGGGACACCACCGCCACCGGGTCGCCCTCGGCCGTGCCGAGCCGCGCCGCCAGCCGCGGATGCAGTTCCACGAACGGCCCGGGCGCGGCGGCGTTCAGCTCCGCCACCCGGCGGGTCTGCGCCCCGGACTGGTACTGGGCCACGACCCGGCCGGTGGTGAGCAGCAGCGGGTACTCCTCGTCCGGTTCCTCGGCGATCGGCCGGTGCGAGACGGGCACGAACCGGGCCCGGCCGTCGGCGGTGGCGAAGCGCTCGAGGAACAACCGCGGGGTGCCGGGGTGCACGCCCGCGTCCTCTCCGCCCGGCGTGCCGGAGTGGGGGGCCGCCGTCTCTCCGGTCGGCGTGGCCGGGTGCGGGCCCGCCGCCCGTCCGGTGGGGCCGTCGGGCGGCCTCGGCGTGCCGGGCGCGGTGCCGCCGGTCCCGTCCGGCGCCGGCGGTTCGGCCGGGCACGGCCAGAAGACCCCGTTCTCCTCGGCCAGCCTGCGGTACGTGATCCCCGAGTAGTCCGCGGGCCCGCCCGCGCTCGCCCGCCGCAGCTCCTCGAAGACCTCCTCCGGATCCGCCGGGAAACCCTTCTCCACGCCCAGCCGCGCGGCCAGTTCGCCGAGGACCTCCAGATCGCTGCGGACGCCCTCCGGCGGCGTGACGGCCCGGCGGCGCAGCAGGACCCGGCCCTCCAGGTTCGTCGTCGTGCCCGTCTCCTCCGCCCACTGCGTGACCGGCAGCACCACGTCCGCGAGGGCCGCCGTCTCCGACAGCACCACGTCGCAGACCGCCAGGAAGTCCAGCGACCGGATCCGCTCCTCCACGTGCGCGGCCCGGGGCGCCGACACCACCGGGTTGGACGCCATCAGCAGCAGCGACCTGATGTCGGTGCCCAGCGCGTCCAGCAGCTCGTACGCGCTGCGCCCCGGCCCCGGAAGGCTGTCCGGGTCCACACCCCACACCCCGGCGACATGGGCCCGGGCCGCCGGGTCGTCGAGCTTGCGATAGCCCGGCAACTGGTCGGCCTTCTGCCCGTGTTCGCGCCCGCCCTGGCCGTTGCCCTGCCCCGTCAGACAGCCGTACCCGGACCGGGGGCGCCCCGGCCGGCCGGTCGCCAGGCACAGGTTGATCCAGGCGCCCACGGTGTCCGTGCCCTTGGACTGCTGCTCGGGCCCGCGCGCGGTGAGCACCATCGCCGACTCGGGCTCGCAGAACAGCCGTACGGTCTCCCGCAGCCGGGGAACGGACACCCCCGTGATCCGCTCCACGTACTCGGGCCAGTGCGCCATGGCGGCGGCCCGGGCCTCCTCCCAGCCGGTGGTCCGGCCGGCGACGTACTCCTCGTCCACCCGGCCCTCGGCGATCACCAGGTGCAGCAGCCCCAGGGCGAGGGCCAGGTCGGTGCCCGGCCGCGGCGCCAGGTGCAGATCGGCCTGCTCGGCCGTCCTGGTCCGCCGCGGGTCGACGACGATCAGGGTGCCGCCGTTGTCCCGCAGCTGCGTGAAGTACCGCAGCGACGGCGGCATGGTCTCCGCCGGGTTCGACCCGACGAGGATCACGCACCCCGACTCCGGGACGTCCTCCAGCGGGAACGGCAGCCCGCGGTCCAGCCCGAACGCCCTGATCCCGGCCGCCGCGGCCGAAGACATGCAGAACCGTCCGTTGTAGTCGATCTGCGAGGTGCCGAGCACGACCCGTGCGAACTTGCCGAGGCTGTACGCCTTCTCGTTCGTCAGCCCGCCGCCGCCGAACACCCCGACCGCGTCCGGGCCGTACGCGGCGCGCGTGCGGCGAAGCCCCGCCGCGATCCGGTCCAGCGCCTCGTCCCAGGAGGCCGGCACCAGCGTGCCGTCCCCGCCGCGCACCAGCGGCGAGGTCAGCCGGACGTCCCGCGCGAGCAGCGCCGGCGCGGTACGGCCCTTGCCGCACAGCGCGCCCCGGTTCACCGGGAAGTCCGCCCGCTCGCTCACGGCGACGCCCCCGTCCGGCGCGGGCGTGAGGTTCATCCCGCACTGCAGGGCGCAGTACGGGCAGTGCGTGGGCGTCACGGTGCTCTGCATGCCGACCAGCGTGCGCCGGCCGTGTTACGCCCGGGCCGGGCCCCTGTTACGCGGCCGGGACGGCAACCTCCCCGCCGCGGCCCCGCCCGCGTGAGGTGCCCGGACACGACCTGGCCGTATGGATCACGAGCGTTGTCAACGCCTGCCGGGCCGCGGCGGTCCTCCGCCCGCGGCCAGCGCCCGGTCCACTCCCGGCTCGCGGGGCCCGAGGAAGCGCGGGTCCGGGCGGAACACCGCGTCCGCGGCGGCCTTCCCGGCCGCGAGGATCTCCCGTGCGCCGCCGTAGTACCAGGTGGCGTCGTGCACCGCGTCCACCCCGACCCCGTAGGACTCCACGCCGGCGGCCCGGCACAGCGCCACCGCCCGCCGGATGTGGAAGCCCTGGCTGATCAGCACCGCCTCGTCCACCCCGAAGATCTTCTTCGCGCGCACGCAGGAGTCCCAGGTGTCGAACCCCGCGTAGTCGCTGACGATCCGCCCGTCGGGCACCCCGTGCCGGGTCAGATAGGCGCGCATGGCGTCCGGCTCGTCGTAGTCCTCCCGGCTGTTGTCCCCGGTGACGAGCACCACCCGCACCTTCCCCTCCCGGTACAGCCCGGCCGCCGCGTCCAGCCGGTGGGCGAGGTAGGGCGAGGGCTCCCCGCCCCACAGCCCGGCCCCGAACACCACGGCCACGTCGGTGCGCGGGACGTCCGCCGCCGACCGCAGCCGCCCGTCCGCCACCAGGTGCATCCAGGTCGCGGGCAGCAGGGCGAGCACGCACCCGGCCATCACCGCCTGCACCAGGCGCCGCCGCCCCCGCCGGGTGCGCGGCAGCCGCGGTCTGCGCAACGTCACTGGACGCATCGGACGGTCCCTCCCCAGGTCGGCCCCTCGACCCTGTGGGACGCCCCACCGGACCGCGCGGTTCACCCCCGCCCCCGTGACGAGCTTCACGCCGCCGGACGAAACCCGCAGCTCACAGCGGCTCACAGCGCGCCTGCCCCGGGACGTGAGCCGGCCGAAAAGCCCCGTGACCCCCCGCGCAACGGGACGGACACACGCCCCGGCGACCATGGAGGTATGTCCAGCAGGCCCCGCCCCCTCCCGCAGCCCGCCCCGCCCGCCCTCGTGGCCGTGGCCCACGGCAGCCGCGACCCCCGTGCGCTGAGCACGGTGAGTGCGCTCCTGGACCGGGTCCGGGCGCTGCGCCCCGACGTGCCGGTGCACCTCGGCCACATCGAGCTGAACGCCCCGCTGCTCCCCGGGACGCTCGCCGCGCTCGGCGACCGGGAGGCGGTCCTCGTCCCGCTGCTCCTGGCCCGCGGACACCACGTCAAGCACGACATCCCCGCGGCGGCCGCCGCCTCCCGGGCCCGCACCCGCCTCGCGCCGCCGCTGGGCCCCCACCCCCTCCTGGTGGACGTCCTCCAGGACCGCCTGACGGAGGCCGGCTGGGGCGGGACACCCCGCCGCACCAGCGCGGTGGTCCTCGCCGCGGCGGGCTCCCGCGACCCGGACGCCCGGGCGGACACCGCCCGCACGGCCCACCTCCTGGCGGCCCGCCTCGGCGTGCCCGTCGTCCCGGCCTACGCCTCGGCGGCGGCCCCCACGGTCCCGGAGGCCGTGCGCACCCTCCTGGCCAGGGGCCGCCACCACATCGCCCTCGCCTCCTGCTTCACGGCCCCCGGCCGCTTCGCCACCGAGTGCGCCCGGCAGGCACCGTGGATCGCGGCGGCCCCCCTCGGCGCGCACCCCGCCCTGGCCCGGCTCCTGCTGCACCGCTACGACGAGGCACGGGCGAGGCCGGCGGCGGCCCGGGAACCGGTCTCGGCCTGATGCCCTGAGAGGCCGGGAGCCGAGGAGCCGGGAGCCGAGGAGCCGGGAGCCGAGGAACCGGGGAACCGGGGAGCCGGGGAGTCGAGCAGCCGAGGAGCGCGGGACGGTGGCGGCACCCCCCTTCGCCGCGCGGACGCGCCCCACCACGCCGGACCCGCGCACGCCACACCGCCGGACTCGTCACACCGGACGGCGCACAGCACACCCGTGCCCGTACTGTCGACGCATGGCAGGCACCACACAGAACTCCCCGGCCTACGACCCGACGTCGGTCGACCGCTGGGCCCCCGAACCCGACAAGCGCCCCGGCCGCACGGCCTTCCAGCGCGACCGCGCCCGGGTCCTCCACTCCGCCGCCCTGCGCCGCCTCGCCGGCAAGACCCAGGTGGTCACCCCCGGCACGCTCGGACCCGCCTGGGACGCCAGCCCCCGCACCCGCCTCACCCACTCCCTGGAGTGCGCCCAGGTCGGCCGGGAGCTGGGCGCGGCCCTGGGCTGCGACCCCGACCTCGTCGAAGCGGCCTGCCTCTCCCACGACCTCGGCCACCCGCCCTTCGGCCACAACGGCGAACAGGCCCTCAACGAATTCGCCGCGGACTGCGGCGGCTTCGAGGGCAACGCCCAGTCGCTCCGGCTCCTCACCCGCATCGAGCCCAAGCGGTTCACCCCGGAGGGGTCCGTCGGCCTCAACCTCACCCGGGCCACCCTCGACGCGGCCACCAAGTACCCCTGGCCCCGCGGCGGCCACCCCACCGACCCGGACTCGCCCAAGTTCGGCGTCTACGAGGACGACCGGCCCGTCTTCGACTGGTTCCGCAAGGACGCCCCCGGCACCCGCACCTGCTTCGAGGCGCAGGTCATGGACTGGTCCGACGACGTGGCCTACTCGGTGCACGACGTCGAGGACGGCCTGCACGCCGGCCACATCGACCCCAACTGCCTGCACGCCGACCCCGAACGCCACGACGTCTTCCGGGTCGCCCTCGGCCGCTACGTGCCCCCGGGCACCGACCCGGCCGAACTCGCCGAGGCCCTCGACCGGCTCCTCGCCCAGGAGTGGTGGCCGCACGGCTACGACGGCACCGCCGCCGCCCAGGCCCGCCTCAAGGACGCCACCAGCCAGCTCATCGGCCGCTTCTGCCTGGCGGCCGAGGCCGCGACCCGGGCCCGGTACGGGCCGGGGCGACTGACCCGGTACGCCGCCGAACTCGTCGTCCCGCGCGGGACGCGGATGGAGTGCGCGGTGCTCAAGGCCGTCGCCGACCTCTACGTGATGCAGCGCGCCGAGCAGGAGCGCCTGCGCGCCGACCAGCGGATCGTCGTCGCCGAACTCGCCGAGGCGCTCACCGCGCGGGCGCCGGACGGCCTGGACCCGCAGTTCCGGGCCCTGTTCGACCGGGCGCCCGACGACCGCGCCCGCAAGCGGGTCGTCGTCGACCAGATCGCGTCCCTCACCGACACCTCGGCCCGGTCGCTGCACGCCCGGCTGACGGGGCACGCGTGAGACGGGTGCGACCGGCGGGACACGAGCACACCGAAGGTGACCCTGCGTGGCCTGATCGGGTCACACCCTCTTCCCGCATCACGCTCCGTGCGGGAGGCTCGCACGTGGCTACACCCTGACGAGGAGGCATCAAGTGGTCGACGCGGATCAGACATTCGTCATCGTCGGAGGCGGACTGGCGGGCGCCAAGGCGGCCGAGACGCTCCGCGCGGAGGGCTTCACCGGCCGCGTGATACTGATCTGCGACGAACGCGACCACCCCTACGAGCGCCCGGCCCTGTCCAAGGGCTACCTGCTCGGCAAGGAGGAACGCGACAGCGTCTTCGTCCACGAAGCGGCCTGGTACGCGGCGAACGACATCGAGCTGCACCTCGGCCAGACCGTCGTCGCGATCGACCGCACGGCCAGGACGGTCCGCTTCGGCGACGACGGCACCGCGGTGCGCTACGACAAGCTGCTCCTGGCGACCGGCGCGGAGCCCCGCCGCCTCGACATCCCGGGCACGGACCTGGCGGGCGTGCACCACCTGCGGCGCCTGGCCCACGCCGAACGCCTCAAGCACGTCCTGGCCCACCTCGGCCGCGACAACGGCCACCTGGTGATCGCCGGGGGCGGCTGGATCGGCCTGGAGGTCGCGGCGGCGGCCCGCGAGTACGGCGCCGAGGTCACGGTCGTCGAGCACGGTCCGACCCCGCTGCACGGCGTGCTCGGCCCGGAGCTCGGAGGGCTCTTCGCCGAGCTGCACCGCGACCACGGCGTCCGCTTCCACTTC
Organism: Streptomyces sp. NPDC003456; assembly: GCF_042878735.1. Lineage (NCBI taxonomy): Bacteria > Bacillati > Actinomycetota > Actinomycetes > Kitasatosporales > Streptomycetaceae > Streptomyces > Streptomyces sp. NPDC003456. Next base: position 585,030 of record NZ_JBIAOK010000003.1, read on the forward strand.
GGCGCCCGGCTGACCGAGATCGTCGGCCAGGACGGCATGGTCCTCGCGGCCCGCACCGACGACGGCGAGGAGCACCCGGCGCACGACGTCCTGGCGGCCATCGGCGCGGCCCCGCGCACCCACCTCGCGGAGGCGGCCGGGCTGGAAGTGGCCGACCCCGCCCTCGGCGGCGGCATCGTCGTCGACGAGCGCCTGCGCACCTCCGACCCGGACGTGTACGCGGCCGGTGACGTCGTCTCCTTCCCGCACGCTCTGTTCGACACCCGCATGCGCGTCGAGCACTGGGCCAACGCCCTCAACGGCGGCCCGGCCGCCGCGCGCTCCATGCTGGGCCGGGACGTGACGTACGACCGCGTGCCGTACTTCTTCTCCGACCAGTACGACCTGGGCATGGAGTACTCAGGCTGGGCACCGCCCGGCGCCTACGACCAGGTGGTCGTGCGGGGCGACGCGGGCAAGCGCGAGTTCATCGCGTTCTGGGTGAAGGACGGCCGGGTGCTGGCCGGGATGAACGTGAACGTGTGGAACGTCACGGACAAGATCCAGCACCTGGTGCGCAGCCGGGCCCAGGTGAACACGGACAATCTGGCGGATCCGCACGTTCCGCTCGAAAGCCTCGCCCCGTGAGTGTCACAGCGCACCCGTAGAATTCACGCGTGGCAGGACGGATCAACGACGAGGACGTGAAGGCGGTACGGGACGCGGTCCCGATCGACGCCGTGGTGTCCGAGTACCTCCAGCTGCGCAACGCGGGCGGCGGCAACCTCAAGGGGCTGTGCCCGTTCCACGACGAGAAGTCGCCCTCCTTCCAGGTCAGCCCCGCCAAGGGGCTGTTCCACTGCTTCGGCTGCCAGGAGGGCGGCGACACCCTCACGTTCGTGATGAAGATCGACCACCTCTCCTTCTCGGAGGCGGTCGAGCGCCTGGCCGGCCAGGCGGGCATCACGCTGCGCTACGAGGAGGGCGGCTACAACCCCTCCCACCAGCGCGGCGAGCGGATCCGCCTGGTCGAGGCGCACAAGATCGCCGCCGAGTGGTACGCGGAGCAGCTCGCGGCCTCGCCCGAGGCCGACACCGGCCGGGCCTTCCTCGCCGAGCGCGGCTTCGACCAGGCCGCCGCCGTCCACTTCGGCGTCGGCTACAGCCCGCAGGGCTGGGACCACCTCACGCGCTACCTGCGCGGCAAGGGCTTCACCGACAAGGAGCTGCTGCTCTCCGGCCTCTCCCAGGAGGGCCGCCGCGGCCCCATCGACCGCTTCCGCGGCCGGCTGATGTGGCCCATCCGCGACATCGGCGGCGACGTGGTCGGCTTCGGCGCCCGCAAGCTCTACGAAGCGGACAACGGCCCCAAGTACCTCAACACGCCCGACACGGCGATCTACAAGAAGTCCCAGGTCCTCTACGGCATCGACCTCGCCAAGAAGGACATCGCCAAGGCCTCCCGCGCGGTCGTCGTCGAGGGCTACACCGACGTCATGGCCTGCCACCTCGCCGGGGTCACCACCGCCATCGCCACCTGCGGCACCGCCTTCGGCGGCGACCACATCAAGATCCTGCGCCGCCTGCTGATGGACAACGGCTCGGCGCGGGTCATCTTCACCTTCGACGGCGACGCCGCCGGGCAGAAGGCCGCCCTGCGGGCCTTCGAGGACGACCAGAAGTTCGCCGCCGAGACCTACATCGCCATCGCCCCCGACGGCATGGACCCCTGCGACCTGCGCCTGGCCAAGGGCGACGAGGCCGTCGCCGACCTGGTCGAACCCCGCACCCCCCTCTTCGAGTTCGCCCTGCGCCAGATCGTGGCCCGCTACGACCTCGACACCCCCGCGGGCCGCGCCGCCGCGCTGGACGAGGCCGCCCCGATCGTCGCCCGCATCAAGAACAGCGGCGCCCAGCACGAGGTCGCCGTGCAGCTCGCCGGCATGCTCGGCATCCTCGACACCCAGTTCGTCGTCAAGCGCGTGGCACAACTGGCCCGCTGGGCCCGCGAGCGCGGCGGCAAGGGCCCCGCCCCCGACCGGCACGCGCCCCAGCAGTACCCGGCCCAGGCGCCCGCGGCCCCCCGCGGCCCGGCCCTCAACCTCCGCAACCCCGTCTACGCCACCGAGCGCGAGCTGCTCAAACTCGCCCTGCAGCGCCCCGAGCTGGTCTCCCCGGCCTTCGACGCCTACGGCGTGGACGAGTTCACCGCCCCGCCCTACGCCGCCGTGCGCCAGGCCATCCTGGACGCGGGCGGCGCCGAACCGGGCGTCGCCGACCCCCAGGGCTACCTGGTCAGGGTCCGCGAGGCCGCCCCCGACGACGCGGTCCGCGCGATGGTCACGGAGCTGGCCGTCGAGGCGATCATGCTGCACCGGGGCGTGAAGGGCGTCGACGAGACGTACGCCGGGGCCCAGCTGGTCACCGTCCGCCGCCGCGCCGTGGAGCGCCGCATCCGCGACATCACCGGCCGCCTCACCCGCCTCGGCACCCACGGAGACCCGGCCGAACTGGCCGCCGTGCAGAACGAACTGTGGGTCCTCCAGCAGTACGACCAGGCCCTGCGGGCACACGGCGCCGCCGCACTCTGACGCGGTCAGGCCCCCTCGAAGGCGGGCGCCACCGCCCGCACCAGCCGCTCGGCGAACTCCCGCTCGGCGTCCCGGAAGCGCGGGTACTCGGTGACGAAGTGGTTCCACTCCACGTACCCGACGGCCTCCACCACGTGCTCCAGCAGGATCTCCTCCTGGTACGGGTAGGGCCACTCGCCGGACAGCCGGAACACCTCGTGCAGCAGCTCACGGCGCAGCGGGTGCCGCTCGGCCAGCAGGACCGCGTCGTACAGGTCCTTGCCCTGCACATGCGCGTCGTTGATCACCCACATCAGCTTCCAGGCCAGTGACAGCTGCGGCGTCGCCGCCCGGACGACCGCACCGCCGGCCAGCTCCACCAGCTCCGGCTCCTCGGGCAGCCGCTCGCCGAACACGAAGTCCAGCTGGACGTGGCCGCCGGGCAGCCCGCGCGCGCCCCAGGGCAGCAGCATGCGCCGGCCCGGTACCCGCTCGTAGGTCCAGATGTCCTCGACGACCGCACCGCGCGCCGAGATGCCGACGCCGCTGCCCCGAGCGTCGGCCAGCGCCTGGGCCGCCCCCGCGATCCCGGAGAGCATCCGGTCCGTGCGGCCGTCCTCCATCCGCCAGGTGTGCGGCACGACGACGAAGTCCAGGTCGCCGGGCTCGCGGGCGGCCGCACCGAACCAGGACGACATCAGCACGCTGCCCCGCAGCACCAGCGCCTCGACCCACTCGGTCTCCGCGATCGCGGCCGGCACCAGATCCAGGGCCTGCCGGCGAGCCGCCCGCCACGCCTCGCCCCGCTCCGGGTCGGCGAAGCGCGGGTCGGTGGCCCGGTAGGCGTTGCGGTGCTGCTTCAGGGCCGGGTCGAAGACGGGGAGCTGCACCACGTCGTCCCCCGGCACCGGCCGCAGCGTCCTCGGCAGGTGCCCGGCCCTGCGGGTGGCCTCGTTCAGCGGTTCCCGGGGGATCTCGGTGCTCCGCCAGTCGAACCCCTCCCACGCCGTCCCGCTCATGCCCGCACCCCCGCCGGCTCCTGGAGCCATCCGTCGTCCACCGTCATGTCGCTGTCGTGCAGCACGAACTCCCGCTCCACGCCGAGCACGTCACCGTCGCGCAGCTCGGCCAGGAGCCGGTCCAGGGCGCGGCCCGCGCCCTCGGCGTCCACCCGGTGGCAGCGCTGGGTGACGAACCGCTCGTGCCACTCGCCGCGCACCCTCCGGGCGTTCCACGACAGGTGGGCGCCGTGCGGCACCACCCGGGCCGCGAGCGCGCCCAGGTCCGTGTCCGCCGGGAGCCGCAGCTTGACGTGGTGCTCGAAGTACCGTCCGTCGCCGCAGGGTTCGCGGGGCACCTCGGCCGCCCACGGAGACGACTCCGTCTTCACCCGGACCGGGTCGAAGCCGTCCGCCCGCAACCGCGCCACCACCTCCCGCACCCGGGCCGCCTCGGTGGCGTACGTCGGCGAACCCGACTGGGTGAGCATCGGCTGATCGCGCATCCGGCCCCTGGCCAGCACGATGTGCGTCAGCTTGAACCCGCCCGCCGCGGCCCAGCGGCGCAGCCGCGCGGACTCCTCGGGGTCCGCGCAACGGACCGTGACATGCGATGCGTACAGAGAAGCGGACACCGGGCGATCGTCGCAGACCGGGAAGGCCCGGGGCATCCGGGTTTTCCACCGCGGGCGACCGTCCGGTCACGGACCGGAAGCAAAAAGTCACCGCACGCCCCTCGTGGCGGTGATGTGTCGTACCCCACACTGGTGTGCGGTGCCTGAGTCCCCGGAGCGCGGCCGATCCGTCACCGACGGGTCGTGGACCCCCGCGGTCCCGCCCCTCGCGTACGGAACGGAAAGCGGCGAGGCCGCCGACTCCGCTCCCGACGTACCGCTGCCCAGCCCCCGGCAGCGGCAGCGATCATCCTGGAGGTCGCCCCCGTGCAGACCCGGACCCTGACCCAGACCGAAGCCGCCTCGGCCCGCCGCGCAGGCGCACGGGCGCCCGACGCGGAGGCCGACGCCCTGTCCGGGGTCCCGGCGCGGAGCCGCGCCGCGCAGCACCCCCGGACGGAAGCGGAAGCGGAAACGGAGCCGGAGCCCGGGGAACCGCCCGCCGAGGCCGTCGAGACCGCCGAGGCCCCCGAGACGGCCGAGGCCGCCGGGGCCGTCGAACCGCCGCCCGTGCGCACGGAGACGGGCAGCCCCTCCTCGGACCTGTTCCGCCAGTACCTGCGGGAGATCGGCCGCGTCCCGCTGCTGACCGCCGCCGAGGAGGTGGAACTCGCCCGCCGCGTCGAGGCCGGCCTGTTCGCCGAGGAGAAGCTGCGCCTCACCCCTGACCTGGACAGCCGGCTGGCCATGGACCTCGACCGGCTCGTCGTGATGGGCCGCGTCGCCAAACGCCGCCTCATCGAGGCCAATCTGCGCCTGGTCGTCTCCGTCGCCAAGCGCTACGTCGGCCGCGGCCTGACCATGCTGGACCTCGTCCAGGAGGGCAACCTCGGCCTCATCCGCGCGGTGGAGAAGTTCGACTACGCCCGCGGCTACAAGTTCTCCACGTACGCCACCTGGTGGATCCGCCAGGCCATGTCCCGCGCCTTGGCCGACCAGGCCCGCACGATACGCGTCCCCGTCCACGTCGTGGAGCTCATCAACCGGGTCGTGCGGGTGCAGCGCCGCATGCTCCAGGAGCGGGGGTACGAGCCGACACCCCAGGAGGTCGCGGCCCAGCTGGACCTCCCGCCCGAGCGGGTCGGCGAGGTGCTGCGCCTGGCCCAGGAGCCGGTGTCGCTGCACGCGCCCGTCGGCGAGGAGGACGACGTCGCCCTCGGTGACCTCATCGAGGACGGCGACGCGGCCTCCCCGGTCGAATCGGCGGCGTTCCTGCTGCTCCGGGAGCACCTGGAGGCCGTCCTGTCGACCCTGGGGGAGCGGGAGCGGAAGGTCGTCCAGCTCCGCTACGGCCTGGCCGACGGCCGCCCGCGCACGCTGGAGGAGATCGGCCGGATCTTCGGCGTGACGCGCGAGCGCATACGGCAGATCGAGTCCAAGACCCTCAACAAACTGCGGGACCACGCTTTCGCGGACCAGCTGCGGGGCTATCTGGACTGACGCCGCCCCCCTGCGCCCCGTCAGGGGCGCGGGGAACCGCGCGACCGGCCCCCACCGGCCCGCGACCGCCCCGCGACCCCCCTCGGCACCGCCGGACCGCGACTCAGTCCACCTCCGCCACCGCCTGCGCGAACTGCGCCTGATACAGCCGCGCGTAAGCCCCACCGGCCGCCAGCAGCTCCTCGTGTGCGCCCTGCTCCACGATCGCCCCGTTCTCCATGACGAGGATCGTGTCCGCGTCCCTGATCGTGGACAGCCGGTGCGCGATGACGAACGAGGTCCGCCCGTGCGCCAGTTTGGCCATCGCCTTCTGGATGAGCACCTCCGTGCGCGTGTCGACCGAGCTCGTCGCCTCGTCCAGCACCAGGATCACCGGGTCGGACAGGAACGCCCGCGCGATGGTGACGAGTTGCTTCTCGCCCGCGCTCACCCCCGTGCCCTCGTCGTCGATCACGGTGTCGTACCCGTCCGGCAGCGTCCGGACGAACCGGTCCGCGTGCGCCGCCCGGGCGGCCTCCTCGATCTCCCCGCGGGTCACCTTCCGGGACGCCCCGTAGGCGATGTTCTCCGCGATCGTGCCGCCGAACAGCCAGGTGTCCTGCAGCACCATGCCGATCCCGGCCCGCAGTTCGTCCCGGGACATCCGCGCGATGTCCACGCCGTCGAGGGTGATCCGGCCGCCGGTGACGTCGTAGAACCGCATCAGCAGGTTCACCAGCGTCGTCTTGCCCGCGCCGGTCGGGCCGACGATGGCCACCGTCTGCCCCGGCTCCACCGTCAGCGACAGGTCCTCGATGAGCGGCTTGTCGGGGTCGTAGCGGAACGACACGTGCTCCAGCGCCACCCGCCCGCGCAGCTCCTCCGGCCGCACGCCCGGCACCGGGTCGGCGACCTGCTCCTCGGCGTCGAGCAGTTCGAAGACCCGCTCCGCCGAGGCGACCCCCGACTGCACCAGGTTGGCCATCGACGCCACCTGGGTCAGCGGCATGGAGAACTGCCGCGAGTACTGGATGAACGCCTGCACGTCACCGATGGACAGCGAGCCGGAGGCCACCCGCAGCCCGCCGACGACCGCGACCAGGACGTAGTTGAGGTTCGACACGAACATCATCAGCGGCTGCATGACCCCGCTGTTGAACTGCGCCCGGAACCCGGCCTCGTACAGCGCCTCGTTCTGCTCGGCGAACTGCTGCGCCGACTCCTCCTGCCGCCCGAACACCTTCACCAGGGTGTGCCCGGTGTACATCTCCTCGATGTGGGCGTTCAGGGTGCCGGTGGAGCGCCACTGCTGCACGAAGTGCGGCTGCGAGCGCTTGCCCACGCGTGTGGCGACGACGAACGACAGCGGCACGGTCACCAGTGCGACCAGCGCCAGGATCCACGAGACCCAGAACATCATCGCGAGCACGCCGATCACGGTCAGCACCGAGTTGATGAGCTGCCCCATCGACTGCTGCAGCGTCTGCCCGATGTTGTCGATGTCGTTCGTCGCCCGCGACAGCACCTCGCCGCGCCGGCGCTGGTCGAAGTACGACAGCGGCAGCCGCGACAGCTTCGTCTGCACGTCCTCGCGCAGCCGGAACATCGTGCGGTTGACGGCGCGGTTCACCAGCCGGGTCGCCACCGCCATCAGCAGCCCGGCCACCGTGAACACCGCCAGCGCGAGCAGCAGCACGTGCCCGACGGCGGTGAAGTCGATGCCCTCGCCCGGGGTGAAGTCGGTGCCGCGCAGCATGTCGGCGACGTCACCGTCCCCGCGCTGCCGCATCTGCTGCAGGACCTGCTCCTTGGACGCCCCCTCGGGCATGCCGCGCCCGACGATGCCCGCGAAGACCAGGTCGGTCGCCCGGCCGAGGATCTTCGGCCCGCTGACGCTGAGCGCGACGCTGAGCACCACGCAGGCCAGCAGGACGCAGATGGTCGCGCGCTCGGGCCGGAACCGGGCGACCAGCCGCTTGCCCGATCCCGTGAAGTCCAGCGAGCGCTGGTCGGGGCCGCCCCCGGCCATCATCCGCCCCATGGGCCCCGCCATCAGGCCGCCTCCGCTTCCGTGAGCTGGGAGAGCACGATCTCCCGGTAGGTCTCGTTGTCCGCCATCAGCTCGCGGTGCCGGCCGGTGCCGACCACCCGGCCCTCGTCCAGCACGACGATCCGGTCCGCGTCCCGGATGGTCGCCACCCGCTGGGCGACGATCACCACGGTCGCCTCGGCCGTCTCCCGCGCGAGCGCGGCCCGCAGGGCGGCGTCCGTGGCGTAGTCGAGCGCGGAGAAGGAGTCGTCGAACAGGTAGATCTCGGGCCGCTGCACCAGCGTCCGGGCGATGGCGAGCCGCTGCCGCTGCCCGCCGGAGACGTTCGTGCCGCCCTGCGCGATCGGCGCGTCCAGCCCGCCCTCCAGCCGCTCGACGAACTCCTTGCCCTGCGCCACCTCCAGCGCGTGCCACAGCTCCTCGTCGGTGGCGTCCGGGTTGCCGTAGCGCAGATTGGTCGCCACCGTGCCGGCGAACAGGTACGGCTTCTGCGGCACCAGCCCGACCGTGCGCGCCAGCAGCCGCGGATCGAGCTCCGCGACGTCCACCCCGTCGACGAGGACCTGGCCCTCGGTCGCGTCGAACAGGCGCGGGACCAGCCCGAGCAGAGTCGACTTGCCGCTGCCGGTCGAGCCGATGACGGCGGTCGTCTCGCCCGGCCTGGCCACCAGGTCGACGGCGCGCAGCACCGGCTCCTCGGCACCCGGATAGCGGAAACCGGCCCCGCGGATCTCCAGGTGCCCGTGCCGGCGCAGGGCGCGCACCGGCGCCGAGGGCGGCACCACGCTGGAGGAGGTGTCGAGCACCTCCTGGATCCGCTCGGCGCACACCTCCGCGCGCGGCACCATCATGAACATGAAGGTGGCCATCATCACGGCCATGACGATCTGCATCAGATAGGCGAGGAACGCGGTCAGGTCGCCGATCTGCATCCCGCCGCTGTCGATGCGGTGCGCGCCGAACCACACCACGGCGATCGACGACAGGTTCACCACCGTCATGACGATCGGGAACATCAGCGCGAGCAGGTTGCCGGTGCCCAGCGCGAACCGGGTGAGGTCGGTGTTGGCCTCGCGGAAGCGCTGCTGCTCGTACGCGTCCCGGACGAAGGCACGGATCACGCGGTTGCCGCTGATCTGCTCGCGCAGCACCCGGTTGACGGTGTCCAGCCGCTCCTGCATGGAGCGGAACAGCGGCCGCAGCCGCCGCACGATCAGCGTCACGGAGATGCCCAGCACCGGCACGACCGCCACCAGCACCCCGGACAGCGGCACGTCCAGACCGAGCGCCAGCACGATGCCGCCGACGCACATGATCGGCGCCGACACCATCAGCGTGAACGTCATCAGCGCCAGCATCTGCACCTGCTGGACGTCGTTCGTCGTCCGGGTGATCAGCGACGGCGCCCCGAAGTGCCCCACCTCACGCGCGGAGAACGACTGCACCCGGTCGAACACGGCCCCGCGCACGTCCCGTCCCAGCGCGGAGGCGGTACGGGCGCCGTAGTACACGGCCCCGATGTTGCACACGACCTGGACCAGCGAGATGCCGATCATCAGCGCGCCGTAGGCCATGATGTAGCCGGTGTCGCCGTTGACGACGCCCCGGTCGATGATGTCGGCGTTCAGCGTGGGCAGGTAGAGCGTGGCGCAGGTCTGCAGGAACTGCAGCAGCACCAGCAGGGCGATGGGTCTCTTGTAGGGCCTGAGGTGGGTCCGCAGGAGTCGTATGAGCACGCTGCTTCTCTCGGAGTGGTCGACGGGGGCGGGTGGTTGCCCCTGGCCCCTATCGTCGGACACTCCACCCGCGTTACCTCAACCGAATTAGCCCGACGAGCGGTCCCTGCCGCCGAGCTCTCACCGACTTCTCACCTTCGGGCCCGCTACAGCCGCAGCGCCCCCGGATGCGTCTGCTCCCGCACCGCCACGAACTGCTGCCGCACCGCCTGCCCCACGGCCAGTTCCTCCCCGGGCTCCAGCACCTGCGCGACCGCGCCCTGCCAGAGCGGCGGGGTGCGCACGTCGAGCGTGCCCTGCGACGCCCCGAGCGCCCAGGCCGCCTGGCGGGCGGCGCCGATCGCCGCGTAGTCCGCCGGCTGCGGCACCACGACCTGCGTCCCGAACAGCATCGGCGCGGCGGCCTGCACGGCGGGCAGCTCCGCGGCCGGCCCGAGCAGGAACACCCGCCGCACCTCCACGCCCCGGGCCCGCAGCACGTCCAGTGCGTCCGCGAGCCCGCACAGCATGCCCTCGAACGCGGCCCGCGCCAGGTGCTCCGCCTTCATCGACTCCCGCCTGAGCCCGGCCAGGGTGCCCGCGACGTGCGGCAGGCTGGGCGTCCGCTCGCCCTCCAGATAGGGCAGCAGCACCAGCCCGTGCGAGCCGGGCGTGGACTTCATCGCCAGGTCCGACAGGCTCTCCAGGTCGGGCAGGCCCAGCAGTTCGGCGGTCCCGCGCAGCGCCCGCACGGCGTTGAGGGTGGTGACGACCGGCAGGTGCATGCCGGTGGCGTCCGCGAGCGCGGTGATCATCCCGGAGCCGTCGACCAGCGCCTCGGGGTGGACGGCCATGACGGACCCGGACGCGCCCAGCGACACCACCGCGTCACCGAGACCGATACCGAGGCCGAACGCCGCCGCCATCGTCTCGCCGGTCCCCACGGAGATCAGCAGGCCCTCCGGCGTCGTCCCGGCGGCCTCCGCGGGGCCGATCACCTCCGGGAGCATCGCCTGGTGCCCAAGCGCCAGCTCCACGAGGTCGGGCCGGTAGCCGCCGGTCGCCGCCGACCAGTACCCGGTGCCGGACGCTCCGCCCCGGTCGGTGGTCCGGCGCACCGGCCGGCCCAGCAGCTGCCACACCAGCCAGTCGTGCGCCTGCATCAGGACGGCCGTGCGCCGCGCGTTCTCCGGCTCGGTACGGGCCAGCCAGCGCAGCTTCGTCACCGGCTGCGCGGCCTGCGGCACACAGCCCACGGCCTGCGCCCACGCCTCGCGTCCGCCGAGCGCGTCGACCAGGTCGGCCGCGGCGACCTGCGTGCGCTTGTCCCCGCCGACCAGGGCCGGGCGCACGGTGTTGCCCTGTGCGTCCAGCGGCACGACGGCGTTCTGCTGGGCCGAGACGCCGATCGCCTGCACGCCCTCCAGCAGGCCGCCGCCCGCGGCCTCGCCCAGGGACAGCAGCCAGGCCTGCGGGTCGACGTCGGACGGCCGGCCGCCGCCCTCGGGGCTCTCCACCGGATGCGGTGCATATCCCTGCCTGAGCACGGCTCCGGTATCCGAGTCACAGACGACGATACGAGTGAAATCGGGCGAACTGTCCAACCCGGCGACTATCCCCATGGCCAAAATTCTGCCGTACGGATGCGCCGGGCCGGGCCACGGGCGCCGCAGGGGTCCTCCAGCGGCCGGGCGCGGACCCGTCGTGGCTGGTCGCGCGGTTGCCCGCGCGCCTTAGGGGCGGGACCGCACCCGGCGTCAGGAGGAGCAGTTCAGGTGTTGCTCGTGCCCCAGTCGTCCTGGCCGCCGTTGTGGGTGGCGCGGTCCCGCAGGTGCCGGACCCGGTCGGCCACCGACTCGGGCACGCGGTCGCCGACCTTGTCGCTGACCGCGTGGTACGCCTTGCCCGCGAACTCGCGGCCCTGGTGGGCCGCCGTCTCCGCGGTGTTCCGCACGGCCGGGTTCTGAGCGAACTGCCGGGCCGACTTCTTGAGCTGTTCGTAGCGCTCGCGTCCGGCCCTCGTGCCCAGCACGTAACCCAGAACGACTCCGGCGACGAACGTGAGCCGGTAACGCATGGCTGCCACCCTTCTTCTGCAGAGGTCTCCGGTGCGGCGCGGACGCCGGGGAGTACCGATTGGCGGAGCACCCCCCTGCTTGCGCTAATGTATGTGTCGCAGCGAGCGCGCGCCCCCTGGCGAATACCCAGGTAGGTGCGTTCGATGCAGACGAGACCTTCCTCGGTAGCTCAATTGGCAGAGCAGCCGGCTGTTAACCGGCAGGTTACTGGTTCGAGTCCAGTCCGGGGAGCTCGGTCCTCCGTAGCTCAATTGGCAGAGCAGCCGGCTGTTAACCGGCAGGTTACTGGTTCGAGTCCAGTCGGGGGAGCAGATGGACGAGGACCCCTCGCAGGGGTCCTTTTTCATGTCCGCTGCGATCTTCGGGAACCGTGCGGCAGCCGGTGCGGTCCTCATGGTCACGAGGGCCGTGGCGAAGCCGACCATCCGAGGCAGGAGATCGTATGAGCGGCTATGCTGCGGCAGACGGCGCGCACACGTGTACGCGACACGCCGCTATGGGGCGGTAGCTCAGCCGGTTAGAGCAGCGGACTCATAATCCGTCGGCCGTGGGTTCGAGTCCCACCCGCCCCACCACGCGCCACCCGCGCAGAACCGTTTCTGCCCCGGGTCGACCGACCAGGGCGCCGCTTCGAGGCGGCGCCCTTCGCCGTTTCCGCGGCGCTCCTCGCCGCTTCCGCGACGACCTGTCAGCCGGCGTGCCCCGCCGGGCCCGTGGCGGCCGGGGTGGCCCCCAGACGCCGCTGGCGGTGGGTGTACGCGGTGACGGCCTGCCAGAGGTCGCGGCGGTCGGTGTCGGGCCACAGCTCCGGTGTGAAGTGCAGCTCGGCGTAGGCGGCGTGCCACGGCAGGAAGTTGGAGGTGCGCTGCTCGCCGCCGGTGCGCCAGAGCAGGTCCACGTCCGGCATGTCCGGCTGGGGCAGGTGCCGGGCGAACACGTCCTCCGAGACCAGGTCCGGGTCCACATGCCCGGCCCTGGCCCGGCGGGCCAGGGCGGCGGCGGTACGGGTGATCTCGTCGCGGCCGCCGTAGTCGATGCACATCGTCACGGTCAGGCCGGTGCGCGAGCGGGTGGTGCGCTCCCTCAGGTGGAGAAGGTCGACCAGGTCCGGGGGGAGGCGGCCGGCGCGGCCGTGCCAGCGCAGCCGGACGTCCAGGTCCCGGAACGGGTCGTCGGCCACCTCGTCGCGCAGCAGGCCGAGGATCGCCCCGACCTCCTCCGTGTCCCGGCTCCAGTTCTCGGTGGAGAAGGTGTACAGCGTCAGGTGGCGCAGGCCGATCTCCAGTGCCCCGTGCACCATCTCGCGCACCGCCGCGGCGCCGGCGCGGTGGCCCTCGTACCGGGGCAGGCCGCGCTGCTGGGCCCAGCGGCCGTTGCCGTCCATGATCACCGCCACGTGGGCCGGCAGGTGCGCGGCGGGGACGGGCGGCGGCTGCTCCCCGGTGGGGTGCGGCGGCGGGCGGCGGAAGGCCGCCGCGGGCGGTGCCTGCGCGGGGGTGACGGGCCCCTGCTCGGCGGGGCGGTGCGGGGACGGGGGCGTGAGCGGGGTCAGGGTCCAGGCCAGGGCCGCCCGGGTGCGGGCGGGGGCGAGGATGCGGAGCCGGGTGCGCAGGGACGGGCCGGGCCGGGCACGCAGGACCGCCGCGCCCGCCGCGTCCACGGCGTCCAACTGGGCGCGCAGCAGCGCCGCCATGGTGTCCAGCACCGTGGCCGGCCCCGGGTGCATGCCGCGGGTGAGGCCGGGCTGCGTCACCCAGCGGCGGGCCAGCCCGGTCAGCTCCGTCACCAGGGCGGCCACGGCGGGGCTCCAGCGGCGGTGCGTCAGGTCCCGTGCCGAGCCCGGGTGGCGGTCCAGTGCCTCGTCGGGCAGCAGCAGGTCGCCCTGGGCCAGGTCGGCCGACAGGTCGGTGAGGATGTCGGTGAGCCGGACGCCGTCGAGGAACTCCTCGTAGGCCTCGCGGGAGTCCAGGCGGAGGGCGACGGGCACGCCCGCGCGGTCGAAGATCGCGCGGACCTGGCCGAACCACGGCAGCAGGTTGTCCCGGCCCCAGGTGCGCCACTCGGCCCAGTCGGCGAAGCGCCGGCCGCCGGTGTCGTCCTGCACCTGGGTCATGGCGGCGTGCAGCTCGCTCAGGTCCAGGTGCCAGCGGTGCGCGGTGTCGACCAGGGCGCGGCGGATCGGGTCCGGGCTGGTGCCGGCGGGGAGTTCGCGGTGCAGGGCGCTGATCCACGCCGCGACCCGGGTGGCCCGCTCCGCCGCGGGGGCGGTGCGGTCGTCGCCCAGGTCGTCCAGCGCGTTGGCGGCGGCCCACAGGGCGTGGAGGGAGGGGCGCAGGAGGGCGGGGGCCAGCTGGATCAGGGCGTACTCCGCCGGGTCCTGTTCCCTCGTCCGGCGCCGGCACAGTCGGTAGGCCGCCCGCAGGGCCGGGTCGGCAGGCAGATCGCTCACAACCAGGACACTACGTCCCCGCCGTGCGGCGTCCCGTGCAGGTGGGCCGGTGCCGCGTCGCCGCGGCCCGCCCTCCCGGCGGCCGGCCCGTCCCCGCGGGCCGGCCGCCCGGCGCTCTCACCCATCTCGTCCTCCTCTTCCACATGTCCGCCGGGTGGTGCTGTCACGCGGTGCTGTCGTCGTCGTCCGTGCCCGGCTCGTCCCGGTCGCCCTCGGCCTGGGACGGGGTGGGGGTGGGGGTGGGGGTGGGGGTGGTGTCCGGCTCGTCGTCGCGGTCGCCCTCGGCCTGGGACGGGGTCTGCTCGCTCATGTGACTCTCCTTACGCGGTGGCGGCCTGCCGGGTACCCCGGTGGGCCCGCAACGATCGCCCCTGTGCGCGGTACCACTGGGACGCCAGCACCAGGGCCAGGGCGACTTCCACGGCGTCGCCGCCGTAGTACATGAGCTGCGCGGCGGAGTGCAGGTCGGCCGGGGCGTGGGCGGTGCCGGGCGGGCCTGAGGCCCACAGGCTCCTGGCCAGGACCGCGTGGCCCGCGGCGGCCGCCAGCAGGGTGCCGCCGCGCACGGCCGTGCCCGGCCGGTGGCGGATCGGGTCCACGGCCAGCAGGGCGAAGGTGAACAGGACCCCTGCGGCGAAGAGGTGCAGGGTGAGCAGGGGGCTGTGGTGCCAGGCGGACGGGACCGGGGCCCGGTACAGCAGCCACAGACCGCCGATGTCCACGGCCGCGGCCACCGGCGGGAGGACCAGCGCGGCGACCGGGCGGGAGCGGGTGATCCGGACCAGGGCGCGCCGGCCGGGCGGCGGGAGGGTGCGCAGGGCCAGGGTGACCGGGCGGGCGAGGACCAGGGGGACCGGCGCCACCATGCCCGCGGTCAGATGGGCGGCCATGTGCGCGGTGAACGGCGCCAGCCACGCCTCCCACGGCACGGCGAACGCCGCCACCAGCAGTCCGCCGCCCAGCCAGAAGCCGGCGTCACGGCGTACCGGCCAGCGGTCGCCGCGGCGGCGCAGCCGCGCCGCGCACACCGTGTAGAGCACGCAGCACAGCACGGCGAGCACGGGCAGCGGTGCCGGCGTCGTCATCGTCCGGCCCCGGGCGGCCGGTCCCCGGGGCCGGTGTCACCGCCGCGGCCGTACGGACCGGCGGGGGCACCGCCGCGGGACCCGTCGTACGGCCGGTGCCGGTGGGGCGGCCGGGGGGAGCCGGCCGCGTCCGTGGACGCGGCGGCGGGGGAGCGGAGGTGGGTCACCCGTCCTTGCCCAGGGCCTTGCGGACGGCGTCCCGCGTGCGGTCGGCCACGGCCGCGAGCGGGCCGAGGGCCAGGTTCTTCGCCGCGGACTCCGTACCGGGGTGGGGGCGGGTCGGGGCCATCGCCTCGGCGGCCTTCACGGCCGAGGCCATGGAGGCCAGCCGCTCCGGGTCGGCGCGGCGGCGGATGTGGAGGAACTCGTAGCGCTCCTCGGCGCGGGCGTGGGCCATCACGTCCAGCCGCAGCGTGAGGAGTTCGGTGAGGAACTTCGGGTCGTCGGTGTCCATGCCGTCGAGCCGCGACAGCAGCTCCTTGGCCTCCCGCTCCTCCCGCAGCCGGTCTTCCACCACCTTCTCGCCGTCCGGGCCGGTCGAGCGGGTGAAGGGGTGCACGACCTCCTCCTCGGCCGTCTCGTGCACGGCCAGGAGCTGGACCAGGTTCCGGAACGCGGCGCGGCGCTCGTCACCGGTGGTCCGCTCCACCTCGTCGAAGAGGTTGCGGATGTCGCCGTGCTGGCGCATCAGCATCGCCACGACGTCGTCGTCGCTCGCTGCGATCCCTGCCATGTCAGTGCCCTTCCCGGAGCGCGGGGTCGGGGTGCTCGCCGTCGGTCTCGATGCGGTACTCCCGGCCGAACATCTCGTCGTGCCGGGCCATCACCTGCTCGCTCGGCGGCTCATCGCCGCCGTGGATCCCCTCCTGCAGCTTCTCGAACCGCTCGTGCGCGTCGCGGACGTAGCCGGTGCCGAGCGTGGTCAGGTCGATCTGCGTGTCGAGCAGGGTGCGCACGAACGTCTTGTTCTCCTCGAACGTCAGGACGTTCGGCAGCTCGGGGGCGAGGATCTCCGCCGGTTCGCGGCCGTCGTGGCGGCGCATCAGGTCGCAGGCGATGCGCAGGTGCTCCAGCTCCATGTTCAGGTGCAGCTCCCAGACGGCCCGCACCTTCGGGTCCGGCTCCTGCTCCATGAAGGAGTGGTAGAGGTAGCACTCGTTGTACTCGTGGTTGACGAGCTGCTCCCACCACGTCTCGCCCGGGTCGACCAGGGACTCGTAGTGGGTGACGTGCTCCTCCTCGATCAGGCCGATCTCCTGGTAGAGCCGGCGCGCGATCGGCTCCATGTACTGGGGGCCGACGTTCATGTAGAAGTTCATGGTCTGCTGCTCCGCCGACAGGATCGTCAGCGCGTGCAGCTTCGACAGCGGGTTCGTGGTGGAACGGTCGTACGGCTCGCGGACGTTGTCGACCGGGTCGCGGTGGTGGTACTTCGTGGGCCGGCCCGGCATGACCTCGGTCAGCCCGTCGACGATCGACTCCGCCTTGCGGTGCTCGATCATCTCGTAGAGGTTGGCGTACCGGTACAGGTGGTCGAAGTCCTCCAGCACGCCGAACTCGTAGGCCTGCTTCAGGTACGGGTCGGGTTCGTGGCGGGCCACCCCAGCCGGTCAGGTCGACGGCCACCTGCTCGTAGGCGATGGTCGTCTCCAGGACCGAGGACAGGCCGGGCAGGAGCCAGTTGACGGCCTTCTGCTGCTGCGCCTCGATGTAACGGATCTGCGCGAGCTGCCGTTTGACCTCGGGGTCGGGACAGCGGCGGGCGAACTGGTGACTGAACATGATCGCCTCGACCTCGATGCCGTTCATGGTGATGATGCGGCAGCGGGTGTACGGATCGGCGTGGTCGGGGTCGATCGGCTCGACGTCCAGCTCCCGCCAGCTGCGCAGCTGGCGGTCGAGGGGGATGCCTTGGTGCTCGAGGGGGTTGAAACCCATGGGGTTCTCCTCGCCGGAGGGCGGAGCGGGCCGCCGCCGGGTACCCGAGCCCCAGCGGCGCGAAACCGGCCCGGCGGCGGGAGAGTCGGGCGCCGCGCCGTCAGGTCCGGGGGCGCCTCGCGAGGGCCCGCTGCAGGGCCGAGCGCAGTCCGGGCGGCGGGGGCGGGCCGTCCCCGTCCGCGCTCGCCGTCACCGCCGCCGCCACGTCGCGGAGCTTGGTGTTCGACAGCTGGGAGGCCTCGCGCAGGACGTGCCACGCCTCGTCGGAGGTGCAGCCGTGCGTGGCCATCAGGATGCCGCGGGCCTGGTCGATGACCGGGCGGGAGGCGATGGCCCGGCGGAGCTGCTCGACCTCCGCCTGGAGCACCCGCAGGCGCTCGGCGCGCTCCAGGGCGACCGCCGAGGCCGCGGGCACGGGCGGCGGGGCCTGGGCGGCGGGGGCGGTGCCGGCGTCGGCGGTGCCGGACACCGGGTCGGCGGTGTCCAGACCCGCCAGCTCCAGGATCCTCCTCGGCTGGCCGTTCCAGTTCGTGGCCGTGACCCGCACCTCCCGCTGCCGCGCGCAGTCCCTCAGCACCTCCAGGAACTGCAGCCCGGCGGTGTCCATGAAGTGCACGTCCCCCATGTCCAGATCGACGCGGGTGACACCGTCCGGGAGGTCGGCCAGGGCCTTCGCGAGCGTGTCGGCGCAGCCGTGGACCAGCTCGCCGCGGGGGGTGAGCCGGGCGTGGTCCGCGTCCACGCGGCCACGGACGACCAGGGTGCTCAGTCCTCCCGTGAGGTGTGATGATGCCGCTGAGGTCATGTCACCGCCTTGTCGGTCCTCGTCGGTCGTGGCCGCCCCGGCCGGACTGCACGACGCCGCTCGCCCCGTGGACGCCCCGTGTCAGGTGCGCCTGCCCGCCGTACGACGGAGTACACACGGGGCCGGGAATGACACCGGCCCGGGCGGGTACGAGCGCGGGTGGTGCGCGCACGAGCGCACCCCGCCGCGGTCACGGCGGGGTGCGGGTGGGTACGGGTGCCGCGGGGGCGGCCCGGACGCCGGTTGCGGCGCGGTGGGCCGGTGCGGCGCGGCTCAGGTGCCGAGCGGGTCCAGGGCGAGCGGCTCGATCCGCCCCTCCAGCATCGCGCCGAGACCCTGCACGGCGCACACGTCGGGCCGTTCCGCGATGTGCACCGGCATGCCGGTCGCCTGCCGCAGCATCTGGTCCAGGCCCGGCAGCAGGGCGCTGCCGCCGACCATCATGATGCCCCGGTCGGCCAGGTCGGCGACCAGGTCGGGCGGGCAGGCCCGCAGGACCTTGCCGATGCCGTCGAGGATCGCGGTGAGCGGGGTCTGGATGGCCTCCCGCACGGCGGCGGTGTCCACGTGGACCGAACGGGCCAGGCCCGTGGCGACGTCCCGGCCGTGGATCTCCGTGGACGCCGGCCCCTGCGGGGTCAGGCCGTTGCCCGACAGGGCCAGCTGCAGCGGCCGGACCGACTGGCTCGGCAGCATCAGCTCGTGCTGGTGGCGCAGGTGCTGCACGATCGCGTTGTCGACGGCGTCGCCGCCCACCGGGACGCGCTCGGCGGTGACGATCGCGCCGAGGGACAGCACCGCCACCTGGGTGGCCGCCGCCCCGCACACCATGATCATGGTGGCCTCGGGCTGCTCCACGGGCAGTCCGCAGCCGACGGCGGCCGCGATCAGCGTGTCGACCAGTTCCACCCGGCGGGCGCCGAGCCCGACGAGCGTCTCGATCGCGGCGCGCTGGGCGAGCGGGTCGGCGTCGTGCGGGGTGCACGCCGCGGCCCGCAGGATCGGCTTGCGGCGCAGCGCGCGGCGCATCTTGTCGCCGAGCAGGTGGCGCAGCATGCGCTGGGCCATCTCGATGTCGACGACCGTGCCGCCGGAGACCGGCCGGACCACCCGGATGTAGTGCGGGGTGCGGCCCGTCATCTTCTCCGCGAGCTCCCCGACCGCGATCAGGGCCCCGGTCCGCGTGTTCACGGCGGCGGCGGACGGCTGGTCGACGACGAGACCGGCGCCCTTGACGTAGACGCGGGTGCGGGCAGCTCCCAGGTCGACGGCGAAGTGGCAGCGTCGCAACTGCTCCAGACTGGCGGTCATGGCAGGTCCTCCCGAGAGCACAGACCGTGGGGGGCCGCCAGGTGGCGGGCCTCGCTGGACGTCGGGCCGCCGAACGGCGTCCCTCTTTCGCATCGTGCGGGTGAGGGCACCGGCGCGCCTTCCCAAGGGGGCCGGGCGGGGCGCCGCCGAACGGGGGTATCGCGCCCCGTCACAGCGACCTGGCGGCCTCCAGCAGCGGAGCGAGGGAGGTCACGGCACTCTCGCAGCCGGCCTCTCGCAGCTCGCGCGCGGTCGTGGCGTTGCGGGCGAGCCCCACGAACCGCAGCCCGGCCCGCTGGGCGGCGGCCAGCTCGGCGACCGTGGAGCCGACGACCAGCCCGGTGGCCGCCGTACCCCCTTCGGCGTCCAGGGCGCGCAGCAGGCAGTCGGGGTGCGGGGTGAGCAGGGCCGGGTCGCCGCCGCGGCCGTGGATCCCGGCCAGGGGGAGTCCGCCGTAGGGGCGCAGGTAGCGGTGCACGGCGTCGGGGCAGGCGTCGGTGACCACGCGGACACGGCGGCCGGCGGCGTGCAGCGCGCGGATCAGCGCCGCCGAGTTGTGCGTGGCCGGCGCGTGCGGCACGGCCGTCAGTTCCAGGGCGTCGAGGCGCTCGCGCAGCAGGGGTGCGAGCGGGTCGCGCGCGAAGGCCCGCAGGACGTCCAGCGGATGGGCGAACGCGTCCGGTCCGGCCCCGGCCGCGGTGTCCCGCGGGTCGCGGTGTCCGGCGACGAGCGCGAGGAGATCGCGCACCGCCTCCCGGGCGGTGGTCGCCGAGAACAGCCGGGCCACGGGGCCGTCGAAGCCGATCAGCACGGTCTCGGTGGCGCCGAGCAGCTCCGGCAGCGAGCGCACGGGCCCGGCCGGCCCCCGCGGTCCGGGCAGGGGCGCCCCCTCCGGGGCCAGCTGCACCGTCGCGGCCACCGACAGGCCCGGCACGGGCCAGCGGCGCAGCCCGGCGTTGACGGCGCGCTGGGCCGCGCCCGCCCGGCGCAGCGGATGCCGCCGGGTGATCCGGGCGGCCTCCCGCAGCACGTGGTCGAGCAGCGGCTGCGCCACCCGGCTCACGTCGGCACGCACGAAGGCGACCGGGTCGTCGACGTGCCAGGACAGGTCCACCGCCGCGGCGAAGACGCCCTTCCCGGAGCTCGGCAGCGAGATCCGGTGGTGGGCCTGGTGGGTGGTGAGGTCCACCTCGTAGTACGTCACGAGCCGGGGTGGCCCGTCGCCCAGCGGCCGGGCGGGGTCCAGCAGGGTGAGCGGGCCGTCGGGCTGGGCGTGGACCACGGCCGTGCGGCCCGGGGCCGGGACGCCCAGGCGCCGCAGATCGTGCGTGATGCGGGGACCGCTCACCAGGTCGCGGGCCTCCGGGCCGGGCTGCGCCGAGGGGGTCAGGGGGCAGTGCCACGCGACGGGGGTGCCGGTGGCGCCGCCCCGGTACAGGGGCTGGAAACGCCGCGGCCCCCGGGCCGCCGAACTGGCGGCGAACTGCTCGTACACGGCCGGCGAGAGCACCACCTGGACGCCGGCCGCCACGAGCGGTGCGTCGGGGGGCGGGGCGGGGCGGTCCCAGAAGGTGACGGTCAGCGGCGGCGGGTCCGCCGGACCGGTCAGCACGTCGGGCAGTCCGCGCAGGACCGCGACCAGGACGGGCAGCAGGAAGGTGCCGGGCCCGGTGCTCACCTCGTAGCCGTCGGGGCGGACCCGTACCTCGTAGTCGTGGGGGGCCAGGGCGCCGCGGGAGAGCATCTCGTGCACCGCGTACTCCAGGGTGATCCGGGCCTCGGGACGGCCGGTCAGGTCGTCCGCGGCGAACAGGATCGTGGGCGCGGCGGACGCCTCCTCGGCGCGCGCCAGCGCCGTGAGGATCTCGCGGCGCAGCGCGTGCAGCCGCTCCCGGGCCGCCGCGGCGGCCGGGCCGGGGACACCGTCGAGCGGTTCGCCGCGGAACAGGGCGAGCGCGCGCCCGGGGTCCTCGGCGAGGAGGCTCTCGCAGTGCGGCACGTCCAGGTACGCGTCCGGCAGGTGCAGGGCGTAGGAGCTGGTGAAGGACAGGAGACGGTCGGGCGGCAGCACCCGCCGGATCTGCGCCGCGAGCGGTTCCAGGCGGGCAGCGGCCTCACCCTCCGGCCAGGATCCGGTGGCCTCGCCCTCCCTCCGGTGTTCGGTGGTCTCGCCCCGGTGCTCGGTGGTCTCGCCCCGCGGCAGGGGCGTCTTGCGGGGGCTGTCGGCTGCGCCCCCGGGCGGGTGGGCGCCCCACAGGCCCGCGGCGAGTTCCGCGTGGCTCACGCGGCGGCCCGGGCGCAGCAGGAGCATGCACAGCAGCGCCTGCGCGAAGGGCGTCAGGGGTTCGGCGTCCTGCGGAAGGCCGCCGAGGCGCGGTGGGCCGAGCAGGGTGAAGGAGCACGACGGCGGCCAGGGGCCGGTGGCGTCCAGGCGGGCCGCGTACTCGGCGGCCTCGGGCAGCCTGTGCTGGTCGATCAGGTCGAGCAGGCCCCGGTGCTCCTCGGGCACCCCGGCAGCCGGACCGAGTTGCTTGAGCAGCCGGCGGAACTCGGCGAGATCCGACTGCGCGTCCTTGCCCCGCGACTCCTCGCCCAGGGCGAACCGGCTGACCAGCACGGTGCCGTCCGGCCGCACCAGCAGCCCCCCGGGTCCGCGCTCCCCGCGCACCAGGCCGTGCGCGTGCAGGGCCCGCAGCCCGGCCGTGCCCTGGGCGACCAGGCGGGTGAAGGTGCGGAACTCGATGCCGGGCAGCACCTCGGGCAGGGTCAGGCCGTCCACGCACTCGGTGACGAGGTAGGGCTCGCCGTCCCGTACCCCGTGGTCGACGACCCGCACCAGATGCGGGTCGTCGAGGGCGGCCAGGGCGGCCGCCTCCCGCCGGAACCGCTCCTGGGGCGCGGGCTGGTCGCGGTACCGGCGGACGACCACCCGCCGGCCGGTGCGGACGTCCACGGCCCGCGACACCCGCCCGTCACCGGTGTGCCGCCCCAGCCGGTACCGCCCGGCGAACAGCTCCTGCGCCCCCAGGCGCCGTACGGTCTCCTCGCTGACGGTGGCGAACGCCGGGCCCTGCCCGTCGCCCGCCCCGTCCGTCTCGGCCCGGAACGCGCCGGCGGTGAGACCGGCCCGCTCGTCGATCAGGCCGCCCACCCGTTCCAGGAACTCCCGGGTCCGGCTGCGCGCCGAGCGCGGCAGGGTGCGCAGCAGCAGCTCCCGCACCCCGGGGCGGAACGCGTAGGAGCCGGGCGGCCCGGGGACGGTGGTGAGCATGCCGCTGAGGATGACCTCGGCGAGGTGCCGCGGGTGCGGGTCCCGGTCCACGACGCGCTGGACGAGGCGCATCACCGGCACCGAGGGGACCGCCAGCGCGAGGTGCCCGGCCAGGCGGAACGCCTCGGGGGACGCGGTGGCCCGGAAGCGCAGGACCAGTTCCTCCGGCGAGGACGCCGCCGGGTCCGGGGCGGCTTCGGCGGGCGGCGCCGGTGCGGGCGGCAGCCAGGCCGCCGCTCCCGGGATCCGTGCCCCGCCCGGGTCGGCCACCAGTGCCGCCCAGTGGGCGAGCCAGGGCGCGCCGGGCTCCAGCACGGGCACGGGCAGGCAGTGCGGCGGGCGGGGCGCGGCGTCGTAGGGGGTGAAGGCAAGGGAAGCGGAGGGCGCCGCCGTCGACGGGGACGTCAGCAGGCCCGGCTCGGCGGGCAGCGCCGTCGTGGACCACAGCCGTTCGGGCAGGGGCTGGACCACGGCGAGGGGCGTGCGGTGCGCCCAGTGGCGCAGCGTGCGGTACCAGCGTTCGCCCGCCCCGCCCGGGCGCCACTGGGGGCCCGCGCAGTCGCTGACGACCAGCGTGACCGTGCGGCCGTCGTCCAGGACCGGGACCCCGGGGGCCCGGCCGTCCGGGGTCGCGGCGTGCAGGGTGACGGAGCGGAAGATGCCGGACTGCGCGAGGGCCGCGTGCAGTTCGCCCACCAGGGGACGCCACACCGGCATGGTGGGGCCGGTGTCGTGGACGAGGTTCAGGCGCAGCCAGCGGTCGGGGGCCGGGCGCAGGACGGGGAACCACACGTCGGGACGGGCGCCGAGCCGCGCGATCCGGTCGGCCGTCGCCCGCTCGTCCAGCAGCCGCACATGCGGGGAGGGCACCTTCCGCTGCAGCGGACGCAGGGCCCGTTGCAGCGCCAGCGGGTGCGGCAGCATCGGCGGCGCGGGCGCGAGCACGCCGGAGCCGCCGCCCGGCTGCCCGGCGGCGCGGTGCGGCGTCCGGGGAGCGGGCAGCCGCAGCGGGACCCGGCCGGACGGCGGCGGCAGCCGCGCGGGCTCGGTGGCCTCGGCGGGTGCGGGTGCGGGTGCGGGTGGCGCGGGTGCGGGTGCGGGCGCGGCCGGGGGCCCGGAGTGCTGCGGGTCCCCGGTGGGGGGAGCGTCGGGCGCGGCGGCGGGAGTCCCGCCGCCCCTGTCCGGCGGCGGCTCCAGCCGGCCGGCGAGCCAGAGCAGTTCGGCGATCTCCCGGGGGGTCGGTGACCCGCCCGCGGCCGACAGGACGTCCGCGAGCCGGGCCACCGGGGACGGGCCGGCGTCAGAAGCCATCGCCGTCGGCCGTCGTACTGAGGTACGGCATGAGCTGCTCGGCGAGGTCGTCGCGGGAGTCGGCGTCCAGTCCGGCGACCCCGGTGAGGTAGAGGGCGTTCAGCAGCTGGTCGGTGGCCAGTTCGCCGCCGGAGGCCCGTTCCAGGAACCGGGCGATCAGCCGGTCGGCCGCCTCGTCCGGGGTGTCGAGGTGGGCGCGGACGATGTCGGTGAGCTGCTCGCGGCCCGGCCGGCGCAGCTTCAGCCGGACACAGCGGCGCAGGAACGCGGGCGGGAACTCGCGTTCGCCGTTGCTGGTCAGCACCACGAACGGGAAGGCGCGGCAGCGCACCCGGCCCCGGCGGACCGGCACCGGTGTGTCCGTGCCGTCGGCGAGGACCTCGGCGGTGCCGTCGTCCGAGTGGCGGGCCGCCCGCACCAGTTCCGGGATCTCGTACTGGCCCTCCTCCAGCACGTTCAGCAGGTCGTTGGGCAGGTCGAGGTCGCTCTTGTCGATCTCGTCGACGAGCAGGGCGCGGGGGCGGTCGTAGGGGAGCAGGGCCGTGCCGAGCGGGCCGAGGCGCAGATGGTCCTCGACGCTGCCGGGCCTGTCCTGGCCGTGGCGGGCCGCGTACAGCCGGGACAGCGGGTCGTACTGGTAGAGGCCGTCGGCGAGCGTGCTGCGGCTGGTGATGTTCCAGCGCAGGACCGGGCCGAGCCGCAGCTCCCGGGCCACGGCGTAGGCCAGTGAGGACTTGCCGGTGCCGGGCGGGCCGGTGACCAGCAGGGGGCGGCGCAGGCACAGCGCGGCGTTGACGAGCCGGACGCTCTCCGGCGTGGCCACGTACGACTTCGCCCGGTGCACCCGGTCGGGCGAGACGGCCGTCGCGTCGTCCCCGTCGTGGGGCGCGGGCAGGGCGGGCCCCCCGTCGAAGGCCCGCCAGGGCGGCGGGTCGGGAAGGTGGTCGATGCCGTCGTGCGGCGTGCTCGTGCCGGTGTAGACGGACCAGTGCGGCATGGAACGTGGTCTCCGCTCTCCGTTGTCGTGCGGGTGTGCGCGGCGGGTGCGCCGGGTGCGTGCGGGCGGGTCAGGCCACCGGCGACCCCGCGTGCGCGGCGGCGGCGTGCGGGTCGGTGAAGACCCGCGGGTCGTCCCACAGCAGCTGGATGCCGTGCGCCCAGTGGTCCTCCTCCGCCAGGGCCTCCTCGCGCAGCGCCAGGACGTGGCGGGGGAGTTCGGCGGGCGGCACACCCGCCACGCAGGCGCCGAGGGCGTCGAGGAACGCCTTGCCGGTGCAGCCGTCCGCGCCCGCGCACTCCTCGGCGCCGGAGCCGCAGCCCCCGCGCGGCCAGACGATCAGCGGGGCCGGCGCCGTCAGCGACACCTCGAACTGCCGCCGGGTACGGGCGGCGGCCGGGGCCGCGCCGAAGCCGGCCAGGCACGCGTCGGGCTGCCGCAGCCGCATCCGCAGCCGCCCGGGTTCCTCCGGCCCCCCGCACTCCACGCGGTGCATGCGCGCGCCCGGCAGCGCGTCCAGACGCTTCCAGGCCCGGGTCAGCACGTGCCGGGTGCTCGCCTTGCGGCGCGCCTGGTCGGTGACGACCAGCGGATAGACGCAGCCGAGCGGGGTGTCGTCGTCGGGGGCGCTGGCCCAGCGGTCCACGGGCCAGTCCAGCCAGTCCCGGGGGAGCGCGAAGGCGACCAGTTCGTCGGCGCCCGGGGTCAGGTGGCGGAAGGCCGCTTCGATCCGGTCCCGGACCCAGACGGGCAGCCGGTGCCGCTCGACCGTGGCGGAGTCCACCGGGTGCCGGTGTCCCCCGCTGTACGCGGACACCTCGACGCGGATCAGGCCGTCGCCTGCTCCGCTGTGCCCGAGTTCGACCAGGATCGGCGACCAGTCGGGGGCCTCCTGCGGCGGCGGCCCGGCGGCCGGGGTGCGCAGCAGGTCCCGCAGCAGGGCGGCGAACCGGGTGAGGGTCTGCGGGGCATCCGGGCCGTCCAGTTCGCACAGCACGAACAGGGCCGCGGACCACAGGGAGCCGAACCCCTCCTCGGGCGGCGGGGGATCGAACGGGCCGGCCGCCGCCGTGTACAGCCGCACCGGGTCGCAGACGACACCCGCCCGCGCGGCCTCCTCCACCAGGGCGCGCAGCCGGGCGCGGTCGGCGCTGGCGTGGTCGGGGGCGGGGACCAGGCCCCGCAGACCGGGCCAGTAGCGGGCCATGACCTCGGTCGGCATCATCCGGCCGGTGCGGACGTCCGCGGAGCCGGCGTCGGCCGTGACCATGCCGACGACCTCGCCGGTGCCGGCCAGGGTGACCGCGGCACCGCTGAACCCGGGGGCCAGGGGCTGGCCGCCCAGGTGCCAGGCCTCCAGCTGGAACCACTCGCGGCGGATCAACTGCGGTGCGGTGAGGCGGAGTTCGGTGAGGACGCCCTCGTCGTACCCGGCCGGGAAGCCGTAGACGACGAGCTTGCGGGGCGCCGGGCCGTGCGCCGATCCGGCGGGGGCCAGCGCGGCCGGGGCGACGGGCACCTCCGTGTCGAGTTCCAGCACGGCGAGGTCGCCGGGGTCGGTGGGGCCGCCCGCCCAGCCGCCGTGGGCGACGACCCGGGCCCGCACGGGCTCGGTGCCGGGCAGCTCGGTGAAGACCACCGCCAGGTCCTCGCCGTCGCCGACGACGTGGGCGCACGTCAGGACCGTACTCGGGGTGACGAGGAAACCGGCGCCGGTCACCTCGCCGCGTAACTCGATCCGGGCGTGCCACTCGGCGCTGCCCGGCGCGCTCACGAGCGCGCTGTCCACGGCCGTGCTCATGCGACGCCGCCGGCCTCCGGGGTGGAGGCGGCGCCGGGCGCGGGCGGTGTCACGCCGGTGGGTGCGGGCCCGGGCGTGGAGGGGGCGGCCGAGGTCTGCGGCGCGGACCCGGTCTCCGGCACCCGCCCCGTGCGCGCGGCGGGCGCGGGATCCTGTGCGCCCGGCGACCACGTCAGCCTGACCACGAGGTGGCCCTCCGCGGTGCCCTTGGCGATGATCGCGCCCGCCTCCGCCGACAGCTTCACCCCGAACTCGATCTCCACGCCGTCGGGCCGGAGGGAGCCGTCCCGGAAGACCCGCAGCGCGGACTCCGCCGCAGCGCGTACCCCGTCCAGGGCGCCCTCGAAGGTGCGGGCCGCCTGCACCGTGCCGTCGCCGCGGGCGACCAGGCGGGAGCCGGGCCGCTCCCGCACCGCCTCCACCGCGACCACCGCACCGTCACCGGTCCTGAACTCGACCACCCCGTCCACGGCACCCCCGTCGTCCCTCACATCGGTCGTTCCCCGTGTGACGGACGGTACTTGATGGGGTGTGAGGCGTGCACGGCACTTCAGGGCCCGACCGTTCCCCGGATCACGCCGAGTTCCACCAGGTCCTGCGGGCGGATGCGGAGCCGGTCCGCCGTCCGCTCCACCTCGCGCGGCGGGAGCTTGAGGATCGCCGCCGCGAGTTCCGGGGCGATCACCGAGAAGTAGCTGTCGGGCGTGGCCCAGGTGTTGCCGGGCGCGGCCAGGGCGAGCGCGCCGCCGGAGCCGCCCTCGCCGACGACCAGCGTGGTCACGGGGGTGCGTGCGGTGGCCACCGCGCCGAACAGCTCGGCGATCGCCGGGCCCGCGCCCTGCCGCTCCGCCTCGGCGTCGTTGGCCGCGCCCGGGGTGTCGACGAGGGTGAGCACCGGGATGCCCAGCCGGTCCGCCAGCCGGATCAGCCGGGTCGCCGTGCGGTACCCGGCGGGGCGGGTCGCGGTCCCGGTCTGCGCCGCGTAGGCGACGGTGCGGCCCTCGTGCTCGCCGAAGCCGCACAGCATGCCGTCCGGGTCAGTGCCGCCGCAGCGGTCGCCGCTGATCGCGACCCGGTGCGTGAACCAGGCGTCCAGGTAGGCGGCGGCGCGCGGGCGCCGGGCGGAGCGGGCGCGGCGCACGGCGTCCCAGCCCGTGGCGGGCAGCCCGTCCGCCCCGCCCAGCGCGCCGGGCGGCGGGGCGGGCACCCGGGACGGCCGCGTCAGCAGCCGCAGCCACCGCGCGAGCGTCCCGCGCAGCTCCTCCGGCCGGACCACGGCGTCCACCGCGCCCGCCGCGAGCTGCGCCTCGGCCGTGTACGCCGACGGGTCCGCGTCCGCCGGGCGCACCCGGGAGCCGGCGAAGCCGACCTGGGCGCCGGGCAGCGCCAGCACCACGTCGGCGCCCGCGCCCAGGGTCGCCCAGCCGCCCCCGGTGGTCGGGTCGCGCACCACCGCGACCTGCGCGAGGCCGGCCTCGCGGGTGAGGGCCGACTGGCGCGCCACGCGCTGGAGCTGGGTCAGCGCGAGCATGCCCTCCTGCATCCGGCTGCCGCCGGTGGCGACCAGCGGCACGACCGGCAGCCGCCGCTCGCGGGCGCAGGCGTACGCCGCCTCCAGCCGGTCGCCGGTGCGCTCGCCCAGGGAGCCGCCGAGGAAGCCGAACTCGAACGCGATCAGCACGGCCCGGGTGCCGCCGACGCGGGCGATGCCGCACACCACCGACTCCTCCTCGCCGGTGCGTTCGGCGGCGCGTGCGCGCGAGGCGTCGTAGCCCGGCCAGCCGAGCGGGCCGTCGGGCCGGGACGGCCGGGCGGGGGAGGGGAGTTCGTCGAAGGTGGAGTCGTCGGCGAGGGCGGCCAGGACACCGCGGGCCGACAGGCGCTCAGCCATCGGTCAGGGCCCGCTTCATGATCTTCCCCATGTCGTTGCGGGGCAGGGCGTCGAGGTGCCGGAGGACCCGGGGCCGCTTGTGCGGCGCCAGGCGCTCGGCCACGTGTCCGGCCAACTCCTCCAGGGACGGCGGTGACTGGGGGTCCGCCGGCACGATCCAGGCCACGATCCGCTCCCCGAGGTCGGCGTCGGGCTCCCCGGTGACGGCCGCCTCGCGCACGCCCGGGTGTTCCAGGAGCGCGTTCTCGATCTCACCGGCCCCGATCTTGTGCCCGCCGCTCTTGATCAGGTCGGTGGCCTTGCGGCCGACGATCCGGACGCAGCCGTCGGGGTCGCGCACCGCCATGTCGCCGGTGCGGAAGAAGCCGTCGGCGGTGAAGGCGGCGGCACTCGCGTCGGGACGGCCTAGGTAGCCGGAGAACAGGTTCGGGCCGCGCACCTGGATCTCGCCGACGGCCTGCCCGTCCCACGCGGTGATCTCCGTGCCGTCCTCCTCGACCAGGCGCAGCTCCACGCCCGGCAGCGGCACGCCGACCGTCCCCGGGCGGGCCTCGCCGTCGGCGCGGACGCTGGTGTTCATCAGCGTCTCCGTCATGCCGTACCGCTCGATCACCCGGCGGCCGGTCGCCGTCGCGATCCGGCCGTGGTCGTGCACGGGCAGCGCGGCGGACCCCGAGACCAGCAGCCGCGCCCCGGTCAGCGCCTTCACCAGCTCCGGGTCGCCGGTCACGGCCTCGGCGATGCGGTGGTACATCGTCGGCACGCCGAACAGCATGGTGGCGCCCGCGTTCAGCTCGCGGGCCACGCCCTGGGTGCTGAACCGGCCCAAGTGCCGCACCGAGCCGCCGCGGCGCAGCGGGCCGAGGACACCCAGCACCAGGCCGTGCACGTGGAACAGCGGCAGGGCGTGCACCAGGACGTCCTCGCCGGTCCACTGCCAGGCGTCGGCGAGCGCGTCCAGGCTGGCGGCGAGCGCCCGGCGGGACAGGACGGCGCCCTTGGGCGGGCCGGTGGTGCCGGAGGTGTAGACGATCAGGGCCGGGGCCTTCCCGGCGTGGTCGTCCGCGGGGACCGGGCCGGCGGCGCGCACGTCGACGTCCACGCGGGGCAGATCCCGCAGCGGCGCGGGGAGCCGGTCGTCCGGGGCCGTGAGCAGCAGGCCGGGCGTGCTGTCGGACAGGATGTGCGCCAGCTCCCGGTCGCCGGACTTCGGGTTGAGCGGCACGGCGGGCACGCCGGCCAGCAGGGCGGCGACGACGGCGACCGCCGTCTCCAGCGTGGGCGTCGCCCGGACGGCGACCCGCGAGGCCCCGCCGATACGGCCCGCCAGCGCTCCGGCCGCGGCGGCGAGCTGCGCGTAGGTCAGGGACCGTTCACCGAACCGGAGGGCGGGCCGGTCGGCCGGATCGCGGGTGAGGGCCGGGAAGAGAGGGGTCACGCTCGACGTCTCCTTGCTGTCGGTTGCCCGCCGGTCGCGACGGGGCTCGCGAAGGCCCGTCCCGGCCCGCACGCCCGCCACCGGGCCCACCACCGCCGGGACGACGGCCCCCACGCTCCCTCCGTACACCAACAGCGGCGCGGAGAAACACGCCCGCACGCGCCGCCGCGTCCCGCCACCGGTGCCGGGGCCCCACGGGGGAGGCCCCTCGCGCCGCCGGCGTCGCGCGGGAGGTTGTTAGCCTGCGGCGGGAAAGCGGATCGATCACCCGTACGAGATGGAGTCGCCCGTGGCCGGCAGCCCCCGCATCGCGCTCGTCACCTACGACCCCGGCGCCGAGGAGCACAAGGACCGGGACCTGCCGGTGCTCGTGGCGGCGCTGCGGGCGGGCGGTGCCGACGCCCGGGCCGTCGCCTGGGACGACCCGACGGTCGACTGGGCCGGGTTCGACCTCGCCCTCATCCGCTCCACCTGGGACTACAGCTGGCGTGCCGGGGAGTTCACCGCCTGGGCCGAGTCCTGCGCGGCGGCGACACGGCTGCTCAACCCGGTCGGCGTCGTGCGGTGGAACGCCGACAAGCGCTACCTCGGCCGGCTCGCCGACGCGGGGGTGCCCACCGTGCCCACCCGGTACGCCGCGCCCGGAGTCCCCGCCGACCTGCCCACCGGCCACGAGTACGTCGTCAAGCCCGCCTCGGGGGCCGGTGCCCGCTACGCCGGCCGCTACCCGGCCGGGGAGCGCGCCGCCGCCCTTCGGCAGGTGGAGCGCATGCACGCCGAGGGGTTCACCGTGATGGTGCAGCCGTATCTGGCCGCCGTCGACACCGAGGGCGAGCGGGCCCTGCAGTTTTTCGGCGGCCGGCTGCTGCACGCCAGCGTCAAGGGCGCCGTCCTCACGCCGGGCACACCGTACGACGCCGACAAGGTCGCCCATCCCCGCCTGCGGCCCTGGCGGCCGGCGGACGCCGAACTGGCCGTCGCCGAGCGGGCCCTGGCGGCCGTGCCCGGCGGCCCCGGGCTGCTGTACGCGCGCGTGGACCTGGTGACCGGCCCGGACGGGCAGCCGTGCGTGATGGAGCTGGAGCTGATCGAGCCGAACCTGTTCCTCGACCTGCACCCGGAGTCCGTGCCCCGGGTCGTCGAGGCGGTCCTCGCCGCCGCCGGGCGCGCCTGAAAGGCGTGCGGTTCATTCCCTGATGCGGCTTTTGGTGTAGTGGTGGGGCATGCCCACCGCGCGCCGGTCCCGGGCACCGCTGCTGGCGGTGTGCGCCGGATACTTCATGGTGATCCTCGACGTCACGATCATCAACGTCGCCGTACCGGTGATCGGCCGCGAGCTGTCCGCGTCGCTGACCGGCATCCAGTGGATCACCGACGGCTACACCCTGGTCTTCGCCGGGTTCCTGCTCACGGGCGGCGCCCTGGGGGACCGGCTGGGCAACCGGCGCGTCTTCTGCGCGGGCGTCACCGTCTTCACCCTCGCCTCGGCCGCCTGCGCGCTCGCGCCCGGCACCGCCTTCCTCGTCGCGGCCCGGCTGGTGGAGGGGCTGGGCGCCGCGCTGATCGTGCCGGGCTCGCTGGCGCTGCTCCAGCAGGCCTACCCGGAGCCGGAGGAGCGCTCCCGGGCGTTCGGCCTGTGGGGCGCGATGGCCGGGATCGCCGCCTCGGCCGGGCCGCTGCTGGGCGGGCTGCTGGTCTCCGCGGCGGGCTGGCGCTGGGTGTTCCTGATCAACCTGCCGGTCGGGGCGGCCTGTGTCGCGCTGACCCTGCGGCACGTGGCCCGCTCGCCCCGCCGCCCCGACCGGCCCCTGGACCTGCCGGCGCAGGCCGCGGTCGTGGCGGCGGTGGCCCTGCTGACGGGCGCCCTCAACGAGGCCGGGCGGCGCGGCTGGTCCGATCCGGCCGTCCTCGCCGGACTGGGCCTGGCCGCCTCGGCCGCGGCGGCCTTCGCCCTGCGCGAGCGGCTCGCCCGCACCCCGCTGCTGCCGCTGAACCTGCTGCGCTCCCGGGCGATGGGCGGCGGGGCCCTGATCGGCCTGCTGTTCAACTTCGGCTTCTACGGCATGGTGTTCACCGCCAGCCTGGAGTTCCAGCACGAGCGCGGCTACAGCGCCCTCGGCACCGGGCTGGCGCTGTTCCCGGCGGTGGCGATGACCATGTTCGCCTCCGTGCTGTCCGGCCGGCTGACCCGCCGCACCGGAGACCGCCCGCTGGTGGTCGCCGGCATGCTCCTGGCCGGGCTCGGCCTGGCGGGCTGGGCCGCCGCCGGGGCCCAGCCCGCGTACGCCGTGCTGGTCGTCCCGATGATGGCCGCCGGCTTCGGCACGTCCTTCGCCCTCACCGGTTCCACCGCCACCGTCATGGGCGCCGCGCCCGCGGCCCACGCCGGGGCCGCCTCCGCCCTGTTCAACACCACCCGGCAGATCGGCAGCGCCACCGGTGTCGCCCTCGGCGGCAGCCTGCTCGCCTCCGCCACCACGTACGGCACCGGCGTGCGCACCAGCATGCTGGCCGGAGCCCTGGCCTACCTCACCGCGGCCCTCCTGGCCTGGTGGTGCGTGCCCCCCAAGGCACGGCAGGCCGCCCGGGCCTGAACGCACGGGACGACGGCCGCCCGGCCCCGGCCGGGACCCGTCCGCCCGGCGGCGCCCCTCAGGGCCGCGCGCCGTCGACGGCCACCCGCTGGAGCAGCCCCCAGGTGAACTCGGCGACCACTCGCCGCGGTACGCCCCCGGCGTCCGGGGCGGTGAACATCAGACCCCAGCGGGTCGGTGCCGTGCCCTCCAGGGGACGGGCCGGGGCGAAGGCCCGGGCCGCCTCGTCGACCGTGCAGGACCAGGGAGCCAGATCCTCCAGGGTGCGCAGCACGGGCCCCGGCGCGCCCGGGGCGCGGACCAGCCACTCGTTCCACACCGCGCCGTTCGGGGCGGTCAGCACCTCGAAGCGCAGCGACGGCCACAGCGGCACCGGCCACAGGTGGGCCTCGCAGTCGAGGTCGCCGATCCGGCGGGCCGTCCGGGACTCCGGCTCGCCCAGCACCCCGCGGTAGCGGGACAGGGGCGCACGGGAGCGCGGGGAGCGGACCATCGCCTGCCAGCGCCTGTTGGCCTCGCGCATGTCCGCGACGGAGACGCCGAGCTCGTGGCGGGCCTCCTCCACCAGGCCGGGATGGTGGTCGGCCATGCGGCGCAGCAGCACCAGCTGGAAGTCGAGCGGGGTGAAGGGGCTAGCGGCGTGTGTTCCGGAGGGCATGGGACCCATCGTCGCCCACCGGGGCCCCGGCGGGACGGCGGCCGTCGGGCAGGAACAGCACGGAGTTGACGTACCGCGGCCCCCGCAGCAGGGACGAGGGCAGGACCCGGCGCAGCAGACCGTGGGAGACCACGTAGGAGGCGGCCTCCTGGTGCTCCTCCAGCGGGAACGCGGCCAGCGGCACCCAGGTGTCGCCGGGCAGCACCCAGCCGTCGTAGCCCAGCAGGCTCAGGTACGTCACCACCGGCGCGATCGGCTGGATGCGGGCTTCCAGCTCCACGAACAGGGCCGGGCGGTCGCGGGCCAGCAGGCCCGTCGCGCCGCGCAGGACCGCCGGCTCGTTGCCGTCCACGTCGATCTTGACGAAGCCGACGTCCCGCAGGCCCAGTTCGTCCAGCGTCACGCAGGGCACGTCCAGGGCCCGGCCGTGGATGTCCCGCCGGACCAGGGACGACACCCCCCGGTCGCCCGCGTCGTCCGCGGGCAGCCACAGGCGGGCGATGCCGGGCCGGTCGGACGCCGCGGCCCGGATCACCCGGACGTTCGGCGGGGCCGCCGCGGTCAGCAGCCGGGCCAGCCGGGGCACCGGCTCGATCGCCACCACGTGCTCGGCGCGGGCGGCCAGCCGGTGCGTCCACGGCCCGTACCAGCCGCCGACGTCCACCGCCGTGCGGCAGCCCGGCGGGCACAGCTCCGCCAGCCGGGCCAGCTCCGGTTCGAACCGGGGGTACAGCGCCCGGGCCGTCGCGGCCACCAGGCGCGGGGGCAGCAGGGGCGCGAGCCGGGCCGCGACGCCGGTCACGGCGCCATCCTCCGCAGCAGCGCCTCGTGCTCGTCGTCCGGCACCTGCTCGCCGGAGGACGGCAGCAGCTGCGGGATGCCGTCCACGACCGGGTAGCGGCGGTGCAGGCGCGGGTTGTACAGCGCCTCCGGCTGTCCGGCCCGGGCGGGCAGCAGGTGCAGCGGGCCCTTGTCGAGCGGGCAGGCCAGGATCTTCAGCAGCGGGTCGTCGGGCTTCACGGTGATGCCAACTCCTTGGCCGGTTCGTGGGGTCGGGGAGCGGAGTCGTGCTTCGGCATGGTCAGCAGCACACCCACCGCCAGGGCCGTGCCCGTCACGCGCAGGGCGAGCCGGAGCGGATCGTGCGGGAGGGCCTCACCGAACGACAGCGTGCCGAGCACGGCCGTGAACAGGCTGGTCACGGTGGTGCACACCGGCACGATCAGGGAGGCCCGGCAGCGCTGGAGGGCCGCCTGCGACATCACCAGGCCGAACGCCCCGGTGAACAGCAGGAGGTACGGGTACGGGGAGCCGAGCAGGGCCAGGACCGCGCCGCCCGCCCCGTCGGCCGTCAGCCGGCCGGAGACGCCCTTGATGGCCAGGGAGCTGACGCCGTAGAGCAGTCCCACGGCCACGCCGTACTCGATGCCGGTGGCGGGGCGCCGGTGCCGGTTGCGGGCGCGCCGCTCGGCGGAGCCGTACAGCCACACCCCGGCCGCCAGCGACGGCACGCACACCAGCAGGATCAGCGGGTAGGGGGCGTCCCGGCCCACGGTGTCCGTGTCCTGCCGCAGCGACAGCACCACCATCAGCAGCGCGAGCAGGATCCCGCCCAGCGCGTACCGTTCCCGGCCGGTCGTCTCCTCCCCGAGCAGCCGGGACGACAGCAGCACCAGCAGCACCAGGCCCGAGACGAAGATGCCCTGGGCGGCGGCGATCGGCAGGGTGCGGTACACCACGAGCTGGGCGGCGAACCCGGCGGCGAGCGCGAGGGAGCCGCCGATCCACAGGGGGCTGCCGAGGACGAGGCGCAGCAGCCGCGCCGGGCGGCGGACGCTCACCTCCGGCAGCGAGGTCAGCGCCCGCTTCTCCAGCACGAAGCCCAGGCTGTACAGGGTGTTCGCCAGCAGGGCCGCGGCCACTCCCCACCACACGGGCTACGTCCTTCGCGCGTGCAGCAGCAGGATCGACGCGAGCTGCGGCCGCAGGCACGCCAGCCGGTCCAGCGGGCGCAGCGGGCGCGGCACGCCGTGGAAGGGGGCGCCCTCCAGCCGGACCACGTCGAACCCGGCGGCGGCGACGAACTCCCGCAGCGCGCGCGGGGTGTACAGCCGCAGGTGGCCCACGACCTCCGTGCCCGGGCGGCCGTGGATGCGGCGCAGGCTGACCTCCGAGAAGACCGGCTGCACCCCGGCCAGCAGCAGGCCCCGGTTGTACCAGGCGGCCAGATTGGGGGTGGACAGCATCAGATGGCCGCCGGGGCGCAGGACCCGGCGGATCTCGTCCAGCGCCGCGTCCGGGTCGACGAGGTGCTCGACGACCTCGCTGAACAGCACGGCGTCCGCCGACCCCGACGCGAACGGCAGCCCTCCGCCGGTCAGTTCCCCGCGCACGGCGTACGGGATGCGGGTGCGGGCGCGCCGCAGGGCGTCCTGGGACCAGTCGACGCCGATGACGCGGTGGCCGGGCAGGAGCGGGGTGGCGGTGGCCGCGGCGGTGCCGTCGCCGCAGCCGATGTCCAGGACGGTCCGCGCCCCCCGGGTGGCGGCCGGGCCGAGGGCCCTGGCCAGCATGCGGGCCTGCCGGAGACTGCGCGGGGCGCCGGAGGCCACGGGGACGGCGGGGTTCTCGTAGAAGTCGCGCAGCTCGCGCGGCGGGGGTCCGGTGGTCGTCGTCACTCGGTCACCTCCGTGGTGTGCAGGTAGTGCGCGAACAGGGCGCGCAGCCGGTCGCCGTCGCCGTCCCCGAGCAGCGCCTTCGACCAGCGCAGCGCCAGGTGCAGACGGCCCCCCGTGGAGGCCGTGGTGACGGTCAGGCCGCGGGGCATGCGGGCGGGCGCGGAGAACCAGACGGCGCGGGCGCGGCCCGCCTCCGCGCCGAAGTCCAGGGGGTAGGGGATGCGGCCGATGTTGCTGAGCAGGGTCGTGGACGTCCAGGGCGCGGCCGCCCGGCGCAGGCCCCGGGTGAGGACGGCCCGGGCGGCCACCGGGGCCCAGGGCGCGGTGAGCAGGGCGGCCCCGTGACCGAGCTGGGGGCGCGGCTGCGCCTTCAGGGCGCGGGTGCGCCCGGCGGTGCGGCGCAGCAGGGCGGGCATCGCGGTGCCGTCCAGTTCCGCCGGGGCGAAGGGCACCTCGACCAGGCGGGTGCCGTTGCCGATCGGCATGGAGGCGTCGCGGGGGCGGTCGTCCACGGGCATGGTGATGCGCAGCGCGCGGGGGCGGGCACCGTGCTCCCGGTTCCAGTGCGCGACGGTCAGGGCGGTGGCGGCCATGAGCTGGTCGTTGACGGTCCAGGGCGATCCCTCGGGGCGGTGCGGCAGCGGCAGTTCGGTCACGAGCAGGCCGTTGCCGCCGGACCGGTCGGGCGTGCCCGGGGCCACCCGTGCCGGGGGCGCGAGCCCGGCCCGGCCGGCCGGGACGGGCTGCGGGGGTTCGGCGGGGCGGACCGGGGGCGCGGCGGGGGCGTTGTCCCTGCCGCCGTACAGCTCCGCGGCCGTCGCGAGGACGCGCAGGCAGGCCGGGCCGTCCAGGGCGGTGTGGTTGACGGTCAGCAGCAGCACCGAGCCGACCACCTCGAGCCGGACCGGCGGGGACAGCGACAGCGGCGGCGCCTCGGACAGCGCCCGTGCCCGCGCGTCCCGCAGCGCGTGCGGCCCGGGCGGGGTGAAGGTCACCGCCTCCGTGTCCGGTTCGCGCGTCAGCTCCCATTCGTAGCGGCGCCGGTACCACGGCCCGCGTGCCTCCCGCATCAGCACCCGCGGGTGGCGGTGCAGGGCCTCCAGGAACGCCTTGCGCAGGCGCGGCCCGTCCAGCGGGCCCGGCAGGTGGACCTCGATGTGGACGGTCTCCGGCTCCTCCTGCTGCAGGCAGTGCCGGGAGACCTCGTCCACCACCGGGAACGGGATGCGCACCGGTGCCGTCATGCCTGCGTGCCCTCCCTCGCGCCCGTCCTCGGCAGGGGCCGGGTCGGCGCCTCGGCGGGCGGCCGCTCGGGCAGGCTCACCACGGCGGCGAACAAGCCGGTCAGCGCCAGCAGTTGGGCCAGGTGCCCGAAGGCCCCCGCGCCCGCGCCGACCGGTTCCCCCGCCTCGAACGCGGCGGCGATCCCCGCCCCGGCCAGGGCGGCGAAGGCGATCGGCACCAGCAGCGCGTGCCGCCGCGCGGCGAGCAGCGCCAGGGCCGGGACCAGCAGCGCCAGCCACCCGGCGATCACCACCGCGACCAGGGTCAGGGCCACCGTGCCGAGCCACAGCCCGGGCGGTGGCGCGTCGGGCCCGGGCGCGTCGGGGTCGGGGTCGCGGCGGCGCCACAGGGCCAGGCCCACGACGGCGGCGATGCCCACCCCGCTGCCGATCAGCCCGATGTCGTAGGTCGTGGCCGGCTCGTAGGACAGCTCGACCGTGCCGCCCGCGCCGGCCGGGATCCGCCAGCCCTGCTGCCAGCCGTCCAGCCGGACCGGGGTCAGCTCCTCGCCGTCCAGCGTGGCCCGCCAGCCGTCGTTGGCGTTCTCGTACGTGGTCAGGTACGAGGCGGCGCCGGAACCGACCGTCACCTCGCGCCGGTCGCCCAGCCAGTCCCGGATGCGCAGGTCGCGCCCGGCGGACGCCGGCTCGTCGACCGTGCCGCGGGTCAGGGTCACGTCCGTCAGCGCGAGCGGGCCGGCGTCCGAGCCCTCCAGCCGGTGCTCGCCCGCCGCCAGCCGCACCTTCCCGTCCGCGCGGCCCTTCTGGCAGAGGGTCACCCGGACGCCCCGCCGCTCCACCAGGTCCCGCACGGTGCCCTCGACCGCGGTCGGGTACAGCTCGTCGTCCAGCGCCACCTCCGGGCCCTTGCCGCACGGCAGGGAGAAGGCCCGGGTGCCGTCGGGCTGCGGGGTGCGGTACTCGTCGAGGGAGGGGATGTACGCCTCGGTGAGGCCCACCGGCAGGCGCAGCTTCTCGTCGGCCACCGGGTTGTGCAGGGTCAGCGGGGCCGTCTCGGTGACCGTGATGTCCAGCCGGTCGGTGGTGACGGCCGGGAAACGGACCCAGCCGTTCTCGTCGACGCCGGCGATCGCGGCGCCGTCGGGCGAGCTGATCTCCACCTTCGTCGCGCGGCTGGACAGGCCGCCCGCGGGGGCCAGGACCAGCTCGCCGACCGGCTGCTTGCCCGGCCAGCGCAGATGGATCGTCGGCCGGTCGCCCGCGATCCACGCCGTCGTCAGATCACCGTCGGTGAGGTTGCGGGCCGCGACACCCGCCCCCAGACGGGCCGTGGAGTCGGCGGTGGCGACGATCCGGGCCCGCTGCCCGGGCGCCACCTCGTACAGCAGCTCGTCCAGCGCCGCGCCCGGGACGGGGACCGCGTCCGCCCGGACCTCGTACGTCCCGGCCTGGGCGGTGAAGCGGCGGTGCAAGCCGGTCTCGGTGCCGGTCGGGGACAGGCCCGTCGGGTCGGGGGCGCGGTGCAGGGAGACGACCGTGGCGTCCGCGCGGGCCCGGTCGGCGTCGGCCGGCAGCCGCAGCAGCCGGGTCACCCGCACGTCGGGCAGCGTGATCTCGGAGAAGCCCGCGCCGGTCAGCCCGGGCCGGCGCTCCGCCGAGTCCAGGATCGTCAGCTTCATCCACGTCGTGGCGCCCCGGGGCGCCTTGATCCGCTGCGGCTCGCCGTTCGGCCGCAGGAAGCTGGTCCGCTCGCCCGCGGCCGTCTCCACCCGCACCTTCGTGGCCGCCGCCCGCACGCCCTGCTGCGGCAGCGGCGTGACCCGGAAGGAGGACGGCATGGCGTAGGGGCCGGTGAACCCGATGCGCAGCCACTGCCCGTCCGGGGTGTCCGGCGCGCCCTCCGCCCACGCGGTGCCGGGGTCGCCGTCGAAGGCGTTGACCGGGTCGTACTGCGGCAGGTGGAACAGCCAGTTGCCGTACGAGGACGCCGACACCGAGGCGGCACCGCGCAGTTCGGCCACCGTCTGGTGCCGCACGCCCTCGGTGGGCAGGATCTGGCGCGGTTCCTCGCCCGGGTCCTGCAGGGCGCCGGGCGCGTTGCGCTCGTCTCGGGTGTACGTGTACGAGGTGTTCGCGTTGACCAGCCCGAACCGGGTGTCGGCCCGCCGCATCCCGTCGCCCACCACCTGCACGGCCGGTGTCCCGAGCCCGGGGTGCCCGTCGCCGGTGAGGACGGCGGCCCGCCCGCGCAGTCGCTGGGCCAGCGGCAGCAGCGCCTCCGGCCCGCCGGACACCGCGACCGTGCCGGCGACCGGGGCGAGCCCGGCCTGCCCGGGCCGGGTCACGTCCGGGCCGGCCGGGCGGTAGATCTCCACGGCCCGCTGCCTCGGGTACAGCCCCTCCACCTGGAGCGGCGCGTCCTGCGCGATGCGGCCGCCGGTCATCACCGGCCCGAGCCCCGTCACCCGCTCGTACCCGGACTGCTCCAGGGTGCGTTTGACGGTCGCGGTCGGCACGTAGCCGATCTGGTCGGGGTCGAGGTCGTTGCGCACGACGACGTAGTACAGCCCGGCCCGGCTCAGGTAGTCGGCCAGCCCCGGCACCTGGGCGCCGGTCGTCAGCGCCTGCTCGACGGCGTCCATCGCCCGCCGGTTGCCGGGCGTGCCGAACGGGACGTAGTCGCGCTGCGCCCACCGCGAGTCGGCGAGGACGTCGAGCGGCTGGTCGATGGGCGAACCCCAGGTGTAGACGCCGTGCGCGGTCGCCGGGACCACCAGGGCCCGCGAGTCGGGGGAGTACTTCTCCAGCCAGTCGGCCGTGGCCTGCCAGTAGGCGGGGAGCTTCGGGAACGAACCCGGGTTGAGGATCGAGCCGTTGAGGTACGGCCACAGCAGCCCCGGCAGGACCAGCACGGCGGCGACGAGCGGGGCGAAGCGCCGGCCGCGCACCCGTCGGGCCCCGTGCGGCTGTGCCGCCACCCCGACCAGATGGGCCAGGCCCAGCACCAGCGCCAGGGCCAGGCCGGTCTGGAACTTGTAGACGTTGCGGAAGGGCGACAGCCATCCGTCCAGCCAGTCCTGCACCACCCCGTGGAACGGCGCCCCGAACGCCCCGCCGTAGCCGGCGAGCAGCACCAGCGCCGTCACGAGCACCGTCAGCACCAGCCAGCGGCGCTCGGGCATGTCGCGCCGGGCGAGTCCGGCCAGGCCCAGCCCGGCGGCCAGGGCCGAGCAGAGGATCACCGGCACGGAGGAGGCCACGGTCCAGCCGGCCGGCAGCCAGGCTTCACCGAGGTGCAGATAGGCCACCCAGTTCCCGGCCCCGCGCACCGCCTCGGTGGCCGACATGGTGTCCGTCGTCGTCCGCGAGGTCTCGATGTAGGGGAGGAAGTTCTCGCCGTGGACGCCCAGCAGCAGCAGGGGCACCCACCACCAGGCGGTCACCACGATCACCGCCGGGGTCCACCAGGCGATCAGCTTGCGCTGCCGGGGCCCCGGCGGACGGGACAGCAGGTACAGCCCGGCGGGCAGCAGCGAGGCCAGCGTCGCCGACGCGTTCACCCCGCCCATGAACGGCACGAAAAGCGCCGAGCGCAGGGCCGCGACCCGGGCCGTGTACCGCTGGTCCGCCAGCGGCAGCAGCACCCACGGCAGGACCGCCCCGGGCAGCGCGGCGGCCGACGTCGAGCCGACGACGGTGGTGAACACCGG
Organism: Streptomyces sp. NPDC003456; assembly: GCF_042878735.1. Taxonomy (NCBI): domain Bacteria; kingdom Bacillati; phylum Actinomycetota; class Actinomycetes; order Kitasatosporales; family Streptomycetaceae; genus Streptomyces; species Streptomyces sp. NPDC003456. The sequence continues at coordinate 625,694 of NZ_JBIAOK010000003.1, forward strand.
CCACAGCGCGTACGCCGCGGCCGCGAGCAGCCGGGACACCCCGCTGCCCACGCGCAGCCGTTCGGCCAGCCGCAGCGCGCCCCAGAACGCCACCGAGACGATCAGCGACATCCACAGCCGCTCGGCCAGCCACACCGGCAGCCGCACCAGGTCGCACAGCCAGTGGAACGGCAGCATCGGCCACAGGTAGCCGACGTACTGGTCCTGGATGCCGCCGAACCCGGCCCGGTCGTGCCACAGCTGCCCGAGGTCGCCGAGGAACCGGCCCGGGTCGGTCGTCACCCCGAGCTTGGTGTCGAAGGTCTGCCGCCCGGGCCGCACCAGGAGGAACAGCGCGAACGCCACGGCCCAGAAGCCCAGCAGCCAGCGCCGCGACCGGGGGCCCTCGGGGGGCCGGGCCGCGGCCGCGGGGCGGGGGACGGCTGCCGGGGGAGGAGCCTGGACCGTGGTCGTCATGTAGGACACCGCCGCAGAATGAGAAGGAGGTTCCAGGTGGCGAACTCGCGGATCCCGGGCGCCTTGACGACGGCCTCCGCGAGAAAGGGCCAGTAGCGGGAGCGCGCCGCGACGACGGTGACGTCGTCGCGGCCCCGCACCTGCCGCAGGGTGGAGCCGATGTGCACCGCGAAGAGGTTCTCGCCGAGCGTGTGCTTGGCGGGCCTGCCGGTGCGCCTCAGGTAGCGGGCCCGGGCCCGCCCGGCACCCAGGTAGTGCCACGGGGCCCACTCGTGCCCGCCCCACGGCGACAGCCAGTTGGTGAACGACACGTAGATCAGCCCGCCGGGGCGCGTCACCCGGGCCAGCTCGCTGAGGAACGTCCCCGGGTCGGCGACGTGCTCCAGCACGTTGGAGGAGAAGGTGACGTCCGCGACGCCGTCGCGCAGCGGCAGCAGGTACCCGTCGGCGACGACGGCCCGGCCGGGCGGCTCCTCGCCCAGTTCGGCCAGGTCCGGCTCGAAGAGGAACGCGTGCGCCCCGCGCCGCCGGAACTCCTCGGTGAAGTAGCCGCTGCCGCCGCCCACGTCCACCACGGTCCGCCCGGCGACCGGCCCGTCGTACGCCTCGACCTGGTCGGCCGCGTCCCGGGCGAGCAGCGTGTAGCAGGCCGCCGGGTCGTCCTGCTCGTGCAGGAAGGCGCGGAAGAGGGCGAGGGAACGGCGCAGCGAGGGGTCCTTCCAGGGGGCCGCGCCCGGTGCGGCGGGGTCGCGGGGACGCGGCCGGCCGTGCCCGGCGCGTACACGTGACACCGCGTCACCGACGCGGCGCAGGGGCGACGTCACGGGGCCCAGCTCCGCACCGCCTCCGCGGCCACCACCCGGAACTGCCGTACCGTCCGGTCCCACCGGAACTGCGCGGCCCGCTCCCGGGCGGCCTTGCCCATCAGCTCCCGCCGCTCCGCCGACAGGGCCAGCGCGCACCAGGCCGCGGCGAACGACGACTCGCCCCGGGCGAGGACCCCGGTCTCGCCGTCGACCACGGAGTCCTTCAGGCCGGGCACGTCGAAGGCCACGCTCGGTGTCCGCCGGGCGGCCGCCTCCGTCACGACCAGCCCCCAGCCCTCCACGGCGGAGGGGTGCAGCAGCAGCCAGGCCGCGCACAGCAGCCGGTGCTTCTCGGCCTCGGAGACGTACCCGGTGAACTCCACGCCGGGCCCGGCGAGCCGCTCCAGCCGCTCCCGCTCCGGGCCGTCGCCGACGATCACCAGCCGGCCGCCGGTCACCGGCCGCACCCGTTCCCACAGGCGCAGCAGCAGGTCGATCCGCTTGTACTCGACCAGGCGCCCGACGGCGACGAACAGCGGCTCCGGTGAACGCCCGGCCTCGGGCCCCGGTTCCTCGACGCCGTTGTGCACGACCCGGATCCGCTCCCGCGCGACCCCGATCCCCCGCAGCGCGTGCGCCGTGGAGGACGACACCGCCACCAGCAGGTTGCGCCGGCACGGCCCGGCCAGCGCCCAGTGCTCCAGTCTTCGGCCGAGGCGCGCCGCCGGGGCCAGCGGCCCGCCGAAGCGCATGCCCCACAGGTCGGTGTGGACGTGGTTGACCAGGGTCAGGGTCGGCCCGCGGTGCCACAGCGGGGCCAGGTACGGCATGCCGTTGCAGACCTCGACCAGCAGGTCGCAGTCGCCGACCTGCCGGGCGAAGGCCGAACGGGCCCGCAGGTAGTGGCCGTAGGGGCCGCCCGCCGACACGACCCGGTAGTCGCGGAAGGAGGCAGGGCCGCCGCACAGCAGGGTCACCTGGTGGCCCAGGCGGGTCAGGCCGTCGGCGAGCCGGTCGACCAGCAGCTCGGAGCCGCCGGCCGAGGGATTGTCCAGGTCGCGGTGGGCGAGGAAGACGATCCGGCGCGGTTGTGGGGGGAGCGCCGGAAGGTGCTGCGGCGCCCCGGAGGGCGCGGTGCGCAGCTGGGACGGTACGTGCTGGGGCATGGACGCTCCAACTCGTCTCGGGGTGCGGAACTCAGCGTGGGGAAGACGTGGGGGTCGTGGCGGGGTGGTGGGGTGAGGGGGCGGTGCGGGGAGCCGGCCGGTCCCAGGGGGGTGGGCCGGTGAGGGGCCTGGGCGCTTTCCAGGAGGGGAGTGTGGACGGTTCGTGCTCGGGGTGGGGTTGGACAGTTTTCGCCCGGACGTTCGCCACGGCTACTCACCGGCGTGACAATTTCCGCCCTTGTCGACGCTGACGTCACATCACTTTGTGAGAGAGGGCTGGGGCGAAGGGGGCGTATCGGACGGAACAGGCCGCTCCGGCTCCTTCCGCCCACGCGCCACCAGAACGCCTCCCGCCACCGCGAGCAGCAGACCGGCGATCCCGGCGCCGATCGGCAGCGTCGTCCCCACGAGGCGGAGTTGCCCGCTGTCCCGCTTGGCCTGCCGTACGGCCTCCCGCTGCGTGGCGGGCGTGAAGGCGACCTTCTCGCTGTCCAGCAGCACCGCCGCGTCCTTCTCCGCGCCCGGCGCCCGCAGGGTGCGCCGCGGCCCGGTCTGCGCGTACAGCACGCGTCCGGTGGCCTGGTCGACGACCAGCACGAACCCGTGGTTGGAGTACCACTCCTCGGCCAGGACCTGGGGGCGCCGCGGCTGGTCGACGAGGCTGCCGGGCACCATGCGGGTGCCGGTCCTGGTCGGCGGCACGGAGCCGGTGAACCGGTAGCCCGTGTAGCCCTGCACCTTCTCGGTGCCGCGGTAGCGCAGCTCGACCGTGCCCCGCAGGGTGTTGTCCCACCACTGGTAGGAGCGTTTCTGCACGTCGAAGGGGAACTTCAGATAGGCCTCGCCCTCGATGTGGGGCTTCTCCCCGCAGCAGTGCACGGGCCGGGTGGTCCTGCGGTCCATCACCCAGCGGTGCGGCACGAAGTCCAGCGCGTCGTGCGGATCGGCGGCCGGCAGCGACGCGTCGGTGTCGACCGTGGTCGTCACGTCCCAGACGGCGTTGCCGCTGCGCTCGCTGTCCTCGACGTCGCCCCGCACCCGCTGGGTCACGGTGATCTTCCGGTCGGGCACCGTCTCGATCCGGTCGGTGTCGAAGACGCTGCCCCGGCCTACGTAGACGGCGGTCGTGTCGATGTCGATCGGGTTCACCGCGGCACGCGGCTGCACGTACCAGGCGAGCAGGGGCGCCAGCACCAGCAGGAACGTGCCGAGACCCAGCAGGACCAGGGAAAACGGGGAGGTTGTACGGCGCATCCGGGCACTCCAGTGGCTTGGGACGGCTCGACGTACGAGAGGACCGGCACGGCGGCGGAAAGCGCACGTGCGGCTGGGCCGGGAACCGTAGGCCGCTCTTGACGGGGTGTCAATGCTTGTCGAGACTGGGCGCGACAGCAGGGACGGGGCGCCGGGGTGGGGCGACCTCCGGACGCATTCCGGGCGAATCCGGGACAGAGAGGCTGACCCTGCGATGTCCAGACTGCTCGCTGCCGCGCTGACCGTGGCGCTCGCCGCCGCCCTCGCCGTGGGGGCCGCGCTGGGCGTGGTCGCGCTGCTCGACGCCACGCCCGACCAGCCGAACACGCCCCTGATCACGTACGAGCGGTCCGGGCAGGGGAGTTGACCGATGACGGCCGCCCGCACCGGAACCGTCACCACCCGCTCCGCCTGGCACGACGTACCGCGCCTGCAGGTGCGGCGGTTCGCCGCGACCGTCATGGCCGAGGCGCCCGGGCTCGCCGAGGAGATCCTCCGCGAGATCCAGCGCGAGTACCCGCACCTGCCGGTCGTCCTCGACGACTCCGGCGAGCCGATGGCCCTGGTCGGCATCCGCCGCGCCATCGAGGTCTTCGTGCAGCACCTGGAGCACTCCGAGGGCCGCCCGACCGTCCCGCCCGGCGTCTTCCAGGACTTCGGCCGCGGCGAGGGCCTCAACGGGCGCTCCCTGGACTCCCTCCAGGCCATCTACCGCATGGGCGTCCGCATGGCCTGGCGCCGCTTCGCCGACATCGGCCAGCGCGTGCAGATCCCGCCCCCGGCGATGTACGAACTCGTCGACGCCGGCTACGAGTACCTCGACGGCCTGGTCGACCAGTCCGTGCGCGGCTACGCCGAGGCGGCGGCCCGCCAGGCCGGTGAACGCCTGCGGCTTCAGCGCCGCCTCATGGAGCTCCTGCTGGCCGAGCACCACCGGGGCGACCCGACCGAGGCCTTCACCGAACGGGCCGCCCGCATCGGCTGGCCCGTGCCGGAGAAGGTCGCGGTCGGCGTGCTGCTGCGCCCGGCCCGCGAGGCGATGGCCCCCGCCGTGGGCCAGGGCGTCCTGCTCGACATGGAGTACGAGCAGCCCCGCATGGTCGTCCCCGAGCCGGACGCGGCCGGCCGCCACGAACTGCTGCACCGGGCCCTGGCCGGCTGGTCCGGCGCGATCGGCCCGCCGGTCCCGCCGGCCGACGCCGCGAAGTCGCTGCGCTGGGCGGAGGCGGCGGTCCGCCTCATGGAACGCGACCTGCTCCCCTCCGGCGAGGTCCTCCACTGCACCGAGCACACCGAGGCGCTGGTCCTCCTCCAGCCGGAGGAACTGATCGACGACCTGGCCCTGCGCTGCCTGGCCCCCCTGGCCCACTGCGGCCCCACCCACGGCCGCCGCCTCGCCGAGACGCTGCTGGCCTGGCTGGAGACCCGCGGCGGCGCCCCCGAGGTCGCGGCCCGCCTGGGCGTCCACCCCCAGACGGTCCGCTACCGCCTGCGCCAGATCCGCGAACTGTGGGGCGACGAGATAGACGACCCGGACCGCCGCTTCGAACTCGAACTGGTCCTGCGCGCCCAGCGACTGAGGGGAGAACTGGGGGGTCCCCGGGGGCGACGGTGACCGGGGTTCCGGCCGCCCCGGCTCTGCTGATTCCGCTTCCGGGCCGCCGCCCATTGCCCGGCCCCACCGCAATGACTAGCCTGTGTTCGTCATGCCGATCGCCTGTTGAAATCTCGAACGCGGGCGCTGATGAACAGGGAGGGGCCGGTCGTGGGACGCCTCGTACCAGCCGTGACCCGGGCTCTCGACATTCTGGAGCTCTTCCTCGACGGGGACGGGACGCTCTCCGCCCCCGACATCGTGCGCAGGCTGCAACTGCCGCGCACCACCGTGCACGAGCTGGTCACCACGCTCGCCGCGCGCAAGTACATCGTCCCCGTGCCCGGCCAGCCGGGACGCTACCGGCTCGGCGTGCGCCCGTACCAGCTCGGTGCCCGCTACGCCGAGCAGCTCGACCTGGCCGCCGAGGGGCAGCAGGTCGCCCGGTCCGTCGCCGAGACCTGCGACGAGACCGTGCACGTGGCGATCCTGGAGGACACCGACGTCATCTACATCGCCAAGGTGGACTCCACGCACGCCGTGCGGATGGTGTCGGCGGCCGGCCGCCGCCTGCCCGCGCACTGCACCTCCGTCGGCAAGATGCTGCTGGCCTCCCTCCCCGAGGCGGAGCTCGCCGCGCGCATCCCCGACGGCGCCGAGCTGGCCGCGATGACCCCCAACAGCATCACCGACCCCGCGGCGCTGCGCGAGGCCCTCGCCGGGATCCGGGAGCGGGGCATCGCGGTGGAGAGCCGCGAGTCCAACCCGGACGTCTCCTGCGTGGCCGCGCCGGTCCGCGACCGCACCGGGCAGGTGGTCGCCGCCCTGTCGATCTCCGTGCCGATGATCCGCTGGAGCGAGGAGCGCCGGGAGGAGCTGGAGCAGCTGGCCGCGAAGGGCGCCGCCGAGCTGTCCGAGCACCTCGGGCACCGGAGCGCGGTATGAGGACGCCGTACGAGGTCGCCGTACGCGCGGAGGCCGAGCTGGGCGAGGGCCCGGCCTGGGACGCCGCGGCCGGCCGGCTGCTGTGGATCGACATCCTCGGCTGCCGCGTGCACACGTACGACCCGGCCACCGGACGGCGTACGACCCGCCGCACCGAGCAGCACGTCGGCGCGGTCAGGCCCCGCGCCGGCGGCGGGCTGGTGCTGAACCTCCGGGACGGGGTCGGCCTGCTCGACCCCGAGGACGGCGACGCCGGCGGCGGCTTCCGCTGGCTGCGCCACGAGCCCGTCCCCGGCCGCCGGGCCAACGACGCCGCCGTCGCGCCCGACGGCTCCCTGTGGGCCGGGACCATGCGCTACGACGAGGCGCCCGGCGGAGGGACGCTGTCCCGCCTCACCGGCGACGGCTCGGCCGAGACCGTGCTGGACGACGTCACCGTCAGCAACGGCACCGGGTGGAGCCCCGACGGGCGGCTCATGTACTACATCGACACCCCCACCCGGCGCGTCGACGTCTTCGACCACGCGGACGGGCGGGTGTCCGGGCGCCGGACGCTCGCCGTGATCGAGGAGGGCGCGGGCTTGCCCGACGGGCTGACCGTGGACGCCGACGGGTGCGTGTGGGTCGCGCTGTGGCAGGGCTCGGCGGTCCGGCGCTACACCCCGGACGGACGGCTGGACCGGGTGGTCGCCCTGCCCGTGCCGCTGGTGACGGCCTGCGCGTTCGGCGGGGCCGGGCTGAGCGATCTGTACGTCACGACCGCGCGCACCGGCCTCACCGGCCCGCCCGCCCTGGCGGGGTCGCTGTTCGTGGTGCCGGGCGCGGGCCGGGGCCTGCCCCAGCCGGTGTTCGCCGGCTGAGAGGGGCCGTACGGGGCGGGGGAGGAGGGCGGCCGCGGCCGCCGTAACGTTCCTTCCCGCCCCGTGTCAGCGTCCCGTCCTGTCCAGCCGGCGCAGGACGGCTCGTTCCTCCTCGGTCAGCGGCGCGCCCACCGCCGGCGGCAGCGGCGGACCGCTCAGCGTCGCCAGCACGGTCGAGGGCCGCAGCAGCCGCTCCGGGCCGGTCGTCATGCTCATCACGTCCCAGACCGCCGACGCCGCGGTGTACGAACCGGTCGCCGTGCGGATCATGCGGCGGGTGTACGCCGTGACCAGGCGGTCGGCGAGGCCCGGCGAGCCGCCTCGCGTCCCGGGGAACCAGACGTCCTGGCTGACCGCCATCGTCCAGGCGGCCTGGACCGGGCGGGCCGCCCGCCGCTGCACCCGCCGGGCGAGGCCGGGGTCCTCCAGGCCCGCCCGCCGCACCTCCCGCTCCAGCTCCCGGACTTCGAGCGCGGCCACCGACATGCCCTGCCCGTAGGCGGGGTTGAACGTGGCCAGCGCGTCGCCGAGGACGACGAGGCGCTCGGGCCAGGAGCGGACCTTCTCCAGGAACCGGCGGTGGTTGCTGGTGCTGCGGCTGACGTGCACGTCGGTGAGCGGCTCCGCGCCGGAGATCAGCCGGCCCACGACGGGATCGGGCAGGTCCAGCGTGTACCGGAGGAACGCGTCGGGGTCGGAGGGCGGTTCACCGCCGCCGCGGGTGCCGGCGAGGCTCACCATCCAGCGGCCGCCCTCGATCGGCAGCACCATGCCGCTGCGGCCGGGCCGCCCCCGGTACGGATCGGCCTGCACCATGGTCAGCGGGAAGCGCTCGGCGCCCTCGGGGGTGCGGTAGAGGCGGGTGGCGTTGACCAGGCCGGCGTCGACCGTCTTCTCCCGCACGTCGTCGACGCCCAGCCGCGCCAGCCAGGTCACGATCCGCGAGCCCCGCCCGCTGGCGTCGACCACGAAGTCGGCGTCGAGCCGCTCCTCGCCGGCGGCCGTCGACAGCAGGACCCCCGTGACCCGCTGCCGCGATCCGGTCAGCTCCCGCACCTGCGCCTTGCGGATCACCACCCCCGTGTTGTCCAGTACGGCGGCCCGCACCGCCCAGTCGAGCAGCGCGCGGGTGCAGGTCAGCATCCGCGGCCCGGGGTGGCGCCAGCGGCGGAACCAGCCCTCGGGGGTGAGCACGACCATGCCCGACCCGAGGGGTATCTCGTGGGCGCCGGCGGCGAGCAGGTGCTTGCGCATGCTCACACCCGGCACCAGGTCCTCCATCGGGGCGAGGCCGCCCGCCAGGAGCAGGTGCGCGTGACGTCCCTGCGGCAGGCCCCGGCGGTGCTCCGGCCCCTCGGGCAGGTCGTCGCGGTCGAGCACGACCACCTCGTCCGCGACGGCGGACAGGGCCGCCGCGGCCAGCATGCCGGCCAGTCCCGCACCGATGACGACAGCTCTACGCGACATGCGACTCCTCGCACTCAGCCATGACGGCTCCCCCGCCCTGAGGGCTTTCCCCGGCGCCCGGCCCCCGGCCGCGCGACGCACAACACCGTGCGTGGGCAACGGTTTCGAGCCATGCAGGCTCCTGTTCCGGACGGCTCTCACCGTACCTTCACGTATCGCGTCCGCGACCCCCCGGTGCGGGACGAGCGCCGTCAGCCCGTGAGCGATCTGCCGTCGGCGGGGTCGGGCACCCGGGCGCGGATCGCCCGCAGGTCGTCCGTGCGGCGCAGGGCCCGCGACACGGCGCCGATCTCGCGCAGCAGGTCCGTGGTGTCCCGCGCACCGGCGCCGTCGTCCTCCCGGGTCCGGCTCCTGGCCTCCACGGCGTCCAGGATCGCCGCGGTCGAGGCCAGTGCCTTGGCCCGGTCGGGCGGGTGCCCGAGGGCGAGGGCGGCGTCGTGGTACCGCCCGCGCCGGTCCTCGTCGATGTACCGGGCGAGCGGCAGCAGGCAGTCGCGGATGAACGTCTCCCTGCGGACCAGCCGCAACTCCGGGGTGGCGCGCAGCAGGAACGGGACACCGTCGCCGTCGACCGTCTTCATCAGCTGGTACAGCGGCCGCAGTTCGTGGTGGGCGAGCCGGACGTGCCAGCGGCCGTGCAGGTACTGCCCGGCGTGCGGGATGATGAAGCCGATCGCTATCAGCACGGCGGACAGGCAGGCGAGCGGCGGGGCGACGGCCGTGCTCAGCCAGTCCAGGTCGCGCCCGGCCCAACGGGCCGCCACGGCGGTCAGTTTGGCGGCGTCGAAGAACAACTGCGCCGCGTAGCCCACACCGAGGAACTTCAGCCCCCAGCGCAGCAGCGAGTCGAGCCCGTCGGTGCGGATCCAGTTCCAGATCAGCCCGTTGGTGACCACCGCCGCCACGGTGTGCGCGAGCAGGTAGAGCACGATCACTTCGCGCATGTACGGGGTGTTGGCGTAGTACGTGTCGAGATCGCGCAGCCGCTCCTCCGGCACGTCCGCGAGAGCGAACAGCACCCACATCGCGACGATCACGCACGAGTAGACGACCACCACCCCGTGCATCGCGCGCCGGGTGCGGTCCGAGCGGTCGGCCAGGCCGTTGCGCCAGGTGATGATCAGCAGCAGGCAGGACGCGCAGAACGCGGTGAGCAGCGAGTAGACCCACGGGCCGGAGAAGTTCGCCACCCCGGTCAGCCGGTTGACCCGGGCGATCGTCGACGGGGCCACGAAGACGAACACCGCGCAGGCGAGCAGCAGCAGACCGCCGACCGCGCGCAGCAGCGGGTCCTTCCACAGCCGGATGATGCTGGGCAGCTTGATGGCCAGGGCGGCGGCCAGGATCCCGGCGGGGATCCACCAGAAGTTCGGGTAGAACTGGTTGACGAACTCGACCGGCGTCAGCGCCACCGTCGTCACCGTGCCGTCCCTCCCCGCGGCCCCCGGTAGCCCAGCGACCGCTGCACGGGTTCGAGGGGGACGTCCGGGCCGCGCCCTCCGGGCAGCAGCGCCCGGCATCCCGCCGCCAGCCGGTGGCCGAACACGTCGGCCTCCGCCTCGTCGCGCTCCCGGGAGCCGTTGCGGGCCGCCACCGCCAGGGCGACGTCCTGCCAGCCGGGCCGGTCGGCGAACGCGTGGGCGGCCGCCGTGCCCACGCCGTGGTGGTGGCCGTGCCCGGCGTGCAGGTGCCACAACTCGTGTCCCAGGATCACCAGTTGCTGCACCGCCTCGGCCCGTTCCTCGACGATGACCAGGTCGAAGTCCTGGAACTCGACCCACAGGCCGGTCACTTCGATCTCGTCCGGGAACCGCTCGAACCGCAGCTGCACGGGACGGCCGTCCCGCCGCGCACTCATCTCCTCGCACAACGCCCGGCACAACTCCCGTACGTCGGAGGGCACTTCGGGTCTCCTGCGGACCGCGGCGGTGAGTTCGGCGGCCAGGCCGCGCATGGCGGAACCGCCGCGGGAACGCCCGAGTGCGGCGGTGACTCGGGCGGCCATCGTCCGCGCGCCCGCGATGTCCATCGCTCCCCCTTCTCACCCCCGGCCGACGGCTGGGCAGCCCGTCCGAGGGTACGCGCCCGAAAGTGCGCGCGTCATGCGATCGCGCGCCCGAAGTGCACCGCGCGCCGACCGGTTCCCGCCCGGCGCGCCCCGGCACCGGCGATCGGTCTCCGCCCGGTGCGCCCCGGCCGCGGTGGCCCGGAGGGCGGCCCGTGCCGGACCCATTGACGCGCCCGGGCTTCGAACCTACGGTCCCGTTCGGAAAAGCGACCGTCGGCCGATATATCGAACACCTCCTCGTCGCCGCCTCCCGCCGCCACCGCCTCGGACCCCCCGACCCGCCCGACTCCCCGACCCGAAAGGCGACCATGCGAGCCGCCCGCTTCACCCTGGACCCCGCGTTCACCGTCGGCGACGTGAACCCCCGCCTCTTCGGCTCCTTCGTGGAGCATCTCGGCCGCTGCGTGTACACCGGCATCTTCGAACCCGGCCATCCCGCCGCCGACGACAAGGGCCTGCGCCGGGACGTCCTGGACCTGGTCCGCGAACTCGGCGTCACCGCCGTCCGCTACCCGGGCGGCAACTTCGTCTCGGGCCACCGGTGGGAGGACTCGGTCGGCCCGGCCGGAGACCGGCCCCGCCGCCTCGACCTGGCCTGGCACTCGACCGAGACGAACCGCTTCGGCCTGTCCGAGTACATGGGCTTCCTGCGCGCGATCGGCCCGCAGGCCGAGCCGATGCTGGCCGTCAACCTCGGCACCCGCGGTGTCGCCGAGGCCCTGGAGCTCCAGGAGTACGCCAACCACGCCGGCGGTACCGCCCTGTCCGACCTGCGCGTCTCCCACGGCGACAAGGACCCCTTCGGCATCCGCCTGTGGTGCCTGGGCAACGAGATGGACGGCCCCTGGCAGACCGGCCACAAGACGGCCGCGGAGTACGGCCGTCTCGCCGCCGAGACCGCCCGGGCCATGCGGCAGCAGGACCCCGGCGTCGAGCTGGTCGCCTGCGGCTCCTCCAGCCGGTCCATGCCGACCTTCGCCGCGTGGGAGGCGACGGTCCTGGAGGAGACGTACGACCTCGTCGACCACGTGTCCCTGCACGCCTACTACTGGCCCGAGGACGGCGACCTCGACTCCTTCCTCGCCTCCGCCGCCGACATGGAGTCCTTCATCGAGGACGTGGTCGCCACCGCCGACCACGTGGGCGCGAAACTCAAGTCGAAGAAGAGGATCGATCTGTCCTTCGACGAGTGGAACGTCTGGTACCTGCCCGAGTGGGAGGCCCGCGCCAAGACCTTCGCGCAGCACGACTGGCCCGAGGCGCCGCGCCTGCTGGAGGACAGCTACAGCGTCACCGACGCCGTCGTCCTCGGCTCGCTGCTCATCGCCCTGCTGCGGCACGCCGACCGCGTCACCGTCGCCTGCCTCGCCCAGCTCGTCAACGTCATCGCCCCGATCATGACCGAGCCGGGCGGCCCGGCCTGGCGGCAGACCACGTTCTTCCCGTTCGCGCAGGCGTCGCGGTACGGCCGCGGCGAGGTCCTCGACGTCCGGGTGGACTCCCCGACCCACGAGACGGCCAAGTACGGCGAGACGGACCTGCTGCACGCCACCGCCGTGCGCGGCGAGGACGGATCGGTCACCGTGTTCGCCGTCAACCGCTGCCGGACCGAGGCGCTGCCGCTGGAGGTCGCCCTCGGCGCCCTCGGGCTGTCGTCGGTGGTCGAGCACAGCGCCCTCGCGGACCCCGACCCCGACGCCCGCAACACCCTCGACGACCCGGAGCGGGTCGCCCCGCACCCGGTCGACGGCACGGTCCTGCGCGCCGGCACGCTCGACGCCGTCCTGGAGCCGCTGTCCTGGAACGTCATCCGCCTGGCGTGACGGGGCGCCCCGGCCCGCGCCCGGCGCACGGGCCGGTCACACCGGCTCGACGGGCACGCCTCCGGCCGCGGCGCCCAGCAGGGCCAGCCGCACCTCGCCCGGCCCGGACGGGGAGGTCCCGTCGGACAGCACCGCCAGCGCCAGTGTGTTGGCACCACGTGTGCGCAGGATCCCGTTCGGCAGCACGAAGGTGTGCTGCGGCCCTACGTCGTTGATGTACTGGCCCAGATTCCAGCCGTTGAGGAAGACCTGCACGCGGTAGGCCCGCTCCGGGTCGTCGTCCAGGACCAGGCCGACCGAGGCGTCCACGCCCGGGTCGACGTCCAGCCGGAAGCGGGTGCGGTACCAGGTGACGCCCTGCCGCCGGTCCGCGCGCGGCAGTTCGGCCTCCTTCCAGTCCCGGTCGTCGTGGTCCGGCAGGTGCCAGCCCTCCCGCTCGCCGTACAGGCCGCCGTTGTTCAGCGCCCCGCGCACGGGGTCGGGTACGGCGGCGCCCTGGATGCGCCAGGTCACCTCCGGGGAGGCGCCCCGGAAGGTCACGGCCGTGAGCCCGCGGGCGGCCTTGTGCGTGTCGCGCGCCCCCTCGTCGGTGTCGTGCTGCATCGGCCGGACGAGCACGGACAGCACGTGCCGTGCCCGGGGCTCCTCGCGCAGCCGTGCGCGCAGGTCCTCCGGCAGGTCGAAGACGGCCTTCGCCGTCCACGTGCCCTGCCCGGTGCGCTCCTCGTCCGGCACGGGCATGCGGTGCGTGCCCAGCGGCTCCCCGTCCAGCCAGGCCATCAGCAGCCCCTGCGTGCCGGTGCTGAAGGACAGGGAGACGGACTCGGCGCCGCCGCCGCCCGTCCACTCGCCCCGGTACCAGACGTCGCCGTAGTGGAAGCCGTAGTCGTCGGCGAACAGCACGGGCTGCCCGTCGGGTACGGGCGTGGTGCTGAAGGACGTCGTGCGGTCGGCCTTCGTCCAGTCCGCGTCGTCGAAGCCGGGTTCGGCCTCCGGGTTCTCGGTGCGCCGCCGCCAGCCGGTCAGGGCGGGCAGGGCCGGGCGGGTCACGCCGGGCAGCGGGCGCAGCGCGAGCAGGCTGCCGGAGTTGGAGACGCGGGTGGGCACCGGGCGCCCGTTCCAGGTGACGTGGGTGATCCCGCGCGGCCCCCAGACCTCCAGGCCGGTCGCGCCGACGGTGTCGCCGGTGAGGTGGACCGTGGAGCCGCGCAGGACGGCCGAGCGCAGCAGGGCCGGGCCGTAGACCAGCAGGTGGCCGGACGGCGTCTCGTGGGGCCACAGCCGCAGGGCCGTGGCGTCGTCGGCGAACAGCAGCAGCATCGGGGTGTCGACGCCGTCGCCCTCGACCCGCACGCGGCTCAGTCCGCCGGCGCCCAGCGGGACGGAGACGTTCAGCTTGCCCAGGTTGTACGCCCAGGCCGGTTCGGCGTCCAGCCGCATGGGCGTCGGCTCGTCCGCGCAGTCCAGCACCACCTGGGCGAGGTCGCCGTGCCGCCCGGCGAACACGGCGATGTCCTGCCGGCCCGCGGTCAGGCTCAGCATGGGCTGCACGGAGCAGTACACCATCGTCCGCCGGCCGAGCCGCAGTCCGGCGGCGATCAGCTTGGCGTCCCGGGCCGGGACGGTGACCGGCACGTCGATGCCGGCGTCGGGGAGCGTGGCGGAGACCGGCTCGTCGGTGTCGTTGCTCAGCACGTAGACGTGGGCGCCGGTGTCCGGGTTGGTCAGGTGCCGGACCTCGATCCGCTCGTCGGCGGCCCGGACCTTCCGGCCCGGGTTCAGCCGGGCGAGGTCGGGCACGGACCGCAGCAGCTGCCCGATCCCGTGCACCGAGGCGAGGCCGGGGGTGGCGTTGCGGGCCTCGTCGAAGACGGCGCCGTAGTCGTAGGAGGTGTAGACGGACGGTGCGGGCAGCCAGCCCCAGGACGTCCCGCCGTACGTCATGCCGACGTTGTGCAGCGTGACGCCGTCGGCGAGGTCGGCGAGGTGGGTGCGACGCTGCCAGGCGGCGTCCCGGGTCCGGCGGGCCTCGGCGTACCCCTTGCCGTCGAGGGCCGCGCCGCCCCAGGCGTCGGACCGGCCGCCGCCCGCCTCGGCCAGGAACGCGGGGGCCCGCCCCAGGGGCTCGGCCCCCTTGCCGAGGAACTGCCCCCGGGCGGGGGCGACTTCACCCGTCCTGGACGGCCGGCCCGCCCCGGTGGTGTGGAACAGCGGTACGTCGATGCCGTCGGCGCGGACCTTCTCGTACAGGTGGGACAGGTGGGCACGCCAGGACGGGTCGTCCGCGGCGGTGCCGGGGGCGTCTTCGAGCCGGTACAGCAGGACCGTGCCCGTGCCCCGGGTGAACAGGTGCTTGGCGACCACGCCGTCGACGGCCGTCAGCCACTCGTCGGCGTACCGGAGGTAGGCGGGGTCGGCGGTCCGGGCCCGGCCCCCGGTGGCGGTCAGCCAGCCCGGGAAACCGCCCGCGTCGACGTCGGCGCCGAGGTGGGGGCCGGGCCGCAGCACCACGTACAGGCCGGTCTCGGCGGCCGTGCGCAGGAACCGGTCCAGGTCGCGCACGCCCGAGAAGTCGTACCGTCCCGGCGCGGGGGAGTGGACGTTCCAGGCGACGCACGCGGTCACGGCGTTGTGGCCGTGGGCGCGCATCTTCTGCAGCACGTCCCGCCACAGGGAGGGGCTCGGCAGCCGGAAGGGGTGCATCTCGCCCGCCCACAGCACCAGCCGCCGGCCGTCGACCAGCAGCGAGTGCCGGTCGAAGCGGATCTCGTGCGGTTCGCCGTCGGCACTCGGCACCGGCGGCGGCGGGCCGGTGCGCACGGGCCGGCCCGAGGTCGCGGAGCTGGGCGACCCGCTGCCGGTCAGCGCGAAGCCGAGCGCCGCCGTGCCCGCGAGAGCGTGAAAGGTGCGCCTGCTGAGCTCCAAGGGAGCGCCTCCTGTTGTGCCATGCCTTGCGTGGTGCCGGTCTTCCGCTGCTGCCGCGGGGCCGCCCGCGGCGGCCCGGGGGGCGGTGGTGCGTCCATGTCTACAGGGTGACCGCGACAATGGTCCTATGAGGATCTCGGCACGTGCGGACTACGCGGTACGAGCGGTCGTGGAACTGGCCGCCCGGCAGGATGAGGGGCCGGTCAAGGCGGAGGCCGTGGCCACCGCGCAGGACATCCCCCACAAGTTCCTCGAGGGGATCCTCGGCGACCTGCGGCGCGGCGGCGTCGTCGACAGCCGCCGGGGCGGGGGCGGCGGCTACCGGCTGGCCCGGGAGGCGGACCGGATCAGTGTCGCGGACGTGATCCGGGCCGTGGACGGACCGATCGTCTCGGTCCGCGGGGAACGGCCGACCGGCCTCGCCTACTCCGGCACCGCCAAGCCGCTGCTGCCGCTGTGGATCGCCCTGCGGGCCAACGTGCGCCGGATCCTGGAGGGCGTGACGATCGCCGACCTGGCGGCCGGGGCCCTGCCCGAGCCGGTGGAGCGGCTGGCGGCGGAGCCGGCGGCCTGGGAGAACCCCTGACGGGCGGCGGCTGTCCGCCGCGCGGTGCGTGATCCTCATGTCCGTCCCCGGGATGTCCTCGCTCTGACGCGGTCGGCGCCGGTGTGCGGTCCGCGCATCCCGACGCACGTGTGCAACGCACCCTATGCGCCCTGGGGCACGGCCCGTGCCGGGGTCCCGTCAGGGGAGGCTCCCGCCGGGAGCCCGTCCGCGGCGCGGACGCCGCGCCGGGCGGCCGGCCGCCGTGCCTCACCCGGGCCGGTGGCCTTTCCGCCAGTGTGAATGGCCGGACAGCGCCCTGGCCCGTGTCCGCGGCCCTGCGTACGATGCGACCGCCCCCGGCCTTCACGGCTCCTCCACGGAACGGTCACAACCGGGGGCACATGCGCCTGTCACTTTGTCATGCGCATGTTCAGCTGTGCCGCACGTTCCGTCACGATTCCACCCCCCACGCACGGATGGGAGAACCATGGCCGGTGGCCTGCTCCTGAGCGGCGCGATCGCCGCGCTGCTCACCAGCGCACTGCCCGCGCAACCGCCCTCCTCCGGGTTCGTCGACCCGCCCCCGGACAAGATCGTCATCAAGGTCGCCACGGTGAACGGCTCCGGCTGCCCGCAGGGCACCGCCGCGGTGGCCGTCTCCGAGGACAACACGGCGTTCACGGTGACCTACAGCGACTACCTGGCCCAGGCCGGGGGCAACTCCGACCCGACCGCCTTCCGCAGGAACTGCCAGCTCAACCTGATCGTCCACGTCCCCTCGGGCTTCACGTACGCCATCGCCAGCGCGGACTACCGCGGCTTCGCCGCACTCCAGCGCGGGGCGAGCGCGACCCAGCGGGCCTCGTACTACTTCCAGGGCTCGCCGAGCACGGCCTACCGCAACCACCCCTTCACCGGCCCCTACAACGACAACTGGCAGGCCACGGACGAGACGGACTGGGCCCAACTGGTCTGGGCGCCCTGCGGAGTGCAGCGCAACTTCAACATCAACACCGAGATCCGCGTCAACGCCGGTACGCAGTCGCCCGACAAGGTCAGCTTCATGACCATGGACTCGACCGACGGGGACATCAGCACCGTCTACCACATGGCGTGGAAGGAGTGTCCGGAGAAGAAGAAGTCCTGACCGCCTGAGGGGACTTCGCGGCCCGCCGGCTGCCGGGCGCGCGGGACGGACACCGCCCGCGCGCCCGGGTGCGCCCCGGCCGGCCTCATGACCACACCCGTACGGCCCGTGGGGCCGCCGGCAGGTTGTCCGGCGGCGGCGACCGCGACACGAGCCCGGCCGGTGGAGTTGGATGAACCATGGAGTTCTTCTGCTACCACCGCGACCGGCCCGGCTCCCTGCCGCTGCGCCGGGAACTCGGCGAGGCGCACTGGGCCTACATGGACCGCTTCGAGGCCGAACTGATCGCGCGGGGACCGACCTTCGCCGAGGACGGGGAGACACCCACCGGCAGCGTCCACATCGTCGACCTCCCGGACCCCTGCGCGGCCCGGGCGTTCGCCTTCGACGAGCCCAACCAGCAGGCCGGGGTGTACCGCGACGTCCTGATCCGGCGGTGGCGCAACCTGCTGGGGCGGACGATGGCCCGGTTCCCCGGCGGGCCCACCGGCGGCAGGCGGTACCTCGTCCTCGGGCTGGGCTCGGGCGGCGGCGCCGACCTGGAGGTGCCGCCCTCCCTGCGGGACGAGCTGATCGCGTACGGGCCGCTGCTGTCCGACGACGGCGCCCTGTGGCTGGGCACGGCGGCCCTGGTGCGGGCGCCGGACCCGGGGAGCGCGCGTGCCGTCCTGACCCCGGACCGGTACGACGCCGTCGAGGTGCACGACTGGGAGTGCGGCGGGCGCCGCTGACCCAGAACCCGGGAGGGCGGCGCGCACCGGCCGTCGCCGGTGTGCGCCGCCCTCCCGGGGGTGCGGGTCTCGTGCCGTCGCGCCCGCTACTTCGGGTCGTCGCCGAACTTGGCCGCGGCCCAGAAGTAGCCGAGGACGGCCAGCGCCACGCACCAGCCGACGGCGAGCCAGCCGTTGTTCCCGATCTCGCTGCCCAGCAGCAGCCCGCGCAGGGTCTCGATGGCCGGCGTGAACGGCTGGTACTCCGCGAACGGCCGGAACCAGCCGGGCATCGAGTCGAGCGGGACGAACGCGCTGGACAGCAGGGGCAGCAGGATCAGCGGCATCGCGTTGTTGCTGGCGGCCTCGGCGTTGGGGCTGACCAGGCCCATGCCGACCGCGATCCAGGTGAACGCCAGGGCGAAGAGCACCAGGAGCCCGAACGCCGCGAGCCACTCCAGGACCGTGGCGTCGGTGGAGCGGAAGCCGATGGCCACGCCCACCGCTCCCACGAGGACCACACTGGCGACCGACTGCAGCACG
The DNA here is from genome assembly GCF_042878735.1 of Streptomyces sp. NPDC003456. Taxonomy (NCBI): domain Bacteria; kingdom Bacillati; phylum Actinomycetota; class Actinomycetes; order Kitasatosporales; family Streptomycetaceae; genus Streptomyces; species Streptomyces sp. NPDC003456. Next base: position 644,005 of record NZ_JBIAOK010000003.1, read on the forward strand.
CTGCCGACGACGTGCCCGACGAGCACCGAGCCGCGGTGGATGGCCATCGTGCGGAACCGGGCGATGATGCCCTCGGACATGTCGTTGGAGACGGAGACGGCGGTGCCGATCGTGGTGCTGCCGATGGTCATGAGCAGAACGCCCGGCACGATGTAGGCGATGTACACGGACCGGTCCGGAGCCCCGCCGCCGATGCCCGCGCTCATGGTGTCGCCGAAGATGTAGACGAACAGCAGCAGCAGCATGATCGGGGTCAGCAGCAGGTTCAGCGTGAGCGAGGGGTAGCGCCGCGCGTGCAGGAGGTTGCGGCGCAGCATCGTGGTGGAGTCGCGGACGGCGAGGGTGAGCGAGCTCATCGGGCAGCCTCCTCGGGCTGGTTCGTCTGGTGCGGGACGCGGGCGTCGCCGGTCAGGGCGAAGAAGACGTCGTCGAGGTCGGGGGTGTGCACGGTCAGTTCGTCGGCCTCGACGCCGGCGGTGTCGAGCCGGTCGAGGACCAGGCGCAGCGCGCGCTGGCTGCCGTCGCTGGGGATCCGCAGGGCCAGGGCCTCGTCGTCCTGGGCTGCCTCGCCCAGGACCGCCGCCGCGGACCGGTAGGCGCCCGGGTCGGTGAAGCGGAGGCGGACGTGTCCGCCCGGGACGATCCGCTTCAGCTGCTCGGCGGTGCCCTCGGCCGCGATGCGGCCGTCGTGCAGGACCGCGATGCGGTCGGCGAGTTCGTCGGCCTCCTCCAGGTACTGGGTGGTGAGGAAGACGGTGACGCCGCCGGACACCAGTTCCCGGATGATCTGCCACATGGTGTGCCGGGAGCGGGGGTCCAGGCCCGTGGTGGGTTCGTCGAGGAAGATCACGCGCGGTGAGCCGACCAGGGTCATGGCGATGTCGAGCCGGCGCTTCATGCCGCCGGAGTAGGTGGAGGCCGGCTTGCGCGCGGCCTCGGTCAGGTCGAAGCGCTCCAGCAACTCGGCGATCACGCGCCGCCCTTGCGCCTTGGGCAGGTGGTGCAGGTCGGCCATGAGGAGCATGTTCTCCTCGCCGGTGATCAGGCCGTCGACGGCCGAGAACTGGCCGGTGACGCCGATCGCGGCCCGGACGGCCTGCGCCTCGCCGGCGAGGTCGTGGCCCGCGACGCTGGCCCGGCCGCCGTCGGCCCGGACGAGCGTGGAGAGGATCTTGACGGCGGTGGTCTTGCCGGCCCCGTTCGGGCCGAGCAGGGAGAAGATCGTCCCCTCGGGGACGGTGAAGTCGACACCGTCCAGGACGGTCTTGTCGCCGTAGGACTTGCGCAGCCCGTTCGCCGCGATCGCCGGGGTGGTCATGGATGGTCTCCTCTACAGGCTGCGGGCGGTGACGTCGCCGTAGGCGGTGGTGGCGTGGATGGTCAGTCCGGCGGTGCCGCCGGCGTTCTTCAAAGAGTTGTGGATCCGGCCGTAGGTGGTGCCGGCGTCCAGGGAGGCCGAGACGCCGTGGGCGGCGCCGACCGAGATGTCGCCGTGCTGGGTGCGCAGGGTGAACGCGCCGCGCACGGCCTCGGCGATCCGGATGTCGCCCTTCTGGACGCTGACCTCGGCGGGGCCGCCGAGGCGTCCGACCGAGATGTCGCCGGCCTGGACGCCGATCCGGGCGGCGGCGGTCTCGTCGAGCTTGACCGGTCCCAGGGAGCCCTCGAAGGTCACGTCGCCGAGCCGCCCGACGCCCCGCAGCTCGCCGGCGGCCGTCCTGGCCTCGACGTGGGAGCCGCTGGGGAGCTGGACGGTCACCTCGACGGCCCCGGACGAACCGAGGAGCCGGTTCTTCGGCGGGGGGGCCGTGATGCGCAGGACGCCGTCGGCGTAGGCCACCGAGATGTGTTCCGCGGCCTTCACGTCGCGGCTCTTGGACGCATCGGCCGGGAGGACCTCGACGGTGGTGTCGGCCCGGTCGGCGGCGATGAAGCGGATGCGGCCCGCGGGGACGTCGAGAAAGGTGGTGACGGGCTTGGGGGTCGGGAACTGCTGCATGACGTCTCTCCTTCGGACCGCTCTTTCCGGCAAGAGAAACGCTACGTTGCATTCGCGGACCCGGCAACAAGTCTGTTGCATGCAGGATTTGTTTGCGCAGCTCAGAGCCCACAAATCATTGCAACAGCTCAGAAGGGAACGCAATGCACGCGGGCTCAGTGTTGCAATGAAGGGAGGTGAACGCTACTGCCGGACGTCGCGGGGCGATCTGCGGGAGCGCCGGCGCGTGCGGGCAGCACGAAGCCCGCCCCCGAGGCGGTCGCGGCGCATCGGGGGCGGGAAGGGCGAGAGGAACAGGAAGAGCGTGAGGAGGGGGCAGGGTGGGCCGGCCGACAGGCCCTAGCCTGCCTGGCCCATGCCCGCCGCGTTGGGCCAGTTCTGCGCCGCCGGCCAGCCGGTGGCCGGGGCCGGCGTCAGGCCGTTCGTGCCGCGGACCTGGGCGGCCGTGAGGCCACCGCGGGCGGGCACCCCGGGCGGGGTGGGGCCGGTGGCCATGGGCATCGGCGCGGGAGCCGGAACCTGCGCCGCAGGGGCGAACGGCTGGGCAGGAACGAGCGGTTGGGCCGGGGCGAGCGGCTGAGCGGGGGCTAGCGGCTGCGCCGGAGCGAGCGGCTGGGCAGGGAACGGCGCGGCCGCGGGCGCGAGCGGCTGCCCCACGCCGGGCTGCGGCTGAGGCGCCGGCTGCGGCGCCGGCTGGGGGACGGGCTGCGGCGTGGGCAGGGGAGCGGGCTGGGGCACCGGGACGGGCTGGGGGGCGGCCATCGGCTGGGGAGCGGCCGCCATCGGTGTCCCGCCGTCGTGGCCCGCCGGCAGCGCGGACGCCGCGGCGGGGAGCGGCACACCGGCGCCGGACGGGCCGGGGCCGCCGGGCCCGGCAGCCGCGATCTGGGCCGCCAGCCCCGGCATCCCGGACCCGTTCGTCTCGCTCACCAGCCGGTCCACCGCCGCCGTACCCGAGCTGTAGCTGGTCCCGTTGCCCGGCTCGGGTACGGCGGCTCCCCTCCTGGACGTCCCGTAGAGCACCTGTTCCAGGCCGGACACCAGGCGACGCACGTCCACCTGGGGGCGCACCACGAGACGCAGGAAGCGGCTGGACGAACCGATCTTGTTGCCGCACTCGCGGACCAGGATCCGGTGCTCGGTGAGCATCCGGTCGCGGACCACGGTGCCCTCGGCGCCCACGGGCAGGCGCACGAAGAGGAAGTTGCCCTGCGAGGGGTAGACCGTCAGCCCCGGCAGGGACGAGAGCTGGGACGCCATGTCCAGCCGGTCCCGGCGCACCTGGTGCAGGCTCTGCGCGTACTCGGCGCCGTGCTCCTTCAGCATGAACACCACGTGCTCGGCGAAGGAGTTGAGGTTCCACTTGGGCAGCATGGAGCGGACGCGGCCGGCCAGCGCCGGGTTGGCGACGAGGTAGCCGAAGCGGATGCCGTGCAGGCCGAAGTTCTTGCCGAGGCTGCGCAGGACGACCACGTTGGGCCGCAGCATCGCCTCCTGGACGACGGACGGCTCCGCCTCGGCGTCGGCGAACTCCAGGAACGACTCGTCGACGACGATCAGGTCGAGGTCGGCCATCGCGTCCATGAACTGCACGACGGAGTGCTTGTGCAGGAAGCCGCCGTCGGGGTTGTTGGGGTTGCAGATGACGGCGACCCGGGTGCCCCGGGCGCGGATGAACTCGGCGTACTGGGCGAGGTCGAGGGCGAAGCCGCTGGACTCCTGGAGCGGGAACATGTCGACCCGCTTGCCGGTCTCCATGGGCTGGTCGGTCCAGCGGCCGAACGTGGGGACGGGGACGGCGAGGGACTCGCGCACCAGGAGGTGGTCGATCCAGGTGATCAGCTCGGTCGAGCCGTTGCCCATCGCCACGCACTGCGGCGGCAGTTGCAGCAGGCTGCACAGCTCGGCGGTGATGGTGTCCGCGCTGCTCGGGTAGTACGTGATGATGTCGCGCAGCCTGGCGGCCATGTCCTCGAACATGGCCGGGGTGGGGAAGTAGGGGTTGCAGGGGATGCAGAAGTCCACCGGTCCGGCTCCGTCGCCGCCCTCGCGCGTCAGCGCCGCCATCGAGGGGCTGTGTGCCGCGGTGCTGCGGAACAGCGACGTGACCTTGTCGGCCATGGAACCTCCGTGTGAGGCGGGTCCGTCGGGGGGCGGCCGGACCCGGCGTGCGCGGGCGGCCCGCGCGGGGAGCACGGGCCGCCTTGTCATACGGAGACCACACGGACGCCGTTCAACCGTCGGGAAACCGGTCGGGAATCGTGCCGCTGCGGTGAAGAGGCGCCGGTGTTCCCGGCGGCCCCACTAGGTTGCCGGCGCCTCACCGGCCGAAGGTGTGGACCGTCGTGGTGCGGTAGACCTGGCCGGGGCGCAGCACCGTCGAGGGGAACCTCGGCTTGTTCGGCGAGTCCGGGAAGTGCTGCGTCTCCAGGCACAGCGCGTCGCCCTGCCGGTAGGTGCGCCCCGTCGGGCCGGTCAGCGTGCCGTCGAGGAAGTTGCCGGAGTAGAACTGCAGCCCCGGCTCGTTCGTGGCGATCCGCAGGGTGCGCCCGGAGGACGGGTCGCGCAGGGTGGCCACGTGCTCGGGCCGGGCGGTGATGCCCTTGTCGAGGACCCAGTTGTGGTCGAAGCCCTTGGCGGTCACCAGCTGCGGGTGGGAGACGCGGATGTCCCGGCCGATCGGCTTGGCCTTGCGGAAGTCGAACGGGGTGCCCGCGACCTCGGCCAGCTCGCCCGTGGGGATCAGGCCCGCGTCGGTGGGCGTGTAGCGGGAGGCGGCGATGCGCAGCTCGTGGTCCTCGATGGTGCCGCTGCCCTCGCCGGCCAGGTTCCAGTAGACGTGGCTGGTCAGGTTGACCACGGTGGCCTTGTCGGTGGTGGCCTCGTAGTCGATGCGCCAGTCGCCGTGCCGGGTGAGGGTGTACGTCACCTTCGTCTTCAGCGTGCCCGGGTAGCCCATCTCCCCGTCGACGCTCGTGTAGGACAGGTGCAGGCCGACGTCGGAGCCCTTCACGAACGGCTCCACGTCCCAGACGCGCTTGTCGAAGCCCTGGGCGCCGCCGTGCAGGCTCTGCTCACCGTCGTTGACGGACAGCTGGTGGCTCTTGCCGTCGAGCGTGAACCTGCCCTGGCCTATGCGGTTGCCGTACCGGCCGATCAGGGCGCCGAAGTACGGGCTCTGGGCGACGTAGTCCTCGAGGTTGTCGAAGCCGGCGGAGACGTTGGCGTAGCGGCCGCGGCGGTCGGGGATCTCCAGGGACTGCACGATGCCGCCGTAGGAGAGGACCTTCAGGCGGGTGCCGCCGTTCTCCAGCGACCAGAGGTGGACCTTCGTGCCGTCGGCGAGCCTGCCGAAGAGCGTCTTCACCGGCTTGCCGCCTCCCGTGGCGTGCGCCGTGCCGCCGAGCGTGGTGGCGGCGATGCCCGCCGCCGCGGCTCCCGCGATGACCGTGCGTCTGTTCAGTTCCATGTGCGGCTCCCGTATGAGGAGAGGGCCCCGCCGTGGCGGCGGGGCCCCGATCTGACTTACGAACCGACCTTGCGCTTGTTCCACACGTCGAACCCGACGGCGGCGAGGAGCACCAGGCCCTTGATGACCTGCTGCCAGTCGGTGCCGATGCCGACGAGGTTCATGCCGTTGTTCAGCACGCCCAGGACCAGGCCGCCGATGATCGCGCCGAGGACGGTGCCGACGCCGCCGCTCATCGACGCGCCGCCGATGAACGAGGCCGCGATCGCCTCCAGCTCGAAGTTGAGACCGGCCTTGGGAGAGGCCGCGTTGAAGCGGGCGGCGAAGACCAGACCCGCCAGGGCCGCGAGCATGCCCATGTTCAGGAAGACCAGGAAGGTGACCTTCTTGTCCTTCACGCCCGACAGCTTGGCCGCCGGGAGGTTGCCGCCGATGGCGTAGATGTGGCGGCCGATGATCGCGTTGCGCATGACGTAGCCGAAGCCCACCAGCAGCACACCGAGGATCAGCAGCACGATCGGGGCGCCCTTGTAGCTGGCCAGCAGCATCGTCAGGGTGAGGATGGCGGCGCCGATCGCGACCAGCTTCAGCAGGAACAGCTTGGCCGGCGGGACCTCCAGGGCGAACTCCTGCTGCCGCTTGCGGTCGCGGACCTCCTGGAAGACCACGAAGGCGATCATCGCGAGGCCCAGCAGCAGCGTCAGGTTGTGGTAGTTGGTGTCCGGGCCGACCTCGGGCAGGAAGCCGTTGGCGACCTTCTGCAGCCCGTCCGGGAACGGGCCGAGCGTCTGGCCCTCCAGGAAGATCTCCGTCAGACCGCGGAAGATCAGCATGCCCGCCAGGGTCACGATGAACGACGGTATGCCGCCGTACGCGATGAAGAAGCCCTGCACGGCGCCCGCGACCGCGCCCACGGCCAGGCACAGCACCACGGCGAGCGGCCACGGCATGTCCTGTTTGACCATGAAGACGGCGGCCATCGAGCCGACGAACGCCGTCAGCGAGCCGACCGACAGGTCGATGTGGCCCGCGATGATCACCAGCATCATGCCGATGGCCAGGATCAGGATGTAGCTGTTCTGCAGCACCAGGTTGGAGACGTTGCGCGGCAGCAGCAGGTCGCCGTCGGTCCACACGGCGAACAGCACCACGATCAGGCCCAGCGCGATCAGCATGCCGTACTGCCGCATGTTGCGGCGCATGCCGTCCAGCACCAGCTGCAACAGGCCGTCGCCCGCGGCCCCTTCGCGGCCCGGCGGCGCGGGGGCCGGGCTCTTGGCGGTCACGTCCGTGCTCATCGGGTTACCTCTTTGTCCTTCGTCATCTGACGCATCAGCGATTCCTGGGAGGCCTCGGCCCGCGAGAACTCACCCGTCAGCCGCCCCGCGGCCATCGTGTAGATGCGGTCGCACATGCCGAGCAGTTCGGGCAGCTCGGAGGAGATGAAGACGACCGCCTTGCCCTGGGCGGCCAGCTGGTCGATGACCGTGTAGATCTCGTACTTGGCGCCGACGTCGATCCCGCGGGTCGGCTCGTCCAGGATCAGCACGTCCGGACCCGAGAAGATCCACTTGCTGAGGACGACCTTCTGCTGGTTGCCGCCGGACAGCTTGCCCACCGGCTCGAAGACGGTCGGCGCCTTGATGTTCATGGACGTCCGGAAGCCCTCGGCGACCTGCCGCTCCTCGTGCTCGTCGACCACACCGCGCTTGGCGACCTTGCCCAGGGCGCTCAGCGAGATGTTGCGGTTGATGGTGTCGATGAGGTTCAGGCCGTAGTGCTTGCGGTCCTCGGTGACGTAGGCGATGCCGTGCTCGACCGCCTCCGGGACGGACTTCGTACGGATCTCCGTGCCGTCCTTCAGGACCGTGCCGCCCGCGTACCGGCCGTAGGTGCGCCCGAAGACACTCATCGCGAGTTCGGTGCGCCCGGCGCCCATGAGGCCGGCGATGCCGACGATCTCCCCGCGCCGCACGTGCAGCGACACGTCGTCGCACACCTTGCGCTGCTGGTCGATCGGGTGGTGCACCGTCCAGTTGCGGATCTCCAGGGCCGGTGCCGCGCCCTCCTCGGGCTCGTGCGGCGACCGCTCGGGGAACCGGTGCTCCAGGTCGCGCCCGACCATCCCGCTGATGATGCGGTCCTCGGTGGTCTCCGGCGCCTTCACGTCGAGGGTCTCGATGGTCCGGCCGTCGCGCAGGATCGTCACCGAGTCGGCGACCTTGCGGATCTCGTTCAGCTTGTGGGAGATGATGATCGAGGTGATGCCCTGCTTCTTCAACTCCAGGATGAGGTCCAGGAGTTTGCCGCTGTCCTCGTCGTTCAGGGCGGCGGTCGGCTCGTCCAGGATGAGCAGCTTCACCTTCTTGGACAGGGCCTTGGCGATCTCCACGAGCTGCTGCTTGCCGACGCCGATGTCGGCGACCCGGGTGTCCGGGTGGTCCGACAGGCCCACCCTGCGCAGCAGTTCGGTGGCGTGCCGCAGGGTCTCGGTCCAGCTGATGATCCCGCGGGTGGCGTGCTCGTTGCCGAGGAAGATGTTCTCCGCCAGGGAGAGATAGGGCACCAGGGCCAGTTCCTGGTGGATGATCACGATGCCGCGTTCCTCGCTGGCCCGGATGTCCTTGAACCGGCAGACCTCTCCCTCGAAGAGGATGTCGCCCTCGTAGGTGCCGTGCGGGTGGACGCCGGAGAGGACCTTCATCAGGGTCGACTTGCCGGCGCCGTTCTCCCCGCAGATGGCGTGGACCTCGCCCTGCCGGACGGTCAGCGTGACGTCCGACAGCGCCTTGACGCCGGGAAAGGTCTTGACGATCGAGCGCATTTCCAGGACGGGTCCCGCCATGGTCGTGCCTTCCAATCAGTGGTGAATCGTCGGTGGGTGGCGGGGACTACTTGAGGTCGCTCTCCTTGATGTAGCCGGAGTCGACGACCTCCTTCCGGTAGTTGCCCTTGTCGACGGCGACCGGCTCCAGCAGGTAGGCCGGGACGACCTTGGCACCGTTGTCATAGGTCTTGGTGTCGTTGACCTCGGGCTTCTTGTCGTTCAGCAGCGCGTCGACCATGTTCGAGGACACCTTGGCCAGTTCGCGGGTGTCCTTGTAGACGGTCATGGACTGCTGGCCGGCGATGATCGACTTCACCGAGGCGACCTCGGCGTCCTGGCCCGTGACGACCGGCAGCGGCTTGCTCTTGGAGCCGTAGTCGTCCGACTTCAGTGCCGACAGGATGCCGATGGAGATGCCGTCGTAGGGGGACAGGACGGCGTCGACGCGCTCGCTCTTGTAGGCCGAGGTGAGGATGTCGTCCATGCGCTTCTGCGCGGTGCCGCCGTCCCAGCGCAGGGTGGTGACCTGGTTGAGCTCGGTCTGGCCGGAGCGGACGACGAGCTGCTTCTTGTCGATGTAGGGCTGCAGGACCTTCATCGCGCCCTGGAAGAAGTAGCGGGTGTTGTTGTCGTCGTTGGAGCCGGCGAACAGCTCGATGTTGAACGGGCCCTTCGACGCGCCGGAGCCGTCCTTCAGGCCGAGCTTGTCGACGATGTAGGTGCCCTGCAGCTCGCCGACCTTCTCGTTGTCGAAGGAGGCGTAGTAGTCGACGTTCTGCGTGCCAAGGATCAGGCGGTCGTAGGAGATGACCGGGATGTTCGCGTCCTTGGCCTGCTGCAGCACGTTGTTCATCGACTTGTTGTCGATGGCCGCGATGATCAGGGCCTTGACGCCCTGCGTGATCAGGTTCTCGACCTGGGAGACCTGCTGGTCGGGGTCGTCCTCGCCGTAGACCAGCTTGGTCTTGTAGCCCTTGGACTCGAGGTCCCTGACGACGTTGTTCCCGTCGGCGATCCAGCGCTCGGAGGACTTGGTCGGCATCGCGATGCCGATGGTGGCGCCCTTGGCGTCCCCTTCGCCCTGCTTGCTGCCGCCCTCGCTGTCCTGGCCGCAGGCGGACAGGGTCAGGGCGAGGGACGCGGCTCCGGCTACGGCGGCGAGAGCGGCTCTGCGGTTACGCATGATCATCATCCTTGATCTGTGTGCAGGGCTCGGTCTGGGAGGCGCGAAGTCGCTCCGGGTGGTCGTGCCGGAAAGACCGAGAAAGCGTGTGTGGGATTGTGGTCGTCTGTGTCGTGTTTTGTAAGGTGAGTTTCCGGAACGTTATGGCGAGGTTTCGAACCGATGCAGCGTGCCGGGCAGGCGTGAGCCGAGCGGCGCCATGTCGCCGTCCGCGCCGTGCCGGGCCAGGAGGTCCAGGGCGAGCCGGCCGCGCCGCACGCGTTCCTTCGCCGTGGCCAGCGTGAGCTCCCGCATGTGGTGCCCGTACGGGTAGAGGCCGGGAGCCTTGGACAGGCCGAACTTCAGGTACAACGGGGCGCCCCGCCGGATGAGTTCGGCCACCTCGTACATGCGGACGTAGCCGCCGAGGTCGTCGGGGGCCTCGATGTACATGTCCATCGGGGCGGCCGACACCCGCCGGATCTCCGTCAGGTGATCCAGCGTCAGATCGCTCGGCACGTTGACCGAGTCGGCCCCGAGCCGCTCGTGGACCGCGTACGCGGCCGGGTTGACCGGGCCGATGAGTGCGCTCACCTTCAGGGTGGTGTCGGCGGGCAGGATCCCGGCGACCCGCGCCCGGTGCAGCGTCCACAGCACGCCCTCGTCGGCGACCAGCAGGCACTTCACACCCAGCTCCGTGGCCCGCACCGCGTCCTCGACGCAGCCGGCGACGGCGTCGTGGCCGCGGGCGCGCAGCCCGGCGCCGCGCGAGTCGGTGCGCGTGGAGCCGCCGATGTCCCAGGTGCCGCGCGGGCCCGTGAACAGGCAGAGCTCGATGTCGCGTTCGGCCGTCGCCTCCACCATCTCGGTGATCTCGGCGTCGGTCAGCATCCACACGCCGCTGCCCTGGCTGATCCGGTGGATCGGCACGTCCAGCCGGGAGGCCTCCTTCAGCACCACCGCCAGCGCCTCCGGGCCCTCGCAGGAGGGGATCTCGGTGCGCCACCGGCCGCCGCCGGGAAAGGTGTGCGGCGAGGCGTCGGCGGGGTCGGGGGCGGGCGCGTTCAGGCCCAGCGCGGTGAGCACCTGCTCACCGGGCCTGCGGACGGCCGGGGCGGAAGCGTCGGTCACAGGAAGTCCTTCTGGTTCGATATATCGGACAAGGTTCGCGGCTCTGGGTACGGCGCGCCGACGCCGGACACGGCGGCCCCGGGGACCCGGGACGGGTCCCGGCGGCGCGGCTGGTGTACGCCGGTACGGAGACCGTCAGGTCGCCCCCGTACCGGCGTACGGCTACGGGCGGAGCAGCACCTTGCCCACCTTCGGGTCGCCCGACCCGACCAGCTCGATGGCGTGCGGGAACTCGGCGAGCGGCACCTCGTGCGTCACCAGCGGCAGCGGGTCGAGCAGTCCCGCGCCGAACACCCGCACCGTGTGCGCCCACGCCTCCGGCGGCGCACCGAAGACGGTGTGCACCTCCAGCTGCCGCACGACGAGGCCGGTCGGGTCCAGGCCGCCGGCCCCGGGCGCCGGGATGCCGGTCAGGACCAGCCGGCCGCCGCGCCGCAGCAGGCCGGCGGAGATCCGGGCGGCGTCCGCCGACCCGGCCGTCTCGATCACCACGTCGATGTCGTCCGGGAGGTCCTGGTCCTTGGTGCGGAAGTCCGTCGCCCCGTACTGCCGCGACAGCGCCTCCCGGTCCCGGCGGGTGCCCACCACCAGCAGCTCCCCGGGCGAGGTCGCCGCGAGGAACTGCACGGCGAACATCCCGAGCGTGCCGGTGCCGACCACCGCCACGCGCTCCCCGGGCCGGGCGTTCGCCTTGAGCGCGGCCGCCGCGATGCACGCCGCCGGCTCCAGCAGGGCCGCCGCCGTGAGGTCGCAGTCGTCCGGCAGCACGTGCAGCAGGCGCGCCGGGAGGGTCAGGGTCGCCGCCATCGCACCCGGCTGCGTGAACCCGGTCTCCTCGTAGCCGGCCGAGCACAGGGTCGTCTCCCCGGCATGGCAGCGGTCGCAGACCTGGCAGTTGCGAAAGCCTTCCCCGACGACCTTGCGGCCGACCAGGGAGGCGGGCACGTCCGCGCCCACGGCCTCCACCGTCCCGGACCACTCGTGGCCCGGGACCAGCGGATAGCGCACGTAGCCCTCGGGGCGGTTGCCCTGGTGGACCTCCCGGTCGCTGCCGCAGATCCCGCAGGCGTGGACGCGCACCAGCGCCTCACCGGCCCCGGGCCGCCGGGGCTCGTGCGGGACGAGGCGGTGCTCGCCCGGGGCGTCGATCACTACCGCGGTGCTCACCTGGCTCCTTTGGTCGTCGAAGGTCTCGGGGGCCGGCACCGGAGCGCCGGGGGCCGGACGGTCACTGGGTGCCCTTCGGCTTGCGCTGCTCCCAGCCCTCGGCCCAGAGGTCGAAACGGGCCTGCTGCTGCGGGAACTCGGCGGCGGCGTCCACGTCCAGCTCCACGCCCAGACCCGGGGCGTGGGAGAGGTGGAAGCAGCCGTCCTCCGGGTTCACCTGCGGGGCGCCCTTGACCACCTTCTTGATCTCCGCGTCCGCGAAGTCGTTGAAGTGCTCCAGGATCTTGAAGTTCGGTGAGGTGAAGCCGACCTGGAGGGAGGCGGCGGTCAGCACCGAGCCGCCCACGTTGTGCGGGGCCACCAGCATGTAGTGGGTCTCCGCCGTCGCGGCCAGCTTGCGGGTCTCCCAGATCCCGCCGATGTGGCCGACGTCCGGCTGGATGATGTCGACGGCCTGGCTCTCGAACAGCTCCCGGAACTCGATCCGGTCGTGGATGCGCTCACCGGTGGCGACCGGCATGTCGACCTTGGCGGCGACCTTCTCCAGCGCCTTGAGGTTCTCCGGCGGCACCGGCTCCTCCAGCCACGCCGGGTTGAACGGCGCCAGCTCCCTGGCCAGGCGCACGGCCGTGGCCGGGGAGAAGCGGCCGTGCATCTCCAGCATCAGCTCGGCCTCGGGGCCGATGGCGTCCCGGACGGCCTCGATCAGGGAGACGGCGTAGAGGGTCTGCTGGTGGTCCAGCTCGAAGTGGCCCGTGCCGAAGGGGTCGATCTTCAGCGCCCGGTACCCGCGCTCCATCACCCCCCGGGCAGCCTTGTGGTACGCCTCCGGGGTCCGCTCGGTGGTGTACCAGCCGTTGGCGTACGCCTTGACCTTGTCGGTGACCTGGCCGCCCAGCAGCTGCCATACGGGGACGCCCAGGGCCTTGCCCTTGATGTCCCAGCAGGCCATCTCCACGACCGCGATGCCGGACATCACGATCTCGCCCGCACGGCCGTAGTCGCCGTACTTCATGCGCTTGACGAGGTCCTCGACCGCGAACGGGTCCGAGCCCAGGATGTGGTTGGCCTCGGCCTCCCGCAGGTAGCCGAGGAGGGCGTCGGTGTGTCCCAGCATCCGGGTCTCGCCGACTCCGGTGATCCCCTCGTCGGTGTGCACCTGGACGTACGTCAGGTTGCGCCACGGCGTCCCGACCACGTGTGTGCTGATTCCGGTGATGCGCACGGCGGTTGCCCCTCGCTGCTTCGTCGGCTCGGTTTCCGTCAGTTTCCCCCGCGCACCGAGGCGTTCGATATTTCGGCACACGTTCGAAATGTTGGCGTGACAGTAAGGACGGTGCGGTGGGGGTGTCAATGGGTCGCGCGCATAACGGTTTCGGCAGTTTCGAAACCCGGGGGAGGGGGTGTCCGTACAGAACCTTCACAGCTGGATCTAGGAACGTGACCCATGCGGAACTTAACCTTCCCGCGTCATGGACTACTGCGACCCGTGCCGACGGCACCTCAACGGCGCGCTGGCCTGCCCGGGGTGCGGCGCCCCGGCCCAAGCGCTGCGGCGGCACGAGCCGCAACCGGCCGCGGCACACGCCCCCACCCCGCCCCTCGCCGCCGCACACGCGCTTCACACTCAACCCCTCTCGCATCAAGGGGTGTTGACCGACCCCGTCGACAGCGAGAGCGGCGACGAGCACCCCGAGCCGCACGACGACGACCGGCGAGACGCGTACGACGACCGGGAGGAAGCGCACGACCGGGAAGGCGCGTACGACGAGGGCGGCGACGGCGTCGACGAGGACGCTCACCGCCCCTCCGGCCGGGCCGCCCGGCGGCGCGGGCGCGGCGCCGGATCCGACGCGGACGGCCCGGGCGGTGCCAGCCGAAGGGACCGGAAGGCCGCGGCGCACCGGCGACGGCGGCGCCGGACCCTGTTCGTCGTCACCGGGTTCGTGCTCGCGGCGGGCGGACTGAGCCTCGCCGAACTGGGCATGGACGCCCCCGACTCGACCCCGAGGCCGGCGGCAGCGGGCGGGGCGTCGGCGGACGGCGGCGCGTCGGCGGAGGCCGGGAAGCCGGGTGAGGGTAGCGGCCGCCCGGACGCCACGGCGGCAGCGGCGGAAGCGTCGGCCTCCGCCTCCGCGGATCCGTCCGGCTCGGCTTCGCCGTCGCCGTCCGCGAAGGACGAGGCGTCGAAGACCCCCGGCGCCGAGCCGCCGAAGGAGGCCCAGACGGGGCCGGCGGGCAGCGCCCCCAGCAGTCCGGCGTCCGGTGACACGGCGGCCCCGCCCGCCCCGGTACCGAGCCCCTCGTCGGGCCCCACCACCAAGGCCCCGGACCCGGAACCCTCCCCGTCACAGCCGTGCGAACGGTTCCTGTGGTGGTGCACCTAGCGTCTGCCGTCCTGTCTTAGCGCCGGCGCCCGCGCCGGCCACCGACCGGCCGCTCCGACGGCGCTGCCGATCGACCGCCCGCCGGCCACCCGGCCGCTCCGGCGGTCACCGATCCACCGCCCCGACGGTCACCGACCTGCCGTCCCGACGGGCTGACCTGCCGCCCCACTGGTCCCTGATCCACCGCCCCGACGGTCACCGACCCGCCGCCCGGCGGCTACCGAACTGCCGCTTCAACGGCCCGGTCAGCCGCCCCGACGGTCACCGACCCGCCGTCCGACGGCTACGAACCTGCCGCTTCGACGGCGGTCCGACCAGCCGCCCCGCCGGCCACCGACCTGCCGTCCCGACGGCACGATCCGCCGCCCCAACGGTCCGGCCTCGCTTCGGCGGTCCCCGACCCGCCGCGCCCCGGCGGCCGGGGCCGGACCGCCGCCACCGAAGCAGGGCGCGGGCGCGCGGCTGTGCTGTCCCGCCCCCCGCAAGCCCGCTCCGCCGGCCCCTTGGCGCCCGCCGTTCGGCTCCCGGCGCGGACGGTCCGTGGTGGAACCGTCCGGGCTCAGCCCAGCATGCCCCGCAGCGCGTCGCGCAGCGCCACCCGCTCGTCCTCGGAGAGTCCCGCCAGCGGCTCGCGGGCGAACCGCAGGGACTCGCGCAGGCTCCTGGCCACCTGCCGGCCCTCCGGCGTCGCGGCCGCGACCTTCACCCGGCGGTCGCCCGGATCCGGCCGCCGCTCCACCAGGCCCCGCGCCTCCAGCCGGTCCACGATGCCGGTGACGTTGGACGGCTCGCACTTCAGCCGCTGAGCCAGCCGCCGCATCGGCAGCGGCTCCAGGCACAGCAGGCTCAGCAGCCTTGCCTGCGCGCCCGTCAGGGCGTGCTCCGCCGCCGCCGACTCGTAGTCCTCGTGGAAGCGCGCCACCACCTCGCCGATCAGCTCGACGACCTCGAGGGTCAGCGGGTCGGGCCGGCCGGCGGAATTCCTGGGGGTCGTCGTGGGGGAGGCCATGGCGTTCAGGGTACCCGGATGTTTGACAACCTGAAATATTCAGGCGCATGGTTGTTTCAGGTACTGAAACGTTCGCTTCCCGCAGTGAGGACAGGCGCACCATGACCGACACCCCCACCCTCCCCGCCGTCAGCCGCGAGTGGCACCTGCTGAGCCGTCCGGTCGGCTGGCCGAAGCCGGAGGACTTCGCCCTGGTCGAGGCGGAGGTCCCGCAGCCCGGTGAGGGCCAGGTCCTCGTCCGGAACACGTACCTCTCCGTGGACCCGTACATGCGCGGCCGGATGAGCGCGGCGAAGTCGTACGTCGCCCCGTTCGAGCTGGGCAAGGTCATGCAGGGCGGTGCCGTGGGTGAGGTCGTGGCCTCGAACGCCGAGGGCCTGTCCGTCGGCGACCACGTGCTGCACTTCTTCGGCTGGCGCGAGTACGCCGTCGTGGCCGGCAAGAACGCCGTGAAGGTGGACGCCGACGCGGCGCCGCTGTCGACGTACCTGGGCGTGCTGGGCATGACGGGCCTCACCGCCTACGCGGGCCTGCTGCGCACCGCCGCCTTCAAGGAGGGCGACGCCGTCTTCGTGTCCGGCGCGGCCGGAGCCGTGGGCGGCCAGGTCGGCCAGATCGCCAGGCTGAAGGGCGCCTCGCGCGTCATCGGCTCCGCCGGGTCCGCGGAAAAGGTGAAGCTCCTGGTCGAGGAGTACGGCTTCGACGCCGCCTTCAACTACAAGGACGGGCCGGTGAGCGAGCAGCTGCGCGCCGCCGCCCCCGACGGGATCGACGTCTACTTCGACAACGTCGGCGGCGACCACCTGGAGGCCGCGATCGGCTCGCTCAACCAGGGCGGCCGGATCGCCGTCTGCGGCATGATCTCCGTCTACAACAACACCGAGCCCGCCCCGGGCCCCCGCAACCTCGCCCGCCTCATCCAGACCCGCGGCCGTATCGAGGGCTTCCTGGTCGGGGACCACTACGACCTCCAGCCCCAGTTCGTCCAGGAGGTCGCCCCCTGGGTCGCCTCCGGTGAGCTGAAGTACCGGGAGACCGTCGTCGAGGGCATCGAGAACAACCTCGAGGCGTTCCTGGGCGTCCTGCGCGGCGACAACACCGGGAAGATGATCGTCAAGCTCTGACGTCTTTCGGCAGGATTCCGGTATGCGGTAACTTGTTTCCGAATCCGTCCCGGCCCGGGCGCGAGCCGCGGCGGACGACCGAAGGAACACAACCGCATGCCGATCCAGCAGTCCGACGTCCTCTACACCGCCGTCGCCACCGCCGAGAACGGGCGCGACGGGCGGGTGGCCACCGACGACGGCACGCTCGACGTCGTCGTCAACCCGCCGAAGGAGATGGGCGGCAGCGGCGCCGGGACCAACCCGGAGCAGCTGTTCGCCGCCGGCTACAGCGCCTGCTTCCAGGGCGCGCTCGGCGTGGTGGCCCGCCAGGAGGGCGCCGACCTCACCGGTTCGACCGTCACCGCGAAGGTCGGCCTGGGCAAGAACGGGGACGGGTTCGGGATCATCGTCGAGATCTCGGCGGACATCCCCCACGCCGACCGGGACACCGCGCGGGCGCTGATCGAGAAGGCGCACGAGGTGTGCCCGTACTCGAAGGCGACGCGCGGGAACATCACCGTGACGCTCGTGTGAGCACGCTCGTTGCGTACGCGGAGGCCGCACCCTTGGACGTGGGGTGCGGCCTCCGCCCGTGTTAGCGGCCTGGGGCCGGTCGCGTGGATCACGACGCGGACGCGGGGCCCTGATCCGGAGGACAGGTCCTAGCGGCCCAGTGCCGCCGTGTGGACGGCCCGCACCAGCCGGTCGTTCTCCGGGGCCACCCCGCCCGGGCAGGTGAAGCGGCGGCGCGTGTAGCCGTACGCGAGGCCGCTGAAGGGGTCCGCGAAGGCCTGGGTGCCGCCCTCGCCGCTGTGCCCGATCGTCCCGGCGCCGAGGAACGGGTGCCACGTGTCAGCGGTCGCCTCGAAGCCCAGCCCGAACGACGCGTGGGCCCGGGTCACCAGGTCGTGACCGGCCGAGTGGACCTGGCCGAACTCCGCCACCGTGTCCGGCTTCAGCAGCGGCGCCCGCCCGTCCACCCCGCTGATCGCCGCCGCGTACAGCCCGGCCAGGCCCCGCGCGGACGCCACCCCGCCCACCGAGGCCGGCCCCCGGGCGCGGATCAGCGGCGCGTTCGCGAGCGCGGCCGGATCGGTCGGCTCGGGGGCGTTGCGGTTGAGGGCGATCGAGGCGAGGGTGTGCGGGCCGGTGGGCACGGAGTCCAGCAGGGCCCGCTGTTTCGGGGTCGGGGCCATCGGCAGGACGGTGCGGAAGCGGGGCTCGGCCGACGCGGGCAGCCCGAGATGGAGGTCCAGGGCGTAGGGGATCCGGATCCGCTCCCGGTAGACGTCCTGGAGCGTGCGGCCCGTGGCGCGGCGGACCACCTCGCCCACCAGGGCGCCCCCGACCAGCGCGTGGTGGCCGAAGGCGGAGCCCGGGCGCCAGAACGGCCGCTGGTCGGCGAGGCGTTCGGCGAGCTGACGGTCGTCGGCCAGCTCGGCCAGGGTGAAACCGGTGTCCGTGCCGACCACCCCGGCCCGGTGCGCCAGCAGCTCGCGCAGGGTCAGGGCGCCCTTGCCCTCGGCCGCGAACTCCGGCCAGTAGTAGGCCACCCTCCGGTCGAGTTCGAGCGTGCCGTCCTGCACCAAGAGGGCCGCGACCAGGTGGGCCGCGCCCTTCGTGGACGACAACACGCCGTAGAGGGCGTCCGCGTCGGTGCCCACCCACAGGTCGACGACCTTCCGGCCGTGGACGTAGGCGCACACCTGACCCTCGTAGTCGTCCCGCTCCCCGGCCGCGAACGCGGCGAACGCCTCGCGGACCCCTTCGAAACCTTCGGCCACCGTGCCGTGGATCTGCCGCGTCATCCGCTCTCCTCGACGGAACCGCCGTGTCCCGTGGTGCGCACGCGAACCTCTCCGGGGCTCCCGCCGATCGGTACGGCGAACCGCCCGGATCCGACTCAACGGGAAGCGGCGCGCGCCGGTCCCGCGCACCCTTGCGGACCGCGCGCCGGCCTGACCCGCACACCCCCGGGCACCGCGCCCCGCCCGGTCCTCGGCGGTCCGTGACACCGGTGTGACCGGAGCGCGTCAAGAGCGCGACAGCGGCCCGGATAAGGTCGTGTCCATGCGCGATCTGGGGACGGGATTCCGGTACCTGCTCAAGGGCCAGCGATGGGTGGCCCGGCACGGCAGGCAGTACGGCTTCGGGCTGCTCCCGGGCCTGATCACCCTCGTCCTGTACGCGGCGGCGCTGGTGGCGCTGGCGCTGTGGGGCGAGGACGCGGTGGGCTGGGCGACGCCCTTCGCCGAGGACTGGTCGAGCCCGTGGCGCGGCCTCTTCCGCGGTCTGCTCACCGGCGTGCTGTTCGCCCTCGCCCTCCTCCTCGCCGTCGTGACGTTCACCGCCGTGACCCTGCTCATCGGCCAGCCCTTCTACGAGAACCTCTCCGAGAAGGTCGACCGCGACGTCTCCCCGGACGGGCACGCGCCCGAGTCGGGCCTGCCGCTGTGGCGGGAGCTGTGGATCTCCGCCCGGGACAGCCTGCGGATCGTCGTACGGGCCGCCCTGTGGGGCGTGCTGCTGTTCGCCTGCGGATTCATCCCCGTCGTCGGGCAGACGGCCGTCCCCGTGATCGGGTTCTTCGTCACCGGGTTCTTCCTCACCGAGGAGCTCACCGCCGTCGCCCTCCAGCGCCGCGGCGTCGAACTGCGCGCCCGGCTCGGGCTGCTGCGCGGGCGCAGGACCCTGGTCTGGGGCTTCGGCACGCCGCTGGCCGTCTCCTTCCTGGTGCCGTTCGTCGCGGTGTTCCTGATGCCGGGCGCGGTCGCGGGCGCCACCCTCATGGCGCGTGACCTGCTGGGCGAGGAGATCACCGAGGGTGGCGGCAAGGACGGCCGGGCCGCTACGAGTTCTCCGCTGCCACCGTCAGGATCCTCCGCACCTGGGCGATGATGTCCAGCCGGTTGCGCACGAACTCCGGGTCGGTGACCTCGCTGGTGTTCCCGGCGCCGAACTGCAGCACCGGGGTGTGCACGTGCCCGCCCGGCAGCCGGTCGTGCAGCCCGAGCCGGTCCCGCAGCAGCGTCGCCCGGTAGGCGATCTCGTTGGAGAGGTAGTCCCCGCCGCCGCCCGCACGGGCGGTCGAGCCCGCCGTGGGCCCGCCGGGGCGCACGACCGGTCCGGTGCCGCCCGCCGGGATCTCCGTGACCGTCGTGTTGTCGTACACCGGGAACCGCCCCGTCTGAGCGGCCGTGATCGCCGTGTACGGCAGGGTCGTCGTCGTCCACTGCGGCTGCGAGGCGGGGTCGCTCACGGGCACGGTCTCGGTGCGGCCCACGTTCTCGTTGTCGCCGAAGCCGCCGCGCCAGGCCCCGTTGGTCCGCTCGATGTCGAACCGCCCCACGCGGCCCTGGCTCACGGTCGTGAACAGGTCGACCTCCGGCAGGTGCGGCCGCAGCGCCCGCTCCACCGCGCCCTCGGTGAAGTCCCGCCAGCGCACCGGGAACACGGCCGCCTCGATCCGGGCCGGCCCGTCCGCCGTCTCGACGACCGTGCCGTCGAGGGCGAGCGCGGTGGCACCCGACGGATTGGAGATGCGGACGTCCCGGTCCAGGGTGAACGGGTCGAAGCCGGTCAGCAGGATCCGCTTCAGCCCCTGGCCGTGCGGATACCGGACGGACGCCTGGCCCCGCGAGGTGCGCTCCAGCTCCTCCAGCAGCGCGGCGCGCCGACCGTCGGTCAGCGCGAAGTCCGGCGCCCAGGTGCGCACTTCGCGCGTCATCCCCAGCCGCGCCCAGTACAGCGGCCGGTCGTCGTCCCGGCTCAGGTCCCCGCCCGCCGGACCGCGCCCCTGCGCCCGGTCCACGGCCCGCCGCCACAGCTGCGTGCCCTCACGGGTGACGGCCCGCCGGGCCTGCGCGTAGGAGCGGGCCGACTCCAGCGCCCGGGCCAGCCGCGGGGCGGCCGTGCCGAAGCCCGAGCGGCGCAGTATCTCCTGCGGGGCCGCCCGGTCGAGTCGCTGCTCCTCGACGGTGGGGGAGGGGGCCGTCCCGGCGGCGCTCGCACCGGTGGGAACGGTGAGGCCGGTCAGCAGGGCGAGGCCGAGGACGCCGAGGCGAACGCGTAGGGCAGTCAAGGGGGTTCGGGCCTTCCGTCGTGGTGGGGGTACGGACGGCCGCAGTATCGCGTGACGGGTGTGGTCCACGCCATGGGGCGAAACCCGGATCCCGGGCCGGTCCGCACCGCGCGGTGACCGGCTCGGGACCGGCGACCTGGGGTTGTGAAGGGTTCGTACGGTATCCGGGCCCGGGCCCCGATCACCGGCCGCCGGGTCACCGCGGGGATTACCGTCGGGTACGGGACGCGTTCCCCACCCGGCAGCCCCGGTCCGGGACCTGACCTCGGGACCGGGGCGGGTGCCCGGCCGCAGGTCCTACCGCACGCCGAAGCGGTACACGGTCTCCGAGCGGAACACCCCGCCCGGCCGCAGCACGGTCGAGGGGAACTCCGGCCGGTTCGGGGAGTCGGGGAAGTGCTGCGTCTCCAGCGCGAGACCGTCGCCCGGCCGGAACGGCCCGCTCAGCTGATCGCCGGTGTACAGCTGGAGGCCCGGCTCGGTCGTCGCGACCGTCAGCACCCGCCCGGACACCGGGTGGTACAGCTCCGCCACCTCGACCGGAGCGTCCGTCACGCCCTTGTCCAGCACGAAGTTGTGGTCGT
Organism: Streptomyces sp. NPDC003456; assembly: GCF_042878735.1. Lineage (NCBI taxonomy): Bacteria > Bacillati > Actinomycetota > Actinomycetes > Kitasatosporales > Streptomycetaceae > Streptomyces > Streptomyces sp. NPDC003456. The sequence continues at coordinate 664,927 of NZ_JBIAOK010000003.1, forward strand.
AGCCGGTGCCGGTGCCGCGCCCCTCACGGAAGTCGAAGCGCGTGCCCGCCACCTCCGCCGGGTCCCCGGCCGGGATCAGCTCCGCGTCGACGGGCGTGTACCGGGAGGCGGCCAGCCGCAGTTCGTGCCCGCTCGCGGGACCGGAGCCGGCCAGGGCGAAGTAGCTGTGGTTCGTCAGGTTCACCACGGTCGGCGCGTCCGTCACCGCCTGGTAGGAGATCCGCAGCGCCCCGCCCCCGTCGAGCGTGTACGTCGCCGAGACCTCCAGCCGCCCGGGGAACCCCTCCTCGCCGTGCGGGCTGACCCGGGACAGCCGCACCCCGTGCCGCCCGTCCGCCCGCGCGTCCCACACCCGCCGGTCGAAGCCCCGCGCGCCGCCGTGCAGCGAGTTCGGCCCGTTGTTCGGCTCCAGCGCGTACGCCCGGCCGTCCAGGGCGAAGCGCCCGCCGGCGATCCGGTTGGCGTACCGCCCGATCAGGGCACCCAGATAGGGCTCCGGATGGGCCAGATAGCCGTCGAGGTCCCCGAACCCCAGCACCACGTCCCCGGTGTGCCCGTCCCGGTCCGGCACCTCCACGGACTGCACGATCCCGCCGTACGTCAGGACCCGCACCCGCACACCGGCGCGCTCCAGCGTCCAGCGGTACACCTCGGTGCCGTCGGAAAGTGTGCCGAAGAGTTCGTTCATGTGCGAAATCTTAGGCCAGTGCGGAAGCTCAGGTCCGGGGGCGTTTCGCCGTGACCGTGCGGTAGGCGATCTCCGCGAGCCGCGCCTGCCCGTCCACACTCGGGTGGAAGTAGTCCCAGCGGCTCAACTGGGCCGTCCCGAAGCGGTAGTCGTGGACCGCGCCCCCGTCGTGACGGCACCGCTCGTCCTCGGCGCACACCTCCGCCAGGACCTTGTTGTAGTCCGCGACGCGCTGGGACACCGTGTCGCGCCGCAGATCGGCCTCCGCGTCCAGCCGGTCCGCCTCGCCCAGCATCGACGGGCAGATGCCCAGCTTCCACACCTGCTTGCCCACCGGGCTGGTGCGGCCCTCGGACCACAGCCGCTTCAGGTCCGGCACGCTCGCCACGAACACCTGGGCCTTCGGCAGGGCCTTGCGCAGACTGCGCAGCGCGTCCTCGAAGTCGGCGCGGAAGGCGGAGACCGGGGTCATCGCCGAAGGCGTGGCCCGGCAGGCGTCGTTCGCCCCGACCAGCACCGTCACCAGCTGCGGTTTCCGCCGCACCGCCCGGGCCATCTGACCGGGCAGGTCGGCCATCCGCGCCCCCGTCACGGCGTAGTTCCAGCTCCGCTGGGCCGCACCGGTACGGCCCAGCAGCCGCACGGCGAGCGAGTCGACGGCGGCACTCCCACCGGTCGCCCAGGACACCTCCGGGCAGTCCGACAGCACGTCGCACGCGTCGAACCCCCGTGTGATGGAGTCCCCGACGGCCGCGACGGAACGCGGGCTGGGGTCCCACAGGGGTGTCGGCCGCGGGGACGGGCGTGCGCTGCGGGAGGGGGCGGCGGCGTCGCCCCCCACGGCGTCACACCCGGCCGCACCGATCACGGCGGCCACGACCACGGCCAGCACGCCCCGCGTGCGGTGGCCTCGCATCCGCATCCCTGCTCCATCTCCTCGCCGAGCGGTTCCTGCCCCCACCCATGACAACGCACGGGGGTTCCCGGCCCCGCCGGGTGCAACGGCTCGCACCCGCACAAGCGTCCCCCTGGGTGAATGGCGGGAGTTTCCCGGCCTCGGGACCGACCGTACGTCACACTCCTTGCGCCGACGCACGGTAGCCTCGCCCTCAACGTGACCCGCCCGGTCACAGCCGTTCCGCCCGTTCGCAAGATGTCCCGCTCTGCCCGGAGGTTCCGGTGACGACACGTGGAGTTCTGTACGTGCACTCCGCGCCGCGCGCGCTGTGCCCGCACGTCGAGTGGGCCGTCGCCGGGGTGCTCGGCACACGCGTCAGCCTGGACTGGATCCGGCAGCCCGCCGCACCGGGCACCTGGCGCTCGGAGTTCTCCTGGCAGGGCCAGGCGGGCACGGCGTCCAAGCTGGCCTCCGCGCTGCGCGGCTGGCACCTGCTGCGCTTCGAGGTCACCGCGGAACCCTGCCCCACCGCCGAGGGCGAACGCTACAGCTGCACCCCCGACCTGGGCATCTACCACGCCGTCACCGGCATCCACGGCGACATCCTGATCCCCGAGGACCGGCTCAGAGCGGCCCTCCAGCGCAGCCGGCAGGGCGAGACCGACCTGGAAGCCGAACTCGACAAGCTCCTGGGCAAGCCCTGGGACGACGAGTTGGAACCCTTCCGCTACGCGGGCGAAGGCGCCCCGGTCCGCTGGCTCCACCAGGTGGTGTGAACGTCTCCGGGGGCGAGCCCTCCGGGACGCGGGGAACCGCGCGACCGGCCGAGGGCGATCCGCACCCGGCACACGACGTCACCACAACGGCGATCGGCCCGGACTCCGCTTGAGGAGTCCGGGCCGATCGCCGCTCAGGATCACACCGTCCGGAACGCCAGCACCACGTTGTGCCCGCCGAACCCGAACGAGTCGTTCAGCGCGGCGATCCGCCCGTCGACCGGCAGCTTGCGGGCCTCACCGCGGACCACGTCGGCGTGCGCCTCGGCCTCCGGGTCCAGGTTCTCCACGTTGATCGTCGGCGGAGCCACCCGGTGGTACAGCGCGAGCACCGTCGCCACCGTCTCGACACCGCCCGCGCCACCGAGCAGGTGCCCGGTCATGGACTTCGTCGCGGACACCGCGATGTGGTCGGTGTCGTCGCCGAACACCTTGCGCAGCGCCTTCAGCTCGGCGATGTCGCCGGCCGGCGTCGACGTCGCGTGCGCGTTGACGTGCACGATCTCGGCCGGGTCCAGGTCGGTGCGCTCCAGCAGGTTCTGCAGGGCGTGCGAGATGCCCCGGCCCTCCGGCTCCGGCTGCACGATGTCGTGCGCGTCGGCGGAGATGCCCTGGCCGACCGCCTCGGCGTACACCCGTGCCCCGCGCCTGGCGGCGTGCTCGGCGGACTCCAGGACCACGACACCGGCGCCCTCACCGAGGACGAAACCGTCGCGGGCGACGTCGTAGGGGCGCGAGGCGCCCTGCGGGTCGTCGTTGTTCTTGGACATCGCCATCATGTTGCCGAACGCGGCGATGGGCAGCGGGTGGATCGCCGCCTCCGTGCCGCCCGCGACCACGACGTCGGCGCGGCCGGTGCGGATCATCTCGATGGCGTAGCCGATGGCCTCGGCGCCGGACGCGCAGGCGGAGACCGGCGTGTGCACGCCCGCCCGGGCGCCCACGGCCAGGCCCACGTTGGCCGACGGGCCGTTGGGCATCAGCATGGGCACGGTGTGCGGGGAGACGCGGCGGACGCCCTTCTCCTTCAGCACGTCGTACTGGTCGAGCAGGGTCGTCACGCCGCCGATGCCGGAGGCGATGACCGCGCCGAGCCGGTCGGGGTCGACGTTCGGGTCCTCGCCGGCCTTCGCCTCGAAGCCGGCGTCCTTCCACGCCTCCTGGGCCGCTACCAGCGCGAACTGCGCGGAGCGGTCCAGCCTGCGGGCCTGCGGCCGCGGGATGACCTCGGTCGGCTCCACGGCCACCGGGGCCGCGATCTTGACGGCCTGGTCGGCCGCCCACTCCTGCTCCAGGGGCTTCACGCCGGACCTGCCGGCGATGAGGCCCTCCCAGGTAGAGGCTGCGTCGCCACCCAGCGGTGTGGTTGCGCCGATACCGGTGACGACCACGGTGCGATTGGTCGAGCTCACGGGAATTCTTTCTCCAACGGATCCGAGGATTAAGCGGCGCCACCGCCGGGTGGCGGGGCAGTCAGCCCAGGGACCTGATCGGTCGATCAGGCCTGGTGCTTGAGGATGTAGTCGGTCGCGTCGCCGACGGTCTTGAGGTTCTTGACGTCCTCGTCCGGGATCTTGACGTCGAAGCGCTCTTCGGCGGCGACGACGACCTCGACCATGGACAGCGAGTCGACGTCCAGGTCGTCGGTGAAGGACTTGTCCAGCTGGACGTCCTCAACCGGGATGCCGGCGATCTCGTTCACGATCTCGGCGAGACCGGCGACGATCTCTTCCTGAGTGGCGGCCATGTTGGCGCTCCTTCGTAGATATCCAGAGGGTGTGGCAGGTGGTACGCACCGTCCCGGACCGCATGATCCGGCACGGAGTGCCTAGGGGAGGGTAACGACAGTCGCTGCGTAGACGAGACCCGCCCCGAAGCCGATGACGAGCGCGGTGTCGCCGCTCTTCGCCTCGCCGGTCGCCAGGAGCCGCTCCATCGCGAGCGGGATCGAGGCGGCCGAGGTGTTGCCGGTGGTGCGGATGTCACGGGCGACCGTGACGTGCTCCGGCAGTTTCAGCGTCTTCACCATCGAGTCGATGATCCGCACGTTGGCCTGGTGCGGGATGAAGACGTCCAGGTCGTCCGCGGTGATCCCGGCCGCGTCCAGCGCCTGCTGGGCGACCTTCGCCATCTCGAACACGGCCCAGCGGAACACCGCCTGGCCCTCCTGGGTGATCGCGGGGAACTTCTCGACCGTCCCGTCGCGGTAGTCCGTCCACGGCACGGTCTGCTTGATGGTCTCGGACTTGTCGCCCTCGGAGCCCCACACGGTCGGGCCGATCGCGGGCTCCTGGGCCGGGCCGACCACGACCGCGCCCGCGCCGTCGCCGAACAGGAAGGCCGTCGCGCGGTCCTCCAGGTCGGTCAGGTCGCTCAGCCGCTCCACACCGATCACCAGGACGTACTCCGCGGAGCCCTCGACGATCATGCCCTTGGCGAGGGTGAGGCCGTAGCCGAAGCCCGCGCAGCCGGCCGAGATGTCGAAGGCGGCGGCCTTGTCGGTGCCGAGCCTGTCGGCGATCTCGGTGGCGACGGCCGGGGTCTGCTTGAAGTGCGAGACCGTCGAGACGATCACAGCGCCGATCTGCTCGACGGAGATGCCGGCGTCCGCGACGGCCTTGCCGGACGCCTCGATCGACATCTGCGCGACGGTCTCCTCGTCGGAGGCCCAGTGCCGCGTCTCGATGCCGGAGCGCGAGCGGATCCACTCGTCGGAGGACTCGATCGTCTCCAGGATCACCTCGTTCGGCACGACCCGCGTCGGCCGGTACCCGCCGACACCGAGGATCCGGGCGTACGGGGCGCCCTTGCTGGGCTTGATCTTCGCCATGCTCCGGGCTCCTTGTCAGGCGTGCTCGGCGATGAGCTCGCGAGCAGCGTCCAGGTCGGCGGGGGTCTTCAGGGCCAGCGTCTTCACACCGGGCAGGGCGCGCTTGGCCAGACCGGTCAGCGTGCCGCCGGGGCACACCTCGATCAGGGCCGTGACACCGAGCTCCTTGAAGGTCCCCATGCACAGGTCCCAGCGGACCGGGTTGGCGACCTGGCCGACCAGGCGCTCCAGCACCTCGGTGCCGGCGGCGACGGTCCGCCCGTCCTTGTTGGAGACGTAGGCGAGCGCGGGGTCGGCCGGCGTCAGGGCCTCGGCGGCCTTCGCCAGCGCGTCGACCGCGGAGGCCATGTGGTGCGTGTGGAACGCGCCGGCGACCTTCAGGGCCACGACCTTGCGCACGCCCTCGGGCTTGTCCGCCTCCAGGGCCGCGAGCTGCTCCCGGGTGCCGGCCGCGACGATCTGGCCCGCGCCGTTGATGTTCGCCGGCGTCAGGCCCAGCTTCTCCAGGTGCGGGAGCGTCACGTCCGGGTCGCCACCCAGCAGGGCGGCCATGCCGGTCTCGGTGACGGCGGCCGCCTCGGCCATCGCCAGGCCCCGGGTGCGGACCAGGCGGAGCGCCTCCTCGTGCGGGAGCACCCCGGCCAGCGCGGCCGCGGTGATCTCGCCGACGCTGTGCCCGGCGATGGCACCGACCTTGCGGGGCAGGTCCGCCGGGTCCTCGAACAGCAGCGAGGCGGAGGCCAGTCCGGCCGCGACGAGCAGCGGCTGCGCCACCGCGGTGTCGCGGATCTCCTCCGCGTCGGCCTCGGTGCCGTAGCGGATCAGGTCGAGCCCCGCGGCGTCCGACCAGGCCTCGAGGGCACCGCGGACACCGGGGAAGTCGAGCCATGCAGTCAGGAAGCCGGGCGTCTGGGCGCCCTGGCCGGGAGCGACGAGTACGAGCACTCTCACACTCTCTCTTGGGTACGGGCACGGCCGCCCGTGGGGACAGGGACGAAGAACACGAGGGGGTTTTGTCGAGCCCCGACAAAACCTTAGGGCTGCAGATCTCCATCGACCAGACGCCCCAGGATCAGCGCGATCCGCAGCGTGAAGGCAGAGCGTACATCGGAAGGCGACCAGCCGGTGACGTCAGTCACACGTCGAAGCCGGTAGCGGACGGTGTTGGGATGCACGAACAGCATCCGGGCGGCGCCTTCGAGACTGCTCGCCTGTTCGAGATAGACGCTGAGCGTCTCCAGGAGCGCGGCGCCGGCCTCCTCCAGCGGTCTGTAGATCTCCTCCACCAGCTGCTCGCGGGCGGAAGGATCGCCGGCGATGGCCCGCTCCGGGAGCAGGTCGTCGGCCAGGACCGGGCGCGGGGCGTCCTGCCAGGCGGAACACGCCTTCAGGCCCGCCGCGGCGGCCTGCGCGGACCGGGTCGCGGCCTGCAGGTCGGGTACCACCGGCCCGGCCACGACCGGTCCGGCCGCGAACGGTCCGATGAGCGACTTGGCCACGGCCAGCGGGTTGTCGCTGCCGCCCGCGATGACGACCAGCCGGTCGCCGAGCACGCCGGTCAGCACCTGGAGCTTGGCGTGCCGGGAGGCCCGCCGTATGGCCTCGACCGTCAGCTCGCTGTCCCCGTCGGGCGCGGTGCCGAGCACCACGCACACGTGCTCGGGCGAGTTCCAGCCGAGGGCGGCGGCGCGCGACACGGCGCCCTCGTCGGCCTCCCCGCTGAGCACGGCGTTCACCACCAGGGACTCCAGGCGGGCGTCCCAGGCACCGCGTGCCTCGGCGGCCTGCGCGTACACCTGGGCCGTGGCGAAGGCGATCTCGCGGGCGTAGACGAGCAGCGCCTCGCGCAGCACGCTCTCGTCGCCCGGGGCCGCGACCTCGTCGATCGCGGACTCCATGACCTCGATGGTGGTGCGCACCATCTCCACGGTCTGGCGCAGCGTGATCGCCCGGGTCAGCTCGCGCGGCGCGGTGCCGAACACGTCGGTGGAGATCGCCTGGGGGGCGTCCGGGCGGCGGAACCACTCGGTGAACGCGGCGATGCCCGCCTGCGCGACCAGACCGATCCAGGAACGGTTCTCCGGGGGCATGGCCCGGTACCAGGGCAGCGTCTCGTCCATCCGCGCGATGGCTTGCGCGGCGAGCGACCCTGACGACTTCTCCAGCCGCTTCAGTGTGGCGGAATGCGGGTGGAGGTCGGGCGCTGCGGACGGGTTCTTACCGGTTTCGGGTTCGGGCACGGGGACAAGACTGCCTCATCCGGACGGGCGGGTGCGCCGCCGGGTCTACCGTGGACGGCGTGATGGACGTCAGGCGCGCCGACGGGCGCTACCAGGGAGGGGACGCGGCCGCCGGCATCGAGAGCCGGCACGCCTTCTCCTTCGGCCCCCACTACGACCCGGACAACCTCCGGTTCGGCGCGCTGCTCGCGTGCAACGAGGAGCGGCTGGCGCCGGGCGCCGGGTTCGACGAGCACCCGCACAGCCACACGGAGATCGTGACCTGGGTGGTGGAGGGCGAGCTGACGCACCGGGACTCCGCCGGGCACCAGACCGTCGTGCGGCCCGGGGACGTGCAGCGGCTCAGCTCGGCGGGCGGGGTGCGCCACGTGGAGCGCAACGACGGCGCCGGGCCGCTGACCTTCGTGCAGATGTGGCTGGCCCCGCTGCGGCCCGGCGGCGAGCCGTCCTACGAGGTCGTCCGAGGCATCGCCGACTCCACGCCGTACGCGCTGCCCGGGGCCGGGGCGGTGCTGCACGTGCGCCGGCTCGGCGCGGGGGAGCGGACGGCGGTGCCGGACGGGGCCTTCCTCTACGTGCACGTGGTGCGCGGCACCGTGCGCCTGGACGGCGAGGAGCTCGGCGCCGGGGACGCGGCGCGCATCACCGGCGCCGAGGGGCTGGGGGCCGACGGCGTCACCGGGGCCGAGCTGCTGATCTGGGAGATGGCGGACGCCGCTCCCGCCCGTCCCTAGAGCTCGGCGCGGACCGCGTCCGTGAACGCCGGCCACGCCTCGATCGCCCAGGGGCCGAACGCGCGGTCCGTCAGCGCCACGCACGCGGCACCCGCGTCGGGGTCGACCCACAGGAACGTACCGGACTGGCCGAAATGCCCGAAGGTGCGCGGGGAGGACGACGAGCCCGTCCAGTGCGGCGACTTGGAGTCGCGGATCTCGAAGCCCAGCCCCCAGTCGTTGGGGTTCTGGTGGCCGTAGCCCGGCAGGACGCCCTTGGTGCCCGGGTACTGCACGCTCATCGCCTCCGCGACCGTGCGGGGGTCCAGCAGCCGCGGCGCCTGCAGTTCGGCGGCGAACCGCAGCAGGTCCTCCACGGTGGACACCGCATCCTTGGCCGGGGAGCCCTCCAGCGACGTGGAGGTCATGCCCAGCGGCTCCAGCACCGCTTGGCGCAGGTACTCGGCGAAGGGGATGTCGGTCGCCTCGGCGAGATGGTCGCCGAGCTGCTCGAAACCGGCGTTGGAGTACAGCCGCCGGTCCCCGGGCGGTGCCGTGACCTTGTGCTCGTCGAAGGCCAGGCCCGAGGTGTGCGCGAGCAGGTGCCGGACCGTCGCCCCGGGGGGACCCGCGGGCTCGTCGAACTCGATCGCGCCCTCCTCGTAGGCGACGAGCACCGCGTAGGCGGCCAGCGGCTTGGTCACCGATGCCAGGGGGAACCGCTGCCCGGCCGGGCCGTGGGTGCCGAGGACGGTGCCGTCCGCCCGGACGACACCGGCGGCGGCGGTGGGAACCGGCCAGTTCTCGATCAACGTGAGGCTCTTGAGCGACATGCCTGCGAGCCTATGCGCCGGCCGCGACAGCCCCACCAAGGGGTCGCCCCCGCAGGCCCGGGGAGACCTCCGACGGTCGGCCCCGCAGCCGGGGGAGTCCGCATCGGCGCGTGCGGTCGCCCGGGCCGGCCCGCCTCCTGCCGCATTCTTTCCGCCGGCGCTTGCTTGGAGCGCACTCCAAGGTTCTAGCGTGGGGCCATGACGGTGATGGAGACCACGGGAACCGGGACCGACCTCTGCGCCGGTCCGCCGCAGCAGAACCGGCGCCCGGACGGCCAGGACCGCTACACGATCAGCGAGGTCGTCAACCTGACCGGCCTGACGGCCCACACGCTGCGCTGGTACGAGCGCATCGGCCTGATGCCGCACATCGACCGCTCCCACACCGGCCAGCGCCGCTACACCAACCGCGACCTCGACTGGCTCGACCTCGTCGGCAAACTCCGGCTGACGGGCATGCCGGTGGCGGACATGGTCCGGTACGCGGAACTGGTGCGTGCGGGCGACCACACCTACGGCGAGCGCTTCGAGCTGCTGAGGGCCACCCGCGAGGACGTCCTGGCAAGGATCGACGAACTGCGGGGCACTCTGGCCGTGCTGGACCGGAAGATCAGTTTCTACGCGGACGCCGGGCGGTCCCCGGCGTCGGAGGGGTCTCGATGACGGACGGCAGGATCACGACGGCGAAACTCGGCGCGGACGGCCCCGAGGTGGGCGTGCAGGGCCTCGGCTGCATGGGCATGAGCTTCGGCTACGGCCCCGCGGACGCGGACGCCTCGCGCGCCACCCTGGAACGCGCCCTCGAACGGGGCGTCACCCTCTACGACACGGCCGACGCGTACGGCGCCGGCGAGAACGAGCGGTTCCTCGCGCCCTTCCTCAAGGCGCACCGCGACGAGGTCGTCATCGCGACCAAGTTCGGCCTGTCGATACCGCCGGACGACCCGTCCCGGCGCATCATCCGCAACGACCCGCCCTACATCCGCCGGGCCGTCGAGGCGAGCCTGAAGCGCCTGGACGTCGACGTCATCGACCTCTACTACATGCACCGGCGCGATGTGGACGTGCCGATCGAGGAGAGCGTCGGCACGATGGCCGACCTGGTCCGCGAGGGCAAGGTCCGGCATCTCGGCCTCAGCGAGGTGACGGCGGGCGAGCTGCGCGCCGCGCACGCCGTCCACCCCATCGCCGCCGTGCAGTCGGAGTGGTCCCTGTTCAGCCGGGACATCGAGGCACACGTCGTCCCCGCCGTCCGCGAAGTGGGCGCGGCGCTCGTGGCGTACTCGCCCCTCGGCCGCGGTTTCCTCACCGGCTCCTTCGCCCGCGCCGAGGACCTGTCGGCCGACGACTTCCGCCGCCGGCAGCCCCGCTTCACGGGCCGCAACGCGACCGCCAACGCCACCCTGCTGGAACTGATCCGCGCGGTCGCGAAGGCCCACGACGCCACGCTCGGCCAGATCGCCCTGGCGTGGGCGCACCGGCGGGCCGAGGTCCACGGCCTGCCCGTCGTCCCCATCCCCGGCACCCGCACACCGTCGCGGGTGGAGGAGAACACGGCGGCGACCGGGATCGATCTGACGGACGAGCAACTGGAGATCCTGGACGGCATAGCGGCCCAGGTGACGGGCGACCGCTACGCGGACATGGCGTTCACCTCGGCCGGCCGGGAGTAGGACGACCCCCCGGGGGCGCGGGGAACCGCGCGCGCACCCCGCGCGCACCCGCGCCCACCGACGGTGAGAGAGGACACACGCTAGAGCTCCGCCAGCAACTCGGCCTTCTTGACCGAGAACTCCTCATCCGTCACCAGACCGGCCTGATGCAGCTCACCCAGGTGACGGATCCGTTCGGCGATGTCCGCCGGATCGCGCCGCGGCGCGGGCACCGCGGCCACCGGACTCGACGTCCGCACCGCCGCCAGCACCGCCGCCGCGAACGGCAGCGACTCGTGCACGGGCCCGTACCCCAGCCCGAACACCACCGCGGCGGGGTCCTGGTCGGCCTGCGCGGGGGTGACGGTCGCCCCGTCCCGCCGCAGCAGCCGCAGATGACCCTCGAACACCTCCGGCGAGCGCCACTCGACCCCGCTCAGCTCGCCCACCGGGAAGCTCTGGTCCCCGGCCTTCCACTTCGCCGACGACGCGCCGGTCCAGAACCAGCGGAAACTGACGGTCCGCCCGTCGAAGGCCGCCTTCCCGTCGTACGCCTTGAACGACGACGGCCCCTGCGGCGGCTCCACGAGGAACCGGTCCGCGGGCCCGGCGTCCGGCAGCAGCGGCTTCAGCTCGTCGGCGTAGTACTCCGCGAGCGTCTCGCGCTCGGCGGGCAGCACCAGCCGGTAGGGGTCGCAGCTCTCCTTCAGCTGTCCGGCGGCCGCCTCCATCAACGGGTCGGCCCCGGGGCGCGGCTCGATGCGCAGCACCACCGTGCCGCGCTTGCCGCGCGTCAGCGACACCCCGGCGATCGCCTCCAGGGGCACCCGGCGCTCCCCGAGCGCCTGGAAGAGCCGGGGTGTCCGGATCCCCCGTGCGTAACGGATGCGTACGGAGTCGGACTCGAACTCCCAGGCGGCATGAAATCCGGCCAGTACGTCACCCATGCGGCTCATCGTATGCGGCACGCGCTCCTCCGTCCCCCTCCCGAGCACACCGCGATTCCTTCGCCTCTACGCGCGTCAGGCCGCCGCCGTGCCGGACAAACCGGTACGGCAGACGCCGTCTTCGTGCGCGCAGTGCACCGAGCGGTATGCGCCGACGCCGATCTCTGCGAAATTGAACAGACTTGCCGTTCCCGGCTCGAAGTAGCCGGCGTGCCCCTTCGCGCCCGCCGCCGACAGCACCCGCGCGCCGAACCCGGAGGACACCGGGTCGGCCCCGTGGCCCAGTCCGCCCAGCTCCAGGTAGGGCACGTCCTGGATCCAGTCGTCGGCGTCCCGCATCGCCCACACCCGGGCCCCGGTGCGCAGTTGCGCGGCGTTCTCCACCCGCATGCCGGGGCTGCCGGCGACCGCGATGTCGGACACCCGGTCCGGCAGCCGGTGCGCGGCGACACCGCACACCACCGAGCCGTAGCTGTGGCAGAACAGCGAGACGGGCGCCCGGCCGGGCAGTGCCCGCACCATCGCGTCCAGCCGGACCGCTCCGTCCCGGGCGCGCATCGCCGTCGCCGAGTCGATGCCGAGCCCGCTGGGCGCGGTGTAGTCGGCCCAGGCGATCACGGCGGTGCGGGTCGAGGGGCTCGCCTTCCGCTCGGCGTCGTACAGGGACCGGGCCATGCCGACCGGTGCCGCGTACGAGCGCTCGGTGCGCTGGAAGGTGAGCAGGTTCGTGTCCACGCCGGGCACGACGACCGAGACCCGGTCCGCCCGGTTCAGGTCGCCGAAGACCTCGGCGACCCGGCCGGACCCCTCCGGGTCGAAGGCCAGGATGCGGCGGTCCTTCTCCAGCAGGTCGTCGAGGCGGTCCATGCGGCGCCCGGCGTCGTGCTGCCCGGCCGGCGTGAGGCGGTCGTCGTGCAGGCGCTCCCGCTCGATCTCGCGTTCCTTGGCGAGCGCGATCCGGTTGGCGCGGTAGCGCAGCTCGACGGGGGCGCCGTTCATGTTGCCGACGGCGAGCGGGTACCTGCGGGCCAGGCCCGCGCGCTCCGCCTCGCCGAGCGAGGCGAAGAAGCGGGCCAGCTTCCCCGGGGCGGACTGCGGGTCGGGCAGCCGGTGACCGCCGATGCTGCCGTGCTCCCACGCGGAGAGGGAGGCATGGAGCGGCGTGTCGCCCCGCTGGTTGCGCATCGCCGTCCAGCCGGTGGTCGCCAGCATCACGAACACCACGGCCAGAGCGAGCAGTGCGCGCCAGACGTTCAGTTGCGGGGAGGTGTCGAAGGAAGTCACTGAATGGACACACTAGGAGAACGAGAGGGTCTCGCGTTAACCAAGTGACCGGTATCACGTTTTGGTCGGGCCGTCAGGGGGACCGCCCCGGACGCCAGTTCCCGGCCAGTGCCGGACCCACCTCGTCCAGGTAGGCGGCGGTGAGTTCGCGCAGCCCCTCCACCGTGAGGTCGTCCCCGGCGGACCACAACCGTTCGGTGACACGGATCACCCCGCCGAAGAGGGCCACGACGATCCTGGGCCGGGGGTCGGCGTCCACGTCGAGCCCCTCGCGCTCGGCGATGACGGCGGCCAGCCGCTCCTCCAGTTCGGCCGCCCGCCGCAGATGGACGGCCAGCAGCGCCGGTGTCGACTCGATCACCCGGTACACGCGCAGGTGCAGGTCGATCGGGACCAGCTCCGCCACGGCCTCGTGGATCGTGTCCCAGCTCTCCAGGACGGCGCGGCGCAGGGCCTCCAGGGGCGGCTCGGAGGGCGGGCGGGCCCGCAGGGCGTCGACGACGACGGCCTCCGCCAGGCGCGGCACGAACAGGGCCGTCTCCTCCTTGCCGGCGAAGTAGCGGAAGAAGGTGCGCTGCGACACGTCGACGGCGGCGGCGATGTCGTCGACGGTCGTCTCCTCGTACCCGCGTGTGGCGAACAGCTCCAGGGCGGCCCGCAGCAGCGCGTCCCGCGTGCGCTGCTTCTTGCGCTCGCGCAAGTTCACCCGAGGTCCTCTCGTACGCCGTGTTCTCCCAGTTCAGGCTAGCCGCAGATGTCGTGCCGGTTACCGGCGCCGGAATCGGATTGTCTTTTGTCAGTGACTGTCACTAGCCTCGAACGTATGACTAGTCAGACCGCCATCGACACGTCGGGGTCGGGGGGCAAGGTGCCGGGCGCGGTGGACGCGACGCCGGGCAAGGGGTTGCGCGGGCACCCCTGGCTCACCCTCATCACCGTCGCCGTGGGGGTCATGATGGTCGCCCTGGACGGCACCATCGTGGCCATCGCGAACCCGGCGATCCAGAAGGACCTCGGCGCCACGTTCGCCGAGGTGCAGTGGATCACCAACGGGTACTTCCTCGCCCTCGCCGTCTCCCTGATCACCGCGGGCAAGCTCGGCGACCGCTTCGGGCACCGGCAGACCTTCCTCATCGGCGTCGTCGGCTTCGCCGCCGCGTCGGGCGCCATCGGTCTGTCCGACAGCATCGCGCTGGTCGTGGTCTTCCGTGTCCTGCAGGGCCTGTTCGGCGCGCTGCTGATGCCGGCCGCGCTCGGCCTGCTGCGGGCCACCTTCCCCGCCGAGAAGCTGAACATGGCCATCGGCATCTGGGGCATGGTCATCGGCGCGTCCACCGCCGGCGGCCCGATCCTCGGCGGTGTGCTCGTCGAGCACGTCAGCTGGCAGTCGGTGTTCTTCATCAACGTGCCGGTCGGCGTCCTCGCCGTCGTCCTCGGCGCGTGGATCCTGCTCGACCACCGCGCCGAGAACGCCCCGCGCTCCTTCGACCTGCCGGGCATCGCCCTGCTGTCGACCTCGGTCTTCTGCCTGGTGTGGGCGCTCATCAAGGCCCCGCCGTCCGAGTGGGGCTGGGGCGACGCCAGGACGCTCGGCTTCCTCGGCGCCTCCGTGCTGGGCTTCGTGGTCTTCGCCGTCTGGGAGACGAAGGTCAGGGAGCCGCTGATCCCGCTCGGGCTGTTCCGTTCCGTGGCGTTGTCCGCGGGTGTCGTGCTGATGATCCTCATGGCCATCGCGTTCATGGGCGGCCTGTTCTTCGTCACGTTCTACCTGCAGAACGTGCACGGCATGAGCCCGGTCGACGCGGGCCTGCACCTGCTGCCGCTCACCGGCATGATGATCGTCGGCTCCCCGCTGGCCGGCGCGATGATCACCAAGTTCGGCCCCCGGGTGCCGCTCGCGGGCGGCATGGCGCTCACCGCGATCGCCATGTACGGCATGTCGACCCTGGAGACGGACACCGGCAGCGGCGTCATGTCGCTCTGGTTCGCCCTGCTCGGCCTCGGTCTCGCGCCGGTCATGGTCGGCGCGACGGAGGTCATCGTGGGCAACGCCCCGATGGAGCTGTCGGGTGTCGCGGGCGGTCTTCAGCAGGCCGCCATGCAGATCGGCGGCAGCCTCGGCACGGCCGTCCTCGGTGCCGTCATGGCGTCGAAGGTCAACAGCGACCTGGCGGGCAACTGGCAGCAGGCGGGCCTTCCGCCGCTCACCCCGGAGCAGGAGCACCAGGCCTCCGAGGCGGTCCAGGTCGGCGTCCCGCCGCTCGCGCCGGGGACGCCGGACGCGATCGCCGCGAAGATCACGGGGGTCGCGCACGACACCTTCATCGCCGGCATGAGCGCGGCCTCGCTCGTCGCGGCGGGCGTCGCCGCGGTGGCGGTGCTGGTGGCGTTCCTGACCAAGCGCGGCGAGAACGCCGGCGCCGGTGCGGGCGCCGCCCACATCTGACGGACCGCCGACGAACGCCCCCGGGGAAGCACATCCCGGGGGCGTTCGCTCTTCAGGGTGAACGAGGGCCGCGAAGCCTCCCGCCGGACCCGCCTCTCAGGTCACAGTGGGTCAAGTCCTCCGCAGGACATGGAGGGTGGACGCTGCGGCGCGCTGCCGGAGGGGGGTGGCGCGCAGGCAGCGGTGCATTGCCGGGCGTTCGCGGGGTACCCGCCGTGTCATACCCGAGTTGAGCCCCAACCGGCTGAGGGATCACGGGAGTTGATGATGGCGAGCTTTGGACGCGGTACGCGCGGGCACCCCCGCTCACGTGGCCGGACGTGGTCACGGACCGGGACGGATCGCGCGACGCTCGGACTCGTCGGAGTCATCTGCGCGGTCGCGGGCTTCTTCGTGCTGGGGATCGTCCTCGGCCCCGCCGCGATCGTCTGCGGCTGGCTCGCCATGGGCCGCACCTGGTCGGGCTCCCGCCCGGCCGCGGCCGTGGTGGCCCTCGTCCTGGGCGCCATCGACACGCTCCTGGCCCTGTTGTGGCTGTCCGGAGCCATGACACCGGGCCTGGGCCTGTACTGAACCGGGTGAAGTGAGCACGGGCCTCCGGCGGTTCGGCCGGGGGCCCCGCCCGTGCGCGGACCGGGCCGGCGGACGCACCCGGCCGTGGGCGTCCCCGCCGACCCGGCTCTCACTCGACGGACGTCCTCTTGAGCGCCGCCACCTCCGCGCGCAGCGCCCGTACCTCCTCCGCCAGTTCCCGGATCGCCTCCGTCTGCAGCCGCTCCTCCACGTCGTCCTTCTCGAACCGCGCGATGAACCAGGCCGCGATGTTCGCCGTCACCACACCGAGCAGGGCGATCCCCGACAGCATCAGCCCGACCGCGAGCATGCGCCCCAGGCCGGTCGTCGGGGCGTGGTCCCCGTACCCCACGGTCGTCATCGTCGTGAAGGACCACCACACCGCGTCACCCAGGGTGCGGATGTTCCCGTCCGGCGCGTCGCGCTCCACGGACAGCACCGCCAGCGAGCCGAACATCAGCAGCCCGACCACGGCCCCGGCGACGTACGTGGTCAGCCGGATCTGGGAGGCCATGCGCGCCCGCTGCCCGACGAGCAGCAGGGTCGACACCAGCCGCAGCAGCCGCAGCGGCTGGAGCAGCGGCAGCACCACCGCGGCCAGGTCGAGCCAGTGCGTCCGCACGAAGGACCCCCGGTGCGGGGCGAGCGCCAGGCGCACGACGTAGTCGAGGACGAAGGCCACCCACACCACCCACTCGACCGCCGCGCACGCCTGCACCACCGTGCGGTCCGCGTCCGGCCGGACGATCGGCACGGCGTACGCGACGGCGAACGCGAGGGCCAGGGCGAACAGGGGGCGCTGGGTGCGCTGCTCCCAGCGGAGCTGGGCCGTCTGCTGCTGCATGGCGGCATCGTAGGAAAGCCGGAGGGTGGCGGGCCCACGGTGCGCCCGTGAGGCTCGCCACCCCGGGGAGACGGAGCTCCCGTGTGCTACGCGTCGCCGCCCGCGGCCCCCGGGTCCGCCGCCGACACGTCCAGCAGCTGATACCGGTCGATGGCCTGCTTGAGCACCGACCGGTCGACCTTGCCCTCGCGCGCCAGCTCGGTCAGCACCGCCACCACGATCGACTGGGCGTCGATGTGGAAGAAGCGGCGGGCCGCGCCGCGGGTGTCGGCGAAGCCGAAGCCGTCCGCGCCGAGCGACTGGTACGTCTGCGGCACCCAGCGCGCGATCTGGTCCGGGACCGAGCGCATCCAGTCCGACACCGCCACGACCGGGCCCTGCGCGTCCGCGAGCTTGCGCGTCACGTACGGCACCCGCTGCTCCTCCTCGGGGTGCAGCAGGTTGTGCTCCTCGCAGTCCACGGCCTCGCGCCGCAGCTCGTTCCAGGAGGTCGCCGACCAGACGTCCGCCTTGACGCCCCACTCCTCGGCGAGGAGCCTCTGCGCCTCGACCGCCCACGGCACCGCCACGCCCGAGGCCAGGATCTGGGCCGGGACCGAGCCGCCCGTGCCCTCGCTGAACCGGTACAGGCCCTGGAGGATGCCCTCCACGTCCACGTTCTCCGGCTCGGCCGGGTGCTGGATCGGCTCGTTGTAGACGGTCAGGTAGTAGAAGACGTCCTCGCCGTGCGGGTGCTCCGCGGAGGAGCCGTACATCCGGCGCAGGCCGTCCTGCACGATGTGCGCGATCTCGAAGCCGAACGCCGGGTCGTAGGCCACGCAGCCCGGATTCGTCGAGGCGAGCAGCTGGGAGTGGCCGTCGGCGTGCTGCAGGCCCTCACCGGTCAGGGTCGTGCGTCCGGCGGTCGCGCCCAGGACGAAACCGCGCGACAGCTGGTCGGCCATCTGCCAGAACTGGTCGCCGGTGCGCTGGAAACCGAACATCGAGTAGAAGACGTAGACCGGGATCAGCGGCTCGCCGTGGGTGGCGTAGGCCGAGCCGGCGGCGATCAGCGAGGCCGTGCAGCCGGCCTCGGAGATGCCGTCGTGCAGCATCTGCCCGTTCGGCGCCTCCTTGTAGGCGAGCAGCAGTTCGCGGTCGACCGACTCGTACTGCTGCCCGAGCGGGTTGTAGATCTTCGCGCTCGGGAAGAACGAGTCCATGCCGAACGTGCGGTACTCGTCCGGCGCGATCAGCACGAACCGCTTGCCGATCTCCTTGTCCCGCATGAGGTCCTTCAGCAGCCGGACGAACGCCATCGTCGTCGCGATGGACTGGTGACCCGACCCCTTCTTCACGGTCGCGTACGTCTTGTCCTCGGGCAGCGCCAGCGGCTTGGAACGGACGACACGCGTGGGCACGTAACCGCCGAGCGACCGGCGGCGGTCGTGCATGTACTGGATCTCCTCCGAGTCGCGGCCCGGGTGGTAGTACGGCGGGACGCCGGACTCCAGCTCCTTGTCCGAGATCGGCAGGTGCAGGCGGTCGCGGAAGCGCTTGAGGTCGTCGACCGTCAGCTTCTTCATCTGGTGCGTGGCGTTGCGGCCCTCGAAGTTCGGGCCCAGCGTCCAGCCCTTGATCGTCTTGGCCAGGATCACCGTCGGCTGGCCCTTGTGCTCCACGGCCGCCTTGTACGCCGCGAAGATCTTGCGGTGGTCGTGACCGCCGCGGCCCAGGTGCAGGATCTGGTCGTCGGTCATGTTCTCGACCATCGCGCGCAGCCGGTGGTCGTCGCCGAAGAAGTGGTCGCGGATGTACGCGCCGGTCTCCGTGGCGTACGTCTGGAACTGTCCGTCCGGCGTGGTGTTCATCTTGTTGACCAGCACGCCGTCGCGGTCCTGGGCGAGCAGCGGGTCCCAGGTGCGGTCCCAGACCAGCTTGATCACGTTCCAGCCGGCGCCGCGGAAGATCGACTCCAGCTCCTGGATGATCTTGCCGTTGCCGCGCACCGGGCCGTCGAGCCGCTGGAGGTTGCAGTTGACGACGAACGTGAGGTTGTCCAGGCCCTCGCGGGCGGCGATGGACAGCTGGCCCAGCGACTCCGGCTCGTCCATCTCGCCGTCGCCGAGGAAGGCCCACACGTGCGACCTGGAGGTGTCGGCGATGCCGCGCGCCTCCATGTAGCGGTTCATCCGCGCCTGGTAGATCGCGCCGATCGGGCCGAGGCCCATCGACACCGTCGGGAACTCCCAGAAGTCGGGCATCGAGCGCGGGTGCGGGTACGACGACAGCGCGTGCGGGGCCTTGGACTTCTCCTGGCGGAAGCCGTCCAGGTGCTGCTCGCTCAGCCGGTCCAGCAGGAAGGCGCGGGCGTAGATGCCGGGGGAGGCGTGCCCCTGGAAGAAGACCTGGTCGCCGCCGTCGCCCTCGTCCTTGCCGCGGAAGAAGTGGTTGAAGCCGACGTCGTAGAGCGAGGCGGAGGAGGCGAAGGTGGCGATGTGGCCGCCGACGCCGATGCCGGGGCGCTGTGCCCGCGAGACCATCACCGCCGCGTTCCAGCGGGTGGCGTTCAGGACCCTGCGCTCGATCTCCTCGTTGCCCGGGAAGAACGGCTCGCTCTTGGTCGGGATGGTGTTGACGTAGTCCGTGCTGCGCATCTCCGGCACGGCCACGCGCCTCTCGCGGGCCCGCTCGATCAGCCGCAGCATCAGGTAGCGGGCGCGCTCCCGGCCGCGCTCGTCGACGGCGGCGTCCAGGGAGTCGAGCCACTCCTGCGTCTCTTCGGGATCGAAGTCAGGAACCTGACTCGGAAGGCCGCCAATGATGATCGGGTTGCGATCGGATGCGGAAGCCACGCTGTTCCTTACCTGTCAGAGGGCCTGCGAGGGCCGCTGTTTCGCTGTCGCAGGGCGTCGTCGCTGGGGGGCGCGCCGCTCCCCATGGTCCACCTCGGGGCCGTGAAACGTCATCTCTACCGCGCGGTAACCCGAGCGGAGACCGGCTCCGTGGCACCTGGGGCGAATACCTTCGAGTCTCGTACCCACAGACGATTCCCAAACGCCCAAACAGGGCAGAAAGGTGTGGTGTGCATCACCTCGGGCCATGATGGTGTGCCTGGAGTTGCGGTGACACCGCCGGGATCGTCACCGTTTCGGCGGTCTGCACGGCCGGGTACTTGCGCGATCGGTCCCGCCCGTGTGGACTACGGCCAATGCTTCGCGCACGCGCGTGGCTGAGATATTTCCCAAGACATGATCAGGAGGCAACCCGTGAGCGCGACCGCGGACCACGCGGAGGAGCGGACGAACCCTGCCGCCAGGCTGGGGTTCCAGCCCGGGCAGGTGGTCCAGGAGATCGGCTACGACGACGACGTGGACCAGGAGCTCCGCGAGACCATCGAGGGCGTCATCGAGGGCGACCTGATGGACGAGGACTACGACGACGTGGCCGACGCCGTTGTGCTGTGGTTCCGTGACGACGACGGCGACCTGACGGATGCGCTGGTGGATGCCACCACGTACATCGAAGAGGGCGGCGCCATCCTGCTCCTGACGCCGAAGACCGGCCGTGCGGGGTACGTGGAGCCGAGTGACATCTCGGAAGCCGCCACCACGGCGGGTCTGACGGCGTCCAAGAGCGTCAGCGTCGGCAAGGACTGGAGCGGCAGCCGGCTGGCGACGCCGAAGGCCGCCAAGTCCAAGCGGTAGTCGTACCGCCGGGGCGGGCCGCGCCGGCGGCCCGCCCGTCGGCGTGCCCGGGCCCCTGCGTAGGGTGGTCCCTCCCGGCACACGATGAGGAAGGGACACCCACGACGATGGCGATCCAGATCGGCGACAAGGCCCCCGACTTCGAGCTCAGGGACAACCACGGCGCTGCGGTGAAGCTGTCCGACTTCCGCGGCTCCAAGAACGTGGTCCTGCTCTTCTACCCCTTCGCCTTCACCGGCGTGTGCACCGGCGAGCTGTGCGAGCTGCGTGACCACCTGCCGCAGTTCACCGACCGCGACACCCAGCTGCTCGCCGTCTCCAACGACTCCATCCACACCCTGCGCGTCTTCGGCGAGCAGGAGCAGCTGGAGTACCCGCTGCTGTCCGACTTCTGGCCGCACGGCAACGTCTCGCGCGCCTACGGCGTCTTCGACGAGGACAAGGGCTGCGCCGTGCGCGGCACCTTCGTCATCGACAAGGAGGGCGTCGTGCGGTGGACCGTGGTCAACGGCCTGCCGGACGCGCGCGACCTGAACGACTACGTGAAGGCGCTCGACTCCCTGTGACGCCGGCCGGGCGGCTGCGCGCCCGGCACCGACACCCGCGCGAATGTCGGCTCCAGGGCCTGCGGGGCGCGGGAACCCGTCACTAGGATCGACTCGTTGATCCGACATCCGAGCACAACGGGGCTTCCCGCCCCTGGACACCAATGGAGGACTCGTGGGAGTCAGCCTCAGCAAGGGCGGCAACGTATCGCTGACCAAGGAGGCGCCGGGCCTGACCGCGGTCATCATCGGTCTGGGGTGGGACGTCCGCACCACGACCGGTACCGACTTCGACCTGGACGCCAGCGCGCTGCTGCTGAACAGCTCCGGCAAGGTCGCGAGCGACGCGCACTTCATCTTCTTCAACAACCTCAAGAGCCCGGACGGCTCGGTGGAGCACACCGGTGACAACCTCACCGGTGAGGGCGAGGGCGACGACGAGCAGATCAAGGTCGACCTCGCCGGCGTCCCGGCCGACGTCGAGAAGATCGTCTTCCCGGTCTCGATCTACGACGCCGAGACCCGCCAGCAGTCCTTCGGCCAGGTCCGCAACGCGTTCATCCGCGTCGTCAACCAGGCCGGCGGCGCGGAGATCGCCCGGTACGACCTGAGCGAGGACGCCTCCACCGAGACCGCCATGGTCTTCGGTGAGCTCTACCGGCACGGCGCGGAGTGGAAGTTCCGCGCCATCGGCCAGGGCTACGCCTCCGGCCTGCGCGGCATCGCGCAGGACTTCGGCGTGAACGTCTGAGCCACCCGGCGGCCCCGGCACCGGGGCCCCGCATCCTCCCGTCCGGCGCCGCACGGTTTACGTGCGGCGCCGGACGTGCAGGACCACCTGGGACACATCCTTCGGGGAGGGACAGCATCATGGGCGTCACGCTTGCCAAGGGGGGCAACGTCTCCCTGTCCAAGGCCGCACCGAACCTCACACACGTGATGATCGGTCTCGGCTGGGACGCGCGCTCCACCACGGGAGCGCCTTTCGACCTCGACGCCAGCGCCCTGATGTGCAGCGGCGGTCGCGTGCTCGGGGACGAGTGGTTCGTCTTCTACAACCAGCTCAAGAGCCCGGACGGCTCGGTCGAGCACACCGGCGACAACCTCACCGGCGAGGGCGACGGCGACGACGAGTCGCTGCTCATCGACCTCGCCAAGGTGCCGCCGCAGTGCGACAAGATCGTCTTCCCGGTCTCCATCCACATGGCCGACGAGCGCGGCCAGGCCTTCGGCCAGGTCAGCAACGCCTTCATCCGCGTGGTGAACCAGGCCGACGGCCAGGAACTGGCCCGGTACGACCTGAGCGAGGACGCCTCCACCGAGACCGCCATGATCTTCGGCGAGGTGTACCGGTACCAGGGCGAGTGGAAGTTCAGGGCGGTCGGCCAGGGGTACGCGTCGGGTCTGCGCGGCATCGCGCTGGACTTCGGGGTCGACGTCTCCTGAGACGGGGACGGTCCGGGGCCTCGTGGAGGGACCGGAGGGGCCCACTAGACTGCGGCTTCAAAAGTTCGTAAAGCCGGGTACGGCGCGGGGGAGCCCCGTACACACACGATTGGGTAGCCAGTGGTTCTGAAAACCTTCGGGTGGTCGTTCGCGGTCACCGCGCTCGGCCTGGTCGCAGCGGTCTTCTACGGAGGGTGGACCGCTTTCGGCATCGTCGCGATCCTGTCCATCCTCGAGATCTCGCTGTCCTTCGACAACGCGGTGGTCAACGCCGGAATCCTGAAGAAGATGAATGCCTTCTGGCAGAAGATCTTCCTCACGATCGGCATCCTGATCGCCGTCTTCGGCATGCGGCTGGTCTTCCCCGTCGTGATCGTCGCGATCAGCGCCCAGCTGGGCCCGATCGAAGCGGTCGACCTCGCCCTCACCGACAAGGACCGCTACCAGGAGCTGGTGACCGACGCGCATCCGTCGATCGCCGCCTTCGGTGGCATGTTCCTGCTGATGATCTTCCTCGACTTCATCTTCGAGGACCGGGACATCAAGTGGCTCGGCTGGCTGGAGCGCCCGCTGTCCAAGCTCGGCAAGATCGACATGCTGTCGGTGTGCATCGCGCTGATCGTCCTGCTCGTCTCCTCGATCACCTTCGGCGCCCACGCCCACCAGCACGGCGGCACCCACGCCGACAAGGCGGAGACCGTCCTGCTGTCCGGTATCGCCGGCCTGATCACCTACATGATCGTCGGGGGTCTCTCCAGCTTCTTCGAGGACAAGCTCGAAGAGGAGGAGGAGCGCGAGCACGAGGCCGAGGAGCAGGCCGCCCGCGAGGGCAAGCCCAAGTCGGCGGTCAAGCTGGCCGGCAAGGCCGCGTTCTTCATGTTCCTCTACCTGGAGGTCCTGGACGCGTCCTTCTCCTTCGACGGCGTGATCGGCGCCTTCGCCATCACCAACGACATCGTCCTGATGGCGCTCGGCCTGGGCATCGGCGCCATGTACGTCCGTTCGCTGACGGTCTACCTGGTCCGCCAGGGCACCCTGGACGACTACGTCTACCTGGAGCACGGCGCGCACTACGCCATCGGCGCGCTCGCCATGATCCTGCTGGTCACCATCCAGTACGAGATCAACGAGATCATCACCGGCCTCATCGGCGTCGTCCTCATCGGTGCCTCCTTCTGGTCCTCCGTCCGCCGCAACAAGGCGCTCGCGGCGGCCGAGGGCAACACCGGATCCAGCGACAAGACCGAGGTCTCGTCCGGGGTGTGACACCCCTCCGGGTGAGGAACGCTCTCGACGGGGCGGCCACCGAGGCGACTCCTCGGCGGCCGCCCCGTCGGCCGTGAAAGGCCGCGGGCACGGCGGTGACCCGCGGTTTCCAAGTGCACCTGGGGGGCGGAATGGGCCTGTTCGACGGACTCCGGCGCGGCGAGGCGCAGTTCGACTCGGGCAACGCGGCAACCAACGCGATCGAGCTGACCAAGCGGCGCTCGCAGATATCACTCACCAAGCAGGACGCGGCCACCGGCCACCTGCGCGTCAACCTCAGCTGGCGGATGCGCACCTCCGACATCGGCGGCTCCCAGCGCGAGAGCCTGCTGCGCCACCCCTTCCGGGCGCTGAAACCGCCGGAGGTCGTCGGCCACAGCCAGTCCATGGTCAACGTCGACCTGGACCTCGGCTGCCTCTACGAGCTCCAGGACGGCAGCAAGGGCGTCGTGCAGCCCCTCGGCGGCTACTTCGGGGACGTCAACGCCCCGCCGTACGTGAAGCTCAGCGGCGACGACCGCTTCGGCTCGGGCTCCGGCGAGACGATGTACATCAACCTGGACCACCGCGAGCACATCAAGCGGCTGCTGGTGTTCGTCTACATCTACGACCAGACACCCGCGTTCGACCGCACCCACGCCAGCGTCACCCTCTACCCGAGCAGCGGTCCCCGCATCGAGATCCACCTCGACGAGCGTCAGCCGCAGGCCCGCTCCTGCGCCGTCGTCATGATCGAGAAGGTCAAGGACGAGATCGTCGTGCGGCGCGAGGCGAAGTTCGTCTACGGCTTCCAGGCCGAACTGGACCGGCTCTACGGCTGGGGGCTGCAGTGGGGGCGGGGCTACAAGACCAAGGTCGACCGCTGACCCCGCACGCCCCGCCGGCCGGCCGCGCCTCAGCGGCCGATGAACTGCGGTCCCTGCGGGGGCAGCGTGAAGTCAGGGTCGGGCCCGCCGGTGGGCGGGGGCGGGTAGCCGTACCCGGGCTGCCCGCCCGCGGCCCCGGCCTGCGGATAGCCGTAGACGGGCGGGCTGGTGGGCTGCGGGTAGCCGTAGGCCGGCTGGGTCACCGGAGGCTGCTGCGCCGGGTAGCCGTACCCGGACTGCGCGGGCACGCCGGCCGGCTGCTCCGGCGGCAGCGGACGGGACGTCTCGGGGGCGGACGCGGGCTGCCCGGCTGTGGTGGGGGCGGGGCCGGCCGTGGTCGGGGGCGTCGGGACGGAGGTGGTGGGTTCCTCGGCCGCCTCCGACTCGTCCACCGAGATGCCGAAGTCCGTCGCCAGGCCCTTCAGCCCGTTCGAGTAGCCCTCGCCCAGCGCCCGGAACTTCCAGCCCTCCCCGCGGCGGTACAGCTCGCCGCAGATCAGCGCCGTCTCCTCGCCCGTCTCCGGCTTCACGTCGAAGTACGCCAGTGCTTCCCCGCCCGGGCCCGCCGCGTCGTACAGCAGGATGCGCAGCGCCTGTACGCGGTCGAAGGTGACGCCGTCCGCCGAGGCGACGATCAGGATGCGGCCGACCTCGGACTCGACACCGTCCAGCTCCGCCTGGACCGTGTCGGTCAGCCCCTCGGCGACCCGCTTCTTGCCGAGCCGCCACACCCTGCCGGAGGGGTGGCGCGGCTGGTTGTAGAAGACGAAGTCCTCGTCGGAGCGCACACGGCCGCCGGGGCCGAGGAGCAGCGCGGAGGCGTCGACGTCCGGGACCCCCTGCCCCGGTGTCCAGCGCAGCACGGCGCGTACCGTGGTGGCTTCCAGCGGGACGTTCGACCCCTTCAGCATCGCGTGCGTCATGCGGTCATCCTGCCTTCTCGGTCCTGCTCACGACAACGCGGGGGCGCGGCGCCACGAGCGGCGCCCCCGGCGGTCGCGGACTACCGTCGAGTTGGCCGGGTCCGGCTGTGCTTGCCCGCGTTACCTGAAATTCATGCCTGACGGGAACCTGGGACATGGACTTCTACGTACTATTACCGGCCAGCTTTCGTCGATTCGCAGGTCGCGCAACCACCACGGGGGAGATCCATGCGTCACTTCGGACAGATCGCCCCTGAGGTGCGGCAGCGCCTCTTCCACCGGGAGCCGTGCACCTTCACGCCGGACTCCCCGGCCCGGCTGCTGTCGGCCGCCCTGGGCGCCACGCTGTACAGCCCCGCCACCCGGCCCCGCCTCGCCGACGACGTCCGCAAGCAGGCCGGCCGGGGCGTGGTCTCCATGGTGCTGTGCCTGGAGGACTCCATCGACGACGCCGAGGTCGGCCCCGGCGAGGAGAACCTGGTCCGCCAGCTCACGTCCCTCGCCGGCCTCCCGGACGCGGACCTGCCGCTGCTGTTCGTCCGGGTCCGCGCCGCGGAGCAGATACCCGACCTCGTCCGGCGCCTGGGCCCCGCCGTGCGGCTGCTGTCCGGTTTCGTCCTGCCGAAGTTCACCGCGGAGCGCGGCATCCCGTTCCTGGAGGCCCTCGCGGCCGCCGAGGCCGAAAGCGGCCGTCGGCTTTTCGCCATGCCCGTGCTGGAGTCGCCCGAGCTGCTCTACCGGGAGTCGCGCGTGGAGACCCTGGAGGGCGTCTTCCGGGCGGTCGACAAGTACCGCGACCGCGTCCTCGCCCTGCGCCTGGGCGTCACGGACTTCTGCTCCTCCTACGGGCTGCGCAGAGGCCCGGACATGACCGCCTACGACGTGCAGATCGTCGCCTCGGTGATCGCCGACGTGGTGAACATGCTGGGCCGGGCCGACGGGACCGGCTTCACCGTGACCGGGCCGGTGTGGGAGTACTTCCGGGTCCAGGAGCGCATGTTCAAGCCGCTGCTGCGGCAGAGCCCCTTCCTGGAGGTGCAGGCCGCCGAGCTGCGCGCGAAGCTGATCGAGCACGCCATGGACGGCCTCCTGCGGGAGATCTCCCTGGACCAGGCCAACGGACTGCTGGGCAAGACCTGCATCCACCCCTCCCACGTGCTGCCGGTGCACGCCCTGTCGGTCGTCAGCCACGAGGAGTTCTCGGACGCCCAGGACATCCTGCGCCCCGAGCGCGGCGGCGGCGGTGTGCTGAGATCGGCGTACACGAACAAGATGAACGAGGTGAAGCCGCACCGGGCCTGGGCCGAGCGGACCCTGCTGCGCGCCGAGGTCTTCGGCGTGGCCAACGAGGACATCGGCTTCGTGGAGCTGCTGGCGGCGGGCCTGCCGGAGTGACGGCGGCGTGCGCGGGGCCCCGCAGCGGCGGGACGGGCCCGGTGAGGTGCATCGGCGGACGCGACGCGGGGAATCCATGGAGAAGTCAGTGAACGAGGGGGAGCACCACGCGATGCGGGACGAGGCGCGCTCCGGCGCACCGGCCGGGGACGTCTGGACGGGCCGCTGGGTCGCCGAACGGCTCGGCGTCGAGCTGGCCGGCGACGAGCGGCTGACCGGCCTGCTGGGCATGGCCCTGCGCCGCAACCCCAAGCGGGCCCACCTGCTGGTGTCGAACGTGCTGGGCAAGCACGTCCCCCAGGCGCCGTCCGTGGTGTACGGGCACGGGGTGGCGCTCGGCCGCCGGGTGCGGGACCTGCTGGGCGAGGACGAGGCCCGGCGGGCCGTCGTCCTCGGCTACGCGGAGACCGCGACCGGTCTCGGCCACTCCGTCGCCGACGGCCTGGGCCTCGCCCCCTACCTGCACTCCACCCGCCGACCGGTGCCCGGCCTGGCCCCGGCCGGCGGCTTCGAGGAGTCCCACTCCCACGCGACCTCCCACCTGCTGCTGCCCGAGGACCCCGCGCTGCTCGCCGGGGACGGGCCCCTGGTCCTGGTGGACGACGAGTTCTCCACCGGCAACACGGTGCTGAACACCGTGCGCGATCTGCACACGCGGTATCCGCGGCCGAGGTACGTCGTGGTGGCGCTGGTGGACATGCGGTCCGCCGCCGATGCGGGGCGGCTGGAGGAGTTCGCCCGCGAGATCGGTGCGCGGGTGGATCTCGTGACCGCGGCCTCGGGGACGGTGCGGCTGCCCGAGGGGGTGCTGGAGAAGGGACAGGAGCTGGTGGTGCGGTACGAGGCGGCAGGCGCGTCGGCGGGCGCGGCGCCGTCGCGGCCGGCCGGGCGGAGCCCCGCGACCCCGGGCGGCGGCGAGGCCGGCACGCCCCTTTCCGGGGCACCGGGAACCGCGCGAACAGCCCCCGCCGGCCCGCCCGCGGACGGCGGCGGCACCGCCCCCCAGGCCACCCGCATCGACCTGCGCTGGCCCGCCGGCCTGCCGGACGGCGGGCGGCACGGCTTCACGCCCGCTCACCGCGCCCGGCTGGAGGCCGCCCTGCCCGCGATGGCGGCCAGGATCGCCGAGGCCCTGCCTGCCGCCGCCCGCCGCGTGCACATCCTCGGCTTCGAGGAGCTGATGTACGCCCCGCTGCGGCTCGCCGAGGCCCTGGAGCGGACGACGGACGCCGAGGTCCGCTACTCCACCACCACGCGCTCGCCCGTCCTGGCGGTGGACGACCCCGGCTACGCGATACGCACCCGCCTGGCCTTCCCCGCCCACGACGACCCGGCCGACGGCCCCGGCGAGCGCTACGCCTACAACGTCGCCGGCGCCGGCTTCGACGCCGTCGTCGCCGTCGTCGACTCCGCCGCGGACACCCCGCTGCTGCGCGCCCCCGGGGGACTGCTGGACCGCCTCGCCGGCACCGCCCCGCACGTCCTGCTCGCCGTCGTCCCCTCGTACGTCCCCGGCACCCCGCACGCGCCCGAAAGGCCCACCATGCTGCCCGCGCCCCTCCGTGGCCCCGCCTTCTCCTCGTACGCGCCCGAGGAGGTCGGCTGGCTGCTCCAGGACCTCTCGGACGTGACGCTGGAGGCGCCGACCGAGGAGCGCGAGGAGGCGATCCAGAGCGGCGGCGCCCACTACGCCGAGTCGCTGCCGGTGGAGTACCAGCCGAGCGAGCAGTACCAGGAGCTGTTCCACGCCGCGCTGAGCACCTCCGCGGCCCGCATCGCCCGGGCGGTCGGCGTCGTCACCGAGACGGTCCTCGCCGAGCGGTCCCCGCGTCCCGTCCTGGTCTCCCTGGCCCGGGCCGGCACGCCCGTCGGCATCCTCATGCGCCGCTGGGCCCAGCACCGGCACGGCCTGGACCTGCCGCACTACGCCGTGTCGATCGTGCGCGGCCGCGGCATCGACGCCAACGCCCTGCGCTGGCTCGCCGCCCACCACGACCCGCGGGACGTCGTCTTCGTCGACGGCTGGACCGGCAAGGGCGCCATCACCCGCGAACTCGCCCAGGCCCTGACGGAGTTCGAGAAGTCCGACGGCGTCACCGGCTTCAACCCCGAGATCGCCGTCCTGGCCGACCCGGGCTCCTGCGTGCGCACCTACGGCACCCGCGAGGACTTCCTCATCCCCTCCGCCTGCCTCAACTCCACCGTCTCCGGGCTGGTCTCGCGGACCGTGCTGCGCGCGGACCTGGTCGGCCCGCACGACTTCCACGGTGCCAAGTTCTACCGCGAACTCGCCGCCACGGACGTCTCCGTGGCGTTCCTGGACGCCGTCGCGGCCCGCTTCCCCGAGGTCGCGGACGCCGCCTGCGCCCAGGCCAAGGAGCTGCTCGCCGCCGACCGGACCCCCACCTGGGAGGGCTGGGCCGCCGTCGAACGCATCAGTGAGGAGTACGGCATCCACGACGTGAACCTGGTCAAGCCCGGCGTCGGCGAGACCACCCGGGTGATGCTGCGCCGCGTGCCCTGGAAGGTCCTGGCCCGGGCCGGGGCGGGCAGCGACCTCGACCACGTCCGCCTGCTCGCCGAGCAGCGCGGGGTGCCGGTGGAGGAGGTCGACGCGCTGCCCTACACCTGCGTCGGCCTGATCCACCCCCGGTTCACCCGGGGCGCCACCGGCGCCGACGGCAAGGCGGTGGCCCTGTGACACGCGTGATCGTCGCGAGCGACCTCGACCGGACGCTGATCTACTCCTCGGCGGCCCTGGCCCTGACCATGCCGGACGCCCGGGCGCCCCGGCTGCTGTGCGTGGAGGTGCACGAGAGCAGGCCGCTGTCGTACATGACGGAGACCGCGGCCGGGCTCCTGACCGACCTGGGCGACGCGGCCGTGTTCGTGCCGACGACGACCCGGACGCGCAAGCAGTACCAGCGCATCAACCTGCCCGGTCCGCAGCCCACGTACGCGATCTGCGCCAACGGCGGGCACCTGCTGGTGGACGGGGTGTCCGACCCCGACTGGCACGCGCAGGTGACCGCCCGGCTGGCCGACCGGTGCGCGCCGCTCGCCGAGGTGCAGGAGCACCTGCTCAGGGCGGCGGACCCGGTGTGGGTGCGCAAGCACCGCGTCGCCGACGACCTGTTCGCCTACCTCGTCGTCGAGCGGGAGCTGCTCGACGAGGACTGGGTGAAGGAACTCGCCGTGTGGGCGGAGAACCGCGGCTGGACCGTCTCGCTGCAGGGCCGCAAGATCTACGCCGTTCCGCAGCCGCTGACGAAGAGCGCGGCCATGCGGGAGGTCGCCCGCCGCACCGGGGCCGATCTCACGCTCGCCGCGGGGGACTCCCTGCTCGACACCGACCTGCTCCTCGCGGCGGACCGGGGCTGGCGGCCGGGGCACGGGGAGCTGGCCGACACCGACTTCACGGCTCCTTCGGTCAGGGCGCTCCCCGAGAGGGGCGTTCTGGCCGGGGAGCGGATCCTGAGGGAGTTTCTCGGGGCAGTACGGGACGCCTGAGCACGCGGGTGTCCTGGTCCTGCGGGTGCTGGCGTGGCTGCGCGGCGGCCTGCCGCGCAGTCCCCCGGGGTCCTTCGGGGGGCGTCTCCCTGGAGCGCCGCCGCAGCCGTACCGCGATGAACGCCACCAGCGCCAGGGCCGCCACGGCCAGGACCACCTTGGAGTAGGTGGAGACGATGTCGGACACGGTGTGCCAGTTCGCGCCGAGGAAGTAGCCCGCGAGCACGAACACCGTGTTCCAGATCGCGCTGCCCAGGGTGGTCAGCCCCAGGAACACCGGCAGGCGCATCCGCTCCACGCCCGCGGGCACGGAGATCAGGCTGCGGAAGATCGGGATCATCCGGCCGAAGAACACGGCCTTGGTGCCGTGCCTGAGGAACCACGCCTCGGTCTTCTCGATGTCCGAGACCTTCACCAGCGGCAGCCGGCCCGCGATCGCCACCGTGCGGTCGCGGCCGAGCAGCGCGCCGACCCCGTACAGCGCCAGGGCACCGATCACCGAGCCGGCGGTCGTCCACAGCAGCACGGCGAGCAGGCTCATCCGCCCGCTGCTCGCGGCGAAGCCGGCCAGCGGCAGGATCACCTCGCTGGGCAGGGGCGGGAACAGGTTCTCCAGGGCGATGGCGAGGCCGGCACCCGGTGCGCCCATCGTGTCCATGAGGTCGTTGACCCACTGCGGTCCGGCGTCCGCGGCGTTGGCTGTCATGCCGCCACCGTAGGAAACCGGACCTGAAGAAGAGCTGAGGAAGACCCCGGAGGCGGGAGGAGCCCGGGGGGCGGGGTCAGCCGCAGCAGCCGCCGCCGCAGCAGCCCCCGCCGCCCGCCCGGGGCGCCGGGGCCGGGGCGGAGGCCGAACCGGCCACCGCGACGGTCGACAGCAGCTTCACCGTGTCGTCGTGACCCGCGGGGCAGGCCGCGGGGGCGGCGGACTCGGCCATGGGGCGGCTCAGTTCGAAGGTGTCGCCGCAGGTCCGGCAGCGGTACTCGTAGCGAGGCATGGGGACAGATTAGTGCGAGGCGACGGAAATACCACTCGCTGGGATCACATGTGACTGTTCTTGCCCCAACCGCTATGGAGAAGCTGTAAAGGCCACTGGTAGCTTTCCATCGTCGCGAGAAGCCACACGGGCCGGGGGGTTGTGGAGCGCGCCGCGGTCGACAGCGGCGAGCGGGCTCTCGCGCGAGCACCACCGTAAGCGGGGGAGGGGAGACACAGCCGTGACCGAGGCTGGGCGGGAACCGGACGAGACCATGCAATTGAAGGCTCCCGCCTTCCCGCATGCGGACAAATCCGATCAAACCATGCAGCTGCGTGCGGAGGACGTGGTCGCGGCCACCAACGCGGCCACCAACGCGGCCGCCGCGGCTTCGGAGGCGGCCGACGCTTCCGACGCGGCCGCCGACCCCGCCGCCGGCCGCGGATCCGGCCGGTCCCGCCGCCGGCGCAAGACCGCCCGGACCTTCGAGCCCGCCGCGTACCTCGCCCCGCTGGCCCCCTACGCGGCGCGCCTCGCCCCCTACGCCCGCCGGCTGCGGCCCGTCTACCCCCGTCCCGGCCGCACGGGCTGGCGCCGCTGGGCGCCCTCCTGGCGGCAGTGGCTCGGGGCCGCGCTGACGCTCACCGGGCTGTCCGTCGTGTTCCTCGGCGTCGCCTACGCCGCCACCGACGTCCCGGACAACCTCAACTCGTACGCCACCCAGCAGGACAACGTCTACTACTGGTCCGACGGCACGCCCATGGCCCGCACCGGCTGGGTGCAGCGCCAGGAGATGCCCCTGAAGGACATCCCCGTGGACGTCCGCGACGCGGTCCTGGCGGCCGAGAACGCCAGCTTCTACAGCGACCCCGGCATCTCCTTCAGCGGCCTCACCCGGGCCGTGTGGCGCACCGTGGGCCAGGGGGAGACCCAGGGCGGCTCCACCATCACCCAGCAGTACGTCAAGAACGTGTACCTCAACCAGGACCGCTCGGTGAGCCGCAAGTTCACCGAGGCCATGCTCGCCCTCAAGCTCGACAACGAGATGGACAAGGACGAGATCCTCGAGGGCTACCTCAACACCAGCTGGTTCGGCCGCGGCACCTACGGCATACAGCGCGCCGCCCAGGCCTACTACGGCAAGGACGTCCGCGAACTCGACGTCAGCGAGGCCGCCTTCCTCGCCTCGCTCCTCAAGGGCGCCGGGCTCTACGACCCCGCCCTGGGCGGGGCCAACCACGCCCGGGCCGTGGAGCGCTGGTCCTGGATACTCGACCGCATGGTCGACGTCGGAACGCTGTCGG
Source organism: Streptomyces sp. NPDC003456 (assembly GCF_042878735.1). Classification (NCBI taxonomy): domain Bacteria; kingdom Bacillati; phylum Actinomycetota; class Actinomycetes; order Kitasatosporales; family Streptomycetaceae; genus Streptomyces; species Streptomyces sp. NPDC003456. The sequence goes on from NZ_JBIAOK010000003.1 coordinate 697,569, forward strand.
AGTCGGAGCGGGCCAAGTACAGGAAGTTCCCCGAGCCGCTGAAGCACGCGCCGGGCTACGACACCGGCAAGCAGAGCGACTACCTCGTCGAACTGGCCACCCAGTACGCCAAGAAGGCCGCGCGCATCTCCGACAAGGAGTTCGACCTCGGCGGCTTCCAGATCTACACGACCTTCGACCGCAAGCAGGAGACCGCGCTCACCGAGGCCGTGACCGAGGCCCGCAAGCAGGCCCGCAAGGACGACCCGGCCAAGGCGAAGACCGTGCACTTCGGCGCCGCCTCGGTGGCCACCGATGGGCGCATACTCGCCCTCCACGGCGGCCCCGACCACCGCAAGCAGGGCTACAACGAGTCCAACGCGACCACCGTCCCGGCCGGTTCGGCCTTCCAGCCGTTCGTCTACGCCGCCGCCCTGGAGCACGGCGTGCAGAAGACCCGGGACGGCGCCCGCACCCCGGTCACCCCGCAGACCCTCTACAACGGGGACGACGGGGTCCCCGTGACGACACCCGAGGGGCCCTACTGGGACCGCAGCGGCAAGAAGGTCGCCGCCCGCAACGACGGCAAGAAGTCCTACGGGCAGATCAGCCTGGCGCGGGCGCTCGCCCTGTCGGTGAACACGCCGTTCATGCAGCTCGGCATGGACGCCGGCCTGGACAAGGTGCGCAAGACCGCCGAGTCCGCGGGCCTGCTCTCCTCCAGCTTCGGCCCGAACGTGCCGGCGATGTCCCTGGGCAGCGCCACGCCCAGCGCGATCCGCATGGCGAGCGGGTACGCCACCTTCGCGGCCGGGGGCACCCACGTCGAGCCGTACTCGGTGGACCGGATCACCCGCAACGGCTCCAAGGTCGCGCTGACCGAGCCGGCGTCCCGCCGCGCGGTGAAGGCGTCCACGGCCGAGGCGGTCCAGTCCGCCCTGACGGACGCCTTCCGCACCGCGCACCCCGGGGCGGGCGCGCCCGCAGGGGTGTCCGGCAAGGCCGGAACCGTACAGAACGACACCGCGTCCTGGTATGTCGGCACGGTCCGGTCCGTGTCGACGGCCGTCGTCACCTACCGCATCGACCTCACCAAGAGTCTGGAACCGCTGCCGCTGAAGGGGATCGCGGGAACCCCCGCCGACAGCGTTCCGTACACGATCTGGTCCAGAGCCCGGGGCGTCGGCTGACCCCGGCGCCCGGCGCCACCCAGACCTTCCCACTCCTCGCAGAATGAGCCGCGTATGAAGTCACCCTCCGGTCGCCGCCGCGCACCCCGCGCACCCAGCGCGTCCCGCCGCGCCCTGGGCGCCATATCCCCGCGCGTACTGACCCTGGCTGCGCTCGTCGTCGTCGCGTCCCTGGTCGCGGGCTACCTGGTGCTGACGCGACAGGAGAAGACCGCTCCGACCGCCTCCTCCGGGGCGGCCCGCAAGAACACCTCCGAGAAGAACGACCACCAGCCGCAGTGGGACGGCAAGACCAAGGTCCTCGGGGACGGCTCCACCTCCTACACCGGCCCGCCGAAGAAGCAGCTGAAGCCGGTCCCCCTCAAGCCGGGCGAGAAGCCGCCCCAGTTCGTCGTCTTCTCGTGGGACGGCGCCCTCCAGGGCGACGACGGGCTGTTCGCGCACTACCGGGAGCTGTCCCGGCAGTACGACGCCCACATGACCTTCTTCCTCACGGGCATCTACCTGGTCCCCAAGAGCAAGAAGGACCTCTACTCCCCTCCGCAGCACGACAAGGGATCGGCGGCGATCAGCTTCCCCACGGACGAGCACATCCGCACCACGCTGGTGGAGCTCGGCAAGGCGTGGAAGGACGGCCACGAGATCGGCACCCACTTCAACGGCCACTTCTGCGGCGAGAAGGGCGGCGGCGACTGGAGCGTCGAGGAGTGGAAGAGCGAGATCGACCAGTTCTACTCGTTCGTCGAGAAGTGGAAGACCAACACCGGCTTCACGGACCTCGCCCCGCTGCCCTTCGACCCCCGGAAGGAGATCGCCGGGGGCCGCGCGCCCTGCCTGGAGGGCCAGGCCAACCTGCTGAAGGCGGCGGACAAGTACGGCTGGCGCTACGACGCCAGCTCCGCGGGCGACTTCCAGATATGGCCCCGCAAGAAGGACGGCATCTGGGACTTCCCGCTGCAGATGCTGCCCTACGAGGGCGGCGACTACCAGGGCCTGTCCATGGACTTCAACTTCCTGTACAACCAGTCCGACGGTGAGACCGAGGGCGACCCGGCGAAGTACCCCGAGTGGGAGCAGCAGACGGTCAACTCCTATATGTCCGGCTTCAATCGGGTGTACTACGGCAGCCGTGCCCCGCTGTTCATCGGAAACCACTTCGAGAACTGGAACGGCGGCATATACATGAGAGCCGTCGACCAGGTCGTCAAGACGGTGTGCACCAAGAAGGACGTCAGGTGCGTGTCCTTCCGGGAGCTGGCCGACTGGCTGGACGCGCAGAAGCCCGAGACCCTTCAGCGGCTGCGCTCCCTCGACCCGGCGCAGTCGCCCGACTGGTCGAAGGTCGTGAAGTGACGGACCCCACAGCCCCGGCACACCCTGGCCGGGCCAGAGAGGAACATCAGTGAGATCGAGAAGACTGACCGGCACCCGACGCCGCGTCACGATAGTCGGGGCCGCGGCGACCTCGGTGGTCGCCGGGGTCGCCCTGCTGCCCAACTGGAGCGCCGGCGCGGCGGTCACCGACGACCCGACGGTCGACGCGCGGACCAAGGCCACGTTCCAGCGGCTGGCGGACGCCGTCTTCACCGACCGTACCAACGCCCTGCTCGACGCCGGCCGGGGCGGTCAGGACGCGCCGCTGACCGACCGCTTCTCCGGTGACGTCGCCCTGTCCTCGGGCACGGCCCGCACCGAGGACGCCACGCTGTCGCGGCTGGAGCAGCGCAAGGAGAGGCTGGCCAAGGCCGGCGAGAAGTACAGCAAGGCCGGCACCACCGTCACCCTGAACGCCACGCGGGTGACCGGCCGTACGGCCAAGGCGGCGGTCACCGAGACCACGACCCTGACCTACGCCGGGGCCCGGGGCGACGCCCCCCGCACCACCGGCTTCCAGGCCAAGCACGAGCTGACCTTCAAGGCCGACCGGCAGGGCAACTGGCGGCTGACCGCCATCCGCGACAGCGACGAGGGCGGCCTCGCGGTGAACACGCTGTCCAAGCCGGCCTCCGTCAAGGTGGCCATGTCCGGCACCACCACGCCGAGCGCGCCCCGGGCGGCGACCACCCGCTACCCGGTCCAGGTGCCCAAGACCGCCACGACGTACGACTACAAGGCCATGGCGGCCTACGCCGAGAAGCACTGGAACGCCTACAACAAGGACTACCCGGACTTCAACGGCCAGGGTGCCGGCGGCGACTGCACCAACTTCGTCAGCCAGGCCCTGAAGGCGGGCGGCTGGAAGCACGTCCCCGGCTACGTGTACGACTACACGCGGTGGTTCGGCAACGCCGACATCCAGTCGCACTCGTTCATCGGCGTCAACGAGTGGTCCTGGTTCGCGCAGAACTCCAAGCGGACCACGCCGCTGTCCAACGTCTACCAGCTCGAGGTCGGCGACGTCCTCCAGGTGGACTTCGACCGGGACGGCTCCAAGGACCACACCATGATCGTCACGTACAAGAGCCGCGGCGTGCCGTACGTGACCTACCACTCCAACAACACGCTGCGCAGGTCGGTGGCGAGCCTCGTGGCCTCGTACCCGACCGCGTACTACTACGCCTACCGCACCTGATCCCGGGCGGGGGCCGGGCTCAGTGCCCGGCCCCGCGCTCTTCCCGGATCCGGGAGACCACGCCGGCCACCGACTGCCGCACCGCCTCCGTCTCCATGAGGAAGTGCCAGTAGTCGGGGTGCCGGCCCTCCAGGCCGGCGACGGCGCGCTCCAGGCGTGCGACGGCGTCGTCCAGGGGACGGGCGTGGCGCGGGTCCGGGGTGTTGCGGCCGGCCATGGCCAGCCGCTGGGCGTCGCGGATCGCGAAGCGCGTGCGGTCGACCTCCTGCTGGGGGTCCTTCTGCACGGCGTTCAGACGGCACAGGCGGTCACCGGCGGCCGAGACCGCCTCGTCGGTGGTGTTCAGCAGGGCCCGCACGGTCGACAGCAGGGCCGTGGCATCGGCCCAGCGCTGCTCGTCGCGGGCCGCGCGGGCCTCCTCCAGCTTCGTCTCGGCCCGGCGGACGTTGCCCGCGGCGACGTCGGGGACCTGCTGAAGGTCCTGCCAGCAGGCCGCGGTGAAGCGGCGGCGCAGTTCGCTCAGGGTCGGCTCGACCTGCTCGGAGCGGGTGGTGAGGGCCTGGGCGCGGGTGCGCAGGGAGACCAGGCGGTGGTCGATCTCGGCGGCGCGCTCCGGTAGCCGCCCGGCCTCCACCCGGACCGCCTCCGCCTCGCGCGTGACCCGCTCGGCCCGCTGGAGGGTCTGCGGCACGCCGTGCTGCCCGGCGCCCTGGTTGAGCTTGGTCAGCTCCGGCGAGAGGGCCGCCAGACGTGCGGCGAGATCGTCCGCCTTCAGGCCCGAGGCACGGACGGCGTCCAGCGCGTCGGAGGCGGCGCGCAGGGCCTGCCGGGCCCGTTCGACCGCGGGGGCGAGACGGGCCAGCTGGGTCTCGGCCTTGCCGAGCAGCGGGCCGAGCCCTTCGGTGAACCGGTCCAGGTCGCGCTTGACGCGGTCCAGCTCGTCCTTCGCGGCGGCCAGTTCGGTCCGGGCGCGGGAGGCGGCGGAGGCCTCCAGGTCGTCGCGGTCGAGGTCGTGGGCGTCGACGGCGGAGATGTACTGGTGGCTGGCCTCGTCGATGCGCCGCCCCAGGGCGTCGAAGCCCTCCACGGCGCGCCGGGCGGCGGGGGAGTCGTCGACCGCCGTGATCGTCTCGATGGAGATGCGCAGATCGCGCTGGGCGGTGTCGAGCTCGTAGAAGGCCGCGGCGGCGGCGTCCTTGGCAGCCTGCGCCTCGGCGCGCTGGTTCTCGGCGCGGCCGCCGAACCAGCGCCGGGTGCCGCCGCCGGCGACGGCCGCGGGCAGTGCGAGGGCGACCAGCACCGGCAGCGCCGCCAGCGCGAGCGTGTCGCGCAGCGGCCCCGGGACGCGGCGCGGGCGGCGGCGCGGACGATGTGCGCGCGGCACCGACGGCGAGTACGGCTGTGCTGGTGTCGCCGTCACATCCCTCTCCCGTGCTGTGGTCCACCCTGCCCGGTGTCATTCTCCCACCGGTGAAGGACGAACACACGGGCCGGTCAGTTCGCCGTTCGCACGGTGATTCTGCCGTCACCGGTCTCGGCGGACACCAGGTGCCGGCTGTTCTCGTCGCGCGGGACCGACACGTCGACGCCCCCGTCGCCGGTCCGGGTGGTCACCCGGTAGGCCGCCCGGGGCACCGAGACGGTGACGGAGCCGTCGCCGCTGCGGCTCTCCACCCGGTCGGGCACGACCCCGAGTTCGAGGCGGACGGAGCCGTCGCCGGTGCGGGTGCGCACGTCCCGGGAGGAGACCTCGGCCCGGATGGAGCCGTCGCCGGTGCGCATCCGCAGCGGGCCGCTCACCCCCGAGACGCGGATCGAGCCGTCCCCGGTGCGCAGCTCGGTGGGGCCGGTGGTGTCGGTGACGCGGACGGAGCCGTCGCCGGTGCGGATGTCGAGCCGGTCGCGGAAGCCCCGGGCGCGGACGCCGCCGTCGCCGTCCTCGACCTTCACGGTGATGCCGCGGGGCACCTCGATGCGGTGCCTGGCGGAGCAGTCGGCGACGACGCCGGAGCACTTGAGCCTGAGGACGAGCCGGTCGTCGCGCATGGACCAGGTGACCTCGGGGTCCCCGCCGACCACGACCGACCCCTGGAACCAGCGGGTGACCTGGATCCGGCCGGCGGGGTGCCGCTCGGCGGCGACGATCTCCAGCGCGGAGTCGTCCGAGTCGACGGTGAGCGTGCGGCCCCGCAGGTCGAAGGACTTGTGGTCGGGGTCCTCGTCGTCCCCGGCGGAGGCCCCGCAGGCGCTGAGCCCGGCGACGAGGACCGCGACGGCACCCGTGAGGGCGGCCGCGCGGACGCCGGTGGTGCGGGTCGTGCGGGCGGTGCGGGTCGTGCGGGTCGTGCGGGCGGTGCGGGCCATGGCGGTCTCCCCCTGGACGGAACGGCGGGCGCTCTCGGGCGCTGTCACGACCGTAGGGAACGGGGGCCGCCGGGAGGATCCGGGCCGCTCCCGGATCGGCGGTGGGGTTAACCCCCCGGCACGGCCCGGATACGGGTTTGCGGCACCGCGCCCCGGGCAGGGTAGGCTGTCCACTCGTCCCGGGCGCGTCCCGGGATCCGGGTGCGTAGCTCAGGGGTAGAGCGCCTGCCTTACAAGCAGGATGTCGGCGGTTCGAAACCGTCCGCGCCCACCGCGGATCGGCAGGCCCCCGGGGTTCCCCCGGGGGCCTGTTCCGTTGCGCACGCCGCGTCAGTAGTTGGCGTTGGCCAGGATCTCGCCGTTCTCGTCGTACACGGTCACCAGGCCGTTGTCGGACTCGTAGCAGGACGTGAACGCGGAGGCGATGAGCTTGCCCTCGCCCTGGTGCGGGCCGGTCAGACCACCCTGGAAGTCGGTGTAGACCTCGGCCGCGTCGAGGATGTCGTTGCGCTTGTCCGCGCCGGTCACCTTGGTGACGTGCTCGACGGCGGCCTTCTCCGTCTTCGTGCCGTCCTCGGCGACGCAGGCGCGGAACTGCTCGGCCTGGCTCTTCTCGGCGGCCGGGCGGTCCTTCTCGCGCTTGCTGTCGGCGGTGACGGCCTTGTCCTTGTTCGAGCCGTCGCCGCTGTCGTCCCCGCCCCCGCCCGTGGCGACGGCGGCGACGGCGAAGAGGGCGATGACGCCCACGCAGCCGAGCCCCGCGATCCTGCCGATGCCGCGCTTCTTCGGCGGCTGCGGTTCCGGGGCGCCGGACCCGGGCTGCTGCGGCGGGTAGGGCTGGGCGGGTTGCTGCGGGTGCTGCTGGCTCATGGGTACCCCTCGGGATCAATCGTGTCGTGCGGGGGTACGACGTCCCGCGGCGCGCGAGCGGTTGTAGAAGGTTGAAGGAGTTCACCCGATGGGGTCGGGGGCTCGCACGCATGCCCGCCGGCCGCACGCCAGTCCACCGGGGTGCCGCCGCAGCACATGGCCGGGACCGAGCGCGCCGAGGGCCGCTACGGCCCGCCAAGGACACGGCCGAGGCCGTCGCCACCTCCCGGAAGGCGGAGATCGCCGAGATGAAGCGGCTGCCGGCGGACGGCGGGCGCCGACCCCGGCGCGTCACGGGGCTCCGTCGGTCTCCGCCGGCGGAGCCCCGTGCGCGTGCTTCAGGTCGGACCGGGCCGCCACCCGGTCCGGCCCGGTCAGCTCGGACCAGTAGCGGTGGGTGCTGACGAACACCGCCAGCTCGTGCTCGCGGCGGCGCAGCTTCTCCACCTCGGCCTGTTCGTCGGCGGTCCAGCCGGGGGAGGCGGGGCGTTCCACCTTGCGCCAGCCGTTGTCGTCGCTGAAGCCGTCCAGCGGCTCCACGGACCAGGGCAGCCGCTTGAGCAGGGCCGACAACTCGGCCCGGACCTGATGGAGTTCCTCCTGACCGGCGAGGAGGTCACTCGGAAAGTCATAGGTCGTAGCCACGCCACAATGATACGCCTGTTCGAATTGAGCGGGCGAGTTCGTTCCCGTGGTTCATGCGAACGGGTGGACGAGGCTCAGCTCGCGCACCACCCGCGCGGCCACCGGCGCCGCCACCCCGTGCCGCTCCGCCGCACGCAGCAACGCACCGCCGACCGCGTCCAGTTCCAGCGGCCGGCCCGCCTCGGCGTCGCGCTGCATCGACGACCTGGTCGCGGCGGGGAAGGCGTCGTAGCGGGCGAGGGCCTGCGCCGGGTCCGCGGGGCCGCCGCAGGCGCGGCTGATCGCGGCCGTCTCCGCGACCAGGGCCGTCAGCTCGTCCCGGTGACGGTCGCGGATCTCGCCCAGGGGAAGGCCGTAGCGGGTGGTCAGCAGCGCGAGGGGCGCCAGGAACGACATCTTCGCCCACAGGGCGGCCGTCTCGTCCTCCAGGACCCGCACGGCGGGGCCGGCGGCGCCGAGGGCCGCGGCGAGGGCGTCCAGGCGCGGGCGGGGCACCCGCGCCCCGGTCAGGTCGATCTCCGTGAAGGGGCTGGTGTGGTCGACGACGCCGGGTGCGAGACGGGTGGACTCGACGCGGATGACGGCCGGAGCGACCCGGTCGGGCCGGTAGCGGGCACGCAGGGCCGCCGGGTGCTCGACGCCGTTGAGGAACGGCACGAGCAGCCCGTCGGCCAGGACGGGTGCGGGGACCCGGGCCAGGGCCGCGTCGAGGGCGGTGTGCTTGACGGTGACCAGGCACGCGTCGACCGGTTCGCGCAGGGCGGTGTCCGCCTCGACCCGGGCCGTGAAGTCGCCGAAGCGGGCGCTGCGGACCCGGACCCCGTCGGCGCGCAGGGCCTCGGCCGTCCGCGCGCCGGACAGGCAGACCACGCGGTGGCCGGCGCGGGAGAGCAGGGCGGCGAGCAGTCCGCCCACGCCGCCGGGGCCCAGGACGGCCACGGTGAGTTCGTTCGCCATGAGGGTTCCTCTCGTCGGTCGGCCCCGTACGTGGTGGCCGCCTCGGGAGGATCATGGCAGCCGGCGCTGTCCCCCGGGGGCCGGAAGGGCGAGACTGGGGGGCATGTGCCGGAGTATCAAGACGCTTCGTCCGCCCGCCCTGCCCGAAGAGGCCACGGAGGCGGACATGCGCGCAGCAGCGTTGCAGTACGTGCGGAAGGTCTCGGGCTTCCGTGCTCCCGCCGCCCACAACCAGGAGGTGTTCGACCGCGCGGTCGAGGCCGTCGCGCAGGCCACGGCCGAGCTGCTCGACGGCCTGGAGGTCCGGGGAGCCGCGGCCCGCCGGGCGGGCTAGAGCCGCCGCCCCGGGCCCGGACGGGTGCCGTTCGGGAGACGGGCCGGTGCCCGTCGTCCCGGGCTCGTTCCGGCGCCGGCCGGTGCCCGCCGTCCCGGGCCTAGACCGGTTCCGGCTGCGGCTGGGGGCGCGGGGCCGTGAGGGGCTCCGCGTTCCACAGCCGCTGGGTCCGGTAGTAGCCGTGCACCACCGACGCCATCGCCAGCAGCAGCAGCGGGCCGGCCAGCCACGGGTGGCGGGCCATCTCCAGCGGCAGGAAGCGGTAGGACGCGAGCAGCATCGCGAACACCGTCGTGCCGTGGACGACGAGGAGCACCCCGGCCCGGTCCCAGCCGCGGTCGAACGAGCGCAGGGCCGCCTCGACCGTGTAGGCGAACACCACGCCCGCGACCAGGTCCACGCCGTAGTGCCAGCCGAACCCGAGGGTCGCCGCCAGCGTGGCGACCAGCCAGAAGGTGCCGGCCGACCGCAGCCAGCGCGGTCCCTGCCGGGAGTGGATGAAGATCGTGACGGCCCACGCGGTGTGCAGGCTCGGCATGCAGTTGCGCGGGGTGATCTCGTCGAACGGCAGCTTGAACGGCGTGGTGACCGGCGGCAGCGTGTCGGGCCACAGGTTCGCCACCGCCCAGGGCCCGCCGTCGGGGCCGTAGGCGAAGACCGGCCCGACCACCGGGTAGATCATGTAGACGGCCGGGCCGACCAGGCCGATCACCAGGAACGTCCGCACCAGGTGGTGGCGCGGGAAGCGCCGCTCGGCGGCCACGTGGCGCAGCTGGTGGAGCGCCACCACGACCGCGGCCACCGCGAGCTGGGCGTAGACGTAGTCGAGGGCGTGCTCGCCGACCGGGCCGCTCGCCTCCAGCAGCCGGCCCGCCAGCCACGAGGGGTTGCCCAGCGCGTGGTCGGCCATGGCGACGTACGGGTCGAGTGTGACGGGCCGGGTCTGCGAGGTGATCAGCAGCCAGGTGTCCCCGGTCTTGCGGCCGGTCACCAGCAGCAGCCCGAGGCCCACGCCCTTGAGCAGCAGCAGGCGCTCCGGGCCGGTGCGGCGCGTGACGGCGACGACGGCCAGGCCCAGCATCACCCACAGCGCGCCGTTGCCGAAGGGGTGGCCCTCGCCGAGGCCGGCGCCGGTCGCCCAGCGCACCGCCAGGAAGACCACGTCGATGCCGACGGCCGCGCCCAGGGCGATGCCGCGCTGCCGCCAGGTCAGCACCACCAGCGTCAGGGCCAGGCTGGCGTAGAGCAGGAACCCCGACTTCGGGGCGTGGACGACCTCGCGGGCCTGCGTGGTGATCGGCCCGGGTATCCCGAGGTGCTGCGCGAGGAGCTGAAGCGTGACGAGGAAGGCGAGCGTGATCGCGCCCGCGGTGCCCCACAGCACCGCCTGCGGGTGGCGTCGCGCGGCCTGCGCGATCCGTCGTGTGCGTGACGCCTGGGGCGATGCCGGAGTGGTCACTGTCTCAGCCGCTTCCCGATCGTGTCCGTGGTCGTGGTGGCGCGTCGGCCGGTTCTGCGAGGGCCGCGGCTCTACGAGGGCCGCGGCTCTACGAGGGCCGCGGCTCGCGCCGCATCAGGTACGCCGCCCCGGCCCCGGCCCCGAACAGCGCGCCCACGGACACCGCCGTCGCCACCCAGGTCGCGCCCAGCAGCTGCGCCCCGAAGTAGCCGAGGGCGACGCTGTACGCCGCCCAGGTCAGTCCGGCCAGCGCCGACCAGGGGAGGAAGTCGCGGGCCCGGCGGCGGGCGGCGCCCGCGCCGAGGGAGACGACGGAGCGCCCCGCGGGGGCGAACCGGGCGAGGACGACGAGGGCGCCGCCGCCGCGCGCGAGGGCCGCGCCGAGTCGTTCCTGCGCGACGGTCAGCCGCCGGGAGCGGGAGATGGCCCGGTCCAGCCGGGGGCCGCCGCGCCAGGCCAGTCGGTAGGCGACCAGGTCGCCGAGGACGGAGGCCGTGGCCGCGCACAGGGTCAGGGCGAGGATGTCGGGCACGTCGGTCGCCGTGCCGGCGGCCGCCGCCGTGGCGGCCGTGATCACCAGGACACCGCTGGGCAGCACCGGCAGGAACACGTCGAGCAGCACCGACAGGGCCACCACCGCGTAGATCCATGGACTGCCGACCAGCGACCCGACCTGCTCCAGCACCGCAACTCCCCGTGGTCCCCCGTGGGCCAGACCGTGCCGCGGCGACGCGGGGGGAGCGGCAGGAGTGGCCATGACAGCCACACAGCGTACGCGCGGGGGTGACGGGCGGTTCACGGGGGGCTCGTACGTTCGGTACCGACTGTTCACCTCGTGCCGTCTCGCCCGGCTTGGCCCCGGATGACGAGGCGCCCCGGCGCCGCGCAGAGGCCGCGGCGCCTCCCCGTGGGCGGGGGAGGCGCCGCGGCCGACAAGCCGGGGTGGGAGCCGCTCAGGCGGCCACGGGCGTCTGCTCCCTGGACGGCCGCCCCGGCGCGGAGGAGCGGCGGGACAGCAGGCGGTCGACGCCGAACGCGCCGGAGCCCGTGAAGATCAGCAGGAACATGGCCCAGCAGTACAGGGCCGCGCCCTCGCCGCTGTTCTCCACCGGCCACAGGGCCTGCGGCTGGTGGACCTTGAAGTAGGCGTACGCCATCGCGCCGGACGAGACGAACGCCGCGACGCGGGTGCCGAGGCCGAGCAGCACCAGGGTGCCGCCGACCAGTTCGATGACGGCGGCGTACCAGTTGGGCCAGGCACCGGTCGCGACGGTGCCGCCCTTGCCGTCCGCGCCGCCGAGGACGCCGAAGAGCGCGACGGCCCCGTGGCAGGCGAACAACAGGCCCACGACGATCCGGAACAGTCCGAGTGCGTACGGCTGGGCGCTGTCCAGGCGTGCGGTCATGCGGGGGGCTCCTTCGGTTGGCCGGCCCGGGGCAGGCCGGTCGGGGACGAACCGACGAGCCATCACGTTAGGGGGACCTAACTGATGCTTGCAAGTTCAACATTTGGCCATGGCTGTGGTCTCGGTGACGGGCGCGCCCGGTGTCCCAGCAGCACGTGAAGCCCCTCCGGCCCCGGTGACCGCGCTCCGGAAGGTGACCGAATCCACACCCGGAACGGCCCACTCGGGCACGGATCACCGGCTCAGCTCGGAGTCCAGCAGGGTCGTCAGCCGCGGTCCCCCGCCCTGCCGGGCCTTCGCGTGCTCCAGCCGCAGCCGGGCCGAACGGCCGCGCAGGGTCAGGGTCATGAGCTGGTTGCCGAACCACGGGCCGTCCGTCTTGCGCCAGTCGATCGGCAGCCGCGCGAGCCGGCCGTGCCGGGCCAGGAGGCGGCCGACGCCCCGGGCCGCGCGGCTCCAGCCGATGCGGAAGGCCAGCCGCATCGACCGCGGGACCGAGTTGTGCACGGGTGAGCACACCAGCTGCACCACCCGGGCCCGCGGACCGCGGCCGCTCCAGGACGGCTCGGCGATGTAGGCGTGGTGGACGTCCCCCGACAGCACGCACACGGTCGCCGGCGCTCCGGGCCCCGAGCCCGCCTCGGCGATCAGGTCCGCCAGGGACACGAAGGACTCCGGGAACGCCGACCAGTGCTCCAGGTCCGCGGCCCGCCGCAGCTTCTCCCCGAGGCGTGCCCAGCGCTCGCCCCGCTCGCCCCGGCACAGCGCCGCGTTCCACCCCTCGGCGTCGTGCACCAGGTGCGGCAGCAGCCAGGGCAGGGAGGTGCCGAGCAGGAGGTGGTCGTACCCCTCGCCCCGGTCCGTGATCTGCTCGCGCAGCCACGCCTCCTCGCCCGGGTCGAGCATCGCGCGGTCCTTCTCCTCCAGGACGCGGGCGGCCCGGCTGTCGACCATCACCAGGCGGACGCGGCCGAAGTCGCGCCGGTAGCTCCAGCGGACCGCGGCGGCGTCGGCGTCGGCCCGGGTGGCGAAGTCGCGCAGCGCCCCGGTGCCGTCCGGGGCCGTGCGCACCGCCTCGTAGACGGGGTCGGCCGCCAGTTCCGCGGGGGAGAGGTTGCCCAGGTGCTGGTGGACCCAGTACGACATCAGGCCGCTCAGCAGCCGCTCCTGCCACCAGCCGGTGGCGCGCATGTCCGCGAGCCAGGCGGCGGAGGTGTTCCAGTCGTCGATCACGTCGTGGTCGTCGAAGATCATGAAACTCGGCACGGTGGACAGCAGCCAGCGGATCCTCGGGTCGAGCCAGGACTCGTAGTAGAGGTGCGTGTACTCCTCGTAGTCCGCGACCCCGCTGCCCGGGGGCTCCTTCGGGTCGCGGCGTTCGGCGAGCCAGCGCTGCGTGGCGTCGGAGGTCTCGTCGGCGTACACCTGGTCGCCGAGCAGGAGCAGGACGTGGGGCCGCTCGCCGTCGGGGTCGGCGGCCATGCGGGTGGCGAGCGCGTCCAGGGCGTCGGGGCCGGCCGGGTCGTCCCCGCCGGCGGGCGGGGCGGCCCAGCGGCAGGAGCCGAAGGCGACCTGGAGGGCGCCGTCGGGGCCCGGCGCGTGGATCACCGAGGGCGGGAAGGGCGAGTCAGGCAGCGGCCACACCCGGGCGCCGTCGAGGAGCACCTCGTACGACGTGGTCGTGCCGGCGGTGAGGCCGGTGACCGGGACCAGGGCGTAGTGGTGGCCCGCGATCAGGAAGCTGTGCGCGCTCCCGCCCGCGCCGTCGGCGCAGCGGACCTCGGCCGCGCACGGGCCGTCCGTCTCCATCCAGACGGTCGCGGACGACCCGTCGGTGTACCTCAGCAGTGGTCCGAGGCGCAGGTCGGCCATGGCGTTCCCCTCTCCGTCGCCCCGTACGGTACGGAACGACGGAGAGGGGCGGGGAGGTTCCGACACGAAATCCGGCGTGTCAGCAGCTCGCCAGGTAGTTCTGCAGGGCCGACTTCTCGGCCGTGTCGACCGAGAGGCCGTAGTAGTACTTCACCTGGACCCAGGCGCGGACGTAGGTGCAGCGGTAGGTCGCCCGGGAGGGCATCCAGGTGGCGGGGTCCTGGTCGCCCTTGGCCTGGTTGACGTCGTCGGTGACCGCGATGAGCTGCGGGCGGGTCAGGTCGTTGGCGAAGGCCTGGCGGCGGGAGGTCGTCCAGGAGCCGGCGCCCGAGTCCCAGGCCTCGGCCAGCGGCACCAGGTGGTCGATGTCGACGTCGGAGGCGGCCGTCCAGGTGGCGCCGTCGTACGGGGAGTACCAGCTGCCGCTGGTGGCGGCACAGGAGGAGTCCTGCTGCACGTTGGTGCCGTCACGCTTGAGGACGACCTCGCGGGTGTTGCAGGTGCCGGACTGGGTGATCCAGTGCGGGAAGAGGTCGCGGTTGTACCCGGTGCGGTTCTCGGTCGCCACGGTGAGCGTGGCGAGGTAGGAGCGGGCGGTCGCGCCGCTCACGGGGGTGGGGAGGGCGGCGGAGGCCGTGGGGGCGGTGAACAGGGTGGCGGCCGATATGAGCGCGGTGGCGGCGGCGGCGAATCCGAACCGTCGACGCGCGTAGAACCTGGGCATGCGAACTCCCTGAGGGGAAGGGGGTGTTGGCGGACGAGCGAGGGAATGCTCGCGCAGCCGTGTTGCGCACAGGTGTGCGCCCGGTGAGAAGGTAGTGACGGGTCCATGACATGACAAGGTTCACGGGGAAACTTCTCGCGCCCGGACCGTCGCGTACCATGGACGGCGCAGAAGGGGAGTAGCTCTTCGCCGGACCGTCGACACACTGCTCAGCCCGCCTGAGCCGGCGCCCGGAGGCAGGTCCCGCAAGGGACCGGCCAGCGAGACCTTCGGCAAGCAGTGCACGCCCGTGCCTCCCGGCGCGGGCGCCGAGTGCGCTGCCGTGCCGAGGTGTCGCGTGTGAGGATCCAGCACTCTCGGTGGGGCAGCCCCGACCGATTGAGGAACCCTTGATCAGCCTGACCGTGACGGCCGTCGTCTTCGGCGTCGTCTTCCTCGCCGAACTGCCGGACAAGACCGCCCTGGCCGGCCTCGTCCTCGGCACCCGCTACCGCGCCTCCTACGTCTTCGCCGGGGTGGCCGCCGCCTTCGCCCTGCACGTCGCGCTCGCCGTGGCGGCCGGCAGTGTGCTGACGCTGTTGCCGCAGCAGATCGTGCAGGCCCTCACGGGCGTGCTCTTCCTCGGTGGTGCCGCCGTGCTGCTGCTGAGGAAGGGCGAGGACGAGGAGGAGGTCCGCAAGCCGGAGAACCAGTCGTTCTGGAAGGTCTCGGGCGCCGGGTTCATGCTCATCCTCGTCGCCGAGTTCGGTGACCTGACCCAGATCATGACGGCCAACCTGGCCGCCCGCTACGACGACCCGCTCTCCGTCGGCCTGGGCGCGGTGCTCGCACTGTGGGCCGTGGCCGCCCTGGGCATCGTGGGCGGAAAGGCCCTGATGAAGAAGGTGCCGCTGCGGCTGATCACGCAGATCGCCGCCCTGGTGATGCTGGCGCTCGGCGTGTGGAGCCTGTGGGAGGCCGTGACCGGGTGAGGCGAACAGTGGGTGAACGTCCCGCGGGGGCGTGTGGCGCGATGGCCGGTTTGTTTTGTACCGTGGAGAAACAAAGTGGCCTCCGCCCGTTTTCCCTGACCGGCGGGCGGGGCCGCCTTGTCCCTCCCGGGGGCGCGCCGGACCTGCTGTCCCGCCCGCCCCTCGCCCGCGCTGGAACGCGCCCCGAGCCTTGGAGCTGCCGATGACGGCCACCGCCGTGCTCACCGCCCGCGCCCTCCTGCTGGACATGGACGGCACCCTCGTCAACTCCGACGCCTCCGTGGAGCGCGTCTGGCGGCGCTGGGCCGAGCGCCACGGGCTGGACGGCGACGAGGTCATGAAGGTCGTCCACGGGCGGCAGGGCTACGCCTCCATGGCGCTGCTGCTGCCCGGCCGGCCGATGGAGCAGAACCACGCCGACAACGCCCGGATGCTCCAGGAGGAGACGGCCGACACCGAGGGCGTCGTGGCGATCCCCGGGGCGCCGGAGTTCCTGGCCTCGCTGGCGGGTCTGCCGCACGCGCTGGTGACCTCCGCCGACGTGCCGCTGTCGACGGCGCGCATGGCCGCGGCCGGACTCGCGCTGCCGGAGGTGCGGGTGACCGCGGAGTCCGTCGGGGCGAGCAAGCCCGACCCGGAGGGCTTCCTCAAGGGCGCCGCCGAACTCGGTGTCGATCCCGCGGACTGCGTGGTCTTCGAGGACTCCGGTGCCGGTATCGCCGCGGGGCGCGCCGCGGGCATGAAGGTCGTCGGCATCGGGCCCCGGGCCGGCTTCCACGACCCGGACGTGCTCGTCAAGGACCTCACCCGGGTCCGGGTGGAGCGCGCGGCGGACGGGACGATCCGGCTCCACGTGGGGTGACCTGCGGGCCGGGCGCCCCACCGGCCGGGTGGGTCGCCGTCCGGCGTCGTCGTGCGGGGGCGATGCCCCGGGCCGTCAGCCGATGTGGGCGGCGATGAGGCGGGCGCACTCCAGGGACTCGGTCCGGGACGTGTCCACCTCCAGGTCGTACGTCACGCCCTCGTGCACGCGCCGCGCCTGCGCCTCGGCCATGCCGCCGGTCCGGTCCCCCCGGGCGATCTCCCGCCCGGCGGCGACCCGGGCGTCGCAGCGGACGCCGACCCACAGCACGTCCAGCCCGGCCAGGGCCCTGCGCCAGGGCTCCTGGGAGGCCGCGCCGCCGAGGAACACGTCCTCGACGACGATCCTCGCCCCGGCGCGGGCCATCGCGGCGATGCCCTCCCGCCACGCCGCCTCCAGTTCCCGGAACCCGGCGCCCACGCTCACCGCGCCGTCCGCGCCGAACGTGATGCCCTCCGGTGCGCCCTGAAGGCCGGCGGGCAGCGCCTCCACGAACGAGTCGATACCGAACGCCGCCCAGGGGTCGGGCAGGACCGCCTGGAGGCAGCGCACGATCCCCGACTTGCCCGAGCTGGAACCGCCGTTGAGCACGATCACTTGAGTGGTCACGGCGTCACAGTAGGGCGGTCCGGCCGCTCAGGGCTCCCGGGTTTCCGACTCCAGCCCGGCCCTGGTCGCCTCGTCGTAGATCCCGAGGTTCTGGGTCCGGATGCCGCGCGACCACTGGTAGGTGCGCACCGCGTCCTCCAGCCGGCTGCTGTAGAAACCGTCCGCGTTGTCGCTGTAGAGGTACAACTGCCGCAGGCGGAGCTGCAGTTCGGTGACCTCGGGGCCGCGGTCGCCGAGGCGCAGGACGGTGGCGCCGCCCCGGCGGCCGCTCTCCGGCTGCGCCTGCCCGGTGGCGCTCGCCGACGCGGAGGTGCGGGGCGCCGACGGGCTGGGCGACTGCGACGGACTCGGCGAGGCGCTCGACGCGGACGGTGACGGGGAGGCGGAGGGGCTGCCCGTGCGGGACGGCGAGGGTGTGGCCGGGGCGGAGGAGGCGGGCGCGGAGGTGCCCTTGGACGGGGTCGTGTCCACGCTGCTCGCCGGGACGTCCGGCACGCTGGCGCGGAGGTCGTCCGGCAGGGCGGTGTCCCGGCTGGGGCTCTCGTAGGAGAACAGGCCGCTCGCGTAGCCGGCCGCCGCGACGACGGCGACACCGGCCGCGGCGGCGGCGACCATCACGGCCCGGCGCCGCCGACCGGCCCGGCGCGGACCGGTCCCTTCCGGCTCCGGCGCGCCGGGGCCGGGGGCGCCCGCCGAGTCGAAGAGCCGCAGATCGGCCACGCTGGGCTCGGTGCCGCCGGAGACGAGGGGCGCGGGAACCACCGAAGCGGCCTGGGCCGCCGGCAGGACGGCGGTGCCGTCGGTGGCCGGCAGGACAGTGGTGGCGTCGGTGTCCGCCGGGCCGTCGGGCCCGGCGGGGGCCGGGGCGGCAGTGCTCGGCAGGACGGTGGTCGCGTCCGGGTCGGCCGCCGGCCCCGGCGGAACGGCGGCCGGGCCGACCGGGCCCAGGGGCAGGGTGGTCTCGGCCGGGGAGGGCGCCGGCGCGCGTCCTGCCGCCGCCGTGTGCGCGGAGCGCGGGGACGCGCCGCCGTCGGTCGGGTCCGCCGCGTGCTGGTGCGCAGGCCCGACGGCCGAGTCCTGCGCCACCGGCCGGGACGCGTCCTGGCGGCGCTTGCGGCCTGCTGCGGGGGACAGGGGCACGTCGTCGCCTGCCGTGTGCGCGGAGTGCGGGGCGGACGGAGTGCCGTCGGGCGCGGGCGCGACCGGTGGCTGCGCCACTGGCCGGGACGCGTCCTGGCGGCGCTTGCGGCCTGCTGCGGGGGAGAGGAGGAGGTCCTCGCCTGCCGTGTCCGCGGGGTGCGAGGCGGACGGCGTGCCGTCGGGCCCGGGCGCGACCGGTGGCTGTGATGTCGGCCGGCCCGCGACCGGCGGCTGTGCCGTCGGCTGGGACGCGATCGGTGGCTGTGCAGTCGACCGGCCCGCGACCGGTGGCTGTGATGTCGGCCGGCCCGCGACCGGCGGCTGTGCCGTCGGCTGGGACGCGGTCGGCGGCTGCGCACTCGGCCGGCCCGCGACCGGTGGCTGTGCCGTCGGGCGGGACGCCTCCTGGCGTCGCCTGCGTGCGGCTGCCGGGGAGAGCGGGAGGTCACCGCCGGGCGGGTCCGCGGCTGCCGGGGAGAGGGGGAGGCCGGCCTCGCGCGCTGGTGCGGCGGCCGGGGAGGGCGACGTGCCGGGGGCCCCGTGGCCGGAATTCTGCCCGGCTTCCGGGCCGGGTGCGGGCGTCCCGGCCGGGGCGGGGTGCCCGTCCTGCCCCGTGCCCGGAACGGCTGCGGGCGGAGCGGCCGCGTCGTCGTGGTGAAGCGTTTCGCCGCTTGCTCGGTCCCCGGGCCCGTGACCCCCGGGCCGCGCGCCGTCGAGCTCCACGTACGGGCGGATGCGCAGCGGGTCGAAGTCCTCCGCCGCTGCCGCCTCGGCCGTGCGGGCGTCGCGGAGGGCCTCCGCGACGCGGTCCGTGCACGAGCAGGAGGGCGTGCTGTCCTGCCGTCTGGGTACCCCGCACTCCGGGCACGGGTGGCCTGCCGGCGATTCCACGCGTTCCTCCCTCCCCTCGCGAACTCCAGAGATTATCCAGATCTTCTCCACAGCGCGGCGGGCGAGCCCCCGGAACCTCAGCTTCCAAAGGGGCCCGGCGGGCCATAACGGTCCACAGCGGTCACGATGGAAAATGTCACAGAGCCCGTGGGAGGTCGTATGGCCGGGGACGTGAACGCCGTCAAGCCCTCAGGTGCGGGCACCGCCGACCGGGAGCAGGTGCCCGGCAACGTGCTCGTGTCCATCGGCGCGTTGCTGCTCGGCATGCTGCTCGCCGCTCTCGACCAGACCATCGTGTCGACCGCGTTGCCCACCATCGTCAGCGACCTCGGCGGCCTGGACCACCTGTCCTGGGTGGTCACCGCGTATCTGCTGGCCGCGACCGCCGCGACACCGCTGTGGGGCAAACTCGGCGACCAGTACGGCCGCAAGCGGCTGTTCCAGACGGCGATCGTCATCTTCCTGATCGGGTCCGCGCTGTGCGGGGCCGCGCAGGACATGGGCCAGCTGATCGCCTTCCGGGCCTTGCAGGGACTGGGCGGAGGCGGCCTGATCGTGCTGTCGATGGCGATCGTCGGCGACCTGGTGCCGCCCCGCGAACGCGGCCGCTACCAGGGGCTGTTCGGGGCCGTCTTCGGCGCGACCAGCGTGCTCGGGCCGCTGCTCGGCGGCGTGCTGACCCAGCACGCCAGCTGGCGCTGGGTGTTCTACATCAACCTGCCCGTGGGCGTCGTCGCGCTCGCCGTGATCGCCGCCGTGCTGCACATCCCGCGCAACAGGCAGCGGCACGTCATCGACTACCTCGGCACCTTCCTCATCGCCGCCGTCGCCACCTGCCTGGTGCTGGTGGCCTCGCTCGGCGGGACGACCTGGAGCTGGGACTCCCCGCAGATCATCGGCCTCGCCGTCCTCGGTGCCGTCCTGGCCTGCGCGTTCGTGGCCGTGGAGAAGCGGGCCGCCGAACCCGTGCTGCCGCTGAAGCTGTTCCGGGTGCGGACCTTCACGCTCTCCGCCGTGATCAGTTTCGTCGTGGGCTTCGCGATGTTCGGCGCGATGACGTACCTGCCGACGTTCCTCCAGGTCGTGCACGGCATCAGCCCCACCCTGTCCGGTGTGCACATGCTGCCCATGGTGGTGGGGCTGCTGCTGGCCTCCACGACGTCGGGGCAGATCGTCAGCCGGACCGGGCGCTGGAAGGTGTTCCCGATCGCCGGCACCGGCATCACCGCGCTGGGCCTGCTCCTGCTGCACCAGCTCGACGAGAACAGCTCCACGGCCGAGATGAGCGGCTTCTTCTTCGTCTTCGGGCTCGGTCTCGGCCTCGTCATGCAGGTGCTCGTGCTCATCGTGCAGAACGCCGTCCCCTACGAGGACCTGGGCGTCGCCACCTCCGGGGCGACCTTCTTCCGCTCCATCGGCGCCTCGTTCGGCGTCGCCGTCTTCGGCACGATCTTCGCGGGCCGGCTCGGCGACCTGCTCACCGACGCCTTCCGCGGCACCCCACTGCCGTCCGGCGTCTCCGCGGGCTCGCTGGAGGCCGACCCGCGGGGCATCGCCGCCCTGCCCCCCGGCCTGCGCCCGGCCGCCCTGCACGCCTACGCCGTCGCCATCACGGACGTCTTCCTCTACGCCGCGCCCGTCGCGCTCCTCGGGTTCGTGCTGGCCTGGTTCCTCAAGGAGGACCGGCTGCGGGCCTCGGTCACCGCGCCGGACATCTCCGAGACCCTGGCCAGCAACCCCGTCGAGCGGTCCTCGTACGACGAGGTGTGCCGCGCGCTGTCGGTCCTCGGCACCCGCGCGGGCCGGCGGGAGATCTACCGCCGGATCACCGAGCGGGCGGGCTACGACCTGCTGCCCGCGTCGAGCTGGCTGCTGCTGCGCATCCGCAGGTACGGCTCGGTGGAACCCGCGGCCCTGGCCGAGCACATGTCCGTGCCGCTGCCGGTGGTCATGGAGGCCGTGCGGCAGGTGGAGGAGCGGCGGCTGGCCGCGCGCGAGGGGGTCGACCTGCTGCTGACCGACCAGGGCCGCGCGTTCGCCGAACGGCTGGCCGAGGCCCGCGAGGAGTCCCTCGCCGAACTGCTCGGCGACTGGTGGGGCCCCGACCGGCCCACCGACCTGGTCGCGCTCGTCCGGGAGCTGAACGGCGAACTGTGCGGATCGCGCAGCGACCGTCCCCGCGAGGCGCGGCGGTCCGAACAGCCGGTCTGAGCCGCCGACCCGGGCAGCCCGCGCAGCGGCCGGTCCCGAACGCCGGTCCGGGTACGTCAGACGAGCCGTTTGGTGAACCAGTGCTCGGCGTACGGGTCGTCGTTGTGCCGCTCGGTCTCCGCGTAGCCGAGCCGGTCGTACAGGACCCGGGCCTCGACGAGGTCGCTGCGGGTGTCCAGGATCATCCGGGTGGCGCCGAGCGCGCGTGCGGCGTCCTCGGCCGCGCCCACCAGGAGCGGGGCGCCGCCCCTGCCGCGCATCGAGGGCTGCACGAACACCCGCTTCAGCTCGGCGGTCGCGCCGTCCAGCAGCCGCACCCCCGCCGTGCCGGCCGGCTCACCGCCGTACCGGGCGACGAGCAACTCCCCGCGCGGCGGCGCGAGATCGGCACCGGGCTGGGCGGCGATCTCGCGCTCCAGCTCGTCCGGGTCGGTGCGCCGCCCCTCGTACAGCAGGTACCAGCGGTCGCTGACCTCCGTGTAGTACGCGCGCCACAGCGCGGCGGCGACGGGCGAGTCGTACGGTTCCGGGGTCACGGTCCAGGTCATGGAGCGCATTCTCCGCAGCCGTCCCACGGGCCCCGCAACCGGATAACTCCCGGGTCGTACGCGCCCCCGCCCCGTGCACACACCGTTTACGGCTGGACTTCCGGGCAACCCGATGCGCGAACCGGCCCGCGAGGAGAGCCGGTTGGGCCCGAACCCGGAAGGCATCCATGTCCACTGGCCTGATCATTGCTTTGATCGTGATCGCGGCGGTCGTCGTCATCATCGCGGCCGCCCTGACCCTGCGTGCCCGCGGCACCGGGCGCGGCCCGAACCTCAAGCGCCGCTTCGGACCCGAGTACGAGCGGGTCGTCGCCCGGCACGACGGTGACACCAAGGCCGCCGAACGCGAGCTGACGGAGCGTCTGGAGCGCCACGGCGAGCTGCGCGAGCGGCCGCTGGAGCCGGCGCAGCGCGAGCAGTACCAGGCGCGCTGGACCGCCGCCCAGGAGCGGTTCGTCGACTCGCCGCGCGACGCCGTCGCCGAGGCGGACCGGCTGATCGCCGAACTCGCCGGCGTGCGCGGCTTCCCGGACGGCGGGCAGTACGAGGAGCAGCTCGCCGCGCTGTCCGTGCACCACGCCCACCACGTGGACGGCTACCGGCGCGTCCACCGCGCGGCGCACCTGCGCCCGGAGGACGCCCGGGACGGCGGCCAGGGCACCGAGGACATGCGCGAGGCCATGGTGGCCGCCCGCGCCCTGTTCGAGGAACTGGTGCGGCCGGACCGCCACGACGGCGGCCGCACGGACGGCCGGCACGAGGCCGCGCGCCACGACGGCCGGGACCGCGCCGCACTGGACGGCGGACGCAAGGCTTCCGCCCGCGGCGGCATGCCGTGGGCGCTCAACCGACGCCAGGCGAAGGAGAGCTGAGCCCGATGACCGACATGACCCGACGGCCCGGCGACCCCACGCCGGACACCCCGGACGCCCGTGGCGGGACCGCTCCGGCCGCCGGACACGCCACGGCGGCGCACACCGGCAGCGGTACGTCGCACGGCACCGACGCGCACACCGGTGACCCGCGTCTCGCCGCCGCGGACCGCGCCGCCGAGGCCGGCCGCGTCGCCGCCCAGGGCACCGACCCGCACGGCACGGGAACGCCCCCGGCCGCCACCCACGGCACCGGCGTCCACGAAACCATCGGCGGGCACGGCACCGCCACCCACGACACCGCCACCCACGGCACCGGCGTCCACGACACCGCGCTCCGCGGCACCGGCACCCGGAGCGGGGACGCCACCGCCACGCCCGGCACCGGCGCGGACCACGCCGGCACGACCGGCACCCCCGGCCACGGCCCTGGCCACGGCCCCGGCCACGGCTCGGACCACGACGGCGGCCGCGCGGGCGGCGCGACCGGCGCGCACCTCTTCCCGCACGACGCCTCCGACAAGCTCGGCGAGCGGCTGCGGCACGCGGTCGCCGGGTTCGTCGACGGCCCCCGCGCCTCCGTCGAGGAGGCCGACCAGCTGCTGGAGGAGATCACGGCCCGCTTCACCGAGGTCGTCACCGAGCGCCGCCGCTCCCTGCGCCGGTCCTGGCAGACCGCCGAGAGCGGCCGGGACAAGTCCGTGTCGGCCGCCGACACCGAGCAGCTCCGCCTGGCCCTGAAGGACTACCGGGAGCTCGCGGAACGGCTGCTGCACGTCTGAGCGGACCGCTCCCGCACCCGTCCCACTGACCCGGCCGGCCGGCCGGGTCAGTGCTGTGCCCGGCGCTCCCGCCACTGCCGTACGACGTCCTCGACGTCGTACGGCTTCTTGCCGAGCGGGGGACCGGGCGGCGGCTTGAACATCATGTCGCGGATCTTGTCGTTGACCTCGCCGATGATCTTCCGGACGATCCGCTCGGAGGGGGCCGCCAGCGCGGCCTCCAGGGCGTCCTCGGCCTCCTTGCGCAGGGCCAGCGCGGGCGGCAGGACGGAGAAGCCCTCACGGGCCATCTTCCGCTTGACCCACCACAGTTCGTCGTAGGTGTTCTCCACGTCGGGCGGCAGGGGCCGGCCGGCGCCCGGCAGCCGCTCGAACTCCCCGCGCGCCTCCGCGGCACGGATCTGCCGGTCGACCCAGGACTCGAAGCCGACGCCGGGTGGCTTTCGCTCGGTCATGAACCCATTGTGCCGGACACCGCGCAGCCGGGCGTTCTATCATACGGCGGGCTTACAGGCCCGTTCCGGACGTCCCAGGAGGAGCGCACGTGCTCGAACTCACCATGGCCGCCGTCTCCGCGGAGGAGGAGGGTGCCACGGCCGGCATGCTCATGGCCGAGGCGCCCAGCGAGCCGGGTGCGGTGCTGCGGGTGGGCCGCGACAAGTCCGTGTGCCGGCTGGGGACGCCGGACGACTGGCTGTTCGTCTCCCGCGTCCACCTGGAGTTCCTGTGCGGGCCCGACGGCACCTGGCAGGTGACCTGGCTGCGCGGCTCCCAGCCCGACCCGTCCTCCGAGGTCCGGCTGGCGGTCGGCGAGTACGTCCAGCCCCTCGCCTACGGCGGCACGGTCCCGCTGCCCCGGGGCGGCAGTGGTGAGATCGTCGTCCAGGACCGCACCGCCCCGCGCAGCGTCAACGTCGGCTTCTACCACGAGGTGTGACGCCCGGGGCGGGAGCGCCGGGGGCGCTGTCCGGCCGCCTCACGGCAGGACGCGTGCCAGGGCGAAGCCGTCGTAGCCCTTCGTGCCGACCGTCTGGATCGCCGTGCCGGACAGTCTGGCGTGGCTGCCGATCAGGTCGATGGCGGCGCGGGTGCCGATCACGTCGGGGGCCGTGCTGTCCGCGTCGGTCACCCGGCCGCCGCGGACGACGTTGTCGAGGACGATCAGGGTGCCCGGCCCGGCCAGCTCGACCGCCCACTCCACATAGCGCGGGTTGTTGGCCTTGTCGGCGTCGATGAAGACCAGGTCGAACGGGGGCGGATTCTCCGCGGCCAGCGCGGGCAGCGACTCCAGGGCCGGGCCGACCCGCACCTCGACGCGCTCGGCCAGTCCGGCGCGGGCGAGGTTGCCGGCGGCGACCTCGGCGTGGCGCGGGTCGTACTCCAGCGAGACCAGCCGTCCGTCGGCGGGCAGGGCGCGGCCCAGCCAGATGGTGCTGTAGCCGCCGAGCGTGCCAATCTCCAGGATGTGCCGGGCGCCCTGGATCTGCGCGAGGAGCTGCAGGAGCTTGCCCTGGTTCGCGGAGACGGCGATGCGGGGGAGCCCGGCGGCGTCGCTGTCGCGCAGCGCGGCGGCCAGGACCTCGTCCTCCGGGGCGAGACGCTCGCTGAAGTAGGCGTCGACCTCGTCCCAGACGTGCGACTCGCTCATACGGCTGCCCTTCTGTACCCGGCCGGAGAGGTTCACCGACGGTTCACCAGCAGGCGAACGATCACGACCGCGCGAGGGTTCCGCACAGCCGGACCAAGAGCGGCCCGGCGGCGGGCCGCCCCGGAGGGCTCACCGCTCCGGTGCCGCCACCGAGGGGGCCGAGCCGGGCAGCGGGCGGCCGGCCGACTCCGCCATGCGCCACACGGCGAAACCGCCGATCACGGCCGCGGCCATCATGTAGTACGCGGGCATCATCATGTTCCCGGTCGCGCCGATCAGGGCCGTGACCACCAGCGGGGTCGTGCCGCCGAACAGGGACACCGAGACGTTGCAGCCGATGGACAGCGAGCCGTAGCGCACCCGGGTCGGGAACAGCGCGGGCAGGGCCGCGGGCATGGCCGCCGTGAAGCACACCAGCAGCAGGCCCAGGGCGCCCATGCCGAGCGCGACCGCGACCAGGCTGCCGTCCCGGATCAGCAGCAGGGCGGGCACGGACAGCAGCAGGAAGCCCGCGCAGCCGGTGGCGATCACCGGGCGGCGGCCGACGCGGTCGGTCAGCGCGCCGACGAACGGCTGGGCGACCATCATCACGGCCATCACGCCGAGCACGACGAGCAGACCGTGGGTCTCGTCGTAGTGCAGCTCGCTGGTCAGATAGCTGGGCATGTAGGACAGCAGCATGTAGTCGGTGACGTTGAAGACCAGCACCAGGCCGACGCAGAGCAGGAGCGCCCGCCACTGGCCGGTGACCATCTCGCGCAGCGGCACCTTCGGCCGGTCCTTCTCGGCCTTGTCGACCTCGGCGGCGAACGCCGGGGTCTCCTCCAGGCGCATGCGCAGGTAGAGGCCGATGATGCCCATCGGGCCCGCGATGAGGAACGGGATGCGCCAGCCCCAGGAGGTCAGGTCGTCGGCGGAGAGCAGGGCGGTCATCAGCGTGACCAGGCCCGCGCCGCCGATGTAGCCGGCGAGCGTGCCGAACTCCAGCCAGCTGCCGAGGAAGCCGCGCCGCTTGTCGGGGGCGTACTCGGCGATGAACGTCGAGGCACCGGCGTACTCGCCGCCGGTGGAGAAGCCCTGCACGAGCCGGGCCGCGAGCAGCAGGACCGGCGCGCCGACACCGATCGTCGCGTACGACGGGATCAGACCGATCGCGAAGGTGCCCGCCGCCATCATGATCATGGTGAGGGCGAGGACCTTCTGGCGGCCGACGCGGTCGCCGAGCGGGCCGAAGACCAGGCCGCCCAGGGGGCGCACCAGGAAGGCCGCGGCGAAGGCGCCGAACGTGGAGAGCAGCTGGGCGGTGGGGTTGCCCGAGGGGAAGAAGACCTTGCCCAGCGTGACCGCGATGTAGCTGTAGACACCGAAGTCGAACCACTCCATGGCGTTGCCCAGCGCGGCCGCCTTCACGGCGCGCCTGACCAGTGCGGGGTCGGTGACGGTGGGGTCGGGGGCCTGCGCGCTGCGGGGCTCCACCAGGGACGGGGAGGTGACGACTGAGGCAGTCGACAAGACTCGCTCGCCTACCTTTCGACGGGGACAGGGACGCGGTCCCGCGCGGCGGCGCTGTCGTACGGGACGAAAAGCGACGGTAGGCGGCTTTGGCCCGCCTACGGGCGGTACGCCTTTCGTTGCACAGTGCACGTAAATCGTGGCTGCGCAGGAGCTTCTGCCCCTCCGGTTCCGGTTCCCACCCGATCTCCCTGTGATCCTTCTCGCGTTCACGAGAGGCGCCCGAAACGGGCGCGGACTATCGTCAACCGGACAAAAGGAGGACGGACGTCAGGTGAATCGGGGGTATCCCGCGTCTTCCATCCCGTGTCGAGGCGAGCCCTCATAGGGTGCGCGGAGGAATTCCCACATCCAGGGCATGTGGGATGAACTGGGGCGGGAGGTCGCAAGGGCATGTCTCAGGCGAATCGCGACGGGCGACCGGCGGAATCCATCAGGGCGACGGCCGTCGGCCGGGACCACCCGCGCCTGAGAGCCGCCCGCCTCGGCCTCTGGCTGCTCGTCGCCCTGCTGGCCGCCCGGCAGGTGGCCGTCGTCCTCGCCACCCCGCGCGGCGAGCGCCTCACCGACCTGGAGACCTGGGTCGGACCGAACGGCGTGCTGCACGTGAACGGCTCGCTCTACGACTCGACCCGCTTCACCGGCACGCCCTTCAACGGCCTCGTCCTCAAGCCCCTCACCCGCTCCGCCGAGCAGGCCCTCGGCTGGGGCTGGACCTTCGGCACCCTGCTGCTGGTCGTGGCCCTGGGCGTGCTCGCCGCCCGCGCCCTGCCCCAGCCCGTCGGCCGCCGCACCGCCCTGCTGGCCACCCCCGTCGCCATCAGCCTGCTGATGATCTCCCTGCCCGTGCGCAACGCCCTGTGGCTCGGCCAGACCAGCATCATCCCGGTCCTGCTCGTCCTGCTGGGCTGCTTCGCCACGCACGGCCAGCGCACCAGCGGCCTGCTCATCGGTCTCGCCGCCGCTCTCCAGCCGACACTGCTGCTGTTCACGCCCCTGCTGTGGTGCACCGGCCGCCGCGGCGCGGCCCTGTCCGCCGGGGCCACCTTCGCCGCCTGCACCGGCCTGGCCTGGGCGGTCATGCCCGCCGACTCCTACCGCTACTGGGTCCACCACCTGGCGGGCGCCGGCCTCGGCGGCCCGGCCGACGGCCTCGCCAACCAGTCCCTGCACGGCGCCCTGCTGCGCCTCGGCCTCAGCGGCCCGCTGGAGATCGCCCTCTTCCTCGCCCTCGGCGCGGCCGTCGCCGTGCTCGCGCTGCGCCGGGCCGTGCGCTACTTCCGCGACGGCCAGCTGCTGCTCGCGGTCGCCGTCACCGGCTGCGCCGCGATCGCCGTCTCGCCCACGGCCTGGCAGCACCAGCTGCTGTGGGTGCTGCTCGCGGCCGTCGGCCGGGTCGGCACGCGCAGCTCCGACCGGTACGTCTGGCCGGCCGCCGTCGTGCTGGTCATGACCCTGCCGACCAAGGCGCTGTTCCCGGACATGACGTCCCTGGACCCGCTGCGCACCAACGGCGTGCTGCTGGCCGCCCTCGCCGCCGCCGTCGCCCTGCCGTTCCTGTCCCGGACCTCGCCGTACTACCGCGCGCCGAAACCGGCCGAGTACGCGCCCGCCGTCCCCACCCGCTTCCGGCACGTACCGCTCGTGCCGTTCCTGCGCCGGGCCCTCACCCGCCCGAACCTCCTGCTCGAACTGCTCCTCATCCGCGTCACCTACGCCGGGTACTCCGAGGTCAGGCTCGCCGCGACCGGCGGCAGCAACGCGGCGGGGCGGGCCGAGGCCGAGGAGCACGGCACGCAGGTCCACGACCTCGAACGCGCCCTGCACATCGACGTCGAGCGCTGGGTCAACCACACCGTCGCCCGCATCGACCCGCTGCGGGAGTTCTTCGACTTCTACTACACCTCCTTCCACTTCGCCGTCCCGCTGACGGTCCTGGCCCTCCTCTACTGGCGCCGCCCCGCGCAGTACCGCTGGGCCCGCTCCGCCCTGGGCCTTGCCACCCTGCTCGCCCTGGCCGGCTTCTGGCTCTACCCGCTGGCCCCGCCGCGCCTGATGCCGACGCTGGGCTTCATCGACACCGTCCACGGCGTCCAGGACTTCTCCCAGCCGGACTACGGCACGCTCACCCACCTCACCAACCAGTACGCGGCGATGCCGTCCCTGCACTTCGGCTGGTCCCTGTGGTGCGGCGTGGTGATCGCCGTCCTGGCCCGCCGCCGGTGGACGAAGGCCCTCGGACTGCTGCACCCCCTGTGCACGCTCTGCGCGATCGTCGCGACGGGCAACCACTGGGTGCTGGACGCGGTGGGCGGAGCGGTCGTGGTGGCGGCCGGGTTCGGGCTGACGTACCTGCTGTCCGGACCGAGGCCGCCGGTCGGCGCGGCGACCGAAGAGCCCGACCGGCGACCGACCCTGCACCCCGTGCGCGGGTGAGGCCCACCGCGAGGCTCAGCGAGTCCCGGCCCCGCACTCGAACCACACCGTCTTCCCGCCGTCCGCCCACAGGGACACGCCCCACTTGTCGGCCATCGCCTCCAGCAGGAGCAGCCCCCGGCCGCCCTCCGAGTCCTCGGCCAAGGACGGCGGCGTGCGCGGCAGTTCGGCGCTCCCGTCCGTGACCTCCACCCGTACGCCGGTCCGCTGCCGCAGCAGCAGCAGGGCGCACCGCCGGTCCGGGACGTGCCGTACGACGTTGGCCAGCAGCTCGGTCACGCCCAGTTCCACGGCGTCCGACAGCTCGGCCATGCCCCACTCCTGGAGGAACGAGCGGACGATGTGGCGGACGTGGCGGGGGGCGTGCGCGCCGACGGTGAGGCGCATCGAGTACTGGGCGGGAATGTATCCGTTCACAGGACGAGCCTGACGTGCGGTGACTACCCTCGGCTACGGAACGGATACAACGCGTCCCGTGGTGGACGGAGTTGCGTGAGAGGGGCTTCGCGCGTGAGCCATGTCAACGCCCTCGACCCGGGGGCCTCCCCGCTCGACTACTACGGCTACGAGTTGCGCCGGCACCGGGAGGCGGCCGGGCTGACGCAACGGCAGTTGGGGGACATCGTCAACTACACGGGCTCCTTGGTGGGCCAGATCGAGACGGCCCGCAAAGTCCCGACGCCGGAGTTCAGCGAGCGGGCGGATGCGGCACTGGGCACGGACGGCCTGTTTTCCCGGCTCGTCGAACTGGTGCTGCGCAGCAGGCTCCCGGCCTGGTTCCAGCAGGTCGCCGAGCTGGAGGTACGGGCCACCGAGATCTGTTCCTTCCAGACCCACATGGTCCTCGGGCTGCTCCAGAGCCGGGGGTACGCGCAGGCCGTGCTCGGCGCGCTGCACAAGACCGACCTCCAGGACCGGACGGCGGTGCGCCTCGCTCGGCAGCGCGTCTTCGAAAAGCCGGAGCCGCCGATCTTCTGGGCGGTCCTCAGCGAGGCCGCGCTCCAACTGGAGATCGGTGGACCGGAGGTGATGCGGGAGCAACTCGCCCATCTGTTGTCGTTCGAGGATGACCCGCGCATCAACATCCAGGTGCTGCCGCTGTCCGTCGGGGCGCACGCTGGACTGACGGGCTCATTCGACCTCTACCGCTTCGCCGGCGACCCCACCATCGTCTACACGGAGAGCTATGGCAGCGGGCATCCGACCGCCGATCCGGACACCGTCAAGAACTGTTCGCTCCGATACGATCATCTCCAAGCTGCCGCACTCTCCCTCAGGGACTCGGCAAGGCTCATCCGGCGCGTGATGGAGGAACGCTATGGAGATGCAGTGGCGTAAGTCGTCCTACAGCAGTGACCAAGGCGGCCAGTGCCTGGAAGTCGCCGAAACGCCGGAGGCCACCGTCGCCGTGCGGGACTCCAAGGACCCGCACGGGCCGGTTCTGACCCTGCACCCCGTCCCGTTCAGCACGTTCGTCGACTGGGCCTCCACCGCCGCCGAGTAGCCGTGCCGCGGATACGGCGAAGGCGGCGGCCCCGGGGATCAGGGGACCGCCGCCTCCGGTCGGAGGGAACCGGCTCGTGACCGGTCCCGGGCGCCGCGCACACTGCCGGACGCGGCGCGGTCGTCCACCGAAACAGGCCCGCCCGGTGCGCGCAAAGAGCCCCTCTACTAAGCCGGGCCGCATATCCGGCGGAGAGCCCTGCGCGTCACCACGGCTTCGCGCTACGGCCCCGCCTCGTACGTGACGCCGGTCATGTGGGGGGTCTCACGCCCGCCCCCTGCCCTGGGCGCTTCGAAGGTGACCGGTGTCTCGAAGGCCGCCCGGCGCGTGGCCCGGCGCAGGGCCTTGAGGACCGCCCGGCCGAGCGCCAGGGTCAGGACGACCGTGACGACGGCCCGGCCGAGGTCCCAGCCGAGGGAGGTGGCCAGGCAGTACGCGAAGAAGCGGGCCAGGTTGGTGGCGACCGGCGCGTCGGGGTCGAAGGCCACGTTCGAGGCGAGCGTCCCCATGAAGGGCCACCCGGCCATGTTCATGATCGTGCCGTAGGCGAACGCGGCGACGAAGCCGTACCCGGCGAGCAGCGCGAGTTCGGCCCGGCCGCGCAGCCGGTCCGGCCCGGGCAGCAGTCCCGCGCCCATCGCGAACCAGCCCATCGACAGCATCTGGAACGGCAGCCACGGCCCGACCCCGCCCGTGAGCAGCGCGGACGCGAACATCGTCACCGAGCCCAGGACGAACCCGAAGCCCGGGCCGAGGACCCGGCCGCTGAGCACCATCAGGAAGAACATCGGCTCGATACCGGCCGTGCCGGCGCCGATCGGCCGCAGGGCCGCCCCCGTCGCGGCGAGCACCCCGAGCATCGCGACCGCCTTCGGGCCTAGACCCGACTCCGCGATCGACGCGCCCACCACGGCCACGAGCAGCACCAGCAGCCCCGCGAACAGCCAGGGCGCGTCCTGCGCGTGCGCGCTGAGCCCCGAGGTGGGCGGGGCGAGGAAGGGCCAGCCGACGGCGGCGACCCCGACGGCACTGACCAGGAGCAGCGCGGCGAGGGAGCGGGGGCCGAGGCGGACGGCCCGGGCCGGGCGCCGGGGCGTCGGCCGGGCGGGCGCGGCGGCTTTCGTGCGGGCGGTCATCGGCCGGTCCCGGTGAGGGCCGCGCGGACCTGGGAGACGGTGAGCCAGTGCTGCGGGGCGAGGATCTTCGTCACCTGCGGGGCGTAGGACGGCGACGCGACCACCACGTCCGCCGTCGGGCCGTCGGCGATGACCTCGCCCTCCGCGAGCAGCACCACCCGGTGGGCGATCTCGGCGGCCAGTTCCACGTCATGGGTGGCCAGCACGATGGCGTGGCCCTCGGCGGCCAGGGTCCGCAGCACCGTGGCCAGCCGGGCCTTCGCGGCGTAGTCCAGGCCGCGGGTCGGCTCGTCCAGCAGCAGCAGCGGGGGCCGGGCGGTCAGCACGACGGCCAGGGCCAGCGCGAGCCGCTGCCCCTCGGACAGGTCCCGGGGGTGGGTGCCGTCGGCGATGCCCGGGAGCAGGTCGCCGACCAGGGCGCGGCAGGTGCCGGGCTCCGCGCCCGCGTCCCCGTCGGCCGCCGCGCACTCGGCGGCGACGGTGTCGGCGTACAGCAGGTCGCGCGGCTCCTGCGGGACCAGCCCCACCTTGCGGACGAGGTCCCTCGGGGCTGTCCGGTGGGGTGTCGCGCCGTCGACGAGGACCGTGCCCGAGGTGGGGGCGACCAGGCCGACCAGGGCGTTCAGGAGGGTGGACTTCCCGGCGCCGTTGCGGCCCATGAGGGCGATCGTCTCGCCCGGGTCGACGGTGAGGCCGACGTGGCGCAGGGCCGGGACGCGGCCCCGGGTGACGGCCAGCGCCCGGACCTCGGCGGCATGGGCGGCGTCCTTGACCGCCGGGGCCGGGCGGTCGCGACGGAACCAGGAGCGGCGGCCGGAAGCGGTGGGCTCGGTGGTGCGGGCGACGGCTGGGCGGGGCCGGTCCGCCGGATCCCTGCCCGCCGGGGGCGCGTCGCCGAGCCGGTCGCGGAGCGGGGCCGCCCGGCGGCGGGCGTCGCGGACCGTCAGGGGCAGCGGGGACCAGCCCGCGAGGCGGCCCAGGGCCACCACCGGCGGGTACACCGGCGACACGGCCATCACCTCGGCCGGGGTGCCCAGCACGGGCGCGGCGCCCGGGCCCGGCAGCAGCACGACCCGGTCGGCGTACTGGACGACGCGTTCCAGGCGGTGCTCGGCCATCAGGACCGTCGTGCCCAGGTCGTGCACCAGCCGCTGGAGGACGGCCAGGACCTCCTCGGCCGCGGCCGGGTCCAGCGCGGAGGTCGGCTCGTCCAGGACGAGGACGTCCGGGTGCGGGGTGAGCACCGAGCCGATCGCGACCCGCTGCTGCTGGCCGCCGGAGAGCGTGGCGATCGAGCGGTCGCGCAGGCCGGCCAGCCCCAGCACGTCCAGGGTCTCCTCGACGCGGCGGCGCATCACGTCCGGGGCGAGCCCCAGCGACTCCATGCCGTAGGCGAGTTCCTCCTCGACGGTGTCCGTGACGAAGTGGGACAGCGGGTCCTGGCCGACCGTGCCCACCACGTCGGCCAGTTCGCGGGGCTTGTGGGTGCGGGTGTCGCGCCCGGCGACCGTGACCCGGCCGCGCAGCGTGCCGCCGGTGAAGTGCGGGACCAGTCCGCTGACGGCGCCCAGGACGGTCGACTTGCCGACGCCGGACGGACCCGCCAGCAGGACCAGCTCGCCCTCGGGGACCTCGAAGTCGACGCCGCGGACGGTGGGTTCGGCGGCCCCGTCGTAGGTCACGGAGACGTCCTCGAAGCGGATCACGCGGGCTCCTTCGGGTCGGGGGCGACGAACGCGGGCAGCAGGCCGAGCAGGATCGCCGCGGCGGGCCAGAGGGGCATGGTCGGCGCCACGAGGGGGACCACGCCGGGCCGCAGCACCGCCGGATCGCGGACGGAGGCGAGGGTGAGCAGAGCCGCGACGGCCACGCCGGAGGCCACGACCAGCCAGGCGCGCACGTCCCAGCGGTCCGGGCGGTAACGGGTGCGCAGGGAGCGGCGGCCGCCGAGCCGCAGCCCAGCCAGGGCGGCGGCGCAGCCGAGGAGCAGGACGGGCACGCCGTAGGAGCCGCCCTCGGCGGTGAGCAGCCCGTACGTCCCGGCGCACACGCCGAGCAGCCCGCTCAGGGTCAGCGCGGCGGTGGTCCGCCGTATCCCCTCGGGGACCCGCGCGGTACGGCCGTAGCCGCGGGCGTCCATCGCGGCGGCCAGGGCGACGGAACGCTCCAGGGCGCCCTCCAGCACCGGCAGGCCCACCTGCAGCAGACCCCGGACGCCCTTGTCCGGACGGCCGCGCAGCCGCCGGGCGGCGCGCAGCCGCTGCACGTCCGCGATCAGGCTCGGCGCGAAGGTGAGCGCGACGACGACCGCCACGCCCATCTCGTACAGCGCGCCCGGCACGGACTTGAGGAGACGGGCGGGGTTCGCGAGGGCGTTCGCGGCGCCGACGCAGATCAGCAGGGTGGCCAGCCTCAGCCCGTCGTACAGCGCGAAGACCAGGGCCTCCGCCGTCACCCTGCCGCCCAGGCGGATGCCCTGCGCCCAGTCGGGCAGGCCGGCCTCCGGCAGCGTGAACAGGGTGTGCGTGCCCGGAATGGGGGAGCCGAGGAGCGTCGCGAAGAGCAGGCGGACCAGCAGCACGAGCAGGGCGAGTCGGACGAAGGCGCCGTAGGAGCGGGACCAGGGCGTGTCGGGGCGGCGGGCCGCGACGACGTAGGCGGAGACGGCGACGAGCAGGGCGAGCAGCAGGGGGTTGGTGGTGCGGGTGGCCGCGGTGCCCAGGGCGAGGGCCCACAGCCACCAGGCACCGGGGTGCAGGGTGGCCGGGCGCCCCTGCGGCGGGGTCGTGCTAGCCACGCCGGCGTACCTGCCAGACGGCTGCTCCCCCCAGGATCGCCACCACCGCGATGCCGGCGGCCAGCCCCAGGGACGGGCCGCCGCCGGACGTTCCGCCCTCCGTCCCGGTCTCCCGGCCGTCCTTGCCTTCAGCGCTGTCCGCCGACGGGTCCGGGCGCTGTGCGACCTGCTCGCCGCAGCCCTTCTCCGGGTAGCCGGCGATCGCGCACAGCAGGGCGTCGCTGCCGTAGCGCAGCGGCCCGGCCACCGCGGCCAGGGCCTCGGCGGTGGTCGCGTCGGGGGAGACCCGGGCGCAGGCCGTGCGGGCGGGCGGCGGACGCTCGCCGTCGGGGGCGTCGGCGGCGGTGCCGAAGTCGAGGACGAGGGCGACGCGCTTGGTGCCCTCCTCGGCCGGCGTCCGCGCGCAGATGGTGTCGAAACGCACCGCGCCGCGCGGCCGGGTCGCGTCCGCCGAGTCCTCGCTCACCGCGAAGCGGAAGCCCTGCACGTCGCCGTCCGAGGGGCGGCTCGTGGACGGCCCCTGGGTCGCGTACACCCAGCGGTCGCCGTCGCGCTCCCAGAACGACCAGTAGCGGTAGCCGGCGGCGTGCGCCTGGCCGGCGCCCGCGAGCAGCGGGAGCACGGCCAGGAGCAGCAGCAGGGCGCGGCGGATCACGGCTGCTGCTTCTTCCGGCGGCCGCTGCTGAACAGGAAGCCGATGCCGATGCCCGCGACCAGGCAGACGCCGACGTACCACCAGACGCCGAACACCGAGTCCGATTCCTCGGCGTCCTTGGCGTCCTTGGCGTTCTCGCCGTCCTGGCCGCCCGCCTTCGCGGCGGCGGCCTGCGGGGCCGGGCCGGTGGCGTTCAGCTGCTTCACCAGGTCGGCGCCGCCGAAGTCGCGCGGGTCCGTGCCCGTGGCGTGGGCGGCGAAGATCAGCTGGGCGTAGGCGGCGGGGCCGTTCTGCGCGGCCCAGGCGGCGGCGTTCTTCTTCAGCCACCGCACGGACTTCTCCGCCTGGCCGGTGTCGCCGTGCGCGGCGAGCGCGACGACGGCGTCGGCGGTGTTGCCGAAGTCGGGCTGGGGTTCGGCGCCGGGCAGGGCGGACATCAGGTGGTCGCCGTCCGCGGCCAGCGCGGCCGTGAGGTAGCCGGCCCCGTTGGCCGCCGCCTGCCCGGGCGTGCCCGGCTTCGCGCAGTCCGTGCCGGACGCCTTCTCGCCGGCCTCCGTCACCATGCCCTTGCCGAGCGCGCCGAGCACCCCGGCGGCGGTGGCGTCGGCGTTGGCGAACAGCTTGCCCTTCTTGTCCGGCTGGAACGCGAAGGCGCCGTCGTCGTCCCCACCGCACGGCAGGGCGAGCTTCAGCAGCGCGTCGTAGGGCGACTTCCCGCCCTTCTCCACGCCGCCCGGCTGCTCCCCGGCGGCGGCCAGGGCGCCGATGACGACCGACGTGGAGTTGGTGTCGCTGGCGCCGCCGGGGGCGTAGCCCCAGCCGCCGTCCTCGTTCTGGACGGACTTCAGCCAGCGGACGGCCTTGCCGGTGACGTCGTCGTGCCCGCCGAGCGCGGCGAGGGCCTGCACGGCGGCGGAGGTGGCGTTGGTGTCGACCATGGTCGAGCCGTCGCACGCGGCGGCCGGGTCGGCGCGGTAGGCGGCGAAGGCGCCGTCGGCGCACTGCTGGCGCACCAGCCACTGCACCGACTTCGCCGCGGGCTTCACCCCCACGGTGTCCTGCGCGAGCAGCGCGAGCGACTGGCGCCACACACCGTCGTACTTCGGGTCCTTGTCGCCGTGGAGGGCGGAGGGGAGCGCCGGGGACGGCGAGGGGGACGGGTCGGCGGCGGCCGGGGTGGCGGCGCCGATCACGGCGACGGCGGCGAGGACCGCGGCGCTGCGGCGGACGTTCATGATCGGCGGGTGCCTCTCCCTGTGGGGGAGCCGGGCAGCACGGGACACCCCGGCGGCTCGGCTCCGTATACCTCGACGGTGCCGTGCACCGGCGGACTGCCGGGCACGCGAGCCGGTCACGAACCGTACGCGGCGATCCGGCTCACCGCCTGAGGGGCGGTTCACGGTTGCGGGTCAGCGCCGGAATTGCACCGGCTTCCCCCCGTACGGTGTGATGACGACCCGCTTACTGTACCCGCCCGTCAAAAAGGCGCCCCGACGGGTGAGGGACCCGTGGGCGCGGGTCAGGAGCGATCCGGGGCCGTCAGGTCGATCAGGCGGCACGCCGTCTCGATGTCGATGCGGACCTGGGCGATGGAGGCGCGCCCCGACAGCCAGGTGATCAGCGCCGAGTGCCAGGTGTGCTCGATGACCCGGACCGCGGAGAGCTGCTCGGGCGTCGGGTCCTCCTGGCCCATCGCGTCCAGGATGATCGCCGTCGTCTGCCGGGAGACCTGGTCGACCTCGGGGCTCACGCTGCGGTCGGCGAAGGTGAGCGCCCGGACCATCGCGTCGGCCAGCTGCGGCTCGCGCTGCAGCGCCCGGAAGGCGCGCATCAGCGTCTCGGCGACCCGCTCGGCCGCCGTCGCGCCCTGCGGCGGCCTCCTGCGCAGCGTGCCGTGCATGCGCTCCAACTGGTCCTGCATCGTGGCGACCAGCAGATGGATCTTGGAGGGGAAGTACCGGTAGAGCGTGCCCAGCGCGACCTGGGAGGACTCCGCGACCTCGCGCATCTGCACGGCGTCGAAGCCGCCCCGGACGGCCAGTTGGGCGCTCGCGTGCAGGATGCGGCGGCGACGGGCCTCCTGCCGCTCCGTCAGGGGCGGGGCGGCGAGGGTCGCGGCTGCGGGGTCCGCCTTGGCCACCTTGTTCACCTGGGCGCTCACCTCGGCTCCTGCGGGATGTGCCGGTCCCGTTCCGTGACCGTCCGTGAGGGCGGGTGATCACACAGCATGGCACGGTGCCGGCCGTGGCGTGAATCACCTGATCGACTGCTCACAGCGCCCCTACCTGCCGGTAGATTCGGAGCCTCCGAACGATCAAGTCTGAAACTTGTTCTAGATTAGCGTCCCGGCGTAATCTCGCGGGACAGTGCAGGGAGAAGGGGGCCCAGGGTGACCGCTGAGGCCAGTCAGGCCGGGGCCCCGCAGGAATCGGCCGCCGACGGCTTGCGACCGCTCCGCATCGCGCTCCTCACCTACAAAGGGAACCCGTTCTGCGGCGGCCAGGGCGTCTACGTCCGCCACCTCTCGCGGGAACTGGCCCGCCTCGGCCACCGGGTCGAGGTCATCGGCTCCCAGCCCTATCCCGTCCTGGACGAGGGCCACGACGGGCTGAGCCTCACCGAGCTGCCCAGCCTCGACCTGTACCGCCAGCCCGACCCCTTCCGCACCCCGGGCCGCGGCGAGTACCGCGACTGGATCGACGCGCTCGAGGTCGGGACCATGTGGACCGGCGGCTTCCCCGAGCCCCTGACGTTCTCGCTGCGCGCCCGCCGCCATCTGCGCGCCCGCCGCGGCGAGTTCGACGTCGTCCACGACAACCAGACCCTCGGCTACGGCCTGCTGGGCGACGTCGGCGCCCCCCTGGTGACCACCATCCACCACCCCATCACCGTCGACCGGCAGCTGGAGCTGGACGCGGCCGACGGCTGGCAGCGGCGCCTGTCGGTGCGGCGCTGGTACGCCTTCACGCGCATGCAGAAGCGCGTGGCGCGGCGCCTGCCGTCCGTGCTGACCGTCTCCGGCACCTCCCGCCAGGAGATCGTCGACCACCTCGGCGTCCGCCAGGACCGGATCCACGTCGTGCACATCGGCGCGGACACGGACCTGTTCTCACCCGACCCCTCCGTGCCGGTCGTCCCCGGCCGGATCGTCACCACCTCCAGCGCGGACGTGCCGCTGAAGGGCCTGGTGCACCTCGTCGAGGCGCTGGCCAAGGTGCGCACCGAGCACCCGCAGGCGCACCTGGTCGTCGTCGGCAAGCGCCCGGCCGAGGGCCCCGTCGCCCAGGCCATGGAGCGCTACGGCCTCGACGGCGCCGTCGAGTTCGTCAAGGGCATCTCCGACGCGGAACTGGTCGACCTCGTGCGCTCGGCGCAGGTCGCCTGCGTCCCGTCGCTGTACGAGGGCTTCTCCCTGCCGGCCGCCGAGGCCATGGCGACCGGCACCCCGCTGCTCGCCACGACCGGCGGGGCCATCCCCGAGGTGGCCGGCCCCGACGGCGAGACGTGCCTGGCGGTGCCGCCGGGCGACGCGGGCGCGCTGGCGGCGGGCCTCGGCCGCCTGCTGGGCGACGCGGACCTGCGGGCCCGCCTCGGCGCGGCCGGACGCGCGCGCGTGCTGCGCCACTTCACCTGGGCCAGGGCCGCGCAGGGCACGGTGGCCCGCTACCGCGAGGCCATCGACCGCACCGGCGGCGCCGGCGCCCGCACGCACCGGCCCACTTCTTCCGTCCCGGCCGGCGCGGAAACCCGGGCCGGCGCGGGCTTCACGGCCGGTGCGGGCACCCCGGCCGGCGCGGGCTCCCCCTCGGGTGCCGGTTCCCCCTCCGGTGCCGGGACCACCGCTGCCGCGGGAGCCGTGTCCGCGGCGGCGACAGATGTAGCAGGCGTCAACTCCGAAAGCAGGGCCACGTGCTGACCGTCGACTTCTCCCGGTTCCCGCTCGCGCCGGGCGACCGCGTCCTGGACCTCGGCTGCGGGGCCGGCCGGCACGCGTTCGAGTGCTACCGGCGCGGCGCGCAGGTCGTGGCGCTCGACCAGAACGCCGAGGAGATCCGCGAGGTCGCCAAGTGGTTCGCGGCGATGAAGGAGGCCGGTGAGGCCCCCGAGGGCGCCACCGCCACGGCCATGGAGGGCGACGCCCTCGCCCTGCCCTTCCCCGACGAGTCCTTCGACGTCGTCATCATCTCCGAGGTCATGGAGCACATCCCGGACGACAAGGGCGTCCTCGCCGAGATGGTGCGCGTGCTCAAGCCCGGCGGCCGCATCGCCGTCACCGTCCCGCGCTACGGCCCCGAGAAGGTCTGCTGGGCCCTGTCCGACGCCTACCACGAGGTCGAGGGCGGCCACATCCGCATCTACCGCGCGGACGAGCTGCTGGAGAAGATCCGCGAGGCCGGCCTGAAGCCCTACGGCACCCACCACGCCCACGCCCTGCACTCGCCCTACTGGTGGCTGAAGTGCGCGTTCGGCGTCGACAACGACAAGGCGCTGCCGGTACGGGCGTACCACAAGCTGCTGGTCTGGGACATCATGAAGAAGCCGCTGGCCACCCGGGTCGCCGAGCAGGCACTGAACCCGCTGATCGGCAAGAGCTTCGTGGCCTACGCCACCAAGCCGCACCTGCCGCGCACGGCCGGGACCGGGACGGACGCCACGTGACCACTCCCCGGACGGAACACCTGGTCCTGCCCGGGGTCCTCACCGCGGGGGAGGCCGCCGCGACCGTCGCCGGCGTCCTCGCCGTGCAGCGCGAGGACGGCGCGATCCCGTGGTTCCGCGGCCACCACCTGGACCCCTGGGACCACGTCGAGGCCGCCATGGCCCTGGACACGGCCGGCGAGCACGAGGCCGCCGAACGCGCCTACCTGTGGCTCGCCCGGCACCAGAACGACGACGGCTCCTGGTACGCGGCCTACGCCGACGGCGACTTCGCCGACGTCACCGACCGCGGCCGGGAGACCAACTTCGTCGCCTACATAGCCGTCGGCGTCTGGCACCACTACCTGTCCACCGGGGACGACACGTTCCTGGAGCGGATGTGGCCGTCGGTGTACGCGGCGGTGGAGTTCGTGCTGCGCCTGCAGCAGCCGGGCGGGCAGATCGGCTGGCGGCGCGACGACGACGGCACGCCCACGGCCGACGCCCTGCTGACGGGCTGCTCCTCGATCCACCACGCCCTGCGCTGCGCCCTGGCCATCGCCGAGCAGCGCGAGGAGGCCCAACCGGACTGGGAGTTGGCCGTCGGCCGGCTGCGGCACGCCCTGCGGCACCACCCCGAGCGGTTCCTGGACAAGGACCGCTACTCGATGGACTGGTACTACCCGGTGCTGGGCGGCGCGCTGACCGGCCCGGAGGCCAAGGCCCGCATCGAGGAGGGCTGGGAGCGGTTCGTCGTCCCGGGTCTCGGTGTGCGCTGCGTCGTGCCCAACCCGTGGGTGACCGGCGGCGAGTCCGCCGAACTGGCGCTCGCGCTGTGGGCGATGGGGGAGTCCGACCGGGCCCTGGAGATCCTGCAGTCCATCCAGCACCTGCGCGACGAGGACAGCGGCCTGTACTGGACCGGGTACGTCTTCGACGACGGCGCCGTCTGGCCGCGCGAACTCACCACCTGGACGGCGGGATCACTGCTGCTCGCCGTGGCCGCGCTGGGCGGGCACGAGGCGACGTGCCAGGTGTTCGGCGGTACGGAGCTGCCGGCCGGACTCGAATCGGACTGCTGCTCCTGAGAGCCCTACCACCCCGCCGGCCCTGAGGGCGCGGGTCGTGCGCGACGGGTCGCGCAGGTCCCCGCGCCCCCGGGGCGTCAGTGCCGCTGCACCCGGTTGGCGATCGCGTGGCCCACGAACAGGTAGACCACCGCCGCCAGTCCGTAACCCGCCACGACCCGGGCCCAGGCCTCGTCGAACGTGAAGAGGTCGTGGGACCAGCCCGCCAGGACACGGGCGCAGTCGTGGATGAACTGGACGAAACTGTTGCCCTGGTTGGCGTCCAGGAGATACATCAGGATCCACAGGCCCAGGATGAGGGCCATGATGTCGGCGACGACCGCGATGGCCGTGCCGGCGCTCGAACCGTTGCGATATCGAGGGGACATGACTCCCGTCTTGCCGCCGAACCATGGATGAAACCCGGGCATTCGCTCAGCAGTTCAGGTGCGGTCGGGCAACGGCGACGGCCCCCCGCCCGAAGGGCGAGGGGCCGTGTGCGGTCCGTGCGGCTCAGCCGCGCTGGATGCCCGAGGTGTCCTGCAGGACCCCCCGGCGGCCGTCCTGCGTCTGCGCGACGAGGGCCTGGCCGCGCTGCTCGACCGCCAGGTACCAGGTACCGGGGGCGAGTTCGGCGATCGGCGTCGGGGAGCCGTCCTCGGCGAACAGCGGGCGCGGCACCGGCACGGCGAACCAGAACGGCGAGAAGTCCCCGGCCGGGGGCTGCGGCTGGGCCTGCGCCTGCTGGGGCTGGCCGCCGAACGGCTGCCCGGGCTGCGGCTGACCCGGCTGCGGGTGGCCGTAGCCCCCCGGCTGCTGCGCGCCCGGGTAGCCGTAACCACCGGGCGGCTGCGCGCCGTAGGGCTGCGGGGCGGCCGGACGCGCGGCCGGCACGAGCGGGCCCTTGAGGGCGGGAACCAGCGGCGTGGCGACGGCGGCGGCGGCCAGCAGCAGCGTCGCGACGAGCGCGAGGATCATGCCGATGCCCGGACTCGGGGCGTTGGCGCTGCTGAACCCCTCGATGTTGTCGTAGCCGCCCGGCACGTCGAAGACGTTGCCGAGCGCGCACCACGCGGCGAACACCGTGAAGGCGGTGCCGAACTGGCCGAGGTCCAGCCCCGCGACCTTCGGCGCCTGCGGCAGACCCCGGGCGACGACGACGAGCGCGGCACCGATGATCCCGGCCAGCACGACGCCGAACACGACCGGGCCGCTGCCCCACAGGCTCGGAAGGTCGACGCTGTCGGGGACATTGTCGAAGGAGAACAGGTCGAGGAACGACGCGATCAACAGCAACACCGCTGCTCCGATCACCACGCCGTCGCCCCGAGTGAGGGAGCGGATATTCACTTCAGGTCCTTCGTAGGTCGTCTCGTCGTCAAATAGAGGCGTCGCTCTCACCGGACCGCCGTCAGGCCCCGGTGTGCAGCGCAAGGGTGACCCCTCATCGTAAGAGGGACCCTATCGCCCGCCCGGTCGGCGCGTCCGCCGGGATCTTCCGGTCCGCGCCTACCCGCGCAGGAAACCCACGATTCCTTCGGAGATCCCCCGCGCGGCCTTCTGCCGCCAGGCGCCACTGGTGAGCAGCGCCGCGTCCTTGCTATCGCGCATGTTGCCGCACTCGATGAACACCTTGGGAACCGTTGACAGATTGAGACCGCCGAGGTCCTTGCGCGTGACGAGACCCCCGCCGTCACCGACGTAGTTGGAGGGGGCGGTGCCGGTGACGGCCACGAAGCGGCCCGCGACGCGCTCGCCGAGATCGCGGGAAGGGCCCACGATCGCCCGGGTGTCCGCCGCTCCCGCGCGGACCGAGCCGGGCAGGATCACGTGGAAGCCGCGGTTCCCGGCGCCCGAGCCGTCCGCGTGGATCGAGACCACCGCGTCGGCCTTCGCCTCGTTGCCGATCCGGGCCCGCTCGTCCACGCACGGCCCGAACGGCCGGTCCCCGTCCTGCGTCAACGTCACCGTGGCGCCCTGCTCCTGGAGCAGCGTGCGCAGCCGGTGCGCCACGTCGAGGGTGAACTCGGCCTCGGTGTAACCGGCGTTGGTGGACGTGCCGGTGGTGTCGCACTCCTTGCGGTGGGTGCCGATGTCCACCTGGCGGTTGATCTCGGCGGCGTGCCGGAAGTTGCCCGGGTTGTGCCCCGGGTCGATGACGACGACCTTGCCCTTGAGCGGCCCGGAGGCGGCGGGGGCGGACGCCGCGGCGGACTTCGTGGGCGACGGCGAGGCGCCCGGCTCCTTCGAAGCGCCCGGCTCCTTGGCGTCGTCGGAGGGCGCCCGCGACACCGCGGGGGAGGAGGAGCGCACGTCCGCGCGGCCCGGGTCGTCACCGCCGCCGGAGCCGCCGACCGTCTCGTACACCAGCCAGCCGAGCAGCGCCCCCGGCACCAGCGCGGCGAGCGCCACGGTCAGCGGGCCGCGGCGGGGGCGGCGGGGCGGGGACGGTTCGAATTCCGGGCCTGCGTACGACACGCTGCCACCCTAGCGGCCGCGCGCGGGCCGGGCGGGCGGAGCGGGGCCCGGCGGGTGGCCGCTACCCGGAGTCGCCGCCGTCCTCCCCGTGCCGTACCGCCTCCTTCACCCGTGCCTCGATCTCCGTGCGCGGGGTGTCCTCCTGCTTGGCGTACGCGGTGACCGCCGCCTGCACGTCCCGGGCGAGGTCGCGCCAGGCGCGCCAGGCCGTCTCCCAGGTGGTGGTCTGCTGTTCGCTCCACTTGGTCTGGGTGGGCGGGCCGTACGCGTCCTGCAGATGACGCACGCGCGCGTACGCCTCGTCCGCCGCGCGCTGCTTCTCCACGAGCTCTTCGAAGGTGTGGGCCACGCGCCCGAATCTCGGGCCAGCGGCGGCCCGGCGCCGACGCGCCACGCCGCCCGTGGGCCGACCGGGCGGGGGCCTGCCGGGGGCGGTTCACCCGCCCAGCCGTGCCCTCACCCGCCGGGACCGCTCCCGCCCGCCCGGGCCTGCTGCGGCGCGGGACCCGCGGCCCGGGTGCGTGGGCAGGGCCCTCGGCGCGCACCGCGGGACGGGCTGCCGGTGGGTCAGACGCCGGGGCCGGTGCGCCGCAGGACCCGCAGCGAATCCGTCGCCGAGACCTCGGTGAACGCGCCGGAGGCCAGCGCCCGCAGGTACACCCGGTAGGGCGCCTGGCCGGTGAACTCGTCCTCCGGCTCGGGGAACACGTCGTGGATGAGGAGCAGTCCGCCCTCGGCGACGTGCGGGGCCCAGCCCTCGTAGTCGGCGGTGGCGTGCTCGTCGGTGTGCCCGCCGTCGATGAAGACGAACCCGAGCGGCGTCCGCCAGAACGCGGCGATCTGCGGGGACCGGCCCACCAGTGCCACCACGTGCTCCTCCAGGCCCGCCCGGTGCAGCGTCCGGCGGAACGTGGGCAGCGTGTCCATCAGGCCGATCTCGGGGTCGACCGTCTCCGGGTCGTGGTACTCCCAGCCCGGCTGCTGCTCCTCGCTGCCGCGGTGGTGGTCCACGGTGAGCGCGGCGACCCCGGCCTGCCGGGCCGCGTCGGCGAGCAGGACCGTGGAGCGCCCGCAGTACGTGCCGACCTCCAGCAGCGGCAGCCCCAGCCGC
The DNA here is from genome assembly GCF_042878735.1 of Streptomyces sp. NPDC003456. Taxonomy (NCBI): domain Bacteria; kingdom Bacillati; phylum Actinomycetota; class Actinomycetes; order Kitasatosporales; family Streptomycetaceae; genus Streptomyces; species Streptomyces sp. NPDC003456. The sequence goes on from NZ_JBIAOK010000003.1 coordinate 741,809, forward strand.
CCGGCCTCCACGGCGGCCGCGTACAGGGCCAGACCCTCGCGAGCGGGCATGAACCCCTTCGCCGCCTCGAACGCGGCCAGGATCTCGGGCTTCGGGGCCGCGGGCATGGGGTTCCTCTCGGTCGTACGACGGTCCGGGCGCCCATCGTGCCGTACCCCCCGCCGCGTGCACGACAGGGGGTACGGGTCGGGTGCCGGTCAGGCGGAGACGGTCTCGCCCGGCAGGGACAGGTCGAGGTCGACGGGCCGGTCGTCGCCCGCGTGGATCGCGGACGAGGCGTGCGGGCCGTGGCCGGCGGCCCGGGCGGCGACGACGTAGGAACCGCGGGCCGGGACGCTCAGCGCGTAGCCGCCGTCCTCGGCGGACAGGGTCGCGCCGGCCTGCCGGCCGCCGCGGTCGATCAGCGTCACCTCGGCGCGCGCCACGGGGGAGCCGTCGGGGCCCAGCACCCGGCCCCGGAAGCCGCGCAGCACCTGCTCGGCGCGCTCCAGGCCGGCGTCCTCCTCGCTGCCGGCCCGCAGCTGCGGCTTGCCCGAGGGGCGGGTGCCCGGCAGGAACAGCGCCAGGACCAGGCCCACGGCCACCGCGGCGGTGGCGATCAGGAAGGACACCCGGAAGCCGTGCAGGGTGGGGACCTCCACGCCGCCGACCGTGTCCGCGGTGTTCGCCAGCACCATGCCGATCACCGCGCTGGAGACCGACGTGCCGATGGAGCGCATCAGCGTGTTCAGCCCGTTCGCCGCGCCCGTCTCCGACGCCGGGACCGCGCCGACGATCAGGGCGGGCAGCGAGGAGTACGCCAGGCCGATGCCCGCGCCCAGCAGCACCGAGACGACCAGGCTCTGCCAGGCGGCGCTCATCAGGCCCAGACCCGCGCCGTAGCCGACGGCGATGATCAGCAGGCCGAGGATCAGGGTGACCTTGGGGCCGTACGCCGCGGACAGCCGGGCGTACACCGGCGCCGTGAACATCATCGTCAGGCCCAGCGGCGCGACCAGCAGACCCGCGACGACCATCGACTGGCCCAGGCCGTAGCCGGTGGACGTCGGCAGCTGCAGCAGCTGCGGCAGGACCAGGGAGACGACGTAGAAGGAGACGCCGACCATGATCGAGGCGAGGTTGGTGAAGAGCACGGCCGGCCGGGCGGTGGTGCGCAGGTCCACCAGCGGCGCCTTCAGGCGCAGCTCCATCACGCCCCACAGCACGAGCACCACCGCCGACGCGGCGAACAGGCCGAGTGTGGTGCCGGAGGTCCAGCCCCAGTCGCTGCCCTTGGTGATCGGCAGCAGGAACAGCACCAGTCCGGCCGACAGGCCGAGCGCGCCCGGCAGGTCGAAGGAGCCCGCGGCGCGCATCGGCGACTCGGGGACGACGAGGAGGGTGAGGGCGATGGAGAGGACGCCCAGGCCGGCGGCGCCGTAGAACAGGGCGTGCCAGTCGCTGTGCTGGGCCACCAGGGCGGCGGCGGGCAGGGCGAGGCCGCCGCCGACGCCGATGGAGGAGCTCATCAGGGCCATCGCCGAGCCGAGCTTCTCGCGCGGCAGCATGTCCCGCATCAGGCCGATGCCGAGCGGGATGGCGCCCATCGCGAAGCCCTGGAGGGTGCGGCCGGCGATCATCGCCGGCAGATCGCTGGTGAGGGCGCTGACCAGGGCGCCGACGACCATGACCGCGAGGCTGAGGATCAGCATGCGGCGCTTGCCGTAGAGGTCCCCGAGGCGCCCCATGATCGGGGTCGCCACCGCACCCGACAGCAGGGTCGAGGTCAGGACCCAGGTGGCGTCGGAGGGAGCGGTGTCCAGCAGCTGCGGCAGGTCCTTGATCACCGGGACGAGCAGCGTCTGCATCACCGCGACAACGATGCCCGCGAAGGCGAGCACCGGCACCAGGGCCCCGCTCGCTCTGCCGGCGGGACCGTCTGTCGTCGTCTGCGTCATCGAGGAGGGCCTCCAGGCCGGGAACTGCACGGGAACGAGGGGTCGGGCCGTTACGTGGAGTACGAACCTCGTTCGTCCGGGCAACTATTCCGTTGCTTCGGCACTCTAACGAATTCTTGACCCTCCCTTGGGACTCGGCGGGAGAGCCCGCCCGCGGACGGCGGGTCCTAGGACCCGGGACCGAGGCCCCGGCCCGGCGAAATCCCGATGCAAGGGTCGCAAGCGGGTTGAGAGCATGACACCCATGCTCGAATCCGCCCGCCCCGCCACCGACCGCTCACCCCGGCCGTCCCGCCCGCGCCCGCGCCGCACGCCGCCGACCTGGCTCGTCGTGGCGCTCACCTGCGCCGGGCAGTTCCTCGTCGTGCTGGACGTGTCCGTGGTCAACGTGGCGCTGCCGTCGATGCGGACCGGCCTCGGCCTGAGCGAGCAGGGCCTGCAGTGGGTCGTCAACGCCTACGCCATCGCCTTCGCCGGCTTCATGCTGCTCGGCGGCCGGGCCGGTGACCTGTACGGCCGCAAGCGCATGTTCCTCGTCGGGCTCGGCCTGTTCACCCTCGCCTCGCTGGCCGGGGGGTTCGCGCAGCAGGAGTGGCAGCTGCTGCTCGCGCGGGCCGTGCAGGGCCTGGGCGCCGCCGTACTGGCTCCCTCGACCCTGACCATCCTCACCGCCTCCGTGCCGGAGGGGGCCGCACGGGCCCGGGCGATAGGCACCTGGACGGCGGTCGGCGCCGGCGGCGGGGCGGCGGGCGGCCTCGTCGGCGGACTGCTCGTGGAGACACTGTCCTGGCGCTGGGTGCTGCTGATCAACGTGCCCGTGGGAGCGGTGGTGCTGGGCGCCGCCGCCTGGTTCCTCACCGAGGGCCGGGCCGGGGACGGACGGCGCCTGGACCTGCCCGGCGCCCTCCTCGTCACCGCCGGGCTCGGCACCCTCGCCTACGGCATCTCCCAGACGGAGGCGGCGGGCTGGACCGCCGCGGCCACCCTGCTCCCGCTGCTCGCCGGACTCGTCCTGCTCGCCGCGTTCCTCGCCGTCGAGGCGCGCACCGCGAGCCCGCTGATGCCGCCGGGCCTGCTGCGCCTGCGCTCGGTGTCCTCCGCCAACGCCGCCATGTTCCTGTGCGGTTCCGCGATGTTCTGCATGTGGTTCTTCATGACCCTCTACGCCCAGAACGTCCTCGGCTACAGCCCGCTGGAGGCCGGACTCGCCCTGGTCCCCAGCTCCCTCGCCGTCATCCTCGGCTCCAAGCTCGCGCCCCGGCTGATGCGCACGGCCGGACCGCGCACGGTGGCGGTGCTGGGCACGCTGGTCGCCGTGGCGGGCTTCGCCTGGCAGTCCACCCTGACCGCCGGCAGCCCCTACCTGACCGGGATCCTCGTCCCCGGCGTCCTGATGATGCTCGGCGCGGGCCTGGCGGCCACTCCGCTGGCCTCCCTGGCCACGTCCGGGGCGGCGCCCGAGGAGGCCGGGCTGGTCTCCGGGCTCGTCAACACCTCCCGCACGATGGGCGGTTCGCTGGGCCTCGCCGTCCTGTCGACCCTGGCGGCGGCCCGCTCGGGCGGCAGCGCGAGTCCGCAGGCGCTGACCGAGGGCTATGCCCTGGCGTTCCGGGTCGGGGCGGCGGTGCTGGCGGCCGGGGTGGTGCTGATGTGGGTGTGGCTGCCCCGGCCGGAGCGGCAGCCGCGGGCTGTGTGAGGGCCGGAGGGCCGGTTCCCGCCTGTGGCGGTCGACTTCTCCGGATCGACGGCGGTGGCGTGCTCCGCGAAGGGCCCGTGCGGGCCCTCCAGGAGCGCGCCACCGGTGTGTGCGCCCCGGTCCGGACCGGGGCGCCGAGGGGGTGCCCGTGCGTGCCCTGAGCGCCCCGTGAGGACGTCCCTGACGCCGAATCAGAAACGCGCTGACCTGGTCAATTTCCCTCACGCCGCCTAGCGTGGGCGGCCGGGGAAAGGGGGACCGGATGGACCGGACCATACGCACCGCCGACGACGTACTCACCCTTCTGGACGGCCTGTTCGCACCCGGGGCCGACCGCTGGTCGGGGCGGGGCGCGGACTGGTGGGACGGCTTCTACGCCGACCGCTCGAAGCCGGTGCCGTTCTTCGTTGCCAAGCCCGACGAGAACCTCGTGCACTGGATCGAGCGGTACGGCACCGGCCGGGGCCGCGCGCTCGACCTGGGCTGCGGCCCGGGGCGCAACGCCCTCCACCTCGCACAGCGGGGATTCGAGGTCGACGCGGTCGACCTGTCGCCCCGGGCCGTCGCCTGGGCCCGGGAGCGGGCCCGCGAGGCCGGCGCGGACGGCGTGCGGTTCCACCGCGGCGACGCCTTCGCCCTCGCCGGTACGGCACTGACCGGCCCGTACGACCTGATCTACGACTCGGGCTGCTTCCACCACCTGGCCCCGCACCGCCGGGTCAGCTACCTGGCCCTGCTGGAGCGGCTGCTGGCACCGGGCGGCCTGTTCGGGCTCACCTGCTTCGCCGCCGGGGAGGGCGGGATGGGCTCGGAGGTGTCCGACGCCGACTTCTACCGCGAGGGCGGCGGGCTGCTCGGCGGCCTCGCGTACACGCCCGCCTCCCTGCGGCTGATCTTCTCCGGCCTGACGGAACTGGAACTGCGCCGCATGCGGGACGAGCCGGAGGAGTCCGGGCAGTTCGGGGAGCCCTTCCTGTGGACGGCCCTGTTCCGGCGCGACCGGGACTGACGGGGGCGTCCGGCGGGTGCGCCGGTCAGGCGCCGGGGCGGGGCGTGTCCAGCAGCGACGTCAGGGTGGTGAGGAACGACGCCGCCGAGTACTCGGCGTGCTCGCGGATCCGCGCCGCCACCGCCGCCGCCCCGCCGCCCTCGACCAGCCGGACGATGCGCTCGGCGTCGCCCCCGTGCCCCTGCCGGGTCGACAGGTAGAAGTCCGTCGCGTCGTACGCCATGTGGAAGACGTGCTTCTTCACGTCGCTCAGCGTCAGGTAGTCGTCGTGCGTCTTGTGCGTCGGCTCGGGCGCGCCGACGCACACCGCCGGGGTGCCGGCGCCCCAGGCGTTGACGGCCAGGTGGTAGGTGTCGGTGATGACGAGGCGGTAGCGGGGGAGGACGCCGAGCAGGTCGCCGACGGTGTGCTCGCCCGGACGCCGCGGGATGTGCGCGACCACGGCCGGGACGTCCCGGTCGAACCACGGCAGCCACTCCAGCGGGGCGCCCAGCCGGTCGGACAGCTCCCGGCAGGTGGCGGGCAGCCAGTCGGGGACGGGCGTGCGGGCGCCGAGGAACACACCGATCGCGCCGCCGTCCGGGACCGACCGGGACCAGTCCGTGACGGGCAGGTGGGCGAGGTCGCCCGGGCGGTTCAGCAGGGCCGCGTCCGAACCGAAGTGGTCGGTGGCGCGGTCGCCGCGCAGGTGCGCGATCTTCGCCGCCGAGAGCGGGTCGCGCACCCAGATCCGGTGACCGCGCCGCACCAGGCGGGTGAACAGCGGGCCGTACTCCTTGTCCTCGTAGTCGGACTGGGTGTTGTGCAGGATCGTTCCGCCGTAGCTGAGGGTCCGGGCCAGCAGCGCGTCCGGCTGGTCGGCGAGCAGCAGGGTCCGGTTGAGCAGGGCGCGGGCCGCGTCCCGGTCCGCGGCGATCCCGAAGTCCGTCAGGCGGTTCGTCGCGTCCTGCGCCAGGTAGTGGCGGGTGTGCAGGAAGTCGCCCCAGAAGACAACCGCGTCGTGGTCGCCGAGGGTGTGGAGGTGCTCGGCCAGCGGGAGGAATGCGAACGGCATCCGCGTGCCGCGCGCGCACTCGCGCAGCGGCACGGTGTCCGGCGTGTGCAGCGTGTACCAGGTGGCGTCGAACGCGCCGCCCGCCCGTCGCCGCAGGGACTCGAACGCCAAGTCCACCGTCAGCATGCCCGTGTTGCGGTACCCGATGTTCGGCGCGGTGATGACGGCGACGCGTGCCATGTGCTCCGTTTCCCCTGGTCGGCGCGGACTGCCCAGTCCCCGGCGCGAGCCGCGGACCCCCCGGCCAACGTACACGCCGGCACCGCCCCGCGGCCCTCCCGCCCCGGGGCCGGCGCCACGGCCGGCCCGACTCGTCCGCCGCATCTGACGTGCCGTCACATTATTCCGCAGCGGAGGCAGTTCCAGCTGTACAGAGGGCCATGAGCGGTACGTCGCACACGCGTGAGCCCCCGCGGCGCCGGGAGCGGACACGGCGACGGCCCTTCCCGGCGTAGGTCGCACGCCGGGAAGGGCCGTTGCACCGAGTGGTGGCCCACGGTCCGTCAGGCCGCCGTCCCGGCCTGCTCGCTCTCCGCCACCGGCTTGCGGTGACGGCCGCGCGGAGCCGTCTGACTGTCCTGCGTGGACACCTCACCACGGTGCCGGCCGTGACCGGCGGAGGTCTCCTGGACGTCGGCAGTACGCTGGGTCGTGCTGGCGTCGTTCATCGGATGGAATTCACCCCGTCAACATCATCTTCTCTACAGCCGGGCGAGTTTAACCGGCCTCCCGCACCCCGATTCCAGGCGGCCACGCCGACCGGCACTAGTTCGTTACAAGGCGCCCCAACGGCGCCTGCGCGAGCGGGACGGGGCGCGCGGCGGGAGGCGCCGGAGCCCGCCCGGGCGGGGGCGGCGAGGGCGCCTGCCCGGGGTCCGGGAGCGGACCGGAGCGCTCCGCACCCGGCGCGCCGGGCTCCGGATCCGGCACCGCGCCACCCTCCGCTTGCGCCGGCCCCGCTGCCTCGGCCGGGGGCGGCGGGCTCACCTGCGCCACCCCGCACGGCACGGCCTCCGACGCGTACGGCAGCCGCAGCACACCGTCCGCCGTCCACAGCCCCGTACCCGCCAACCACCCCTGCGGCGCCGGGAGATGATGCAGCCGCCGCTCCGCGGGACGCCACACCCCGACCCAGCTGCCCGCCGGCCCGTCCACCCGCAGCGCCACCGCACAGCTCTCCGGCGTCAGCACCTGCCCCGGCTGGATCGCGAACGGCGTCACCGCACAGTCCCGCAGGCGCAGGCACTCGGGGAACCGCACCGGCAGCGTGCTGCCCAGCACGCCCCAGCCCAGCCGGTCCTGCCCGGGCGAGGGCGCGTCCGAGCGGACGAGCAGCAGACCGCTGTCGTGGTCGGCGAGCAGCACCCGGTCGTCGCTGTCGGCGGCGATCTGCAGCAGCGGCGACACCTCCCCGCCGCACTCCAGGTCCACCACCACCGCCTTGGTGCGCCCCCCGGTCTCCCGGTCCAGCGCCAGCATCCGTCCCGCACCGTCCAGCCACACCCCGCCCGAGCAGCGGCCCGGCAGCTCCGCCAGCCGCTCCGGCCCGAAGGCACCGCCGGCCACCAGCCACACCGACGTGCACCGCTCCCCGACGGCCAGCGCGTACGCCCGCTCCCCGCCCGGGGCGGGCGGCAGCAGCCGCAACCGGGCCGCGCCGTCGCGGCACTCGACCGCGCCCAGGGGCAGCTCACCCGTGCCGGGCCCGGTCGGATACAGCAGGGAGAAGGCGTGCCGCCCGGCCACCAGCCGGTGGATCAGTACCCGCCCGTCGCCCATCGGCTGCACCTCGGTGCCCGGCTCCTCCGGCTGATTGCGGGGCAGCGGCACCGCGTAGGGCTCGGGACCGTCCAGGGTCCAGCGCTCCGGGAACCAGGAGCCGCCGGCCGACGCGAGACGGGCGGCGTAGGCACCGTCCGCGGTGAGGACGCAGCCCGGCGGCGCGGCACCCTCACCGTCCCCGTCCGCGTGCCCCGCCGAAGGCTCGATCGCACAGACCGTCATCGTTCGGTCACCTCCGGTGAGGAACGTAGTTTTCGTACGCGCGGGCGGGGAATCCTCGGGCCGCGACTTCACACATAAGGGTGTTCAAGGAACGATTCGCCTGAGGTGGGTGGCATGACTGTGCTGCGCGCCGCCCCTGCGGACCGGCCCGGCCGGTTGCGGTGCAACGCCACAGATCAGGCGGGTAGCCTTGCTCCCGTGCCCCGTCTGTCTGAAGTCATCGCCGCGCTGGAGACCCTGTGGCCCGCCGAGCGGGCCGAGTCCTGGGACGCGGTCGGCACCGTCGCGGGCGACCCCGACCAGGAGGTCACGCGGGTCCTGTTCGCCGTCGACCCGGTCCAGGAGACCGTCGACGAGGCGGTGAAGCTGGGCGCCGACCTGCTCGTCACCCACCACCCGCTCTACCTGCGCGGCACGACGACCGTGGCGGCCACCCACTTCAAGGGCCGGGTCGTGCACACCCTCATCAAGAACGACATCGCGCTGCACGTCGCCCACACCAACGCCGACACCGCCGACCCGGGCGTCTCCGACGCCCTCGCGGGCGCCCTCGGCCTGCGCGTCACCGGGCCGCTCGTACCGGACCCGACGGACCCCGGGGGCCGCCGCGGCCTGGGCCGCGTCTGCGCCCTGGACCACCCGCTGACCGTCCGGGAGTTCGCCGCCCTCGCCGCCCAGCGGCTGCCCGCCACCGCGCAGGGCATCCGCGTCGCCGGCGACCCCGAGGCCCCGGTGCGGACCGTCGCCGTCAGCGGCGGCTCCGGCGACAGCCTCTTCGACCACGTCCGCGCGGCCGGGGTCGACGCCTTCCTCACCGCGGACCTGCGCCACCACCCCGCGTCCGAGTTCCTCGCGGATCGCGCGCACAGCCCCCTCGCGCTGCTCGACGCGGCGCACTGGGCCACCGAGTGGCCCTGGTGCGAGCTGGCCGCGAGCCAGCTCGACGAGATCTCCGACCGGCACGGATGGGACCTGCGCGTCCACGTCTCGAAGACGGTCACCGACCCCTGGACCGCCCACGCGGCCTCGACCACCTCTGAATCCCCTGGAGCCCCGAACTGAACGCCGCGCCCGCCGACCAGATCCGACTCCTCGACGTCCAGGACCTCGACGTCCGCCTGCAGCAGCTCGCGCACAAGCGGAAGTCGCTGCCCGAGCACGCCGAGATCGAGACGCTGACCAAGGACCACACCCAGCTGCGCGACCTGCTCGTCGCCGCGCAGACCGAGGAGAGCGACACCGCCCGCGAGCAGACCAAGGCCGAGCAGGACGTGGACCAGGTGCGCCAGCGCGCCGCCCGCGACCAGCAGCGCCTGGACTCCGGTGCCGTCACCTCGCCCAAGGACCTGGAGAACCTCCAGCGCGAGATCGCCTCCCTCGCCAAGCGGCAGGGCGATCTGGAGGACGTGGTGCTGGAGGTCATGGAGCGCCGCGAGTCCGCGCAGGAGCGGGTGGCCGAGCTGACCGAGCGCGTGGCCGCCGTCCAGGCGAAGGTCGACGACGCGACCGCGCGCCGCGACGCCGCGGTCGAGCAGATCGACGCCGAGGTCGCCCAGGTCACCAAGGAGCGCGAGGTGGTCGCCGGTTCCGTCCCGGCGGACCTGCTCAAGCTCTACGACAAGCTCCGCGAGCAGCAGGGCGGCATCGGCGCGGCGAAGCTGTACGCGCGCTCCTGCCAGGGCTGCCGGCAGGAACTGGCCATCACCGAGCTGAACGAGATCCGCCGGGCGGCGCCCGACACGGTGGTCCGCTGCGAGAACTGCCGCCGCATCCTGGTGCGCACGTCCGAGTCCGGTATCTAGGTCGCGGGAGCGGTGCCGGTGCGGGAGTTCATCGTCGAGGCCGACGGCGGGTCGCGGGGCAACCCGGGACCGGCGGGCTACGGGGCCGTCGTCAGCGACGCGGCGACGGGGGAGACGCTGCGGGAGACCGCCGAGTACATCGGCGTCGCCACGAACAACGTCGCCGAGTACCGCGGACTCCTCGCCGGGCTGCGCGCCGCCCGCGCACTGGACCCGGCCGCGACGGTCCACGTCCGGATGGACTCCAAGCTCGTCGTCGAGCAGATGTCGGGCCGCTGGAAGATCAAGCACCCCGACATGAAGCCGCTGGCGGCGGAGGCCGCCCGCGTCTTCCCGCCCGGCAGCGTCACCTACGAGTGGATCCCGAGGGACCGCAACAAGCACGCCGACCGCCTGGCCAACGAGGCGATGGACGCGGGCGCGCAGGGGCGGCAGTGGTCCGAGTCGGCGTCGACCGCCGAACTGCACGCGCCACCCCGAGCCTCGGCGGCGGAGCCGCCCGGCGACGCGGCAGCGGGCGCGGCCCGGGTGCGCGACGCGCTGGCCGCGGGACGCGCGGCCGCGCGCGGTGTTCCCACCGCCGCCGGGGACGGTGCCGGTGGCCAGGTCGGTGACGCCGAGACCGATTCCTTCGCCCCGGCCGGTGACGGTGAGGGTGACGGTGACGGTGAGGACAGTGCGGACGCGCGGGTCGGCGGTGCGCAGGGCGGTGCCGCTGCCCGGGACGGCGGTGCGCAGGACGGTGCCGCTGCCCGGGATGGCGATGTGAAGGCCGGTGCCGCTGCCCGGGACGGCGGTGCGCAGGGCGGCGCCGTTGCCCCGGCCCGTGATGTAAAGGGCGGTGCCGATGCCCGGGCCGCGCAGGCCGTGGCGAGCCCCGGGTGGGCTCCCGCCGACATGGGGACCCCGGCCACGTTCGTCATGCTCCGGCACGGCGAGACCCCGCTGACCCCGCAGAAGCGGTTCTCGGGCAGCGGCGGGACCGACCCCTCCCTGTCCGACGTGGGGCGCGAGCAGGCCGAGCGGGCCGCCGCGATGCTGGCCCGGCGCGGGACGATCCAGGCCGTCGTCGCCTCACCCCTGGCCCGGACGCGCGAGACCGCCGGGATCGTCGCCGCCCGGCTCGGCCTCGACGTGCAGATCGAGGACGGCCTGCGCGAGACCGACTTCGGCGCCTGGGAGGGGCTCACCTTCGCCGAGGTGCGCGAGCGCCACCCCGACGACCTCAACGCCTGGCTGGCCTCCCCGGACGCCGAACCCACCGGCGGCGGCGAGAGCTTCGCCGCGACGGCCACCCGGCTCGCCGCGACCCGCGACAAGCTGCTCGCGGCCCACGCGGGCCGCACGGTCCTGCTCGTCACGCACGTGACCCCGATCAAGACGCTGGTGCGCCTCGCGCTCGGCGCCCCGCCGGAGTCCCTCTTCCGCATGGAACTGTCCGCCGCGTCCCTCTCGGTCGTGGCCTACTACGCCGACGGCAACGCCAGCGTCCGCCTCCTCAACGACACGTCGTACCTGCGCTGAGCCCCGCCGCCGCCCGGGCCAGCGCCTCGACGCGCCCCCAGTCGCGCCCGGCGAGCGCGTCCGCCGGCAGCATCCAACTGCCGCCGACACAGCCGACGTTGGGCAGGGCCAGATAGTCCGGGGCGCAGTCCGGGCCGATCCCGCCCGTCGGGCAGAACCGCGCCTGCGGCAACGGCCCCGCCAGCGACCGCAGATACGCCGTGCCGCCCGCCGCCTCGGCCGGGAAGAACTTCATCTCCCGCACCCCGCGCTCCAGCAGGGCCACCACCTCCGACGTGGTCGACACCCCCGGCAGGAACGGCACCCCGGACGCCCGCATCGCCTCCAGCAGCAGGTCCGTCCAGCCGGGGCTCACCAGGAACCGCGCGCCCGCGGCCACCGCGTCGGCGGCCTGGCCCGGGCTGATCACCGTCCCCGCGCCGACCACCGCGTCCGGCACCTCCCGGGCGATCGCCCGGATCGCGTCCAGGGCCACGGGCGTGCGCAGGGTCACCTCGATCGCGGGCAGCCCGCCCGCGACCAGCGCCCGGGCCAGCGGTACGGCGTCGCCGGCGTCCTCGACGACCACGACGGGAAGGACGGGCGCGAGGTCCAGCACGGAGGCAGGCGGAGGGGAGGAGGAGACCATGCGCCTCATCCTGCCGTCGTGATGCACAGCACGCAAAGGGCGTTGCAGTGCATGCAACGGCTCCCCCGGTGTCGCTAGTGCACCTCGTCGACCAGCACGTCCAGCGACCAGGGCTGCCCGGACTTCGCGGGCGCCCCGGCCTCCACGACGTACCCGAGATCCCGCAGCGCCTCGACCAGTGCGGCGGGCGACTCGGGTGCCGCCCCCGAGGTCAGCAGACTCCGTACGATCCGCCCCTTCGTGGCCTTGTTGAAGTGGCTGACGACCTTCCGGGTCGGCGCGTGCAGCACCCGCACCGACGCCGTCCGCCCCGCGACCTCGCCCTTCGGCTTCCACGCGGCGGCGTACGCGGCGGAACGCAGGTCCAGCACCAGCCCCTGCCCGGCCACCTCCGGCAGCACCGACGCCATCGGCGTACGCCAGTGCGCGCCCAGCGCGCCCAGACCCGGCAGCTTCACGCCCATCGAGCAGCGGTAGGACGGGATCCGGTCCGTCACCCGCACCGCGCCCCACAGCCCCGAGAACACCAGCAGCGAGCGCGCGGCGCGGCGCTTGGCCGCCGTGTCGAGAGTGGCCAGGCCGAGGGCGTCGTACAGCACGCCGGTGTAGATCTCCCCGGCCGGGCGGGTCCCCGCGGTGCGCAGCGCGGCGTTCTTGGCGACCTCGCCCCGCAGGCCCTCGCTCAGCCCCAGCACCTCGCGGGCCTTCTCCTCGTCGCCGGAGCACAGCTCGACCAGCTCGGTGAGCACGGCCTCACGGGCACCGGCCAGCCCGGGCAGGGACAGCGACTCCGGCTTGAGCGGGGCACCGCGGCCGGAAGCGGCCTTCCCCTCGGACGGCGGCAGCAGGACGAGCACGGGTACTCCTTCGATCGAACTCCGCCGACAGCGTACGGGGACGTCACTAGCGGGCCCGGCCGAGGGCGCGGACCAGGGCGCCGGCGTCGTCGGCGTGGAAGCGGACGACCCGCACCGCGCGGCGGCGGCCGAGGAAGGTGACGTGGGTGACCGGCTCGGTCAGTTCGAGCGTCACGGTGGTCCGCGAGCCGACCTCCAGGTCCAGCTCGCCCTCGGCCCGCTCGTGCGTCGTCCGCAGCTCCCGCCGCACCGAGGCGATCCGCTCCAGCGGCACCTCCAGGTCGACGTGGACGTAGCGCCGGATCCGCAGGGAGCCGGCGTCCGGGTCCAGCACGTGCGGACGCACCACCGCGGAGGCGTGCAGCGCGACGACCAGCACGATCGTGTACACGTCCAGGAAGAGGACCACCGCGTGCACGGTCGGCCAGTCCTCTAGCAGCACCGACATCGCCACCGTCTCGACCACGCACACGAACGCGAACCCGGCCGTCACGGGACCCTGCCCCCGCGCGTACCCGAAGCCCTGCCCGCCGGCCGGCCCCTGCCCGCGCCGGGCCGCCCACAGCACCAGGCTCCACAGCAACCGCAGCTCGTGCCCGGCCAGCCGCCGCACGGCCCTCACCGCCGCTCCTCACCGAGCAGCCGCATGGTGCGGCGTACGGCCTCCGCCTGCGCCGGGGCGAGGTCGGCGTACAGGGCGCGCAGGACGTGGTCGTCCTCGTCGACCTCCCCGGCCTGCGGGAACAGGCCGGGCGGAACGCAGCGGGCCAGCGCCCGGGCCGCCTCCTCGACCCCCGGGTCGTCCGGCTCGGCCCCGGCGAGCGCGTCGAGCAGCGCGTACGCGGCTGCCGCCCCCGCCACCGCCTCAGGAGTGCCGAGGGCCTCGCCGATCGACGCCACCATCCGCTCCCGCTCCCCGGCCGGCATGGCGGTCTCCAGGAAGGCGATGATCTCGCGGTCCTTGGCGGCCATCGGCGAGTCGGACAGATGCACGGTCCCGGCGAACAGCGCCGCCAGCTCCGGCGAGACCGGCCCCTCGGCGGGCAGCCCGCCCTCCGCCTCCAGCAGCGTCCTCAGCCGCGCCCGCCGCCCCCGGATCTCCTCCTCCTGCCGCGCCAGGTCCTCGTCCAGCTCGGTCAGCACCTCGACGAGGTCCTTGCCCTCCTCGTCGGCCAGCACGTCCCGCACCTCGGCGAGCCCCAGCCCCAGCTCGGTCAGCCGCCGGATCCGCGCCAGCACGACGGCGTGCCGCAGGGCGTACTCCCGGTACCCGTTGGCCCGCCGCTCCGGCTCGGGCAGCAGCCCCAGATGGTGGTAGTGCCGCACGGCCCGCGTGGTGACGCCGACGACCCGGGCGAGTTCTCCGATCCGCATGCCACCAGTGAAAACGCTGACGCCGCGACAAGGTCAAGACGACCACCGCGAGCACTGCGCCCGCCCCTTCGGCACATCCGTCACCCTGCCCGCACCCTTCGCCCTCGACCTGGACACCGCCGGCCTCCTCTGATCCCCTGGGGGCGGGGGGTACGACATGGGGACACCACAGGAGCGGGCCAGCTGGACCAGGGCAAGGCTGGGGCGGGACGGGCCCACACTCGACCTGCTCACCGCGTGCTTCGACCGGCACGTCTACGCGCCCCACGCGCACGAGGAGTTCACGGTCGGCGTCACCGTCGGCGGGTCCGAGCTCATCGCCTACCGCGGCGGACACATCCACTCCTTTCCCGGCTCGATCGTCGTGCTGGAGCCGGGCGAGATGCACACCGGCGGACCGGCCGCCTGCGACGGCTACGCCTACCAGGCCCTCTACGCCGGGACCGCCCTGCTCCGCGACGGCACCCTCGGCGGCCTGCCGCACTTCCGCGACCCCGTCCTGCACGACCCGGAGCTCGCCGCCGCCCTGCGCGCCGCGCACACCGACATCAGCGCTTGCCCCGACCCTCTCGAAGCCGAGTCGCGGCTGCCGTGGCTCCTCACGGCCCTGGCCCGCCGCCACTCCACCGCGCGCGCCGCGAGCGACACCGTGCCCGGCGCCGCCGCCATCGCCAGGACCGTCCGCGACCGCCTCGCCGACGAGGTCCTCGACCCGCCGTCCCTGGCCGCCCTCGCCACCGACCTGGGCCTGTCCCGCTACCAGCTGCTGCGCGCCTTCCGCACGACGGTGGGCGTCCCGCCGTACGCCTGGCTCGCCCAGCACCGGGTGGCCCGGGCCCGGGGGCTGCTGGAGACCGGCCTGCGCCCGGCCGAGGTCGCGCCGCTCGTGGGCTTCGCCGACCAGGCGCACCTCACCCGCTGGTTCCGCCGGGTGCTGGGCGTGACCCCGGCGGCGTACCGCAACAGCGTTCAAGACACGCCCCGGTGACGCGGCCGAGAATCGCCGCATGACTGCACGCGGCTGGTTCCTGTTCTCCCTGATGGGAGTGGTCTGGGGCATCCCCTACCTGATGATCAAGGTGGCGGTGGACGACCTGTCCCCGTCCGTGGTGGTGTTCGCGCGGTGCGCGCTCGGCGCCGCGCTCCTGCTGCCGTTCGCCCTGCGCCAGGGGGGACTCGGCCTGACCGTGCGCAGGCACTGGAAGCCGATGCTGGCCTTCGCCGTCATCGAGATCATCGGCCCCTGGTGGACCCTGACGGACGCCGAACGCCACCTGTCCAGCTCCACCGCCGGGCTCCTCATCGCGGGCGTGCCGATCGTCGCCCTCCTCATGGCCCGCTTCTTCGGCGCGGGGGAGCCGGTGGGGGCCCGCCGCATCGCGGGGCTCGCCCTCGGCCTGGCGGGCGTCGCCGTCCTGACCCTGCCGCACCTCACCGGCGGCGACGCCCGCTCCCTGGCCGAGGTGCTGGTGACGGTCGTCGGCTACGCCACCGCCCCCCTGATCGCCGCCCGGCACCTCAAGGACGTGCCGACGCTGCAACTGATCACGCCCTGCCTGGCGCTGGCGGCCGTCGTCTACGCACCGGCCGCCTTCCTCACCCGGCCCGACACGATGCCCTCGGGCGAGGTCCTGGCGGCGCTCGCCGGCCTCGGCGCCGTCTGCACGGCGGTGGCGTTCGTGGCGTTCCTCGAGCTGATCAAGGAGATCGGCCCGACCCGGGCCGGAGTGATCACCTACGTCAACCCGGCGGTGGCGGTCGCCGCGGGCGCGGTGCTCCTGGGCGAGGAGCTGACGGTCGGCATCGGTGTCGCCTTCACGCTGATCCTGGCGGGCTCGGTCCTGGCGACGGCCGCGGCGCCGAAGCGGGACGTGCCCCGGGTACCATGGTCGGCACGGCAGACGAGCCGGGCGGACGGCCGCGTGGAGTCCCCGTGAGGGGGCTTCCCGAGGAACGTCCGGGCTCCACAGGGCAGGGTGGTGGCTAACGGCCACCCGGGGTGACCCGCGGGACAGTGCCACAGAAAGCAGACCGCCGGGGACCTCGGTCCTCGGTAAGGGTGAAACGGTGGTGTAAGAGACCACCAGTGCCCAGGGTGACCTGGGCAGCTAGGTAAACCCCACCCGGAGCAAGGTCAAGAGGAGCCGCTGTGAAAGGCGGCTCTGCGCGGACGTTCGAGGGCTGCCCGCCCGAGTCCGCGGGTAGACCGCACGAGGCCGGCGGCAACGCCGGCCCTAGATGGATGGCCGTCGCCGGCGGGACCGCGAGGACCCGCCGGAACAGAACCCGGCGTACAGCCCGACTCGTCTGCCGCCACTGTTGTGACGTGAGCCGCCGCTCGACTGAGATCGCGGCTCACTTGCAGGCAGTCGGACCTGGGTTCATCCCGTCTGTGTAGTCGTGAAGCGGACGGCCTCGCGGAGCGAAGTTGTTGCGCCGTCCAAGTCCGCCAACCGAGCCGCAAGCGTCGCCTCTGCCAGACGGGGTGGAAGAGCCGCACTGAACTTCAGCCCGGCCAGTGCGCGCGGGGCAACGGTCGGGAGACACAGGTGGTCGGACGCTCCTGCGGTTGCCCGCTTCCAGTCCTGTGGCGTGATGTCCTCACGCAGCCGCACGTATGCGTCGGTGGGGCGTTGGAGGGGGTCCGAAATGGTGGACAGCGTGGCGGCCAGAGTGGCGTTGGCTCGGTAGCCGGCCCATGTCCACCACCGCACATTGGTGTCGTGGCCTCCTCGCGTGATGACGGTGCCGTTGCGGTACACCACCTCCGCGTTCTCATCACGCACGCGAGCGAGAGTGCTTTCGGCGCGGCGTGTGAGCCTGACCGGAGGGGTCGAACCGAGCAGGATGTCGCGGGCCGCCCGCGTCAGCTCGTACGAGGAGGTCCGGGCCAGACCGATGCCGCCCCAGCGAGCCCGGCCACCGCTTTCCACGGGTTCGACGAAACAGCGGCGGCGTGACCAGTCGATGTACGTCACCTGCCAGCTGCGCCCGGCAAGCAGCAGTCGGCGAGGGCCGACGACCTCGTCGGTGAGCAGCGCGGGATCGGTCGTACCGATCTCGGTACGGCCGGACAGCACGGTGAACTCGGGCGCGGCTGTGAAGACCGCGGTGAGGTCCATGAAGTGCCGATAGCCGAAGCGTTGTTCGGCCTCGGGGCCGATGAACAACAGCTCGCCGTCCCGGTCCAGATAGCCCTGCTCGACCAGATGACGCACGATCGGCTCGGCGGAAGGGCCGAAGGGGCCGAGTCCTCCCCACCACTGCTGCCACAGCCGGTCGCCGACCCGGTGCTCCTGGAGGCAGAGAGCCAGCACCTGTTGCGCTGCGATGTGCCGTGGCTCCGGAGGAGGAACGACCGCCTCCACCCAGCCGCGCGACCAGAGCAGCAGAAGTGCCGACGCGGACAACAGGCCGGCGTCGTCGGTGGTGAGGAACAGGCAGTTGCGGCTGGATCCGGGGCGTCGGCCGGTGCGGCCCAGGCGCTGCAGGAATGAGGCCACGGTGCTGGGAGCATCGATCTGGATGACCCGGTCGAGGTCACCGACGTCGATGCCCAGTTCCAGGGTGCTCGTGGAGACGATCACGCAGTCGCGAGCTTCTGCGAAGGCTTCTTCTGCTCGCCGCCGCTCATCTGCGGACAGCGAGGCGTGGGAGAGGAACGTGGTCACACCCTTCACGCGCAGTGCTGCGCCAAGTTCCTCGACTTGCTTACGCGACTCGCAGAACACAAGTCGTTTCTCTCCCCTGTGCAGTGCCGCGATCACCGTGGCGGCGTTGGCCAGAGACCCGACATAGTCCAGCTGGATCTCCCCGGGGGGCGGAAGCTTCGGGGCGCTTTCCCGCAGATGCGGGGCCACTACCCGTGCCGCACGCTGCCCGGACTTCGCCCCCTGCAGCCAGGCGAGCAACTCCTCCGGGTTACCCACGGTCGCGGAGAGGCCCACGCGCTGCACCGGGCGTCCGGCCACCCGTTCCAGCCGTTCCAGCACGGCCAGCAGGTGCCACCCTCGGTCGTCGCCTGCGAAAGCATGTACCTCGTCCACGACGATCGCCCGCAGCCCGGAGAAGAACGCCCGATGATCGACCTTTGTGCTGACCAGCATGGCCTCGAGGGACTCGGGGGTGGTCAGCAATACATCTGGCCGTTCACGCAGGATGCGCTTGCGGCGCGAGTGCGTCACGTCACCGTGCCAGAGCGCGGCGGCGCGTCCGAGCCAGGAGGTGTACGTCTCCAGTCGGGGCAGCAGGTTGTTGAGCAGAGCTTTCAGCGGGCAGACGTAGAGGACCGAGGTGCCGTCCCACGTTTCCTTCGCCATCCGTGACAGCAGGGGAAAACACGCGGCCTCGGTCTTCCCTCCGGCGGTGGGAGCGATCAGTACGGCGTCCGCGCCTTCGGACAGAGGGGTGATCGCCTCTTCCTGGAGTGGCCTCAGGTCGGGCCATTCCAAGGTGTTCACGATGTGGTGAACCAACCCAGGGTGAAGCAGGTCCATCGGGTCGGGCGCGGCTTCGATCACGGGAGGTCCAGTTCGACATCGTCGGCGCTGTCGACCGCCGCGGCGTTGCGCTCTACCTCGGTCAGCTCCGAAGTGCTCACGGTGAGCGCATAGTGCTCGCGCGGATCGAAGTCGTCGAACTGGTCTACACGGTCAAGGACATCGCCTACGAGCTTCTTGAGGAACAGGCGTGGTGCGATCCCCACCTTGCCCCCCAGCGCCCCTCCGACGGCCTTGGCCAGGTCGGCGACATAGGCGTCGTCCGCGACTTCCCTGATGCGCTCGGAGGCGGGTGAACCTGATGCGTACAGGTCCCGGATCGTCCTCCCCAGACCGATCAGCGAGTCCTGGGTGAACCCAGGTAGCCGGAGCTGCACAGCACGCGGGTTGTCGAAGCGCGGGTCGGTGGTGAAGTCGGTGGCCAGCCGCTGGGCGAGCGGAGCCAGACGCTGCACGCCCTGCCGACCGTCGAAGAACGCCGGTGTGCCCGTGATCAGCAGATAGAGACCGGGGAAACGTCCGGAGTGCACCTCGTCGATGAGCTGACGCAGCGCGTTCAGCGCCTTGTCACGGGCATCGGAGCGGACCCGCTGCAGGGTCTCGACCTCATCCAGGACGACGAGCAGCCCCGAGTGACCCGAGTCACGCAGCACGGTGAGCAGTCCCTGCAGGAAGCCGAGAGCACCGAAGTGATCGAGGTCGCCACGCACGCCAGCGGCCCTGCGGGCAGCGGCGGCCACGTGCGGCTGCCCGCCCAGCCAGGCCATGACGGCCGAGGCGGTGGCCTCGTCGCCGGCCTCGACCGCGGCACGGTAGCCCCGCAGGGCTGTTGCGAACGACGGGGCATGCCGGGACACCTCCGTGAGGCGGGCTGTCATCAGCTGTTCGACCCTGCCGGGCAGTTCCTCCTCGAGAGCTCCGGCGGCGAGGGCGTCCTCTTCAAGGGCGTAGAACCACGCATCCACGACCGGCCGGAGCGCGCTCGGTGGGAACCCGGGTGTGGCCAGCCGCTCGGTGAGGCGACGGTAAACGGTCTCGAGCCTGTGCAGCGGGGTTTCGGTTTCCGAGATCTGGATCTCGGCGACAGCGAAGTTACGCCGCTTGGCACGCTCACCGAGCCACCGTGCGAAGAACGTCTTGCCGGACCCGTATTCGCCTCGCACCGCCTTGAACACCGAGGCTCCCGACCCGACTGCGTCGAGTTCCGTGTCGAGCGCGGTACCGAACCGGTCGAGGCCGGTCGCCAGCAGATCCAGTCCGCTTTCCGGAACGGCTCCTCGGCGCAGGGCGTCGATCACGCCACGGCGCCGAGCAGCACTCACAGGTCCGCTTCCCTCAGGGCTGTCTTTCCTCACCCGGACAGTCTCCCATTTTGACCCGGACCCGGACCTTCTGGCTCCTGGAACCGTCCGCCGCCACCTTGACTGTCCGCAACCACGTTGATGCAATTGCAGGTTCACCACCGGTGACTGGTGGCGACTTACCGTTCACGTTCAACACGGGAAGACACAGCGTGGCACTCGACAGTCTGAAACTCAGCGACGCGCTCGCCGACGTCGCTTCCGGCGCCTTACAGCTCCCCGACTTCCAGCGTGAGTGGAAGTGGGACGACGAGCGGATTAGGGCCCTCATCGCGACGGTGACGCTCGACTATCCGCTGGGCGTGGTGATGGCGCTGCAGACCAACGGCACCTCACCGTTCCGCACCCGGACACTCAAGGGCGCCGAGGACGCGCAGGCCAGGGTGCCGGATCTCCTGCTGCTCGACGGTCAGCAGCGGCTGACCTCCCTCTTCCAGGCCCTGCATCGAGATCGGCCGGTCGAGACAGTGGACGCCCGGGGCAAGGAACTGAGGCGCTGGTACTACATCGACATCGCCAAGTCCATCGGGTCGCCGGCCGACCGTGACGACGCCATCGTGTCCGTGCCCGAGGACCGGATCCTGAAGACCGGCTTCAATCGCAGGGACACCATCGACCTGACAAGCGTCGAGGGGGAGTGCGCCGCCGGCTACTTCCCGCTCCATTTCGTCTTCGACACCCAGCGTGTGAACGCCTGGCACCAGGAGTTCGTGAAGGTCGATGTCACGAACTGGGGGCTCTGGGGACAGTTCCAGCAGTACGTGCTCAGCCGCATGCAGTCGTTCCAGGTGCCGATGATCAAGCTCGCGGCCTCTACGACCATGGACGCGGTCTGTGCCGTGTTCGAGCGGGTGAACACCGGCGGTGTGCCGCTCAACGTCTTCGAACTGCTGACGGCCACCTATGCGGGCAACCAGGAGTACGTGGCCCGGCACGGCGACTACTTCAAACTGCCGGACGTATGGCTGGACATCAAGAAGGGCCTGACGGCGTCGTACCCCGTGTTCGGGCGCATGGAGGCCGGCGTCGAGGACGGGCTCAGCAGCAGTGACTTCCTCCAGGCGGTGGCACTCGTCAGGACCTGGGAGCGCAAACGGCAGGAGCCGCGTGCCGCGGTCTCCTGTAAGCGCCGTGACCTGCTGGAACTGCCGCTCGCCGACTTCAGTTCGCTCGCTCCGCGCGTGGCCGAGGCCTTCGAGTGGGTGGGGGCTTTCCTGGAGCGGCAGTGCATCGTGCGGGCCCCCGACCTGCCGTATCGCACTCAGCTCGTTCCGCTGGCCGCCGTTCGGACCATCCTGGGCGACGAGACCGACACCGAGGCGGCCGATGAACTGCTCACCCAGTGGTACTGGTGCGGTGTGCTCGGCGAGATGTACGGCGGTTCGACGGAGAGCCGCTTCACCCGCGATGTGGAACAACTCGTCGAACGTCTGCGGGGCAACGCCGAGGTTATCCCGGACACCATCGCCGAGGCAGCCTTCCTGGACGACCGGCTGGACACCCTGAGTACCCGCAACAGTGCCGCTTACAAGGGGATTTACGCCCTTCTCGTCAAGCAGGGCGCGGTGGACTGGTACTTCACCGAGGCACCCCTGAACGCGGCGCGCCTGGCCGAGTACAGCGTGGAGGTCCGTCAGATCTTTCCCAAGCCGTGGATCGACAAGAACCACCGGGCCTATAGCAACAGAGCGAACTCGATCATCAACAAGACACCTCTGTCGCTCCGGGCCAGCAAGAGCATGACCGGATCTCCCGCCGGATATCTCAAGACGCTCACCCTCGAATCGGGCATGCGCCCCGAGTGGTTCGACGACGTCATCGGCACTCACCTCATCGACCCGGCGACGCTGCACTCGGGTGACTTCGAGCAGTTCTACGCGAGCAGGTCCAAGCAGTTGCTGGAACTGGTCATGTCAGCCATGGGCAAGCGCACCGTCTTCCGCGACACGAAGGCCGGGTGACGCGGTCGTGCTCCGGAACCCCTCTGATGACGAACTGCTGGCGCTCAAAGGCCGCCGCATGCCCCTCGTCGAACTCCTGACATGCTTCAACACCCGATTCCGCAACGACCAGGCGATCCTGGTCATCGAGCAGAGACTGAAGGAACTCGGTCTTGCGACCCTGCCGTACTTCGCCACCTGCGGCAGCCAGTCCGAGATCCACATCGTTGCACAGGAATCCGCAGCAGCGGAGCAGGGGGACACGGCCGAGGAGGAGCAGGAGGACGAGGCCGGGCTGCTGCCCGGTGCGCTGCCCACGCAGCCGTTCCGGATCGGCGACCTGCCGTGTGCCCACGCCGGGGTCGACTCGATCACACCCGCCTCGGACCTCACCGAGGCGACGTACATCATGCACACGAAGAACTACTCCCAGGTTCCGGTCCTGGAGGACCGGTACACGGTGTCCGGCGTCGTCACCTGGCGCTCGGTGGCCAAGATGTATGCCACTGGCGCGAACGCGGCGCTGGCCAACGCGATCGTGGAGGACCCGCCGGTCGCCCACGCCCACGACGACTTCTTCGCCATGCTCCCCAACGTCTGCGAGCACGGATACGTGCTGGTGAGAGCCCATAACGGCCGCATCAGCGGCATTGTCACCGCTGCGGACATCACCCAGCGTTTCGACGCGACCGCATGGCCGTTCTTCGTCATCGGCGAGATCGAGTTCAGGCTGCGTAAGTGCCTTGGCGCGAAGCTCGATGAGGACGCCATCCGTGCCGTCCAGGCCAACGACAGGAAAACGGGGAAGATCGCCGACCTCATGTTCGGCCAGTACGTGATGCTGCTCGACGGTGATCAGCGCACCAGGCAGGGAAACCGCAGAGAGGCGCTGTGCACCGCGGCCGACCAGAACTGGCAGACCCTGGGCTGGACCGGGGTGAACCGCGTTCAATTCGTGCACCAGCTCGATCGGGTGCGCGATATCCGCAACCAGATCGCTCATTTCCGGCCCGAGCCGCTGGCGCCGCAGCGGAGCGAGGAGTTGCGCCAGTTCGTGATGTTGCTGCGGCAGCTCACCTGACGCTCGGTGGAGCCGGCCCCGGTCACCACCGGGGTCGGCTTCACCGTTCCGCCTCAGCTCAACTCGAACTGATCTCGCAGCAGTCCGATGTGCAACCGAAGGGTCCGCCCGTCCGGCAGTGTCTCCAGCACCTGGACACCGTCGTGATTGAGCAACTGCCGCAGCACGGCGGCGAAGCCGTCGGCCGGTCGGCTCGCGGGGAGTCCGACGCGCTGGGCGAGAGCGGTCATCGGCAGGGTGCCGCCCGAGTCCAGCAGAGCGTGTACGGCCTTTTCCACCCGAGCGAGGTCCGGTTTACGGGCCAACAGCTGCACCTGAGCCGTAAAGACCTCGGACGTCAGGAGGGCGTCGACCAAGGCATCCTCCGGAGACACAGTGGCTGCGGAAAGCAGAGCACCGTCCTCGGATGTCGAGGGAACCAACGCCACATCGAACAGTGCCTCGTGGCTCTTGGCGAGTTCCGCCTGGCTCTTGGCCTTCTTGGGCGATTTCTTCGGGCTAGGTGCTGAGACCACGGCGGCGTGTGCCCGTGGCGGCTGCTTCTCCCCCTGCTGTGTCAGTGACCACCAGGTCGGCCGCTGGTCGCCCAGCTCCCTCCAGCCGCTCGGCGGCTTCGCCCCGAAGGGCAGCAACGCCAGCACCGGGATGGCGAACTCGGCCAGCGATACGCCGCCGTGATAGCCGGCCTTGCGAGACGTGTATCGGGAGTCGGCGTCCCACAGGGCAACGATCTCGCTCTCCGGCTCCGGGTCGAGAACCCGAGGACCCGTCAGCACGATCTCCTGCTCCGAGAGCGGTCCGCCGGGGGCACGGTGCCGGGCGGACCGCACGTCCTCGGCGTCGACCCGCGCCGCCCGCCGGTCGATGACGTGTCCGTGGTCACTGGTGATGATCACCGCACGTCCCTGGTCCGCGGCAGACCGGAGAAGTGCTCGCAGCCCCCCTATGTCGGACAGCCGCCAGGCACCGTCGCCGAGCTTCTGCTCGGAGGCCAGCCGGTCGTCCACGGTGTTGAGGACCACCGCCACATGCGTACGGTCGCCGACGAGTGCGTCGTGCAGTTCGGGCCCGAACGGCTCGCCGCTGCTCTCGGCGCGCAGGTCGTCCTTGTGGAAGACCGCCACGTCCTCTCCGCCCCAGAAGCGGTGAGCGGGGAACAGCCTCTTCTCGTCGGCCTGCGTGCCCTTCATCAGGCGCGCGGCGAAGAGAGAGGTCCGTGACACGGCCGTGATGGTGGGGAGCGCTGCTGCCATCGCGCGGCGCCGTGGGGTGCCCTTCGCTCCCGGCAACGGGTCGTACTCGACCCAGTGGTCGCGCAGGTGCTCGCCGAGCTCGGCGGCGATGGCGGCACTCATCCCGTCGAGCACGAGGAGCAGTACTTTCCGCTCTCCGGCCTTCACCACCGGGGCGACGACCTCGGGCAGGAACGTCTCCACGGCCAGCATCGAGCCGGGTCCACGGTCGGTCGCCGACCGTGCGGCAAGCACCTGGGCGAAGTGCCGGTCGATCTCGCGCCGACGCTCGCGCGCGGAGGCACACAGAATGTCGTACGCGGACCGCAGCGCCGGATCGGGATCGCCTCCCGACTCGATGTGTTCCAGCGCCAGGTCCACCCAGCCCGTCTCGGTGACGTGACGGGCAATGGCATCCGCCACCGTGTCGGTCTCCACCGGCGGGTCGGTCGCGAGCCAACCTGTCAGCCGCTGCGCCATGCGCACCCGCTCGATACGGATGTTGTTGTCGGGATCCCGGGCGAGCCGATGTTCGCTGAGGGCCTTCACCGCGGGCGGGATGCGCTCGGGGGCGCCACTCGACAGCGCCTCGCCGGCAGCCGTGAAACGTGCTTCAAGTCCTGCCGCCAGTACGGGACTCGTCCCTGCCGCCCGTTCCGCTCCGAACTGGCGCGCCAGGGCGGCCGCCCGGTCGAGCACGGAGCCGGTCAGCCGCCTGGCCTCTGCCGCCGACTCGTCGCTGTCCGATCGTCCCGTCAGCAGCAGGGCGGAGACGAATTCCTCGCAGGAGCGTCCGAAGGCCGCCGCCAGGGCGTCCAGGTGCTCACCCTCGGCGGGCGGCTCCTCTCCGAACCAGCGCTCGGCCCGCCCCCGGGCCCGGTAGTCCTCCGCGTCCGCCGTGGCGTCGGCGTGTCTCCACAGCGCAGCGCAGACCAGTCCGAACGCGACGGCGTCCGGCCCGTGCTCCGCCGTCACGAGGGCGAGCAGGGCCTGCCCCGCGCGTCCGGCCTGCTCCTCTTCACCGAGGAACTGCACGAGTCCCGCTCGCTCGGGCGCTCGCAGCGCCAGGAGCCGTTCAGGACCACCAGGCACGAGGGACCATCGCAGGAGGGTGTGGATGTCCAGCTCGTCACCACCGCCCGCTGTGGCGCGGGAGGTCTCGGCGTCCGGGTCGTAGCGGCCGATTCCCAGCCTGCGCAGGGCGAGCGACGTCAGTGCCTCGCGCCGCGACAGCACACCGCCCGCCAGCTTCGGCCATCCGCCGTGCGGCGGAGCGGCGTCCAGCAGCGCCTCGGCAGCCCAGTTCTCCTCGAACAGCCGGTGGTCCGAGCGGCTCGCACCGAACGCCTCCCGTACGACGTCCCAGGTGTCGACGGCGTTGACCCGCTGCCGGTGCACCTTGGCCAGCAGATCGGGCCCGAGCTCCGCCTCCTCGCGATCGGTGAGTACCACCAGTACATCGGGCCCGCTGGCCGACGGCTTCTGGTGCGCGAGGAGCAACTCGTACACGCCCAGAGGAGAGGGCGCCGCCGCGACCTTGGCCCGCCGCTGCTCACCCCAGGGCAGCTCGTCAGGGCCGTCCCAGGAGGGCGCGGCACGCAGCAGTACGACCCGGCGCTTGCCCGGCCCGAGACCGGGCTGCGATGCCAGGTACTGGGTGATGGTCGCGGCGTTGAGCCGCACTGCGCTGGTCGTAGTCACGGCCGCCGCACTCACTGTTCCCACACCTTCTTCGCTCGCCGCATACCGCTCACTCCACGACTCGCCAGCTGATCTCGATCTCCGCGTCCGGCTCGGCAGCGGCCAGTTCGGCCAGTTCGGCCCTCAGCTGGGCCAGCGCACGGGAAGCCGTGGTCCGGCCCCCGCCCGAGCGCCGTCCCGCACGTCGTCCGCTGTCGGCGCCCGGGTGGGTGGAGGGCACGGGCGGCTGGCCGGTGCCGGTGTTCAGGCTGATCGCGTCGGGCTTGGTGAGAGGTTCGGTCTGCGTGGGCGCGGCGTATGCCCTGCGCGGGTCGGGGGTGTGTGCCTGGCTGCGCTCGATGACGGCGACGATGGACCGCCGTGCCTCCCGCAGCGCCTCCTTGAGGTCCTTGGTGCGCTGATCGACACGCGCCGCGCCGCGCAACTCCTCCAGCACTGCCTCGCCCTGCGGCCCGTAGTTGGGCGCGAGCTTGAGCATGTCCCAGGCCGCGGTGGCCAAGGCGGCCGCGACGGCCTCGGCCTGCTTGATCGACGCACCGTAGCGGCTCGTCGGCACGTCGCCGAGATCGAAGCCGGCGAAGGCGGAGATGACCTGTTTGGCCGCCGCGGAACCGCCGGCCGCGCCCTGATCCAGCCCGCGCAGTTCGTCCAGCAGGTCCCGGGCCCGCCGGGCGATCGCCAGCCGGCCGGACTCGTCGGTGCCGTCCAGGCCGAGCAGCGTCGCGTGCTTCTCCAACTGCGCCACCAGATCGGCCGCGTGCGGCTGATGCGTCCGGGCCCGCTCCGTGATCCGCCGTGCGAATTGTCCGACCATCCGGCCCCTGCGGAGCCTGGGCGGCTCCTCACCGAAGATCTCCCAGTAACGGCGTCCCGCCTCCTCCCAGACGTGTTCCTCCGGCAACGGCTGAGAACGCAGGGCGTCCTGCGGCTTGATCGCCGACAGTTCGGGCGAAGGGTCGAGCAGCGCACCTGCCCGTACCCACACTCGGTCGTCCATCTCCGCGTACGACGCGATGACGAGGTGGGCGAGAAACGGCTCCAGGCCCATCGGCGCGGGACGGTCGATCCACTCGGTGAGCCGACTGACACTCAGGTCACCGGGACCGGCCTCGCCGCGTGCCTGGAGGGCGAAGTGTTCCGGCCAGCGAGTGGAGAGCCGGAAGTACGCCTCCTTCTGCTGGCCGAGCCCCAGTGGAGTGGCGACGCGCCGCATGAGGTCGCGTTCCTTGCCCGGGATCTCCGCCTGCCGGTCACCGGCTTCTGATGCGTCGCGGATGTGCCCGAACACGGTCCGCGCGTCGGCGAGTTTGACGACGGTGCCCGTGCCGTCGGGGTCGAAGTCCGGGTGCGCGGGGAACTGGTGGGCCAGCAGTTTGCCCGCCACGTGCCGGACCGCGTCATGCAGGGACTGCCCGATGGAGACACGCAGATCCGGCACGTCGGGCAGCGGTTCCAGGTGCTCGTTGAAGTCCGGGTTCACATCGCCGGGCTTCTTGGCCGCAAGGCCGTAGGCCTGCTTGAAGGCAGCCTTCACGGTCTTGGTGAGCGTCTCGCGTTGGTCTTCCAACAGCGCCTTGGCACGGGCCCGGTTGTCGGCGTTCAGGTGTTGCGCGTAGCTGGTGTCGAAGCGCCGCTGGTCGGCGAGTGCGTAGTGGATGACGACCAGCCGCTGGAAGTCCTGGAAACGGCCGGTGGACAGGTGCGTGGGAATCCACCCCACCGTCCGTGGCCGGTTGCCGGGGAGCCGACGGAGCTCCGCCATACGGTTGGCGTCCTCGCGCGGCCCGTACTCGCCCTCGTCGTACGGCAGATCGATGATCATCCGCCACAGCCCGTCCTGGCTGGGGGCGAACTCGTGGTCCTGCATGTCGTCGTGGTCGGCGATGTTGCCGAAGACGACCTCCACCGTGCGGTTCGAGCCACGCCAGACGAACTTCAGCTCGTCCGCGGTGAGGCGCTCCTGGAGCTCGATGCCCAGCTCTTCGGCGAGGAGCCGCTTGGCGAGAGAGCGGCGGTTGGCCCGGTTGTTGTTGACGTTGGCGTTGGCGATGACGGAGTCCACGTCCACGCCGGCCAGCTCGAGCCGCACGCCCGGGTTGGCCTTGGTGCCGGTGGGCTTGATCTCCGCGAAGCGCGACGCCCATTCGTCGACCTTCGACTGAATGGCGCCGACCTCGGCCCCCGGGATGGGGGAGATGACCGAGCCGTGATTGAGGGACGCGAGCCGCCGGATGGTCAGGTCCCGCAGCGCGGGCACGCTGGGCGCCAGCGCGGACAGAAGGAGCGTGCACATCAGCCGGTCGTCACCCACGAACGCCTTGCACCGCTGCAAGTGCCCCTGATCGGTGATGGTCTCGCGGCGATGGCGGTAGCGCTCGATGTCCTCCTCGGTGACGTCGTACATCGCCAGGAGGTAGGGCCGCAGCTTGGTGCGGTACAGCTTGTCCGCCGCCTGGAACTCCACCTTCAGACTGTCGACGAAGGGCCGGTCGCCCCCGTCCGCGATGACCGGGTAGAGGTCGCCCAGCGGGATGAGCTGCTCCAGCGTCGCGTCGTCGCGATGGTCGGCCAGCAGCTGGCCCATCAGCTTCAGACCGGTGCGCGAGCGCTGCAGTGCCGAGGAGATGTGTACCAGGGTGTCCATGAACGAGGGCGAGAAGGGATACGTCAGCCGGAACGACGCCTCGTCGGCACCGGTCGTCCCCTCGTCGGAGCCCAGCAGCACGTCCCACACCTGCGGCCCGACCCGCTTGATCTTCGCGAACGCCGCGTCGAGCTTGGCGGCGGCCTCCGCGTCCTTGGGCTTCAGGAGACGGGCGTGGGCGATCTGCGGGAGGTTCCGGTCCTCCAAGGTGATCTTGTCGAAGCGACCGGAGGCCAGGTTGAGGCTGTCCTGGATGGCGGTCTCGGCCGCTCCGGACACCTCCTGGCCGACCAGCTCCCGCAGATCGCGCTGCCGTGCGATGAACGACACGATCGGGATGGCGCGGCGCGAGTCGGCGCCCTCCACGAAGTTGGTGATCTTGTCTGCTTCGCGAGAGACGAACTTCTGGTCGTGGATGCGGTTGGCGAGCCAGAGGATCAGCTCGTCCATGAACAGGATCAGCCCGTCGTACTTCAGCGACTTCGCATGCTCGGCGATGACGGCGAGGCCGGCGTCGAGCGAGATGAAGCCGTGCTCGTCCTCGGCGGCGTTCTTCGCGAAGCCGGGGAACCAACTGCTGCTCGCGTCGTGCACCAGCTTGGCGCGCAGCTCGGCCGGGGTGGTCGGGTTGACCAGGTTGAGGTTGACCTCGGCGCCGTCCAGTTCCTCTGCGGCGAGAGCGGTGTCGAGGAGCGCCGGGGTCCAGGCGAAGGAGTCGCCCCACTCGTCGTCGGCATCGGCGGTATTGTCGTCGGCCGTGGCTCCGGCGAGCCCTTCGATGAACTTGTCGTCGCCCATACGGTCCCTCAGCGCGCGGATGTCCGCGAAGAGGGAGTCGGTCCGGTAGACCTGCGGAGTGGGCGCCTCGGGGTGCAGCGCCTTGACATGACTGACGTACCCGCCGAGCACCCGCTGCTCCAGGGACTTGGCCCCGAGCATGTGGTACGGCACGAGCAGGAACTTCTTCCCGTCGGTGCTCAGCCATTCGTGCTTGGCCAGCACCGGATCGAAATCGGTCCGGGCACGTGCGGCCTCGTCGCCCCGGAGCAGGGCGTGCAGCACGGCCATGAAGTGCGACTTACCGGAACCGAACGAGCCGTGGAGATACGCGGCCTTCGACGTCTGCCCGTCCAACGCGGTCTTGATCAGACTCAGCGCCTCGTCGAAGTTCTCGAGAAGGCGCTCGGTGACGACGTAGTCCCGCAGCGCCCGCTCGGCGCCCTCCTTGGTGACGGCCTCGGCCAGCTTCAGGACGAAGTCGGACGTGGAGATGGACGTCTTGATGTCGATGACATCGCGGAGGAGGGGGGCTGTGGCGGCGGTCGGTGCCATCTGTGTCTCGCGTCTCCTGTTTTCCGTGTACTACGTCTACGTCCACCGGGCAGCGCGGTGCGTCCCCCGTCGACCGGGACGGCGAGGGATGCCCAGCACCGCACGCTGCCCCGGAGGCACCGTCCGCCACTGTTCACACGAGTGGGGACGGCCTTCGATCGTATCGGGCGTGTCTGACATGGGGGAGAGAGCTCACGCAGCGGACCCCCAGGCCTCCATCAGCTGCTCGGGCCCGTACGTCGCCGCCAGCCCGTCCACCGAGAACCCGGAGCGGGACACCGCGACCAGGGGAGTGTCCTCATCGGCACCGGGTACGGCCAGGGCGTCACGGGCCAGCGCTGCCAGGGCACGACGGTCGAAGGAGCCGCGCTCGTGCCACTTGATCGAGCCGACGAACCCGATCTCGCGTGCCGGTGCCCGGTCCGCCCCCACGAGGTCGACCTCGGGATTGTTCGTACGAGGCCACCAGCCGCCCACTTCCCGCACCTGCGGCCACGTGTCGTCAGGCAGCAGTCGGGCGAGGGACTCCCGTACGACGGGTTCGATCGCCCGCCCGCGCCACGAGGTCCAACCGCGTTCGACCGCCTCGACCACGATCCGGCCGCGCCCGCGCTCGATCTCCGGGATGCCCTGCTCCAGGAAGGCGAGCCAGAAACGGAGATAGGGGTCGGCGACGCGGTAGCGGCGGTCGCGGTCTCCGGGGTGGGTGGAGAGCGGAGTGTCGACGGCGATGAGCCGCTTGTCCGCGAGGGTGCGCAGGGCGGGGGTGAGCGAGCCGGGCGGGAGCGGCCGGTCGGCCGCCCCGGCTTTCGTGGCGATCGTCCCGAAGGTCCGCTCACCACTGCCGACCACGGACAGTACGTGCCTGGCTTGGAGGGCGGTCGGGAACTCGGCGGCCAGTGCCCGCTCGGCGGAGACGAGGAGGGGGGAGGTGGGGTCGTCGAGGGCGCGGGAGAGAAAGTCGGTGCGGCTCTCGCCTTCCCGCCACTCCTGGCAGATCAGGGGCAGACCGCCGGTGATCAGGTGGGCGTCGAAGGCGTCGGCGGCCGGGAGCCCGGTCATGGCCATGACCTCGGAGGGGGAGAGGGGCGCGAGGACCATCTCGACCCCTCGCTGATGGAAGGGGCGGCCGTAGGCGGAGAGCTGCTCCATCATGGCCAGGTCGCTGCCGATGAGGATGAGCAGCACGGGCTTCCGGCTCAGCACGCGGTCCCACACGGTCTGCAGGGTGCCCTCCAGGACCGGATCGCCTTCGAGCATCCAGGGCAGCTCGTCGAGTACGACGATGCTGGGGGAGTCGTCCGGGAGTACGGCTGCGAGCTGGCGCAGGGCGGTGTCCCATTCGGCGACGGTGGTGACGCCGGCGAGGAGGGTGGTGTTGGGCAGGGAGGAGTCCCGGACCTCGGCGAGGAAGCGGGCCCGTTCCCGGTTGACGTCCTCGCCTCGGGTGGCCTGGTGGACGACGTAGGGCACCTGGGCGCGCTCACAGAAGAGATCGACGAGCCGCGACTTCCCGACGCGACGTCGGCCGCGGAGCAGCAGGGCCCGGCCGCGCTGGTCGCCTCGGCCGTCGCGGACCCAGGTGAGGTGGCGGTTCAGGGTGGCCAGCTCGGATGTACGGCCTACGAAGCCTGGCATGGGTCACCTTTCGAGCTTGCTCACGTTGAACATACTCAAGTGAACCATAGTATGGAGAAACAGAGTATTGGGTTGGTAGCCGTGAGTGATGGTAGAGGGTGCCGCAGTGAAGGGCGGACCGGCCTTGAGGTGGTTGGGTTCAGTCCAGGTGGGAGATGAATGCGTGCCAGGCGTGGGAGCCGAAGGCGATCACTGGGCCGGCGGGGCGCTTGCTGTCGCGGACGGGTATGAGGGTGGGGATACCGACGGCGATCTCAACGCACTCGTTGTTGCCGCCGCTGTAGGTGCTGCTGCGCCACTTCGCCCCCGACAGGTTCGGCGTGCTGTGGCGTGCGCTATTCATTCTCTGTGCTCCTTGGCCCTGCGTCGGATGACGACTCGGGATTCCATCGGAGAGAGCGCGGACGTGCGAGCGGCGTCGAACAGGTCTTGGTAACGGGCGACTTCCGCCTCCCGCTCCAGCCAGATGGAGCCGGTTGGGTTGTCCGCCAGCACCACATCGAGCGCTGCCTCCTCAGGGAAACCCAGTACTACGTACGGGCCGAACATACTCGCGTGCGCTCCGCGCGAGAACGGCAGGACCTGGACGGTCACGTTGGGCTGCTCGGATGTCGTCAGGAGGTGCTCCAACTGTGCCTGCATCACCTGAGGGCCCCCGACCTGTTGGAGGAGGACGGCCTCTGACAGCACTGCCCAGAGACGCAAGGGGGAGTTGCCACCGAGTCGTTCCTGGCGGGCGAGACGAACCTGGACGAACTTTTCGATCTCGTCTGCTGTCTGCCACTGTCGTGAAGCCACCGTCACGGCACGGACGTACTCCGGGGTCTGGAGCAGGCCGGGGACCAGCTGCGCCTGGAAAGTGCGGATCTCTCCGGCCATGGCTTCCAGCGCGATGTAGTCGCGGTACGTGTCGGCAAGGACGGATCCGTACTGGTTCCACCATCCTTGCCTGCGGCGGCGGTTGGCTTTGCGGGCCAGCTCTCCCAGTCGCACACGAAGCTCAGGATCCGCCACCCCATAGGCTTGCAGCATCGCGGTCAGGTCCGGAAGGCGGACCGCCACCCGACCGTTCTCGATCCGACTGATCTTGCCCTTGGTGCAGTCGAGTGCTTCCGCTGCCTGAGCGGTGGTCAGCTCTGCGGCCTCCCGCAACCGGCGTAGCTCGTCCCCAAGTTGGCGGCCGAGCACGGTCGAGGGGTTCGGAGTGGTGCTCTTCGCAAGCATGCCAACACCTTTAGCAGAGCCGTGGATGCGTCGAGGTGGCGTTAACTCGAAAGGAGGAAGATTGAGACCATGCTAGTCGGCAACGTTGCAGATTCGGATGGTGCGCATACATCCTGGCCATGGACATCGGCGTCCCATGGCTCGGCTTGCTGTCTCTATGGGGCTCCGGCCGCGCGTCGACCCTCTGGGGGCTGCCATGGCTGAAGCAAATGAAGTCACCTTCCGGTTAACTCGTTGCCGTCGCAGCGTGCCCCGGACACGAGCGCTGGCGCATGCCGTGCTCAGCGGGTGGGGCGTTAGCCAAGACATCTTGGAGTCAGCGGAGTTGGTGCTCTCGGAATTGGTGACCAACGCGCTGCGTGTACATGTGCCGAGGGACCGGCAGGTTGGCGTACGGATCGCGAGATCGCTGGAGAACGGGCTGCTACGGCTAGAAGTCAGCGACGCGGGCTCGGGCAGGCCCGAAGTGTGGGCACCTGGTGACGACGAGACCGGCGGGCGCGGACTGTTGCTCGTGGAGGCGCTGGCTCACCGCTGGGGAGTGGACGAGCGCGCGGGTGGGATCGGCAAGACCGTGTGGGCCGAGCTGAAGGCGCCGGACATCGTGCCCGAGCCCGTCGGTCGAGAAGTCGCGGCTGTCATGGTGCGGCTTGGGCAGCGAGTGCGAGTGTTGGGTGAATGGCGCACTGTTCGTATGGTGCGCACTGAGTCGTACGCGGCTGGTGGCCTCGCGGTTGTGCTCGGACTGGACAAGGGCCCGGCGCTACGGGTGCACGCGGCCGAGCCCTTGAGTGTCCTGAATGGTGACGTGCCCTCCGTGCGGGAAGGCGGGGAGGGCACGCCGGGGTGATCAGCCCTTGGTCGGCTTCCCGGGACGCCAGGCGCGCAAGTCGTCGTCGGTCAAACCGTATTCGCCCTGCTTGGTCGCCCGGTATCCCGCGAAGAAGGCTGCGGGGGAGCCGCCGTACAGCGGGTCGAACTCGTTGTGCCACTGGTCGAGCCAGGGCTGGAGTTCGAGGAGGCCGGCGAGCAGCGGGCTCATCTGCTCGTCGGACAGCTCGTCGTGGTTCGTGAAGTACGTGCTGAGGGCCTGGGCCTGCTCACGGTGGTCCCAGCCCGCCCAGCCGAACAGGTCCGGGGTGCCGAAAATCGCACCGGTAGCGTAGGAGATGAACCGCTCCTTCGGTACGTCCAGCTTCCCGCGGGCGCGCCAGTAGGACGCCTTGAGGAAGTCGGCCGACGCGTACTTCGGCGGTACGGGGATCGAGTCCCGGATCCTCCGCTTGGAGGGTTCGTCCGGGGCTGCGTCTTCCTGGCGCTGGAGATCCCAGACGTGCTCCCAGTCGGCGCGCTTCCTCAGGCCGGTGGGCTTGTAACGCAGAGCGGCGAGGAAGGGGACGTGCTCGTTGGCGAGGAGATCCGCAACGACGGTCGCCAGCTCCTTGCGAGGGGCGTACAGCTCGGCGACGGAGACGAAATCCTCGTCGAGGGACAGAGCGGAGGTGAGCTGAGCACGGGTGAGGATGGTCGGCTGGCCGCCCTCGAACCAGAGTTCGCGGTTCTCGATCCGGTCGAGCAGCCACGAGCGCAGGGCCTTCTCCTGGAGCGCGTCCCAACCCTCGGTCGCCCAGCGGCGCTTGTACTCGGGGCGCTCGACCATGCCGATGGCGCGGGACGACTCGATGACGTCGATGCGCTTCTGGACGATGGCCTTGTATGTCTCTGACCAGTGTTCAGGGAGAGTGGTGATGGGGGTGGAGCCGTGCCGCTTGAACCACTCGTCGGACGCCTCACCCTTCTCAACCCGACGAGCCAGCACGATCTCGAAGGCCCGTTCACCGAGGGCGAGTTCAGGGACTTCAAATTCGGGGGCTCTAAGGTCCTCCGAGTGCAAGGTGTAGATGGAGTACAGCTGCCAATCCAGTTCTTCTTGTAGCGCGATCATGCGGGCTCTCGTGGAGTGCCACTTGGTGTGGGCTTCGCGAAGGGCCGCAGCGTTTGGAAGCGCTAGGGCGGAGGGCCTGGTGGCTGTTAGTTCCTGGGCAACAGCATCGAGGGCAGTTGCAACCTGGATGGGTCCCGTAGCCGGAAGCGGGAACTCGGCGAGGTTGGCTCCGTTGAACTGGTAACGATCAGACCAAGGCTGAGCGCTCACACGCGCGCCGTCATCACCCATTGGGTCGCCCCCCTTGGGGTAGCAGCGCATTTTTAGCCAGAAAGCGGCGACTGAGCTGTTAAGGATCCCGAGGATTCGCAGGTATTCTTCCTCGTTCGAACCGCTTTCGATCTTGATCACAGGTGCGGTCTGCTTAAAAACGCGTCCACCGCGATCGAGCACGAAGTGGTTGTGAGTTGCGACTTCTGCGAACGTAACAGAAAGGGGGGTGCGATATCTACTTCTGAAGAACATGGAATACTCAAACCAGGTCAAGCCGCGGGAGATTTGGGTCTTACCGAAGGCTACCCGACTGCGAAGTAGTATTCTGTATGGCCATAGTGCATGCTCAACGGAGGGAGAAGCTGTGGCCTCCAGAGTGTCCGGATTGTACGGCCAAATCGACATCGTGGCGTCGGTGACCGTGTAGTCCCGTACATCCGTTCCTTCTACAAGGTAACGCCTATGGGTGTCCTCGACTTGATGGCGGCGAAGATGGCCAGCGCCCACCATATATGCGTTGTCTTCACGCGTTACTGCCCCTGCGCCAATTTCTGTGCTTATGTCACCCAACTTATTTGCTGACTGGGAATTTAGGTGCTCTACCATTTCAAGGCCACCATCGGCGAGAATCCAAGGCTGTTTGCCGAAGTAGCGAACGCGTTCGAGGTTTTCCGATGATACCCATTCATTTGCCGACCCGGGTTTATCGATTTGGTCTACGATGGAGTTCCAAACGACTCCCTTGTCGTCGCCCTTCGGTGTCCTAGGCTCGCCTCGGATACTTCTGATGGTTCGCACTGTGTTCTCACGGAGGGCCCCTGATCGCCGCCGTCCGACGAGGATTACGGTCGGAGTTCCGTGTCCGGGGATGTATGCCCCCGACGTATCGATTACCTCCGTTAGTTCAACTTTGTGGGCGAAGTACTCTTCGATCAACTTCGTGCCGAATTCTCGTTTCATGAACG
Source organism: Streptomyces sp. NPDC003456 (assembly GCF_042878735.1). NCBI lineage: Bacteria > Bacillati > Actinomycetota > Actinomycetes > Kitasatosporales > Streptomycetaceae > Streptomyces > Streptomyces sp. NPDC003456. Next base: position 777,469 of record NZ_JBIAOK010000003.1, read on the forward strand.
AGTTCGACGTGATTTGACCAACCATGCCATATCCGTGACCGTCCGGTGACCCGACCTTCGCTAGTTGGAAAAATCGCTCAGCGAACGGTACGGATAGAGCGTATGCCCCAGAGCAGGAGGCGTACAACTCCCGATATAGCGCGTTAAGCTGTTTATCCTTCACTGTGATGTAGGGCGGATTCCCTACGACCACGTCGTACCGCCCCTGTTCCAAGATCCCCGGATACTCATCCACGTCCTCCGTGGCATATGTGAACTCTGCCAAAGAGTCTCCAAACTCCTCACCCCCTAGCGTAAGTTCCAGCTGCCGAGCCTTGATGAGCGAGTCACCTACCGCCAATTGGATCGGCCAGTCGCACCGCCCCGCCTCCGTCAGAGTCCGCACCCCCGACGCCGCCATCGCCGCCACAAGCAACCGGAACCGCGCAATAGCCACAGCGAACGGATTGATGTCCACCCCGTGCACGGACTTCAACGCATCCCGCACCCGCTCATGCACATCCCGCCCAGGCTCCCGCTCCGCCCAGAGCCGAATCATTCGACGAAACGCACCCAGCACAAAGTGCCCCGACCCACACGTAGGGTCGATCATCTTCAGCTCGCCGAAGCGCCCGCCCAGCTCCCGCACCACCGGGTTCATCGTCCGGTCGAGGATGAACTCCTCCACGAACTCCGGAGTCTGAAGCAGTGCATACGTCTTCCGGGCCGCCTCCGACAGATCCTGGTACAGGTCACCGAGGAACCGTGTGTCCCAGCCCTCGGTACCGTCCTCGCTCAGCGAGTCGGTGAAGTCGTGAACAAGCTCCCCGTCCTCCCGCCGCTCCCGCCAGAACTCCACCAGCGCCCGCGCCCCGTCGTGCGAGATCGGGATCTGATAAAGCGGGTTGCGCCGCTTGTTGAACAGCAACTTGCCGGCCTGCCCGGAGCCCAGTTCCGCGAACGCCCGCTCCAGCCACCCTCGGTACGTCGGGTCCTGCTCCTCTTCGACGTACTGCCTGTACCGGGCCTCCGCCAGATCCCGCCGCTCGGCGTCCGGGCCCGTGAGGTACGGCTCCGGGATCAGCCGGTTGTCCTCGCAGAACCGTACGAACACCGTGCCCAGCACCCACGCCACCGCGACCTGCGTGACCCGCTCGTCCAGCCACGCGCTCCACGTCGCCCCCGTACGACTGAGCTTGAACGCCTGGTCGTACTCGGCCCTGAGCCGCCCAGCGACCGCCTCCGCCGCCCGCACCCGCTCGGCACGCTCCTCCGGCAAGTCGGCCAGCCGTTCCTCCAGCCAGGCATCCCACTTCGGGCTTCCCTTGGGATCGGCCTTCTGCAGCTTGCCGTACTCCGTGCGCAGCGGCTTCAGGACTGTCTCGCCGTCCCGTACCTGCTGGCCGAGGTCGACCTCGACCGCCTTCACCTGCTTGATCAGGTCCGTCAGCAGTGCCTTGGACTTGCGGTCGATCACTTGGTCACATCTCCTGTCGTCATCCCCACCCACACGCGAGCGGTTCCGCATGCTGCACACGCGCTCAGCGCGTTACCCCCGTAGGCCGCCGGCCCCGGCCCTCTCCGGCTTCGCGCGGTGCGCGTTCTGCACCCAGAACTCATTCAGCACGATCCACTCACCGAGCCCCGATTGGTACGGCACAGCCACCGTCCCCAGCCGCGGAGGCCGGGCCGGGTCACTCTGCGGACACAGCAGCCACAGCGCACGCCCACCACCCCGCGACCGCTCCGCCAGCCGCTCCAGTACACCCATCGCGTCGTACCGGGCGAAAACCCCTGCGTCCGTCAGCAGCAACGGAGCAGCCGGCCCGCCCCCGCCGTCACTGTTCCCAGAGCCCGTGCCCCCCGGCACCAGCAGCTCCCCGATCCGAGGCTCCACCAGTCCCCACGCCGTCCCCGCGTACTCGGCGAACTTCATCGCACCCGGCGTACCGGCCTTCGCCACATCCGCACGCAGGATCGTCTCCCACGTGGGCTTGGGCCGCGGGTCGACCAACTCGTGCAGCGCCCGCACGAACAGCTCGGCCACCGACACCACGACGGCCCCGCCGGCGAAGTCATCCCGCCCAAGCTCGTCGATCGCATCCCGTGCCCATTCGGTCGGCACCGTCAGTACGCGGAAGCCGTCCCGCCGCGCCGAGGCCTTCAGCCGGTCCTCGGCTGTGCCCGCCGCCGCGAGTTCCGGGTCGTCGGAGTAGCGGTGCGCGGAGACGGTGCCCGTCGGCTGCCGTCGGGCGTCCGACGACAGATAGGTCGACGCGCCATCCGGACTGCTCGGCAGATACCGCAGCGTCCCCGTGCTTCTACGCGTCGACAGCACCAGCCCGAAACCGGCGTCCTTCAGGGCCTTCGTCAGCGGACCACCGGTAGGCAGGGCATGGCCGCCGCGCTCGTTCAGCAGCTCCGGAAAGCGGGCCCGTACCCGCTCGTGGACGTCGTCGGCCGTCAGACCCGGCTGCTCGGCCTCCGGCAACCCCGGGATGAGCGGTACCAGGCCGGCCTGGGTGAGGCGCAGCGCGCGGACCAGCGGCAGCTTGCGTGGATAGATTTCCAGGCGGGGCGTCGCGGCGGCATGGCGGGAGGCGGCCACCGCGATCTCCACCAAGCGCCGGTCGTCCCACTGCACGGCCGCACTCGGCGGGGGAACGGCACCCAGTTCGGCCACCACGGTCGCAGCCGTCGGCAGGGTGTCGAGCTTCGACATGTCGTCGGCGATACGGCCGAGCCTCTGGGCGTAGTGGAGCAGGCCCGGCGCCGACGGTGTGTCCGGCGCGTCTTCCGGGCCCACCTCCAGCGCCAGCAGGCCCGCGCCCATGCTCTCGTCGGCCGCGTCGCGGTTCGGGGCGTGCTGGAACTCGGCCTCGTCCGGGACGAGTTGCTCGACCTCCACCACGGCCCGTACGGCGGCCAGGGCCAGCGCCCGGCGCTGATCGCGCTCCTGGAGCTGGGTGCCGCGCCGCACGGTCAGCGCGTCCGCGATCTCCGCCGCCGAAGCGACCCTTCCCAAGTCGTGGAGGAGGTCCAGGACCTCGGCGCGCAGCGCCCGTACCGCAGGGTGCTTCTTCCAGCGGGTCCGCTGGTTCTTCAGCATCTGAGGGATGCGGCCCCGCGACAGCCCGAGCGCGTGCGCGACCTCCGTCTGTGTCGGCCAGACCCCGACCTCCGACGGCAGCACGCCCTGCTCGTTGGGCAGCCGCAGCAGCAGCCGCACCATCTCGCACTCGTTGTGGTTCGAGCCGTCCTTGCGCAGCGGCGGCACGAACACCGTGGCGAGGGTGTCGAGGCTGACGCTGCGCAGCGCTCGTTCCGGCAGCGAGTCCGCACCGGCACCGCCGTTCGCCGCCACCGCACTGGCCGCCGCAGCCTCGGCTGCCGACAGCTCCTCCTTCGCGGCCTTGCGGCCCTCGGGGGTGAGCGGCGCGGCGGGCTTCTCCGCGAGCTTGAGCCGCCACTGCTTGATGCGGTTCAGGACCTCTTTGCGGGTTTTGGCGCCGAGACCGGGGGCGTTGACGAGCTGGCGCTGGCTGTAGTCGAGCAACTCGCCGACGGTGTTGACCCCGAGGCCGTACACGAACGACTCCGCGGCCGGGCTGAGGCCGGACGACGAGATCAGGGTGTCCCGGTCGACGCGCTCCGCCAGCCGCTCGCGCTGCTGCTCGGCGCTCTCCTCCTCGGCCTCCGGGATGGCGGCATCCGGAGTGGACTGCGCCGCCTCGCCCTGTGCGGGGGACGCCGCGTGCCGTGACGGGCGGCGGGATGAGGGCTTCGCCTCGTCCATGGCGAGGAAGATCTTCTTCCAGGCGTCCCGCATCGGCTTGAGGTCGGGGAAGCGCTGGGAGGCGTCCCGGTGCAGAGCCTTGTGGAAGAAGGCGACCAAGCCGTCCCGTACAGCCGGATCGAAGGCGTCGGCGGCGATTCTCGGGTGCGGCTCCTTCTCCGGGTCGGTCTGGCGCGGCGAAACCTTGCCGTCGCCCCAGACCGGGAGCTCTCGGGACGCCATCTCGTGCAGGGTGACGGCCAGGGCGTACCGCTCGGCGTGGGCGTCGTAGACCGAGCGGTCGGTGAGCGTGCCGATGAACGGGTCCAGGTAGCCGTCCGTGCCCGCCGCGGTCTCGTTCACCGGGTAGCCCGCGAGCGAGAAGTCGATCAACACGAGTTCGCGGGTGCGGTTCGGGCGGATACGGATCGCGATGTTGTCCGGCTTGATGTCGCGGTGCCACACGCCCTCGCCCTCGAGGAAGTCCACCGCGCCGAACAGGTAGTCGCCGTACGCCTCGAGCTGGTCCACGGACAGGCGGCCGAACTCGCGTAGCTGCCGGGCGACCGTCTCCTCCCGGCGCCGACGCTTCGCGCCCGGTGTGGACGGCTCGGCGCCCTCCTCGCGTTCGTCGCCCACGTACTCCATGACCAGGACTGTGCGGGGCCCGATGCGCAGTGGCTCCGGCTCGACCAGCCGGATCACACGGGAGTCCGGGCGCAGCCGCCCCAGGATCTCGGCCTCGCGGCGCAGCACCTCGCCGCGGCTGTCCGACGTCGCGACCTTCAGTACCGCCAGCGACTTCGAGAAGCGCACCTCCGGGCCGGCGGTCAGATCCCGCACCAGGAACGCGCGGCTCGTGGAGCCCGTACCGAGGCGGCGCCTGACCTCCCAGCGACCCGCCAGCACATCGCCCGCGACCGCGTCCAGCGGATCCTTCTCGGGTGCGGCCGGACGCGGGGCCTCGTCTGTCACAGGCTCGGTCAGGTCAGCCTCGACGACCTCCAGCATCTCCAGGAAGTCGTCCACCGATGAGAGCCGGGCGGAGACGTCGTAGGCGGTGGCCGCCTGCACCAGCTCGTCGATGTACGGGGAAAGGCCGTCCACGACGGAGCTGGGGCGCAGTCCCTCGCCCGCCTCGTAGCGGGCCACCAGTTCGGCCTGGCTGGCGCCTGGTGGCCTGCCGGTGGCCAGGAGATAGGTGAGCACGCCGAGTCCGTACACGTCCAGGGCGACCGGATCGGGCCTGAGCGCGGTCAGCTCCGGGGCCAGATACGGGTCCGCGCCCTCGGCGAGATGCGCGCCCGCGCGCGAGAAGGTCGTGGGGGCGAACCGCTCGCCGTTGCCGACCACACCGTGCTCGGAGCTGCGCTGGACGGCGACCTGCCAGTCGGAGATCTGCAGGTGCGGGCTGGACCAGGCGCCGGTCTCGCTCTCGGCGTCGCCCCGGGGGGTACGGCCGCGCGGGATGACGTGGACCGCGCGGGCCGCCAGGGTGCGGTGGAAGATCCGTCGGCCGTGCGCCGAGCGCACCGTCTCGGCGAGCTGCCGCACCAGCGCCATCCGGCTGAGGATGTCCAGCTTCTCGCCGTACTGGATCAGGTACTCGTCCAGGCGCAGGGTCCGTGGATCGAAGTCGAAGATCAGGGCAGGGCCGGCGGAGTGGCCGGAGGGGTCGTACTGCTTGAGCTGGACGACACCGGGATGCCGGAAGTGGCGCAGCACAGCGGCTTCGCGGCGGGCGGCGCGCTCGACGGATGCCCGCAGTTCGGCGTCCGAGCCGCGCTCGCGCAGATAGACACGGACGCGGGCGGCCTCCGGCAGTTCACTGTGCTGGGCCAGGTAGTCGGCCCAGGTCGGGCCCGAGTCGAACGACTTCCGGCTGAGAAGATAAGGGCCGACCTTGTACTCGGCGTCGCTGCGCGCGATGCCGATGCGCTCCATGGCCGCCTTGATCCGGCGCGACCGCGCGGCGTCGATCCGGCGGTACTCGTCCTTCGGCGGCTCCTTCAGCATCTCGGCCAGTTGGTGGACGGTGAAGACGCCGTTGCGGTCGTGGGCGGGCAGCCGGTTGCGCAGGGACGAGTCGGTGAAGCACACGGCCTCCGAGACCCAGACCTTCTCGCCGTGCTGCTTGAGCAGCGCCGCCAGTTCCTTGGCCTTCTTGTTGGCCAGGTGCAGCGGGTTGCCGTGGGGGATCTGCCGGCCGCTGGGCTGGGTCTGCAGCCAGGTGCCGTTGCGGGACTCGACGGAGCCGTGCCAGTCCTTCAGCTCGATCAGGTGGACACCGCCCGGGGCGATCACCAGCAGGTCCACTTCCCGAACGTGGCCGGTGTGGGCGGTGAAGGTGAAGTTCGACCAGGCCCGCCACGGGTCGTTGTCCGGAAGCTTCTCGCGGATGGCCTCCAGGCCCCGGTGCTCATGCTGGAACTCGGAGTCGGTGACCGAGGTCCACCGGCCGTCCCGCATGTGTCATCCCCGCTTCGTGTCGCTCTGTACCGATTGCTGCTGCTCAGGCAGCAAAATCCCCGGCTCAGATCGTAGCGGCTGGGGCACGGAAGGCGCTGCCTGGCGTCAGTGATCGACCCTCGGCACGGGAGCGCCCGTTCCGCCGCTAGAGCGGAGCCGCTTACGACTGCTCGTCCAAATCCCCGACAGGCCACCCTCGTTAGTATGAAAATCTGATCACTATGGGGAATGAGCATGGTGACCGCCCGGGCTTCGAGGCCGGCGCAGTAACGGACAATTGGGATGGCGTGGATCCCGTCGGGGAAGCTGAGGCCTCGGTGCAGTGGGTACTGCAGCCCAGGGGCGGGCCCAGTCTCCGCGGGCCTCAGAACTTCGACCGTTCGATCCGCAAAGGCATCCTGCTCGCGGAGTATGAGCACGTCCTGGGCGAGGACGCGGTACCACTCAAGCAACTCTTTCCCGACGGGGTGGCGCAGCTGTGGGGCGCGACGCCTGTCAAGAAGGAAAGCCATCCCAAAGGCGCCGCATTGCGAGGGCAGAAGGTCGGCGACGAGGTGTTGTTCTACGCCGAGAAGGAGTTCATCGCCAGAGCACGCATTCTGAGGCTGCTCCGCAATCCGGAATTGGCCAGAGCCATCTGGGGGCGGCTCGAGGACGGGCGGACCTGGGAACACATCATGGCCCTGGGTGATGTCGTGGAGTTCAAGATACCGGCGGCCCCCATCTTGAGCGCGCTGGCCCTGGGTAAGGAGGTGCGCTACCTCACACTGGTGCGGGCTGCGGAGCGGCGACGACACCTTGGGCTGCTGAACAGACTGGTGCGCGGGGACGTAACCGCCGTAGGCCGACCCACGAGCGGAGAGGCTGCTGTGTCGGCGGCAGTCAAGCTGGGGCGCGAGGGGCTCCTTAGTGCCCTCGGGACCTTGGACGCCAGCTTGCCGGAGGAGTCGAGTACCCACCACGGATCACTGACGTTGTTGTGGTCGATCAGTCGTCTCATGTCGGGGCAGAGCCGCCTTGTGCCATGGCACGACTTCAAAGCCGAGATCGGTCCACTCCTGCTGGAGTTCGGCGGCTCTGGGACCGAAGCGGCACCTGAGAACCCGTTTCGGCACTTGCGGAGCAGCGGACTGTGGGAGGTGGAAGGAGCAGAGGGCGACGGGCTAGACGCGGCATTGGCGGTGGCCTCGGCTGAGTCTGGAATTTCGGCAGGGCTTCGGCCCGAGGTGGCGAGGCTTCTGAAGCAGCCGCGCACGCGTGCTGAAGCGATCGGCCTGCTCTGCACCACCTACTTTCAGGATGTCGACCAGGAGGCCCTGCTGACGCGCCTTGGCCTGGCCGGATACGCCCATGCCAGCGGAAACACAGGAGAGGAGGCCGAGGGGCGAGACGACGCGGATGAGACCACTGGGCGCGGAACGCGTCGACCGGTTAATTCGTCCCGCCCCGATCGCGATCCCCACCTCGTCGAGAAGATCAAGCTGCTCTATCAGCACGAGTGCCAGGTATGTGGGATTCAACTGGAGACACGTTTCGGTTATTACAGTGAGGCTGCGCACATCCAAGGTCTGGGAACCCCACACGACGGACCAGACAGACTGTCCAATATGTTGTGTCTCTGCCCCAACCATCATGTCCAGTTCGACAGGCTCTTCCTCTTCATCGACGAGGAGTGGAACGTGCGGCGGAGCAGAGACGGGGAACTCGTCAGTTCTCTGATACGCCATCCCGAGCATGTCATCGACGAAGGATGCGTCGAATACCACAGAGGGCTTTGCGGCCGTAGTCGCTACACTTTTGGCTCGGGCTGACGCTTCAGCGAGGTCGGCGCTCACCGCCTCGCTGCGTAGGGCGCCGACACGACCTGCGCGACCACCACGACACAGAATCGCCATTCCCCTCGCGACATCCGGTGATCAGTGCGATGGACATGGCGGGTCCGCTTGTGCTGCCTGCGCGAGGGACCGTCGTGTCACCCGCTCCAGATGCCGCCCAAACACCTCCCGGGCCTCCGGCGTCAGCGTCCGCAGCGCCATCAGTGCCGTGATGACGACGTCGCACAGCTCCGCCTGCACGTCGTCCCACGTGTGGGTCACGCCCTTGCGCGGGTTCTGGCCGGTCGCGCCGATGACCGCCTCGGAGACCTCGCCGACCTCCTCGGACAGTTTGAGGATGCGCAGGAGGAGGCCCTCGCGGCCCTCGGCCGGGCGGTGGTGGTCGAGCCACTCGGACAGGGTGTCGATCGTGGCCCACAGGTCGGGCACGGGCGGCGTGTGATCACTCATGGGCGGCAGCCTGCCACGAGGGTCCGACAGTGCCCCCGGGCCCGCTACTCCAGGTACTCCTCCTCGAAGAGCGGGTCCTGCTCGCCCTCCTTGGCCTTCCTCAGGCGCCTCGCCCGCGCGCCGATCACCAGCACCGTGCCCGCCGCCGTCGCCGCGAACGCCGCCGGGAGCATCCAGCTGCGGTTCACCGCGTGGCCGAGGAGGTGGTCCAGTGAGAGGCGGCCCGGGCCGGTGACGGCCAGGCCCGCCGCCGTGAGGGCCAGCGTCGCCGCGTACTCGTAGCCGCCCTCCTGGGCGAAGAAGCCGTTCGGGGTGTGGACCGCCGCCGCCCCCGCCATCGCGCCGGCCGCCGCCGCCCCGGCCGCCGGGGTCGCCAGGCCCAGCGCCAGCAGCGTGCCGCCGCCCGTCTCCGCCAGGCCCGCCGCCGTCGCGCTCGCCTTCCCGGGCACGTAGCCGACGGACTCCATGAACTGCCCGGTCCCCTCGATGCCGTGGCCGCCGAACCAGCCGAACAGCTTCTGCGCGCCGTGGGCCGCCAGGACACCGCCCGTCCCCAGTCGCAGGAGCAGCAGTCCCAGATCACGTCGGTCGTAGCGCGTCACGTCGTCTCCCGGAGCGGGCAGCAGGAACAGGAAAGGCCGCGTGCGAAGGCACGCTCCACCGCGGCCTCGTGCGCAGCACTCCTCCACCGTGGCACCGGCGGCTCCGGGCGACATCCGGCGGCGCCGCGGGGAGCGCCGTTCGGGTGGTACGGGTGGCGGGCCGCGGCGGGTGGGCCGACGCTGGCTCGTATGACGATCCAGACCACGCGGCTCAGCGACCCGGCCGTCCGGGCCTTCGTCGCCGCCGTCAACAACCACGACCGCGACGGCTTCATGGAGCTCCTCGCGCCGGGCGCCACCATGGCGGACGACGGCACGGACCGGGACCTCGCCGAGTGGGTCGACCAGGAGATCTTCTCCTCGCGCGGCCACATGGAGGTCGACAACGAGTCCGACGGCGGCCGTTCGCTCATCGCCCGCTACAGCAACGACACCTGGGGCGAGATGCGCACCCGCTGGAGCTTCACCGTGGACGACGACGGCCGCATCTCCCGCTTCGAGACCGGCCAGGCCTGACGGCCGGCCGTTCGCCGCCGGCCCCCGAGGGGCCAGGCGTGGTGACGGCCGCACCCGTCACCAGGGCCCCGCCCCCCCCCCGGGCCGACGTCCCCTCCCGCAAGGCCCGCTCCCCTCGGGCCTTGTGCGGCAGTCGTTCCACGCGCACCGGTGCGCACTCCGCGATCCCACGCGGGTCCACCCCCACCCGGTGCCGTGGAACGACTGCCGCCTCCCCCCTGGATGTGGCCAGTGGAAGCCCTCTGCTCCAAGTGTGAAGCTTTGGTGTAGGAGAGTTGAGCATAAGCGCCCGACCGGCCGCAATAGTCCGGACGTTCCTATTCCGTTTGTGCAAGTTGACGCGTTGACTACCGGTGTTCGCGCTCAGCCGCGTCCGACGAACGGCATCGTGGTCGCCAGCACGGTCGCGAACTGCACGTTCGCCTCCAGCGGCAGCTCCGCCATGTGCCGCACCGTGCGCGCCACGTCCGCGACGTCCATCACCGGTTCCGGGGCTACTTCCCCGTTTGCCTGGAGCACTCCCGCCCGCATGCCGGCCGTCATGTCGGTCGCCGCGTTGCCGATGTCGATCTGCCCGACGGCGATCCCGTACGGCCGCCCGTCCAGCGACAGCGACTTCGTCAGGCCCGTCAGGGCGTGCTTGGTCGCCGTGTAGGCCACCGAGTGCGGCCGGGGCGTGTGCGCGGAGATCGAGCCGTTGTTGATGATCCGGCCGCCCCGCGGGTCCTGCTCCTTCATCTGCCGGTACGCCGCCTGCGCGCACAGGAACGCCCCGTTGAGGTTGGTGTCCACCACGTGCCGCCAGGCGTCGTAGGGCAGTTCCTCGACGGGCACGCCTCCGGGCCCGAACGTGCCGGCGTTGTTGAAGAGCAGGTCCACCCGGCCGAACCGCCCTACCACGGCGTCGAACAGGGCGGCGACGTCCTCGGGGCGTGAGACGTCCGTCCGTACCGGGAGGGCCGTGCCCCCGGGTACGAGGGCCGCCGTCTCCTCCAGCGTCCCCGTGCGACGGCCGGCCAGCGCCACCGACCAGCCCGCGCGCAGCAGTTCCACCGCGACCGCCCGGCCGATGCCCGAACCCGCGCCCGTCACCACCGCGACTGCATTCTCCTTGGCGTTCATGGGGCCGCAGCGTAAAGGAGGGCCCGCCGTCCGGAACTCATCCGCCCGCCATGTGAATGCCGTGTACGCGTCAACCCAGTGTCGTCCCCGGCCACTGCAATGCCCCCTGCAGCCATTCGCCAGGGGAGGACCGGATGACACCCGCAGCACACCCGTCCCAGCACGCCCCCGAACTCCGCGCCGCCGCCCGCCACATCGGCCGCCGCCGCTTCCTCACGACCACCGGCGCCGCCGCCGCGCTGGCCTTCGCGACCAACCTGCCCGCCCCCGGAGTCGCGGCCGCCGCCGAACTCGACGCCGCGCGGATCACCGACGACCCCTTCACCCTGGGCGTCGCCTCCGGCGACCCGCAGCCCGGCTCCGTGATCCTGTGGACCCGCCTCGCGCCCGCCCCCTTCCAGGCCGACAGCGGACTGCCCGCCGAACGCGTCACCGTGCACTGGGAGCTGGCCCACGACGCACGCTTCCGCCGCATCGCCCGGCGCGGCACCGCCACCGCCCACCCCGAGTTCCACCACACCGTCCACGTCGAGGTCGGCCACCTCGCCCCCGGCCGCGTCTACCACTACCGCTTCCGCGCGGGCCGCTGGACCAGCCCGGCCGGCCGCACCCGCACCGCCCCCGCACCCGGCAGCCGCGTCCCGTCCCTCACCCTGGCCGCCGTCTCCTGCCAGGCCTACCACGACGGCTACTACACCCCGTACGCCCATCTCGCCGCCGACGACGTCGATCTCGTCCTCCACCTCGGCGACTACCTGTACGAGTACGCCGTCGACGCCGCCGGCGGGCAGCGCAAGTACACCGACCGCACCCTGCCCGGCCTGTTCAACCGCGAGACGCTGACGCTGGAGGACTACCGGCTGCGCTACGCCCTCTACAAGTCCGACCCGGACCTCAGCGCCGCCCACGCCGCCCACCCGTTCGTCGTCACCTGGGACGACCACGAGACCGAGAACAACTACGCCGGCGACATCCCCGAGAACGGCGTCCCGCCGGAGGAGTTCCTGCTGCGCCGCGCCGCCGCCTACCGCGCCTACTGGGAGAACCAGCCGCTCCGGCGGCCGCAGCGCCCGGCCGGACCCGACATGCGGCTCTACCGCCGCCTGACGTGGGGCCGGCTCGCCCAGTTCGACGTCCTCGACACCCGCCAGTACCGCTCCGACCAGGCCTACGGCGACAACGCGCACGTCCCCGGCCCCGAGTCCGACGATCCGGCGCGCACCATGACCGGCGCCGCGCAGGAGCGGTGGCTGCTCGACGGCTGGCGCTCCTCGCGGGCGCTGTGGAACGTCGTACCGCAGCAGGTCCTCTTCGCCCGGCGGAACATGGACACCACCACCCCGGCCCGCGTGTCGATGGACGCCTGGGACGGATACAGCGCCTCCCGCCGCCGCGTGCTCGACGGGGCCGAGGCCGCCGGCGTGAAGAACCTCATGGTGCTCAGCGGCGACGTGCACTCCGCCTACGCCTTCGACATCAAGGACGACTTCGACGACCCGGCCTCCGCCACCCTGGGCACCGAGATCGTCACGACGTCCGTCTCCAGCGGCCGGGACGGCGCCGACAAGCCCGCCACCTGGGACACCTACATGTCCGCAAACCCGCACCTGAAGTTCTTCAACGGCCGGCGCGGCTACGTCACCGTCACCCTCGGACAGCGCGCCGCACGGGCCGACTTCAAGACCGTGCCGTACGTGACCAGGCAGGGGGCGCCGGTCACGACGGCCGCGTCGTTCGTCACGGAGGTGGGGGCGCAGGGGCTCAAGCCGGCGTGAGGTCCGACGGCACGTCACCCGCCGGCGTCTCGCCCGGGTAGCGGACGCCGACGCGGTCACGGATCGTGTCGAGCGTCCGCATCACCGCGAGCGTGCCGTCGAGCGGGACCAGCGGGGACTCGGTCTCACCGGCGCGCAGGGCCCGCATGACCTCCAGCGCCTCGTGGCGCATGGTGTTGCGCGGGCCGTCCACCGGGTCGGCCGTGAACTCCTCGGCGTCCCGGCCGTCCCGGTGCAGGACGAACCGATCCGGGGAGAAGAAACCGTGCGGGACGTCGATACGGCCCCGGGTGCCGCTGACCGAGGCGGAGTTGGGCGTACCACCCACGATGGAGCTGTGCACCGAAGCGAGAGCGCCGCTCTCCCAGGAGAGCACCGCTGCCGTCTGCAGATCGACGCCCTCCTCCGAGAGCACCGCTCGCGCCGCGACGTCCGACGGCTCCCCGAGCAGCAACTGCGCGAACGACACCGGGTACACGCCCAGATCGAGCAGCGCGCCCCCGCCCAGCTCCCGGCTGCGCAGCCGGTGCGAGGGCGGGAAGGGACCCGCCAGCCCGAAGTCGGCCTGCACACTGCGCACCTCACCGATCGCCCCGTCGTCGACCAGCGCCTTCAGCCGCCGCACCAGCGGGTTGCAGTACATCCACATCGCCTCCATCAGGAAGCGCCCGTGCTCCCGCGCCAGCGCGACGAGTTCCTCCGCCTGGCGCAGGTTCAGCGTGAACGGCTTCTCGCACAGCACGTGCCGCCCCGCCGCCAGACACAGCCCGGCCGCCGCCCGGTGGGCGGTGTGCGGGGTCGCGACGTAGACGACATCGATGTCCTCGTCCTGCGCGAGCGCGCTCCAGTCGCCGTAGGCCCGGGGTATCCCGAACCGCTCCGCGAAGGCCTTCGCCGGTTCCGGCGACCGCGACGCCACCGCCACGACCTCCGCGTCCGGCAGGTCGATCAGATCGGCGGTGAACGCCGCCGCGATCCCGCCGGTCGCCAGGATCCCCCACCGCACCGTGTCCGCCGTCATACCGCCCCGCCTCCACCTCGTGACCCCGAGCACTGCGTACGAGCTGAGAGCATAGGTGGCGATCGACGTATCGAGGGAGGGACTCATGCCCGAGGGTGGGGCGTCCATATCGAAGTCCGCGCAGGAGGCCGCCGCCGGGACGGAGCGGCCCGACCGGACCCCGCACCGCCGCACCGGGCTCCTGGTCACCTTCCTCCTCGGAAGCCTGACCGCCGTACCGCCCCTGGCCATGGACATGTACCTCCCGTCCCTGCCGGAGGTCACCCGCTCCCTGCACGCACCCGCCGCGACCGTCCAGCTCACCCTCACCGCCTGCCTCGCCGGCATGGCCCTCGGGCAGCTCGTCGTCGGGCCCATGAGCGACCGGTGGGGGCGCCGCCGCCCGCTGCTCGCCGGACTCGCCCTCTTCGTCGCCGCCACCGTGCTGTGCGCGCTCGCCCCGAGCGTCGAGACCCTGGTCGCCTTCCGGCTCGCGCAGGGCCTCGCGGGCGCCGCCGCCATCGTCATCGCCCGCGCCGTCGTCCGCGACCTCTACGACGGCATGGCCATGGCCCGCTTCTTCTCCACCCTCATGCTCATCTCCGGAGTGGCCCCGGTCGTGGCCCCGCTGATCGGCGGTCAGATCCTGCGCGTGACGGACTGGCGGGGCGTGTTCGCCGTCCTCACCGTCATCGGCGTACTGATCGGCGTCCTCGTCTGGACCCGGCTGCCGGAGACCCTGGAGCCCGCCAAGCGGCACGGCGGCGGCGTCGGCGAGGCCCTGCGCGCGATGCGCGGCCTGCTCGCCGACCGCGCCTTCACCGGCTACACGCTCACCGGCGGCTTCGCCTTCGCCGCCCTCTTCGCCTACATCGCCGCCTCCCCCTTCGTCGTCCAGGAGATCTACGGCGCCTCCCCGCAGACCTTCAGCCTGCTCTTCGGCGTCAACTCGGTCGGGCTGGTCGTCGTCGGCCAGATCAACGGCAAGATCCTGGTCGGCCGGGTCAGCCTCGACCGGGTGCTGGGCATCGGCCTCACCCTCGTCATCACCGCCGCCGGCGCGCTGCTGCTGATGTCCCTCGGCGTCTTCGGCGAGGTCGGCCTCGGGCCCGTCGCCGTCGCGCTGTTCGTGCTGATGTCCGCCATGGGCATCACCCTGCCCAACACCCAGGCCCTCGCCCTGATGCGCACCAAGCGCGCCGCGGGCTCCGCGTCCGCCCTGCTCGGCACGGCCTCGTTCCTCATCGGCGCGGTCGCCTCCCCGCTGGTCGGCGTCGCCGGCGAGGACACGGCCGTCCCGATGGCCGTCGTCCAACTGGCCGCCGCCCTGGTGGCGCTGGGCTGCTTCACGGGAATGTGCCGACCCTGGAGGACGGAGAGCAGGCCCACGAGCGCGGCGGCCCCGACGGCGGCCCCGGCGGAGGGAGCGGAGAGCTGAGCGCACCGAGACTGCGCGACGGCACGCCGGAACGCGCCGGACTCGACCCCGCCGAGCTGCGTCACCTCGTCCGGGAGGTCCACGTCCTCACCACGGGCCGGCGCCCCTGGGCGCCGGGCGCGGTCCTGGTCGTCGGACGCGGCGCCGTGATCGCCGTCGAGGAGGCTGCGGGCTGGGCCGTCCGCTACGCGGCCTACGACCCGGCCACCGACGCCGGAGTCGAACTGCCCCCCGGGCAGCGGGTCCCCATGACCACCGGCACGCCCTTCGACCTGGCCTCACTGACCAAGCTGTTCACCTCCGTGGCCGCCGTGCAGCAGATCGAGCGCGGCACGCTCGGCATCGACGCGAAGATCGGGGCGTACCTGCCCGACTTCACCGCGGCCGCCCGGCACGGCATCACCGTCCGGCAGCTGCTCACCCACACCTCCGGCCTGCGCCCCGAACTCCCGCTGTACGACTGCGCCGACGACGGGCAGCGCCTCGCGATGCTCCAGGCCGAGGCGCCCGCCGACGCGCCCGGCACCTACCGCTACTCCGACCTGAACATGCTGCTCCTCCAGCACGTCCTGGAACGCCTCACCGGCCGCACGCTGGACGTCCTCGTCCGCGACGGCATCACCCGCCCGCTGGGCATGACGGCGACGGGCTTCGGGCCGTGCCCGGGCGCGGCGGCGACGGAGGACCAGCGGCGCCCCTGGGCCAAGGCGGACCGGGGGATGCTGCGGGGCGAGGTGCACGACGAGAACGCCTGGGCGCTCGGGGGAGTGGCGGGCCACGCGGGCCTGTTCTCCACGGGCCGGGACCTGGCGGTGTTCTGCCGCACCCTGCTCGCCGGCGGCTCCTACGGCCCCGCCCGCATCCTCGGCCCCGACTTCGTCGACCTCCTCTTCACCCCGCCCGGGCTGGGCTTCTCGCTCGACCAGCCGTGGTTCATGGGCGACCTGGCGGGACGCGGGGCGGCGGGGCACACGGGCTTCACGGGCACGTCCCTGGTGCTGGACCGGGCGACGGACACGTTCCTGATCCTGCTCACGAACGCGGTCCATCCCCGCCGGCGCCGCCCGGACAGCGCGCCCAGGGCGGCGGCGGGGTCGAGGGTGGCGCGGGCGGTGCGGTGATTTTTGGAGGGGTGGGGGCGGTGTGGGGGTGGGGGCGGTGTGGCGCTGGGGGTCGGTGTGGCGTGGGGGTGGGGTGAGAGGTGAGCACTGCTCTCTCGGTTGACCACCGCTCTCTTGGTGGAGCGCCGCTCACTTCGAGAGCACCGCTCTCCGAGTTGAGCACCGCTCACTTCGAGAGCACCGGTCTCCCGGTTGAGCACCGCTCACTCGGTCGAGCGCCGCATTCGCCCTGAGCACTGCTCTCGCAGTCGAGCGCTGCTCCCTCGGTCCGAGCGCTGCGCACTTCGAGAGCACCGCTCTCCGAGCCGAGCACCGCTCGCACCGAGAGCGCCGCTCTCCCAGCCGAGCACCGCTCACTCCGAGAGCACTGCTCTCCCGTTCCGCCCCGCCTCGTAGAATCGCCGGGTGAACGTCCCCGTACTCCCGGCCGAGAACCTCCGCTCCGCCCTTGCCGGTCTGCTCGACGGTCTTCCGCCCCGGCAGGCCGCGCAGGCCGTCGAGCGGCTGATCGCCAACTATCGCGGGGCCACCCCGACCGACGCCCCCATCCTTCGCGACCGGGCCGACGTCGCCGCCTACGCCGCGTACCGCATGCCCGCGACCTTCGAGGCCGTGCGCTCCGCGCTGGAGGCGTTCGTGGACGCCGTGCCCTCGTGGGCGCCGGGCGGGCACACCGACGTCGGGGGCGGGACCGGGGCCGCCGCGTGGGCCGTGAGCGCGACCTGGGACGGGGAGCGACCCGTCACCGTGCTCGACTGGGCCGAGCCCGCCCTCGCCCTCGGACGGGAGATCGCCGAGGCCAACCCCGCCCTGCGGGACGCCCGCTGGCAGCGCTCTCGTATCGGAGCGGCGCTCACACTCGAGAGCACTGATCTCGTCACGGTCTCCTACGTCCTCAACGAGCTGACCTCCGCCGACCGCACCGCTCTCGTCGACGCCGCCGCGTCCGCCGCCCGAGCCGTCGTGATCGTCGAACCCGGCACCCCGGACGGCTACGCCCGGATCATCGAGGCCCGGGACCGGCTGATCGCCGCCGGTTTCCACATTGCCGCGCCCTGCCCGCACAGCGCCGCCTGCCCCATCGCGCCCGGTTCGGACTGGTGCCACTTCTCCGCCCGGGTCAGCCGTTCCTCCCTGCACCGCCAGGTCAAGGGCGGCTCCCTCGCGTACGAGGACGAGAAGTTCAGCTACGTCGCCGCGAGCCGCCTCCCCGTCGAGCCCGCGCCCTCCCGGATCGTTAGGCGCCCGCAGATCCGCAAGGGTCAGGTGCTGCTCGATCTGTGCGAGAAGGATCCCTCCCTGCGCCGCGCCACCGTCACCAAGCGCCACGGCGACCTCTACAAGTCCGCCCGCGACGCCGACTGGGGCGACCCCTGGCCCGACGCCGGCCCGGGCCCCGCCTCGGCCCCCGGCCCGACCGCCTGACCCCGGCCGGACGACTCACGGCTGAGGCCCAGCCCCTCCGACCGCCCCCTCCGCCCGGCCTGGCCCCCGGCCTGCCCCCCGGTCCGTCCAGCGCCGCAGTGTCCCCTCCCCAGGGAGCCCGGTCACGGCGCTCGATCCCGGCTCCCGGTCCGCGGCGGGCAGGTCCACCAGGCCGACGGGCGGCTGCGGGCGGTGGCGGCTCCGGTGCTCGCCCGGCAGGGCACTTGCGCGTCCCGCGGGCCGGGGGAGGCTCACCGGGAGGGTCGCGCCGTACCGTCCGCCTCCTCTTGCTGCTGCCGCTTCTCCTGGAGTTTGCGCAGCAGTTCACGTTTCTGGGCCTGCGGGTCGAGTCCTCCGCCGACCCGCCCGCCCCGGCCGCCGCCCCGCAGGGCCTCGCGGCCGAGGTTCCGGCGCGCACCGCCGACCCCCAGCATGTTTCCGGCTCCACCTCGGGCCATGACGGACTCCTTCCTCTTCCTCCAACAAAACGAGACGTGCCGTCTCGCTAAACCGCTCTCCACTCTCCGCGAGACGCAGCGTCTTGTCAACTGATAAATTCGGCCCCATGGCCGTCCCGAACTCCGCCCAGCCCACGTCCCGTAAGCCCGCCCCCGACTCCACCCGCCGCAGTGAGAGGTCCCGCCGGGCGATCTACGACGCCGCCCTCGCGCTCGTCGTCGAGGCCGGCTACCCGAAGACCACCATCGAGGGCATCGCCGCCCGGGCCGGGGTCGGCAAGCAGACGATCTACCGGTGGTGGCCGTCCAAGGCGGACGTGCTGATGGAGGCCTTCCTCGACCTGGCGGAGCGGTCCACCGAAGAGGCCGGGTCCGTGCCCCACGTCTTCCCGGACACCGGGGACATCGCCGCCGACCTCAAGACGGTCCTGCGCGCCACCGTCGACGAACTGCGCGACCCGAGCTTCGAGGCGCCCTCCCGCGCGCTCGCCGCCGAGGGCGTCGTCAACGAGCAGCTCGGGCGCGAACTCGTGGCCAAACTCCTGCAGCCCTCACTCGACCTCTACATCGGACGGCTGCGTGCCGCCCAGGAGGCCGGGCAGGTCCGCGCCGACGTCGATCCGCGCATCGCCCTGGAGTTCTTCGTCTCGCCGCTCGCCCAGCGCTGGCTGCAGCACACCGGCCCGATCTCCCACGAGTACACCGACACGCTCGTCGACTACGCCCTCCACGGCCTCGCCCCCCGCTGATCAGCCCCCCTGCACGCCCCGCCAGAAGTCACCCCGGACGCCCTGCCGTGCGCCCTGCCGTGCGCCCTGCCGTGCGCTCCGCCGTGCGTCCCGGCGGGCGGCCCGGGCCAGGCGTCCCGGGGCGTCCGTGATGACGCCGTCGCAGCCCAGCCGGAGCACCCGGTCGCGCTGCGCGTCCGTCACCACCGTGTGCGCCCACACCCGCGGGATGCCCGACCGCACCGCCCGCCGCAGGTCCGCGTCGCGCGCCCGGAAGTCGACGTCCAGCAGGTCCACGAACGAACGCCAGCGCTCCGGCCGGTCGGTGCGCAACTGCTCCGCCGAGCGCCACAACTGCGTCAGCAGGCCCAGCCGGTGGACGCGCCGGGCGACTACGGGGTCGTTGGAGTTCACGAACACCGAGCGGGTCAGGCCGCGCTCCTTGATCAGGGCGGCCAGCCGGTCCACGCTGCGCGGGTCCTTCGCCTCCAGCATCAGCACGATCCGCCCGCCGAAGCGATCCAGCACCTCGGCGACCGTCGGCGGCCGCTCCGGGCGCCAGCTCCCCGGCAGCCGGTCCTTCGGGCGCAGCCGTACGCCCTGCCACTCGCGAGTGTCCAGGCCGCGCACCTCGCCGCCGAGGGCGGTGGTGCGGTTCAGCGTCTCGTCGTGGAAGACCACCGGCGTGCCGTCGCGCAGCATCCGGGTGTCGAAGTCGAGCACCTGGGCCGTCCCGCGGGCGTAGGCGGTCATCAGGCCCGTCATGCTGTTCTCCGGGACCTCGCGGGCGCCGCCGCGATGGGCGACGTAGGTGATCCGCGGCAGCGCCGACGCCGTGAGGTGGCCCGTGCCCCACTCCAGCGGGACCGGAGCGCCCCCGGCGGGTCCCGTCAGGGTCAGCGAGGCGAGGGATGCCGCGGAGGCCAGACCCGTCAGCGCGATCCAAGTGACCATGGCGTTCACGGTAGGGCGCCATGTCCTGGCAAAGCAGGCAATGACACCAGATCGCACGAGGAGTGCGTATCATCCCGGCGGCATATGCCTCGCCCCACCGGTACCCGTCTCGGCCGTCCTGCCCCGGATGTGGGCTCTGGCCCCCCGGTGCGCGCGAAGATGGGACGATAGGGCATGCTGTTCGGCACGACGGCGAGGCGAGGAGATAGATGAGCGCGGAGTTCGGCGGTCGGAGCGGCCTGCAGGGCAGACTCACCCAGTGGCTGCGCGCCGGGCGCCGGCCGAAGGAGTCCGCCGGGGACGGCGGCCGTGAGGACCTGCTGCTCGCCGCCGCCGACGCGGGACTGCCCCTGGCGCCCGCCGCGCACCCGGCCGGATACCGCTGCTCCTGCGACCGCGTCGGCTGTCCCACCCCGGCCCGCCACCCGGTGTCCTTCGCCTGGCAGACGCAGTCCACCACCGACCGCGGCCAGATCGAGCGCTGGGCCCGCCACCAGCCGCAGGCCAACTTCATCACCGCGACCGGCATGGTGCACGACGTCCTCGACGTGCCCCTCGACGCCGGTCGCGACGCGTTGGAGCGGCTGCTCGCCGACGGCGTCGAGGTCGGGCCGGTCGCCGAGAGCGACGACGGGCGCATGCTGTTCTTCACCCTCACCCGCGGTACGCCCGAGGACGAGGACGAGTGGTGGCCGTGCGAGCTGGACTGCCACCCCGAGACGATGGACGAGCACCCCGGGCTGCGCTGGCACTGCCGGGGCTCCTACGTGCTCGTCCCGCCGGCGCGGCTGCCCGGCGACGAGCAGGCCGTGCGGTGGGTGCGCGGCCCGGAGCACGCGCTGCCGGACCCGCTGAGCCTGCTGGAGGTGCTCACCGAGGTCTGCGCCCGGTACGCCGGCGAGGAGAGCGACCACGCCGGGACGGCCTGGCCCCTGCGGCACTGACCCCCCGGCGTCCCGCCTACGAGCCCTGCGGCACTGAGCGCCCGGCGTCCCGCCTACGAGCCCTGGGCCGCCGTGAGGCCCTGGATCCGGCCCAGGATCGTGACCTTGCCCGGGCCCCGCGGGTCCAGCGCGACCTCGTTGGAGACGAACTCCATCGTCAGGGTCTGCTTGATCTCGCCCTCGGTGAGGGCCTGGACGGCCTTGTTCGGCGTGGGCACGGACGTGCCCGCGTGCGCCGTCTGCTTCTCGTAGTGCCGCGTGGCGAAGAACACCAGTGCGCCACCGTCCGCCGTGCGCAGCCCCAGCGGCGTGTAGTCGCCGCCGGCCAGCGGCTCGTCGATGTACTGCGTGACCATGCCCGGCCGCTTGCTGTTCTTCTCCCGCAGGGCACGCCACTGGCTGGTGTGCGGCCCGTCGGCGAAGGCCTTCCCGCCGCTCTTGAGGTACGTCGCGTACGTCCGGCTCAGCTCGCCGGGCGCCGCGGCGAGGTCCTCGGCGCGTACCGGGACGGATTCGGCCCAGCCGTCCGCGTCCTGCCGGAACTTCGGGACGGCGGCCGGGGCGACGAGGGTCAGGTAGGCCACCTGGAAGGGGTCGTCGAGGCTGCTGCGGGTGAACACGAGGAGCCAGCGGGCGGATCCGCCCTTGTTGCCCGCGGCGTCCGCGAGGAACCAGCGGGGCCAGCCGGCCTTCTTCGGGATCGTGAACTTCGCGTCCGTCAGCTCCAGCGGCGTGTGGTTCGGGTTGCCGTCCGGGCTGTTCACCTTGCCGGCCTTCAGCCGGGCCGCGTCGATGTCGGCGAGGGCGCCGGTGGTGCGGTCGGCGTCCAGGGAGCTGTCGTAGGCCTCGTCGGCCTCGTTGTACGCGGCGGTGAACTCCCGCAGCGCCTCGGCGGCTTCGGCCCGGGTCGTGGACGGGAGGACCTCGCGTTCGCCGTGCACGACGACGCATCCGCTCGCGGTCAGCGACAAAGCGGTCAGCGAGGCTGCTATGAGGGCGCTCCGGGCGGGCCTGCGGAGCGTTCGAGGGTCGCGATCCCTGCTCATCGGGTTCCTTCACCTTCCCCTTTCCGGAGCCGAACCCTACCGGGTGCCTCCGGCGGCCGGACCGGGGTGGGTCCGGCCCGTGCACGCCCCGCGAGGAGCGGGCGCACGGGGGGACCCGGCGGCGTCAAACCCGGTCGGGCGCAGGCTCCTTGGCCGTCCTGGCCTTCCTGGCCGGCGCCAGGAACAGGGCCAGGGTCGGGATCAGGTACAGCAGCCAGGCGGCGACCTGGAGCGTGGTGGGGTCGGGCTGGAAGTTGAAGACGCCCTTCAGCAGGGTGCCGTACCAGCTGTCCGGCGGGATCGTGCCGGAGATGTCGAAGGCCTTGTCGGTGAGGCCGGGCAGGAAGTCGGCCTCCTGCAGGTCGTGGAAGCCGTAGGCCAGGACGCCCGCCGCGACGACGACCAGCATGCCGCCGGTGTAGGTGAAGAACTTCGCGAGGTCGATGCGCAGGGCGCCCCGGTAGAACAGCCAGCCCAGGAGGACCGCCGTCAGCAGGCCGAGGGCGACGCCCAGCAGCGGCTTCGGGGTCCCGTCGCTCGCCGCGTGGACCGAGGCCCAGACGAACAGGGCCGTCTCCAGGCCCTCCCGGCCGACCGCCAGGAACGCCGTGGCGACCAGCGCGCCGGTGCCCATCGCCAGGGCGGCGTCGAGCCGGCCGTGCAGTTCCGACTTCAGGTGCCGGGCGGTGCGCCGCATCCAGAACACCATCCACGTCACCAGGGCCACCGCGAGGATCGACAGGGAGCCGCCGAGCGCCTCCTGCGCCTGGAACGTCAGCTCCTGGGAGCCGAATTCGAGGGCGCAGCCGAAGCCGAGCGCGAGCGCCACCGCGACGCCGATGCCCGCCCAGATCGGCTTCAGGGCGTCCCTGCGGCCGGTCTTGACCAGGTAGGCGATGAGGATGCAGACGACGAGGCTCGCCTCCAGCCCCTCGCGCAGACCGATCAGGTAGTTGGAGAACATGCCCTACGCCTCCTCGGAGAACAGCGCCCGGCCCCACCAGTCGTCCCGGTCGCGGACGCCCGGCGGAACGGCGAACAGCGCCGAACCCACGTGCTGGATGTACTCGTTGAGCGCGTCCGCGGCCAGGTTGCGCTGGATCGGGATGAAGCCCTCGCGCACGTCGCGCTGGTAGGCCAGGAAGAACAGGCCCGCGTCCAGGCGGCCCAGTCCGTCGGTGCCGTCGGTGAAGGAGTAGCCGCGGCGCAGGATCGTCGCCCCGTGGTTGGCGTCGGGGTGCGCGAGCCGTACGTGCGCGTCGGGCTTCATCGCCTTCAGGAACGGCTCGTCGCGCTCCTTGGCCTTGCCGACCGGCGCGCCCTCGCCCTTGTCCCGGCCGAAGATGTCCTCCTGCTCCTGCAGCGAGGTGCGGTCCCAGGTCTCGATGTGCATGCGGATGCGGCGGGCGACGAGGTAGCTGCCGCCCGTCATCCAGGCCGGGCCGTCCTTCTCGCCGACCCAGACGTGCTCGCGCAGCCGGGCCGTCTCCGTGCCCGCGATGTTGCGCGTGCCGTCCTTGAAGCCGAACAGGTTGCGCGGGGTCTGCCCGTCGGGCGTCGTCGAGGACGTCTTGCCGAAGCCGAGCTGCGACCAGCGGATGACGACCTTGCCGAAGCCGATGCGGGCCAGGTTGCGGATGGCGTGGACCGCCACCTGCGGGTCGTCGGCGCAGGCCTGGATGCACAGGTCGCCGCCGCTGCGGGCCCGGTCCAGGTTGTCGCCGGCGAACTTCGGCAGGTCGACCAGGGCCTCCGGCCGCCGGTCCGCGAGGTCGAACCTGTCGAACAGCGACGGGCCGAAGCCGATCGTCAGGGTGAGGCGCGAGGGCTTGAGGCCGAGGGCCTCGCCCGTGTCGTCGGGGGGTGCCTCGGGCAGCCCGCCGTGGGCGCCCTCGCCCACCGGGCGCCCGGCCGTCATACGGCGGGCCGCCTCCGTCCAGTCCTTGAGGAGCTGGACGAGCGAGGCGCGGTCGTCCGTCGTCACGTCGAACGCGGCGAAGTGCAGGCGGTCCTGGACCGGGGTGGCGATGCCCGCCTGGTGGGGACCGTGGAAGGCGATCGCCGTGCCGGCCTGCGGCGCCGGTTCCTCGTCCGTGCGGGCCATCGCCACGGCGCCGCCGGCCGCGGCGGCGCCGAGCGCCAGGCCCGCGCCGCCCCAGCCGAGCAGGGAACGGCGGCTGGGGGAGGGCGTGTTGCTGTCCGTCATGGCGGGTCCCGCTACTTCACGACCGAGGCGGCGAGCTTCGACAGCGGCTCCGCCAGGGCGTTGACCGCGTCCGACAGCTCCTTGCGGTCGGCCTTGCCGACCTTGTCGTAGGAGGTGAACTCGTAGGAGCCGCTGTCGGGGCGGTACTTGTCGAGCAGGGCGTTCAGGGCTGCGAACTGCCGGTCCAGTTCGCGGGCCAGCGCCGGGTCGTTCTCCCGCGCGACCGGCTTCAGCAGGTCGTAGGACTTCTGCGCGCCCTCGACGTTGGCCTTGAAGTCGACCAGGTCGGTGTGCGAATAGCGCTCCTCCTCGCCGGTGACCTTGCCGGTGGCGACCTCGTCGAGGAGCTCCTTGGCGCCGTTGGCCATGGAGGTGGGGGTGATCTCGGCCTTGCCGACCCGGTTCTGCCAGTCCTTCAGGTCCTTGATCAGCAGGCCGGCGAGGTCCTTCTCCCGCGTGCCGATCTTCTTGTCCTGCCACAGGGCCTTCTCCAGGCGGTGCCAGCCGGTCCAGTCGGTGGCCGGGTCCTGGCCGTCCTCCAGCCCGTCCTCGCGGACGTCGACCTTGGGGTCGATGTCGCCGAAGGACTCGGCGACGGGCTCGGTGCGCTCCCAGCCGATCCGGGACGGGGCGTACGCCTTCTTCGCGGCCGCGAGGTCACCGTCCTCGACCGCCCGCGCGAAGGCCTCGGCCTTCGGCAGGGTCTCGTCGGCCTGCTGCTGGACGTAGGACCGGTAGGCGGCCACGGCCTTGTCCAGGCGCGGGTCGCGCCGGACGGCCTTGCCGCCGGTGGCCTTCACGGACTGGCGGATGCCGTCGCCCTTCATGCCGGGCTTGCAGGCGATCTGGTAGTCGCCGGCCTTCACCTCGGCGGTGACGCGCTGCTTGGTGCCGGGGCCTATGTTCTCCCGTTCGGTGACCACGCGGTCGTCGGGGAAGAGGACGTAGACCTCGGTGACCTTGGAGCCCTTGTTCTCGACGGCCAGCTCGACGTGCCCGGCCGGGAACTCCTTCTTCGACACCTCGCACTTGTCGTCGGTCGCGGTCACCTTGATCACGCGGTCGCCGCCCTCGGCGTCGCTCTTCTCGGTGCAGCCGGTGACGGCGGTCAGGGCCGCCACCGTGACGGCGGTGAGGGCGAGGGAAGGTCTCGCGGGTCGCATGAGGGCTCCAGTACGTGGCCGAAACATGAGTGCGGTGAGCCTCCGTCTGGGAAGGTGAGGCTCACCTAACGCATAAGAATCGCGTAAGCGTCATCAAATCGACTTCATGAATCGGTCAAGGACCGGTCAAGACTGCGGCGCCGGGTTGCGGACCCGCCCGTCCTCCCCTCTCTCCCGCCCGGGGTCCGCCGGGTGATCGTCCGGTGCTTGAATGCCCCCGTGACTGACTACGACGTGCTCCGCGTCTTCTGCGGACCGAACGGCGGATACGGCAACGAGCTCGCGGTCGTGCGCGAGGGGTCCGTGCTGCCGGAGCGCGAGGACCGGCAGGCGTTCGCCGCGAAGGTCGGGTTCAGCGAGACGGTGTTCGTCGACGACCCCGAGCGCGGAGTGATCGACATCTACACCCCCACCGTGCGGCTGCCCTTCGCCGGGCACCCCTGCGTCGGCACGGCCTGGTTGCTGGACGTGCCGGAACTGGTCACCCCGGCCGGGGTGGCGGGGGCGCGCCAGGACGGGGAGTTCTGCTGGATCGAGGCCCGGGCGGACTGGGTCCCGCCGCGCACCCTGCGCCGGTACGGCAGCGCCGCCGAGGTCGACGACCTGGACGTGCCGCCGCCGGGAGAGTGGGTGTACGCCTGGGCCTGGGAGGACGAGCCCGCCGGGCGGATCCGGGCCCGTGCCTTCCCCGGCCGGGGCGACGGCATCGACGAGGACGAGGCGACCGGGGCCGCCGCCCTGCTGCTCACGGACCGGCTGGGCCGGGCCCTCAACATCACCCAGGGGGCCGGGTCCCAGATCCTCACCGCGCCCCAGCCGGGCGGGTGGACCGAGGTCGGCGGCCGGGTGCATCTGGAACGCTGACCCGGGCGGCCCGCGGCCGTACGGGTGGAACAGCGTGTGCAAGCGGCGGTGAGCGGGGACCACTGGGCGTGACCGAGCACCACCGCGAGAGGAATCCCATGCGCATTCGTTCCGCTCTGGCCGTCATCGCCCTGACCGCCGCCGTGACCGCCACGGGTGCGGCGACCGCCGCGGCCAACGACGAGGGCCCGGACCACCGCGACCACGTGGCGTGCAGCCCGTACTTCGGTGAGCTCGAGGCCGAGACCGCCGAGATCGAGTGGGGCGGCGCCGTCTGCCACAACGGCCCGTTCGACATCTGAGCCGGACCGGCCGCGCTCGAACGGACCGGGGCCCCTCGCCGCGTGCGAGGGGCCCCGGTCCGTTCCGTCACCGTCCCCCTCCGCGCCGTCGCCCCCGTCCGGGCCGGCGTCTTTGTCGGCGCCGCGTCACGCCGACAGGGGGAACTCCTCGCCCAGGGCCCGGAACACCCCGTTGTTCAGCTCGTAGGCCCGCTTGCACTCGGCCACGATCCGCTGCCGCTCCAGCTCGTCCGCGGGCACCGCGTCCAGCAGCTCCCAGTAACCCCGCCGGAACGCCGCCGGGTTGGGGACCTCGTCGAAGACGTAGAAGCGGACCCCGTCACCCTTGCTGGTGAAGCCCCAGGTCCGCTCGGCCGTGGCGCGGATGACCTGCCCGCCGGCGAGGTCGCCGAGGTAGCGCGTGTAGTGGTGGGCGATGTAGCCGGCCGGCCAGGTGCGCGCGCAGTCGGTGATCCGCCCGGTGTACTCCCGCGTGGCCGGCAGTGCCCCGGCCGACGCGCGCCAGCCGGGGCCGCGCAGATGCTCCAGATCCCGCTCCAGGGCCGCCCTGCGGAACAGCTCCGGGCGGACGAAGGGGCCGGCCACCGGATCCCCGGCCAGCCGCTCGGCGGCGGACTCCAGTGCGTCGTACACGAACCAGAGCTGCTCGGTGTACCGGGCGAACGCCTCGACCCCCAGCCTGCTTCCCAGCAGGTCGCTGAGGAACGTAGAGCCCCTGACCTCCTCGTGCTGCTCGCGGGACGCGGTCCGGATGACGGTCGAGAAGGAGTCCATGGGCCCACTCTCTGTGGTCGGGTGACCCCGAGTCGACGGGTTGCCGACTCGCTGTCGGTAAACTTCCCGACGTGCGGTCGGCAAAAACCGCGCCGGACAGCACGACGGCCCGCCCTCCGGGGAGGGCGGGCCGTCGTCGGGTCCACGCCGGGCGGGCGCCGGCCGCGTGCTACGGCAGTGTCAGGATCTCCGCGCCGGAGTCCGTGACGACCAGCGTGTGCTCGAACTGGGCCGTGCGCCTGCGGTCCTTGGTCACGACCGTCCAGCCGTCGTCCCACATGTCGTACTCGTGCGTCCCGAGGGTCAGCATCGGCTCGATCGTGAACGTCATCCCGGGCCGGATGACCGTGGTCGCGTGCGGGCTGTCGTAGTGCGGGACGATCAGGCCCGAGTGGAACGACGAGTTGATGCCGTGACCGGTGAAGTCCCGCACCACCCCGTACCCGAAGCGCTTGGCGTACGACTCGATGACGCGGCCGATGATGTTGATCTGCCGGCCCGGCTTGACCGCCTTGATGGCCCGCTCCAGCGACTCCCGGGTCCGCTCCACCAGCAGCCGCGACTCCTCGTCGACCTCGCCGACCAGGTAGGTGGCGTTGTTGTCGCCGTGCACCCCGCCGATGTACGCGGTGACGTCCAGGTTGACGATGTCGCCGTCGCGCAGCACGGTCGAGTCCGGGATGCCGTGGCAGATCACCTCGTTGACGCTCGTGCACAGCGACTTGGGGAAGCCGCGGTAGCCGAGCGTCGAGGGGTAGGCGCCGTGGTCGCACATGTACTCGTGCGCCACCCTGTCGAGTTCGTCGGTCGTCACGCCGGGGGCGATGAGCTTCGCGGCCTCCGCCATCGCCCGGGCCGCGATCCGGCCGGCGACGCGCATCGCCTCGATCGTCTCGGGCGTCTGCACCTCCGGTCCGGTGTACGGCTTCGGCGCGGGCTTGCCGACGTACTCGGGGCGGCGGATGTTTCCGGGCACGGAACGGGTGGGGGACAGCTCCCCCGGGACGAGCAGCGACTGGCCAGACATGCCAGCGAGTCTAACCAGCGGCGACGGGGGAACATGTCGGTGGCGAGAGGAGCTGGTCATGGCCCTGTTCAAGAAGCGGACGGTCGGCAAGCCGGGCGAGTGGTACTACTGCCTGGAGCACAAGAAGGTCGAAGAGGGGCCCGAGTGCCCCAACAAGGACCGCTTCGGCCCGTACGCGAGCCGTACCGAGGCCGAACACGCGATGGCGACCGCCCGCGAGCGCAATCTCCAGTGGGAGAACGACCCGAAGTGGCACGACGCCGCGGCGGGCGGCCGAGAGGACGACTGACCCGTCACGTGACCCGTCACGACACGACGCCCGGCACGGCGGTCCCACCGCCCCGGGCGCCGTGTCGTGTCCGGAGGGCTCCGCGCCTCGTGCACCAGGGGTGGGGCCGTGGCCTCACCAGCGTGCCGGGGGCGGTGCCGTCAGGTGTTCCGCCAGCCAGGACATCCGGTCCCGCAGGCGGCGACGGCCGCGCGGTGCCGGCAGCGCGTTCTCACCCGCCGCTGCGCTGACCAGGTGCTGCACGGTGTCGAGGTCCAGCTCGGCCCCGTCCGGGACCGCCAGCACCTCGTGCGACATCGACGGCAGCTCGCCGCCGCCCTGGCCGAGGGCCAGGACCGTCGCCCCGGCGCGGCGGGCGTCGAAGACGCGCTCCAGCAGCGCGGCGGCCGGCGCCTCGGGCGTCACCACCAGCAGGGTCTCGCCGCGCCGGGCCGCCTCCAGCCGGCCGAGACCGACCGCCAGGTGCGCCGGGTCCGAGGGCCGGGCGTCGTGCCGCACCAGCGTCGGGGCCAGCTCCGGCGTGCCCGACCAGGCGGCCTCGTCCACGAGGTGCGCCGCCAGGTGCCAGGGCTCGTACCGCTCCGTGCCCACCAGCAGCAGTCCACCGCCGTGTGACACCACCGACCCCCGCAGGGCCCCCGCGAACCGCCGGGTGGCCCCCAGCCACTCCGTCCCGGCGAGCACTTCCCGCAGCAGCGCGACCCGTACGGCATCCATGGCCCCGATCCTGCCCCGGCGCCCCCGGCAGGGGACGCGCTTCCCCGGGGATTAGCCCGCCCCGGGCACGGGACCAGGACGGCTGTTCCACGACCGAACGCGCGGGGGAGCGCCCCGGACGCGGCGGGCTGTGCGTCCGGCAGGCCCAGCGGCCGCCCGGCACCCCCACCTGAACCGGTCGGCGTCGCGGGGCGGCCGTAGAGTCGGGGCCATGACCTCTACCGACAGTGCCGCCACCGGAACCGCGCAGAAGGCCCCCGCCAAGGATCCCTGGGATCTGCCCGACGTCTCCGGACTCGTCGTCGGCGTGCTCGGCGGGACCGGGCCGCAGGGCAAGGGCCTCGCCCGCCGGCTCGCCGAGGCCGGACAGAAGGTGATCCTCGGCTCCCGGGCCGCCGACCGCGCGCGGGCCGCCGCCGAGGAGATCGGCCACGGCGTCGAGGGCGCCGACAACGCCGAGACCGCCCGCCGCAGCGACGTCGTGATCGTCGCCGTGCCCTGGGACGGCCACGCCGAGACCCTGGAGTCCCTGCGCGGGGAACTGGCCGGCAAGCTGGTGGTCGACTGCGTCAACCCGCTCGGCTTCGACAAGAAGGGCGCCTACGCCCTCAAGCCGGAGGAGGGAAGCGCCGCCGAGCAGGCCGCCGCCCTGCTGCCCGACTCCCGCGTCACGGCCGCCTTCCACCACCTGTCGGCCGTCCTGCTCCAGGACCCGGAGATCGAGCGGATCGACACCGACGTCATGGTCCTCGGCGAGGAGCGGGCGGACGTGGAGATCGTCCAGGCCCTGGCCGGCCGCATCCCCGGCATGCGCGGCGTCTTCGCCGGGCGGCTGCGCAACGCCCACCAGGTGGAGTCCCTGGTGGCGAACCTGATTTCCGTGAACCGCCGCTACAAGGCCCACGCCGGGCTCCGGGTCACGGACGTATGACCGCGTGGGGGACACTGGAGGGACCAGCAGTGCCCGCAGTGTCCCCCGACAGGAGCCACCCGACATGCCCCGCCTCGCCCTCTACGCCCTCATCGTCTGCCTTCTGTCCGTGACCGCCGCCGTCGTCTCCTTCGTCCAGGGCAGCTGGCTGGGCATCGTGTGGGTGCTGCTGGCGGGCCTGTCGTCCAACATGTGCTGGTACTACGTCAAGCGCGCCAGGCAGCAGAAGTCCGTCACCGGCTGACCCGGTCCGCTCAGGGCGCCGACGAGCAGAAGTCGTTCGAGCCCTGCCAGAAGCGGTACAGCTCCTGACCGCAGTACGTCTCGAAGTCGCTGATCCCGAGGGACTTCAGCAGCGCGTCGATCACGTCGAAGAAGACGCCGTTCACCGCGGGCAGCCACAGCAGCGCGAACACGAACAGCAGGCCGAACGGCGCGAACGGCTCCACCTGCCGCCGCACCTTGTACGACAGCCACGGCTCGATCACGCCGTAGCCGTCCAGGCCCGGCACCGGCAGGAAGTTCAGCAGCGCGGCCGTCACCTGGAGCAGCGCCAGGAACGCCAGCGCGAAGCGGAAGTCGCTCGGCACGCCGTCCAGCGCGTCCAGCCAGAACGGGGCGGTGCACACGACGGCGAACAGCACGTTGGTCAGCGGGCCCGCCGCCGAGATCAGGCTGTGCCTCCAGCGCCCGCGGATCCGCCCGCGCTCGATGAACACCGCCCCGCCGGGCAGACCGATCCCGCCCATGATCACGAAGATCACCGGCAGCACGATGCTGAGCAGCGCGTGCGTGTACTTCAGCGGGTTCAGCGTCAGGTAGCCCTTCGCGCCGACCGAGATGTCGCCGCTGTGCAGGGCGGTGCGGGCGTGCGCGTACTCGTGCAGGCACAGCGAGACGATCCACGCCGCCGTCACGAACAGGAACACGGCGACCCCGGGCTGCTCCGCGAACCCGGTCCACGTCGCCCATCCCGTGACCCCCGTCACGGCCAGGATCCCGACGAAGACGGGACTGATCCGCCGCTCGCTGTGGCGGCTGGTGGCGGTGGTCATCGGACTCCCTGCTCTCGAACACCCGGTGGGACGGCCCGACGCTACCGGGCACACGCGGAAAACGCCTCGCGCCGGGTGCCCGGTTCCGGGGAGGGTGGGGCCATGGGGCTCTGGCACGTGATCCACAGGACCGGCAGCAGGAGTGCTGCGGCACACCCTTCGCCCTGGGCGACGAGGTGAGCTGCCCCCTGCTGCTCCAGGACCCGGAGGCGGTGTACGGCGGTGGCTGGCACGACCAGCTCACCCGGGTCGCGGGCCGTACGGAGGAGGGCGGCGTCCGGCTGCTGCGCGAGGAGTCCGGCCTCGTCGTCGCGCCGGGAGCGGGCCACGGCGGCGGGCGGTACCGGCGTTCCGCCGAAGATCTCGCCGCCCTGCTGGTGGGTCTCAGCACGACCGCCCCGGCGGTCGGCGGGCCCCGGCACCACCGCCCCGACGGCGGACGGCGGGGTGACGGGCGTGCCTGACCGCGGAGCGCCGACGCGGCGTGCGGCCCGTGCGGGCGGGCCCCGGCACCCGCCGCGCCGTCGACCGCCGCGCCCCGCCCCCGCACCACCGGAGACAATGGACCCCGTGCGCTACCGCATCCTCGGCACCACCCAGGCGCTCCGCACCGACGGCTCGGCCGTTCCGGTGGGCGGGGCGCGGCTGCGTGCGCTGCTGACCGTGCTGGCCCTGCGGGCCGGGCGGACCGTGTCCGTCGGCCTGCTCGTCGACGAGGTGTGGGGCGCCGAGCCTCCCGCCGACGCCCCGGCCGCCCTGCAGGCGCTCGTCGGACGGCTGCGGCGGGCCCTGGGAGCGGACGCCGTGGCCTCCGCGGAGGGCGGCTACCGGCTCACCGCCGCGCCCGACGACATCGACCTGCACCGCTTCGAACGGCTGGCCGGCGAGGGGCAGCGTGCCCTGGCCGACGACGATCCCGCCGAGGCCGCCGCCGTCCTCGACGACGCCCTCGCCCTGTGGCGCGACCCCGCGCTCGCCGACCTGCCCGACCGCACCGCCGAGGCGGCCCGCGTCGAGGCCCGCCGCCTGGACGTGCTGCGCGCCCGCCACACCGCCGCCCTCGCCCTCGGCCGGGCCGAGCAGTCGCTGCCCGAGCTGACCGCCCTGTGCGACGGCCACCCCCTGGACGAGCCCTTCCAGGCGCTGCGGCTGCGCGCCCTGCGCGAGGCGGGCCGCACCGCGGAGGCACTGGACGCCTACGACGAGGTGCGGCGCCTGCTCGCCGACCGCCTGGGCACCGACCCCGGCCCCGAACTGCGCGCCCTGCACGCCGAGTTGCTCAGAGCGGGCGACGACCCCGGGCCCGTACCCGCCGCCCCGAGGCCGGGCCGGCCGGCCGGGAACCTCCGGGCCCGCCTCACCTCCTTCATCGGCCGCGAGGCCGACATCGACACCCTCCGCCAGGACCTCAAGGCGGCCCGTCTGGTCACCCTGCTCGGTCCCGGCGGCGCCGGGAAGACCCGCCTGTCGCAGGAGGCCGGCGAGAGCGTGCGGGACACGATGCCCGGCGGGGTGTGGCTGGCGGAACTCGCCCCGGTCGACGACCCCGCCGCCGTGCCGGAGGCCGTGCTCACCGCCGTCGGCGCCCGCGAGACCGTGCTGTACGGAGCCGGCGCCGAGGGCATCCGTGCCGCCGTCGCCGACCGGCTCGACGACCCGGTCGACCGTCTCGCCGAGCACTGCTCCCGTCCCGGCATGCTGCTCATCCTGGACAACTGCGAGCACGTCGCCGGCGCGGCCGCCCGGCTCGCCGAGGAACTGCTCCAGCGCTGCCCCGGCCTCACCGTCCTGGCCACCAGCCGGGAACCCCTCGGTGTCCCGGGCGAGTTGCTGCGCCCGGTGGAGCCCCTGCCCGAGCCGGTGGCGCTGCGGCTGCTCGCCGAGCGGGGTGCCGCGGCCCGGCCCGGATTCCGCGTCGAGGACGACCCCGTGGCGTGCGCGGAGATCTGCCGGCGCCTGGACGGACTGCCCCTGGCCATCGAACTCGCCGCGGCCCGGCTGCGGATGCTCACCCCCCGCCAGATCGCCGACCGGCTCGACGACCGCTTCCGCCTCCTCACCTCGGGCAGCCGCACCGTCCTGCCCCGCCAGCAGACCCTGCGGGCCGTCGTCGACTGGTCCTGGGAGCTCCTCGACCAGGACGAACGCGACGTCCTGCGGCGGCTGTCGGTGTTCGCGGGCGGCTGCGACCTGCCCGCCGCCGAGGCCGTGTGCGGTCCGGCCGCCCTGGAGGCGCTCGGCTCACTCGTCGACCGCTCCCTGGTCGTGGCGGCCCCGGCCGACGGCGAGATGCGCTACCGGCTGCTGGAGACCGTCGCCGAGTACGCGGCCGAGCGGCTGGACGAGTCCGGGCAGCGCGCCGAGGCGGAGCGGGCGCACCTCACCTGGTTCCGCGAACTCGCCCGCCTGACCGACCCGTTGCTGCGCGGCCCGGAGCAGAGCGGCGCCATCCGCCGGCTGGAGCGCGAGTACGAGAACCTGCGCACCGCCCTGCGGCACGCCGTCGCCCTGCGCGACGAGCAGGAGGCGCTGTGCCTGGTCCTGTCCCTGGTCTGGTACTGGCAGATGCGCGACCTGCGCATCGAGGCCCGCACCTGGTGCCGCGAGGTCATGGCCCTCGGACCCGACCCGTTCACCGAGCCCGTCCGCCCGGCCGCCCCGGTCTGGCAGCGCTGCACCGACGCCCCGCCGCCGATGACCGGCGAGGTCCTGTGGGAGGCCCGGCGCGGCCTCCACCTGGCGCACCTGGCCTGCATGGACACCGAGCTGGACGCCTGGCAGAACCCGAGCTCCCAGCAGAAGCTGCGGACCATCGCCGCCACCTACGAGCCCGGCCTGCCGCAGAACTGCCGCCTGCCCGGCCTGCTGTGGTTCTTCGCCGTGATGCTGACCGGCGACATGGACCGGCTGCGGATCATCATGGACGCCTCCATCCGCACCTGCCGCGCCACCCCGGGCTTCGAGTGGGAACTGGCCTCCGGTCTGCAGATGCGGGCCAACTTCCTCGCCAACCGCACCGACTGGGCCGGCGACGCCGGGCGGGACGCCGACGAGTCGCTGGAGATATACCGCCGCCTCGGAGACTCCTGGGGCACCGCCGAGGCGCTCTCCGCCCGCGCCGAGGCCCACGAGCGCAGGGGCTTCCACGCCCTGGCCGCCGCCGACTACGAGGCCGCCATCGCCCACGCCGAGCAGCTCGGCGCCCGCGCCCAGGCGGCCGTCCTCACCGCCCGGCTCGGCAGCGCCCTGCTGGAGTCCGGCGAGTCCGAGCGCGGCGAGCGGCTGCTGCGCGAGGTGATCGACGAGCACGAGGACTCGCACAGCGAGGCCATGCCCGCCGCCCGGCTCTTCCTGTCCGGCCGGCTCGGCATGACCGGCCGCTTCTCCGACGCCCGCGAGCAACTGCGGCGGCTGCGCCAGGACTTCCGGATCTCCCACTTCATCGTCTTCGACGCGTTCATCCTCGGCGCCGAGGCGTGGCTGGACGTCATGGAGGGCCGGTACGAGGACTGCCTGGACCGCACCCGCGGGGCGCTGGAGCGGGCG
Source organism: Streptomyces sp. NPDC003456 (assembly GCF_042878735.1). NCBI lineage: Bacteria > Bacillati > Actinomycetota > Actinomycetes > Kitasatosporales > Streptomycetaceae > Streptomyces > Streptomyces sp. NPDC003456. The sequence continues at coordinate 811,980 of NZ_JBIAOK010000003.1, forward strand.
GGCGACCCCGTGTCCGAGGCGATCGCCCCCCAGATGCGGGCGGTCTACCTCACCACCGGCGCCAGAGCGCTGTCCGCCGTCGACGGGGGCCGGCGCGCCGCGGACGCGGCCCGCTGCCTCGGCGCCGCCGACGCCCTGCTGCCGCCGGGCCACCTCCCGCAGCGGCAGGAGCGCGAGACCCGCGAGGCGGCCGAACGGCAGGCCCGGGCCGCGCTGGGCGACACGGCGTACGAGACCGCCTACGCGCAGGGCCGCGCCCTCACCGCCGAGGAGGCCGCCGCCCTGCTCTGACGGCGCAGGGCCGCGGCCGGTCGGCCGAAGGGGGCCGTCGCCCCGCTCCGCCGGGACGCGGCCCCGGCCGGTCAGGTCTTGGTGCGGAACTTGTGGATCGCGACGGGTGCCATCACGGCCGTGATCGCCACCGACCAGCCGAGCGTCACCCACAGGTCGTGGGCGACCGGTCCGCCCACCATCAGCCCGCGTGCGGCGTCCGCCAGCGTCGACAGCGGGTTGTAGTCGGTGAAGGCCTGCAGCCAGCCCGGCATCGACGTCGGCGGGGCGAAGATCGACGAGCCGAACTGCAGCGGGAACAGCACCAGGAAGCCCATCGCCTGCACGGACTGCGCGTCCTTGAGGATCACGCCCAGGGTGAGGAACACCCACATGATCGACGAGGCGAACACCGCGGACAGCGCCACGGACGCCGCCAGGCCCGGCCAGTTGGTGATGTCGAAGCCGACGGCGACGGCCACGCCCATCAGGACGGCGGTGGCGAACAGCATCCGCAGCAGCTCCACGAGGATCTTCGCGAGCAGCACCGAACCCCGCCCGATCGGCATGGACCGGAAGCGGTCCATGACGCCGGAGTTGAAGTCCTGGCTGAAGCCCGTGCCGACGCCCTGGGACAGCGTCATGCTCATCATCGCGATCATGCCCGGGATCACGTACTGCACGTAGCGGTCCTGCCCGCCGCCCAGGGACTGCCCGATGGAGCCGCCGAAGACGAACACGAACAGCAGGGTGAAGACGACCGGCATCAGCACCGCGTCGGCCATCGACTCCGGGTCCTTGCGGATCCACAGCAGATTGCGCCGGATCAGGGCGCCGGTGTGGCGCAGGTGGCCGCGCAGCGGGATACGGGCGTCGGCCACGGTGTCGTCGAGGGTGACGGCGCTCATGCGGCGGCCTCCTGAAGCTCGTCGGCGGGCAGGGTGTCCTGCGGGGCACCGGCACGGTGGCCGGTGAGGGACAGGAACACCTCGTCCAGGCTGGGCAGTTCGGTGGTGAGGGAGGCGAGGGTGATGCCGCGCGCGGTGACCGCGCCGACCACCGCGGTCAGCTGCTCGTCGCTGAGGATCGGCACGAGGACGTCACCGCGGTCGGGGTCCACGGTCGTGGTGGCCAGGCCGGTGATGCCGAGGTCGTCGAGCGCGGCGGCGAGCGGCCGCAGGTGCGCGGCGTCGGCCGGGCGGACCCGCAGCGTGCGGCCGCCGACCTTCGCCTTCAGCTCCTCGATGGCCCCGCCCGCGATGACCTGACCGCGGTCGACGACGGTCAGCTCGGAGGCGAGCTGCTCGGCCTCCTCCATGTACTGGGTGGTGAGCAGCACGGTGACCCCCTCGCCGACCATGCGCTTGACCTCGTCCCACACCTCGTTGCGGGTGCGCGGGTCGAGCCCGGTGGTGGGCTCGTCCAGGAAGAGCACGGACGGCCGGCCGATCATCGACGCGGCCAGGTCCAGCCGCCGCCGCATGCCGCCGGAGTAGGTGGCCGCGTGGCGCTTGGCCGCCTCGGTGAGCGAGAAGCGCTCCAGCAGCTCGTCGGCCCGGGCGCGCGCTTCCTTGCGGGACAGGTCGAGCAGCCGCCCGATCATGTACAGGTTCTCCCAGCCGGACAGCTTCTCGTCCACGGAGGCGTACTGCCCCGTCAGGCCGATCACCCGCCGCAGCTGCCGGGGCTGCCGTACGGCGTCGTAGCCGGCGACGGTGGCCCGGCCGGCGTCGGGGGCGAGGAGGGTGGACAGGATGCGTACCAGGGTCGTCTTCCCGGCCCCGTTCGGTCCGAGCACCCCCATCACGGTGCCCGCCCGCACGTCCAGGTCGACCCCGTCCAGGGCCTTGGTCTCCCCGTAGTGCTTGACCAGCCCCCGCACGGTGACAGCGGCGCCGCTGGTTCGTTCGTCGATGCGCGTCATGGCACAGACGGTGTCAGCGCCCACCGACACATCACCGACAGGCCGCCGACACCGCCCCGACAGGCACCGCGGCCCTCGCGGGTGCCGGGCCGCCCCGGGCCGGCCGCACAAGGGGACAGCCCGTCGACGGGGGACGATCGACGGGCTGTCCGGGGGTGGTGCGGCAGTGGCTAGTGGACGGAGTGCTCCTCCTGCGGGAACGTTCCGCCGACGACGTCCTCGGCGAACGCCCGCACCGCGTCGCCCATGACCTCGCGCAGGTTCGCGTACTGCTTCACGAACTTCGGCACGCGCCCGCCGGTCAGGCCCAGCATGTCGGTCCACACGAGGACCTGCGCGTCCGTCTCGGGGCCCGCCCCGATGCCCACCGTCGGGATGTGCAGCACCCGGGTCACCTCGGCGGCGAGCTCCGCCGGGACCAGCTCCAGGACCACCGCGAAGGCCCCGGCGTCCTGCACGGCCTTGGCGTCGCGCAGCAGCTGCTGGGCGGCCTCCTCGCCGCGCCCCTGCACCCGGTAGCCCATGGCGTTGACCGACTGCGGGGTCAGGCCGATGTGGGCCATCACCGGGATGCCGGACTCGACGAGCAGCCGGATCTGCTCGTGCGAGCGCTCCCCGCCCTCCAGCTTCACCGCCTGCACGCCGGCCTCCTTCACCAGGCGGGTGGCCGAGCGCAGCGCCTGCACCGGACCCTCCTGGTAGGAGCCGAAGGGCAGGTCGCCGACGATCAGGGCGCGCGAGGTGCCCCGTACGACCGCCGCGGACAGCATGGTCATCTCGTCGAGGGTCACGGGCACGGTCGTCTCGTACCCGAGGTGGCAGTTGCCCGCCGAGTCGCCGACGAGCATCACCGGGATGCCGGCCTCGTCGAACACGGATGCGGTCATCGCGTCGTACGCGGTGAGCATCGGCCACTTCTCGCCGCGCTCCTTGGCGGCGGCGATGTCGCGGACGGTGATGCGGCGGTTTCCCTTGCCGCCGTACAGCGTCTTCCCGCCGTCGGCGGTCGCTCGAGCAGTCTGGGCAGCCGGAAGCTGCGTCATGGCACGGCTCCTAACACGTCATCTCGAGGCGCCCTGACGGCGTCCCCGGACCACGTCCATGGTGGCACCTCGTGCCAGGTTGGGCTAGAGGAGCCCCTGTGAGTTCCACCCCGCCCCACAAGCGGAATCCGCGGTAAGAACCCGGTGAGAGTGTTTCGATACGAGACGGTCTCGTATCGAAAATGGCCTACGCTGGACTCATGACCACACCTGCCGATCAGGCCGCCCCCACAGGCCCGCGCGTACCGGAAGCGGTGCACCGGCGCCGCTGGGCGATCCTCGGCGTGCTGATGCTGAGCCTGCTGATCGTCGTCCTGGACAACTCCATCCTGAACGTCGCCATCAAGACGATCTCCACCCCCGCCCCCACCGGCCTGGGCGCGACGCAGAGCGAGCTGGAGTGGGCGATCAACGCCTACACCCTCGTCTTCGCCGGCCTGCTGTTCACCGCCGGACTGCTCGGCGACCGGCTCGGCCGCAAGAAGGTGCTGCTCGGCGGCCTCGCCGTGTTCGGCATCGGCTCGGCGCTCGCCGCGTTCTCCGGCTCACCCGGCCAGCTGATCACCTTCCGCGCCGTGATGGGCCTGGGCGCCGCGTTCGTCATGCCCGCCACCCTTGCCGTCCTCATGAACGTCTTCGAGCGCGACGAGCAGCCCAAGGCCATCGGCGTGTGGGCGGGCGGCGTCGGGCTGGCCATCGCCATCGGCCCGATCACCGGCGGGCTGCTGCTCGACCACTTCTGGTGGGGCTCGGTCTTCCTGGTCAACGTGCCGATCGTGCTGCTCGCGCTCGCCCTGATGCTCTGGCTCGTCCCCGACTCCCGCGACCCGAACCCGGGCCGCATCGACCCCGTCGGCGTGGTGCTGTCCGTCGTCGGCCTGGTCCTGCTGGTCTACGGCATCATCAAGGGCGGCCAGCTCGCGGACTTCATGGACGCCACCGTGCTGGCGACGATCGGCGCCGGTCTCGCCGTGCTCGTGGCCTTCGTGGTGTTCGAGAAGCGCAGCGACCACCCCTCGATCGACGTCACGTACTTCAAGAACAAGGTCTTCTCGGCCGCCGTCGCCGCCATAGCGCTGGTGTTCTTCGCCCTGATGGGCGTGACCTTCTTCGCGGTTTTCTACACGCAGAGCGTGCGCGGCTACTCGCCGCTGCAGACCGGTCTGCTCATGCTGCCGCTGGCCGCCGCCCAGCTGTTCTTCGCGCCGCGCGCCCGGCTGGTGGTCGACCGCTTCGGCAACCGCGCCACCACCACGGCCGGCATGCTCGTCCTGGCCGCGACGCTGGCCGCCTTCGCCGTCCTGGACGCGGACACGCCCATCTGGCTGCTGGAAGTGATCTTCTTCCTCATGGGCGCCGGCATGGCCCACATCATGACGCCGGTCAGCGTCGTCATCATGCAGGCCCTGCCCCGCGAGAAGGCCGGCTCCGCCTCCGCCCTCAGCAACACCTTCCGGCAGGTCGGCGGCGCCCTCGGCATCGCCGTCCTCGGCTCGGTGCTCTCCGCGGCGTACCGCAACGGCATCGAAGGCGACCTGGGGCGGCTGCCGCCGGGCCTGCGCCACACCGCGGGGGAGTCCATCGAGGCCACGCTCGGCGTCGCCGCGCAGCTGGGCCCCGAGGGGAAGGCCCTGGTCGCCCCGGCCTACGACGCGTTCCTGCACGCCATGCACGTCACCGCCCTGATGGGCGCGGGCATCGCGGTGCTCGGCGCGGTCGTCGTGGCGCTGTTCCTGCCCGGCAGGCGGCGGGAGACCCGGCAGCCCGGCCAGGAAGAGGAGTTGACGCACGCCGGGTCCTGACCCTGCGGGACAATCCCTCCCGCGGCAAGGAGCCGCCTCCACCCGGTGTCGGAGAAGCGCCCGGTGTCAGGAAAGGACGCAGCGACGTGAGCCTCGCCGAACGGCAGACCCCGCAGGACGGACCCGCCAGGGGCCGTCCCCGCAGCGAGGCCGTCGAACGCGCCATCTTCGACGCCGTGATGAGGCTGCTGGAGGAGGGCGTGCCCCTGGCGGAGCTGTCCGTCGAGCGCATCGCCCGCACCGCCGGCGTCGGCAAGGCCACCATCTACCGCCGCTGGAGCGGCAAGGAGGAGCTCTTCGTCGACATCGTGCGCGGCGCCGAACTCCCCGACCCGGAGCTGCCCGGCACCTCCGTGCGCGACGACCTCGTGGTGCTGCTGGAGCAGGTGCGCCGCCGCGGCCTCGCCCAGCGCTCCTCGGCGATCCTGCACAGCGTGCAGGCGCAGATGAAGAGCAGCCCCAAGCTCTGGGCGGCGTACCACTCCACCGTGGTCGCCCCGCGCCGCCGGCTCGGCCTGGAGGTGCTGCGCCGCGGGCAGGCGAACGGCGAACTGCGCACCGACGTCGACCCGGAGCTGCTCAACGACCTGTTCGTCGGCCCGGTCCTGGTCCGCTCCGTCCTGAGCCCGGACGCCGACCTGCCCGAGGACCTCGCCGAACGGGTCGTCGACACCCTGCTGGAGGGCCTGCGCCCCGCCGGCCCGCCTCCCGGCCGAGCCGCCTCCTGACCGGCCGTAATGTGCGCGTTTCGTCACAGAGCACACGTTCGGCGGGTGTGATCGGAACTCCTCGGCGGAACTCGGACGTCCTCGCCCCCGTACGGCCGTCGACGGACGGCAGGAACGGAACGGATCATCCCCTAGGGTCGTGAGGCACGGGGGCGATGGTGTGCACGGCAGGCAGTGAGGCGACGGTATGGCGCAGCAGGCGTACATGACGGAGACGGACAACGGCGGCTCGGGGCCCGAGCACCGGGGAACCCGGCTTCGGCGCCTGTTCGGACGGCTGACCCGCGGCTGGCGGGGTGATCCGCGCATCTGGCGGCGCGGGCTGGTCGTGGCCGGGTGCGCGGTGCTGCTGGCCGTGGTCATGCTGCTGCACGCCCAGATCCCCAACAGCATCGGCAACCTGGGCAGCCTCACCGAGACCTTCCTGCCCTGGCTGGGCCTGTTCGTCCCGGTGCTGCTGCTGCTCGCGGTGGTCCGCAGGTCCGCGACCGCGCTGATCGCGGTGCTGCTGCCCGCCGTGGTCTGGCTGAACCTCTTCGGCGGCCAGGTCAGCGACAAGACGGCCACCGGCGGCGACCTGACCGTGGTGACGCACAACGTCAACGCCGAGAACCCCGACCCGGAGAGCACCGCCCGCGACGTGGCCGCCTCCGGCGCCGACATCCTCGCCCTGGAGGAACTCACCCCGGACGCGGTCCCGGTGTACGAGAAGGCGCTGGCGCCGACCTACCGCCACCACTCCGTGCAGGGCACCGTCGGGGTGTGGAGCAAGTACCCGCTGAGCGGGGTGCGGGCCGTCGACCTCGACATGGGTTGGACCCGGGCGATGCGCGCCACGGTGACCGCGCCCGCCGGCCAGGTCGCCGTCTACGTCGCCCACCTGCCGTCCGTGCGCGTCAAGATGGAGGCCGGCTTCACGGCCCGCCAGCGCGACCGCAGCGCCGACTACCTCGGTGAGGCCATCGCCGACGAACCGCTGCCCGACGTCGTCCTGCTCGGCGACCTGAACGGCACCATGAACGACCGCGCCCTCAACGCCGTGACGTCCCAGATGCGTTCCACGCAGGGTGCGGCCGGCAGCGGCTTCGGCTTCAGCTGGCCCGCCTCGTTCCCCATGGCGCGCATCGACCAGATCATGGTCCGCGGAGTCGTTCCGCAGAGCTCCTGGACCCTGCCGCGGACCGGAAGCGACCATCTGCCGGTCGCGGCCCGTGTGAAGGTCACCACAGCGGGATCCTGAACCCGCAGGTCAGCGACGCGTCGACAGGAAACGGCCACCGGGGCTTCCCCAGCTGGAATGCTGCGCCTGCGAGACTTTGTTCCGTACTTGAACATAAGCACGGATGCTCAGCACGTCTCGAAAGGTTCTTCATGCCCCTGGCCCTGCTCGCCCTCGCCGTGGGTGCCTTCGGCATCGGCACGACCGAGTTCGTGATGATGGGGCTGCTGCCCGACGTCGCGGACGACCTGGACATCTCGATCCCCAGCGCTGGCCACCTGGTCTCCGCCTACGCGCTGGGCGTCGTCATCGGCGCCCCGCTGCTGGCCGCCGTCACCGCGAAGATGTCCCGCCGCACGGTCCTCATCGGCCTGATGGGACTCTTCGTCGTGGGCAACGCCCTGTCGGCGCTCGCGCCCGGCAACGGCTGGCTGCTGGCCGCCCGGTTCCTGAGCGGACTGCCGCACGGCGCCTTCTTCGGCGTGGGAGCCGTCGTGGCCACGAACATGGTCGCCCCCGAACGCAAGGCCCGCTCGGTGTCCTTGATGTTCCTCGGCCTGACGGTCGCGAACGTCGCCGGGGTGCCGGTCGCGACCCTCATGGGACAGCACCTCGGCTGGCGCGCGACCTTCCTCGGCGTCAGCGCCATCGGCCTGGCGGCGATCGCCGCGCTCGCGTCGCTCATCCCGCACGACCGCGAGCACGCCACCGCCACGGGCCTGCGCGGCGAACTCGCCGCCCTGCGCTCCGTCCCGGTCTGGCTGTCGCTCGGCACGACGGTGGCGGGCTTCGGCGCCCTGTTCGCGGCCTACAGCTACATCACCCCGATGCTCACGGACGCCGCCGGGTACGGCGCTGCCAGCGTCACCCTGCTGCTGGCGCTGTTCGGCGTCGGCGCCACCGCCGGCAACCTGCTCGGCGGCCGCCTGGCCGACCACTCGCTGCGCGGCACGCTGTTCGGAGGTCTCACCTCGCTGGTGGCGGTCCTGGCCCTGTTCCCGCTGCTGATGCGCACCGAGGTCACGGCCGCGGTGGCGGTGACGCTCCTGGGCACGGCGGCGTTCGTCACCGGATCGCCGCTGCAGCTGATGGTCATGGAGAAGGCCGCGTCGGCCCCGTCCCTGGCCTCCTCGGCCAACCAGGCGGCCTTCAACCTGGCCAACGCCGGCGGCGCCTGGATCGGCGGCCTCGCCCTGGCCGCGGGCTTCGGCGTCACGGCCCCGGCCCTCGCGGGTGCGGCCCTGGCCGTGCTCGGCCTGGGAGTCGCCGCGCTGGCGGCGGCGGTGGACCGCCGCCGGGTGCCGGCCGCGGGCCGCGAACGGGTGGTGGCGAGCCACGTCCCGCAGGAGAGCCGGGCACTCCACTCCTGACACCCCGCCAGGAACACCGGCACGGCAGCCCCCGGGGACATCCCCGTGGGGCTTCCGTGCGTCAGGGCCCGCTCCGGCCACCGCCGGTGCCGGACGGACCGGGGACGGCCCGGGGGCGGCCCGGGGGGCGGCCCGGGGGGCGGTGAAACGCCGAAGGGCCGACGGTTCGCCGCCGTCGGCCCTTCCTCGCCGTGGAGACCGGGGGACCCCCGGCCCCTCCTCACAGCACCGGCAGGCTCTTCCTCAGTTCGAAGGCCGTGACCTCGCTGCGGTACTCCTCCCACTCCGACTTCTTGTTGCGCAGGAAGAAGTCGAAGACGTGCTCGCCCAGGGTCTCGGCGACGAGGTCGCTGCGTTCCATCAGGGTCAGGGCCTCGCCCAGGTTCTGGGGGAGCGGCTCGATGCCCATCGCGCGGCGCTCCGCGTCGGAGAGGGCCCAGACGTCGTCCTCGGCGCCCGGCGGCAGTTCGTAGCCCTCCTCGATGCCCTTGAGGCCGGCGGCCAGCAGCACCGCGTACGCCAGGTACGGGTTCGCGCCGGAGTCGAGCGAGCGGACCTCGACGCGGGCCGAACCCGTCTTGCCCGGCTTGTACATCGGGACCCGGACCAGCGCCGAGCGGTTGTTGTGGCCCCAGCAGATGTAGGACGGCGCCTCGCCGCCCGCGCCCGCCGTGCGCTCCGCGCCGCCCCAGATGCGCTTGTAGGAGTTGACCCACTGGTTGGTGACCGCGGAGATCTCCGCCGCGTGCCGCAGCAGGCCCGCGATGAAGGAGCGGCCCACCTTGGACAGCTGGTACTCCGAGCCCGACTCGTAGAAGGCGTTGCGGTCGCCCTCGAAGAGGGAGAGGTGGGTGTGCATGCCCGAACCGGGGTGCTCCGAGAACGGCTTGGGCATGAACGTGGCCTGCACGCCCTGCTCCAGCGCCACCTGCTTCATGACCAGACGGAACGTCATGACGTTGTCGGCCGTGGACAGCGCGTCCGCGTACCGCAGGTCGATCTCCTGCTGGCCCGGCGCGCCCTCGTGGTGGGAGAACTCCACGGAGATGCCCATCGACTCCAGCATGGTGATCGCCTGGCGGCGGAAGTCCATGCCGACGTTGGTCGGGGTGTGGTCGAAGTAGCCGGAGTTGTCGGCCGGGGTGGGCCGGGAGCCGTCCAGCGGACGGTCCTTCAGCAGGAAGAACTCGATCTCGGGGTGGGTGTAGAAGGTGAACCCCAGGTCGGAGGCGCGGGCCAGGGCGCGCTTGAGCACGTAGCGCGGGTCGGCGAAGGACGGGGAGCCGTCCGGCATGAGGATGTCGCAGAACATGCGGGCCGTGCCGGGGGCCTCCGCGCGCCAGGGCAGGATCTGGAACGTCGAGGGGTCCGGCTTGGCGATCATGTCGGACTCGTAGACCCGGGCGAAGCCCTCGATCGCGGAGCCGTCGAAGCCGATGCCCTCGTCGAAGGCCTGCTCCAGCTCGGCCGGGGCCACCGCGACGGACTTGAGGAAGCCCAGCACGTCCGTGAACCACAGGCGTACGAACCGGATGTCGCGCTCCTCCAGTGTCCGGAGCACGAACTCCTGCTGCTTGTCCATCTTCCGCTTCCCCATCCTTGCTGGTCAGGCCGCCTGTCTTCCGTACCACGGGAGGCGGTCGGGCACCTGAGCATCCCACCACACGACCATTTCGTACGCGTTGCGGACCATGATCGCCCGACCGGCGGGGACCGGACGACCCGCGTACGCCGGGTGGACTGCTCCACAGCCCATAGTGCCTGCTCGCACCGGTGTGCGTAACGGCCGGTCCGCTTCCCGCGCCACGCCGATAAGTTGCATCCAAGATGCAACTTTAAATAGCGTGCGGGCAGTCGAGCCCAGAGGAGCCCAGATGCTGTCCGAGCCGTCCGCCGCCACCGTCCGCGCCACGCTCCCCGCCGTCGGCGCCGCCCTCGGCGCGATCACCGAGCGCTTCTACGCCGGCCTGTTCGAGGCTCGCCCCGCGCTCCTGCGCGACCTGTTCAACCGGGGCAACCAGGCCGCCGGCACCCAGCGCCGGGCCCTGGCCGGCTCCATCGCCGCGTTCGCCACGCACCTGCTGGAGCACCCCGGGCAGCGGCCGGACGCCATGCTGCGCCGCATCGCCCACAAGCACGCCTCCCTCGGCGTCACGCCCGAGCAGTACGCGATCGTCCACGAGCACCTCTTCGCCGCCATCGCCGACGTGCTCGGCGACGCCGTCACGCCCGAGGTCGCCGCCGCCTGGGACGAGGTCTACTGGCTGATGGCCAACGCCCTCGTCGCCGTGGAGAAGCGGCTGACCGAGGAGCGCGGCGGACACTCCTGGCGGCCCTGGGAGGTCGTCGAGCGCGTCACCGAGACCGCCGACGTCGTCACGTTCCGGCTGCGCCCCGCCGACGGCGGCCCGGTGCGCGCCTTCCTCCCGGGCCAGTACGTCTCCGTCCGCGTCGCCCTCCCCGACGGCGCACGGCAGATACGGCAGTACAGCCTCTCCGGAACCCCGGGCGCCGGGCTGCGCCAGATCAGCGTCAAGCGCGTCCACGGCGGAGGCACGCCCGAGGGCGAGGTCTCGCACCACCTGCACGCGCGCGTGGAGGCGGGTGACGTGCTGGAGCTGTCCGAGCCGTACGGCGACCTCGTCCTGGACGCCGGCCCCGGCACGCCCCTGCTGCTGGCCTCGGCGGGCATCGGCGTCACGCCGATCGTCGCGATGCTGGCCCACCTCGCCGACTCCGGCCACGGCGCCCCGGTCACCGTCGTGCACGGCGACCGCTCACCCGCCGACCACGCCCTGCGCGCGGACCACGAGGCGTACACGGCCAAGCTGGCCGACTCCTCCTTGCACCTCTGGTACGAGCAGGACGCCCCCGCGGGCACCCGCTCCGGCCTCGTCGACCTCGCCGGCGTACGCGTCGCCCCGGGCACGCGCGCGTACCTGTGCGGGCCGCTGCCGTTCATGCGGGCGGTGCGGGCCGGGCTGCTGGCCAGGGGAGTGGCCCCGGCGGACGTGCACTACGAGGTCTTCGGGCCGGACCTCTGGCTGGCCGGACAGGCATAGCCACCGGCGCCCGCCACCGTCCCCCCGGACCTGCTGGACGCCGGGGGCGGCCCGAGGCGGCGCGGCGGCCCGCCCGGAGCGGACCCGGGGGATGCCGGGGCCGGTGCGGCGGCCCACCCGCCGAAGGCACCCGGAAAGATGCCGGCAGCGGCAGCGGCAGCGGCAACGGGCAGCGGCCGCGGCCGGTCGGCCCTAGGGCACCCGGGGGATGCCGAGGAGCAGCGCCGCCGTCGGCTCCGCCACGATGTCCTCCATGGTCACCGCGTCCAGCGAGGCGAAGAACGCCTCCTGGGCGCGGCGCAGCGCCCCGCGCAGCCGGCATCCGGAACTCAGCGGGCAGGGGGCGGCGGAGTTCTCGCAGTCGACGACGTCCCCGTCGCCCTCGAAGGAGCGCACGACCGCGCCCACCGACGCCGTCCGGCCCCGCTCGGTCAGGGTGAGTCCGCCGCCCCGGCCGCGGCGGGCCGCCAGCAGCCCCATGTGCTGCAGCTCGGCGACGACCTTGGCCAGGTGCGTGTACGGCACGGCCATGTCCTGCGCGACCTGCCGGGTCGTCGGACTCGCCCCGCTCGCGACGGCGAGCCGCATCAGGACCCGCAGGGCCAGGTCGGTGGAGCGCAGGAGCCGCATGCAGGCAGCGTAGGTAAGGTGAGTTTCCGGTTCAAATTTCCGGACCGGGCCGGTTTCCAGGGCCCGCGGCTGTCGGTCCGCTGTCGGTGCCGTATCGATTCGGCCCATCCCGGCCCTCGCCCTACGGCTGACCCCGTCCTCCCCCTTACGATCAGCCCACCCGACCGTCACTTTTCCCGAAGGACACCCCATGGGCTCCGCCAAGAAGAGCAGCACCGGACGCCAAGCGCGCATAGAGGAGATGCGGCGCGCGGAGCGGGCACGCGAGCGCCGCAACCGGATCCTCGCCGCCGTGGCCGCTGTGGTCGTCGTCGGCGGCCTCGTCGCCGGCGGTGTGGTGCTCGTGCGCTCCCAGGACGACGGCGGCAGCAGCACCGCGGCGAGCGACTCCTCGGGCAAGGGCAGGTTCGTCACCGGCGAGGACGGGGTGAAGAAGTGGGAGGGGAAGCTGGCGCGCAACCACGTCACCACGGCCGTGAAGTACGCCTCCCAGCCGCCCGTCGGCGGTGACCACAGCCAGGCCTGGATGAACTGCAACGGCGACGTCTACACCAAGGAACTGAACAACACCAACGCCGTGCACTCCCTGGAGCACGGCGCGGTCTGGGTGACGTACAACGCCGACGCGAAGAAGGCGGACGTCGACGCGCTCGCGGCCAAGGTCAAGAAGACCCCCTACACGCTGATGAGCCCGATGGACGACCAGAAGGACCCGATCATGCTCTCGGCGTGGGGACACCAGCGCACGGTGACGGGCGCCGACGACCCCGACGTCGACGCGTTCTTCGAGAAGTTCGTCCAGGGCGAGCAGACCCCCGAGCCGGGCGCCGCCTGCACCAACGGGCTGTCGCAGTGAGGCACGTCCCCCTGGTCGCCGCGGCCGCGGTGACGGCGCTCGTCGCGGCCGGCGCGATCACCTACGCCGTCGCCGGTGACGACGGCGGCAGCACCGTCCCCTCCGCGCAGTCCGCGGACGCCGGGTTCGCCCGGGACATGGCCGTGCACCACCAGCAGGCCGTGGAGATGTCGTACATCGTGCGCGACCGCACCGAGGACGAGGACGTGCGGCGCCTGGCCTACGACATCGCGCAGACGCAGGCCAACCAGCGCGGCATGATGCTCGGCTGGCTCGACCTGTGGAGCCTGCCGAAGGTCACCTCCGAACCGCCCATGACGTGGATGGACATGGGCGGTGCGGTCTCCGGCGAGGACGGCGCGCTGATGCCCGGCATGGCGACGAACGCCGAGATGGACAAGCTCGGGAAGCTCAGCGGCAAGCAGGCCGAGATCTACTACCTGCGGCTCATGACGGACCATCACCGCGGCGGCGTCCACATGGCCGAGGGCTGTGTGCGCGCGTGCACGGTCGGCGTGGAGAAGCGGCTCGCCCAGGGCATGGTGGACGCCCAGCAGTCGGAGATCGAGCTGATGGCGGACCTGCTCGAGGAGCGCGGCGCGGGGTGACCCGCACCACCCTATTGCGTCGCTCTGACGATTACACTGGGCGCGTGCCTCAACTACGTCTCGCCCTGAACCAGATCGACGCCCGCGTCGGCGACCTCGCCGGCAACACCGAGTCGATCGTCCGCTGGACCCGGCACTCCGCCGAGCAGGGAGCGCACCTGGTGGCGTTCCCGGAGATGGTGCTGACCGGGTACCCCGTCGAGGACCTCGCCCTGAGGTCGTCCTTCGTGGAGGCCTCCCGGTCGGCGCTGCGCGCCCTCGCCGCCCGGCTGGCGGACGAGGGCTTCGGGGAGCTGCCGGTGGTCGTCGGCTACCTCGACCGCAGCGAGACCGCCCAGCCGAAGTACGGCCAGCCGGCCGGCGCGCCCCAGAACGCCGGAGCGGTCCTGTACGGCGGCGAGGTGGTCCTGCACTTCGCCAAGCACCACCTGCCGAACTACGGCGTCTTCGACGAGTTCCGCTACTTCGTGCCCGGCGACAGCATGCCCGTCCTGCGCGTCCACGGCGTGGACGTGGCCCTGGCCATCTGCGAGGACCTCTGGCAGGACGGCGGCCGCGTCCCCGCCGCCCGCTCCGCGCACGCCGGGCTGCTGCTGTCCGTCAACGCCTCCCCCTACGAGCGCAACAAGGACGACACGCGCCTGGAGCTGGTGCGCAAGCGCGCCCAGGAGGCCGGCTGCACCACCGCGTACCTCGCCATGATGGGCGGCCAGGACGACCTGGTCTTCGACGGCGACTCCATCGTCGTCGACAAGGACGGCACCGTCGTCGCGCGGGCGCCGCAGTTCTCCGAGTGCTGCGTGGTCGTCGACCTCGACCTGCCGGCCGCGTCCCCCGACGCCCCGACGGGCGTGGTGGACGACGGCCTGCGCATCGACCGGGTCGTCCTGTCCGAGGACCCGCTGCCCGCGTACGAGCCGGAGCACACCGGCGGCTACGCGGACCGCCTCGACGACGACGAGGAGGTCTACTCGGCGCTCGTCGTGGGCCTGCGCGCGTACGTGGCGAAGAACGGCTTCGAGTCGGTCCTCATCGGCCTGTCCGGCGGCATCGACTCGGCGCTGGTCGCGGCCATCGCCTGCGACGCGCTGGGCGCGCGGAACGTGTACGGCGTGTCCATGCCGTCGAAGTACTCCTCGGACCACTCCAAGGACGACGCGGCCGAGCTCGCCCGCCGCACGGGCCTGAACTACCGCACGGTCGCCATCGAGCCGATGTTCGACGCCTACATGGGCTCCGTGGACCTCACCGGGCTGGCGGAGGAGAACCTCCAGTCCCGGCTGCGCGGCACCCTGCTCATGGCCCTGTCGAACCAGGAGGGCCACATCGTCCTCGCCCCCGGCAACAAGTCGGAGCTGGCGGTGGGCTACTCCACGCTCTACGGCGACTCCGTCGGCGCGTACGGCCCCATCAAGGACGTCTACAAGACGTCGGTGTTCCGGCTGGCCGAGTGGCGCAACCGCGCCGCACGGGAGCGCGGCCAGACCCCGCCCATCCCGGAGAACTCGATCAGCAAGCCGCCGAGCGCGGAGCTGCGGCCGGGCCAGGTCGACACCGACTCCCTGCCCGACTACCCGGTGCTGGACGCGATCTTGGAGCTGTACGTCGACCGCGACCGGGGCGCCGACGAGATCGTCGCGGCCGGTTTCGACGCCGCGCTGGTCGCCAGGACGCTGCGCATGGTCGACACGGCCGAGTACAAGCGCCGGCAGTACCCGCCGGGCACGAAGATCTCCCCGAAGGGCTTCGGCAAGGACCGGCGGCTGCCCATCACCAACGGGTGGCGCGAGTCGCTCTGACGGCTCCGGCGCGGGGGCCCGGGCCCCCGCGCCGCACGTCCCCGCGCCGCGCCCGGGGGCGTGGCGCGCGGTCCCGGTGCGCGCCCCCGGTGCCGCTCACCGCGAGGCGGCTTCCGCGGCGGCCGTCCAGGCGAACCCGTCGGGGTCGGTGAACGGCCCGGCGTCGCTGCCGATCAGGACGCGGTGGGAGCCGCTCCCCTCGGGGGAGACGCCGGCGACCTTGGCCAGACCGCGCCGCTTGTACAGGGCGAGCTTGACCGGGCCCGTCCCCGCGTCGAACTCGACGTACTTGGAACCGAAGCTCTTGGCCACGGCGAGTCCGCGGCCGACGTAGAACTGCTTGGCGGCCTTCACGTCCTCCACGCCCAGCAGGAGCACGAACTCCTGGACGTTCCGGGACGCCGGGCCGGTGTTCTTCTTGGCCGACGAGGCGAGCTGCCAGACCGTCCCGTCCGGGGCCTGGACGACGCCGCCGTAGCCCCACAGGGACTTGGCCGGGGGCTTCAGCGTGGTGGCACCGGCGGCGACGGCCGCCTCGGCGAGGGCGTCGACGTCGGCGGGCTGCGCCACCACCAGCGACAGCGTGAAGCCGCGGAAGCCGGAGGACGGCGCCTCGGTGGCCGCGAGCCGCAGCCGGCCGTCCAGGCCGAAGGCGGTGCGGTAGAAGTCCTCGGCGGCGTCGACGTCGGTCACTTCGAGGGTGATGTGTGCGAGAGAGGTCATGCCGACGACGTTAGTCACGGCGGCGCGGACCGGCTTCTCGATTCCTGACCGGATCGCCGCGGGGCCTCAGCCCGCCTGCCGGCGCTTGGCCTTCGCCAGCAGCTCGTGCAGCGGTTCCGTGGCCCTCCTGCGGTACTCCTGCACCGCCCACCCGTTGCCGTCCGGGTCCTGGAAGTGCATGAACGTGGCGCCGTCGTCCGGGGCGTACTGCACCGGCTCGGAGATCTCCAGGCCGCGCGCCACCAGCTCCGCGTGCGCCGCCTTGATGTCGGCCACGCACAGTTGCAGGCCCTGGTAGCTGCCCGGGGCCGGGGTGGGGCCCGGGGTCATCTGCCAGATGGACTCGCCCAGGGCGATCGAGCAGCCGGATCCCGGCGGGGTCAGCTGGACGATGCGCATCCCGGGCATGACCTCCTGGTCGATGTCCACGTGGAAGCCGACCTTGTCCCGGTAGAAGTCCCGGGCCCGGTCGATGTCGGTCACGGGCAGCGGGATGACTTCGAGGGTGATGTCCACGGCGAGACTCCTTCGTCCGGCGTCCGGCGAGCCGCCGCCCCGTCCGGCGGGGCGGCTCCTCCTCACCGAAGCCGAAAACGACGCGCGGCGCCACCGAATCGCGGCGACCCGCCCCACCCGCCCGCAACCGGAGACCGGCCTTCCCGAACGGCCGGCCCGCACCAGGACGCCCCCGCCCGGCGGGGTCGCTCGCCGGGGCGCCGCCCTCCGCCTGCCGGGGCGGTCCGCCCGTGCGGTGCCGTCCGCCTGCCGAACTCACCGGCACCCGACCCGGCGCGTGCGGTTACGCTCAAAGCCGTACGACCTTGATCCGATGGACGTCCGAGGAACAGTGCGAGGGAGGCCCGGATGACGGCGGTGCCGGGGCGCAGGAGCAGCACCTTCACACGGCTGCTGCGGCACGGCTTCACCGACGCCTCCGCCGCCGAGCGCCTGCTCGACAGCCCCGAGCTGGCCCCCTTGCGCGACGACCCCGTGCTGCTGGCGGCGCTGGGCGGCACCGCCGACCCCGACCTCGCCCTGCTCGGGCTGGTCCGCCTGCTGGAGGCCCAGCCGGACCCCGCCGCCCGGCGGGAACTGCTCGACACGCTGATCGCGGCCAAGCCGCTGCGCGACCGGCTCCTCGGCGTCCTCGGCGCCTCCACGGCCCTCGCCGACCACCTCGTGCGCCACCCGGGCGACTGGCAGGCCCTCGTGATGTACGAGTCGCGGGACCTGCACCCCGGAGTGGAGGAGTTCGAGGCCGGCCTCGCCGGGGCGACCGACCCCGTCTCCCTGCGCGTGGCCTACCGGCGCTGCCTGCTGTCCATTGCCGCCCGGGACGTGTGCGGCACCACCGGCGTCGCCGAGTCCGCCGCCGAACTGGCCGACCTCGCCACCGCCACCCTGCGCGCCGCCCTCGGCCTCGCGCGGGCCGCCGCACCCGAGGACGACGCCCGGTGCCGGCTCGCCGTGATCGCCATGGGCAAGTGCGGCGGCCACGAGCTGAACTACGTCTCCGACGTGGACGTCATCTTCGTCGGGGAGGCCGCCGAGGGCGCCGAGGGCGCCGACGAGACCGAGGCCGTGCGGGCCGCGACCCGGCTCGCCTCGCACATGATGCGGATCTGCTCGGAGACCACGGTCGAGGGCTCCATCTGGCCCGTGGACGCCAACCTGCGCCCCGAGGGCCGCAACGGCCCCCTGGTGCGGACCCTGGCCAGCCACCTCGCCTACTACCAGCGCTGGGCCAAGACCTGGGAGTTCCAGGCCCTGCTCAAGGCCCGCCCGGTGGCCGGCGACCTCGACCTCGGCGCGGAGTACGTGGCCGCCGTGCAGCCGCTGGTGTGGAAGGCCGCCGAGCGGGAGAACTTCGTCGCCGACGTGCAGAAGATGCGCCGCCGGGTCGTGGAGAACATCCCCGCCGCCGAGGTCGACCGCCAGCTCAAGCTGGGCCCGGGCGGCCTCCGGGACGTCGAGTTCGCCGTGCAGCTGCTCCAGCTGGTGCACGGCAGAACCGACACCTCCCTGCGCAGCGGCACCACCCTGGACGCCCTGGAGGCCCTTGCCGCCGGCGGCTACGTGGGCCGGGCCGACGCCGCCCAGCTCGACGAGGCCTACCGCTTCCTGCGCCTCATGGAGCACCGCATCCAGCTGTTCCGGCTGCGGCGCACCCATCTGGTGCCCGAGGACGAGGCCGAGCTGCGCCGCATCGGCCGTTCCCTCGGCCTGCGCACGGACCCGGTCGCCGACCTGCACCGCGAGTGGCGCCGGCACGCCACGGCCGTACGCCGGCTGCACGAGAAGCTGTTCTACCGGCCGCTGCTGGACGCCGTGGCCCAGCTCGCCACCGGCGAGGCCCGGCTGAGCACCGAGGCGGCCCGCGAGCGCATGGTCGCCCTCGGCTACGCCGACCCGGCCGCCGCGCTGCGCCACCTGGAGGCCCTTGCCTCGGGCGTCACCCGCAAGGCCGCCATCCAGCGCACCCTGCTGCCCGTGCTGCTCGGCTGGTTCGCCGACTCGGCCGATCCGGACGCGGGCCTGCTGAACTTCCGCAAGGTCTCCGACGCCCTCGGCAAGACCCCCTGGTACCTGCGGCTGCTGCGGGACGAGGGCGCCGCCGCGCAGAACCTCGCCCGCGTGCTGTCCGCGGGGCGGCTCGCGCCCGACCTGCTCATGCGCGCCCCCGAGGCGGTGGCGCTGCTCGGCGACGGGGACGGCGGCGGACTCCAGCCGCGCCCCCGGGCCCACCTGGAGCAGGAGATACTCGCCGCGGTGCGGCGCGCCGACGGCGCCGCCCAGGCGGTCACGGCCGCCCGCGGGGTGCGCCGGCGCGAGCTGTTCCGCACGGCCGCCGCCGACATCGTCGGCTCCTACGGCACCGAGGAGCAGCCCGCCGAGGCCGACCAGGGCGCCCTGGTGGACCTCGTGGGGGCAGCGGTGTCCGACCTGACGGCCGCCACCCTCGCCGGCACCCTGCGCGCCGTGGTCCGCGAGCACTGGGGCGACAGCCTGCCCACCCGGTTCGCGATCATCGGCATGGGCCGCTTCGGCGGTCACGAGCTGGGCTACGGCTCCGACGCGGACGTGCTGTTCGTGCACGAGCCCCGCGAGGGCGCCGACGAACGGGAGGCCTCGCAGGCGGCCAGCAAGGTCGTCTCCGAGATGCGCCGCCTGCTGCAGATCCCCAGCGCCGACCCGCCGCTGCTCATCGACGCCGACCTGCGCCCGGAGGGCAAGTCCGGCCCCCTGGTGCGCACCCTGAAGTCCTACGGGGCGTACTACCGCCGGTGGTCGCTGACCTGGGAGTCGCACGCGCTGCTGCGGGCCGAACCGGTCGCCGGCGACGAGGACCTGGGCCGCCGCTTCATCGAGTTGGTCGACCCGCTGCGCTACCCGGCGGGCGGACTGGGCGAGGAGGCCGTCCGGGAGATCCGGCGGCTGAAGGCCCGGATGGAGTCCGAGCGGCTGCCGCGCGGCGCCGATCCCAAGCTCCACGCCAAGCTGGGCCCGGGCGGCCTGTCCGACGTCGAGTGGACCGTGCAGCTGATGCAGCTGCGGCACGGCGCGGAGGAACCGGGGCTGCGGACGACCCGGACACGGCAGGCGCTGGCCGCCGCCCGCACGGCCGGCCTGATCGGCGACGAGGACGCGGAGATCCTCGACGAGGCCTGGGTGCTCGCCACCCGCGTGCGCAACGCGGTGATGCTGGTGCGCGGCCGGGCCGGCGACACCTTCCCCTCGGACCCGCGGGAACTGGCCGCGGTGGGCCGCTACTTGGGGTACGGGCCCGGTCACGTGGGCGACATGCTCGACGCCTACCGGCGCACGGCCCGCAGGGCGCGCGGGGTCGTGGAGGAGCTGTTTTATGGAGCGGTGGAGCGGTAGGGCGCGAGGACGGCGGGGAGCGGACCGCCGCGGCGGTCCCGGCGGGCGACCCTGCGCGACCGGACGTCACCCGCGGTGCCGGCGAGCGCTCAGCCCTGCCCGCGCGAGGCGTCCGCCCGCGAGACGCACTCAGGTGAGGCACCCGGTCGTGATGAGGCACCCGGTCGTGAGGCGTCCGGTCGCGGGTCGCCCGGCCGCGCGGTGCCCGCCCCGGAGGAGGCCGCGCGGGGAGCGCCCGCCCCGGGGGCATGCGGCTGCGGGACGTCCGGCCGTGCGGCATCCGGCCGGGGCGCGTCCGCCGGTCCGGCGGGCCGCCGTACGGGTCCCACCGTCCGCGGCAGCGCGTACGGCTGCGTGCCGTACCACAGGCGGGCCACCGCGAAGCCGAACGCCAGGCACAGCAGGCCGCCCACCGCGTCCAGCCAGAAGTGGTTGGCCGTGGCGACGATGACCACCAGCGTCAGCGCCGGGTACAGCAGGCCCAGCACCCGCACCCACGGCACCCTCGCCAGGGCGAAGATCGTCAGCCCGCACCACAGGGACCAGCCGATGTGCATGGACGGCATCGCCGCGTACTGGTTGGACATCTGCTTCAGGTCGCCGGACGCCATCGAGCCCCAGGTCTGGTGGACCAGGACCGTGTCGATGAAGTCCCCGCCGTTCATCAGCCGCGGGGGCGCCAGCGGGTACAGGTAGTAGCCGACCAGGGCGACGGCGGTGGTCGCGAAGAGCACCAGGCGGGCCGCCGCGTAGCGGCCGGGATGGCTGCGGAAGAGCCACACCAGCACACTCAGCGTGACCACGAAGTGCAGGGTGGCGTAGTAGTAGTTCATCCCGATGATGAGCCAAGTCACCGAGTCGACCGCGTGGTTGACCGACTCCTCGACGGCGATGCCCAGCCGCTGCTCGGCCTGCCAGATCCAGTCGGCGTTGCGCAGTGCCTGCGCCCTCTGCTCCGGGACCGCGTTGCGGACGAGGGAGTACAGCCAGTAACTCACCGCGATCAGCAGGATCTCGAACCAGAACCGGGGTCTGCGCGGCGCGCGCAGCCGCCGCAGCGGGCCCGGCCGGCTTCCGGACGCAGCGGGGGTCGGGAGGGCCGCTTCCCTGCCCTCCGGCTGCGTCACGGTCGTGTCACCCATAGGCACAAAGTCTGCCAGAAAAGGACTTCCCCACCGATGATCCCGCGGCCCGGTCCGAGCCGCATGTTCTACGGCGAAATCAGGCCGTACGCCTCAGAAGCGGGCGCGGTCCCCGGGAGCCGACGCGGTAGAGCCGCGCACCACCAGTTCCGGCATGAACACGAACTCGCTGTGCGGAGCGGGCGTTCCGCCGATCTCCTCCAGCAGCGTGCGCACGGCGGCCTGGCCCATCGCCGGGACCGGCTTGCGGATCGTGGTCAGCGGCGGGTCGGTGAAGGCGATCAGCGGGGAGTCGTCGAAGCCGACCACGGAGATGTCCTTCGGCACGTCCAGACCGCGCTGCCGGGCCGCCCGGATCGCGCCCAGGGCCATCATGTCGCTGGCGCACACCACGGCCGTGCAGTCCCGCTCCATCAGGGCGACGGCGGCGGCCTGCCCGCCCTCCAGCGTATACAGCGAGTGCTGGACCAACTCCGTCTCGACGACCTCGGCGGCCAGTCCCAGCTGGTCCTGCATCGCCCGCACGAAGCCCTCGATCTTGCGCTGCACCGGCACGAACCGCTTCGGCCCGAGCGCCAGGCCGATCCGGGTGTGGCCGAGGGACGCCAGGTGTGTCACCGCCAGGCTCATCGCCGCGCGGTCGTCGGGGGAGATGAACGGCGCCTGCACCTTCGGCGAGAAACCGTCGACGAGCACGTAGGGCACGCCCTGGGCGCGCAGCCGGTCGTAGCGCTGCATGTCGGCGGTGGTGTCCGCGTGCAGTCCGGAGACGTAGATGATGCCGGCGACGCCGCGGTCGACCAGCATCTCGGTCAGCTCGTCCTCGGTCGAGCCGCCCGGGGTCTGGGTGGCCAGCACGGGCGTGTAGCCCTGCCGCGTCAGCGCCTGGCCGATGACCTGGGCCAGGGCCGGGAAGATCGGGTTCTCCAGCTCCGGGGTGATCAGGCCGACCAGGCCCTCGCTGCGCTGGCGCAGCCGCACCGGTCGTTCGTAGCCCAGGACGTCGAGGGCGGCCAGCACGGACTGGCGGGTGGTGGCGGCGACGCCCGGCTTCCCGTTGAGGACCCGGCTGACGGTCGCCTCGCTCACCCCCGCCTGCAACGCGATGTCCGCAAGCCGTGTGGTCACAGCACCGGACTGTAGCGGGCGCACCTCCGCTTGCACACCGACGGGACGCCTGGTGCGCGCGGTCGCGCGGCCCACTGCGGGTGGCTTGGTCATCGCGGTCCCTCAACTTGTGGTCGGCGTCCGCTCCGCAACGGATGATTCCCCCGAAGGAAACGGATGGCAAGTGCTTGCAGAGTCTTGCACAACTGTCCGATCCCCCGTAGATCAGCAGGAAACCCGGGCCTCGGAACGGTCTAGGGAACGTCACGGCGGGATAACCTTCCGCACCGCTTGCAACTTTTTGCTGCAAGGTCTTTCGCAACACGTTGCGGCGAGGTTAATGTCACCGACGCCCGGCGGCCAACGGCGCAGTCGGCAGCACAACGGGCTTCACCCTCAAGGAGAACTCATGCGGCGTGGCATAGCGGCCACCGCGCTGGTGGCGTCCCTCGCCCTGGCAGCGACGGCGTGCGGCGGAAGCGACAGTGGCGACAAGGCCGACGGTCCCGTGACCATCACCTGGTGGGACACCTCCAACGCCACCAACGAGGCGCCGACCTACAAGGCCCTCGTCAAGGAGTTCGAGGCCGCCAACAAGGACGTCAAGGTCAAGTACGTCAACGTCCCCTTCGACCAGGCGCAGAACAAGTTCGACACCGCCGCCGGTTCCAAGGGTGCCCCCGACGTGCTGCGCTCCGAGGTCGGCTGGACCCCTGCCTTCGCCAAGAAGGGCTTCTTCCTGCCGCTGGACGGCACCGACGCCCTCGCCGACCAGAGCAAGTTCAAGTCCAACCTGATCGAGCAGGCCAAGTACGAGGGCAAGACGTACGGCGTCCCGTTCACCACGGACACCCTCGCCTTCGTCTACAACAAGGAACTGTTCGAGAAGGCCGGCGTCGAGGCCCCCGAGACCTGGGGCGACCTGAAGAAGGCCGCCGCCAAGATCAAGGACAAGACCGGCGTCGACGGCTACTGGGGCTCCACCCAGGCCTACTACGCCCAGTCCTTCCTGCACGGCGAGGGCACCGACACCGTCGACGCCCAGGGCAAGAAGATCACGGTGAACTCCGCCGAGGCCAAGAAGGCGTTCGGCACCTGGCTGGGCCTCTTCGACGGCAAGGGCCTGCACAAGGCCGACACCACCGCCGACGCCTACGCCCACATCCAGGAGGCGTTCGTCAGCGGCAAGGTGGCCTCGATCATCCAGGGCCCGTGGGAGATCACGAACTTCTACAAGGGTTCGGCGTTCAAGGACAAGAGCAACCTCGGCATCGCCAAGGTCCCGGCCGGCTCCGCCGGTCAGGGCGCCCCGACGGGCGGCCACAACCTGTCCGTCTACGCCGGCTCCGACGAGGCCAAGCAGAAGGCCGCGCTGAAGTTCGTGAACTTCATGACCTCGGCCAAGGCCCAGGAGACCATCGCCCTGAAGAACAACACGCTGCCCACGCGGGACGACGCCTACAGCGTCAAGGTCGTCGCCGACCCGGGCATCGCGGGCTACCAGGACGTCCTGGCCGTCGCCCAGCCGCGCCCGGCGCTGCCCGAGTACAGCTCCCTGTGGGGCCCGGTGGACACCGAGCTGCTGGCCATCGCCGGTGGCAAGAAGTCCCTGGACGAGGGTCTGAGCAGCGCTGAGACCGCCATCGCCAAGCTGGTGCCCGACTTCAGCAAGTGATCGCCCGTGGCCGCCGGGTCCCGCCCGACCGAGGGAGGGACCCGGCGGCCACCGGCCTGCGGCCCGGCCCAACCCTGATCTCCCAGAAGGTGTCGAAGAACATGACAGTCGCCATCGACCGCGCCACCGGCAAGCGCCGCGGTGACCGCGCGCCGCGGCCCGGGCTGGGCCAGCGCCTGAAGCAGTCGTACCGCAAGCACTGGTACGCCTACGCGATGATCACCCCGGTGATCGTCGTGCTCGGCGTCCTCGTGCTGTACCCCCTGGCCTACGGCTTCTATCTGACGCTCACGGACGCCAACAGCCTGAACACGGGCCGCACGATCGGCGTCAACGAGATCGAGGCCACCTACAAGTACATCGGCTTCGACAACTACGCCGACATCCTGTGGGGCGAGACCGCCTACGACCGGTTCTGGTCGCACTTCATCTGGACGATCGTGTGGACGGCCGCCTGTGTCGCCCTGCACTACTCCATCGGCCTCGGGCTCGCCCTGCTGCTCAACCAGCAGCTGCGCGGGCGCACCCTGTACCGCCTGATCCTGATCCTGCCGTGGGCCGTGCCGACCTTCGTCACCGTCTTCGGCTGGCGGTTCATGCTCGCCGACGGCGGCGTCATCAACTCCTTCCTGGAGACGCTCCACCTGCCCACCCCGCTGTGGCTGGAGGACACCTTCTGGCAGCGGTTCGCCGCGATCATGGTCAACACCTGGTGCGGTGTGCCGTTCATGATGCTCTCGCTGCTCGGCGGCCTCCAGTCCATCGACAGCACCCTCTACGAGGCGGCCGAGATGGACGGCGCGAGCAAGTGGCAGCAGTTCCGCTACGTCACCCTGCCGGGGCTGCGCTCGGTCAGCTCCACCGTCGTGCTCCTCGGCATCATCTGGACCTTCAACCAGTTCGCCATCATCTTCCTGCTGTTCGGCGACACCGCCCCGGACGCCCAGATCCTCGTCACGTGGGCCTACTACCTCGGCTTCGGACAGCAGCCGCGCGACTTCGCGCAGTCGGCCGCCTACGGCATGCTGCTGCTCGCCATCCTGATCGTCTTCACCTCCTTCTACCGCCGCTGGCTGAACCGCAATGACCAGCAGCTCGCGATCTGAGGCAGGAGTTCCCATGAGCACCACTACCGTTGAGACCTCCGCCGAGGCGAAGAAGGAGATCCGTGTGGCCCCCACCCAGGGCAGGGTGACCCGGCGCGGTGAGCGCAGCCTCGCGGGCTCGCTCGTCTCGCACGGCATCCTGATCGTCGCGAGCCTGGTCGCCCTGTTCCCGATCGCCTGGCTGATCTTCCTCTCGCTCGGCCCGGACAAGGACGACTACCTGCACCCCGGTCGCATCTGGGGCAAGATGACGCTGGACAACTACTCGTTCGTGCTCCAGGAGACGAACTTCTTCCACTGGCTGGCGAGCACGCTGATCGTCTCGCTCGGCACCACGGTCATCGGCGTCATCATCGCCGCGACCACCGGGTACGCCGTCTCGCGGATGCGCTTCCCCGGCTACCGGAAGTTCATGTGGGTCCTGCTGGTCACCCAGATGTTCCCCATCGCCGTCCTCATCGTGCCGATGTACCAGATCCTCTCCGACCTCGAGCTGGTCGACACCTACATCGGTCTGATCCTGGTCTACTGCTCGACCGCGGTGCCGTACTGCGCCTGGCTGCTCAAGGGCTACTTCGACACCATCCCGTTCGAGATCGACGAGGCCGGACGCGTCGACGGACTGAACCCCTTCGGCACGTTCCTGCGGCTGATCCTGCCGCTGGCCAAGCCCGGCCTGGCCGTCGCCGGCTTCTACAGCTTCATCACCGCCTTCGGCGAGGTCGCCTTCGCCTCGACGTTCATGCTCTCCGACACGAAGTACACCTTCGCCGTCGCCCTGCAGACCTTCGTCAGCGAGCACGACGCGCAGCGGCACCTGATGGCCGCGACCGCGGTGCTGATCGCGATACCCGTGTCCGCGTTCTTCTACCTCGTGCAGAAGAACCTGGTGACCGGGCTCACCGCGGGCGGCACCAAGGGCTGACCCTGCCCCCCGGGCCGTCGCCGGACGGTCCCCCCGAGCCCGAGGCGGCCGCGGTGCCCATCCGACCCCGCTGTGCCGCGGCCGCCTCGCACCACCTCACGTCCCATGACCACACCTCGTTACGCCCCAAGGACGACATGAGCCAGCACTCAGCTGCACCTGCCCCCAGCCCCACGTCCGCCCTGGCCGTCGCCAAGCGCGGCGACTGGTGGCGGGACGCGGTGATCTACCAGGTGTACCCGCGCAGCTTCGCCGACAGCAACGGCGACGGCATGGGCGACCTGGAGGGTGTCCGCACCCGTCTTCCGTACCTGCGCGACCTCGGCGTGGACGCCGTGTGGCTCAGCCCCTTCTACGCCTCGCCGCAGGCCGACGCCGGCTACGACGTCGCCGACTACCGCGCCGTCGACCCCATGTTCGGCAACCTGCTGGACGCCGACGCCCTGATCCGCGACGCCCACCACCTGGGCCTGCGCGTCATCGTCGACCTCGTGCCCAACCACTCCTCCGACCAGCACGAGTGGTTCAAGCGGGCCGTCGCCGAGGGCCCGGGCTCCCCGCTGCGGGAGCGTTACCACTTCCGCCCCGGCAAGGGCGCCGACGGTGAACTGCCCCCCAACGACTGGGAGTCCATCTTCGGCGGCCCGGCCTGGACCCGGATCACCGAACCGGACGGCACCCCCGGCGAGTGGTACCTGCACCTGTTCGCCCCGGAGCAGCCCGACTTCAACTGGGAGCACCCGGCGGTCGGCGACGAGTTCCGCTCCATCCTGCGCTTCTGGCTGGACATGGGCGTCGACGGCTTCCGCATCGACGTCGCGCACGGCCTGGTGAAGGCGGAGGGCCTGCCCGACCTGGGATCCCACGACCAGGTGAAGCTGCTGGGCAACGATGTCATGCCGTTCTTCGACCAGGAGGGCGTGCACGAGATCTACCGGCAGTGGCGGCTCGTGCTCGACGAGTACGCGGGGGAGCGGATCTTCGTCGCCGAGGCGTGGACGCCCACCATCGAGCGGACCGCGCACTACGTCCGCCCCGACGAGCTGCACCAGGCGTTCAACTTCCAGTACCTGAGCACCCACTGGGACGCCGCCGAGATGCGCGAGGTCATCGACCGCACGCTTGAGGCCATGCGCCCGGTCGGCGCCCCCGCCACCTGGGTGCTGTCCAACCACGACGTCACCCGGCACGCCACCCGCTTCGCCAACCCGCCCGGCCTCGGCACCCAGATCCGCCTGGCCGGCGACCGCGAGCTCGGCCTGCGCCGCGCCCGCGCGGCGAGCCTGCTGATGCTGGCCCTGCCCGGCTCGGCCTACGTCTACCAGGGCGAGGAGCTCGGCCTGCCGGACGTGGTGGACCTCCCCGACGAGGTGCGCCAGGACCCGGCGTACTTCCGGGGGGCCGGCCAGGACGGCTTCCGTGACGGGTGCCGGGTGCCCATCCCGTGGACCCGGACCGGTACCTCGTACGGCTTCGGCGACGGGGGCAGCTGGCTGCCTCAGCCGGAGAGCTGGGGCGAGTTGAGCGTCGAGGCGCAGACGGGGGTGCCCGGTTCGACCCTGGAGCTGTACCGGGCCGCTCTCGCCGCGCGGCGCGAGCACCCCGACCTCGGCGCCGGCACGTCCGTGGAGTGGCTGCGGGCGCCCGAGGGCGTCCTCGCCTTCCGCCGCGGGGAGTTCGTCTGCGTCGCCAACACCACGGGCGAGTCGGTGGCGCTGCCGGCCTACGGCCGGGTGCTGGTCGCGAGCGGTGAGATCGTGCTCGTGGACGACGAGGCGAAGGTGCCCGCCGACACCACGGTGTGGTGGACCACCGCGCAGGCCGACTAGTTTTCGCGTCAATTTCGTACGGCCCGCTGCCCTTTCGGGCGGCGGGCCTTTAACATCTGCGTCACCGCAAGGTTTCTGAACCTTGCAGCAAGAGCCTTCAACGGAGAAGGAAACCCCACATGGCACGCAGATACCTCTCCGCCGCCGTCGCGCTCGCCGCGGCCGCGGTTGTCATGCACCCGACCGCCGCGCAGGCCTCCCCACCGGGCACCAAGGACGTCACGGCCGTCCTCTTCGAGTGGAAGTTCGCCTCCGTGGCCCGCGAGTGCACCACCACCCTCGGCCCGGCGGGCTACGGGTACGTGCAGGTCTCCCCGCCCGCCGAGCACATACAGGGCCCGCAGTGGTGGACCTCGTACCAGCCGGTCAGCTACAAGATCGCCGGACGGCTCGGGGACCGCGCCGCCTTCCAGAACATGGTGAACACCTGTCACGCGGCCGGTGTGAAGGTCGTCGTCGACACCGTCATCAACCACATGGCGGCGGGCAACGGCACCGGCACCGGCGGCTCTTCGTACACGAAATACAACTACCCCGGCCTGTACTCCTCGTACGACTTCGACAACTGCACCTCGCAGATCAGCAACTACCAGGACCGCGGCAACGTCCAGAACTGCGAACTGGTGGGCCTCGCCGACCTCGACACCGGCGAGGACTACGTCCGCAGGACCATCGCCGGGTACATGAACGACCTGCTCTCCCTCGGCGTGGACGGCTTCCGCGTGGACGCGGCCAAGCACATGCCGGCCGCCGACCTCGCCAACATCAAGTCCCGGCTGAGCAACCCCTCGGTGTACTGGAAGCAGGAGGCCATCTACGGCGCCGGCGAGGCCGTGCAGCCCACCGAGTACACCGGCAACGGCGACGTCCAGGAGTTCCGCTACGCCTACGACCTCAAGCGCGTCTTCAACAACGAGAACCTCGCCTACCTGAAGAACTTCGGCGAGGGCTGGGGCTACATGGGCAGCGGCGTCTCGGGCGTCTTCGTCGACAACCACGACACCGAGCGCAACGGCTCCACGCTCAACTACAAGGCCGGCGCCAACTACACCCTGGCCAACGTCTTCATGCTGGCCTGGCCCTACGGCGCCCCCGACATCAACTCCGGCTACGAGTTCACCGACCCCGACGCCGGCCCGCCCGGCGGCGGCCAGGTCAACGCCTGCTGGCAGGACGGCTGGAAGTGCCAGCACAACTGGCCGGAGATCAAGTCCATGGTCGCCTTCCGCAACGCCACGCGCGGCCAGGCCGTCACCAACTGGTGGGACAACGGCGGTGACGCCATCGCCTTCGGGCGGGGCAGCAAGGGCTTCGTGGCCATCAACCACGAGTCGGGCTCCCTGACCCGGACGTACCAGACCTCGCTCCCCGCCGGCACGTACTGCAACGTGCAGAACAACACCCCGGTGACGGTGAACTCGGCCGGCCAGTTCACGGCCACCCTCGGCTCCAACACGGCCCTGGCCCTCTACGCGGGCAAGTCCGGCTGCTAGTCGCCCCCCTCCCGGCGCGACGCCCCACGGCCCCGGCCGCCGCCTCCCGCAGGCGGCCGGGACCGCTCGTCCGGACCAACTCCCGTTGTTGAAAGTTCTTTCCAACGGTTTCAAGACTCTTGCTGTAAGGGTTTCGGCGGCGATACGGTCGCGCGGGGTCGGACCCGAGAGAGCCGCAATCGCTAGGAGCCCATCTGTGATACCGAGATGGCCGGTGCCGTCCAGGCGCCGAACCGCCCGCGCCGGACGGGTCGCCGCGGTCACCGCAGCCGCGCTGGCCGCCACACTCGTCCAGCCGCTCGCCGCCGGGGCGGCCACCCCGCCGGCGCCCCCGTCCGATGCCGCGCTGGCCGCCCAGCCGGCCCGGCACGACGCCACCCGTGAACAGTTCTACTTCG
Source organism: Streptomyces sp. NPDC003456 (assembly GCF_042878735.1). Taxonomy (NCBI): domain Bacteria; kingdom Bacillati; phylum Actinomycetota; class Actinomycetes; order Kitasatosporales; family Streptomycetaceae; genus Streptomyces; species Streptomyces sp. NPDC003456. The sequence goes on from NZ_JBIAOK010000003.1 coordinate 841,571, forward strand.
TCCTGCCCGACCGTTTCGCCAACGGCGACCCGCGCAACGACAAGGGCGGGCTGACCGGTTCACGCCTGTCGACCGGCTACGACCCGACCGACAAGGGCTTCTACCAGGGCGGCGACCTCAAGGGCCTGACCAAGAAGCTCGACTACATCAAGGGCCTGGGCACCACCGCCCTGTGGATGGCCCCCATCTTCAAGAACCAGCCCGTGCAGGGCACCGGGGCCAACGCCTCCGCCGGCTACCACGGCTACTGGATCACCGACTTCACCCAGGTCGACCCGCACTTCGGCACCAACGAGGACCTCGAGAAGCTCATCGACCGAGCCCACGACAAGGGCATGAAGGTCTACTTCGACGTCATCACCAACCACACCGCCGACGTCGTCGACTACAAGGAGAAGTCCTACGACTACCTCGCCAAGGGCGCCTTCCCGTACCTGACGAAGGACGGCGTGCCCTTCGACGACGCCGACTACGCCGACGGGCGGCGCGGCTTCCCCGCGGTCGACCGGGACTCCTTCCCGCGCACCCCGGTGGTCACCAAGAAGAACAAGGTGCCGTCGTGGCTCAACGACCCGACGATGTACCACAACCGCGGCGACTCCACCTTCGCCGGTGAGAGCTCCACCCACGGCGACTTCTCCGGCCTCGACGACCTGTGGACCGAGCGGCCCGAGGTCGTCGACGGCATGGAGAAGATCTACCAGCGCTGGGTGCGGGACTTCGACATCGACGGCTTCCGGATCGACACCGTGAAGCACGTCAACATGGAGTTCTGGACCCAGTGGGCCACCGCCCTCGACGCGTACGCCGCCAAGCGCGGCCGGGACGACTTCTTCATGTTCGGCGAGGTCTACTCGGCCGACACGAACGTCACCGCCCCGTACGTCACTGAGGGCCGGCTCGACGCCACCCTCGACTTCCCCTTCCAGGAGGCGGCCCGCCAGTACGCCTCCCAGGGCGGCAGCGCCCGCAAGCTCGCCGGCGTCTTCGGCGACGACTACAAGTACACGACCGGCAAGGCCAACGCCTACGAGCAGGTCACCTTCCTCGGCAACCACGACATGGGCCGCATCGGGTCGTTCCTCGAGCAGGACAACCCCAAGGCCACCGACGCCGAGATCCTCGCCAAGGACAAGCTCGCCAACGAGCTGATGTTCCTCAGCCGCGGCAACCCGGTCGTCTACTACGGCGACGAGCAGGGCTTCGCCGGCCCCGGCGGCGACAAGGACGCCCGGCAGACCATGTTCGCCTCCCGCACCGCCGACTACCTCGACGACGACCGCATCGGCACCGACCGCACCCACGCCGAGGACGCCTACGACACCAAGGCGCCCCTCTACCGGCAGATCAGCGCCCTCGCCAAGCTCCGCAAGGCCAACCCGGCGCTGACCGACGGCGTCCAGCAGGAGCGGTACGCGGCCGACGGACCGGGCGTCTACGCCTTCTCCCGCACGGATCCGAAGACCCGCACCGAGTACGTCGTCGCCTTCAACAACGCCGGCGAGAAGAAGACCGCGACCTTCCCCACCGGCTCGGCCGGCATGACCTTCAAGGGCATCCACGGCACCGGCGCCTCCGCGAAGAGCGACGGCGACAAGAAGCTCACCGTCACCGTCCCGGCCGGCTCCGCGATCGTCCTCAAGGCAGCCGGGAAGCTTGCGAAGCCCGCCGCGGCCCCGAAGCTCACCCTGAAGGCCCCCGCGGCCGGCGCCACCGGCACGGTGGACATCACCGCGGACGTCGACGGCGGACAGCTCAACCGGGTCGTCTTCGCCGCGCAGACCGGCAACGGCAAGTGGCGGGTCCTCGGCTCCGCCGACCACGCCCCCTACAAGGTCACCCACACCATCGGCAAGAACGTGGCACCGGGCACGGCCCTGCGCTACAAGGCCGTCGTGGTGGACTCGGCCGGCCGCACCGCGAGCGCCCTGGCCGCCTCCACCACCGGCACCCCGCCGGCGCCCGAGCCGCCCACCGCCTCGTCCCGCGACTACGCGATCGTCCACTACAAGCGCGCCGACGGCGACTACGCCGACTGGGGCCTGTACGCCTGGGGCGACCTCGCCGAGGGCGAGGCCACCGAATGGCCGAAGAGCCACCCCTTCACCGGCCGGGACGCCTACGGCGCCTTCGCCTGGGTCAAGCTCAAGCCCGGTGCCTCGAACGTCGGCTTCCTCGTCATCGACAAGGACGGCACCAAGGACGTCTCCACCGACCGCACGATCGACGTCACCAAGACCGGTGAGATCTGGATCGAGCAGGGCAAGGACACCGTCACCACCGAACGGCCCGACTACCCGGCCCCCGACAAGGGCAAGGCCGTCCTGCACTACCACCGGGCCGACGGGAACTACGACGGCTGGGGCCTGCACGTGTGGACGGGCGCCGCGAACCCCACCGACTGGTCGAACCCCCTGAAGCCGGTGAAGACTGACTCCTATGGCGCAGTCTTCGAGGTGCCGCTCACCGAGGGTGCCACCAGCCTCAGCTACATCATCCACAAGGGCGACGAGAAGGACCTGCCCAGCGACCAGTCGCTCGACCTCAAGGCGAACGGCCACGAGGTCTGGCTGGTGAGCGGCCAGGAGAAGTACCTGCTGCCGCAGCCCGCGGGCAGTGCCGCCGCCCTCGACCTGACCACCTCCAAGGCGGTCTGGATCGACCGGAACACCCTCGCCTGGAACGGCTCCGACGCCGCCGCCTCCACCCAGCTGCAGTACTCCCGCGACGGCTCCCTCAAGGTCGAGGACGGCGTCCTGACCGGCGACGCGAAGTGGCTGCGTCTGGCGAAGGGCGAGCTGACCGACGCCCAGAAGGCGAAGTTCCCGCACCTGAAGGAGTACGACGCCTGGACCGTCGACCCCCGTGACCGCGACCGGGTCCGCGCGGCCCTGCGCGGCCAGGTCGTCGCCACCCAGCACGCGGCCAACGGGGCGGTGCTCGCGGCGACCGGCGTCCAGATCGCCGGAGTCCTCGACGACCTCTACGACGCCACCGGGGCCGACCTGGGACCGACCTTCGCCAAGGGCCGCCCCACCCTGTCCGTGTGGGCGCCGACCGCGCAGTCCGTCGCCCTGGAACTCGACGGCAAGGCCGTCCCCATGCGCCGCGACAGCGCCACCGGCGTCTGGTCCGTCACCGGCCCGGCGTCCTGGAAGGGCAAGCCCTACCGCTACGCCGTGAAGGTGTGGGCGCCCAGCGTCCGCAAGGTCGTCACCAACAAGGTCACCGACCCCTACGCCGTCGCCCTCACCACCGACTCCGCGCGCAGTCTTGTCGTCGACCTGGCCGACAAGGCGCTGAAGCCGTCCGGCTGGTCGTCGTACACCAAGCCCAGGGCCGTGCCGCTGCGGGACGCGCAGATCCAGGAGCTGCACGTCCGGGACTTCTCCGTCGAGGACCGCACGGCGAAGCACCCCGGCACCTACCTCGCCTTCACCGACAAGGCCAGCGACGGCAGCAAGCACCTGCGCGAGCTGGCGAAGGCCGGCACCTCGTACGTGCACCTGCTGCCCGCGTTCGACATCGCCACCATCCCCGAGCGCAAGGCCGACCAGGCGCGGACCGACTGCGACCTGGCCTCCCACCCGGCGGACTCCGAGAAGCAGCAGGAGTGCGTCGGCAAGATCGCCGCGAAGGACGCCTACAACTGGGGCTACGACCCGTACCACTACACGGTCCCCGAGGGCTCCTACGCCACCGACCCGGACGGCACCGCCCGCACGGTCGAGTTCCGCAAGATGGTCAAGGCCCTCAACGACGACGGACTGCGGGTCGTCATGGACGTCGTCTACAACCACACCGCCGCCAGCGGCCAGGCCGGCACCTCCGTCCTGGACCGGATCGTGCCCGGCTACTACCAGCGGCTCCTCGCCGACGGATCGGTCGCCAACAGCACCTGCTGCGCCAACACCGCGACCGAGAACGCCATGATGGGCAAGCTCGTCGTCGACTCGATCGTCACCTGGGCCAAGGAGTACAAGGTCGACGGCTTCCGCTTCGACCTCATGGGCCACCACCCGAAGGCCAACATCCTCGCGGTCCGCAAGGCCCTCGACGCGCTGACCCTCGACAAGGACGGCGTCGACGGCAAGAAGATCATCCTGTACGGCGAGGGCTGGAACTTCGGCGAGGTCGCCGACGACGCCCGGTTCGTCCAGGCCACGCAGAAGAACATGGCCGGCACCGGCATCGCCACCTTCTCCGACCGGGCCCGTGACGCCGTCCGCGGCGGCGGCCCCTTCGACGAGGACCCCGGCGTGCAGGGCTTCGCCTCCGGCCTCTACACCGAACCCAACTCCTCCGAGAGCAACGGCACCGAGGCCGAGCAGAAGGCCCGCCTGCTGCACTACCAGGACCTCCTCAAGGTCGGCCTGACCGGCAACCTGAGCTCCTACACGTTCACCGACACCAGCGGCAAGGAGGTCAAGGGCTCCGAGGTCGACTACAACGGCGCCCCCGCCGGATACGCCGACGCCCCGGGCGACGCCCTCGCCTACGCCGACGCGCACGACAACGAGTCCCTGTTCGACGCCCTCGCCTTCAAGCTCCCGGCGGACACCACGGCGTCCGACCGGGCCCGGATGCAGGTCCTCGCCATGGCGACGGCCACCCTCTCGCAGGGCCCGGCCCTCTCCCAGGCGGGCACGGACCTGCTGCGCTCCAAGTCCCTGGACCGCAACTCCTACGACAGCGGGGACTGGTTCAACGCCATCCACTGGAACTGCGCCGACGGCAACGGCTTCGGCCGCGGACTGCCCATGGCGGCCGACAACGCCGACAAGTGGCCCTACGCCAAGCCGCTGCTGACCAAGGTCGAGGTGGGCTGCGAGCAGATCCGGGGCACCTCCGCCGCCTACCGCGACCTGCTGCGCATCCGCAGCACCGAGAAGGACTTCTCCCTCGGCACGGCCGCGCGGGTGCAGTCCCGGCTGTCCTTCCCGCTGTCCGGCAAGGACGAGACGCCCGGCGTCGTCACCATGCGGCTCGGTGACCTCGTCGTCGTCTTCAACGCCACGCCCGAGCAGCAGGAGCAGCGCGTGAGCGCACTCGCCGGGACCGGCTACCGGCTGCACCCCGTGCAGGCGGCCGGCGCCGACGCCACCGTGAAGTCCGCCGCCTACGCGGAAGGCTCCGGCACCTTCACCGTGCCGGCGCGCACGGTCGCGGTCTTCACACGGACCGCGGGGTAACGCACCGCGTGCGGGTGGGGCGGGCCGCGACCGGCGGCCCGCCCCACCCGCCGTTAGGGTGAGCACACCGACCCGGACAGGAGTGCTGATGCCGCAGATCACCGTCGACTATTCCGCCGACCTCGCGGACGGTTTCGACCGGCCCGGGTTCGCCAGGGCGCTGCACGATGCGACGGTCGACATCGCGGCCGCCAGGCCGTCCGCCTGCAAGACCCGCTTCCGCCGCACCGAGGACATCGTGGTCGGCCCCGAGGCCGCCGGCCACGCCCACGTCCACGTCCACATCGCGCTGCTCGCCGGCCGCACCGAGAAGACCAAGGCGCGGCTCACCGAAGCCGCGCTGGAGGCGCTGCGGACCCATCTGAAGCAGCCCGCGGGCCTCGCGCTGCACGCCTCGGCCGAGGTCCGCGACCTCGACCCCTCCTACGCCACGTCCGAGAGCTGAGCCCGCTCAGCCCGCCAGGGCGATGAGCCGGCCGACCAGGTCCGCGAACGGGCCGTCGGCCGGCTCGTCCTTCAGGACGGTGCGCAGCACCTGCGCCATCTCCTCGTCGTAGGCGGCGCTGACGGCGGCGAGCGCGGCGAAGTCGTTGACGAGCTGGGGCTCCAGTTCCTCGCGCGGGATGCGCCGCCCGTCCAGCCAGATCAGGGCCGTCGACTCGGCCAGCGAGATCCACGACCGCACCACCAGCTCCAGCCGCGGGGGCGGATCCGTCACGCCCAGGTGCGAAAGGATCTGGACATACGCGGCCTGCCGTACGGAGTCGACGAGCGCGTTGGTCGTCGACGAGCCGACGGCCGGGCCGCCGCGCATCAGGGCCGAGAAACCGGGCCCGTGCTCGTCCACGAAATCGAAGTAGCGGTGCATCACGCGCAGCAGCCGGGCCCCGAGCGGACCCTCGTGCGGCTCCACGAACCGGCCCGCGAGATCGTCCGAGGCGCGCTTCAACGCGGCCTCGTAGAGGCTGAGTTTGCCGGGGAAGTAGTGGTAGACCAGCGGCCGCGAGATACCCGCGGCCGACGCGATCTCGTCGATGGAGACGTCGTCGGGCGAACGGCGGCTGAACAGTTCGAGGGCGACGCCGATCAACTGCTGCCGCCGCTCCTCGACTCCCATTCTGCGGCGAACCCCGGTAGTCATACGAACACCTTACCGATCGAATCCGGCCTCGAACGGGCCGGACCGAGCGCGGATGTCCGCCGACGTGCCCCGGCGGCGGTGAGCCGCTCGTCAGCGCAGCCCGCCGACGGAACGCCCGTCCTTCAGCGTTCCCTTGAGTTCGGCCACCGCGCCCTGCTCGGCGGGCGCGGTCAGCAGACTGCCGTGCGCCGACCCCTCGACCCCGCCCGAGGCCCGCACGGACGCCGTGTCCCGGCTGCCGGCGGCCAGCAGGTACCAGTCGCCCGCCTCCGACTTCCACAGCACCCCGGCCAGCACGTGCGGATCGCGCGCCCCGCACGCCGGCACGTTCTCCGCCTTCGCCGTGACCGCCCCGTACGCCCCGCCCGGCGTGTGGAACTGCGCCAGCACCCGGGCACCGCCCCCGCGCCAGGTCTCGGCCCGGGTGCACACCCACACCGCCGAGCCGCTCCCGTCGGGCAGCCGCTGCTCGTTGAACGCCCAGGCGTTGACGCTGCGCACCCCGGCGGAACGCAGCGTGCCCAGCGAGCAGGCGAACGGCGCCCAGCCGTGCAGCGCCGCGGGCCGGGACGCCTCGCCCGGGGAGCCCGGCCGCCCGGCGGTGAGCCGCGCCGGGACCAGCTCGCCCAGGTCGGTCAGCAGCCGGGTGCCGGTGCCGTCGGCCAGCTGCAGCACGTTCCACGACGTGCACGGGCCCGATCGCAGCGCCGGGCCGGCCAGCGGCCCGGTCACCCCGTCGGTGAGGGTGAGGTCCATGGCCCCGGCGGCGGGCTTCATCAGGTCCCGCTCGCTCGCCTTCCTCACCCAGGGCGCCGTCAGGTAGCGCACGTTGCCGTCCGTCCGGCCGAGGACCACCGCGCCCGACTCGGCGCGGCCCGCCCCGTCGACCCGGGCGAAGTCGAGGGCCGCGCCCTGGGTGCCGTCCTTCGGCTCGGCGTACCGCGCGATGCGCAGCCCGTCGTGCAGGATCACCACCCGGGCCGCGTCGACGGTCCCCGCGAACAACAGCTGCGGCGGTCCCGCCGGGCCGCCGGACGGGGTGCCCGGCGTCGCGGAGACCTGCACCGTCCCGCCCGGGCGGGCCCACACGGCGAGCGCGCGGCGCAGCAGGGCCTCGTCGCCGGTGAGGTCGCCGCGGGCGGGCCACACGGAGAAGTCCGTGCGCGCCGAGCTGCGCCAGGCGCCGGGGGAGACCCTGGTCAGCTTCGCCGGGTCCAGGGCGGCCTGGGCGGCCGGATTGCGTGCGTACGGCGGGGCCGCGGCGCCGTCGGGCCCCCAGCCCTCACCGGGCAGCCCGAGCAGCGCCCCGCACACCAGCAGGGCCGCGCCGGCGGCCAGGGCGGCCTTGAGGTGCTGGCGGCGGCGCATCAGGTCCGTGGGGCGGGCCTGCAGCGAGCAGGGGTCGAACTCGGGCGAGTCGAGCAGGGCGTACTGCGCGGGGACCGCGCCGGCCTCCCGCAGGGCGCCCTCCGGGTCGGCGGCGCCGGCCGCCGCGAGGACCTCGCACACGCCCTCGTCGGCCAGCCGCTCCAGACCGCGCAGCGCGTACGCCGCCCGGGCCGGCCCGGACAGGGCGGACAGCCGCTGGTCCAGGGCGAGTTCGTCGGCTCCGCCGGAGTGCGGGAACAGCTTCAGGCCCCACACCTGCGGCAGCAGCGCCGGCAGCTGGGAGCGCCTGGGCCACGCCCCGAACCGCAGCGGCCGTCCCGCCTCCAGCGCCGTGCGCAGCACCTGGAGCCGGACGAGGGCGTAGCCCGGATCGCCGTCCCGGCCGCTCACCGGGCGCTGCGCTCCGCCCGCCGCGTGGGCACCCGCGGACTGGGCCGGGATCACCGGCGAGGCCGTGCGGTTGCGCGGCAGCGCCCGCTGGGCGAGGGCGTGTGCGGTCAGGACGCGCCGGCTGCGGCCCAGGCGGGGCGGCAGCACCAGATAGGCCAGACGGACCAGCCGCGGATAGTGCTCGACGAGGGCCGCCTCCGCCTGCTCGACGTCGACGACCGGGCCGGCAGGGGAGGAGGGGGCGGGGGGCTGGGCGACATCCTGTGACTGCACGTTCAGCAGAACGAGCGAATGGGCGGTTGGTCACCTGACTGCGGAGCGTCACGCCCCGGGGGACCGCGCGGGCTCCACGAGCAGCCGGGCGTAGTTCGCCATCGACCGCTGGTAGCGCGGCAGATGCGGGGCCAGCGCGCCCAGGGCCAGCGACAGCGCCTCGCGGTCACGGCCCAGACTCGACAGGCACAGGGCGAGAGTGGCCCGCACCGGATCGTCCAGTTCGTCGGAGGGGGCGTCCAGTTCGGGGGTCAGCAGGGCCACGCCCTCCTCGGCGCGACCGGTGTTGCGCAGGGAGCTGGCCAGCTGGATCTTCGTCCGGCGGGCCTTGTAGGGGCTGACGTCGGCCAGGCCGCGCCGCAGGGCCTCCCGGTACAGCGGCACCGCCAGGTCCGAGCGGCCGGTGGAGTCCCAGGCACAGGCCTGCTCGAACGGTCCGAGGGGGCTGTCCGCGGGCAGTTCGGCGACGAGGGCGTCCACGTCGGCACGGAAGCGGGCCTCGTCCTCCTCCGTCTCGGCGTAGTCGTCGAAACGGCCCCACAGGGCGCTCACACGCTCTTCCCAGTCCTGGTCCACCGGGCCACCCTCGCACAGGAGTGCCGCCGCGGGCAGGTGGGTTGTTGAGTGCTTCGGCCTCCGCAGCCGTATCGAAGGCGAGAGCCTCGTGCCGGGGCTCCGTGCGGCATGTGTCCGGACCGTGCCGTGACCAGGGACCGTGCCGTCGCAAGGACCGGAGGAACAGATGAGGGTGACCCGACCGATGCTCGCGCTGAGCGGCGCGGTGGCGATACTGGCGCTGGCCGGCTGCGGATCCGGCGGTGACGACGAGGCGGCCGTCCCGGAGGCGGTGACCGGCAGCCTGGAGCACATCGCCGCCGAGGCCAAGTGCAAGCCGAACATGCAGACCGACGCGGACACCATCCGCCAGGCCCTGTGCAAGAAGGGCAAGGAGAAGTACGTCCTCGCCACCTTCGCCACCGACCGGGGCCAGCGCGAGTGGCTCAACAGCGCCAAGGACTACGGCGGCTACTACCTGGTCGGCCGCAAGTGGGTCGCCGTGGGCCAGCAGAAGACGGTCACGGCGCTGCAGGGCACCCTCGGCGGGACGATGGAGGAGGGCTCCGCGCACATGAACCCCGGAGGCAGCCACAACCGCGGCGGCCACCACGGCTGACATCGCGGTACAGGGCCGGGACGAGCGAGAGCCGGCGGTGGGAGATCCCACCGCCGGCTCTCGCGTGCCGAGGACTACTGGCAGTCCTCACCGCTGTTGATGCACTGGACCATCTCGTTCATCAGGTCCTCGTCGAAGAAGTTGATGAAGTCGTTGTGGTCGGTGATCGGCTTGTGCAGCTGCTCCGGGAAGGAGTCCACCGCGAAGGCGTTCTGCAGCTGGCCGTTGTCGATCTGCGGCGCCTGGACGTCGTAGACCAGGCGGACCTGGAGCTGGGGGATGGCCTTGAAGCCGTTCGAGCAGCTGCCGTCCGCCTCCACGAAGTCCACGTGGGTGCGGTGGTTGGCGCTGTCGATGTTCTGGCCGTCCCAGCAGCTCTGGAAGTTGGACGTGCGCACCACGGAGCTGCCGTCGGGGCAGATCGGGTACTTGTCGGTCACCTGCCGGTCCTCGAAGCCGGTGCAGCTCCAGGAGGTGTTGGCGTTGTTCAGGCCGTTGGTGAGGGACTTGGCGTCACCGGTGATGATGCGCAGCGCCTTCGGCATGGCGACGACGTCGCTCGTCCGGTTGCCGACGAACTTCAGCTGGGCCTCGGCCGGCTCGACGATCTTGCCGACGTTGCCGTCCTGACCGCCGCCGGGCTGGCCCTGGTCGATGTCCTGCGTACCGTCCTGGATGCGCAGCACCGGCCAGAAGTACGAGGACTTGTCGCCCTGGTTCTGGCAGGTGGTCTCGGCGTTGGCCAGGTCCTCGTCGCTCGCGAAGGCGTTGTTGCTCTGGTTGCCGACGTAGTCGTGCTGGTGCTTGGCACCGTTGGACACACCCGGCGCGACGATCACGTTGTCCGAGTTGCGGTTCTCGTTCTGGTTGGTGCCGCAGGACGTGGTGAAGGTGCCGGTGGAGCCGCCGTCGCCGTTCGCGGGCAGGCCGTTGGGCAGGTTGCGGCTGTTCGGCTGGACGTCCTCGATCTTGATGAAGTCGTCCGCCACGGGGCCGTTGCCGCCCTGGCCGCCGTTGTTGTTCTGGCCGCCGTTCTGACCGCCGTCGTTGTTCTGGCCGCCGTCGTTCTGGCCGCCGTTGTTCTGGCCCTGGTCCTGGCCGCCGTCGTTGTTCTGGCCGCCGTCGTTCTGGCCGCCGGCCGCTCCGTCGTTGGTGTTGATGTCGGCGGCCATGCCGCGGCACTTGGCCAGCTGGCCGAGGTTGCGCGGGGCATTGCCGCCCACCCGCCGGATGTTGATGCTGATGCGGTCCAGGGCCGCGGTGCGCTTGGACTTGAGCGGACCCAGGATGGCGTTGGCGACGAAGCCGGGGTCACCGGCCTGCGCCCGGCGCGTCGAGGCGAGCCGGGAGTACGCCTCGCTGATCTGCTTGTCGAGGGTCGCCAGCTCCCTGTCCACCCCCCGGCGGGCGCGCTTGGGCACCGACGTCAGCTTCTGCCCGACGTCCGGGCACTGGATCGTGGCGATCTGCCAGCCGGCGGACTTCGTCCGGTTCGCCGAGCTCGGCTCGTGCGCCGATGCGTAGAAGTTCGCCCAGATCAGCCCGCCCCCACCGAGCGCTAGGGCCGCCGATGCGGCAATGGCCTTGGTGGCCAGCGGCGTACGGCGTTTTCTTGTGTTGCGTCCCATGGAACTCCTCTGACTTCCTTTTTCGGGGGCATCGAGGCGCCCGACAGGAGTGAAGCGGCCCCCTTCCATACGGAGGACGCCCCACTGGTGTTCAGAGGAAACGGAAATTGATGCGAGACCAGTGAGAAGACTCTTCCCTCAACAGCCTCTGGAAAACCGGTAGTTGCTGATCCCGTACCCAGGGTGAAGGGGCCCGTCCGCAGTCACCGGCCGTGGTCGAGGTGGGCGAGAACCGCCAGCACGCGCCGGTTGTCGTCGTCGGAGACCTCCAGGCCCAGCTTGGCGAAGATGTTCGCGGTGTGCTTGGCGACGGCCCGCTCCGTCACGACCAGCTTCCCGGCGATCGCCGCGTTGGACCGGCCCTGCGCCATCAGCTCCAGCACCTCCCGCTCCCGGGGCGTCAGCCGCGCCAGCGGCCGGTCCTCGCCCGACTGCCGCGCCAGCAACTGCTGGATGACCTGCGGATCCATCACGGTCCCCCCGCCGGCCACGCGCCGCACCGCGTCCACGAACTGCTCCGCGTCGAAGACCCGGTCCTTCAGCAGGTACCCGACCCCGCCGCTGCCGTCGGCGAGCAGCTCGCGCGCGTACAGCTGCTCCACGTGCTGGGAGAGCACCAGCACCGGCAGCCCGGGCCGCCGGCGGCGGGCCTCGAGCGCGCACTGCAGGCCCTCGTCGGTGTGCGTGGGAGGCAGGCGCACGTCGACCACGGCGACGTCCGGGTCGAGCTCCGCCAGGGCGGCGGCCAGTTCGGGCCCGGACTCGACGGCCGCCGCGATCTCGAAGCCGTAGGCCTGCAGCAGCCGGACCAGGCCGTCGCGCAGCAGGAACAGGTCTTCGGCCAGGACTACGCGCAAGGGATCTCCATGGTGACCATGGTGGGACCGCCCGCGGGGCTGCTGACGGCCAGGACGCCGTCGAATGTACCGAGCCGCCGCTCCACCCCGGCCAGCCCCGAACCGGCCCCGATCACCGCGCCGCCCCTGCCGTTGTCCGTGACGGTCGCCCGCAGCATGCCGTCCGCCCGGTGCAGGTCGACCCAGATCCGGTCGGCACCGGAGTGCTTCACGGCGTTGGCGAGCACCTCGCTCACCGCGAAGTACGCGGCCGACTCCACGGGCGCCTCCGCCCGCCCGGGCAGGTCCACGCTCACCTCGGTGGCCACCGGCAGCCGCAGCGCCAGCGCCCGCACCGCGTCGCCCAGCCCGCGTTCGGCGAGCACCGGCGGGTGGATGCCGCGCACCAGCTCACGCAGCTCGGCCAGGGCCTCCACGGAGGAGGCGCGGGCCTGCGCGACCAGCACCCTGGCCTGGGCCGGGTCCTTGTCCAGCAGGGCCTCGATGGTGCCCAGGTCCATGCCGACGGCGACCAGCCGGGCCTGCGCCCCGTCGTGCAGGTCCCGCTCGATGCGCCGCAGTTCGGCGGCGGAGGCGTCGACCGCGTCGCGCCGGGTCTCGGTCAGCACCCGCACCCGCTCGGCGAGTTCCTCCTGGTTGCCGCCGAGCACGGCCCGGGTCAGCCGGAAGTGGGCGTCCAGCAGACGCGGGGCGAAGACGTGCGCGAAGAACAGCAGGACCAGTCCCAGGGCCGCCGCGCCGAAGGCCGACGCCTGCCCCGTCACCGGCACGAACCCGTACCAGTACTCGTCGGGGAAGACCCGCCACAGTCCGAGCGCGAGCGCGAACCCCTCCAGCGGGTAGAGCAGCAGCACGGCCGGGAGCAGCGCGGTGACGAACCCCGCGGTCATGTCCACCGGCAGCCACCGCAGGTCCCGCCAGGTCGCCGGGTCGCGCAGCATGCCGAAGGTGCGCGCCCACGGGTTGGCGTCCTTCGGCAGCGGCCGGTACGCCGGCGGGATCCGCACCCCGCCCCACTCGGCCGCCAGCAGCCGCCGCCAGTTCGCGAAGGCGCGCACACCGTTCAGCACGTACGGCGTCGTGACGATCCCGAAGCCGACCGGGATCAGAGCGAGGGAGAGCAGGGACAGGGAGAAGCACAGCACCGCCCCCGGCAGCCCGACGAGGGCCAGCGTCAGCCCGCGTACCGCGGTGAGCCCCACGCGCCGTGCGCCGGTCCGCCCGTTGCCGTTCTTCGTGTCGGTGGTCATGGCGTCAGTCTCGCCGAGCGCGGCGGACCGGTCACGGGGCCGGGCCACCCGACCGGGGGTGGTGCTACCTACACCCCCAGGGCGGCCGGAGCGGTGGGTCACGCCCTCCCGAGCACCTTCGCCTCCAGCTCCGGGTCCAGACCCGGGTGGGGACGGTCCGGGCGCCGGGGGGCCGCGCCCCCGCGGTCCTGGAGCCACCTCCAGGTGTCCGCCACGGTCTCCTCCACGGGCCGGCAGACCAGCCCCGCCCCGACCGCCCGGGAGACGTCCGCGCCGTGCAGGGCGTCGTGCAGGTCGCTGCCCGGCGGCACCCACACCGGCAGCTGCGTCCACGGCTCGATGCCCGCGTCGAGGATCACCCCGGGTTCGGTCCAGCGCAGCTCGGCCCGCCCGCCACTGACCCGGGCACAGGCTTCCAGCAGCCGGCCCATGGTGGCGTGCCCCTGCGGAGACATCAGGTTCCAGGGCCCGCTCAGCCGCCGCTGCGCCGCGAGCAGGATCCACGCGGCCAGGTCGCGGACGTCGACGTACTGCAGGGGCAGCTCGCGCGGGCCCGGTGCCAGCACGGGTCCGCCGCGCGCGGTCCGCTCCAGCCACCAGGGGAGCCGGCCGATGTTCTCGTACGGGCCGAGGATCAGACCCGACCGCACGAGCACGGACCGGTCCTCGCCGAAGGCGTCCAGCACGGCCAGTTCACCGCCGCGCTTGTCCCGCGCGTAGTCGGTCTGCTCCGCCCCGGCCGAGGCCCCCTGCACCAGGGGAGCGTCCTCGCCGTACCCGGCGGGCGGGGCCCAGGCGTACACCGAGCAGCTCGACACGTACACGTACCGCCCGGCGCGGTCCCGCAGCAGCCGCGCCGCGTCCGCCACCGCGCGCGGCGCCGCCGACCAGGTGTCCACGACGGCGTCCCACTCGCCGGTGTCCGCGGCCAGGGCGGCGAGCCCCCCGGGTGCGGTGCGGTCGCCGAGCAGCGTCCGCGCGCCCGGCGGGGCCTGGTGCCGCCCCCGGTGGAACACGGTCACGTCCCAGCCCCGCTCCAGCGCCGCCTCGACGACGGCCCGCCCCACGAACTCCGTACCACCCAGCATCAGCAGCCTCATGCCGTGCACTCTGCCCGCACGGTCGGCCCCGGGGAACGGTCGTCTGCTGTCGGCAGAGGCGGGAACGGGCGATCGCGGGGCCGGGCGGGCGCGGGACGGCCCGTCAACGGTTCATCAACGGCCTGTCGGCGGAACGTACTTGTAGCCCACGCGGCGCACGGTGCGGATCGTGTCGCGGTACTCCGCGCCCAGCTTGCGGCGCAACCGGGCGACATGCACGTCGACCGTGCGGCCGTCGCCCACGTGCCCGTAGCCCCACACCGTGCCGACCAGCTGGTCGCGGGTGTGCACCCGGCCCGGGTGGGCGACGAGATGGGCCAGCAGTTCGAACTCCAGGTAGGTGAGGTCCAGCGGCCGTCCGGCCACCTGGGCGGTGCGCTGCACGGTGTCGACGCGGATCAGCGCGTCACCGCCCGGCTCCTGGGCCGCTCCGGGCTCCGCCGCGACGGGCCGGTCCGGTACGGCCACGGGGAAGGGCGGCTGCTGGTCGGCGGGGACGAGCACCAGGTAGCCGACCATCGGCGGCTGCCCCGGCAGGGCGGGCAGGGTGTGCTGCGGCGCCGGCAGCCAGGTGGCACCCGGCGGCAGCAGGTCCGCCACGGTCACCACCTCGTCCCGGTCGACGGCGCGCAGCCGGTGCCGGGGGCCGTGGCCCGAGGGGGCGGTGAAGGGGGCGGCGGGGGACAGGGAACGAGTGGTCGCCATGAGAGGTCAGCTCTTTCGCGCGAGGAGTTCGTCGGGGAGGTCGACGGCCGCGAGTTCGTGGTCGGGCTCGCCGAGGGACGTACGCGGTTCGCGCTGGCCGGAGGCCGGGGGTGGACGGCTTCAGCGGGCCTGCGCGTTCGTCGCGCGGCAACACACCCGGTCGAAGTCGTGGTCCTGGCGGGACGGCCAGAAGGGCTCGAGGTCGTGGCGACCCGTCGCGGCGTTCTTCCGGTAGCTGGCCATGGCCCCATTGAAGCAGACGGGAGCGGGGTGCAGGGACCCTCCTCTCACTCCTCGGACACCCCGGCGGACGGCCGAGGGGGCGTCCACCGCGTGGGTGGACGCCCCCTCGGGAGCCGGGTGCCGGGCGGGTCAGACCTGGCCGGCCTTCTCCAGCGCGGAGCAGCACGTGTCGACCAGCAGGCGTGTCACCACGTACGGGTCGACGTTGGCGTTGGGGCGGCGGTCCTCGATGTAGCCCTTGCCGTCCTGCTCGACCTGCCACGGGATGCGCACCGAGGCGCCGCGGTCCGAGACGCCGTAGGAGAACTTGTCCCAGGGGGCGGTCTCGTGCAGGCCCGTCAGGCGGTCGTCGATGCCGGCGCCGTAGTTCTTGACGTGGTCCAGGGGCTTGGAGCCCTCGCCGAGCGACTCGCAGGCGGTGATGATCGCGTCGTAGGACTCGCGCATCGCCCTGGTGGAGAAGTTGGTGTGCGCGCCGGCGCCGTTCCAGTCGCCCTTGACCGGCTTGGGGTCGAGGGTGGCGGCGACGTCGAAGTCCTCGGCCGTGCGGTAGAGCAGCCAGCGCGCCACCCACAGCTGGTCGGAGACCTCCAGCGGCGCCAGCGGGCCGACCTGGAACTCCCACTGGCCCGGCATGACCTCGGCGTTGATGCCGGACAGGCCGAGGCCGGCCTTCAGGCAGTTGTCGAGGTGGGCCTCGACGACGTCGCGGCCGAAGATCTCGTCCGCGCCGACGCCGCAGTAGTAACCGCCCTGCGGGGCCGGGAAGCCGCCCTTGGGGAAGCCGAGCGGGTAGCCGTCCTTGAAGAACGTGTACTCCTGCTCGATGCCGAAGATCGGCTCCTGCGCCGCGAACCGCTCGGCCACCTCGGCCAGCGCGGCCCGCGTGTTGGTGGCGTGCGGGGTGAGGTCGGTGTTCAGCACCTCGCACAGGACCAGTACGTCGTCACCGCCGCGGATCGGGTCGGGACACGTGAACACCGGCTTCAGCACGCAGTCCGAGGAGTGGCCCTCGGCCTGGTTGGTGGAGGACCCGTCGAAGCCCCAGACCGGCAGCGCGTCCAGACCGGCGGGCGAACCCGCGATGATCTTGGTCTTGGAACGCAGTTTGGCCGTCGGCTCGGTGCCGTCGATCCAGATGTACTCAGCCTTGAAGGTCACGGGCCACATCCTTCGGGGTGTGTCTGGCGCGTATCGCGGGTGCTGCGGCGCTGCCGCACTGAGGCGCCGCGAGGTGCTGCCCGGCAGCCTGGCAACAGGCGATTACCCGGTCGTTGCCCGTGTGTGAACCCCGTGTTACCCGGTGGCGCCGTGCACCGGCTCCCCTCCGTCGAGCCGGTGCACGGCGCCGCACGGTCCGTACGCGCGCCGGTCCTGCCACCCCTGGCCGGGGGCGGCAGGACCGGTGACACGTACGAGGGGCGGCCGAGGGGTGGGCCGCCGCCTCACGGACTCGTCGGGTCGTCCGGCCTCACCCCACCTTCTCGATCACGGCCCGGCGGATGAGGAACTTGCCGGGCTCACGGACCTGTTCGAACGCCGCGTTGTTCAGCAGGACGCAGCTGCCGGAGACCGAGGTGACCTCCACCGTCGTGGACTTGTTGTTGTCCAGGTTGGTGACCTTCAGCTTCGTGCCGGCCGGGAACTGGTTGCTGGACGCGGCGGGCGCACCGCCCTCGCCGGAGAGCGTGACCGTGGAGCCGTTGCACACCTGCTGCCCGGCGGCGGCACCGCCGCCGGGGTTCGCCGCGGGTGCGGAGGCGGCCGGCTGCGAGGGCTGCGCGCCCCCGGCCTGCTGACCGCCGCCGGCCTGCTGGCCGTTGCCGCCCTGCTGGCCGCCCTGAGCGGGCTGCGAGGGCTGCGCGGTTTGGGAGTCCTGAGCCGACTCCCCGACCGTGCAACCCGACGCCTCCTGCTTCCGCTTGATCTCCGCGACGACCGCCTCGCGGTTGGCGATCCGCGCCTCGGACTGGGCGTCCGGGTTGGCCCGCTGGTCCGCGATGAACTTCTGGTTGTTGCCCAGGGCGGTGGCGAGGCCCAGGCAGACCGTCGACTCCGACGCGGACTTGGGGGTCTGCGCGGCGTTCGACGTGCTCGCCATGACGAAGGCCCCGCCTCCCGCCACCGTCGCCGCGCTGACCAGCAGCGCGATCTTCTTCTTCGTGCCGAGAGTTCTCCTGCGCGACATGCGCGCCTCCTGAAGAGCTAGGGGAGCGTACGCCGCTATGTACGAGATGCCGAACGGGGTTACTCAGCGGTCACAGCAGTCAGGGCAGTGACCTGTGCCACACGCGGTGGGCGGGTCAGCGCGACAGCGCGTCCCGTACGGCCTCGTCGGTCCGGGCCACCACCGCCGTGCCGTCGTCCGCGGTGATGATCGGGCGCTGGATCAGCTCGGGGTGCTCGGCGAGCGCCGTGATCCACCGGTCGCGCGAACCGGCCTCCCGGGGCCAGTCCTCGAGTCCGAGGTCCTCGGCCGCCGCCTCCTGGGTGCGGGTGATGTCCCACGGGTCGAGCCCGAGGCGCGTGAGCACCTGGCGGATCTCGTCCTCGCTCGGCACGTCCTCCAGGTAGCGGCGGACGGTGTAGTCGGCACCCTCGGCGTCGAGCAGCCGCACGGCGCTGCGGCACTTCGAGCAGGCCGGATTGATCCAGATCTCCATGGGAGGAACCGTACGCGCACCGGCCTCTGTTCGATTTTCCAGTGGCTCAGGAACTACTCCTGGAGCTGCCGTGACACAGCGCCAATCTCCGTGCTCACCTGGGCATTTGCTCGTCCGTGCGGACTCCCCGTTGTCAGTGCCCGGCGGTAGACTGTAAGCAGTGTTCGAGGGTGGCGCCGGGGACGGGCGAAGTCCCCGGCGCCACCCGACCGCGACAGGAGGATGCCTGTGCCCGCTGCCGCTCTGAAGCCGAAGCCGCTGCCCACCCAGTCCACCGCCAAGCGCCCCGTCCTGCTCGACCTGCCGTACTCGCCCGTGGAGAAGCGGCCGCTGCCGCCCGGCCGTCCGCGCGAGTGGTACGTCACGCACAACCGCCGTCTCAAGGCCCTGCGGCTGGCCGTCGCGCTGCTCGACTCCGGCGTCTACGTGCCGAACCAGGCGCGCAACGAGACGATCCGCGACACGGCGGAACTGATCGGCGTCCACCCGCCGTCGGACACGACGTGCCACATGGTGCGCGCGCTCATGCGCTACGCCCGCTGAACCACCGCCCGCCGGGACGCCGGGCACACGGCCTCCGGCCACCCGGCGCCGGGCACCCCGAGTCGAGGGGTGCCCGGCGCCTGTTCGTGCGTCCCGTGGCCCGGGATGCGGTGTCGCGGCCCGCGATCCCACCGCCTGCTCGCGCACCCGGCCGCGGGTGCCGCAGTCCGCTCAGGCGGCCCGGGCCGGTGCCGCGACCACCGGCGGGTTGAGCCGGGCGAACCCCTCCTGGCGCTCGTAGGGGAAGTAGGGGTAGGGGGCCGGCCGGTGGCTCACCGCGTCCAGCCGTGCCACCTGCTCGGGTGCGAGGCTCCAGCCGACGGCGCCGAGGTTCTGCCGCAGCTGCCGCTCGTCGCGGGCGCCGATGATGACGGAGGACACCGTCGGCCTGCGCAGCAGCCAGTTGAGGGCGATCTGCGGGACCGCCTTCCCCGTCTCCGCGGCGATCTCCTCCAGTACGTCGACCACGTCGTAGAGGTGCTCCTCGTGGACCGGCGGGCCGAAGTCGGCGGTGCGGTGCAGCCGGCTGCCCGGCGGCAGCGGGCTGCCGCGCCGGATGCGCCCGGTGAGGCGGCCCCAGCCCAGCGGGCTCCAGACGAGCGCGCCGAGGCCCTGGTCCAGGGCGAGCGGCATCAGCTCCCACTCGTAGTCGCGGCCGATCAGGGAGTAGTAGACCTGGTGGGCCACATGGCGCGGGTGCCCGTGCCGGTCCGCGACGGCGAGGGACTTCATCACCTGCCAGCCCGAGAAGTTGGAGACGCCGGTGTAGCGCACCTTGCCCGCCCGTACCAGCGAGGCGAGCGCGTCCATCACCTCCTCGACCGGCGTCCCGGCGTCGAAGGCGTGCAACTGGAACAGGTCGATGCGGTCGGTGCCGAGCCTGCGCAGCGCGTCCTCGCAGGCGCGGATCAGCCGGGAGCGCGAGGAGCCCGCGTCGCCCGGCCCGTCACCCATCGGCAGGCTCGTCTTGGTGGAGATGATCACCTCGTCCCGGCGGCCCTCCAGCGCCGCCCCGAGCACTTCCTCGGAGGCCCCGGCGGAGTAGACGTCGGCGGTGTCGAACATCGTGATGCCCGCCTCCAGGCAGATGCCCACCATCCGGCGCGCCTCCCGCACGTCGGTCGAGCCCCACGCCCCGAACAGCGGTCCGCTGCCGCCGAAGGTGCCCGCCCCGAAGCTCAGCGCCGGGACCATGAGTCCGGACGCGCCCAGCCGCCTGTGTTCCATGTCGGCCCCTCTCCCACGGAACCCGCTTAACGGTTCCAGTGTTCCGTTAGTAGGTTCATTAAGGTAGCAGGGAGAACTGGCTAATGGAACAGGAGTGCCGTTATGGCTGACGGGGGAGAGCCGGGGACCGTACGGCCCGGGGGGCGCACCGCCCGGGTCCGGGAAGCGGTGCTGCGGGCGGCGGAGGACGCCCTCACCGAACAGGGCTTCACCGGGCTGGACCTCGCCGACATCGCCCGCCGCGCCGGCGTCGGCAAGACGACCGTCTACCGCCGCTGGGGCACGGTGACCGGGCTGGTGGCGGATCTGCTGGCCGACATGGCCGAGCAGTCGGCACCGCGCACCGAGACCGGGACCCTGCTCGGCGACCTCACGGCGAACGCCCGGCTCGTGCAGCGCACCCTGACCGATCCCCGGCAGGGCCCCCTGTTCACGGCGCTGATCGCCGCGGCCGCCGGTGACCCGAGGACGGCCGCCGCGCTGCACCGCTTCTACGACATCCGCGTCCGGGAGTGGGCTCCCTGCGTCCGGCAGGCCGCCGAGCGGGGCGAGGTGCCCGAGGGCACCGATCCGCAGGAGGTGATCCGCGCGGTGTCCGCCCCGCTCTACTACCACCTGCTGATCAGCGGAGCCCCGCTGGACGAGGCGACGGCCCTCCGCGCGGCCGAGGCGGCGGCCGCGGCGGCCCGGGCCGGGGTGTTCGTCCGCTCCTGACCCGTCCGGGTCACCTCGCGCCGCTCACGCCACCAGCTCCTTCTCCAGAGGTGTGCGGAAGCGCGGGGTGATCCTGGCCGTCCCGAGCCAGCCGCGCAGGCGGCCCGCCTCCTCCTCCACGGCCGCGCGGGCCTCCCGGCCGACGCCGTCCACGTCCAGGAGCCGCCAGACGATCTCGCCGTCCGGCCGCTGGGCCCAACCGCCGATCACCCGGCCCTCCCACCACACCGTCGGGCCGACGTTGCCGCTGCGGTCGAACAGCTGCGGCCGCAGCTCCGGCGCGAGGTACCAGTCGCGGTGCTGCCACCCCATGGCGGTCGGGTCCAGAGCGGGCAGCAGCGCGGCCCGGGGACCGCCGGGTCCGGGCGCCGGCTCCGCGTCCCCCCGGGCCACGAAACCGGTGCCCTCGTCCAGCTCCACCGTCTCCGCCCCGATCGCCGACAACGCGCGGCGGACCTCCGTCACCCGCCAGCCCGTCCACCACTTCAGGTCCGCCTCCGTGGCGGGACCGCATGCCGTGAGCCACCGTCCGAGCAGCTCCGCCTGCGCCGCGGCCGTGTCCAGCTCCTCGTGCTCGGGCGCGAGGGCCCAGCGGAACCGGCTGGACGTCCAGGACCCGAGCGGCCGGCCGCGCACCACCTTGCCCTCCGCACCGAGCACCTTCAGCAGCCGGGTCGAGACCGTGTGCAGGCCCTCGTAGCTCTTCCCGGCCCCGTATACGAACTGCTCGCGCAGCCGCGGCTCGTCCCGGGCCAGTTCGGCGGCCGTCGCCTGCCCGCGCCGGGCGAGCGCCGCCAGCGTCGACTCCTCGACCTCCCGCAGCCAGGCCGCGTCCGGCGCCCCGGCCGCCGCCATGTGCGTGAGCAGCGCGGACCTCTCCCGGGCGGCGACCGCCAGCCCCGTCGAGGCGTGCACGACCGGGGTCAGCGCCGCGGGGAACACGAACACCGTGTGCCGCATGCCGTGCATCCGCACCAGGGCCCGGTCCTCGTACAGCGCGCGCTCCGTCTCCGGCACCGTCTTCGCCGGGTCCGCCAGGCGCGCGCCCACCGCCAGGTACACCGTCGCCGGGTCCGTGCCGTGCAGCGCGACCAGGGACTCGGCCACCTGCTCGGGCACGGCAGCCCTGGACCCGGCGGCCAGCCGCTGCCGCAGCGCGAGGCGGGCCCGCCGCTCCGCCCCGCCGATGTACCGCCGTGCCTCCATACCGGCCTCCCCGTCTCCCCGCAGCCTGCCCGGGCGGCGTCCAGCGCGCACCGTCGGCGGCCCCGCCACCGCGCCTGCCACCACGGGCACGTCACCGCGCCCGCCACCATGGGCACGCCATCGCGCCCGCCGCCACCGGCACGTCACCGCGCCCGCCGACGGCGGCGCACGCCGCCCGGCACTCATCATCGCGCCGGCCCCTGACAGCGCGCCCCGCCCGCCCCGCGCCAGCGCGGCCCCGCCGGCAGCGCGCCCGCGGCCTGCCGCCGCCCCTCAGCCGTACCGCTCCAGCAGCCCCGCCACGTACGCTTCCAGCCGCTCGGCCAGCACCCGCGGCGTCAGATCCGTCCGGCCCAGCTCACGCCACGGTCCCGCCAGTTTCGCCGCGTCCGGGACGTAGGCCAGCGCGTCGAGCAGCCGCCAGTACAGATGGGCGGGCCCGTCGGCCAGGCGCCGGCCGCCCCGCTCCTCGTACGCGGCGCGGAACGCGAGTCCCTGCTCCGCTCCGTGGAGCAGGGCGAGCGCCGTGGAGCAGTGCGCCACGTCCAGGTCGGCCGGACCCCAGGAGGTCTCCACCCAGTCGACCACGCCGCTGATCCGCAGCCCGGCTCCGGACCCGGTGAACAGCACGTTCCCGGGGTGGAAGTCGCGGTGCAGGAAGCACCCCTCGTACGGCGGCGGCTCCCGGCGGATGACGTCCACGGCACGCTCCCACACCGCACCCGCCGGCGCGGTCACCCGCTCCGGGGACGTCCAGGCCTGGTAGGTCCGCGGCCGCGCGGCCGGGACGACCCGGTGGATCCGGGCCAGCCGGTCCGCCAGCAGCCCCACCCGGGGGGCGAGTTCCTCCTCGTCGACCCGGACCCGGCCCGGCAGGACCGTCATCAGCAGGGACGGGTGGTCGCACTGCTCGGCCGCCGCGTCCACCCCCACCAGCCCGGGGGCCGGCACGCCCTCCTCGTCCGCCAGCAGCGTGAGGATCTCCGCCTCGCGGCCCAGCAGCCCGCCGGCGTGCCGGCGGAAGAAGGGCTGCACGAAGGAGCGCAGGACCAGGGCGGAGCCGTCGTCGAGGGTGAGCCGCCGCATCTGCGCGCTCCACCCTCCGTTCAGGAAGGCCGAGCCGGTGACCGTGCGGCCCTCGGGCAGCTGCCCGGCCACCCACGCGCGCGTGGCCGTCCAGCCGCCGCCCTCGCCGAGCCCGGCCAGCACGGCCGTGACGAACGCGCGCCGGTACCCGGCGTGGTCGCGGAACCACAGACCCAGCCGGTGCGTCGCCCCGGGGATCTCCTGGTGCGTGAACTGCGAACGCCGCGCGAGCGCCTCGGAGACGGCCTCGGTCACGGCCGCCGGGATGACCTCGTCCCGTGCGGGCACCGCGAGCACGGCCCGCCCCTCGTACGCGCGCAGCACGTCGAGCGCGGGTGAGCCGCGCCAGCTCCCTTCCGTCCGGATGATCTCGCTGAACCGTCCGTCACCCGAGCCGAACGGCACGTCCCACGCCCCGGCCGCGTACACCGCCGGGGCACACAGCCCCACCGCCGCCACCCGGCCTCCGTAGTGCCGGGCGAGATCCGCCACCGTCTGCCCGCTCATGCTGAACCCGACCAGCAGCAGCGGCCCGTCAGCGGGCACGAGTGCGTCGATCACGGACACGGCCTGCTCGAAACGGCGGCGCAGGCTCAGCTCCCGCAGCAGGCCGGTGCTGCGGCCGTGGCCGGAGAAGTCGAAGGCGAGAGCGCGGCAGCCGTGCGCGGCGAACTCCTCCAGCAGCGGCACCAGCCGGTCAGCGCTGCCGTTGCCCGCGCCGTGCAGCAGCACGGCGGTCGCCCCGCCGGGCCCGTCCGCACCGCGGCGCAGTCCCGCGAGCCGCTCGCCGTCGGCCGGATGCGTGAAAGGGATCAGCTCACTCATCCGGCCATTCATTCACGCGGCCCCCGGCCGGCGCGGAGAGGATCACAGACCCGGCGCCCCCCGCACCGCGAACCAGCCACCCAGGTCCTGCCCCCGTTTGCAGAGGTGACCCAGTGCCAGGCCCAACGCCTCCGGCCGCCGGACCCGCGCACGGCCGTCAGCCGCCGGAGCCGGGTGAAGCCGCCGGCCGCGCCGCCGACCCCGGCGTGGCCGTCAGGTCCCGGATCCCACCGCGTACCCGGGCACGGACGGCCACCGCACGGTCAGCACCACCGACTCCTCCTCCGCGCGCCAGGAGTGGTCGACGCCCCGCCCCCACACCACGTAGTCGCCCTGGCGGCGCAGCAGCACGCTCCGCCCGGGCAGCTCGACGCGGAACCGCCCGCTGATCAGCACCAGCAGCGCGGTCCGCTGCTCGCCGCGCACCCACTCGGCCCGTTCGTCGCCCGGGGGGTGCACCCCCCACTTGATCTCGACGTCCTCGCTGTGCCGAGGGTCCCCGGCGGCCTTGAAGTGCCCGAGGATCCACCCCCGGTCCAGCGCGGCGTCCTCGCCGGCATTGCCCGTGTACACGCTGTCGTCCACGGGCCGGACGCTAACAGGAGGGTCGCAGGACGGCCGGCTAGAACGGGGGACGGAAGCCGGCGTACCCGAGCAGGACGATCACGGCGGCGACGCAGCCGAGGACCACGGCCGTCGACACCCAGGGGGACCGGCGGCGCCCGCCGCCCACATGCCCGGGTTCGGGGCGGAACGGCACCGGCCCGGGCGGGTCGTGCTTCCAGCGTGCGGCGAGCATGCGGGCCCGCGCGGACGGCTCCTTGTGCTCGGCCCCGTCAGCCCACCGGATGTCGAACTCGCGCTCCTCGTCGTCCCGCTCCGGCATCCCCGCACCTCTTCTCGCACAAGCGTCCCCTCCCCGATGATCCCCCTTCCGCGCCCGCCTGTGAAGGCGCGGCCGGTACACGACGGTGCCCCCGCCTCCACAGCGGGAGACGGGGGCACCGTACGGGCGACAGGGGCGTCGATCACACGTCGAAGTACAGCTCGAACTCGTGCGGGTGCGGACGCAGCTGCAGCGGCGCGATCTCGTTGGCGCGCTTGAAGTCGATCCACGTCTCGATCAGGTCCGGGGTGAACACGTCGCCCTGGAGCAGGAACTCGTGGTCGGCCTCCAGGCGGTCCAGGACCGCGCCGAGGGAGGTCGGGACCTGGGCGACGTTCGCGTGCTCCTCGGGAGCCAGCTCGTACAGGTCCTTGTCGATCGGCTCGGCCGGCTCGATCTTGTTCTTGATGCCGTCCAGACCGGCGAGCAGCAGCGCCGAGAACGCCAGGTACGGGTTGCCGGAGGCGTCCGGGGCGCGGAACTCGACGCGCTTGGCCTTCGGGTTCGAGCCCGTGATCGGGATGCGCATGGCCGCGGAGCGGTTGCGCTGCGAGTACACCAGGTTCACCGGCGCCTCGAAGCCCGGCACCAGGCGGTGGTAGGAGTTCACCGTCGGGTTGGTGAACGCCAGCAGCGACGGGGCGTGCTTGAGGATGCCGCCGATGTAGTAGCGGGCGGTGTCCGACAGGCCCGCGTAACCGGCCTCGTCGTAGAACAGCGGCTGGCCGCCGGTCCACAGCGACTGGTGGACGTGCATGCCCGAGCCGTTGTCACCGAAGATCGGCTTCGGCATGAAGGTGGCCGTCTTGCCGTTCTTCCAGGCCACGTTCTTCACGATGTACTTGAAGAGCTGGAGGTCGTCGGCGGCGGCGAGCAGCGTGTTGAACTTGTAGTTGATCTCGGCCTGGCCGGCGGTGCCCACCTCGTGGTGCTGGCGCTCGACCTTCAGGCCGGCCCGCTCCAGCTCCAGGGAGATCTCGGCGCGCAGGTCGGCGAAGTGGTCGACCGGCGGGACCGGGAAGTAGCCGCCCTTGTAGCGCACCTTGTAGCCGCGGTTGTCCTCCAGCGCACCGGTGTTCCAGGCGCCGGCCTCGGAGTCGATGTGGTAGAAGGACTCGTTCGCGCTGGTCGCGAAGCGGACGGAGTCGAAGACGTAGAACTCGGCCTCGGGACCGAAGTACGCCGTGTCGGCGATGCCGGTGGAGGCGAGGTAGGCCTCGGCCTTCTTGGCCACGTTGCGCGGGTCGCGGGAGTACTGCTCGCCCGTGATCGGGTCGTGGATGAAGAAGTTGATGTTCAGCGTCTTGTCACGGCGGAACGGGTCGACCCGGGCGGTCGACAGGTCCGCGCGCAGGGCCATGTCGGACTCGTGAATGGCCTGGAAACCCCGGATCGAGGAGCCGTCGAAGGCCAGCTCCTCGTCGGCGTCGAACGCCTCCGCAGGCACCGTGAAGTGCTGCATCACGCCCGGGAGGTCGCAGAAGCGGACGTCGATGAACTTGACGTCCTCGTCCGCGATGAACTTCTTGGCCTCGTCGGCGTTCTGGAACATCCAGCTCCTCCTACTCCCGACCGTCCCGCCGGGGTGGTAGTTCGTTCGTGCGGCCAGTGCGGGTGGCACACGCTGTCCTCGACCCTAGGGACGGGTGATTTCTCGGGCGTGACCCGATTGTTTCGCACAAGTTAACCGGCCCACCTCCCACCGTAGCCCCGACGCACCCCGCCGTGCCCCGGTCATATGGGGGCGCAGTACCGTGGACGGGTGGACAACAGGCAAGCACTCGGATCGTGGCTCTCCGGACCCCGCGCGGCCGCGGAAGAGGCCGGGGTCGACTTCGGATACCGGGGCGAGCAGCTCGGTCTGCCCGAGGAGGGCCCCGGCTCGATCGCCCGCCCGGGCCGCCGGCTCGGCGCCCTGGCCGTCGACTGGGGGCTGAGCCTGCTCATCGCCTACGGCCTGGTCGCCGACAGCTACAACGAGGCGGCGCAGATCTGGGCCCC
Source organism: Streptomyces sp. NPDC003456 (assembly GCF_042878735.1). Lineage (NCBI taxonomy): Bacteria > Bacillati > Actinomycetota > Actinomycetes > Kitasatosporales > Streptomycetaceae > Streptomyces > Streptomyces sp. NPDC003456. The sequence continues at coordinate 868,064 of NZ_JBIAOK010000003.1, forward strand.
GCTGATCATGTTCGCGCTGATGGTGCTCACGGTGGGCACGGTGGGCTTCACCCCGGGCAAGCGCCTGTTCGGCCTCCGGGTGCTCGCCCTGGCCACCGGCCGCGTCAGCCCCTGGCGGGCCGTCCTGCGCACGGTCCTGCTGTTCCTCGCGATCCCCGCCCTGATCTGGGACCGCGACGGCCGCGGCCTGCACGACCGGCTGGCCGGCACGGTCGAGGTCCGCATCTAGGACTTGTCCGGCCGATCATGTGACTACGGCCTGTCCTAGTCGTTGATGTGGACATGGGGCGGGGTGACCTGACGGATGTCGAGTGGGAACGGCTGCGGCCGTTCCTGCCGGTCAGCAACGGTCGCTGCGGCCGATGGCGGGATCACCGGCAGGTAATCAACGGGATTCTGCACCGGGTGCGGACCGGGGTGCAGTGGCGTGATCTGCCCGAGCGGTTCGGTCCGTGGAAAACCGTGTACGAGCGTCATCGGCTGTGGTCGGGCGACGGCACCTGGGAACGTCTGCTCCAGCAGGTCCAGGCCGCGGCCGACGCGGTGGGTGAGATCGACTGGGAGATCTCGGTGGACTCCATCGTCCGCGCGCATCAGCATGCGGCTGGCGCCCGCACCAACCCGCCGCTGACACCTTCCTCAAGGGGGGCCGACGAGGGGGAACACCAGGGCGAGACGCCGTGGCAGAGCCTCGTCGCCCGCCTGGTGGCGGTGGTGCTGGAGGTGAGGGCCTGGGCCGCTCGCGCGGCGGGTTCACCAGCAAGCTCCACCTGAGCGCGGACGGATTCTGTCGCCCGCTGTCCCTTATCGTCACTCCAGGTCAGAGGGCAGACTGCACCCAGTTCATCGCCGTGCTGGAAAGGATCCGTGTCCCCAGAGGTGGCCCGGGAAGGCCACGGGTGAGGCCGGACAGTCTCGCTGCCGACAAGGCCTACAGCAATGGCCGTATCCGCGAGTATCTGCGGCGTCGGGGCATCCGGCACACGATCCCGGAGAAGAGCGACAGCCAGGCCGCCCGCCTGCGCAAGGGCTCACGCGGCGGACGGCCCATTGGCTTCGATGAGGACCGCTACAAAAAGCGCAACACTGTCGAGCGGACGATCAACCGCCTGAAACAGTCCCGGGCAGTCGCCACTCGCTACGACAAGCGCGGATACATCTATCTAGGAACCGCCACAGCAGCAGCCCTCGTTATCTGGCTCCGAACGTGATCAGTCGGACAAATTTCTAGTGGCTGTTGAGCCAGCGTCGTGCCGTGGTGCTCAGTGGCGGCTCGTCCGGATCGCCCATGTCGTCCATGGTGCCGTCCGTCAGATCCTTGGCCCACTCGCGGAGGACCTGCGAACGATGCGGCGCTTTCAGCACGGAGGTGCTGATCGCGTGCTCCCACGTCGTGGCGAAGCACAGCACGTTCCCGTCGAGGGAAAGCATGCTGAACTCGGGGCGGTAGGGGGCACTGCCGAGCAGCCCGTCAGCACCCTTGCCCATGATGTCCCACTCGCTCTGCAGCTCGACGCAGTGCCATCGTGCGAGGCGGTCCTGGCCGGGGTGGAGCGCGATCAGGAACCTGCGGTCGGTCTCGGAGAAGAGTCCTCCTTCGATCGACAGCCGGTACCAGTCGGCGTTCGCCTTCTCGTGCAGCTGCGGATCGAGGAAGTCCAGCATGGCCTCGACGCGCCCGTCTTCAGATGGGACGCTCGGTGCCTGGCTGGTGACGGTGGGCGGAAGGATCCCGTCGGGCGCGGTCCAGCCCTCCACGATGCGCAGACCGGCTGCGGCGAGAGACTTCATGATCCCCATCATGCCGTCTCCGCCGATCAGCACATGGGGCAGGGCGGTGCTCGGCTCCGCGCCCGGACCGACGCCCGTTATGGCAGACGGCCAAGCGTTCCTCGATACCGCCACCGCAGCGATCGCGGTCATCCCGCGCCACACATGATCGGCCGGACAGGTTCTAGCCGGCACCGACGGGCCGGCGCCCCCCCGCAGGGCAAGCCCGTACGACGAAGGGGCGCCCGGAGTGGTCCGGGCGCCCCTTCGTCGTACGGGTACGGGTCAGCGGGCCTTCGGCCCGCCCTTCGGCAGGCGCATGCCCTTGGGCATCGGGCCCTTCGGCAGCGGCATGTTGCTCATCAGGTCGCCGAGCGCGCGCAGCCGGTCGTTGGTCGCGGTGACCTGCGGGCCGGTCAGCACGCGGGGCAGCTTCAGCATGGTCGTGCGCAGCTTCTTCAGCTCGACCTGGCCCTCGCCGGTGCCCACCACCAGGTCGTGCACGGGCACGTCGGCGACGATCCGGTTCATCTTGCGCTTCTCGGCGGCGAGCAGGGTCTTCACCCGGTTCGGGTTGCCCTCGGCCACCAGCACGATGCCGGCCTTGCCGACCGCGCGGTGCACCACGTCCTGGTTGCGGTTCATCGCCACCGCGGGGGTCGTCGTCCACCCCCGGCCGATGTTGTCGAGCACCGCCGCCGCGGCACCGGGCTGGCCCTCCATCTGCCCGAAGGCGGCCCGCTCGGCCCGGCGCCCGAACACGATCGCCGTCGCGAGGAAGGCGAGCAGGAAGCCCAGGATGCCGAGATAGATGGGGTGACCGATCAAGAAACCGATCGCGAGGAAGACACCGAAGGTGACGATTCCGACAGCCGCGAGTACAAGACCGATCTTCTTGTCGGCCCTGCGGGTCATCTTGTAGGTCAGGGCGATCTGCTTCAGTCGCCCGGGGTTCGCAGCGTCCGCTGCAGGTTCCTTCCTCGCCATGCCACGAAGTCTACGTGTCCGCACAAGCGCCGACGACGGCAGTGCCGTCCGGGGCCCGCGGGGCGGGGGCCGGACGTCAGGGACGGGCGGACAGGGAGCGGGAGAGGGACTGCTCCAGCACGTGCTGCGCCTCGATCCGGTCCTTGGCGCGGCGGCGGTCCTCCAGCACGGACGTCCAGGCGTTGCGCCGGGCGGTGCGCTGGCCGCTGCTCATCAGCAGTGCCTCGACCGCACGCAGGGCGGTCGTGAACGACGGGATCGCGGTGGCGCGGACGGGCGCGGCCTGCATGGGTGAGGTCCCCCCTCGGTCAGGGTGTACGTGCTGTGAGTTCAGCGTCACTGACTGGTGTTACCAGGGCGTGACTCACCGGTCAAACACCCGTGAATCCGGGATGCGGGGAGGGGGAACGACGACGCGGTCCTGACGTACGCCCTCATCTGCGAGGACGGTCAGGACCGCGTCGAATCGGTCGCTACCGGTCAGTAGTCTCACGTGCGCGAATTCACACGATTGTCTCGCCCTGTCCGGGGGAGGGCGGTGACGCTCCGTCAGACGGCCTGGGCCGCGACGCGCGCGTCCCGCTGCTCCATGGCCATGCGGTACAGCCGCCCGGCCCGGTACGAGGAGCGCACGAGCGGGCCGGACATCACACCGGAGAAGCCGATCTGCTCGGCCTCCTGCTGCAGCTCCACGAACTCGTGCGGCTTGACCCAGCGCTCCACCGGGTGGTGGCGCACGGAGGGGCGCAGGTACTGCGTGATGGTGACCAGCTCGCAGCCCGCCTCGTGCAGTTGCTTCAGCGCGTCGCTGACCTCCTCGCGGGTCTCGCCCATGCCGAGGATCAGGTTCGACTTGGTGACCAGGCCGTAGTCGCGGGCCTCGGTGATCACCTTCAGGGAGCGCTCGTAGCGGAAGCCGGGGCGGATGCGCTTGAAGATCCGCGGGACGGTCTCGACGTTGTGCGCGAAGACCTCGGGGCGCGAGGAGAAGACCTCCTCGAGCTGCTCGGGGATCGCGTTGAAGTCGGGGGCCAGCAGCTCGACCTTGGTGTGGCCGCCCTCGCGGTCGGCGGTCTGCCGGTGGATCTGGCGGACCGTCTCGGCGTACAGCCAGGCGCCGCCGTCGTCCAGGTCGTCGCGGGCGACGCCGGTGATGGTGGCGTAGTTCAGGTCCATCGTGACCACGGACTCGCCCACGCGGCGCGGCTCGTCGCGGTCGAGCGCCTCGGGCTTGCCGGTGTCGATCTGGCAGAAGTCGCAGCGCCGGGTGCACTGGTCGCCGCCGATGAGGAAGGTGGCCTCGCGGTCCTCCCAGCACTCGTAGATGTTCGGGCAGCCGGCTTCCTGGCAGACCGTGTGCAGGCCCTCGCTCTTCACGAGGTTCTGCATCTTGGTGTACTCGGGGCCCATTTTCGCCCGGGTCTTGATCCACTCGGGCTTGCGCTCGATGGGGGTCTGGCTGTTGCGGACCTCCAGGCGCAGCATCTTGCGTCCGTCGGGTGCGACTGCGGACACGACCGGCTCCCTAGCGTTGATTCTTCGGCGCCCTCAAGGGTACGCCCGTGGATTTGAATGCCTGTGTGTGGTGTCAGCCCCTTCCCGCGGGCCTTTATGCCGCCGGTGTCCTCTCGATCTCCCGGGGCTTGAGGTCGGCGTTCTCCAGGACGTCCCGCAGGTGGCGCTCCACCACGGGCAGGACCTCCTCGATCGTCACGTCGCGGCCCAGCTCGGCGGCGAGGGAGGCCACGCCCGCGTCGCGGATGCCGCAGGGGATGATCCGGTCGAACCACTTGTTGTCGGGGTTCACGTTCAGCGCGAAGCCGTGCATGGTGACGCCCTTGGCGACGCGGATGCCGATGGCGGCGATCTTGCGGTCCTCGCGGCGCTGGCCCGCGTTGGACGGGGCGTACTCCGGGCCGTTCAGGCGCGGGTCGAACTCCTCGTCGTGCAGCCGCGGGTCGAAGTCCAGCGACAGCCCGCCGAGCGCGGGCCGCTGCTCGACCGGGTCGCCCAGCACCCACACGCCGCTGCGGCCCTCGATCCGGGTGGTCGTGAGCCCGAAGTCGGCGCAGGTGCGGATCAGGGCCTCCTCCAGGCGCCGCACATGGGCGACCACGTCCACGGGGCGGGGGAGCTTCTGGATGGGGTAGCCGACCAGCTGTCCGGGGCCGTGCCAGGTGATCTTGCCGCCGCGGTCCACGTCGACGACCGGCGTCCCGTCCAGGGGCCGCTCGTTGTCCGCCGTGCGCCGCCCGGCCGTGTAGACCGGCGGGTGCTCCAGGAGCAGTACGGTGTCGGGGACCTCGTCGGCGAAGCGCGCCGCGTGCACCCGGCGCTGCTCGTCCCAGGCTTCCTGGTACTCGACGGCCTCGTCACCGAACCCCATGCGGACGAACCGCAACTCACTCACGGCAAGCGCCTCCCTCGGACGGGTGTGTCAGGCACGTAACGCGCCCAAGCCACTGTACGTCCGGCCCGGACACGTCAGTCCCGGGGTCAATCCTCACACGATCGGATGAATGTCCGGGAAAATGTGTGATGGGTTGCTTACTCTCCGCTACATTCGCGCCGTCCAGCAAGGCGTCAGGCCAGCTCACAGGCAGTCCGCGCACATCACGAAGGCCGTAAGGCAGGAGACCGCACCGCAGATGACGGAACGACCCGCGCAGCGCACCCCCAACCGACAGCTCGCCGCGCTCATCGCAGAAGCGGGGTTCTCCAACGCGGGACTCGCCCGTCGCGTGGACCAGCTCGGTCTGGAACACGGGCTCGACCTGAGATACGACAAGACCTCCGTCACCCGGTGGCTGCGCGGCCAGCAGCCCCGGGGGACCACACCCGCCCTGATCGCCGAGGTGTTCACCCGCCGTCTGGGCCGCCGCCTCACCGCCCAGGACCTGGGCCTGGACGCCTGCGCCCCGGTCTACGCGGGGCTGGAGTTCGCCGCCACCCCCGAGGAGGCCGTCGACATCGTCAGCGGGCTGTGGCGCAAGGACTCCGGCAGCCACGCCGAGCTGCGCAAGATCGCCTTCACCCCGGCCGGGCTCGTCGTGCCCAGCCGCGACTGGCTGATCGGCCGCGCCGACGAGAAGGTGGCCCGGGGGGAACCCCACGGGGCCCGCATCCCCGCGCAGGGCCGTCCCGCCCTGCGGCTCCCCGCCGAGCAGGGCGTGCCGTCCCTGCCCCGCCAGCGCGGCGGGGCCGACCGCGGACCCGGCCAGAGGGTCACCGCCGGGGACATCGCCGCCCTGCGCTCGGTCGGCGAGCTCTTCCGCACCCTCGACGACGCCTACGGCGGCGGCCACGCCCGCCAGGCCCTCGTGCGCTACCTGGAGCACGAGTGCGAGCCCATGCTGCGCGGCACCTACGGCGAGCAGACCGGCCGCCGCCTGTTCGCCGCCGCCGCCGACCTGACCCGGCTCGCCGGCTGGACCTCGTACGACATCGCCGCGCACGGGCTCGCCCAGCGCTACTTCGTGCAGGCGCTGCGGCTCTCCCAGGCGGCCGGGGACCGGGCGTTCGGCGCGTACGTGCTGGTCACCATGAGCCGCCAGGCCGTCTACCTGGGGCACGGGCGGGAGGCGGTGCAGCTCGCGCGGGTGGCCCAGCAGGGCGTGGGCACCTCCGGGCCGCCCGTCGTGCAGGCCCTGCTGCACGCCTCCGAGGCGCGCGGGCACGGGGTGCTCGGCGAGGTCCGGGCCTGCACCGCGGCCCTGGTCCGCGCCGAGCGGGCCCTGGAGACGGCCCGGCCGGGGGACGACGTGCCGCACTGGGCGAGGTTCTTCGACGAGGCCCAGCTCGCCGACGAGTTCGGGCACTGCCACCGCGACCTGCAGCAGTTCCGCGCCGCCGCCCAGCACGCGGAGCGCTCGCTGCAGCTGCGGGCCCCGTCCTACGCCCGCAGCCGGCTGTTCTGCCGGGTCGTCCTGGCCACCGCCCGCCTGGGCCTGGGCGAGCTCGACCAGGCGTGCCAGCTGGCCGCGGAGGCCGCAGGCCAGGCCGCCGAGATGCGCTCGGTGCGGGCGGTGGAGTACGTACGCGACTTCGAGCGGCGGCTGGAGCCCTACAAGGACGCGGCCCCGGTGCGGACCTACCGTGACAAGGTGGCCGCCCTCGGCTGACGCGGCCCGGGGACGCGGGGAACCGCGCGACCGGCCCCCGCATCCCTCTTACCCGGCGAGCGGTTCAGGCCGCCCGCGGAACGGTCGGCAGCGGATCGGCGGCGTGCATCGACCGCCCCGCCCCCAGGTCCGCCAGAATCGCCGCGGACGCCCGGTGCCCGGAGTGCAGAGCGCCCTGGACGGTGCTGGTGTCCCGGTGGTCCCCGCACACGTACAGCCCCGCCAGCAGCCGCACCGGCCGCCGCAGATCGTGCGGCGGCCGCATCGCGGGCACCGCCTCGGCCGTCTGGTGCACCGCCAGCGTCTCCCACCGGGCCGTCGACGTCCCGTACAGCCGCGCCAGGTGCATGCGCACGGCCGTGTCGACGTCGCCCGGCGGCCGGCCCAGCACCGTCGACGACACCAGGGCCCGCCCCGCCGGAGCGCGGGACGGATCGACCTGGCTGAGGACCGCCGTGTGGGCCACCGGGCCGCCGAGGTCCGCGTCGAGCAGCAGGGACGCCCCCGTCCCGGGCGGCTCGTCGGTGGTGTGGTGCACCACCGTCACCGGGTGGAACTCCGGCACCCGCAACCCGGGCAGCAGTACGGCGGCGGCCCGGGCGTCCGTCGCCACCAGCACCGCCCGGCAGCGGATCACCCCGTGCTCGGCGGTGGTCACCGCGGTCGTGGAGACGGAGGTGACGCGCACGCCGGTGCGCACCGACCCCGCCGGCAGGGTCCGCGCCAGCAGCTCCGGAAGGGCCTCCGACCCGCCCTCCGGCACGCACAGCCGGCCGCCGGCGAAGGCGCGCAGCGCGAGGTCGGCACACCGGCTCGACGTCGTCAGGTCCGGGTCGCACAGCAGGGCCGCGAGCAGCGGGCGCAGGAAGCCGTCGATGGTCCGCGAGGGCAGCCCCCGGGCGGCGAGGGCCTGGCCGGCGGGCAACTCCGGGCGGGCCAGCAGCCGTTCGGCGGGGGTACCGGCCAGCCGGGTCAGGGCCGCGCCGAGGCGGGCCTGGTCGACCGCCGTGCCGAGCGGGGCGCCGGACCGGCTGCGGGGCACCGAGACCTGCCGCCCGGGCACGGCCACGGGCCTGCGGGAGACCCGGGGGGCGGACGGCGACCGGGGCGCACTCGCCAGCGCACGGACCGCGTGCAGTGCGCCTCGTGCACCCCCTGCGCCGGGCTGGACGCCCGCGCGGTGATGGCGTCCGTCGCCGTGCAGCAGGACGCCCGGGGCGAAGGGGCGCAGCACGAGCCCGCCCAGCCCCGGGGTCCGGTGTAGTTCGGGATACGCCGTGGACAGCAACTGGCCGACCCGGTCGAGCCGGAATCCGTCGACCTTCTCCGTCGCCATCCGGCCGCCGACCTGATGGGCGGCCTCCAGGACCATGGTGGTCACTCCTGCGCTGGTCAGCCGATGCGCGGCCGAGAGGCCGGCGACCCCGGCCCCCACGACGACCACGTCCGCCTGGTACGCGGGCTCAAGCACGTGCCCCTCCTCGAGGTTGCGCGGGCGCTGGAGACGTCATGCCCTCAACAGGCCCCAGGGATACGCGAGTTCCGGTCGAGCGTAGGGCTGTGATCGGTCAGAGGGAGTCGCGCATCGACAGGGCACGGTCGCACAGCGGTCGCATACGGACACCGTGTGGGCATGAAGGGGCCGCGGGGGACTGGTGTGCGGCCAGGGAGACGCGTCCGGGAGGGACCGGTGCGCGAGGCGGACAGGGGCGCCCGCGGTTCGGGCGCGGCGTGCGGCCGAGGCACCCCGCGCCGCCGGCGTGCGGCGCGGGGCGTGGTCCGTGGTCCGTGGGACCGGTGTGCGTGGGGGAGGGGCCCGCCGGGGCGGCTGCGTTCCGCGGAGAAGGGCCCCGCGGCCGGCGTGCGGTGCGGGGCGTGGGTCCGTGGGGCCGGTGAACGGCGGGCGAGGGGGCGGACCTCAAGGGCTCACAGCGCCGCGCGGATCGCTCCCTCGATGTCCGGGAACGCGAAGCGGAAGCCCGACTCCAGCAGGCGCGCCGGCACGACGCGGGCGCTGCCGAGGACGTCCCCGGCCATCTCGCCGAGCACCGACCGCAGGACGGGCGCGGGCACGGCGAACACCGTCGGCCGGCGCAGCACCCGCCCCATCGCCTCGGTGATCTCACTGTTCGTCAGGGGGTTCGGGGCGGTGAGGTTGAACGGACCGGACAGGCCGTCGGTGTCGAGGATGTGCCGGATCGCCGCGACCTCGTCGTGCAGCGCGACGAACGACCAGTACTGCCGGCCGTCGCCCATGCGCCCGCCCAGCCCGGCCCGGAACAGCGGGAACAACCGCCCCCACGCGCCCCCTTCGCGGGAGACGACGAGCCCGGTCCGGGTGAACGCGGTGCGGACACCGGCCTCCTGGGCGGGCGCGGCGGCCCCCTCCCACTCCACGCACACCTCGGGCAGGAAGCCCGAGCCCGCCGGCGCGCTCTCGTCGACGGCCCGGTCCCCGGTCTCGCCGTAGTAGCCGATGGCGCTGCCGTTCACGAAGACCCGCGGCCGGTCCGCGTCGTCCAGCGAGGCCACCGCCCGCGCGAGCGCGGCCGTGCCGTTGACCCTGCTGTCGCGGATCCGCTGCTTGTAGGCGTCCGTCCAGCGCCGGTCGCCGACCCCGGCGCCCGCCAGGTTGACCACCGCGTCGCACCCGGCGAGCCCCGCTTCGTCCACGCGCCCGCCCTCCGGGTCCCAGCGGACCTCGTCCGCGCCCCGCGGCTCCCGGCGCACCAGGCGCACCACCTCGTGCCCGTCCGAGGCCAGCGACCGCACCAGGGCGCCGCCGATGAGACCGGACGCGCCGGCCACTGCGATACGTGAGCGTTCCATGCCCCCATCCTGCCCGCAGCCCCCGCGAATTCACTGTCGGACCACGGGCACCGCCGCCTAGGGTGACGCCCATGCCCAACCATCCCGACGTGCGCGTCCGCGTCGCCGTCCCCGAGGACGAGGCGGAACTGGCCCTGCTGGACCGGCGCGCCTGGTCGCCCCTGCACGCCGTGACGCCGCGGCCGCAGCCGCCCCACCCGCCGTTCTTCAGCGACCGGCATCCCCCGCAGGACTGCCTCGTCGCCGAGGACGGCGGCCGCCTGGCCGGCTACACGCACCTCGGCTCTCCCACGCCCGTCCTGGCCAACCGGCACGTGCTCCAGATCCAGGGCCTCGCCGTGGCGGAGGAGTCACGCGGCCGCGGGGCCGGCCGGGCCCTGCTCCGGGCCGCCGTCGAGGAGGCCCGGCGGCGCGGTGCCCGGCGCCTGACCCTGCGGGTCCTCGGCCACAACACGCCGGCGCGCAAGCTCTACGAGTCCGAGGGCTTCGCGGTGGAGGGCGTCCTGCCCGAGGAGTTCCTCATCGACGGCCGGTACGTCGACGACGTCCTCATGGGGCGCTTCCTGTGAAGCGCACCCGGCGGGCTCACGACGCGGTGGGCTCCCCGGTGTCCACCGGCGCCGTCGCCCGCGCCGCGCGTTCGGCGTCCGGGGCGACCTCGCCGGCCGTCAGCACGTACCCCGTCTCGGCGTCCGAGGTGGAACGGGCGAAGACCACGCCGAACACCCGGCCGTCCGTGGTGAGCAGCGGCCCGCCGGAGTTGCCCGGGCGGACCGTGGAGCGGATCGAGTAGATCTCGCGCACGGCCGTCCGCTCGTTGTAGATGTCCTGGCCCGTCGCCCGCACCCGGTTCGCGACCGTGGCCGCCTGGAGGTCCAGGTCGCCGTCCTGCGGATAGCCCGCCACGACCGCGGCGTCACCGCGCCGGGCGTCGTCGTCGAAGCGCAGCACCGGCGCCCGCAGCTCCGGCACGTACAGCACGGCCACGTCCTTCTCCGGGTCGAAGAGCACCACCCGGGCCCCGTACGTGCGCCCGACGCCGCCGATCTGCACGGTCGGCTCGTCGATGCCGGCCACCACATGGGCGTTGGTCATCACACGCCGGGGCGCGTACACGAACCCGCTGCCCTCGCGCCCCTGGGTGCCCGCCACGCCCTCCACCTTCACCGTGCTGCGCTGGGCGGCACGCGTGGCGGCCCGTGTCACGCTGTCGCCGGTGGGCTCGGCGACCTCCGCCGCCGACTCGCTCTCGAACGGGTTGAACACCTGCGGGAAGCCCGCCTGGGTCAGGGCGGAGGTGGCCTCCGAGAACCAGGCCGGGGTCGTGTCCGGCATCGTCCGCTGCACGGCGCCCAGCAGCCGCGAGTCGCGGATCGCCGAGGTGACCGTCGGCGAGGAGGAGGCGCCCAGGACGCTCGCGGCCACCCACGCCACGATCAGCACCGCCACCGCGTTGGCCACGGCCCCGCCCACCCCGTCCGCCACCCTGAGCGGCCCGCGCTCCAGCTCCCGACGGAGCCGCAGCGCCAGCCGGCCCGCCAGCTCGTGCACCAGCACCGCCGGCAGCAGCACCGTGAGCACCGCCGTCAGCGTCGCCCGGGTCGTGCCCGGCTCGACCAGGTCCATCACCCACGGCAGGATCCACACGCCGACGACCGCGCCGCCGACGAACCCCGCCAGGGACACGCAGCCGGCCACCAGGCCGCGCCGGTACCCCGACGCCGCATAGGCCAGGACGACCAGCAACAGCAGGATGTCGAGCAGGTCCACGCAACGCCGCCTCTCTCCGGGAACCACTGGTACGTGCGGGAACGCCCCGTTGATCAGTCGCACGAGCGGGACGGCCGGGACCGGCGCCGCGCGGTGCACCAGGAAAAACGTCGCGGACCGTGACGATGGTTCCACCAGGTGGCACATCACACATCGCGGACCGGGCGGAACAGCCCGACAGTGGGACCATGCGTGCCTTCCGAGCCCGGCCAGGGACGCGCCGGCACCGCGCCGCCGGGACGCCCGGCGGGGCGGGGATGCCGCGCGCGGCCCGGGTGCTGCTCGGCTGCCTTCCGGGCACCGCCGCCGTCGTGGCCCTGGTGCTGTGCGCGCACGGTGTCGAGAACGCCGCCGAGGAGGACGCCCGCGCGGCCGCGCAGCGGCCCGCCGCCGCCCCCTGGGCCGCCCCGCGCCCGTCCATCGTGCCGCGCTCGCGGTGGCTGGACGGGTCCGCCCCCAAGCAGCCGCGCCCCCGCTACGACGACCGGGTCGCGGCCGTCTTCGTCCACCACACCGACTCGCCCAACGGCTACGACTGCGCCGACGCGCCCCGCATCATCCGCGACGTCTACACCGGCCAGCGCGGCACCCGCGACTGGGACGACATCGGCTACAACTTCGTCGTCGACCGCTGCGGCACCATCTACGAGGGCCGCGCCGGGGGCGTCGAACGGGCCGTCACCGGCGCCCACACCCAGGGCTTCAACCACCGCACCTCCGGCGTCGCCGCCCTCGGCACCTTCACCGAGGGCATGCCCGTGCCGGAGCCGATGATCAGGTCCATCGCCGCGGTGGCCGCCTGGAAGCTCGGCCTGACCGGCACCGACCCGCGCTCCCGGGTCCGCCTGGTCTCCAGCAACGGCCTGAGCCGGTACGCCGCCGGCACCACCGCCACCCTGCCCGCCCTGGCCGGCCACAACGACGGCTACATGACCAGCTGCCCCGGCGCCGCACTGCACGCCCGCCTTCCGCAGATCCGCGACATGGCGGCCCGGATGCAGGGCAGGCCGGCCGCGACGCAGGAAGGCCGCAGCCGCCGCGCGGCGTCCTGAGCCCCCCGGCCCGCCGCCCACAACCCGATGTCGGGCGCCGGTCAGTCCCGGAACCGCTCCCAAAGCCGGGGGTAGCGCTCGGCCAGCAGCCGCTCGTTCTCGAAGTCCAGGGGCGTGCCCTCCGGCTCCGGGGGCGGCGGGGCGATCTCCAGATCGGGGGCCACCGCGCCGGTGAGCTGCTCGTACGCCTCGTCCGCCGCGTAGCCGAGGTCCTCCCCGTCGCCGTCGATCTCCTCGTCGAAGTCGTCCAGCAGGTCGGCGAGCGCGTCCGGGTCGTGCAGCGCGCCCTCGAACACCTCCCGGCCCTGGCCGATCAGCCAGCAGCGGAAGAAGTCGAAGGCGTCGTCGCTGGCCCCGTCCAGCAGCACCCAGGCCGCGCCCCACAGGTCCCAGCGGTAGGCACGGTTGTAGCGGGACTCGAAGTGACGGGCGAAGTCCAGGACCGAGTCCGGGTCCAGCCGGGCGAGGCGCTCCACGAGCAGGTCCGCCTGCTCCTCCGGGTCGCCCTCGGCGGCCTCCCGGGCGTCGTCCACCAGCTCCCAGAACTCCGTCTCGTCCATCACGGGTCAAGCATCGGCCCTGGGGGACAGGGGCGCACCCGGAGTGGGCGGGATCGTTATGCGCCGCCGGTCCGCCCGTACAGGCGCGCCAGCCGCGCCGCGTCCGCGGCGAACCGCTCGCGCAGCCCCACCGGTTCCAGCACCTCCACCTCGGGCCCCAGCGACGCGAGCTGGGCGTGCGCCACCTCCTCGGACTCCACCGGCAGCTCCACCCGCACCCAGCCCTCACCGTCCGCCGCGCCCGCCCCGGCCAGGGCCTCCCGGGCGAGGACCGGATCGAGGGCGTACGGCAGGGCCCGGACACCGTCCGGGGACAGCCGGACCACCACCCGCGCCCGCAGGATCGACCGCGCGAACTGCTCGGCCCGCTCCTCCCAGAACCCCGGCAGGTCGAACTCCGGCTCCCGCTCGAAGCGCTCCTCACCCGCCGCCACCGCCGTGAACCGGTCGATCCGGTACACCCGGAAGGAGGCGCCCCCGGCCACCCGCGCGCACAGGTACCACACGCCCGCCTTCAGCACGAGCCCGTACGGCTCCAGCTCCCGGACCACCTCGTCCTCGCCGCGCCGGTACTGGGCGGTGATCCGCCGGTCGTCCCAGACGGCGTCCGCGACCGCCGGCAGCAGCGCGGGGGTCCTCGGCTCCTTGAACCAGTTCGGCGCGTCCAGGTGGAAGCGCTGCGCCGCCGTCCGGGAGGCGTCCCGCAGGGACGGCAGCAGGGCGGCCGACACCTTCAGCCGGGCCGCCGAGGCCGCGTCCTCCAGGCCCATCTCGCGCAGCGCCCCCGGCACCCCGGACAGGAACAGGGCCTCCGCCTCGCCGCGGTGCAACCCGGTCAGTCGCGTCCGGTACCCGCCGACCAGCCGGTAGCCGCCGGCCCGGCCGCGGTCCGCGTAGACCGGCACGCCCGCCTCCGACAGCGCCTGCGCGTCGCGGGTCACCGTCCGCTCCGAGACCTCCAGCTCCCGGGCGAGCTCGGCGGCCGTCATCGAGGGCCGTGACTGGAGCAGCAGCACCATCTTGATCAGCCGGGCAGCACGCATGCCCACATCATGCAGCAGGCCCCCGCCGCAGCGGGGGCCTGCCGTCGACGGTGACGGTCCTCACAGACCGTACGTGTCGCGCGCTTCCTTCACGGCCGTCGCCTTGACCTCGCCGCGCCGGGCCAGCTGGGCCAGGGCCGCCACGACGATCGACTCGGCGTCGACGCCGAAGTGGCGGCGGGCCGCCTCGCGGGTGTCCGACAGGCCGAAGCCGTCGGCGCCCAGCGAGGACCAGTCCTGCTCCACCCACTGCGCGATCTGGTCCGGGACCTGGCGCATGTAGTCGGAGACCGCCAGCACCGGGCCCTCGGCACCCTGCAGCGCCCGCCGCACGAACGGCACCCGCTCCTCGCCGCGCAGCAGCGCCTCGTCCGCCTCCAGGGCGTCCCGGCGCAGCTCGCTCCAGGACGTCGCCGACCACACGTCGGCCGCCACGCCCCACTCGTCGGCCAGCAGCCGCTGCGCCTTGAGCGCCCAGTGGATGGCCGTGCCGGAGCCGAGCAGCTGGATCCGCGGGGCGTTCGCCGGCACGGTCACACCCGCCGACTCCGCCGTGTTGAAGCGGTACAGGCCCTTGACGATGCCCTCGTCGATGCCGGCGACGGACGGCTTCGCCGGCTGCGGCAGCGGCTCGTTGTAGACGGTCAGGTAGTAGAAGACGTCCTGGTCCTCGCCCGGGGCGGCCTCGCCGTACATCCGGCGCAGACCCTCCTTGACGATGGCCGCGACCTCGTAGGCGAACGCCGGGTCGTACGTCAGGGCCGCCGGGTTGGTCGCGGCGATGACGGGGGAGTGGCCGTCGGCGTGCTGCAGGCCCTCACCGGTGAGCGTGGTGCGGCCGGCCGTGGCGCCGACGAGGAAGCCGCGGCCGAGCTGGTCGCCGAGCTGCCACATCTGGTCGGCCGTGCGCTGCCAGCCGAACATCGAGTAGAAGATGTAGAACGGGATCATCGCCTCGCCGTGCGTCGCGTACGACGTCGAAGCGGCGATGAAGTCGGCCATCGAACCGGCCTCGGTGATCCCCTCGTTGAGGATCTGGCCGTTCTTGGCCTCCTTGTAGTACATCAGCTGGTCGCGGTCGACCGGCTCGTACGTCTGGCCCTTGGGCGAGTAGATGCCGAGCGAGGGGAAGAGCGACTCCATGCCGAAGGTGCGCGCCTCGTCGGGGACGATCGGCACCCAGCGCCTGCCGGTCTCCTTGTCGCGGACCAGGTCCTTGACCAGGCGGACGAACGCCATGGTGGTGGCCACGTTCTGCGAGCCGGAGCCCTTGTCGAAGGAGGCGAACGCCTTCTCCGCGGGGGCGGGCAGCGGCGCGACCGGGTGCACGCGCCGGGCCGGGGCCGGACCGCCGAGGGCGGCGCGCCGCTCCTGGAGGTAGCGGACCTCGGGGGAGTCGGCGCCGGGGTGGCCGTAGGGGACGACGCCGTCGACGAAGTCGCTGTCCTTGATCGGCAGGCCCAGCAGGTCGCGCATGTTCTTGAACTCGTCCACCGAGAGCTTCTTCATCTGGTGGTTGGCGTTCTTCGACGCGAAGCCCTCGCCGAGGGTGTGGCCCTTGACCGTCTGGGCCAGGATCACGGTCGGCGCGCCCTTGTGCTCGACGGCGGCCTTGTAGGCGGCGAAGACCTTGCGGGACTCGTGACCGCCGCGCGAGAGGTGGAAGCACTCGAGGATCTTGTCGTCGCTCAGCAGCTTCGCCATCTCCGCCAGAGCCGGGTCGGCGCCGAAGAAGTCCTGGCGGATGTAGGCCGCGTCGCGCGTCTGGTACGTCTGGATCTGCGCGTCCGGTACCTGGCGCAGGCGGCGTACGAGCGCGCCGGTGGTGTCGAGCTGGAACAGCTCGTCCCAGGCGGTGCCCCACAGCGTCTTGACGACGTTCCAGCCGGCGCCGCGGAACTGGGCCTCCAGCTCCTGCACGATCTTGAAGTTGGCGCGGACCGGGCCGTCCAGGCGCTGCAGGTTGCAGTTGATGACGAAGGTGAGGTTGTCCAGCTCCTCACGGGCCGCGAGCGCCAGGGCCGCCGTCGACTCGGGCTCGTCCATCTCGCCGTCGCCGAGGAACGCCCACACGTGCGAGGCGGAGGTGTCCTTGATGCCGCGGTTGGCCAGGTAGCGGTTGAAGCGCGCCTGGTAGATGGCCGACAGCGGGCCGAGGCCCATGGAGACCGTCGGGAACTCCCACAGCCAGGGCAGGCGGCGCGGGTGCGGGTAGGAGGGCAGGCCGTCGCCGCCCGACTCGCGGCGGAAGTTGTCGAGCTGCTGCTCGCTCAGCCGGCCGTCGAGGAACGCGCGGGCATAGATGCCGGGGGAGGCGTGGCCCTGGATGTAGAGCTGGTCGCCGGAGCCGTCGGCCTCTTTGCCCTTGAAGAAGTGGTTGAAGCCGGTCTCGTAGAGCCAGGCCGCGGAGGCGAAGGTGGCGATGTGGCCGCCGACGCCGTACTTGCTGCCGCGGGTCACCATCGCGGCCGCGTTCCAGCGGTTCCACGCGGTGATCCGCTGCTCCATCGCCTCGTCACCGGGCACGTCCGGCTCGGCGGAGGTGGGGATGGAGTTGACGTAGTCGGTCTCGAGGAGCTTCGGCAGCGCGATGCCGGCGCCCTCGGCGCGCTCCAGCGTGCGGCGCATCAGGTACGCGGCACGGTGCGGCCCGGCTGCCTTGGCGACCGCGTCCAGGGAGGCCTGCCATTCGGCGGTCTCCTCCGGGTCCCGGTCGGGGAGCTGGTCGAGCTCGCTCGGCTGGATGGCGTTGGGGTCGGTCATGTCGCCGCCTTCCTCAGTCGAAGGGGGTTCCCTCACGTAAGGGGGATCGGGGGTGCCCTTGGTCTTTGGCAGGACAGGGCGGGTGGGGCTCGGGTGCGGTAGCACCGTGCGGCTCGGCCGCGTGGGCCCGTCGGCGACTGTAACTCCCTGATCGATGATCGATCAAAGGGTTGAGGGCCAAAACCTCTTGATCACGAGAAAGTAGGCACGCGGTGCCTTCGACTGTGGCACGCGGTGACGGCTTCCGGCCTGGTTTTCGCAGGTCGCGGGCGTATGAGCGGGGGTGCGCTCGGGTGTCAGGCCCGGGGTGCGCAGCCGAGGACGTGGGCCTTGACCAGCTCCGCGATCCGGGGGTCCCGCCGCTTGAAGGCGGCGACCAGCTCCTCGTGCTCCTCGGCGTACGACTGCTGGCGGGTGCCCAGCCAGCGGATCGACAGGGCCGTGAACACCTCGATGCCCAGGCCCTCCCAGGTGTGCAGCAGGACCGAGTTGCCGGCGGCGCGGACCAGCTCGCGGTGGAAGGCGACGGTGTGGCGGACCTGGGCCGTGCCGTCGGACCTGCGGTCGGCGTCGTACAGGGCGCTGACGTGCGGCTCCAGCGCCGAGCAGTCCTCCGCGAGGCCCGGGGCGGCGAGCTCGGCGGCGATCGCCTCCAGGCCGGCGCGCACCGGGTAGCTCTCCTCCAGGTCGGCGGCCGTCAGGTTGCGCACGCGCACGCCCTTGTTCGGGGCGGACTCGATCAGGCGCAGCGACTCCAGCTCGCGCAGGGCCTCGCGGACCGGGGTCTGGCTGACCTCCAGCTCCGTGGCGATCCGCCGCTCGACGATCCGCTCGCCCGGCTGCCAGCGCCCGCTGATGATCCCTTCCAGGATGTGCTCGCGGATCTGTTCGCGCAGCGAGTGGACGACGGGCGCGGTCATGAGGGCTCCTCGGTCGGGATCGACGCTTAGACAATACGGCCGGTTCGCTCCGCGGGTGGGGCAGGCGGGGGTGTCCTGGTGCAGGTGAGACGAGGCGCACACGGGGTGTGCGGCGCGTGTGAGGCCGGGCCGGCGGTCGGGGGGCGGCTGAGGGCCGTTCGCGGCTCCCCGCGCCCCTCGGGCAGCACGGTGCCCCGTCCGGAAGATCCGGACGGGGCACCGTACAGCCGTGGAACCGAAGGTCAGAGGCCGAGCTCGACCTCGAACTCGCCGGCCTCCAGGATGGCCTTGACCGCCGTCAGGTAGCGGGCGGCGTCGGCACCGTCCACCAGGCGGTGGTCGTAGGACAGCGTCAGGTACGTCATGTCCCGGACGCCGATGACCGGGCCGTCCTCGGTGTCGATCACGGCGGGGCGCTTGACCGTGGCACCGATGCCGAGGATCGCGACCTGGCCCGGCGGCACGATGATCGTGTCGAAGAGCGCGCCGCGCGAACCGGTGTTGGAGATGGTGAAGGTCGCGCCGGACAGCTCGTCCGGGGTGATCTTGCTGGCGCGGACCTTGCCCGCCAGGTCGGCCGTGGCCTTGGCGATACCGGCGAGGTTGAGGTCACCGGCGTTCTTGATGACCGGGGTCATCAGGCCCTTCTCGGAGTCCACCGCGATACCGATGTTCTCGGTGTCGAAGTAGGTGATGGTCCCCTCGGCCTCGTTGATCCGGGCGTTGATCGGCGCGTGCGCCTTCAGCGCCTGGGCGGCGGCCTTGACGAAGAACGGCATCGGGGAGAGCTTGACGCCCTCGCGGGCCGCGAACGCGTCCTTGGCGCGGGCGCGCAGCTTCATCAGGCGGGTGACGTCGACCTCGACGACCGAGGACAGCTGGGCCTGCTCGTGCAGGGCCTTGACCATGTTGTCGCCGATGACCTTGCGGATGCGCGGCATCTTGACGGTCTGGCCGCGCAGCGGGGAGGCCTCCAGCGCCGGGGCCTTCTTCGCGGCCGACGGGGCGGCAGCGGCGGGGGCCGGGGCGGTGGCGGCGCTCTTCGCGGCCTCGGCGGCGGCGACGACGTCCTGCTTGCGGATGCGGCCGCCGACGCCGGTGCCCTTGACGGTCGCCAGGTCGACGCCCTGCTCGGCGGCGAGCTTGCGCACCAGCGGGGTGACGTAGGCGCCGTCGTCGGCCGGCTTGGCGGCGGCCGGGGCCTGGGCCGGAGCCGGGGCGGGCGCGGGAGCGGACGGGACCGGCTCGGGAGCCGGGGTGGTCTGCTGCTGCGGGGCCGGCGCCGAGGGGGCCTGCGGAGCCGGAGCCGGCTGGGCCGGAGCCTGCGGGGCGGGGGCCTGCTGGGCCGGGGCGGGCTGCGCCGGGGCCGGGGCGGGCTCGGGCTGGGCCGGGGCGGCCGGGGCCTCCTGCGCGGGGGCGGCGGCCGGAGCGGCACCCGCCTCGCCGATGACGGCGAGCTTGGCGCCGACCTCGGCGGTCTCGTCCTCGCCCACGACGATCTCCAGCAGCGTGCCGGAGGCCGGGGCGGGGATCTCGGTGTCGACCTTGTCCGTCGACACCTCCAGCAGCGGCTCGTCGGCCTCGACCGTGTCGCCGACCGACTTCAGCCAGCGGGTGACGGTGCCCTCGGTGACGGACTCGCCGAGCGCGGGCAGGACGACGTCCGTGCCCTGGGCGGAGCCGCCGCCGGCCGCGGTGTCGGCGGTCGGGGCGGGCGCCGGGGCGGCCTGCTCGGTGGAGGGGGCGGCCGCGGCCGGCTCCGGGGCGGGCTCGGCGACCTGCTCGGCCTGCGGGGCCTGCTCGGCGGCCGGGGCCTCCTGGGCCGCGGGGGCGCCCGAGCCGTCGTCGATCAGCGCCAGCTCGGCGCCGACCTCGACGGTCTCGTCCTCGGCGACCTTGATGGAGGACAGCACGCCGGAGGCGGGCGAGGGGATCTCGGTGTCGACCTTGTCGGTGGAGACCTCGAGCAGCGGCTCGTCGGCCTCGACGCGCTCACCCTCGGCCTTCAGCCAGCGGGTGACGGTGCCCTCGGTGACGCTCTCGCCGAGCGCCGGAAGGGTTACGGAAACCGCCATGGTTTCGGTTGCTCCTTACGGAAAGTGCGGAAGTCTGTGTCGTCGCGTTCGTCGACCGAGGGTCAGTCGTGCGCGTGGAGGGGCTTGCCGGCCAGGGCCAGGTGGGCCTCGCCGAGCGCCTCGTTCTGCGTCGGGTGGGCGTGGATGAGCTGCGCGACCTCGGCGGGCAGCGCCTCCCAGTTGTAGATCAGCTGGGCTTCGCCGACCTGCTCGCCCATGCGGTCGCCGACCATGTGAACGCCGACGACGGCACCGTCCTTGACCTGGACGAGCTTGATCTCGCCCGCGGTGTTCAGGATCTTGCTCTTGCCGTTGCCCGCGAGGTTGTACTTCAGAGCGACGACCTTGTCCGCACCGTAGATCTCCTTGGCCTTGGCCTCGGTGATGCCGACGGAGGCGACCTCGGGGTGGCAGTACGTCACCCGCGGGACGCCGTCGTAGTCGATCGGGACGGTCTTCAGACCGGCCAGGCGCTCCGCCACCAGGATGCCCTCGGCGAAGCCGACGTGCGCGAGCTGGAGGGTCGGGACCAGGTCACCGACGGCGGAGATGGTCGGCACGTTCGTGCGCATGTACTCGTCGACCAGGACGTAGCCGCGGTCCATCGCGACGCCCTGCTCCTCGTAGCCCAGGCCCTGCGAGACCGGGCCGCGGCCGATGGCGACCAGCAGGATCTCGGCCTCGAACTGCTTGCCGTCGGCCAGGGTGACCCTGACGCCGTCCTGGGTGTACTCGGCCTTCTCGAAGAAGGTGCCCAGGTTGAACTTGATGCCGCGCTTGCGGAAGGCGCGCTCCAGCAGCTTGGAGGAGTTCTCGTCCTCGACCGGGACGAGGTGCTTCAGGCCCTCGACGATCGTGACCTCGGTGCCGAAGGACTTCCAGGCGGAGGCGAACTCGACGCCGATGACGCCGCCGCCCAGGATGATCGCGGACTTCGGCACGCGGTCCAGGACGAGGGCGTGGTCGGAGGAGATGATCCGGTTGCCGTCGATCTCCAGGCCCGGCAGCGACTTCGGCACGGAGCCGGTCGCGAGCAGGACGTGGCGGCCCTCCACGCGGCGGCCGTTGACGTCGACGGAGGTGGGGGAGGACAGCCGGCCCTCGCCCTCGATGTAGGTCACCTTGCGGGAGGCGACCAGTCCCTGCAGGCCCTTGTACAGGCCGGCGATCACGCCGTCCTTGTACTTGTGGACGCCCGCGATGTCGATGCCCTCGAAGGAGGCCTTCACGCCGAACTGCTCGCTCTCGCGGGCCTGGTCGGCGATCTCGCCCGCGTGCAGCAGGGCCTTGGTGGGGATGCATCCCCGGTGCAGGCAGGTGCCGCCGACCTTGTCCTTCTCGATCAGGGCGACGTCCAGGCCCAGCTGCGCCCCGCGCAGGGCCGCGGCGTAACCACCGCTGCCACCGCCGAGGATCACTAGGTCGAAAACGGTGCTGGCGTCGTTCGCCACGTCACGTCCTCCATGCATGTGCGCCGTGAGCCGGTCGCGACGACCGGCAGGCGGCTGGTGTCCGGCCGCTCGTTCTTCGGCCCTTCGGTGGGGCCCTGTCCTGCCGAGCCCCATCTTCGCACTTGTCGGCACACAAGGAGACGCCGGGCTGCGGTGTGAGACACCCCACGTTCAGGTGAGCCGCGCCCGGGGGCGCGGGGCTGTGCCCGATCCGCGGCTCCGCCGCGTGGGCGCGACCGGCTCCCGCGCGGGTCGGCGGGCTCTCGGCCCGCGAGGGGCGCGGGGAACTGCGCACACAGCCCCCACGCCCCGCATTCGCCGCAGAACCCGCGAGATCGGGCTCGCGGGCGGGACTCAGCCCAGATCGCCCGCGGCCGTCAGCTCCGCCAGCCGCACCAGCGTCCGCACGCCGCTGCCCGTGCCGCCCTTCGGCGTGTACCCGAACGGGCCGCCCTCGTTGAACGCCGGGCCCGCGATGTCGAGGTGGGCCCAGGTGATGCCCTCGCCCACGAACTCGCGCAGGAACAGACCGGCGACCAGGCCGCCGCCCATCCGCTCGCCCATGTTCGCGATGTCGGCCGTGGGCGAGTCCATGCCCTTGCGCAGGTGCTCCGGCAGCGGCATCGGCCACGCCGGCTCGCCGACCTCCTCCGCGGCCTCGTGCAGCGCCGAGCGGAACGCGTCGTCGTTGGCCATGATCCCGAAGGTCCGGTTGCCCAGCGCCAGCACCATCGCCCCGGTCAGCGTCGCCACGTCGACGATCGCGTCCGGCTTCTCCTGCGACGCGGCCCACAGCGCGTCGGCCAGCACCAGGCGGCCCTCCGCGTCCGTGTTGAGGACCTCGACGGTCTTGCCGCTGTACATGCGCAGCACGTCACCCGGACGGGTCGCCGACCCGGAGGGCATGTTCTCGGCGAGGGCCAGCCAGCCCGTGACGTTGACCTCCAGGCCGAGGCGCGCGGCGGCGACGACCGCGGCGAACACCGCGGCCGCGCCGCTCATGTCGCACTTCATCGTCTCGTTGTGGCCGGCCGGCTTCAGCGAGATGCCGCCCGAGTCGTAGGTGATGCCCTTGCCGACGAAGGCGAGGTGCTTCTTGGCCTTGGACGAGGTGTAGGACAGCTTGACCATGCGCGGACCGGACGCCGAGCCCGCCCCGACGCCGAGGATGCCGCCGTAGCCGCCCCTGACGAGGGCCTTCTCGTCGAGCACCTGCACCTTGATGCCGTGCTCCTTGGCCGCGGCCTGGGCGATCGCGGCGAACGCCTCGGGATTGAGGTCGTTCGGCGGGGTGTTGATCAGGTCGCGGGCGCGGTTCAGCTCCTCGGACACGGCGACGGCACGCTCGACGGCCGCCTTGTGCGCCCTGTCGCGGGACTTGCCGCCGAGCAGCGCGGCCTCGCCGAGCGGGGCCTTGCCGTTCCTGGCGTCCTTGCCGTTCTCCTTGTACGCGTCGAACGAGTACGCGCCGAGCAGCGCGCCCTCGCCGATCGCCTCGATGTCGGCGGCGTCGGTCAGCGGCAGGGCGAAGGCGGCCTTCTTGGCGCCGGCCAGGGCGCGGGCGGCGACACCGGCGGCCTTGCGCAGGGCCTCGGCGCCGTAGCCGGCGTCCTTCTCGGGCACCGCGCCCAGGCCCACCGCCAGCACGAGCGGCGCCTTGAAGCCGGACGGCGCCGGCAGCTTCGTCAGCTCGCCCTCGGCACCGGAGGCGCCGAGAGTCTCCAGGACGCCGGCGAGCCTGCCGTCGTACGCCTTGTCCACGGCCTCGGCGCCCGGCGCGACGACCGGTCCCTTGGCACCCTTGGCCACACCGATCACGATGGCGTCGGCCCGCAGACCGGGCGCCGCGGCGGTGCTGAGAGTGAGAGCAGTCACGGTGGTGAAATCTCGCTTCCGATGTGAAGTTGCGGTGGTCGAACGGTGTGGGTCGACCGGGCCCGACAGCCGACCCTATGCCGACCTCGGAGCCAGCTGTCCACGGGGCCTTCCCCGGTACGGCGAACACTCGACGACGAGACTACGCGCGTGGCCCGCCCGGCTCATGCCCACGGGCGTTCACCCGCCGGTGGCCCCTCGGTCATCTCCCGCACCCGGGAAGGGTGAACCCCGCCCGGCCGGGCGGGGGATGATCGGCGGGGCCATGCCCGTCCCGCCCCGAACCCGCCCCCGACCCGCCGCGGAGAACGCCTCGTGAGACGCCCGTCCCTGCTCCTGGTCCTGCTCGCCCTGCTGCTCGCGGGCTGCTCGCAGCCCCCGGACGACGAGCCCGGCCCGCGCTGGCAGCCCCGCCCGGGCACCGGCTGGCAGTGGCAGCTCAGCGGACGCCTGGACACCTCCGTCGACGTGCCGGTCTACGACATCGACGGCCACGACCACTCCGCGGACACGGTGTCCCGGCTGCACGACGACGGCCGCAAGGTCATCTGCTACCTCTCCACCGGCGCCTGGGAGGAGTTCCGGCCGGACGCGAAGCGGTTCCCCGCGTCCGTGCTCGGCCGCGGCAACGGCTGGAAGGGCGAGCGCTGGCTCGACATCCGCCGCACCGACGTCCTCGAACCGCTGATGGCGGCCCGTATCGACATGTGCCGCGACAAGGGCTTCGACGCCGTGGAGCCCGACAACATGGACGGCTACAGGAACGACACCGGCTTCCCCCTCACCGCCGCCGACCAGCTCCGCTACAACCGTCTGATCGCCCGCCTGGCCCACGACCGCGGCCTGGCCGTCGGGCTGAAGAACGACCTGGACCAGATCCCGCAGCTCGTCGGCGACTTCGACTTCGCCGTCAACGAGCAGTGCGCCCAGTACGGCGAGTGCGCCGCCCTGAAGCCGTTCG
Organism: Streptomyces sp. NPDC003456; assembly: GCF_042878735.1. Taxonomy (NCBI): domain Bacteria; kingdom Bacillati; phylum Actinomycetota; class Actinomycetes; order Kitasatosporales; family Streptomycetaceae; genus Streptomyces; species Streptomyces sp. NPDC003456. Next base: position 892,241 of record NZ_JBIAOK010000003.1, read on the forward strand.
TCGACGCGGACAAGGCCGTCTTCCACGTCGAGTACGAGCTGCCCACCGGCCGCTTCTGCCCCGACTCCCGCCGCCTGAAGCTGAGTTCGCTGCTCAAGAAGTACGAACTGGGGCCGTGGCGACGGGCGTGCTGAGGCGGATGCCGGTGACCGTGGTGCCGGCCAGCCGGTCCGCGAGCGACCTGCGGCCGGGGGAGAGCACCGGCAGCGCGTTCAGCAGGAACAGCACCACGGCGACCGCCCACACCAGCACCGACAGCACGAGCTGCCCCTCGACCAGCAGCACGCAGGCCGCGGCGTACACGGCGACGTCCACCACCGTGGTGACGGCGGCCCGCCGCGCGGCCCGGACCCGGCCCGGCCCGCCGCCGGTGACCTTCAGCCCGGTCAGGGCCTTGCCCACCGTGCGCCCGGCCAGCGCCAGGCACGCCCACTGGTAGAGGAACACCGCCAGCACCAGCAGCCCGAAGGCCTGCTCCACGTAGAGCACCGACCTGTCCCACAGCGACAGCCCCAGGCCGGCGGAGGCGTCGACCACGTCGCCGCGCGAGGTCAGCAGGTCCCAGCCGCCCCGGGCGGCCAGCTCCGGCACGTCGGTGACCAGCGCCGAGACCCGGTGGAAGGTGAGCACCGCGAGCGCCGACGCCAGCGCCACCACCAGTGCGAAGTCCACGGACCAGGCCGCGGCGCGGCGCAGCTTCGGCATCGACGTCCCCCGATCGCTTGTGAGTTCAGGGCACGACGCTAGCCGCGGGAGCGCCGGGGGAGGAGGGCGGCGGGGGGATCGTTTCAGCCCAGTGACACGACGACGAGCGCCGCGGTCGCGGAGGTCTCCGCCAGCCCGCCGAACACGTCCCCGGTGATCCCGCCGAAGCGCCGGGTGCAGTGCCGCAGCAGCGCCTCGGCGGCGGCCAGGGCGAGGACCACCGCGAGGACGGCCCGGACCGCGCCGTACGGCCCCCAGGCACCGCCCGCCGCCGCGGCCGCCAGCGCCACCAGGAGCGCGGCGGCAGCGGCCGGCCGCACCGGCACCACGCCCGCCACCGCCGCGCCGAGGCCCTCCGGCCGGGCCGCGGGGACCCCGGTGCGCGCCGCCAGGGTCAGGGCCAGCCGGGCCACTGTCGCCGACAGGAGCGCGGCACAGGCACCCCGGGCCCAGGAGGCGTCGTAGGCCTGGGCGAGCGCGGCGGCCTGGGCGAGCAGGACCAGGACGAGGGTGATGACGCCGAACGGCCCGATGTCCGACTGCTTCATGATGCGCAGGGCGTCCTCGGCCGGTTTTCCGCTGCCCAGCCCGTCGGCGGTGTCCGCGAGCCCGTCGAGGTGCAGGCCCCGGGTGAGCGCCGCCGGCACGGCGACGGTCGCCACCGCGGCGAGCGGCGCGCTCGCGCCGAGGGCCAGCAGGACCAGCCCGAGGCAGGCCGCCGCCGCCCCCACGGCCAGCCCGGCGAGCGGGGCGCACAGCATGCCGCCGCGAGCCGCTTCCCGGTCCCACCGGGTCACCCGGACCGGGAACGCCGTGAGGGTGCCGAAGGCGAAGCGGAGGCCGTCGAGGGGCGAGGTACTGGGCACCGGCGCAGGCTACCCGCCGGTCACGAGAGCGGTGACGGCAGGCGAGGATAAAGTTCCGTTATGGGATGGCTGGAGCGAAACATCATCGAACCCGGCAAACTGCCCCTGCTCCTCGCCCTGATCGCCTTCGTGCTGACCTTCGTCATCACCCGGGTCATCACCCGCCTCATCCGCGCGGGCAAGGGCCCCTTCGGCAACATCAGCAGCGGCGGCGTCCACGTCCACCACGTGGTGCCCGGCATCATCCTGACCCTCGTCGGCGGCTTCGGCGCGGTCGCGGGCGGGCAGCACGGCTTCGGCTCGTGCCTGGCCGCGGTGCTGTTCGGCATCGGCGCGGGCCTCGTGCTGGACGAGTTCGCCCTGGTGCTGCACCTCGCCGACGTCTACTGGACGCCGGACGGCCGCAAGAGCGTCGAGATGGTGGTGCTCACCGCCGCCCTCGTCGGGCTGCTCCTGATCGGCTTCTCGCCCCTCGGGGTGAACGACCTCAGCGAGGACCAGCAGCAGAACCGCGCGGTCGTCCTCGCCAACGTCCTGGTGAACTTCGGCTTCGCCCTGATCGCCCTGTTCAAGGGGAAGGTCCGGATGGCCGTCCTGGGCGTGATCATCCCGCTCGTGGCGCTGGTGGCCGCCGTGCGGCTGGCCCGCCCGGCCTCCCCGTGGGCCAAGCGGTTCTACCGCAACCGCCCCCGCGCCCGGGCCAGGTCCGGCCTGCGCGCCTACCACCACGACCGCCGCTGGGTGGGCCCCCGGCGGGCCGTTCAGGACTGGATCGGCGGCGCCCCGGACCCCGAGCCCGCCCGCGCCCTGGAACGCCGCTGACGCACCTCGCCGGCCGCGCACAGCACCAGCACGGCCGCGATCGCGGCCAGGTGCTCCTTGCCCGCCAGGTTCTCCTTCAGCGCGACCTCGGCCACCATCGCCGCGATCACCAGCCCGGCGGTGACGTACGCGCGAAAGCGCCAGGCGACGAACACGGCCAGGCCCACCACCGCCGCCGACGGCCCGGTGTCCACGACCCGCGCGTCCGAGGCGGGCAGGCCGAGCGGGGAGTCCGGCCCCAGCCAGATGCCCAGGCGGGCGTAGAGGGTGCCCGCGAGCGTGGCGAGGTAGGCGATCGCCAGCGTCCGCAGGCGGCCCAGGCACAGCTCCGCGATCCCGAAGACCACCAGCAGCTGCACGAGCGCGCCCCACACCGGCAGGTCCAGCGCGGGCACGAACAGCGACAGCGGCGTGCGCAGCAGCGCCGCCCACAGCGGATCCTCGGCCCGCACGCCCCCGGCGCCCTGCACGAACCGGTGGCCCCACGTCCGCCCGTCCGCGAAGTGCAGCGCGGCCGTCAGGCACACGGCCGTCACCGCCAGCGGCACCGCCCGCCACCGCCGCCGTACCAGCGGCCCGCGCACCGCGGCCGCCAGCGGCCCCCATTCGGCGCGGGCCCAGCGGGCGAGCGTGCTCATCGGGGCGTCCTCGTCGGTGCGTCGGTGCGTCGGTGCGGGTGTCCGCGACTCAGTCAAACCGACACCGTGGTGCAGGACCGACCCGAACGCCACGACGTTGCGCCAGGCGTGCGTGACCTGGATCTCCGGCGCGACCAGGCCGTGTCCGCCCGCCCTCCGGGCGGACGGAGGGACTTTGCGGACACGGCCTAGGACTCGGCGGGAACCTCCGGGGCCTTCGAGGCGTCGGCCTCCTGCGCCTCCTGTGCCTGTTCCGACTCCGCCGGACGCTCGGGCAGTTCCGCGGCCAGCGCGGCCGCCGCCTGGACCAGCGGCAGGGCCAGCAGCCCGCCGGTGCCCTCCCCGACACTCACGCCGTGGCCGAGCAGCGGCTCCAGAGCCATCCGGTCCAGCGCCTTCGCCTGCCCGGGCTCGCCGCTGTCGTGCGCGGCCAGCCACCAGTCCGGCGCCCGGAACGCGATCCGCTGCCCGACCAGCGCGCACGCGGCCGTCACCACCCCGTCGAGCACCACGGGCAGCTTGCGCACCGCGCACTGGAGCAGGAAGCCCGTCATCGCCGCGAGGTCGGCGCCGCCCACCGTCGCCAGCAGCTGCAGCTGGTCCCCGAGCACCGGCCGGGCCCGGCGCAGCGCGTCCCGCACGGCGGCACACTTGCGCATCCACGCCAGGTCGTCGATGGCCAGCCCGCCACGCCCGGTGACCACCGACGCGTCGACCCCGCACAGCGCGGCGACCAGCACACCCGCCGCCGTGGTGCCGCCGACGCTCACGTCGCCGAGCACCACGAGGTCCGTGCCCGAGTCGGCCTCCTCGTCGGCCACCGCCGTCCCGGCCCGGAAGGCCGCCTCGGCCTCGTCGAGGCTCAGCGCGTCCTCGACGTCGATCCGCCCGCTGCCGCGCCGCACCCGGTGGCGTACGACGTCCTGGGGCAGGGTCTGCGGGTCGCAGTCCAGGGCCATGTCGACGACGCGCACCGGCACGCCCAGCCGGCGGGCCAGCACCGACACCGGCCGGCCGCCCTCCAGCACCTCGCGCACCAACTCCCCGGCGGTGCCCGCCGGCCGGGCCGAGACGCCCAGCGAGGCGACGCCGTGGTCCCCGGCGAAGAGCACCACCCGCGGCCGTTCCACCGGCCGCACCGGCACGGCGCACTGCGCCGCGGCCAGCCACTCACCCAGGTCGTCCAGCCGGCCCAGCGCCCCGGGCGGCACGACCTGTCGCTCCCGGCGCGCCTCGGCGTCACGGCGGATCCCGCCGTCCGGACGCTCGATCAGATCGGAGAAGTCGTCGAGATTAAGCGAGCTCATTCGCCGAACAGTACCGGCCGTGGCCGAACGCCACGGCGCCACGTCACGACTCCGCCGGGACGGCATCGTTGCACCCGGCATCGGCATCCCATACCTTCCGTTTCGCGCGGATTGTCCTACATGTTCGTCCCCCGGACATCCCCGCCGTCCTGCCGTACGCCGTCGTGCCCGGGAGCCGCCCATGCCCGCCCGTCCCGCCCCCTCCGCACCCCCCGCACCCCGCACCAGCGCCCCGGTCCACGAACCGCGCCGGGAGGACTGCCCCTGGTGCGGCTCCGCGCGGCTGCGCAACCGGCTGCGCACCGGCGATCTGCGGGAGTACAAGCCGGGTGTCTTCACCGTCGACGAGTGCCGCGCGTGCGGCCACACCTTCCAGAACCCCCGCCTCACGGCCGAGGGTCTCGCCCTGTACCACCGCAGCGTGCGCGGGGCGCCCCGGGACCCGGCGAGCGACGGCCTGCTCGCCCTGCGCGCCAGCCCCCGCCGCCACCGCTCGGCCGCGCGGGCGATGCTGCGGACGGGGGAGCCCGAGAGCTGGCTGGACGTCGGCACCGGCCACGCGCGCTTCCCCGCGACGGCCCGGCGGTACTTCCCCTACACCGCCTTCGACGGCCTCGACCCCACGCCCCGGGTGGTCCGCGCCCGCTCCGCCGACCGCGTGGAGGAGGCGCACGTCGGCCGGCTGACGGACCCCCGCATCGCCGCCGAGCTGCGCGGCCGCTACGACGTGGTCAGCATGCTCCACCACCTGGAGGGCACGCCCGACCCCCGCGCCGAACTCCGGGCGGCCCTCGGCGTCCTGCGTCCCGGCGGCCACCTGATCGTCGAGACCCTCAGCCCCCGCAGCGTCTTCGCCGCGCTGCTGGGCCGCTGGTGGCTCCCCTACGACCAGCCCCGCCACCTGCACCTGCTGCCCCCGCGCAACCTCCGCGCCGAACTGGAATCCGCCGGCTGCGAGATCCTCACCCTCGACCACCGCCCGGTGCACATCCCGCACGACCTGTCCGGCGCGGTGGCCCTGGCCCTCTCGCACAGCCTCCCGGCCCCGGACACCCCCTGGCGGGCCGTCCCGCCGCCGCCGCTGCACCGGCACACCCGCACGGCGCTGCTGCGGGCGGGCATGCCGCTGGTGGCACTGGCGGCGGCCGCGGACCACCTCGTCGCCCCGGTGGCCCGGCGCACCCGCTTCGCCAACACCTACCGCGTGATCGCCCGCAAGACCCCCTAGACCGCCCCCGCCGCGGGCACCCGGCCCCGCGCCTCACCGACCGTCCCGGCAGGGCCGGGCAGGGCAGGCGCGGGCCGCGAGGCGGCAGGCGCGGGCCGGGGAGGCGGGGCCCGTCAGCCGCGCAGGGGCAGCGCCTGGCCCGCCACCACCAGCAGCACGTGCTCGCACTCGTCCGCGAAGCCCGCGTTCAGGCGGCCCAGTTCGTCCCGGTACCGGCGCCCCGACGCGGTCGCCGGCACGATCCCGGACCCCACCTCGTTCGACACGGCCACCACCGTCCGGCGGGTGCCCCGCACCGCCTCCGTCAGCTCCCGCACCCGCTCCCGCAGCGCCTTCTCGCCGCTCTCCGCCCAGACCGCGTCGTCCCACGCCCCGACGGAGTCCATCGCGTCGGTCAGCCACAGCGACAGGCAGTCGATCAGCAGCGGCGGACCCTCCCCGGCCAGCAGCGGCACCAGGTCGCAGGTCTCCGCCGTCTGCCACGACCCGGGCCGCCGGTCCCGGTGCGCGGCCACCCGCGAGGACCACTCGGTGTCCCCGTTGCGCGACCCGCCCGTGGCCACGTACAGCACGTCGGGGAAGGCCTCCAGCCGCCGCTCGGCCTCCACCGACTTGCCCGAACGGGCCCCGCCCAGCACCAGCGTCCGCCGCGGCACGTCCGGCACGTCCTCGTACACCCCCACCGTCAGCGTCGCCCCGTCCGGCACGGCCCGGGCCCCGGCCGCGGCGAGCCGCCGCCCCAGCTCCGGCCCCGGCGGCACGTCGTGGTCCAGATGGACGGCGACCACGTCGGTCGTCGGCCCCACGGCCCCCACCGCCCGCAGCTTCGCCAGCGCGTCCGGCCGCCCCACGACGTCCGCCAGGACCATGTCGTACGGCTCGGCCGGCCCCTCGATCCCGGCCGGCGCCCCGCCCGGCGGCAGGTACAGCAGCCGCTGCCCGTCCGGCCCCGTCACCGCGTAGCCCGTGCCCGGCGCGTCGAGCGCCACCGCCCGCACCCGATGCCCCGTCAGCAGTGTCAACTCCCGCCCGTCCGGCACCCGTCCGGGCTGGGGGAGTCCGGCCGGCACCTCCACCGCGGGACCGTCGTGCGGGTGGGACAGCAGCACCTGCCGCACCCCGGTCAGGGAACGGCCCGCCCGGGCCGCCGCGAACGCCGCCCCGGGCGTCAGGTCGAGCAGCAGCACTCCGTCCAGCAGCAGCGCGGTCGCCGCCCGCGCGTCGGGACCGAGGGCGACCGCACAGGCCGCGCAGGGACAGTCGGGGCGGGGGAGTCCCGCGGGGGCGCCGGTGCCGAGCAGAGTCAGTTCCACGCCCCGATTCTCACCCGCCCGCCCGGGACTCGCGTGACGGAGACGCCCTCGGGGGGCGCGGGCTCCCTCGCCTCCGGCTCCGCCCCACCGCCCGGCCACCCCCGGCACCCCACCGGACGGACCGACGGCGACCCGCACTCAGCCGCGCGGCACCCCGCGGCCACCCGCGTGCGCCCCCCGCCCGCGCACCCGGCAACCTGTCCCGCCCCACCCGGCGGAGCGCATAGGCTCTGGTCAGGAGCCGGACCCTGTTCCGGCTTCTCGCTGTGCAATGTGCTCACACACATGGGAGGCGTACATGGCGGCATGGACGTGGCGGTTCGAGAAGACCGACGGGACGGAGGTCCAGCCCGCGGTGGCGCCGGAGGACTTCACGACCCAGGGGGACGCCGAGTCCTGGATCGGGGAGCACTGGAAGGAACTCCAGGAGGGCGGCGCCGACCAGGTGCGGCTGTTCGAGGACGCCACGGAGATCTACGGGCCGATGAGCCTGCACGCGGCCGAGGCGTGATCCCGGGGGCGGGGGCCCGGGCCCCCGCCCCTCCGCGCGCGGGCCGGCGTGCGGGGTCAGCCCCGCACGCCGCACAGGTGCAGCAGCGCCGCCACCCCGCGGTACGGATCCGTCCGCCCGGCCTTCTCCTCCACCGCGAGCAGGGTCTCCGCGTCGGCGGGGACCGAGGCGTCGTCCGCGGCCGTGTCCGTGAACACCCGCACGCCGTACCAGGCGCGCAGCGGCGCCCCGATCCCGGCGAGCGTCGCCGTCAGGTCCTTCAGCCGGTCCGCCCGCACGTCCAGCCCGAGGCGGTTGCGGTAGGCCACCGTGTCGAACGCGGCCAGCGCCCCCGCCCAGTCGCCTGACAGCCCCGGGCGCAGCGCCAGGGCGTCGCCGTTGCGCACCAGCAGGGACAGCAGTCCGCCGGGCGCGAGCATCCGGGCCAGCCCCGCCAGCAGCGGGTCGGGCTCCTCCACGTACATCAGGACGCCGTGGCAGAGCACCACGTCGAAGCTGCCCGGCAGGAAGTGCACGCCGGTCTCCCGGCCGTCGCCCTCGACGATCCGCATCCGCGCCCGGATGCCCTCCGGTTCCCCGGCGAGGGCCTCCCGCGCCACGGAGATCATCTTCGCGTCCTGCTCCAGGCCGGTCACCTGGTGCCCGGCCCGGGCCAGCCGCAGCGCCTGCGTGCCCTGCCCCATCCCGACGTCGAGCACCCGCAGCCGCTGCCCGACCGGGAACCGCGCCACGATCTGCTCGTCCAGCTGGCGGGCCACCAGCTCCTGGCGGACGACATCGCGCAGCCCGCCCAGCCTGTCGAGCCAGGCGTCCGCCGCGCCCCCGGAGAACGGCGTCGTGGTCAGGGCCGCTCTCCGCGCTTGACCTGCGGCTTGGGCAGCCGGAGCCGACGCATCTGCAGGGAGCGCATCAGGGCGTAGGCGACAGCGCCGCGCTTGTTCTCGCCGGCGAAGCGCTCGTTCAGCTGCTTCTTCAGGCGGAAGGCCGTGACGAACGAGTCGAGCACGATCAGCACGATCACCACGAGCCACAGCAGCAGCGCGATGTTCTGCAGCGACGCCACCCGCACCATGCTCAGCACGAGGATGACCACGGCCATCGGCAGGAAGAACTCCGCGATGTTGAACCGCGAGTCGATGAAGTCGCGCGCGAACCGGCGGACCGGCCCCTTGTCCCGCGCCGGCAGGTACCGCTCGTCGCCGCTCGCCAGGGCCTGGCGCTGGCGCTCGAGCGCGGCCCGGCGCTCCTCGCGCTGGCGCTTGGCGGCCTCCTTGCGCGTCATCGACGTGTTGGCCACGCTGCGGCGCTGGCTCTGGGCCTGGCTGCGCTTGGGCGTGGGGCGGCCCTTGGGGGCCTGCGGGTCGCGGGGCTGCTTGGAGAAGTTCACCGGCGCCTTGTCGGCGGCCTGGGCCTTCTCTTCCTTGGCACGGCTACGGAACACAAAACCCAAGGGTAAGGGCTTGACGGGCATGGACCCCAGTCCCACGGGGAACGATCCGGCAACACCAGTCGTCTGTAAGGGGACAGACGGGACGTTGCGCACGCACCCGGTCGTTCCCCCGGAGGTCCGCCTCCGGTGACCCCGGGGACCACCTACTCCCTACGCCGGATCGCCAGCGCGCGCAGTCGTCCTTGGGGATGAGCGCATCCGTCCCCGAACAGTGCGGTAATGGATGCAGGGCCCGTACTGTGGGTCCTGTCGCAGGAGCTCGAGCCGGAGTCGGTCAGAAGGGGGCGCGCGAAGCCCATGAGCGGTGTCATGAAGCGTATGGGGATGATCTTCCGCGCGAAGGCGAACAAGGCCCTTGACCGGGCCGAGGACCCGCGCGAGACCCTGGATTACTCGTACCAGAAGCAGCTGGAGCTGCTCCAGAAGGTGCGGCGCGGTGTCGCCGACGTGGCGACCAGCCGCAAGCGCCTGGAGCTCCAGCTGAACCAGCTTCAGTCGCAGTCGGGGAAGCTGGAGGACCAGGGGCGCAAGGCCCTCGCGCTGGGCCGCGAGGACCTCGCCCGCGAGGCGCTCTCCCGCCGGGCCGCGCTCCAGCAGCAGGTGACCGACCTGGAGACCCAGCACGCGACGCTCCAGGGCGAGGAGGAGAAGCTCACCCTCGCGGCCCAGCGGCTCCAGGCCAAGGTCGACGCCTTCCGCACGAAGAAGGAGACGATCAAGGCGACGTACACCGCGGCCCAGGCGCAGACCCGCATCGGCGAGGCCTTCTCCGGCATCTCCGAGGAGATGGGCGACGTGGGCCTGGCCATCCAGCGCGCCGAGGACAAGACGGCCCAGCTCCAGGCGCGCGCCGGCGCGATCGACGAACTGCTCGCCTCCGGCGCCCTCGACGACCCCTCCGGCATGCACAAGGACGACATCCAGGCCGAGCTGGATCGGCTCTCCGGTGGTACGGATGTGGAGCTGGAACTGCAGCGCATGAAGGCCGAGCTGGCCGGCGGCCCGAGCGCGGGGCAGCAGGCCATCGAGGGCGGCACGAACGGGCAGCAGTCGCAGCAGCAGCCGCAGGACACCCCGCGCTTCGACAAGCAGTAGGGGTCCACGCCTAGGAGGGCGACATGATCGTACGGATCATGGGGGAGGGCCAGGTGCGCCTGGCCGACGGCCACCTCGCCGAGCTGAACAAGCTGGACGACGAGCTGCTCGCGGAAATGGAGAACGGCGACGGCCCCGGCTTCCGCCGCACCCTCCACGCCCTGCTCGCCAGGGTCCGCGACCTCGGCGAGCCGCTGCCGGACGACTCCCTGGAGCCGTCCGAGCTGATCCTGCCGTCCCCGGACGCCACGCTGGAGGACGTCCGCGAGCTCCTCAGCGACGACGGCCTGATCCCGGGCTGAGCGCTGCACCCGGCACCGGCCGCCCACCCGGCCGCACGACGGCCGCCACCCCGCCCCCTCCGGCCGGCGGAGGGCTGGGGGCGCGGCCCCCGGCCCGGATACCGTGAGCGCTCGTGAGCACATTCGCGCGGGCCAGGTGCCGGGCCAAGGCACACCCTCTGGCCGTGGACGCGGCCCTGGCCGCCGCCGTCCTGGTCTGCATGGTCGCCGGGTCCTTCGTGGAGCCCCGGCACCGCGACGACGTCAGCTGGGGCGTCCTGCGCACCCCGGACACCCTCAGCCTGGTGCTGATGACCCTGGCCGCCGCCGCCCTGGTCTTCCGCCGCCGCGCCCCGATGCGGGTCCTCGCCGTCACCGGCGCTGCCTCCGTCGTCGAGTCCGTCACGGCCGACCCCCGCGCGCCCGTCGCGATGTCCGCCGTCATCGCCCTGTACACCGTCGCCTCCACCACCGACCGGCCCACCACCTGGCGGGTCGGCCTGCTCACCATGACCGTCCTGACCGGCACCGCCATGGCGGCCGGCAGCCTGCCCTGGTACGCCCAGGAGAACTTCGCGATCTTCGCCTGGACCGGCATCGGCGCGACCGCCGGCGACGCCGTCCGCAGCCGCCGCGCCTTCGTCCAGGCCATCCGGGAGCGCGCCGAACGCGCCGAGCGCACCCGGGAGGAGGAGGCCCGCCGCCGGGTCGCCGAGGAACGCCTGCGCATCGCCCGCGACCTGCACGACGTCGTCGCCCACCACATCGCCCTGGTCAACGTGCAGGCCGGGGTCGCCGCCCACGTCATGGACAAGCGCCCCGACCAGGCCAAGGAGGCCCTCTCCCACGTCCGGGAGGCCAGCCGCTCCGCGCTCAACGAGCTGCGCGCCACCGTCGGCCTGCTCCGCCAGTCCGGGGATCCGGAGGCCCCCACCGAGCCCGCCCCGGGCCTGGACCGCCTCGACGAGCTCGCCGGCACCTTCCGCAACGCGGGCCTGCACGTCGAGGTCGCCCGCGCCGACCAGGGCACCGCCCTGCCCGCGGCCGTCGACCTCGCCGCCTACCGGATCATCCAGGAGGCCCTGACCAACGTGCAGAAGCACGCCGGAACACGGGCCAAGGCCGAGGTCAGCGTGGTCCGCGTCGGGCCGAACATCGAGATCACCGTCCTCGACGACGGCCCCGGCGACAACGAGACCCCCGGCAGCGGCGGCGGCCACGGGCTGCTCGGCATGCGCGAGCGCGTCACCGCCCTGCGCGGCACCCTCACCACCGGTCCCCGCTACGGCGGCGGTTTCCGCGTCCATGCGATCCTGCCCGTCAAGAACCGCACGTCCGACGGGGAGGGCCCCGCATGACCGTCCGCGTCCTGCTCGCCGACGACCAGGCACTGCTGCGCAGCGCCTTCCGCGTGCTCGTCGACTCCGAGCCCGACATGGAGGTCGTCGCAGAGGCCTCCGACGGCGCGGAGGCGGTGCGGCTGACCGAGGAGCACCGCCCGGACGTCGTGCTCATGGACATCCGGATGCCCGGTACCGACGGTCTCGCCGCGACGCGCCTGATCAGCGCCGACCCCGAGCTGGCCGGTGTCCGGGTGGTCATCCTGACGACGTTCGAGGTCGACGACTACGTCGTGCAGTCGCTGCGCGCCGGGGCCTCCGGCTTCCTCGGCAAGGGCTCCGAGCCCGAGGAGCTGCTCAACGCCATCCGGATCGCCGCCGGCGGCCAGGCCCTGCTCTCCCCGGCGGCCACCACCGGCCTGATCTCCCGCTTCCTCGCCCAGGAGGGCCCGGCCGACGGCGACCGCGACCCCGCCCGCGGCGAACGCCTGGACTCCCTCACCGTCCGCGAGCGCGAGGTGCTGGTGCAGGTGGCCGGCGGCCACTCCAACGACGAGATCGCCGAGCGGCTGGAGGTGAGCCCGCTCACCGTGAAGACCCACGTCAACCGGGCCATGGCCAAGCTCGGCGCCCGCGACCGCGCCCAGCTCGTGGTCATCGCCTACGAGTCCGGTCTGGTCCGCCCGAGGGTGGACTGAGCGCCCCCGGACGTACTGCGGCCGGAGTAGGCGCCGCATAAGGAAATGGACCTGGGGGCTACAGGACGGCGGTGTCCGATGGCTCAGGGTGTAGGGACGGGCGCTCGTCTGCGCGCCCGCTGCCGCTTCTGCCGTTAACAGAAGAGAGATCCTCACCCATGTCCTGGCTGTCCAGGTTCAGCCTCGCGCAACGGGCCTTGATCGGGCTGATGTCGATCATCGCGCTCGTCTTCGGGGCGATCGCGATACCCCAGCTCAAGCAGCAGCTGCTGCCCACCATCGAACTGCCCGTGGTGTCCGTGCTGGCGCCCTATCAGGGCGCGTCCCCGGACGTGGTCGAGAAGCAGGTCGTCGAACCCATCGAGGACAACCTCGAAGCCGTCGACGGCATCAGCGGCGTCACCTCCACCGCCAGCGAGGGCAACGCCGTCATCATGGCGTCCTTCGACTACGGCAACGACACCGAGCAGCTCGTCGCCGACGTCCAGCAGGCCGTCAACCGGGCCCGCGTGCAGCTCCCGGACGACGTCGACCCGCAGGTCGTCGCCGGCTCCACGGACGACATCCCGACCGTCGTCCTGGCCGTCACCTCCGACCGCGACCAGCAGGCCCTGGCCGACCAGCTCGACCGGACGGTCGTGCCGGCCCTGAAGGGCATCGACGGCGTCGGCCAGGTCACCGTCGACGGCGTGCGGGACCTCCAGGTCACCGTCACACCCGACGACGCGAAGCTGGCGAAGGCCGGTCTGACCGTCCCGTCGCTCGGCGAGGCGCTGAGGGCGGGCGGCGCGACCGTCCCGGCCGGCTCCTTCGACGAGGACGGCGCCAACCGCACCGTCCAGGTCGGCGGCGGCTTCACCTCCGTCGGGCAGATCAGCGACCTGATGGTCAAGGGCGAACCCGGCAAGGGCAAGCCGGTGCGCCTGGGCGACGTGGCCGCGGTGAAGCAGCAGGAGGCCCCGGCCGACTCCCTCACGCGCACCGACGGCAAGCCCAGCCTCGCCGTCGCCGTGACCATGGACCGCGACGGCAGCGCGGTCGCCATCTCCGAGGCCGTCCAGGACAAGCTGCCCGGCCTGCGCGAGGACCTCGGCTCCGGCGCGACCCTGACGGTCGTCAGCGACCAGGGCCCGGCCGTGTCCAAGTCCATCGAGGGCCTGACCACCGAGGGCGCGCTCGGCCTGCTCTTCGCCGTCCTGGTGATCCTCGTCTTCCTCGCCTCGGTCCGCTCCACCCTGGTCACCGCGGTGTCCATCCCGCTGTCCGTGGTCCTGGCGCTGATCGTGCTGTGGACGCGCGACCTGTCGCTCAACGTCCTGACCCTGGGCGCCCTGACCATCGCCATCGGCCGCGTCGTCGACGACTCGATCGTGGTCCTGGAGAACATCAAGCGGCACCTCGGCTACGGCGAGGAGCGTCATTCGGCCATCCTCAACGCCGTCCGCGAGGTCGCGGGCGCGGTGACGTCCTCGACGCTCACCACGGTCGCGGTGTTCCTGCCGATCGGCCTGGTCGGCGGCATGGTGGGCGAACTGTTCGGCTCGTTCAGCCTCACCGTGACGGCCGCCCTGCTGGCCTCCCTGCTCGTCTCGCTGACGGTCGTGCCGGTCCTGTCGTACTGGTTCCTGCGCCCGCCCAAGGGCACGCCCGAGGACGCGGCCGAGGCCCGCCGGCTCGCCGAGGAGAAGGAGGCCAGGAGCCGTCTGCAGCGCCTCTACGTGCCGGTCCTGCGCTTCGCCACCCGCCGCCGCCTCACCAGCGTGGCCATCGCGATCGTGGTCCTGGTCGGCACCTTCGGCATGGCGCCGCTGCTGAAGACCAACTTCTTCGACCAGGGCGAGGTCGAGGTCCTCACCGTCAAGCAGGAGCTGAAGCCCGGCGCCAGCTTGGCCGCCACCGACGCCCAGGCCAGGAAGGTCGAGCGGCTGCTCGCGGACACCGACGGCGTGAAGGACTACCAGGTCACCATCGGCTCGTCCGGCTTCATGGCCGCCTTCGGCGGCGGCACCGACAGCAACCAGGCGTCCTACCAGGTGAGCCTGGAGGGCTCCGCGTCCGCCGAGGACGTCCAGGACGACATCGAGAAGGGCCTGGCCGGGCTGAAGGGCATCGGCACCACCACCGTCTCCGCCGGTGACGGCTTCGGCGCCCAGGACCTCAGCGTGGTCGTCAAGGCCGCCGACGCCGGTGTCCTGCGCACGGCGTCCGAGGAGGTCCGCAAGGCGGTCGCCTCGCTCGACGACGTCAGGGACGTCACCAGCGACCTGTCGCAGAGCGTCCCGCGCATCTCCGTGAAGGCCAACGGCAAGGCGGCCGCGGCCGGCTTCGACGACCAGAGCCTCGGGGCCGTCGTCGCCCAGGCCGTGCGCGGCACCCCGGCCGCCAAGGCCGTCCTGGACGACACCGAGCGCGACGTCGTCATCCGCTCGGCCGAGCCCGCGCGGACCCTGCAGCAGCTGAAGGACCTGCGGCTGGGCGCCTCGGTGAAGCTCGGTGACGTCGCGACGGTGAAGGTGGTCGACGGGCCGGTCTCCATGACCCGCATCGACGGCCAGCGCGCCGCCACCATCACCGCCAAGCCCACCGGCGACAACACCGGCGCGGTCAGCGCCGAGCTCCAGTCCGAGATCGACGGGCTCAAGCTCCCCGACGGCGCCACCGCCTCCATCGGCGGTGTCTCCGAGGACCAGGACGAGGCGTTCGCCAACCTGGGCCTGGCGATGCTCGCGGCCATCGCGATCGTCTTCATGCTGCTGGTCGGCACCTTCCGGTCGCTGATCCAGCCGCTGATCCTGCTGGTCTCCATCCCGTTCGCGGCCACCGGCGCGATCGGCCTGCTGGTCGCCACCGGCACCCCGATGGGCGTCCCGGCGATGATCGGCATGCTGATGCTGATCGGCATCGTGGTCACCAACGCGATCGTGCTGATCGACCTGATCAACCAGTACCGCAAGCAGGGGCACGGTGTCGTCGAGGCCGTGATCGAGGGCGGCCGGCACCGGCTGCGCCCGATCCTCATGACGGCCCTGGCGACGATCTTCGCCCTGCTGCCCATGGCGCTCGGCATCACCGGCGAGGGCGGTTTCATCGCCCAGCCGCTGGCCGTGGTCGTGATCGGCGGCCTGGTGACGTCGACGCTGCTCACCCTGCTGCTCGTCCCGACGCTGTACGCGATGGTCGAGCTCCGCAAGGAACGCCGGGCGAAGAAGCGCGCGGCGAAGAAGGGCCACGCGGACTCCGGAACCCGGAGCGCCGAGGAGCCCGAGCCCGCCAACGCCTGACGGTCCGCTCCCGCGGTGGCCGGGCACCCGACCCTTCAGGTCCGGTGCCCGGCCACCGCCGTGCGGCCTTCCGTATCCTGTGGCCTCGGACCGCACGACGGGGGAAGGGGATCGGGGCGTGCCGCTGCACAGGGACGACCCGGAGTCGGTCGGCGGCCACACGCTGCTCGACCGGCTCGGGGCCGGGGGCATGGGGGTCGTCTACCGGGCCAGGGCGCGGTCGGGCCGCGAGGTGGCGCTGAAGGTGGTGCACGCCCACTACGCCGCGGACGGGGTGTTCCGCACCCGCTTCCGGCAGGAGATCGCGGCCGTCCGCAAGGTCAGCGGCGCCTTCACCGCCCCGGTCCTGGACGCCGACCCGGACGCGGTCCGGCCCTGGATGGCGACCCAGTACGTCCCCGGGCCCTCGCTGGCGCGGCGCATCCGCGAGCGGGGCGCCCTCGCGGACGCCGAACTGCGCGGCCTGGCCCTGGGGCTGGTGGAGGCGTTGCGCGACATCCACCGGGCCGGTGTGGTGCACCGGGACCTGAAGCCCGCCAACGTGCTGCTGGCCGAGGACGGCCCGCGCGTGATCGACTTCGGCATCTCCCGCGCGGCGGAGAACCACCAGACGCTCACCGAGACCGGCCAGATGATCGGCACACCGCCCTTCATGTCCCCGGAGCAGCTCGTCGACGCCCGCGCGGTCGGCCCCGCCTCGGACGTCTTCTCCCTCGGGTCCCTGCTGGTGTACGCCGTCACCGGACGCGGCCCCTTCGACGCGGACAGCCCGTATCTGACGGCGTACCGGGTGGTCCACGACGCTCCCGTGCTCGACGGGGTGGAACCGGCGCTGCGCGCGCTGCTGGAGCGCTGCCTGGCCAAGGACGCCGCGGACCGGCCCGGACTGGGCGAACTGGCAGCCGGGTTCGAGGCCCTCGCGTCCGGCGCCGCGGACGCAGCCGCGGCGACCGTGATCCTCCGGCCGGGCCGGCGGGCCACCGCCGACACCGGCCTGACGGCCGCGGCCGACCCCGCGGCCGACACCGCGCAGGCCACCCGTCCGGTGACCGTCGCCGACTCCCCGCAGGGCGCCCTGCCCCCGGGTGGAGGCGCCCCGCAGGGAAGCAGGCGCCTCCGCCGGTGGGCCCGGCCGCTGCCGGTCGCCACGGGCGTGGTGGGCGCCGTCGTCCTCGGTCTGACGGCCTATCTGACCCTGGGGCCCGGCTGGGCGTTCGGCGGCGACCGGTCCGGTGAGGCCCCGTCGGCGCAGTCCCGCTGGGCCGCGCCGCCGCCCGGGTGGCGGCCCTGGCAGACGACGGTGTACGAGAGGGCCGGGCACGGCGTGCGCACGGTGCCCGCGCGGCAGGCGGGCGGAACGCGCGGCGGGCCGCAGTGCCACGTCCACGAGCGCGCCGTCTTCTGCGCGGGCGACGGCGTCCTGCCCGTCCGGCTGGACGGGAGGACGGGCGAGACGGTCTGGCGGGCCGGCTCGGCGGCGTCCGTCGCGGGGGACGACTTCTCCAGGTTCAAGATCCTCGGCGTCCGCGACGGCGCGGTGGTGGTGCAGCGGGAACCGCAGGGCGAGGGGCCGAATCGGGTCTTCGCCTACGACGCCGGTACCGGTGACCTGCTGTGGCAGCGGGCCGTGAACGCCGAGTGGATCGATCCGATGCTGTCCGGCGGCCTCGTCGTGCTGCCCGAGGGCGACGGTACCTCCGTGACCGCCCGCTCGCCCCGCGGCGGTGAGGAGCAGTGGGCGCAGCGGCTGCCCGCGCGGCACTTCTGCGGCGCCGCGGAACCCGGCGGGCAGCTGTACCTGGAGTGCAGCCCCGAGGAGGACGGCCCCACCCTGATCGTCGAAGCCGGCCGGGACAAGGGCCCCGGCCGGCGGCTGTCCGTGCCGGCGAAGGCCGGGCTCGTCGGCGCCTACGACGGCCGGCTCCTCTTCCTGGACCTCACCCAGGACGAGGACGGCAACCTGCTCCTGGGCCAGGACGCCCCCTACGCGGCGATCCGGACGGTGGACCCCCGCACCGGCGCCCAGCGCACCACCGAGCTGGCCGAGGAGTACGAGGGGCAGGTGTCGCTGACGGGCGGCACCCTGTGGTTCGCCACGTCGAACGGCCGGGTCACCGCGGTCTCCGCCCGGACGGGCAGGCCGCTGTGGCAGACCTCGACCAGCCTGGAGCGGCCGAGCGAGGCGACGTACGACCCGCGGACCCGGGCGGTCTACCTGGCCAGCGCGACCGGCCGGGTCGGGGCGCTCGACGCGAAGAAGGGCACCCTGCTCTGGGAGACGCCGCCGAGGGCCGCGCGCGACGACAGCGACTGGGGCGCGACCGAGGTGCGGACCCTGGACGGCGCCCTGGTCGCCGCCACGCCCGACGGGACCGT
This sequence comes from Streptomyces sp. NPDC003456, assembly GCF_042878735.1. Lineage (NCBI taxonomy): Bacteria > Bacillati > Actinomycetota > Actinomycetes > Kitasatosporales > Streptomycetaceae > Streptomyces > Streptomyces sp. NPDC003456. The sequence continues at coordinate 910,152 of NZ_JBIAOK010000003.1, forward strand.
GTTCAGCCTCGACCCCGCCCGCCCCGGGCGGACGCCGCAGTCCGGTTGACGGACCCGGCCCCGCCCACCCCGTGCGCAGACCCGCTCGGGGTGAGGGCGGGGCCGGACGGCGGCTACGGCAGCGCCAGCATCCGCTCCAGGGCCAGCTTCGCGAACGCCTCGGTCTCCTTGTCCACCTCGATGCGGTTGACGAGGTTGCCCTCGGCCAGCGACTCCAGGGCCCAGACCAGGTGGGGGAGGTCGATGCGGTTCATGGTCGAGCAGAAGCAGACCGTCTTGTCGAGGAAGACGATCTCCTTGCCCTCCGGAGCGAAACGGTTCGCCAGGCGGCGGACCAGGTTCAGCTCCGTGCCGATGGCCCACTTGGACCCGGCCGGCGCCGCCTCCAGGGCCTTGATGATGTACTCGGTCGAACCGACGTAGTCCGCCGCGGCCACGACCTCGTGCCTGCACTCGGGGTGCACCAGGACGTTCACGCCCGGGATGCGCGCGCGCACGTCGTTCACCGAGTCCAGGCTGAAGCGGCCGTGCACCGAGCAGTGGCCGCGCCACAGGATCATCTTCGCGCCGCGCAGCTCCTCGGCGGTCAGACCGCCGTTCGGCTTGTGCGGGTTGTAGACGACGCAGTCCTCCAGGGACATGCCCATGTCGCGGACCGCGGTGTTGCGGCCGAGGTGCTGGTCCGGCAGGAAGAGCACCTTCTCGCCCTGCTCGAACGCCCAGTCCAGGGCCCGCTTGGCGTTGGACGAGGTGCAGATCGTGCCGCCGTGCTTGCCGGTGAACGCCTTGATGTCGGCCGAGGAGTTCATGTACGAGACGGGCACGACCTGCTCGGCGACACCGGCCTCGGTCAGCACGTCCCAGCACTCGGCGACCTGCTCGGCCGTCGCCATGTCGGCCATCGAGCAGCCGGCGGCGAGGTCGGGCAGCACGACCTTCTGGTCGTCGGAGGTGAGGATGTCCGCGGACTCCGCCATGAAGTGCACACCGCAGAAGACGATGTACTCGGCCTCCGGACGCGCCGCCGCGTCCCGGGCCAGCTTGAAGGAGTCACCCGTCACGTCGGCGAACTGGATGACCTCGTCGCGCTGGTAGTGGTGGCCGAGCACGAAGACCTTGTCCCCGAGCTTCTCCTTCGCCTTGCGGGCGCGCTCCACCAGGTCCGGGTCGGACGGCGAGGGCAGGTCACCGGGACACTCCACGCCGCGCTCGCTCCGCGGGTCGGCCTCACGGCCGAGGAGCAGCAGGGCGAGGGGCGTCGGCTGTACGTCGAGGTCCTGGGTCTGGGCGGTGGTCACGACACGCACCCTTTCTGTTTCTGCGACTTTTCGTCGATTTGACGCTATCTATCATAACCGCTTCACGTCACTTTGACGATGGCCATAGCGTCGGTGTGACGTGAATCCCGGCGGGCCGCCGTTCATTCCCGGGAGAGCCCGGAAAGAGCCATTTTCCGCTCCCGGGCGGGTGTGCGAGCATGGCAAGGAGCCGAGATCGAGCGCCCGGCCCCGGAATGAATCCGAGGCCCCGCCGGTTGCAACCGTCGGCAAGCAGTCTCCGTACAACCCGGGAGAGATGTAGATGTCCGTATCGGACGAGACCAGCACCGTCACCGACGGCATCATCCTGACCGACGCCGCCGCGTCCAAGGTCAAGGCGCTGCTCGACCAGGAAGGCCGCGACGACCTCGCGCTGCGCGTCGCCGTCCAGCCCGGCGGCTGCTCCGGCCTGCGCTACCAGCTCTTCTTCGACGAGCGCTCCCTCGACGGCGACGTGGAGAAGGACTTCGGCGGTGTGAAGGTCGTCACCGACCGCATGAGCGCCCCGTACCTGGGTGGTGCCACGATCGACTTCGTGGACACCATCGAGAAGCAGGGCTTCACGATCGACAACCCGAACGCGACGGGTTCCTGCGCCTGCGGCGACTCCTTCAGCTGAGCCGGCCGGCCGCCCCGGCGGCACGCGGACGCGACGAAGGCGGCGGCCCCTGCGAGGGGCCGCCGCCTTCGCGGTTCTCCGGCTAGCGCGTGGGCGGGGCGGGCAGCCGCGCGCCCTCCTTGGCCAGCGGCACCGCCTTGCCGTCCGCGTCCACGACCGCGCGGGCACCCAGCGGCTCCTGAAGCTGCACGGTCTTCTGGAACTGCTTGGCGATCATGATGCAGACCTTGCCCTGCCACGGGGTGGAGGTCACCGTGACCGTCACCTCGTCGCCCTTCTCCACCGCCTTCACGTCGTAGTCGGCGCACACGCCGCCCGTGAAGCTCACCGTCAGCTCCGCGCCCTCGGCCCGGTAGCCGTCCACCTTCACCTCGCGCGGCCCGGGCGCCGAGGACGGCGGCTCCTCCGGCTCGGCCGGCGCGGGGGAGGCCAGGTACTTCGGCTCCACCGCCGGGTACGTCACCGTGAACGGGTCCCGCGCACCCGGCGCCCGCACCTCGAACAGCCAGGACGGCACCAGCGCCTGACGCCCGTCCACGTGGTGCGCGGCCAGCCCGAACACGGCGCCCTCGACCATCACCGTGTCCTTCGCCGGCCCGCCGTCCGACGGTGTGGGGCAGGGCTCCTCCGTGCCGTCCTCCAGCGGAACGGGGCCGGCGCAGCCGCCGATGCCCGTCCGCTGGTCGCCCCTCGGCTGCCCCTGCATCAGCTCCAGCGCCCGCTCGGCGCCGACCACGGGGTACGTGTCCCCCTGCACCGGCGTCCGCAGCCGGCCGCTGCCGCCGACGACCTCGCCGTCCGCGCCGACCGTGATCCCGGTCGTCCAGCCGTGCGTGGGCAGGCCGCCGACCCGGGGCTCGGCGTTCACCACCCGCTGGGCGCCCATGACCTGGCTCGCGTCGAGCGTCGCGCCGTCCTGGCCCACCGCCTTCAGCACGGGCGCGGCGGCCCGCTCCGCCTCCGCCTCGCCGACCGGCTCGTCACCGGCCGCCTGCGGGCTCTTGCAGGTGTCCACTCCCTTGCAGTTGTCGGTGCCGGGCGTGTACCGGCTGAACGTCCAGGCACCGGGCGCCTGCCGGTTCACCTGCAGCGCCGGTCCGGAACCGTCCTGGCCCCCGACCTTCCACGCCTCGCCCTGTGCGACCGGCGTGCCCTCGACCCCGAGCGCCTTCGCCAGCCGGGCCACGTCCTCCTTCGAGACCTCGCCGCGGGCCCGGTACACCGGTGCTTCGCGGGGGCCCTCGGGCAGCGTGCCGTCGACGCGGTAGGTGGCGCCGTAGGGGTTGGGCTCGCCCGGCGCGATGCCGTTGCCGTCGCCCGGCGCTGCCTCCGAGTACCCGTCGAGGGCGAGCGGCGGGGGAGTGCCGTCCCCGCCGGGCGCACTCGGGGCGGCCTTGCCGTCCGTGCCGCCCGAGGTGTTCGCGGCGAGCCAGGCCCCGCCCCCGCCGATCAGCAGGACGGCCGCGGCGACGGAGGCGATGAGCACGGGCGTACGGGGCCAGCTGCCGCCGTGCGGTCCCCGGTCCCCGTCCCCGTGCCCCCGCAGAAGGGCAAGATCCTGCCCCTCGGCATCACCGGAACCGGACCCGCCGGAGCCAGGGCCGGTCCCGCCGGAGCCAGGGCCGGACCTGGCGGGGGCCGCCCCGGAGGACGCTCGCCCGGCCCCGCCGTCGCCGGCACGCTCGGCGTCCACTCCGGCTGCGCCGAGGCGCGCCGCGCCCTGCTCGCCGTCGCCCGTGGGCGCCGCGCTCGCCCCGCCGTCGCCGGCGCGCCCGGCGTCCGCGCCAGTTTCGTCCGCGCGCTCCCCGCCCGCTTCGGCACCGTCCGCAGACTCCTGGTTCGCTGCGGCGTCGCCCGCGGCCTGTGCGCTCGCTCCGCCGTCTCCGGCCGGCTCCGCGCTCGGCCCGGTTGCGCCCGTGACGGTGACCGCAGGGGTCCCCTCGGCGTCCTGCTCCTTCACTCCGGCCGCCCGGCCCTCCGCCGCTCCACCGGGCCCGGAGGCCCGCTCCGACCGGACGGCCCCGTCCGAGACCCCGGCAGCCTCGGAGGCTTCGGCACCCTCCGAAGCCGTGCCACCCTCCGAAGTACCGGCCTCATCCCGAGTCCCGGCACCCTCCGAAGTCCCCGGGCCTTCCGAAGCCCCGGCACCCTCCGACGCACCGGTCGTGCTCGAAGGGGTCGGCTTGCCGGGCTTTGCCGCGTCGTCGGCGGTGGCGCCCGGTTCCCTCGCGGCGTCGTCGTTCTCGGGTCGCTCGGTGTTCACCGCATCGCTCCTTCGGCTGCACAGCTGTCCCAGGGGACCCTGCCCGGCCGGATCAGGGCCGCTGGTGGGTCGTATCCCGTCTCCCCTTTACGGGGGACAGCGATGGGACGCAGCGGGGGAGCTCGCGGTTCCCGTGCGTGCGCCGTTCAGTCGCCGTAGTCCGACATCGCGTCGAGCAGCCGCGCCGACGCGACGGGCACCCGCACGCCGTGGATCCGGGCCGGGGAGACCGGACGGGAGGCGACCCGCTCGGGAGCCGCCCAGTGCGGAGCCATCCGCGCTCCCTCACCCGGCAGCGACGCCAGATCGCCTTCGATGTCGACCGGAACGGTGGTCTGGAAGTCGAGGTTCGTCATGACGGCACCGTATGCACGGCCCGGTGCACGGAGAAAGATCTACTATCGGGTAGTTTCGTTGCCTTCAGAGCGGCCACGCCCACCCGATAGCGTGAGACGTCAAGGTCCGCCTCCCTCAGGAGAATCCACGCCGTGCGCATCGCAGTCACCGGCTCCATCGCCACCGACCACCTCATGACCTTCCCCGGCCGCTTCGCCGACCAGCTCGTAGCGGACCAGCTGCACACGGTCTCGCTGTCGTTCCTGGTCGACAAGCTGGACGTCCGCCGCGGCGGCGTCGCCGCGAACATCGCCTTCGGCATGGGACAGCTCGGCACCCGGCCGGTCCTGGTCGGCGCCGCGGGCGCGGACTTCGACGAGTACCGCGCCTGGCTGGAGCGGCACGGCGTCGACACCGACTCCGTCCGCATCTCCGACACGCTGCACACCGCCCGCTTCGTGTGCACCACCGACGCCGACCACAACCAGATCGGCTCCTTCTACACCGGCGCCATGAGCGAGGCCCGCCTCATCGAGCTCAAGACGGTCGCGGACCGGGTCGGCGGTCTGGACCTGGTCTCCATCGGCGCCGACGACCCGGAGGCGATGCTCCGCCACACCGAGGAGTGCCGCACGCGGGCCATCCCGTTCGCCGCGGACTTCTCCCAGCAGATCGCCCGCATGGACGGCGAGGAGATCCGCATCCTGCTGGACGGGGCGACCTACCTCTTCTCCAACGAGTACGAGAAGGGCCTCATCGAGACCAAGACCGGCTGGACGGACGCCGAGATCCTGTCCCGGGTCGGCCACCGGGTGACCACCCTCGGCGCGCGGGGCGTGCGCATCGAGCGGGCCGGCGAGGACCCCATCGAGGTCGGCACGCCGGACGAGGAGCGCAAGGCCGACCCGACGGGCGTCGGCGACGCCTTCCGCGCCGGGTTCCTCTCCGGCCTGGCCTGGGGCGTCTCCCTGGAGCGGGCCGCGCAGGTCGGGTGCATGCTGGCGACCCTCGTCATCGAGACGGTCGGCACGCAGGAGTACCAGCTGCGGCGCGGCCACTTCATGGAGCGGTTCACCAAGGCCTACGGGGACGAGGCCGCGGAAGAGGTCCGCGGGCACCTGGCCTGACCGCCGCGGCCGCGGGTGCGCGAGGATCGGTCGCGCACCCGCGGCGGGCCGGCGGCGCGGACGCGGCCCCGCGCCCCCGGGCGGCTCAGCTCGCCCGGCGGACCAGGTACGCCGTTCCCCGGTCCGCCGGTTCCTCGCCCACGTACTCCTGGTTCCTCATCGCGCACCACGCCGGGATGTCCAGGCGGGCCGCCTCGTCGTCCGACAGGACCCGGACCAGGCCCCCCACGGGTACGTCACCGATGACCCGGGCGAGTTCGATGACCGGGATCGGGCACCTCTTGCCCAGGGAGTCCACGACCAGCACGTCCTCCCGCACCACCGTCTCCGAGACCGGCGCCCCCAGCTTCTCCCGCACCGCCGCCACGGCCCGGGGCAGCACCTCCAGGAACCTCTCCACATCCTCCTCGGCCGCCCCCATCGGCAGCGAAACCCGCACGTTCCCCTCACTCAGCACGCCCATGGCCCGCAGGACGTGGCTGGGGGTCAGGGTGCTGCTCGTGCAGGACGATCCGGACGAAACGGAGAAATCGGCTCGGTCCAGCTCGTGCAGCAGGGCCTCGCCGTCCACGTAGAGGCAGGAGAAGGTGACGACCCCGGGCAGGCGGCGCACCGGGTCGCCGACCACCTCGACGTCGGGAACCAGCCGCGGCACCCGGGTCCGGATCCGGTCCGTCAGCTCCCGCAGCCGCCGCGCCTCTTTGGCGGCCTCGGCCCGCACGGCGCGCAGCGACGCGGCCGCCGCCACGACGGCCGGGATGTTCTCGAAACCGGGCGCCCGCCCCGACTCCCGCTCGTCCGCGGGCCCTTGCGCCGCGAAGCGCACCCCCTTGCGGACCACGAGCAGCCCGACCCCGGACGGTCCGCCCCACTTGTGCGCACTGCCCGTCAGCAGCGACCAGTCCCCGTCGACCGGGCCCCAGGCGAGCGACTGCGCCGCGTCCACCAGCAACGGCACCCCGGCCTCCCGGCACAGGCGGGCCACCTCCTCGACCGGCTGCTCGGTGCCCACCTCGTGGTTGGCCGACTGAAGACACGCCAGGGCCGTCCCGGGGCGCAGGGCTTCGGCGTAGGCCGCGGGATCCACCGCCCCGTGCCGGTCCACCGTCACCTGACCGACCGAACCGCCCTCCGCCTCGTGCAGCTCGGCCGAATGGAGTACCGAGGAGTGTTCGACCGCTGACACGATCAGGTGGCGTCCGGCCCGCCGCCGGCCGGCCAGCGCGCCCGCGATCCCGGTGTGCACGGCACGGGTCCCGGAGGAGGTGAACACCAGCTCGTCGGGACGGCACCCCACCGCCTCGGCGGCGGCCTCCCGTGCCGCGTCGAGCAATAGCCGCGCCCGCCGCCCTTCCCTGTACAACCGCGCGGGATCCGCCCACCCCTCGTCGAGGGAGGCCAGCAGGGCCTGCCGGGCGACGGGATGGAGCGGAGCGGCGGAGGCGGCATCGAAGTAACCCACACCGCAACGCTAGAACGCCCGGAAGCGGAACGAACCCCGGGGGCGCGGGGAACCGCGCGAAAAGCCACAATCCACCCGCAGCCGCCAAATCAGCGAACCACCCGAGTGAGTAGGCACCCCTCCCCGAGAACCCCCGGAGGGCGTCGGCTAGGGTTTGGTCCGCATAAACATCCAAACCCCTGCCCGACGCAGGGCGGCGACCGACCAGCGAGAAGGCCAGGCCGCAGCCGATCCGCGCGGGCGAGACTCTCGGGAAGGCGCTACGTGAGTCCCAACGGCTCCGACCGCTCGCCGCGGCGCCCGATGCGGCGGAAGCTGCTGCAGGCACTGACCGCGGGCCTGGTCTTGGCGACAGCCACCGGTTGCTCGTACAACTGGGAAGACTTCCCCCGCCTTGGTATGCCCACCCCGACCACGGAAGAGGCTCCGCGGATCCTCTCCCTGTGGCAGGGGTCCTGGGCGGCTGCGCTCGCCGTCGGCGTGCTGGTGTGGGGTCTGATCCTGTGGAGTGCTTTCTTCCACCGGCGCAGCCGCACCAAGGTCGAGGTACCTCCGCAGACCCGGTACAACATGCCCATCGAGGCGCTGTACACCGTGGTCCCGCTCATCATCGTCTCGGTGCTGTTCTACTTCACCGCCCGCGACGAGTCCGAGCTGCTCAGCCTCAAGAAGAAGCCCGACGTCACGGTCAACGTGGTCGGCTTCCAGTGGAGCTGGTGCTTCAACTACATCGAGCCCGTCGCCGGCACGTCCGGTGACGCGAAGACCTCCAAGGACCTGGACGCGATCCCGGACCGGTTCAAGAAGGAATTCCCGGCGAACGCCGGCGGCACCTACGACTGCGGCACCCCGGGCACCCGGAACCCGCAGACGAACAACCCGGGTCCGACGCTCTGGCTCCCCGAGGGCAAGAGGGTCCGCTTCATCCTGACGTCCCGTGACGTCATCCACTCCTTCTGGGTGGTGCCCTTCCTGATGAAGCAGGACGTCATCCCGGGCCACACCAACGCCTTCGAGGTGACCCCCAACAAGGAGGGCACCTTCCTGGGCAAGTGCGCCGAGCTCTGCGGCGTCGACCACTCGCGCATGCTGTTCAACGTGAAGGTCGTCTCCCCCGAGCGCTACGAGCAGCACCTCAAGGACCTCGTGAAGAAGGGGCAGACCGGTTACGTCCCGTCCGGCATCGAGCAGGCGGGCCACGAGAAGAACCGGGAGTCGAACGTACTGTGAGCATCCTGAATGACCCCAAGGGTGCCGCGGCTGCTGGGTCCCACTACGAGGACGAGCAGCCGGTCCGGCGCCAGAACCGCGGCAGTGTCGTGGTCAAGTGGCTGACGACGACGGATCACAAGACGATCGGCACGCTGTACCTGGCGACGTCCTTCGTGTTCTTCGTCATCGGTGGCGTGATGGCGCTGTTCATGCGCGCCGAGCTCGCCCGGCCTGGTCTGCAGATCATGTCGAACGAGCAGTTCAACCAGGCGTTCACGATGCACGGCACGATCATGCTGCTGATGTTCGCGACGCCGCTGTTCGCGGGCTTCGCGAACTGGATCATGCCGCTGCAGATCGGCGCGCCGGACGTGGCGTTCCCGCGGCTGAACATGTTCGCCTACTGGCTGTACCTGTTCGGCTCGCTCATCGCGGTGGGCGGTTTCCTCACCCCGCAGGGTGCGGCCGACTTCGGCTGGTTCGCCTACAGCCCGCTGTCGGACGCGGTCCGCTCGCCGGGCATCGGTGCCGACATGTGGATCATGGGCCTGGCCTTCTCCGGCTTCGGCACCATCCTCGGCTCGGTCAACTTCATCACCACGATCATCTGCATGCGCGCACCCGGCATGACGATGTTCCGCATGCCGATCTTCACCTGGAACGTGCTGCTGACCGGTGTGCTGGTCCTGCTCGCCTTCCCGGTCCTGGCCGCGGCCCTGTTCGCGCTGGAGGCGGACCGCAAGTTCGGCGCCCACATCTTCGACTCCGCCAACGGCGGCGCGTTGCTGTGGCAGCACCTGTTCTGGTTCTTCGGGCATCCAGAGGTGTACATCATCGCGCTGCCGTTCTTCGGCATCATCAGTGAGGTCATCCCGGTCTTCTCCCGCAAGCCGATGTTCGGTTACACGGGTCTGATCGGCGCGACCATCGCGATCGCGGGTCTGTCCGTGACGGTGTGGGCGCACCACATGTACGTCACCGGCGGTGTGCTGCTGCCGTTCTTCTCCTTCATGACGTTCCTCATCGCGGTCCCGACCGGTGTGAAGTTCTTCAACTGGATCGGCACGATGTGGAAGGGCTCGCTGTCCTTCGAGACGCCCATGCTGTGGGCGACCGGCTTCCTGATCACCTTCACCTTCGGTGGTCTGACCGGTGTCATCCTGGCCTCGCCGCCGATGGACTTCCACGTCTCCGACTCGTACTTCGTGGTGGCCCACTTCCACTACGTCGTCTTCGGCACCGTGGTGTTCGCGATGTTCTCCGGCTTCCACTTCTGGTGGCCGAAGTGGACCGGCAAGATGCTGGACGAGCGCCTGGGCAAGATCACCTTCTGGACGCTGTTCATCGGCTTCCACGGCACGTTCCTGGTGCAGCACTGGCTGGGCGCCGAGGGCATGCCGCGCCGGTACGCCGACTACCTGGCGGCCGACGGCTTCACCGCGCTGAACACCATCTCGACGATCAGCTCGTTCCTGCTCGGCATGTCGATCCTGCCGTTCTTCTACAACGTGTGGAAGACGGCCAAGTACGGCAAGCCGGTCGGCGTCGACGACCCGTGGGGCTACGGCCGCTCCCTGGAGTGGGCCACCTCCTGCCCGCCGCCGCGGCACAACTTCATCACCATGCCGCGGATCCGCAGTGAATCCCCGGCGTTCGACCTGCACCACCCGGAGATCGCAGCTCTCGACCAGCTCGAGAACGTGGGCCACGGCGACAAGGCCCTCGCTGGCGGCAAGGAGGCCGGCAAGTGAAGATCCAGGGCAAGATGTTCATGTGGCTGAGCGCCTTCGTGCTCATCATGGCGGTCGTCTACGGCTTCTGGTCGCAGGAGCCCGCCGGCACCACGGCCCTCTTCCTGGCGTTCGGCCTGTGCATCATGATCGGCTTCTACCTCGGCTTCACGGCCAAGCGGGTGGACGTCGGCGCGCAGGACAACAAGGAGGCGGACGTCGCGGACGACGCCGGCGAGGTCGGGTTCTTCAGCCCGCACAGCTGGCAGCCGCTCTTCCTGGGCATCGGTGGCGCCCTCGCCTTCCTGGCGGTCGCCATCGGCTGGTGGCTGATGTACTTCTCGCTGCCGGTCATCCTGGTCGCCATCTGGGGCTGGGTGTTCGAGTACTACCGCGGTGAGAACCGCACCCAGTAAGCAGTACGCACCGAGCACCGCAGGGGCCCGGACACTCCCGTGAGGAGCGTCCGGGCCCCTGCTGCCGTGTCCGCCGTCCACCGCAATGCGTGTCACTCGTACGAGTCGTTCGGCGTGCCGCGGTTGACGCTGCTTCCTAGCGTGAGGGCATGAGCCACACAGCGAACTCCCGCCCCGTCGTCAGCTGCACGCTGCTGGTGATAGCCCTCTGTGCGGGCGTCACCGCCTGCGGCTCGGACGGCGACCCGCTCTCCGCCCGCCCCTACGACGCGGCGGACCAGATCTCCTTCAACGCCCCCACCGAGGGCAACAGGAAGGCCGACCCGGACAAGCCGCTGGAAGTGGTCGCCGAGGACTCCGACGGGCGCATCACCGACGTGACGGCCTACGACGCCTCAGGGCGCTACGTGGCGGGCGAACTCGCCGCCGACGGACGCCGCTGGCACAGCACCTCCCCGCTGGCCGCCGACGCCGGTTACACGGTCCGGGTGAGCACCGAGAACGAGGACGGGGCACCGGGCCGCAAGGTGATCACCTTCACCACCGGCAAGCCCACCACCAAGAAGCGCCTGGACGTCGCGTTCGGCCCGAAGAAGGGCACCTACGGCGTCGGCCAGCCCGTCACGGCCGAGCTGAGCCAGCCCGTGAAGGACCCCGCCCAGCGGGCCGTCGTGGAGCGCGCCCTCAAGGTCACCTCCACGCCCGCCACCGAGGGCGCCTGGCACTGGGTGGACGACAAGAAGCTCCACTACCGCCCCAAGGAGTACTGGCCGGCCAACGCCACCGTCCAGGTCCGCAGCAACCTGGAGGGCATCAAGGTCGGCGACCGCATATGGGGCGGCAGGTCCGAGCCGCTGACCCTGACCACCGGCGACAAGCTGGTGGCCCTCACGGACGCCGCGGCCCACCGGATGACCGTCTACCGCAACGACGAGGTCATCCGCGAGATACCCGTCACCACGGGCATGCCCGGCTACGACACCCGCAACGGCGTCAAGGTCGTCCTCGCCAAGGAGGGCACCGTCCGCATGACCAGCGCCAGCATCGGCGCCTCGGACTTCTACGACCTGATCGTGCACCACTCGGTCCGGGTCACCAACAGCGGCGAGTACGTCCACGCCGCCCCCTGGTCGGTCGGCTCCCAGGGCTTCGCCAACGTCAGCCACGGCTGCACCGGCATGAGCACCGAGAACGCCGCCTGGTTCTACGAGACCGTCCGCGAGGGCGACATCGTCGAGGTGGTCAACTCCGGCGGCGACACGATGGCCCCGTTCGGCAACGGCTACGGCGACTGGAATCTCGACTGGGCGAAGTGGCGCACCGGCAGCGCCCTGACCGGCGGGGCGTCCGACGGACCCGCACAGGCCGACACGGCCCGCCTGACGCCCCAGAGCGTCTGACCGGCGGGCCCGCCCGGGCCCCTAGGGTCTGTCGTTTGGATCTTGGCGCAGGGCATCGGCAGCACCTGTGAATGCCGGTGAGCGGGGTCTGGTGCGTGCAGCTGCAAGGCGGAGGAGGGAGTCGATGCGGAGCATCGGCGAGTGACGACAACGCGGCAGATGCGCGTGCCGGGCCCCGCGTCTGCGTCATGATCCGAACGACAGGCCCTAGGCGTGCAGAGCGGCCTTCTCCCGCAGCAGGGACGCCAGCGCGGAGGCGAACTCCACCGGATCCACCGGCAGCGCCACCGCCGCCTCCGCGCGGCTCCACGTCGCCAGCCACGCGTCCTGCGGCCGGGCGATCAGCAGCAGCACCGGCGGGCAGTCGAAGATCTCGTCCTTGATCTGCCGGCACACGCCCATGCCTCCCATGGGCACGGCCTCGCCGTCCAGGACGCAGACGTCGATCCCGCCCTTGTCCAGCTCCTTCACCACCGCCGCGGGGGTCGCGCACTCCACGATCTCCACCAGGGGCACGTCGGGCGCCGGCCGCCGTCCCGTGGCGAGCCGTACCTGCTCGCGGGTGTGGGAGTCGTCGCTGTAGACCAGCACCGTGGCGGTCGGCTGCATTGTTCCTCCGTGACGTCAGCGTCGTAAGGACAGGCCCGTTGGGCCGGATGCTACTCCCTTGAACACCACGTCAACACCGGTACGAACGGTCACGAACGGTGAAGACACTCCGAACGGCACCCCCCGGAGTGAGGGCGGGATAAGCGAACGACATAATGTCGGTCGTGGCGACAGCAACGACAGTAGAAACCGGGCACGCGCACCCGTCGGTCAACCGGCCGAACCTCACCAGCGTCGGAACCATCATCTGGTTGAGTTCCGAGCTGATGTTCTTCGCGGCCCTCTTCGCGATGTACTTCACCCTGCGATCGGTGACCGGTCCTGACTTCTGGCAGGAGAAGGCCGACACCCTGAACTTCCCGTTCTCGGCGACGAACACCACGATCCTGGTGCTCTCCTCGCTCACCTGCCAGCTCGGCGTCTTCGCCGCCGAGCGCGGTGACGTGAAGAAGCTCCGGATGTGGTTCATCGTCACGTTCGTGATGGGTGCGATCTTCATCGGCGGTCAGGTGTTCGAGTACACCGAGCTGGTCAAGCACGAGGGCCTGTCCCTCTCGTCGGACCCGTACGGCTCGGTGTTCTACCTGACCACCGGTTTCCACGGCCTGCACGTGACAGGCGGTCTCATCGCCTTCCTGCTGGTCCTTGGCCGGACCTACGCGGCCCGGAGGTTCACCCACGAGCAGGCGACCGCTGCGATCGTCGTGTCCTACTACTGGCACTTCGTCGATGTCGTCTGGATCGGCCTCTTCGCCACGATCTACATGATCAAGTAGCAGGGCCCCAACCGCGCGTGCTCGACGAAGCGCGCATCCCAGAAGCATCGACGCAGAAGATCCTGACACCGGGGTAATCCGTGAAAAAGCTCTCCGCACGACGACGCCACCCGTTGGCGGCGCTCGTGGTCCTACTCCTCGCGCTGGCATGCACCGGGGGGCTGTACGCCGTGTTCGCACCCGCGGACAAGGCGCAGGCCGACGAAACTGCCCAGTCCCTCACCATCGAGGAGGGCAAGAAGCTCTACGCCGTCGGCTGCGCCAGTTGCCACGGCACCGGCGGTCAGGGCACCACCGACGGGCCGAGCCTGGTGGGTGTGGGCGCCGCGGCCGTCGACTTCCAGGTGGGAACGGGCCGTATGCCGGCCGCCACCTCCCAGGGCCCCCAGGTCCCGGAGAAGAAGAACATCTACTCGCAGGCCGAGATCGACCAGCTCGCGGCGTACATCGCCTCGCTGGGCGCCGGTCCGTCCGTTCCGACGGAGGAGCAGTACGGCCCCGAGGGTGCCGACATCGCCAAGGGCGGTGAACTGTTCCGCACGAACTGCGCGCAGTGCCACAACTTCACCGGCAAGGGCGGCGCGCTCACGCACGGCAAGTACGCGCCGAGCCTCGAGGGCGTCACCCCGAAGCACATCTACGAGGCCATGCAGACCGGCCCGCAGAACATGCCGTCCTTCCCCGACACCACGCTGACGGAGAAGAACAAGAAGGACATCATCGCGTACCTCGACGCGGTCAACAGCGAGAAGACCGAGAGCCCCGGCGGCCTCGAGCTGGGCGGTCTCGGGCCGGTCAGCGAGGGTCTGTTCGGCTGGATCTTCGGTCTCGGCGGACTGATCGCCGTCGCCGTGTGGGTCGCCGCCCGGACCGCAAAGGCCAAGAAGTCATGAGTAGCCAAGACATTCCAGAAGAGAACCTGCCTGCCGCGCAGTCCGCAGGACACGACGAGCACGGTGTGGTGACCGTCGCGGACGAGAAGCACCCGTTCGCCGACCCGGGCCTGCCTCCCCACGAGCACCGGATCCAGGACGTCGACGAGCGGGCCGCCAAGCGGTCCGAGCGTTCGGTCGCCCTGATGTTCACGGTGTCGATGCTGGCGACCATCGCCTTCATCGCCGCGTTCGTGGCGATCCCGGTCGACAAGTCGGTGTACATCTTCCCGCTGGGCCACATCAGCGCGCTGAACTTCGCGCTGGGCGTCACGCTCGGCATCGCGCTGTTCTGCATCGGCGCGGGCGCGGTCCACTGGGCCCGCACCCTGATGTCCGACGTGGAGATCGCCGACGAGCGTCACCCGATCGAGGCGGCGCCCGAGGTCCGCGAGAAGGTCTTCGCCGACTTCAAGCAGGGCGCCAAGGAGTCCGCGCTCGGCCGCCGCAAGCTGATCCGCAACACCATGCTCGGCGCGCTGACGCTGGTCCCGCTCTCCGGCATCGTGCTGCTGCGCGACCTCGGCCCGCTGCCCGGCGACAAGCTCCGCCACACGCTGTGGTCCAAGGGCAAGCTGCTGGTCAACATGAACACCAACGAGCCGCTGCGTCCGTCGGACGTCACGGTCGGTTCGCTGACCTTCGCCAAGCCCGAGGGCCTGGAGGAGGACGACCACTCCTTCCAGAACGAGATCGCCAAGGCCGCCCTGATGATCGTCCGGATCGAGCCGGACGACATCAAGGACAAGCGCGAGCTCGAGTGGTCGCACGAAGGCATCGTCGCGTACTCGAAGATCTGCACCCACGTCGGTTGCCCGATCTCCCTGTACGAGCAGCAGACGCACCACGTGCTCTGCCCCTGCCACCAGTCCACCTTCGACCTGTCCGACGGTGCCCGAGTGATCTTCGGTCCCGCCGGTCACGCCCTGCCGCAGCTGCGCATCGGCGTGAACGACGAGGGCTACCTCGAGGCGCTCGGCGACTTCGAAGAGCCCGTCGGTCCTGCCTTCTGGGAGCGCGGATGAGTAACAACGACGACCGCCGCAAGGCGCCCGCCGGAGAGCGGGTCGCCGACTGGGCCGACGGCCGCCTGGGGATCTACTCCCTGGCCAAGGCCAACATGCGCAAGATCTTCCCGGACCACTGGTCCTTCATGCTGGGTGAGATCTGCCTCTACAGCTTCATCATCATCATCCTGACCGGTGTGTACCTGACGCTGTTCTTCCACCCGTCGATGAACGAGGTGGAGTACCACGGCAGTTACGTCCCGCTCCAGGGGCAGCTGATGTCGGAGGCCTTCGCCTCCACGCTGGACATCAGCTTCGACGTCCGCGGCGGTCTGCTCATCCGGCAGATCCACCACTGGGCGGCGATCATCTTCCTCGCCGGCATGTTCGTGCACATGATGCGCGTCTTCTTCACCGGCGCGTTCCGCAAGCCGCGCGAGATCAACTGGCTGTTCGGCTTCCTGCTGTTCGTCCTCGGCATGTTCACCGGTTTCACCGGCTACTCGCTCCCGGACGACCTGCTCTCCGGCACCGGTGTCCGCTTCACGCAGGGCGCGATCCTGTCCGTGCCGATCGTCGGCACGTACATCTCGATGTTCCTGTTCGGCGGGGAGTTCCCGGGCACCGACTTCGTCGCCCGGTTCTACTCGATCCACATCCTGCTGCTGCCGGGCATCATGCTCGGGCTCGTGGTCGCCCACCTGATCCTGGTCTTCTACCACAAGCACACGCAGTTCGCGGGCCCCGGACGGACCAACAAGAACGTCGTCGGCATGCCGCTGCTGCCGGTCTACATGGCCAAGGCCGGAGGCTTCTTCTTCCTGGTCTTCGGTGTCATCGCGGCCATCGCCGGCATCGCGACCGTCAACCCGATCTGGGTCCTGGGCCCCTACCGACCCGACCAGGTGTCGACCGGTGCCCAGCCCGACTGGTACATGGGCTTCGCCGAGGGCCTGGTCCGCGCCATGCCGGGCTGGGAGATCAACTTCTGGGGTCACACGCTGGTCCTGGGCGTGTTCATCCCGCTGGTCCTGTTCGGCCTGTTCCTCGCGATCATCGCCCTGTACCCGTTCATCGAGTCCTGGGTCACCGGGGACAAGCGCGAGCACCACATCCTGGACCGCCCGCGCAACGCCCCGACGCGCACGGCCGTGGGTGTCGCCTGGATCACCGGCTACGTGATCATGCTGATCGGCGGTGGCAACGACATCGTCGCGACCCACTTCCACCTGTCGATCAACGCGGTCACCTGGTTCGTCCGGATCGGGTTCTTCCTCGGCCCGGTCATCGCCTTCGTCGTCACCAAGCGCATCTGCCTCGGCCTGCAGCGCCGGGACAAGGAGAAGGTGCTGCACGGCCGCGAGTCGGGCATCATCAAGCGCCTGCCGCACGGTGAGTTCATCGAGGTGCACGAGCCGCTCAGCCAGGAGCAGATGTACACGCTCACGGCGCACGAGCAGTACAAGCCGGCCGAGATCGGCCCGACGGTCGACGAGAACGGTGTCGAGCGCAAGGTGAAGGGTTCCGAGAAGCTGCGCGCCAAGCTCAGCGACGCCTACTACGGCGAGGGCTCCCAGATCCCGAAGCCCACCGTCGAGGAGTACCGGGAGATCACGAGCGGCCACGGCCACCACTGATCACTGCTTCGCCACGCCACTGAAGGGCCCCGTCCGGTGTTCGGACGGGGCCCTTCGCCCTGTCCGGGGCTGGATAGGGTGGACGCGTCGAGACATTCCGTCCCGCGGTGCGGGACACCTGACCCTGGAGCGGCTTATGAGCGCTGTGACCCCCGCTGGAGGCGACACCGCGGCGGGCCGCTCCTGGCCCACGCTGCTGAACGGCCTGCTGCAGGGCCGGGACCTGACCGCCGACGACACCGCGTGGGCGATGGACCTGATCATGCGCGGTGAGGCCACGGACGCGCAGATCGCCGGATTCGTGGTGGCGCTGCGCGCCAAGGGCGAGACCGTCGAGGAGATCTCCGGGTTCGTCCGGGCGATGTACGAGCACGCCAACGTGATCGAGGTGCCCGGGCCGGCCGTCGACATCGTCGGCACGGGCGGTGACGGGGCGAAGACCGTCAACATCTCCACCATGTCGGCCATCGTCATCGCCGGCACGGGCGCCAAGGTCGTCAAGCACGGCAACCGCGCCGCCTCCTCCGCGTCCGGGGCCTCGGACGTCCTGGAGAAGCTCGGCGTCAACCTGGAGCTGCCGACGCACCGGGTGGCCGGCGTGGCCGAGGAGGCCGGGATCACCTTCTGCTTCGCCGCGAAGTTCCACCCGTCGATGCGCTACGCGGGTGCGGCCCGCGGCCAGTTGGGGATCCGGACGATCTTCAACGTCCTGGGCCCGCTGACCAACCCCGCCAAGGTCCGTGCGCAGGCCGTCGGTGTGGCCGACCCGCGCATGGCGCCGATCGTCGCGGGCGTCTTCGCCGGGCGGGGCCACTCGTCCCTGGTCTTCCGGGGCGACGACGGGCTCGACGAGCTGACCACCACGTCCACCTCCCGGGTGTGGATCGTCCGGGACGGCACGGTGACCGAGGAGGCCTTCGACCCGCGGGACGTGGGGATCGACCTGGTCCCGGTCGAGGCCCTGCGCGGCGCCGACGCCTCCTACAACGCCGAGGTCGCCCGTCGCCTCCTGGACGGCGAGACGGGCCCGGTGCGCGACGCCGTGCTGCTCAACTCGGCGGCGGCCCTGGTGGCGCTGGAGCCGGGCACGGGGACGCTGGCCGAGCAGATCGGCGCCGGCATGGCGAAGGCGGCCGAGTCGATCGACTCCGGGTCCGCCAAGCGCACCCTGGAGCGCTGGGTGGCCGCCACCCACGCCTAGGGCCTGTACGACGACGAGGGCGTCCCGCGATCCGGACCCGGGTTGCGGGACGCCGATCTTTTCGCGTACGTTCCTGACAGGTCATGAGTGACAGTCATGAGGCCCCGGCCGACTGTCCGGCAACCCTCCGTCCGTGGCGGGGTGCCCCGGGTGAAGACCGGGCCGCAGGCAGCGAGGTCTGCGGCAAGCGCGGACCCCTCGCGATACCAGGGGTCCTGGTCGTCGAGGAGTTCTCCGTGAGTCAGCGAATGCGATAGGGCCGCAGAGCCCCGCCTCCGCATCCCCTCTTCCTTCCCCACCCCCGCCGGCAGCCCTCCGGGCGCGCGGGTGGTTCCGCCTGACCTCACGGGAGTTCCGTATGTCCGTCTCCACTGTTGCCGCCGACCGGTCCGTCTGCGCCCCGCTGCCCGTTCTGGGGCGGGATGTCACCGTCCCGCTGGTGACCGGCGGGGAGGTCACCTACGCCGCGCTCGACTACGCGGCCAGCGCCCCGGCGCTCCAGCGGGTCTGGGACGACGTCGCCGCGTACGCGCCCTACTACGGCAGCGTCCACCGCGGCGCCGGGTACCTGTCCCAGCTGTCCACCGACCTGTTCGAGAACGCCCGGCGCACCGTCGCGGAGTTCCTCGGCTGCCGGGACGGCGACCAGGTGGTGTTCACCCGGTCCACCACCGACTCCCTCAACCTCCTCGCCGCCGCCCTGCCCGACGACTGCCGGGTCTTCGTGTTCGAGACCGAGCACCACGCCTCCCTGCTGCCCTGGCGCGGCGCCCGGGTGACCTTCCTGGACGCCCCGGACAGCCCCCGGCAGGCCGTGGAGACCCTGGAGCGGGCCCTGGCCGGCCACGACCCCCAAGGCCCCGCCCTCGTGTGCGTCACCGGCGCCTCCAACGTCACCGGCGAGCTGTGGCCCGTACGGGAGCTCGCGGCCACCGCGCACGCCCACGGCGCCCGGATCGTGCTGGACGCCGCCCAGCTGGCCCCGCACCACCCCGTCTCCGTCGCGGACCTCGACGTCGACTGGGTCGCCTTCTCCGGGCACAAGCTGTACGCGCCCTTCGGCTCCGGCGTGCTGGCCGGGCGGTCCGACTGGCTGCGCGCGGCCGAGCCGTACCTCGCGGGCGGCGGCGCCTCGCGCAAGGTCACGCGCCGGGAGGACGGCGGCGTCGACGTGGAGTGGCACGACAGCGCCGCCCGCCACGAGGCCGGCTCCCCGAACGTCATCGGCGCCTACTCCATCGCCTCCGCCTGCAAGGCCCTCACCGAGGCCGGCTTCGACACGCTGGTCGCCCGCGAGCAGTACCTGATCGACACGGTGCGCGCGGGGCTCGCCGAGGTGCCCCAGGTCCGGATCCTGTCCCTGTTCGGCGACGACGCCCCGCGCGTCGGCGTCCTCTCCTTCGTCGTGGACGGCTGGAACAGCTCCCACTTCGCCGCCGCGCTCTCCGCCGAGTACGGCATCGGCGTCCGGGACGGCCTGTTCTGCGCCCACCCGCTGGTGCGCACGCTGCTCGGCGGCGACCCGCAGCAGCAGGGCGAGTGCGGGGCGCCGGAGGCCGCGCCGGGGGAGAAGTCGCTCAACGCCATCCGGGTCAGCTTCGGCGCGGGCACGCCGGACGAGCACGTGGAGCGGTTCGTGCGGGCCGTGCGGGAGCTGGTGACCGACGGGGCGAAGTGGAACTACCGCACCGAGGACGGCCGTTGCGTGCCGGACACCTCGGCGTGAGTGCCGCGGGCCGCGAGCGGCGGTAGCCGGGACCCGAGCACGATCATCCGCAGGGCCCCTTCCGTGGCGTCCGTGAGCAGGCAGGCGTCCACGCCCGGGACCTCGTGCGCGCCCTCGCCGAGGGTGCCCGCCAGGGCGTCCCGCACGATCCTGCGGACCCGGCCCGGCGCGTTCCGTGAAGCCCGGATGAAGAACTCTTCATCCGCCACGGCCGGCGGACCGGCCCCGCACGGATCGACCCGGCCGAACAACCGGCCCCCGGACCGCCCGGGGGCCTACGCGTCCAGGCCGATGGAGAACGCGGCCTCCAGGTCGTGCTGCGAGTACGTGCGGAACGCCACGTGCGTGTCCGTGCCCTCCACCCCGGGGATCTTGCTGATCCGGCCGGGGATCACCTCGGCCAGGTCCTCGTGCCGGCTCACCCGGACCATCGCGATCAGGTCGTAGGTGCCGGTGACGGAGAAGACCTCGCTGACGTTCTCCAGCGCCGCGATCGACTCGGCGATCTCGGGGATCCGGTCCACGCTGGTCTTGATGAGGACGATCGCGGTGATCACGGCTGGTTCTCTCCCTCGGGAGCCGGAGCAGGGGCGGTCCTCACTCTAGTAGGGCCGGTCGGGCGGCCGTAGCGGACGGACGCGTAGCCGAAGCCGAGCCCGAACCCGATCAGGTGGGCCAGGTAGGCCACCCCCGGCCCGTCCGAGGCGCGCCCGGCGGCCAGCCACTGCAGGGCCGCCCAGAACGGCAGCACGATCCACGCCGGGAAGCGCACCGGCAGGAAGAACAGGAACGGCAGGAGACTGGTCACCCGGGCGCGCGGGAACAGGTACAGGAACGCGCCGAGGACGGCGGAGATCGCTCCCGAGGCGCCGACGAGGGACTGGCCCGAGTGGGCGTTGGCGACGGCGTAGCCCAACAGGGCCAGGCAGCCGCAGCCGGTGTAGAACAGCAGGAACTGCACCCGGCCCATCCGTTCCTCGGTCATCGCCCCGAAGACGTAGAGGAAGAGCATGTTGCCGAGCAGGTGCACCCAGCTGCCGTGGACGAACAGCGCGGTCACGGGGGTGAGGACCGAGCCGCCGGTGCCCGCGGAGCCGTCGAACAGCTCCGCGGGGATCACGCCCCAGCGGCGGAAGTAGGCGCGCTGCGCGGCGAGCAGGTCGTCACCCGTGCCGTAGGCCGGATTCAGGCCCGAACCGGGTCCGGCCAGGAAGACCAGGCAGCACAGGGCGATCAGCGAGTACGTCACCGGTGCCGACGACCTCCCGGCCGCCCTGCCGGCCCGGACGAACGACGCACTCCACTTGCGGATCATGACTACAGAGCATGACGTAAGGGGACGCAACCGGGCAGACCGCCTCGCCGCCGTGGACACGTGGGCGGCGGGCACCCCCCAGGCCGTAGGGTTACGAGCCACACGCACCGGGGATGCCGGTGGCGTCACGGACACTAGAGGAAAGAGAACAGGTCACGATGACGGTTCCCCTGCCGACCGCCGGGACGCGGTGGCGCTGCACCCTCTGCGGCAACCTCACGCGCTTCGACGTGACCCGCTCGTCGAAGGTCGTCGAGTACGTCCACCTCGACCTGGCCGGAGAGCCGAAGGTCGAGGAGCGCGAGGTGCTCAGTGAGACCATCGAGTCGGTGCGCTGCCGCTGGTGCAACGCGGTGGACCAGGTGGAACTCGTGGACAGGCCGGGCGCCGGCTCCTGACGATGGGGGTCCCCCCGCTCTCGAGCGACGTCGAGAGCGGGGGAGGGCCCCGCACAGCATTGGGGTGTGACGGATGGTGGAGACCGCGGGCGGGGGGCCGGACGACGGCGCCGCCGAGGTGCTCGACCGTCCGCTGCCCGACGGCGTGCGCCGCAGGGTCGTGCAGATCGTCTCCGACGGCTTCGGATCGCTGACGGTCGGCGAGCTGCCCGCCCAGCTGCGGCAGTACGCCCGCTTCGCCCCCAACCGGCGGGCGAAGTTCGCCGGCAACGCCATGGCCTCGGCGCTGGAGACCGACCCGCTGTTCCGCCAGCGCATCGGGGAGAAGCTCAGAGAGGCCCAGCCCGAGCTGGCCGGTGCCCTGGACTCCGGTTCCCCGCCCCCGGCCGCGGACCCGCTCGACGTGGCGGCCGCGGCCTACGTGCTGCGCCCGCCCGGCTGGGTGAAGCTGGTGGCCGCCGCCGGCGAGGAGGCCCAGCGGGCCGACGCCGAGCGGGCCGACGAGGAGAACCGGGCCGAGCTGGACCGGCTGCGCGCCGAGCTCGACCGGGCCCGGGAGCAGACCCGGACCGAGACCGAGCGGCTGCGTGCGGACCTGGAGTCGGCCAGGAAGGAGAGCGAGGCGCTGCACCGCAAGCTGCGCGCCGCGCTCAGCGACGTCAGGCGCGGCGAGGCCGCCCTGCGCAAGGCGCACGGCGAGATCGAGGCCGTCCGCGCCGAGGGGCACGCCCAGGTGTCCGCCGCCGAGAGCGAGGCCCGGCGGCTGAAGTCCCGGCTCGGCGAGACCGAGGCCGCGCTGGAGGCCGCCCGCCGGGCGGCGCGCGAGGGCCGCAGCGTGGAGGACATGCGGGTGCGGCTGCTGCTGGACACCCTGCTGGACGCCACCCAGGGGCTGCGCCGCGAGCTGGCCCTGCCGCCGGTGTCGGTGCGTCCCGCCGAGACCGTCGACGCGGTCGAGCCGGGCCGGATGACCCCCAAGGACATCGCCGCCCGCGCCCTGTCCGAGAACGACCCGCAGGTCCTCGACCAGTTGCTCGCGCTGCCCCAGGCGCATCTCGTCGTCGACGGCTACAACGTCACCAAAACGGGTTATCCGCAGATGCCGCTGGAGAAGCAGCGCCTCAGGCTGCTCGGGCAGCTCTCCCAGCTGGCCGCGCAGAGCGGCGCCGAGGTCACCTGCGTCTTCGACGGTGCCGAACTGGCCGCGCCGGTGCTGCTCGCGCCGCCGCGCGGGGTGCGGGTGCTGTTCTCGAAGCCGGGGGTCACCGCCGACGAGCTGATCCGGCAGCTGGTGCGCGCCGAACCCCCGGGCCGCCCCGTCATCGTGGCCTCCACCGACCGCGAGGTGGCCGACGGGGTCGCCCGCGCCGGAGCCCGGCCGGTGGCCTCCGCGATGCTCCTCAAGCGCCTTTCGTGACGCTCGGGGGCGTACGTCCCCTGCGCAACGTCCGGGCGAGATGCCCGTATTGGTGAGGCGTGGGGGCCACGGTGCGTCAAGTGGGTCTCACCGCCTGTGAGTCCAGGGGAAAAGATGGCTTACCGTGACGCGAATTTTCATCTGAGGATTTGAACTGATCACAGGAAGGTCACTAGGGTCGGGCCCAACCTCCGCTCGGGTGATCACTCATCGGGAGAGACGGCGGAGGGGCCAGAAGGAGCTTGTCACCCGTGGCGTCCCACCGTCGTCCGAAGCAGCCCAGCCGCGCACGTGTGACCGTGCTGACCACCGCCGCCGCCGCTGCCGTCGCCTTCAGCTCGCAGGCCGCCAACGCGGCCCCCAGTGAGAAGCCGAGCAAGGACGAGGTCAAGACCAAGGTCGACAAGCTCTACGAGGAGGCCGAGAAGGCCACCGAGAAGTACAACGGCGCCAAGGAGAGGCAGGAGAAGCTCCAGAAGGAGATCTCCACCATCCAGGACAGCGTCGCCCGCGGCCAGGAGGAGCTCAACGAGCTGCGCGACAGCCTCGGCCTCGCCGCCGCCTCCCAGTACCGCACCGGCACGATCGACCCGTCCGTCCAGCTGTTCCTCTCCGCGGACCCGGACGACTACCTCGACAAGGCCTCCACGCTCGACCAGTTGAGCAGCCAGCAGGTCGAGGCGCTGAAGAAGGTCCAGGACAAGCAGCGCCAACTCGCCCAGGAGCGCGCCGAGGCCGCCGAGAAGCTCAAGGACCTCGCCTCCACCCGCACCGAACTCGGCAAGAAGAAGCAGGAGGTGCAGGGCAAGCTCGCCGCCGCGCAGAAGCTGCTCAACAGCCTCACCGCCGCCGAGAAGGCCGCGCTGGCCGACGAGGAGGACCGCGCCAGCCGCGCCAGCGAGCGCGACGCCCTCGACGTCGACGTGCCGCCCGGCTCGGGCCGCGCCGCCGCCGCGTTCGCCTTCGCCCAGAGCCAGCTCGGCAAGCCCTACGTCTACGGCGCCACCGGCATGAGTTCCTTCGACTGCTCCGGCCTCACCTCCCGGGCCTACGCGGCCGCCGGCGTGCAGATCCCGCGCACCTCCGAGGCCCAGACCGGGGCCGGCACCAAGATCTACTCGGTCAGCCAGCTCAAGGTCGGCGACCTGGTGTTCTTCTTCAACGACCTGCACCACGTCGGCCTCTACGCCGGCAACGGGCAGATCATCCACGCCCCCCGCACCGGCACGGTCGTCCGCTACGAGTCGATGAACACCATCGGCGGCCCCTTCATGTTCGGCGTCCGGGTCTGACACCCGCGCCGCGCGAACCGGTCCGGCTTCCCCCGGGCCGGGAGATCATGTCCGACGTTCGGGGGAATCCCGACAGCCCCGCGTGAGCCCGCGCCCCGCCGGTGACCTGCGTCTGCGGCGGGGCGTCGCGCCGCGAACCCCCGGACGGTCGTTGGCGGTCACCCGCCGCGGGGCTACTGTCTGCCGCGTTCCACTCCGCCAGCGGAAGGAGAGCGGCTTCCCGTGGGGTCCCATCGCCGCCTTGCACCGTCCCGGCCCGACCGGGGCGCCGGTGCCGCGTTCGGCCTGCTGTCCGTGGCGGCCGCCGCCCTGAGCGCGGTCCCGGCCGCCGCCGCACCGCCCGACGACACCCGGGCCACGGTGGACCGCCTCTTCGAGCAGGCGGAACGGGCGACCGAGGCCTACAACGAGGCCGACGAACGCGCCGACGCGCTGCGCGAGGAGGTCGGTACCGCCCGGGACCGGATCGCCCGCCAGCAGCAGCGCGTCAACTCCCTGCGCGAATCGCTCGGTTCGCTCGCCGGAGCCCAGTACCGCGCGGGCGGCGTCGACCCGGCCGTCGAGCTGCTGTTCTCCGACGACCCGGACCAGTACCTCGACAAGGCCGCCCGGCTCGACCGCCTCACCGCCCACCAGGCCGGTGAACTCAAGGAGTTGCAGGGCGCCCTGCGCGAACTCGCCCAGGACCGCGAGGAGACGGCGGACAGACTCCGCGAACTTCAGCGCAGCCGCAAGGCCGTCGCCGCTCACAAGAAGACCGTCGAGCACAAGCTCGTCACGGCCCGGCGGCTGCTCAACTCGCTGTCCGACGGCGAACGCGAGGCCTACGACCGCGCCTCCCGCGCCGGCCGCACCGACCTGCCCGCCCCCGGCGGCGCCGCCGCCTCCGGACGCGGGGCCGCGGCCGTCGCCGCCGCCCGCAGCGCCCTCGGCAAGCCCTACGTCTGGGGTGCCAACGGGCCCACCGGCTTCGACTGCTCGGGCCTGATGCAGTGGTCGTACGCGCAGGCCGGGGTGGCGCTGCCGCGCACCTCCCAGGCCCAGCGGTTCGCGGGACGGCAGGTCCCGCTGTCCGAGGCGCGCCCCGGCGACCTGGTCGTCTACCGGTCCGACGCCAGCCACGTCGGGATGTACATGGGCAACGGCCAGGTGATCCACGCGCCCTACCCGGGAGCGCCGGTGCGCTACGACCCGGTCGGGATGATGCCGGTCTCCTCGGTCACCAGGGTCTGACCGGACCGGCCCGGCGCCCGTACGATCAGGAGGTGGCTGGTCGAAGGTCGGGGTCCGCGGTACTCGTGCTCGTGCTGCTGCTGGTCGCCCTGGCCGGCTGCGGCGGGCCGTCCACGGCCGACAGCACCGCCATCGACGTCCAGCGGCTGCTGGACCGCCGGGCCGCGGCCGTCCTCGACCGCGACGCACGGGCCTACGCGCGCACCGGCACGGGAGCCGACGTCGCCCGGCTGCGCGCGGTGCCCCTGACCGCCTGGTCCTACCGCGTGACCGACCTGCGCCGCACGGGCGGCACGGCCACCGCCGACGCCGAGCTGCGCTACCGCCTCGCCGGGTACGACCCGGCGCCGGTGACGGCCCGGCGCACCCTGCGGCTGAGCCGGGACGCGGACGGGGACTGGTCCGTCGACGCCGAGCGGCCCGCGAGGAAGGCCCCGCAGCAGCTCTGGGACCAGGGAACCGTGCGGCTGGTCCGGGGCGAGCGCAGTCTCGTCCTGGGCGTCGGGCGGTCCGCCGGCGCGCTGCGCGACTTCGCCGGACTGGCCGACCGCGCGGTGCCCGCCGTCACCGACGCCTGGGGCACGGACTGGACCCGGCGGGTCGTCCTCCTCGTGCCGGACTCGCTGGCGGCGATGGCCGGCCTGCTGGGCTCGCCCGCCTCCTCCTACCGGGGCATCGCGGCGGTCACCACGGGGGAGACCGGCAGCCGGGGCCGGTCCCCGGCCGACCGCATCATCGTCAACCCGGAGGCGTTCGCCCTCCTCGGCGGCCCCGGCGAGCAGGTCGTCGTCACCCACGAGACCACGCACGTCGCCACCCGCGCCCACACCGGCGCCGCCACGCCCCTGTGGCTGTCCGAGGGGTACGCCGACTGGGTCGGCTACCGCACCGCGGGCCGCGCCCCCGCCGAGGCCGCCCCCGAGCTGTCCCGGGCCGTGCGCCGGGGCGAGGTCCCGGCGGGGCTCCCGCCCGACGAGGACTTCGGCTTCACCGGCGACGCCAGCCGCCTGGCCCGGTCCTACGAGAGCGGCTGGACGGCGTGCCTCATGATCGCGGGCCGCTGGGGCGAGTCCCGGCTGCGCGCCTTCTACCGGGCCGTCGGGGAGCACGGGACACGGGAGGGCGCGGTGGAGGAGGCGATGCGGGACGTGCTGGGCACCACGACGCAGGCCTTCACCCGGGAGTGGCAGGCCTACCTGCGGGATCAGCTGGGCTGACCGGGCGGGAGCAGGTCGCCCGCCTCGCGGCGCGCGCCGGCGGGCTCCGGCTCGGTGAGGACCGCGGACCGCTCGCCGGCCGTACCGGCGGGCACCCGGCCGGGAGCCGCCCCGGGGACCGTCGCCCGCCACAGGGCCCGGGCCGCGATCAGCGTGGCGGCCACCAGCAGGCCGTTGCGCAGGAACAGCAGGGTCAGGCCGAGACCGTTGCTCGCCACCACGTCGGCGAAGTACAGCGGGAACTCCAGCACCGTCACGAAGCACGCCACCAGCACCAGCGCCACGGGCAGGCGCATCCGGCTGCCGGGGAAGCACAGGCACACCGCCGCCAGCCCCACCAGCCACACCATGTACTGCGGGCTGATCACGCGGCTGGTGGTGGTGAACATCAGCACCGCCACGAAGGCCGCGTCGGCCAGGGTGTGCTCCTCGAAGCGCCGGGCCAGCAGCCGCCACAGCACCAGCCAGCCGAACGCGGCCCCGGTGAAGAACAGCGCCCCCGTGCTCACCTCGCTCACGTACGGACCGAGGAACTCGATGGAGCCGTAGTTCAGCTTGACCTCGCCCTGCCAGCCGAAATGCCGGGCCACGTGGAAGACCAGCGCGCCCAGCGACTCCACCTCCGTGCCCCGGTCCCGCTGGAAGGTCAGGAACGCGAACGGCCCCGGCACGGTCAGCAGGAACAGCGCCGACACCAGCAGGCCCGTCCCGAGGGCCGTCACCCAGGCGCTGCGGCGGCGGGCGGCCAGCAGCAGCATCGCCGGCCACACCTTCAGCAGCGCCCCGAAGGCCGCCAGAGCCCCCAGCGCCCTCGGGTGCCGGGCGCCCGCGAGCAGCGCGGCGACCGCCACCGCCGTGACCATCACGTCGTAGCGGGCGTAGACGGTCGGGCCGAGCAGGGGTACGCCGGCGGTCCACACCCAGGCACCGCGCGGGGACCGGCCCGGGCGGCGCCCGGCGTACGCCAGCAGCGCCAGGACGGCCAGGTCGGTGACGCAGACCAGGACGAAGAACGCCGTCGCGTAGTCGAGGAAGGGCAGCAGGGCGGGGGAGAGGATCGCCAGGGCGGCGGCGGGCGGGTACTGCCAGGTGACGTCCTCCAGCGGGAACGTTCCGCTGCGCAGGACGTCGTTCCAGCCCCGGTAGATCACGTGCACGTCACTGGTGACGTCCGGGCCGGGGAAGACGTACACCTTCAGCACCCACAGCAGCAGCAGCGTCCTCGTGAGACACCAGATCACCGGCAGCCATGCCAGGGACCGCCTCGTGCCCGTCGTCTCCACGTGATTCCTGTCCGCTCGGCCGCCGTGTCGCTGGGGGCATGATGGCCCGCCGCCTGTGAGCGTGCCACACCCGCCGCCGCGCGTGGCCGTGCGGGGGCCGTTCGGTAGGGTCGGCGGCGTGCGCAAGACCCTGATCGTGACCAACGACTTCCCGCCCCGGCCCGGTGGCATCCAGGCGTTCCTGCACAACATGGCGCTGCGCCTGGATCCGCAGCGGCTGGTCGTCTACGCCTCGACGTGGAAGCGCGGCCGCGAGGGGATCGAGGCGACCCGCGCCTTCGACGCCGAGCAGCCCTTCACCGTCGTGCGCGACCGCACGACCATGCTGCTGCCGACGCCGGGGGCGACCGGGCGGGCCGTGGAGCTGCTGCGCGAACACGGGTGCACCTCCGTGTGGTTCGGCGCGGCCGCCCCGCTCGGCCTGATGGCCCCGGCCCTGCGCCGGGCGGGCGCCGAGCGGCTGGTGGCCACCACGCACGGGCACGAGGCCGGCTGGGCCCAACTGCCCGCTGCCCGCCAGCTGCTGCGGCGCATCGGGGACGCCACGGACACGATCACCTACCTCGGCGAGTACACCCGCTCGCGGATCGCGACCGCGCTGACGCCCGAGGCCGCCTCCCGCATGGTGCAACTGCCGCCGGGCGTCGACGAGAAGACCTTCCACCCCGCATCGGGCGGCGAGGAGGTGCGCGCCCGGCTGGGCCTGACGGACCGGCCCGTGGTGGTCTGCGTCTCCCGGCTGGTGCGGCGCAAGGGGCAGGACACCCTGATCGAGGCGATGCCCCGGATCCTGGCGGCCGAGCCGGACACCGTCCTGCTGATCGTCGGCGGCGGGCCGTACGAGCAGGACCTGCGGCGGCTGGCCCGCGAGACGGGCGTCGCCGCCTCGGTCCGCTTCACCGGCTCCGTCCCCTGGTCCGAGCTGCCCGCCCACTACGGCGCCGGCGACGTCTTCGCCATGCCGTGCCGCACGCGCCGGGGCGGCCTCGACGTGGAGGGCCTGGGCATCGTCTACCTGGAGGCCTCGGCGACGGGCCTGCCGGTCGTGGCCGGGGACTCGGGCGGAGCGCCGGACGCGGTCCTCGACGGCGAGACCGGCTGGGTGGTGCGGGGCGGCTCCCCCGAGGACGCCGCCGACCGGATCACCGCCCTCCTCGGCGACGCGGAGCTGCGCCGCCGGATGGGCGAGCGGGGCCGCGAGTGGGTCGAGGAGAAGTGGCGCTGGGACCTGCTGGCGGAGCGCCTCGAAGAGCTGCTGTGAGCAGCCTCCGCACGGTGCCCCGCCCCGCGGGCGCCGGGCGTCACTTGGCGTAGATCGCCTCGATCTCGTGCGCGTAGTCCTTCGCCACCACGCTCCGCTTCAGCTTCAGCGAGGGTGTCAGGTGGCCCGACTCCTCGGTGAACTGGTGCGACAGGACGCGGAACTTGCGCACCGACTCCGCCTTGGACACCGCGGCGTTGCCGTCGTCGATCGCCGACTGGACCGCGGCCAGCAGGTCCGGGTCGTCGCACAGCGACGCCGCGGTGGAGCCGGCCGGCTTGCCGTGCTCGCTGCACCAGCGGCCCAGGAACTCCTCGTCGATGGTGACCAGCGCGGCGACGAACGGCCGCCCATCGCCCACCACCATGCACTCCGCGACCAGGGCGTGCGCCCGGATGCGGTCCTCGATCACCGCCGGGGCGACGTTCTTGCCGCCCGCGGTGACGATGATCTCCTTCTTGCGGCCGGTGATCCTGAGGTAGCCGTCCTCGTCGAGCGTGCCGATGTCACCGGTGTGGAACCAGCCGTCGGCCAGCGCCTCGGCGGTCGCGCCGGGGTTGTTCCAGTACTCCTTGAACAGGTGCTCGCCGTGCAGCAGCACCTCGCCGTCGTCGGCGATGCGGACCACCGAGCCGGGCAGCGGCTGCCCGACCGTGCCGATCTTCTGCCGGTCCCACGGGTTGAACGCGGTGGCCGCGCAGGACTCGGTCAGGCCGTAGCCCTCCAGGACCGTGAAGCCGATGCCGCGGAAGAAGTGCCCGAGCCGCTCGCCGAGCGGGGCGCCACCGGAGATGGCGAACTCGCCCCGGCCGCCCAGGACCGCGCGCAGCTTGCTGAAGACGAGCTTGTCGAACACCTTGTACTTGATCTTCAGCCCGAGGGACGGGCCCGAGGGGGTGTCCAGCGCCCTGCTGTAGGCGATCGCCGTGTCGGCGGCCTTGTCGAAGATCTTCCCCTTGCCGTCGGCCTGCGCCTTGGCCCGCGCCGAGTTGTAGACCTTCTCGAAGACGCGCGGCACGCCGAGGATCAGCGTCGGGCGGAACGAGGCCAGCTCGTCGGTGAGGTTCTTGATGTCCGGGACGCAGCCGAGCCTGATCGGCGCCATCATGGGCGCGATCTGCACCAGCCGCCCGAAGACGTGCGCGAGCGGCAGGAAGAGCAGCACCGAGCACTCGCCCGTGCGGAACAGCGGACGCAGCCGCTCCACGATGTTGCCGCACTCGGCGAAGAAGCTGCGGTGGGTGAGCACACAGCCCTTGGGGCGGCCGGTGGTGCCGGAGGTGTAGACGATGGTCGCCGGGTCGTCGGCCCGGGCGATCGAGCTGCGCTCCTCCACCGTCTCGTCCGTGACTTCCTGGCCGAGCCGGCCCAGCTCGTCGACGCCGCCGCCCTCGATCTGCCACATGTGCTTGAGCGCGGGGAGCCGGTCGCGCACCGACTCGACGGCCGCGCTGTGGGCGTCGCTCTCCACGACACAGGCGGTCGCGCCCGAGTCGCCCAGGATCCACTCCACCTGCTCCGGGGAGCTGGTCTCGTACACCGGCACGGTCACCGCGCCCGCGCTCCAGATGGCGAAGTCCAGCAGCGTCCACTCGTAGCGGGTGCGCGACATCAGGCCCACCCGGTCGCCCGGCTGGATCCCGGCGGCGACGAGTCCCTTGGCCGCCCGGTGCACCTCGGCGAGGAACGCGGTGGCCGTGACGTCCTGCCAGCTGCCGCCGGCCTTGCGGGCGATCACGGCGACGTCCGGGTGCTGCGCGGCGTTTCTGCGGACGATGTCGGTCAGATTTCCGTCCGCAGGGACCTCGTACAAAGCCGGAAGGCTGAACTCGCGCAAGACTGCTGCTCCTCATAGGGCGCCGGCGCCACGACGGTGTGTGCTGCGACGGTGCGGTCCAAGGCTCGGGCAGGTACTCAGGCATTCACTTGTTGAAATGCAGAGCACGACTGGACTGCCCGGACGTTACCCGCCGGTATGGCTTCTCCGACAGGGGGTCCCGTCGAGATGTTCGCTGCGTCACACGGTTGGGTATTCCTTCGCGCACAGTAGTCCACAGCGAAAACGACTGGCCAGTAACCGCAGGTAGGACCGCCACTGTTCACAGCCGCGGCGCCCGGCCTACCCTTGATCGTCATGGCACCCACACCAGCCGGACGCCCCCGCACCCGCGTGCACGTGGTCAGCGACGTGCACGGCAACGCACGCGATCTGGCCCGGGCCGGCGAGGGCGCCGACGCCCTGATCTGCCTGGGCGATCTCGTCCTCTTCCTCGACTACGCCGACCACTCGCGCGGCATCTTCCCGGACCTGTTCGGCGTGGAGAACGCCGACCGCATCGTCGCCCTGCGCACCGCCCGGCGCTTCGAGGAGGCCCGCGCGTTCGGCGCCCGGCTGTGGGCCGGTGTGGGAGAGGACCGCGGGGCCGTGATCGAGCAGGCCGTCCGCAAGCAGTACGCCGAGCTGTTCGCCGCCTTCCCCGATCCGACGTACGCGACCTACGGCAACGTCGACATCCCGTCCCTGTGGCCGGAGTACGCCGGGCCCGGCACGACGGTCCTCGACGGGCAGCGCGTCGAGATCGGCGGCCGGGTCTTCGGCTTCGTCGGCGGCGGGCTGCGCACCCCGATGCGCACGCCCTACGAGATCAGCGACGAGGAGTACGCCGCGAAGATCGAGGCCGTCGGCGAGGTCGACGTGCTGTGCACGCACATCCCGCCCGAGGTCCCCGAGCTGGTCTACGACACGGTCGCGCGCCGCTTCGAACGCGGCAGCCGGGCCCTGCTCGACGCCATCCGCCGCACCCGCCCCCGGTACTCCCTCTTCGGACACGTCCACCAGCCGCTGGTGCGGCGCATGCGGATCGGGGCAACCGAATGTGTGAACGTCGGGCACTTCGCGGGGACCGGCACACCCTGGGCGCTGCAGTGGTGAAGGCGCCCCAGGTCGGGTGAGATCGGGCGGTCCCGTGCGCGGTAGCCTTCACGCTGCACACACGTGCGCACCACCTTCCATACCGGCCCGCATCTGGAGGAGCCACGGCGATGGCGGAACACACCAGCTCGAGCATCACCATCGAGGCGGCCCCGGCCGACGTCATGGCGGTCATCGCCGACTTCGCCCGCTACCCGGACTGGACCGGTGAGGTGAAGGAGGCGGAGGTCCTCAAGACCGACGAGCAGGGCCGCGCCGAGCAGGTCCGCCTCGTCATGGACGCGGGCGCGATCAAGGACGACCAGGTCCTCGCGTACACCTGGACGGGCGCCGACGAGGTGTCCTGGACCCTGGTGAAGTCGCAGATGCTGCGCTCCCTCGACGGCACCTACCTGCTGAAGCCGGCGGGGACGGGCGGCACGGAGGTCACCTACGCCCTCACCGTCGACGTCAAGATCCCCATGCTCGGCATGATCAAGCGCAAGGCGGAGAAGGTCATCATCGACCGGGCGCTGGCCGGGCTGAAGAAGCGGGTCGAGGCGGGCGAGTAGGGCCGCGCCGCAGGGCGCCCGCGCCGGGCCGGGTGCGGACCCGCCGTGACCGGTCGCGCCGGTGCGGCGCAGCCGCGGGTCCGGCACGGCGGGTGGGTCGGCAGGGTGGGTCGGCAGGGGTATGTGCCGCGTTGCCCGCGGACGGGGTGGTGGAGCGCCCCGGCGGCGCGGTCGGCCTCGGCGCCCCCGCGGACCTCGCGGCCACGCCGGGCACGGCCACGGCAAGCACGGTGCCCGCGGACCTCGCGACCACGCCGGGCACGGCCACGGCAAGCACGGTGCCCGCGGACCTCGCGGCCACGCCGGGCACGGCCACGGCAAGCACGGTGCCCGCGGACCTCGCGGCCACGCCGGGCACGGTGCCCGCGGCCGGTAGCGTTCACCCCCATGCGCACCCTCCTGATCACCGGTCCCGGCGGCAGCGGTCGTAGCACCCTCGCGGCCGCGACCGCCCTGGCCGCGGCGGCCGGGGGCACCCGCACCCTCCTCCTCGGCGGCGACCGCACCGACAGCCTCGGAGCCGCCCTCGGCGTGCCGACCGGACCGGCCCCCGTCGAAGCCGCCCCGCGCCTCACCGTCCGGCGTCCCGACCCGGCGCGGGACTTCCGCCGCGACCTCTCCGCGCTGCAGGGCCGCGCCGCCTCCGCCCTCGACCTGCTCGGCGCCTCCCGCCTCGACCCCGAGGAACTCACCCCGCTGCCCGGCGCGGAGGAACTCGCCCTGCTGCGCGCCCTGCGCGACGCGGCGCCGGGCGAGGCCCACGACCTGCTCGTCGTCGACCTGCCCCCGCTCCCGCAGGCCCTCGCCCTGCTCGCCCTGCCCGAGGAACTCCGCCGCTACCTGCGCCGCCTGGTGCCGCCGGAGCGGCGGGCCGCCCGCGCCCTGCGCCCCGTCCTCGGCCGCCTGGCCGGGGTGCCCATGCCCGCCGAATGGCTCTACGAGACGGCGGCCCGCTGGGACACGGAACTGGCCGCCGTCGAAGCCGTCCTCGCCGACCGGGACACCACCGTCCGCCTGGTCGCCGAGCCGGGCCCGGCCGGCGCCGACGCCCTGCGCGCCGCCGGACCGGGACTCGCGCTGCGCCGACTGCGCGTCGACGCGGTCGTCGCCAACCGCGTCCTGCCCGAGGTCTCGCCCGACGCCTGGCTGGCCGGCCCGGTCGCCCAGCAGCGCAAGACGCTGGAGGAGTGGCGGCAGGTCCACGACGTCCGCACCGTCGCGCACCTCGGCCGCGACCCCCGCGGCGCCGACGACCTGGCCGCCCTCGGCGTACCCGGCGCCGGGAGCGCGGCCCCCGCCGTCGAGTGGCCCGTGGCCGACCGGCTCGCGGACGACGGGGTCCTCGTCTGGCACATCCCCCTGCCCGGCGCCGTACGCGAGGAGCTGGACCTCGTCCGGCGCGGCGACGAACTCGTGGTCACCGCGGGCGCCTTCCGCAGGATCGTCCCGCTGCCCTCCGCCCTGCGCCGCTGCACGGTCGACGGGGCGGCGCTGCGCGAGGGCGAGCTGCGCATCCGCTTCGCTCCCGACCCGCAGCTGTGGCCTCGGGGGCGGTGAGACCGGTCCGGTGCGGGCGGTCCGTCCGGTCCGTGAACCCGGTACGGCCGTTCGGGTAACGTCGGAGGGACGAACCGTAGTCAGGAGTCCGTCATGAGCGAAGAGCTCCCCCCGTTCGACGCCGCGCGCGACGAGGCCGCGGACGAGGCGCGGGCGTTCGACGCCGACGCCTGGTCGAAGGCGTGCGCCGAGGACCTCGAGGCGGAGAAGGCCCGCCGCCGCGCGGAGCACGGCACCCCCCCGGGCTCCGCGGCAGAGGAGCTGAAGAAGCTCGTCGACGCCGTCGCGGACAAGCTGTCGGGCCTCCAGTCCCCGCTGCTGGGCGGGCTCGCGGGCCCGGCGGCCCAGCAGGCCGTCCGGCAGGTCGTCGAGCAGGCCAGGTCCGCGGTGGAACCGGTCATCGAACGCAACCCGGACGTCTTCGACCACCTCGCCGCCGCCGGCAACGAACTGCTCGCCGCCTACCGCACCGCCGTCCAGGGCCAGGAGCGGCGCTGGACCGGCCGCGACGCCGAGGGCGACCCGCGTGACCAGGACGAACGCCGGGACCGCGGAGACGACGACGGCCCCGGCGAGCGCATCGACCTCGACTGAACCCCGCGTTCCGCGGGCGAGCGGCACCCCGGGTGCCGCCGCCGGGCGTGCCCGGCCCGCGGACGACCGCGAACCGGGGTCGGGGCCTCGGGTACCGTTGGCCGTAGCGGGGCTCGACCGAAACTGAGGGATTCATGGGACTCACCATCGGCGTCGACATCGGCGGCACGAAGATCGCGGCCGGCGTGGTCGATGAGGAAGGCAACATCCTCTCGACCCACAAGGTGCCGACCCCGGGCACGCCCGAGGGCATCGTGGACGCCATCGCCTCGGCGGTGGACGGCGCGCACGTCGGTCACGAGATCGTCGGCGTGGGCATCGGCGCCGCCGGCTACGTCAACCGGCAGCGTTCCGAGGTCTACTTCGCGCCCAACATCGACTGGCGCAACGAGCCGCTCAAGGAGAAGGTCGAGGCCCGCGTGGGCCTCCCCGTCGTCGTGGAGAACGACGCGAACGCCGCGGCCTGGGGCGAGTACAAGTTCGGCGCGGGCAAGGGCCACCGCAACGTCATCTGCATCACGCTGGGCACCGGGCTCGGCGGCGGCATCATCATCGGCAACAAGCTGCGCCGCGGACACTTCGGCGTGGCCGCCGAGTTCGGCCACATCCGCATGGTGCCGGACGGCCTGCTGTGCGGCTGCGGCTCACAGGGCTGCTGGGAGCAGTACGCCTCCGGCCGCGCCCTCGTGCGCTACGCCAAGCAGCGCGCCAACGCCACCCCGGAGAACGCCGAGACCCTGCTCGCGCTCGGCAACGGCACCCCCGACGGCATCGAGGGCAAGCACATCTCCATGGCCGCCCGCCAGGGCGACCGCGTGGCCGTCGACTCCTACCGCGAACTGGCCCGCTGGGTCGGCGCGGGCCTCGCCGACCTCGCCTCCCTCTTCGACCCCTCGGCGTTCATCGTCGGCGGCGGCCTGTCCGACGAGGGCGAACTGGTCCTGGGCCCGATCCGCAAGTCCTACAAGCGCTGGCTCGTGGGCGGCAACTGGCGCCCGGTGGCCGAGGTCCGCGCCGCGGAACTGGGCAACAAGGCCGGCCTGGTGGGCGCGGCCGACCTGGCGAGGGAACCCGACCCGATCATGTGACAGCCCGCACGGGACGCGCCTCGGGGGCGCGGGGAACGGCGCGACGCACCACGCACGACCGGCACGCGCGCACGGTCCCTGCGCCCCGGGCTCCCGGGCGTAGATTGATCACATGTCGCTGCTCCCCAACTCGCGTACGGAACCCGACGGTTCCGCAGTCATCAGGGTCCTCGGCTACAACATCCGCTCCCTGCGCGACGACACGGACGCCCTCGTCCGTGTCATCCGGGCGTGCGAGCCCGACCTCGTCCTCCTCCAGGAGGCGCCCCGCTTCTTCCGCTGGCGCAAGAAGCTCGCCCGGCTGGCCCGCGCCTGCGACCTGGTGATCGTCACCGGGGGCGCCACCACCACCGGACCGGCGATCCTCGGCTCGCTCCGGGTGGGTGTCGAACGCACCGAGGACATCCTCCTGCCCCCCACCCCCGGGCTGCACCGCCGCGGCTTCGCCACCGCGGTCGTCCGCGTCGCCGGCACCCGCCTGGGCGTGCTCAGCTGCCACCTGTCCCTGCAGAAGGACGAGCGGTACGCGCAGTCCGGGATGCTCCTGGACCGGCTGGCCCGGATGGGCGCGGAGCACATGATCGCCGGGGGCGACCTCAACGAACGCCCCGAGGGCCCGGCCTTCCGCCGGCTGGCCGGGCGGCTGACCGACTGCCGGGCCGCCGCACCCTGGGGCGGTGAGCACACCTGGACCCCCGCCGACCCCCACGACCGCATCGACGCGATCTTCGCCACGGACGGCATCGAGGTGCTCGGCTGCGGAGTGCCGTCGGCGCTGCCCGGCGTGACGGACGCGGACCTGAGGGCGGCCACGGACCATCTGCCGGTCCTGGCCGCCCTCAAAGTGCCCGCCGTCCGGACGACCGCCCCGCGCCCGGGCGCCTAGAACCGCCCCGCGCCCGGGCGTCTGGAACCGCCCCGCGCCCGGGCCGCTAGACGACCGCCCCGCGCCCGGGGTCCTCGTCCTCCTCGTCGTCCGTGCGCATCCGCGTCACCAGCGTCACGAAGCCGCCGAGGAAAC
This sequence comes from Streptomyces sp. NPDC003456, assembly GCF_042878735.1. Classification (NCBI taxonomy): domain Bacteria; kingdom Bacillati; phylum Actinomycetota; class Actinomycetes; order Kitasatosporales; family Streptomycetaceae; genus Streptomyces; species Streptomyces sp. NPDC003456. The sequence continues at coordinate 947,083 of NZ_JBIAOK010000003.1, forward strand.
CGCCGATCCCCAGCGTGGCCAGCCACCAGGTCATCTCCCAGCCGAGCAGCACGGCGAGCAGCAGCAGCACCGGGCCGCCCAGCACACCGAGCCAGGCGAACTTCGCCGTGGCGTCGGCGGTCGGCAGGGGCGGCGGCTCCGGGGGCACGAAGTGGCCCTCGTCGTCCTCGTCGAAGTCGTCCTCGGCGGGCTCGGACACGCTGTAGTCGCGCGGGCCCACGCCGGGCGCGAACGACACCGAGCCGCCGAGCGGCTTGACCGGCTTCGGCGCGGGCTGGTCGGTCTCCTCCGGCTCGGCGGGCTTCACCGACTCCCCGGCGGCCCCGGCCGTCTCCACCCGGTCGTCGTTGGTCCCGGCCTCCAGCAGCGCCAGGTCCTCGACCGGCTTGAACGGCTTCGCGCCGGGCGGGTCCGGCGGCTCCTCGCCGTACCCGGCGACGATCGCGGCCCACGCGGCGTCCTCGTCGAACGGGACGCCCTTCTCGTCCGGCTCCCGCCCCTCGCGGTCGGAGTCGTGTTCAGCCACCTGCGGTCGTCCCTTCCTTGCCGAGACCGGGCTCCTGGACGAGGCCGGACGCGAGCCGGCCGATGAACGCGAGGCTCTCCTCGTGGATCCGGTCCGCGTCATGGTCCAACGTGGCGACGTGGTAGCTCTGTTCCAGCAGGATCTCCGTCACGTCCGTCGAGGAGATGCGGCTGAGGATCCTGGCCGAGTCGGCGGGCGGCACCACGTGGTCCTGCGGGCTGTGCAGCAGCAGCACCGGCTGGGTGACCTGGGGCAGCTCCCCGTCGACGATCCGGAAGAACCGGCGCAGCGAGTGCGCCGCGTGCAGCGGGACCCGGTCGTAGCCGAGCTCCCTGCTGTCCGGCCTGGCGATGTCGCTGGCGATGCCCTTCGTCGCGGGGACGAGGTGGCGGACCACGGGCAGCGCGTGCGCGGCCAGTCCGTGCACCTTGTTGGCCGGGTTGACGACCATCACGCCGCTCACGGCGTCGCCGTACTTGGCGGCCAGCCGCAGGGCCAGGGCGCCGCCCATCGACAGTCCGGCCACGAAGACCTTCTCGCGGCGCTCGCACAGCAGGCGCAGCGCGCGGTCCACCTCCGCGTACCAGTCCTGCCAGCCGGTGATCCGCAGGTCCTCCCAGCGGGTGCCGTGGCCGGGCAGCAGCGGCAGGGAGACGGTCAGGCCGTGCTCGGCGAGGTGCTCCGCCCAGGGGCGCAGCGACTGCGGTGATCCGGTGAAGCCGTGGCAGAGGAGGACGGCGACCTCCCCGCCCTCGTGGTGGAACGGCTCGGCTCCGGCGAGGACCGGCACCTTCGGCCTCCAGGTCGTGAGAAGGGACGGACACGATCACTGATGTCACGGAACGTCATGGAAGGGGTCGCACGGCGTTCGCGGGACCTTCACCGTACGCGACCGCACTGACACCGACCAGGGCCGTCGGGTCCTTCGACGGCACTCCGGGTTAAGGTCTGACCGACACATACAGGAGGCACTCGGTTGTTGTACGGCGCGATGAAGGTCGCTGTTGGGGGACCGCTGAAGGTCGCCTTCAGGCCCTGGGTGGAAGGTCTGGAGCACATTCCCGCCGAGGGCCCCGCGATCCTGGCGAGCAACCACCTCTCCTTCTCGGACTCGTTCTTCCTGCCCGCGGTGCTGGACCGCAAGGTCACCTTCATCGCCAAGGCCGAGTACTTCACCACGCCCGGGGTCAAGGGCCGGCTGACGGCCGCCTTCTTCAAGGGCGTCGGCCAGCTGCCCGTGGACCGCTCCGGTGCGCGCGGCGCCGGTGAGGCCGCCATCAGGAGCGGCATCGAGGTGCTGGAGCGCGGCGAGCTGTTCGGCATCTACCCCGAGGGCACGCGCTCGCCCGACGGGCGGCTGTACCGGGGCAAGCCCGGCGGTCTCGCGCGCGTGGCGCTCGCCACCGGCGCGCCCGTCGTCCCCGTCGCCATGATCGACACGGAGAAGATCCAGCCGCCCGGCAAGGTCGTGCCCAAGCTGATGCGGCCCGGCATCCGTATCGGCAGGCCCCTGGACTTCAGCCGTTACCAGGGCATGGAGCACGACCGCTTCGTGCTGCGCGCGGTGACCGACGAGGTCATGTACGAGATCATGAAGCTGTCCGGCCAGGAGTACGTCGACATGTACGCCACGGCCATGAAGCGGCAGCTCGCGGAGGCGGCGAAGGCGGAGAAGGAGGCCCAGAAGGCGGCCAGGGCCGCGCTCGCCAAGGCGGAGAAGGAACAGGCCGAGAAGGAAAAGCAGGCGGAGCAGCGGCGTACCGAGCCCTAGTCGGGGCCGGGGCCGGGGGGTGGGGGAGATGGCCAGGCGCGAGCGTGTCATGAGGATGTCGGTCGAGCAGCCGCTGTGGCGGGCGCTGACCGCCTACCGCGTGCTCACCATGCTGTACGCCATCGGCCTGTTCGCCAGCGCCCACGACGAGTTCCCGCGCCCCTGGGTCGCCGTCGGCTACTACGTCGTGCTGGCGGTGTGGACCCTGGCCACGCTGCCCCGGGTCAGCGGCGCCGCCCGCTGCACCAGGGGCTTCCTGGCCGCCGACCTCACCGTCGCCCTCACCGGCATCCTGCTCACGCCCGTCGCCGACGCGCACGAGAGGGTCCAGGCGGGCGGCCCGACGCTGCCCTCGATCTGGACCGCCGGCGCCGTGCTGGCCTTCGCCATCAAGGGCGGCTGGCGCTGGGCGGCCCTGGCCTCCTCGCTGGTGGCCGTGGCCAACCTGGCCGAGCGCGGCAGCCCGGCCCGCGACACCGTCCACAACGTCCTGCTGGTCTGCATCGCCTCCGTCGCCATCGGCTACGTCGTGGAGGTGGCCCGCGCCTCCGAGCGCACCCTCGCCCGCGCCCTGGAGATCGAGGCCGCCACCCGCGAGCGCGAGCGCCTGGCCCGGGACATCCACGACAGCGTGCTGCAGGTGCTGGCGATGGTGCAGCGCCGGGGCGCGGTCATCGGCGGCGAGGCGGCCGAGCTGGGCCGGATGGCCGGGGAGCAGGAGGTCGCGCTGCGCACCCTGGTCTCCGGCGGGCTCGTGCCGGTCTCCCGGGTCTCGGAGGACGCCGCCGAGGGAGCGCTCGTCCGGGCCGTCGAGGAGGAGCCCGGGGACGAGGGGCCCGCGGACCTGCGCGCCCTGCTCGCGCCGTACGCCCGGGCCACGGTGAGTCTCGCCGAGCCCGGCGCGCCCGTGCTCCTCGCGCCCGCCGCCGCCCGGGAGATCGCCGCCGCGGTCGGCGCCGCCCTGGACAACGTCCGGCGGCACGCGGGCGAGGACGCCCGCGCCTGGATCCTGGTCGAGGACGAACCGGACGAGGTGATCGTCACCGTCCGGGACGACGGTCCCGGCATCCCGGAGGGGCGGCTCGCCCAGGCCGAGGGCGAGGGGCGGCTCGGCGTCGCCCAGTCGATCCGCGGCCGGCTGCGCGACCTCGGCGGAAGCGCCGAGCTGATCTCCGTGCCGGGGCAGGGCACGGAAGTCGAGTTGAAGGTACCGAAGAGCGTGGCGGACACGCGGGGGAAGGCGGGACGGCGATGACGTCGAGCACCGGGGACGGACGGGACCCGATCAAGGTGATGGTGGTCGACGACCACCCCATGTGGCGCGACGCCGTCGCCCGCGACCTGGCCGAGTCGGGCTTCGACGTGGTCGCCACCGCGGGCGACGGCGACCAGGCCGTGCGCCGGGCCCGGGCCGCCGCGCCCCAGGTCCTCGTCCTGGACCTGAACCTGCCCGGCAAGCCCGGCGTGCAGGTGTGCAAGGAGGTCGTGGCCGCCGACCCCACCCTGCGGGTACTGGTGCTCTCCGCGAGCGGCGAGCACGCCGACGTCCTGGAGGCGGTGAAGTCCGGCGCGACCGGCTACCTGCTGAAGTCGGCCTCCACCGAGGAGCTCCAGGACGCCGTCCGCCGCACCGCCGTCGGCGACCCCGTCTTCACCCCGGGTCTGGCCGGCCTGGTCCTCGGCGAGTACCGCCGCCTGGCCTCCGAGCCCGGGCCCGCGCCGGACACCGACGAGCCGAAGGCGCCCCGGCTCACCGAGCGCGAGACCGAGGTGCTGCGCCTGGTCGCCAAGGGTCTGAGCTACAAGCAGATCGCCGAGCGCCTGGTGATCTCCCACCGCACGGTCCAGAACCACGTCCAGAACACCCTGGGCAAGCTGCAGCTGCACAACCGCGTGGAGCTGGTCCGGTACGCGATCGAACGCGGCCTCGACGACGAGTGAGGCACCGGCCGGAGCCCCTGGGCCCCGGCCGGCCGCGTCACACCGAGGGCGCGCCCGTGCCCCGCAGCTGCCTGATCAGCTCCCGGACGATCCGCGCCCCGTCCAGCGTGAGCACCGACTCGGGGTGGAACTGCACACCGGCGAACCCCGGCCCGCGCAGGGCGTGCACCTCGCCGTTCGCCGCCCGGGCGACCTCCACCGAGCGGGCGGCCAGCCGGGCCGCCGCCTCGTCGTCGCAGCGCGCGGTGAAGCTGTTGTAGAAGCCGACCGTCTCGCGCCGCCCGAACAGCTCGATCTCCGTCTGCGCCCCCTGGTACGGCACATCCTTGCGGACGATCTCCAGCCCCAGATCGGCCGCGATCAGCTCGTGCCCGAGGCAGACACCGAGCACGCCCTGCCGCCCGGCGCGGAGCACCTCCGCGGTCAGGGCGCGCAGCGACCGCATCTTCGGATCCCCGGGGTCGGACGGGTCGCCCGGCCCGGGCCCCAGCACCACCGGCCCCTCGTGCCCCCGCACCGCCTCCGCGAGCCCGGGCTCGTCGTACCGGCGCACGGTCACCTCCAGGCCGCCCGAGCGCAGCACGTGCGCGAGCATCGCGGTGAAGGTGTCCTCGCCGTCGACGACGAGGGCGTGCCCGGCCGGCTCCGGCGCGCGCTCCTGCATGCGCAGCCAGAAGGGCGCCAGCGACGCCCGGCGTCCGTCCAGCGCGGCCCGCACGCGCGGGTCGTCGGCCAGGCGGGGCCGCGTGTGCTCCACCCGCGGCCGTGCGGGCAGCACGCCCAGGGCCGCCAGCACGCCCGCCGCCTTCGCGTGGGTCTCCGCGACCTCGCTCGCCGGGTCCGAGCCGCGCACGAGCGTGGCGCCGACCGGCACCCGCAGCCGCCCGTCCGCGTCGATGTCGGCGGTGCGGATCAGGATGGGGGAGTCCAGGGTCTGGGCCGCGCCCGCGTCCCGGCCGATCAGGGCCAGCGCCCCGGCGTAGTAGCCGCGCCCGCCGCTCTCGTGCCGCTCGATCACGCGGCAGGCGTTCTGCACCGGCGAGCCGGTGACGGTCGCCGCGAACATCGTCTCCCGCAGGACGTCCCGCACGTCCAGCGTCGACCTGCCGCGCAGCTCATACTCCGTATGGGCGAGGTGCGCCATCTCCTTCAGCCGGGGTCCGATCACCACCCCGCCCATGTCGCCGACGGTGCACATCATCTTGAGCTCCTCGTCGACGACCATCGACAGCTCCTCGATCTCCTTGCCGTCGGCGAGGAAGTCCAGCAGGTGCTCCGGGGTCGGGCCGCCCGCCGGATAGCGGTAGGTGCCGCTGATCGGGTTCATGACGACCGTGCCGCCGGACCTCCGCACGTGCACCTCGGGACTGGCCCCCACCAGGGTGCGGTCCCCGGTGTGCACGACGAACGTCCAGTACGCGCCCCGCTCGCCCTCCAGCAGCCGCCGGAACAGCGCGAGCGCGTCGGCCCTGCCGAAGCCGGGGATCTCGCCCTCGTAGGTCCGCCGGATGACGAAATTGGCGCCCTCGCCCCGGCCGATCTCCTCCTCCAGCACCCGCCCGACGATCCGCGCGTACTCCTCGTCGCCGACGTCGAAGCCCCCGCCGCGGACCCGGACGCCGTGCGCCGGGAGCTGCTCCAGCGCCTCGGCGAGCGGGACGGTGTACGTCTCCTCGGGCGTGAGGGCCAGCAGGGGTGTGCCGTCGTCGCGCACGTCGAAGCCGCGCTCGCGGATCTGCCGGAACGGCACCAGCGCGAGGCTCTCGCCGGGCAGGTCCGCCAGCCGGTCGTGGGCGGTGACGGGGCCGATCAGGACCTCGACCAGGTCGTGGTCGTGGCCCGGGGTGCGGCGGCGGAGCAGGGCGAACGGACGGGGGTCGTCCGGCAAGCCGAGCAGGTTCATGGGTCCGTGCTCCTTCTCAGAGGTACTCGGAGGAGGAACGGACCCCGGGAACACCGAAGGCCGCCCCTCGGGCGGCCTTCGCGAAGTGTGGGATACGCGCAGTCAGCGGGCCGCCGGATGAGCGGTCCACCACCAGTTCTGGATCGAGTGCGCGAACATGTCCCGCACCCTACCGCACGTCCGAGGGGTGTACCCCGCGTCTCATTTGCTGGGCACGGGTCGGGAGGCCCGTGCCGGACCCCGTAGGGTTGAGGGCGTGACCGTGAACGCTAAGACCAGCCCCACCGCTGGCAACACCTGGCGAGACCTGCCCGCGGCGCAGCAGCCCGAGTACCCCGACACCGAGGCTCTGCGCGCAGTGATCGCGGACCTCGAGTCGTATCCGCCGCTCGTCTTCGCGGGCGAGTGCGACCAGCTGCGCGCCCGGATGGCGTCCGTCGCCAAGGGAGAGGCGTTCCTCCTCCAGGGCGGCGACTGCGCCGAGGCCTTCGACGCGGTGTCCGCGGACCACATCCGCAACAAGCTCAAGACCCTGCTCCAGATGGGCGCGGTGCTCACCTACGCCGCCTCCGTGCCCGTGGTGAAGGTCGGCCGCATCGCCGGCCAGTACTCCAAGCCGCGCTCCAAGCCGACCGAGACGCGCGACGGCGTGACCCTGCCGACCTACCGCGGCGACTCCGTCAACGGCTTCGACTTCACCGAAGAGGCCCGCGTCCCGGACCCCGAGCGGCTGAAGCGGATGTACCACGCCTCCGCCTCCACGCTGAACCTGGTCCGCGCCTTCACCACCGGCGGCTACGCCGACCTGCGCCAGGTGCACGCCTGGAACCAGGACTTCGTGAAGTCGTCCCCGTCGGGGCAGCGCTACGAGCAGCTGGCCCGCGAGATCGACCAGGCGCTCAACTTCATGCACGCCTGCGGGGCCGACCCGGAGGAGTTCAAGACGGTCGAGTTCTACGCCTCCCACGAGGCGCTGCTGCTGGACTACGAGTCCGCCCTGACCCGGGTCGACTCGCGCACGGGACAGCTGTACGACGTCTCCGGCCACATGGTGTGGATCGGTGAGCGCACCCGGCAGCTGGACCACGCGCACATCGAGTTCGCCTCGAAGATCCGCAACCCCATCGGCATCAAGCTGGGTCCGACGACCACGGCCGAGGACGCGCTGCAGTACATCGACCGCCTCGACCCGGAGCGCGAGCCCGGCCGGCTGACCTTCATCGTCCGCATGGGCGCCGACAAGGTCCGCGACAAGCTCCCCGAGCTGGTCGAGAAGGTCACCGCCTCCGGCGCCACCGTCGCCTGGGTGACCGACCCGATGCACGGCAACACCTTCGAGGCGGCCTCCGGCCACAAGACCCGCCGCTTCGACGACGTGCTCGACGAGGTCAAGGGCTTCTTCGAGGTCCACAAGGCGCTCGGCACCCACCCGGGCGGCATCCACGTGGAGCTCACCGGCGACGACGTCACCGAGTGCGTGGGCGGCGGCGACGAGATCTTCGTCGACGACCTGCACCAGCGCTACGAGACGGCCTGCGACCCGCGGCTCAACCGCAGCCAGTCGCTGGACCTGGCGTTCCTCGTGGCGGAGATGTACAGGGACCAGTAACGGGTCCGCCTGTTACCGGGGCAAGCACTGGGGCGCGGATCACACGATCCGCGCCCCTCACCGCTTTTCCGCCCCGGGCCCGACGGGTAAGGTTAGGTTTGCCTCACCGATCAGCGGGGACGGCATTCAGAACGACCCCGTCGGGAGGTGGACCGCGTGTACGTCTGCAGTTGCTTCGGCATCACCGAGCAGCAGGTCAAGCAGCACGCGGACGACGGCGCCTGCACCCCCCGCCAGATCGCCTCCGCCTGCAAGGCGGGCACGGACTGCGGGTCGTGCGTCCGCCGGATCCAGGCGATCCTCGGCAGGGGCGCATGCCCGCGCCGCGAGCTGGCCGACCGCGGCGAGCCCGTCCTCACGGAGCTGGAAGACGCCGCCTGACGGCGTCGCTCAGCTCGGCTGCTCGATCTGCTGCGCGATGTACAGCGCCTCACCCAGCTTCTCGATGAGTTCCAGCTGCGTGTCCAGGTAGTCGATGTGGTGCTCCTCGTCCGCGAGGATGTCCTCGAAGATGTTCGCGGAGGTCACATCGCCCTTGGCGCGCATCACCTCGATGCCGCGCTTGAGACGGTCGATCGCCTCGACCTCGACCTGGCGGTCGGCCTGGAACATCTCGGTGACCGTCTGGCCGACGCGCACGTGGAAGAGCCGCTGGTAGTTCGGCAGGCCGTCCAGCATCAGGATCCGCTCGGTGATCCTGTCCGCGTGCTTCATCTCGTCGATGGATTCTTCACGCGTGTACTTGGCGAGCTTGGTCCAGCCCTTGTTGTCCTGGATCCGGTAGTGCAGCCAGTACTGGTTGATCGCCGTCAGCTCGCCGGTCAGCTGCTCGTTGAGAAATTCGAGGACCTCGGGGTCGCCCTGCATCGCAGAGGCTCCTTCCACGCGGGGGACTGGCAGGTGCGCCGCATGATTCCACTGCGGACGATGATCGTCCAGTAAGTGTTCACTTAGTAAGTTAGGGCATGCTTAGTCCAATTCGCCCGAGTTTGAGGTAGGCCCGGTCAGGGGCATCACCCCGGGTCTGTCAGGATGGAGTCATGGGTCAGCCGCTGGGACACGAATCGGGAGAAGGGCGCGATTCGGCAGGAGCCACGCAGCCCGCGCTGCCCCCGGGACAGCGCGTACAGCGCGGCTGGCCGGTCACGCACTACGGCCCCGTCCCCAAGTTCCGGCCCGAGCGCTGGGAGTTCCGGGTCTTCGGCGCCACCGCCGGCGGCGGCAAGCACTGCTGGACGCACGAGGAGTTCACGGCCCTGCCCCACACCACCGTGGTGGCCGACCTGCACTGCGTCACCAAGTTCAGCATGCTGGGCGCCGAGTGGGGCGGCATCCCCGCCCGGACGATCCTCGACCTCGCCCCGCCCGCCGCCGACGTCACCCATGTGATGGTGTGGGCCGAGTACGGCTTCAGCTCCAACCTGCGGCTGTCCGACTTCGCCGCCGAGCAGACCGTGTTCGCCACCCACAAGGACGGCGAGCTGCTCACCGCCGAGCACGGCTTCCCGGTCCGGCTGATCGTGCCCCACCTGTACGCCTGGAAAGGGCCCAAGTGGGTGCGCGGCGTGGAGTACATGACCGCCGACCGGCGCGGCTTCTGGGAGGAGCGCGGCTACCACAACATCGGCGACCCCTGGCGCGAGCAGCGCTACTCGTACCAGGAGGAACCGGGGGACGGTCCCGGTCTCTGAGACCGCCGCGGCCTCCGCCGGCCGTCGCGCGGCCTCGGTCAGCCGTCGCGCAGCTTCTTCAGCCGCTCCACGTCCGCCGCGTGCCCCTGCCTGCCGCCCGGTGTCTCGATGACCAGCGGCACGCCCTCGGTCGCCGGATGCGTCATCAGCGCGCGGAACGGGTCCTCGCCGATGTGGCCGACGCCGATGTTCTCGTGCCGGTCCTTGTGGGCGCCGGCCACGTCCTTGGAGTCGTTGGCGTGGATCAGCTTCAGCCGGCCCTCGCCGACCGTGTCCACCAGCAGGTCCAGCGTCCGGTGCATGCCGTCGGGGCCGGTCAGGTCGTGCCCGGCGGCGAACACGTGGCAGGTGTCCAGGCACACGCCGAGCTTCGGATGGGCGTCCAGCGCCTCGAAGTACGGGCCGAAGTCCCAGGTCCGCGAGCACAGCGAGGCGCCCTGCCCGGCGGTCGACTCCAGCAGCAGGAACGGGTCGTCGTCGTGGGTGAGTTCGTCCAGCAGCGGCAGCAGGTGCTCCCGGACCTGCCGCAGCGCCACCTGGCGCTCCCGGCCGCCGGTGGCGCTGCCGGTGTGGACCACCACGCCCCGCGCCCCGATCGCCCGCCCGCGCCGCAGCGAGTGCCGCAGGGACTCGACGGACCGCTCGACCGTCGCCTCCGTGTGCGAACCGAAGTTGATCAGGTAGGGAGCGTGCACGTACGCGGGGATCCCGCCGTCCTCGCAGGCCGCGCGGAACGCCTCGTCCTGTCCGGGGTTCCCGGCCGGGGTGGCCCAGCCGCGCGGGTTGGCCACGAAGACCTGAACGGCCTCCGCCTGCAGGTCACGGGCGTACGACAGGCCGACGCGGTGGAGACCGCCGGCCACGGGGACATGGCCGCCCACAGGGTTGCGGGCCGGGCCGGACAGCTGAGGAGTCACCCGTCCAGGGTGGCATGCCCGCGACCCCGCCCCGGCCGCGGGCTCCGCGCCCGCGGCCGTCACCCGATCTCGATCGTGATCGTCGAGCCCTCCGGCGCGCGCTCGCCGCCCTCGACGGACTGCCCCTTGACGGTGTCGCCGAACAGGCCCAGCAGCCCGCGGTCCTCGTCCACCTCGAAGCCCGCCTCCTCCAGCGCGCGGGTGGCGTCGTCGACGCTGTCGCCCACCACGTCCGGAACCTCGATCATCTCGGGGCCCTTGGACACCGTCAGCGTCACCGTGTCGCCCTCGGCCACCCGGCCGTCGGCCTTCGGGCTCTGCGCGGCGACCTCGCCCTGCTCGAACTCGGCGGAGGCGACCCGCTCCTCGGCGACCTTCACCTTCAGCCCGGCCTCCTCCAGCTCCGCCTGCGCGTCGGCCAGGTCGTCACCGGTGACGTCGGGGACGTCGACGGGGCTGCCCTTGCTGACGACGAGGGCCACGGCCGTGCCCGCGCGCACCTTGGTGCCGTCCGCCGGCTCGGCGGAGACGACGGCGCCGCGCGGCACGTCGTCGCTGAACTCCCGGGTCACCATGCCGGGCTCCAGGCCGTCGTCCTTCAGCAGGGACCGGGCCTCGGCCAGCTTCCGGCCGGCCAGGGCGGGCACCCGCACGGTCTCGGGGCCGTCGGAGACGGTGATGCTCACCGCGTCGTTGCCGCGGATGCGCGCCCCGGTCCTGGGGTCGCTGCTGATGATCCGGCCGCGCTCGACGGTGTCGCTGTGGGCGTGCTTCACCTTGCCCAGCTCCAGCCCGGCGTCCCGCAACCGGTCCTCGGCCTGGTCCTGGGTCTTCGCCAGCAGCGGCGGGACCTCGGTGAACTGGCCGGAGTTGATGTACCACACGCCCGTGCCGACGCCCAGCACCAGCAGGAGGGCCACCACGACCGCCGTCGGGCCGCGCCGCACCGCCCGGCGGCGGGCCGGCGGGTCCGGGGGCGGGGACGCCAGACGGCTGGTGCGGTTCAGCTCCGCCTCGGGCGCCCCGCCGTCCCCGCCGGCGGATCCCGGGCGGGGAGTCGTCAGCGCACGGGGGATCACGCTCGTGCGGTCGTCGGCGTTGTCGTGGTGGGGTGCCAGCGCCTGCGGCGGCACCGCGTCCAGCTGGTCGCCGGTGAGCCGGGCCCGTCCCTCGCGGACCTGCGCGAGCAGCGCCACCGCGTCGTGGGGGCGGACGTCCGGGGTGCGGGCGGTCGCCGAGGCGACCATCTCGTCGAGCTCGTAGGCCAGGCCCGGCACGGCGGCCGAGGGCGGCGGGACGTCCTCGTGCAGGTGCTTGTAGAGGATCACGGCGGGGGAGTCCCCGTCGTGCGGCTTTTCCCCGGTGAGCATCTCGTACAGCATCACGCCGCACGCGTAGACGTCGACGCGGGGGTCCGCGGTGCCGTTCTCTATCTGCTCCGGGGCGAGGTAGGACACCGTGCCGAGGACGGTGCCGGTGGTGTTGGTCACCGTGTCGACGGCCCTGACCAGGCCGAAGTCGGCGACCTTCACCCGGCCGTCGTCCCCTATCAGCACGTTCTCGGGCTTCATGTCGCGGTGCACGAACCCGGCGCGGTGGGCGGCGCCCAGGGCGGCCAGCACCGGCTCCAGGATGTCCAGGGCGGCACGCGGCTGCAGCGCCCCCCGCTCGCGCAGCACGTCCCGCAGGGTGCACCCGGCGACGTACTCCATCGCGAGGTAGACGTACGCGCCGTCGGTGCCCTGGTCGAAGACCTGCACCACGTTCGGGTGGGACAACCGGGCCACCGACTTGGCCTCGCGGATGAAGCGCTCGACGAACGAGGCGTCGACCGCGAGCGAGGGGTGCATCACCTTGAGCGCGAGGATCCGGTCGAGGCGGGTGTCCACGGCCCGGTAGACCGTGGCCATCCCGCCGACCGCGATCCGCGCGTCGACGCGGTACCGGCCGTCGAGCACCTGCCCGACCAAGGGGTCCTGAAGGGTCGTGTCCACGCAGGCGAGTGTACGAGCCGTGACCGACAGGCCCGTCTCCTCGGCCGTTTTCGCAGCGGTACTGCAGCGGACCTGTGACGTGCCCCGGGGCCGCGCGCGCCCCTACCCGAACGCGGGGCGTTCGGGGTCCAGGGCGGCCATGCCGCCGGCCGGCGACGAGGCCCGGGCGAAGTGCCGCCGCGGGATCCGGCCCGCCCGGTGGGCCAGCCGGCCCGCCTCCACGGCGTGCCGCATCGCGTCGGCCATCAGCACCGGCTCCTGCGCCCGCGTCACCGCCGAGGCCAGCATCACGCCCGCGCACCCCAGCTCCATCGCCAGCGCCGCGTCCGACGCCGTCCCGGCGCCCGCGTCGAGGATCACCGGCACGCGCGCGTGCTCCACGATCAGCTCGAAGTTGTGCGGGTTGCGGATGCCCAGTCCCGACCCGATCGGCGAGCCGAGCGGCATGACCGCCGCGCAGCCCACGTCCTCCAGCTTCCGCGCGAGCACCGGGTCGTCGTTGGTGTACGGCAGCACCGTGAAACCGTCGTCGACCAGTGTCTCGGCCGCGTCCAGCAGCTCGATCGGGTCCGGCAGCAGGGTGCGCTCGTCGGCGATGACCTCCAGTTTGACCAGGTCCGTGCCGAGGGCCTCGCGCGCGAGGCGGGCGGTGAGGACGGCCTCGCCGGCGGTGAAGCAGCCCGCCGTGTTGGGCAGCACCCTGATGCCGAGCCGGTCCAGGACGGACAGCACCGAGCCGTGCACGGAGGCGTCCACCCGGCGCATCGCCACCGTCGTCAGCTCCGTGCCGGAGGCGATCAGGGAGCGCTCCAGCACGTCGAGGCTGGGCGCCCCGCCGGTCCCCATGATCAGGCGGGAGGTGAAGGACGTGCCCCCGAGGACGAACGGATCGTCGGCCATGGTCAGCCTCCCTGGACGGCGGTGAGGACTTCCACGCGGTCCCCCTCGGACAGCGGCGTGGCGGTCCACTGCGTGCGCGGGACGACGGTTTCGTTGAGGGCGGCGGCCACCCCCGAGGGCGAGGTGGTGAGGGACCTCACGACGGCGTCGAGGGCCGTGCCGGGCCGGACGCGGCGGGGCTCGCCGTTGACGGAGATGTTCATGCGGGCTGCTCCGTGAGTGCGGGGGCGGTGCGGAAGCGCTCGGGGGTGAAGGGGCGGGCCTCGGCGGGCAGTTCGCCCGTGGTCAGGGCGTGCGCCAGGACGTCCCCGGTCACCGGTGTGAGCAGCACGCCGTTGCGGTGGTGGCCGGTGGCCAGCAGCAGTCCGTTGAGAGCCGTCGGGCCGAGCAGCGGGGCGTTGTCCGGGGAGGCGGGGCGCAGCCCGGCCCGGGTCTCGGTCAGCGGCAGTTCGGTGATGCCCGGCACCAGCTCGTGGGCGTCGCGCAGCAGCTCGTAGACGCCGCCCGCGGTGACGGTGGTGTCCCAGCCCAGCTCCTCGCTGGTCGCCCCGATCACCAGCTCGCCGCTCTCGCGCGGCACGAGGTAGACGTGGCTGCCGCGCACGACCGCGCGCACGGTGCGGCTCAGGAACGGCCCGTGCCGCGCCGGCATGGTCAGCCGCACGACCTGGCCCTTCACGGGCCGTACGGGCGGCAGCACCTCGTCCGGGACGCCCGCGAGCCGGCCGCTGAGGCTGCCCCCGGCCAGCACCACCCGCCCCGCGCCCAGCGCGGTCCCGTCGTCGGTGACCACACCCGCGGCCCGCTCCCGTACGACGGTGAGCCGCTCGGCCCAGGCGCGGTGCAGGGCCACCCCGGCCCGCTCGCACGCGGCGACCAGCGCCCCGGCCAGGCGCCGGGGGTCGATCTGGTGGTCGCCGTCGACCCGCAGCCCGCCGCGCACCCCCGGCGCGAGCATCGGCTCCAGCCGGCGGCACTCGCGACCCGACAGCCACTGCGAGTCCAGCCCCGACCGCTGCTGGAGGGCGTGCAGTTCACGCAGGTGCGCCCGGTCGTCGGCGTCGAGGGCGACGGCCAGGGTGCCGCAGCGGCGGTAGCCGAGGTCGTGCCCGGTCAGTTCGGTCAGCTCGGCCGCGAAGTCCGGATAGCGGCGGGCGGAGGCGAGGTTCAGCCCCAGCAGGGTCTGCTCGCCGTAGTGCAGTTCCGTGACGGCGGCCAGCATCCCGGCGGCGACCTGGGCGGCCCCGCCGCCGGGTTCGGGATCCACCAGGGCCGTGGTGAACCCGCGCTGCGCGGCCCGCCAGGCCGTGACCAGGCCGATGATCCCGCCCCCGACGACGAGGACGTCCGGTGTGGTGGACGTGCGCGACATGGGCGTCCAGCCCCTCCCTTCGCCGGCATGACCCGGATCAGGTTCGTACGGTCGGAGGCCGCCAGCCTCCCTCTCAGCCCGGTGCGTCCGGGCTCCCGCGAGTGCTCTACGTTGGCCACCCTAGCCCGATCCCGCACCCCGCAGTAAGGGAGCCTCCGCGCATGGCCCGATCCCTCGACGGTCTCGTCCTCGCCCCGGTCGCCGACCAGGCACCCGGCCAGGTCGGGACGTCCACCCGGTTCACCTACCACGAGCGGGAGGGCCAGGTCTGGGCCGACTACGCGGGCGGGGACGTCGTACGCGGGCATCTCGTGGGTATCCGGGAGGGTGACAGGCTCGACTTCCGCTACGTCCAGCTCCGGCGGGACGGCACCACCGCCTCGGGGCACTGCGTCTCGACGGTCGTGGAGCTGCCCGACGGGCGGGTGCGGCTGGAGGAGACCTGGGAGTGGGAGTCCCGGCCGGGCAGCGGCACGAGCGTTGTGGAGCAGGTCACGGCGCACGAGCACTGACTGACGAAGCGTCAGGTGTCTATGGTGATCAGGTGAGCGAGCAGACGCAGGAACCAGGCCCGTCCGCGCCGCGGCGCGTGGTCGTGGCGGGCGCGGGCATGGCCGGGGTGCAGACCGCGGTCGCCCTGCGCGAGCAGGGCTTCACCGGCACCGTGACCCTGATCGGCGCGGAACCCCACCAGCCCTACGACCGCCCGCCGTTGTCCAAGGCCGTCCTGCTCGGCAAGGCCGAGGGCTCCGCCTTCGACGTGGACTTCGAGGCCCTGGGCATCGGACTGCGCCTCGGCTGCGAGGTGCTGGGCCTGCGCCCCGGCGACCACGAACTGGACACCGAGGTGGGACCGGTGCCCTACGACGTCCTGGTCGTCGCGACCGGCGCCGAACCGGTCCGGCTGCCCGGCACGCAGGACGTGCCCGGTGTGCACCTGCTGCGCACCCTGGACGACGCCGAGCGGCTGCGGCCGGTGCTGGCCGCCCGGCACGAGATCGTGGTCGTCGGCGCGGGCTGGATCGGCGCGGAGTTCGCCACGGCCGCGCGCGAGGCCGGCTGCTCGGTGACCGTCGTGGAGGCCGCCGGCCGTCCCCTCGCCGACGCCCTGCCCCCCGAGGTCGCCGCGCCGATGGCCCGCTGGTACGCCGACGCGGGCGCCTCCCTGCGCACCCACGCGCGCGTGCAGCGGGTCGAGCCCGGCGCGGTCGTCCTGGACGACGGCTCGCGGCTGCCCGCGGAGGCGGTGGTGGTGGGCATCGGCGCCCGACCCGCCACGGCCTGGCTGTCCGGATCCGGTGTGGCCCTCGGCGCCCACGGCGAGGTCGTCGCCGACGCGCACCTGCGCACCGGCGTACCGGACGTGTACGCGGTCGGCGACTGCGCCTCCTTCCCCTCGGGCCGCTACGGCGAGCGCCTGCTGGTGCACCACTGGGACAACGCCCTGCAGGGGCCGCGCACGGTCGCCGCGAACATCGTCGGCCGCGCCTCGGGCGCACCGCCCGCGGTGTACGACCCGGTGCCGTACTTCTGGTCCGAGCAGTTCGGCCGGTTCGTGCAGTACGCCGGGCACCACGCGGCCGCCGACGCGCTGCTGTGGCGGGGCGACCCGTCCGGGCCGGCCTGGACGGTGTGCTGGCTGCGGGGCGAGCGGCTGGTCGCCCTGCTGGCGGTCGGCCGCCCCCGGGACCTGGCGCAGGGCCGCCGCCTGATCGAGTCGGGCACGCCGATGAACCCGGTGCTGCTGGCGGACCCGGCCAGGCCGATGAAGGCCGCCACGGCCTGAGGACGCGGCCGGAGCGGAGCGGGCCGTTCCGCCCGGGTGGACCGGGTCGGCTTCCGACTGTCGGTGGCGGATGGCAGGCTTGTTCCCGTGACCGAGATTGACGCAAAGATCGATGCTCTCGTCCCCGCCTGGCTCACCCTCCCCGACATCGCCGAGCAGCTCGGCGTCGAGGTGACGCGTGTGCGGCAGCTGGTCAAGGAGGGCCAGCTCATCGCCGTACGCCGCGGTGAGAACCGCGCGCTGCACGTCCCCGCCGCCTTCATCGACGGGGACAAGGTCGTCAAGGGCCTCACCGGCACCCTGACGCTCCTGCGGGACGACGGCTTCACGGACGAAGAGATGCTGGAGTGGCTCTTCACCCCCGACCCCAGCCTGCCCGGCACCCCGGCGCAGGCGCTCAGCGAGAATCGCGGCACGGAGGTGAAGCGCCGCGCCCAGGCGCTCGCGGTCTGACCCGGACTCCACGGGAGAACCGTCCGGTGTCGCGTGAGCGGGACCGGACCTGAACAGCAGCCCGGTGCGGGGCCGTGACCCCCGGGGTCACGGCCCGGGACCGGGCCGCGCCGTTTGACGGCCGGCGGATCCCGGCCGGGTCTCCTTACGGGCAGCTGGATTCCGGCCGGACCTTCTCAGGTGCCGGCGCGGACCCGCCGTGCCCTCTCCGGGCGCCCGGGTGCGGGCCATGCCCCAAAGGCCCCCGGAATCCGGCCGTGTCCTGCCAGGGCCCGGGAGGGCGCACCCCGCCGGCTGCGCGCATGCACGGCCGGGGCGGGCGGACCCCTCTACGGCCGCCCGGTTGCCGACGGCCCGGCCGGCTGCGCGTAAGGTGCCCGGGTCGGGCCCGGACGGGACGCGCCCGCACGGCCGGGAACCGCCCGGCGGCGAGGGCGCCCCGATGACGGGACCGCACCGGCCCACCCGGGCCTCCCGCCCGCACGCACCGGGCGCGCACGCGGCACCGCCCGCGCGCCGACCGGCCGGGCGCCGCGCCCGCCCACCCGCGGCGTACGGGCGAGGCCGCCCGCGCCGACCACCCGGGCCCCCCGGCCCCCGCATGCTCCGCACGGGCGCGCGGGCGGGGCCCGCGCCACCGACACCGAGGGGGACTCGTATGACCGGCACCGCACCCTCCGCAGCCGCCACCGCCCGGGCCCGGCTCGCCGACGCCCGGCTCTACCTCTGCACCGACGCCCGCAAGCGCCAGGGCGACCTTCCCGCGTTCCTGGACGCCGTACTGGCCGGCGGCGTCGACATCGTGCAGCTGCGCGACAAGGGCATGGAGGCGGCCGAGGAACTGGAGCACCTGGAGGTGTTCGCCGAGGCCTGCGCCCGGCACGGCAAGCTGCTCGCGGTCAACGACCGGGCGGACGTCGCCCACGCCGCCGGCGCCGACGTCCTGCACCTGGGCCAGGGCGACCTCCCGGTCCCCGCGGCCCGCGCGATCCTGGGCGACGACGTCCTGATCGGCCGCTCCACCCACGCCGAGCCGGAGGCCGCCGCGGCCGCCGGCCAGGAGGGCGTGGACTACTTCTGCACCGGCCCCTGCTGGCCGACCCCCACCAAGCCCGGCCGGCACGCCCCCGGCCTGGACCTCGTCCGGTACACGGCCGGTCTCGGCACCGACCGCCCCTGGTTCGCCATCGGCGGCATCGACCTCGGCAACCTCGACCAGGTCCTGGACGCGGGCGCCCGGCGGGTCGTCGTCGTGCGGGCGATCACCGAGGCGGGCGACCCGGGTGCGGCGGCGGCCGAGTTCGCCACGCGCCTGCGGGAGCGCTGATCCCGCCTTCCTCCTGTCCAAGGGGTGGACAGGAGGATGGACAACAAGGGGACAAGAGGTGCAAAACCCCGCGCCCGGTTGGGGGACCGACCACCCCTGGCTAACCTGCCGGTATGGCCCTCGGCACCGCATCCGTCAGATCGGACCACGCTCGCACCGTGCGCGACATGCTCGCGACCGGGAAGACGACGTACTCGTTCGAGTTCTACGCGCCCAAGACCCCGAAGGGCGAGCGGAACCTGTGGAACGCGCTGCGCCGGGTCGAGGCGGTGGCGCCCGACTTCGTCTCCGTGACCTACGGCGCGGGCGGTTCCACCCGCGCCGGGACGGTCAAGGCGACCGAGGCGATCGCCTCCGACACCACCCTCACGCCGATCGCCCACCTCACCGCGGTCGACCACTCGGTGGCCGACCTGCGCAACATCATCGGCCAGTACGCGGACGCCGGGATCCGCAACATGCTCGCCCTGCGCGGCGACCCGCCCGGCGACCCGATGGGCGACTGGGTGCCCCACCCCCGGGGCCTGGCGTACGCCGCCGAACTCGTCGAACTGATCAAGGCGTCCGGCGACTTCTGCGTCGGCGTGGCCGCCTTCCCGGCGATGCACCCGCGCTCCGCGGACTGGGAGACCGACGTCCGCCACTTCGTCGACAAGTGCCGCGCGGGCGCCGACTACGCCATCACGCAGATGTTCTTCCAGCCGGAGGACTACCTCCGGCTACGGGACCGCGTCGCGGCCGCCGGCTGTGAGACGCCGATCATCCCCGAGGTCATGCCGATCGCCAGCGTGCGGACGCTGGAGCGCATCGGCTCGCTGACCAACGCCGCGTTCCCCGCCGTCCTGAAAGAGCGGATCCTCACAGCACAAGACGATCCGGCCGCTGTACGCTCCATTGGGATCGAGTTCGCCACGGAGTTCTGTGCGCGGCTGCTCGCCGAAGGCGTGCCCGGGCTGCACTTCATCACGCTCAACAACTCCACGGCGACCCTGGAAATCTACGAGAACCTGGGCCTGCACCACCCACCGCAGGCCTAGACCGTTCGCACCGGCATACGACACACTGCGTAACGGCCACTGGGAGAGGGGCGTACATGGGCTGGGCGGTCCTCTACATCGCGTTCGGCATCGTCGCGCTGTGGCTGCTGGGCGAGGTGCTCCTGCAGTACAAGGCGCGGCTGCGCTGGCGTCTGCTGGCCTTCGTCGGGTTCCTCGGTGTCGTCGTCGGTGTCCTGATCCCGTCGGTCGTGGTGATCGGGCTGGGCGCGGCCGCCTTCGCGGTCGGGCAGACCTACGTCACCCTGTCGTTCCGCAGCGGCTTCGCGGCCGGCTGGGCGGTCAGCGCGCCGGTGCTCGGCGGCAGCAAGCGCCGCCGCGGTGAGCGCGGGCGCCAGGAGCCGACCCTGGAGGTCTCCGGCCTGGAGGCCGAGGGCGGCTACGGCGACGAAGGCGCCGGCCGCGGCCGGGACATCGACGGCTACGGCCAGGACGACGACCACGACGACGTCTTCACGCCGATGCGCCAGGGCCGCGCGGCCGACGACGCGAGCACCGACGTCTACGAGCCGCAGCCCCTGCCCGACGACACCGGCACCTACGGCGTCTACGGCGACACCGGCCACCCGGGCCAGTCCCACGACCAGTACGCGGCCCAGGGCGCCGACCAGTCCTACGCCTACGACTACTCGGGCTACGGCCAGCAGCAGGGCTACGACAGCACCGGCCAGCAGCAGTACGCGGCCTACTCGGACCCGTACATCGGCTCGTCGCACTACGCCGGGACCGGCTACGACACCGGCTACGCCGACCAGCAGTACTACGGCCAGCAGGGCTACGGGCAGGACGCCTACCCCGGCACCTACGGCGGGGAGACACCGCCCGGCGGGGTGTGGGTGCCGCAGCAGCGCAGCACCGACGAGTACGGCCAGGAGCTGCCGCCCGAGCAGCACTACCCGTACCAGGGCGGCGGGCAGCAGCCGCAGGGCAACGGCTTCGACGAGCAGTACCGTTTCTGAGGCCGCGGCCGCGGGTCACTGCGAGCCGCGGAACCTGGGCCCCTCCACGATCAGTCCGGCCACCAGCGCCCCCGACATGCCCGCGTGCGGCAGCCCGCCGCCGGGGTGCGCCCAGCCGCCGACGGCGAACAGGCCCCGCACGGCGGTGGTGTTGGACGGGTGCAGCAGCCGCCCGCCGGCCGCCGCCAGCGCCGGGACCGGCACCGCGCCGCCCTCCGCGCCCGTCGCGTCCGCGATGTCGGCCGGGGTGCGCAGTTCCCGCCAGAGCACGCGCTCACGCAGCCCGGGCACGGCACGTCCGGCCGCGGCCACCATCCGTTCGGCCAGGTCCTCCCAGGACCGGTCGGTTTGCGCGGGGACGACCGCGGTGACGGTGACCGCCTCGTGGCCCTCGGGGGCCGACCGTTCGTCGCCCGGCCGCAGCACCGTCACCGTCGGCTGACCGGCGGGTTCCGCCGCGCCGAAGAGGGCGTCCAGCTCGGCCGCGCGGTCCGGGGCGTGCACCACCGTGCGGTGGGCCGTGCCCTCGGGGCGGGCGCCGCGCAGGGCGAGCAGGACGGTCAGCCGCGCCGCCGCCGCCGGCTGCGGGGCCACCCCGCCGTCGTCGCGCGGGGTCCGGCCCGCCAGCCGGTCCAGCGTGCCGGGGGAGACCCCGGCCACCACGTGGTCGGCGTCCACGGCCGTCCCGTCGGCCAGTTCGATCCCCGCGACCCGGCCGTCCTTCTCCAGGACCCCGCTCACCTCGACACCGAAGTGGAACGCGACCCGGCGGGCCAGGCACCGCTCGTACACGGCCCGTGCCAGCTCCCGCATCCCGCCGCGCACGTACCAGACGCCGAACGCGTGCTCCATGTACGGCAGGACCGCCGCGCTCGCGGGCGTGGTGCGCGGGTCCAGGCCCTGGGTGAGGGCGTGGCCCTCCAGCAGTGCGGCCAGCCGCGGGTCGCGCAGTTCCCAGGCGCCGACCTCGGCGAGGGTGCCCGCCCTGCGGGTGCGCAGCAGGCGCTTGTGCGGCACCGCCGGGTAGGGCTCGCGCTCGGCCAGCACCTGCCAGTTCGGCCACAGCGGCTCCTCCAGGAGCGGCCGCCGGGTCCGGTCCCACGCCTCGCGCGCCCGGACCAGGAAGTCGCCCCACCGCTGCCCGGCGCCCGCGCCGAGCCCCTCGTCCAGGGCGGCGACCACACCGGCGCGCGAGGCGTTCGGCAGGGACACCGCCGTACCGTCCGCGAACACGTGGCGTGACGACGGGTCCACCTGGACCAGTTCGGCGCACGCCTCCAGCGGCTCCTTGCCGGTCTTGACGAACAGGTCGCGGTAGACGGCGGGCAGCGGCAGCAGGCCGGGGCCCGTGTCGAAGGAGAACCCGTCGCGTGCGAAGCGGCGCAGCGCCCCGCCGTAGGTGTCCGTCCGCTCGTACACCGCCACCCGGTGGCCCGCGACGGCCAGCCGGGCGGCGGCCGCCATCGCGCCCATCCCGGCGCCGATCACCGCAATCCGTGCCATGGCAGGGACTTTATCCGCCCTGGTCCGCGCGGGTTTCGCGGGCCGCCTCCGAGTACGGGCGCGGACGTGATCGCCACCAGGCGGCCCCCGCGCTTGGTGGGGGCCGCTGCGCAGCCGTGAGTACCCCTACCTATGCCGGGAGTTGAGTAGCCGCGCGGATGGGCCGCCACCTGCCGGGACGCGAGAGTGGAGGCACGGAGAGGGGCACGGCTCCGGCACCGGCGGCACGGGGCGCCGGAACGGAGCCGGCCCGCGATCCGCTCCTTCCGCCGGCGGAGCCGGCGGGAGCGAGGCACGGGGGAGCACGACCGGAGGACCCGGGAGGACCGGGCCGTCCGGGAGCACCGGGGGACGACCGCGAGGGGGATCCCGCGGGGGGACGCACGGGGGAGCACAGAAGGCGCCGGTACGGGACGGCCCGCGGGGGACGCGGCCGACCCGTACCGGCGCCTTCGCGTGACGCCGGCGTCCTCCGGTGGGGCCGATGTCCGGGGTGGGGGTGGCGGTCAGCGGCAGCCGCTCACGCGGCCCTGGAGCAGGCGGGACAGCGCCGCGTGCACGTCGTCCAGGGAGCGCTCCGGCTGGAACGACTTCCAGTCGAGGGCCGCCACCAGGACCATGCCGACCAGCGCCGCCGCCGTCAGCGGCACGTCGATCTCCTCGCTGAACTCGCCGTTGCCGACGCCCTCGCGGAGCACGTTCTCCACCACCGCGACGGCCTGCTGCCGGACCACCATCAGCGTCGACTGCCAGGCCCGGTTGGTGCGCCACAGCTCCGCCACGTACAGCTGCGTGAAGGCCGGGTAGCGGTCGATGAAGACCAGTCCCGCGCGGATCATCGCGTCCAGGGCGTCGACCTTGCTGCCGCCCCGGCCGGCGGTCTGCTCGGCCGCGTCCCGCAGGGAGGCGGTGAGCAGGCCGACGCCGTGCCGCAGCAGTTCCTCGAAGAGGACGGACTTGCTCGCGAAGTTGTAGTACACCGTGCCCTTCGCGACTCCGGCACGCTCGGCGATCTCGTCCACGGTCGTGGCGGAGAACCCCTGCTCGGCGATGAGCGTGACGGCCGCTTCGTAGAGCTTCTGCCGGGTGGCCTCGCGGCGCGTGCTGCCGCCCGACGCGGCACTGCTGCTTTCCATGGCCCTGATTGTCACAGGAACCTCTCCGGGAGAAGTGGCGGAGGCACTCACAGGGTCAGCTCCGGGTGCAGCCGGTCCAGCGTCCACACCTGGCGCCTGCGGGCCGCCACGGCGGTCAGCGCGAGGGCGCCGGCGGTGAACGCGGTCAGCACCGCGCACGCCTGCCACACCGGCCCGAGACCCCCGCCCGTGATGAGCCGGCGCAGCGCCTCCACGACGTAGCTCATCGGCAGGTACGGGTGCAGCGCGTTGAAGAAGCCGGGGCTGGTCTGCACCGGGTAGGTGCCGCCCGCCGAGGTGAGCTGCAGCATCAGCAGCGCCAGGACGAGGATCCGCCCCGCCGCCCCGAAGCGCGCGTTCAGCCACTGCACGATCGCCGCGAAGCACGCCGTCACCAGGAACAGGAAGGCCACCGTCCCGGCCGCCCGGACCATTTGCAGGCCGACGGCCCAGTGCAGCACGGACATCAGCGCGACGGTCTGCAGCACCCCGATCGCCACCACCGGGAGCCAGCCCGCCAGCGCGATCCGCCAGGCCGGGGCGCCCGCCGCGAGGGCGCGCCGGTTCATCGGCGTGATCAGCATGTACGCCACCATCGCGCCCACCCACAGCGACAGCGGGATGAAGTACGGGGCGAAGCCGGTGCCGTAGTTCGGCGCCTTGTGCAGGTCGTGCGAGGCCAGCCGCACGGGGTCGGCCATGACCTCGGTGCGCCGGTCGCGGTCCTGCTTGTCGTAGTCGGGGATCTTCTCCGCCCCGTCGTGCAGGCCCCCGGCGAGCTTGCCGGAGCCGCCGACGAGCTTGTAGATGCCGCCGTTGAGGTCGTCCGCGCCCGTCTTCAGCTCCCCGACGCCCTCGTCCAGGTCGGCGGCACCGGTCTTGGCCTTGCCGAGTCCCGTGTGCAGCTTCTTCGCCCCCGCGGCGACCTTCGCCGCGCCCTCGTTCAGCTTGTTGATCTTCTTGACGGCGTCGTCGAGGTCCTCGGCCAGGTGCGGTGCGCGGTCGGCGAGCGCCCGGGACTGCTTCTGCAGGGTGGCGAGGTTCTTGTCCAGCTTGTCGAGGTCGCCGTCCTGGTCCGCGATCAGCGTGTCGAGGTCGTCCGCGACGAGGGTGACGTCGGCGGCGGCGTCCTTGGCCTTCTCCAGGTCGGCGCAGGCCGCGTCGGGCAGCGCGGGGTCGTCGCAGCGCCGGGCGTACACGTCGCTCAGTGTCGCGGAGGCGGCGCGGGCGCCCTTGGCGGCGGTGGGTGCGCTCTTCACCAGGGTGCTCAGGTGCTTGCGCACCACGCCCGAGGAATCGGCGACCAGCCGAGCCGTGTCACCGATGATCTTCTCGTTGTCCTTGAGGAACGGGCTCACCCTGCCCGCCGGGCCGTTGATCCGGTCGGCGAGCTTCTGCGTGCCGTCCGCGACGCCCCGGGTGCCGTCCTCCACGGCACCGGCCCCCTTGGTGAGCTTCGTCAGGGCGGCGGACAGCTCACCGCTGCCGTCCTTGGCGTCCCGCAGCCCGTCGGCGAGGTCCTTGGAGCCCTTCTCGGCCTTGCCGATACCGCCCTTGAGCCGGTCGGCGCCCTCCGCCGCCTTCACGGTCTCGCCGTGGATGTCGGAGAACGACACGAAGATCCTGTCCAGGAACTTCCGCGAGGTCTTCGTGGACGCGGCCTGCCGGACCTCGCTGAAGACCGTCCGGGAGATCTGCCCGACGATGTAGTTGTTGGCGTCGTTGGTGCGCACCCGGAGGGCACCGGTCTCGGGCGACTCGCCGGAGCTGGAGGCGATGCGCGCGCTGAAGTCGGCGGGCATCGTGAGCGACAGGTAGTAGGTGCCGTCCTCGACGCCCCGGCGGGCCTCTTCGGCGCTCACCTCGCGCCAGTCGAAGGTCTTGCTGTCGTGCAGCCGCTCGGTGATGTCGTCGCCCGCTGTGATCCTCTTGCCGTCGGCGGTCGCGCCCCTGTCGTCGTTCACCAGCGCCACGGGGATCCGGTCCAGCCGGCCGTACGGGTCCCAGAACGACCACAGGTACAACGCCCCGTACAGCAGCGGCAGGACGAGCAGCGCGACCAGTGCGGCCCGCGGCAGCTTCCCCCGGCCGAAGCGGCGCAGCTCAAGCGCGGCGAGTTTCGGCGAGCGCATCGCCCTTCCCCTCTTCCCGGCCACCCGGGCCGTCCTCGGCGGTGCGGGAGCCGCCCGCGGTCTCCGTGCCGTCCGCGGTGGGCGTGCCGTCCGCGGATCCGGTGGTCGCGGTGGGCTCGGGTTCGGTGGTGCCGGTGGCTCCGGCAGCGGTGGTGCCGGCGGCCTCGGCAGCGGTGGTGCCGGCGTCCGGTCCGTCACCGGCGGCCCGCACGGCCTCGTCGTCCCCGCCGCCGCCCTCGCCGCCGTCGCCCGTACGCGTGGAGAGCCGCACGGTTCCCTCCGGTGCCTCGCTGCACACCGCCACCACCGTGGTCCCCGCGTCGGCTACAGACCTCAACAGGGTCCACAGCTCGGCCCGTTCGGCCTCGGCCAGCTTCAGGTCCGCGTCGTCGACGCCCAGCAGACGCGGCCGGGCGATCAGCGCCAGGGCGACCGACAGCCTCAGCGCCTCCAGCCGCTCCAGGTCGCGCACCGCCGTGCGCGGCCCCTTGGGCAGCGCCTCCAGATCGAGACCCGAGGCCTCCAGTGCCTCGTCGACACGGCGCTGCGACTCCGCCGCCCGGTCACGGCGAGGGCGCAGCAGCCCGCGCAGCGAGCCGCCGAACCACTGCTGGAGCAGCGCCCGTTCGCGCAGGTGCTCGCCGACCGTCAGGGCGGGGTCGAGGTCGGTGACCCCCGGCACGTGTGCCAGCGCGCTGAAGCGGCGCACCGCCGACACCTGCTGGGGCAGTCGCGCCCCACCCACCTCCGCCGTGCCCTCCGCGGCCTTCATCCGCCCCGTCAGCGCCAGCAGCAGGCACGTGCGGCCGGACCCGGACGGGCCCTCGACCGTGACGAGCGATCCCGGCGCGGCGTCGACGGACATCCCGCGGACCGCCCAGCCCCGTGGCCCCTTGACCCCCAGGCCGTCGGCGACGATCCGCACCCCTCCCGTCCGTTCCCCCACGAGACTCCCCATAATTTGAACTGACTGGTCAGTGCAAAAACTACTCCGAACCGGCGAGCGAGGCAAAACCGCAGGTCGGATCGGATTGTCAGTGCCATACCGCACGATGGGGGCATACGGCACTGACGTGCCGTCACACAGACGACAGGAGGTTCGTCATGGCCAGCTACCACGCAGCAGCCGCCCGCCGGCGCCGCGCCTCCGGCCCTGCCCCCTCACTGACCGGCCCGGCGAGCGACGTCCACCCCGTGCTGCGCAGGGCCTCGGCCCCGCCGGCCGCCCTCGACCTGCTCGCCCAGGCGCGCACGGGTCTCGACGAGGCCACCGTCCTGGAAACCCCCAACGAGCGCTACGCGACGGCCCACCTGGCCGCGCTGCGCACCGCCGCCGCCGTGCTCGCCGCCCGGGGCCGGCCCGAGACGTCACCCCGGGCCCGGGCCAAGATCCGAAGTGCCTGGGAGGTGCTCCCGGAGATCGCACCCGAACTGGCGGAGTGGAGCGCCCTCTTCGCCTCCGGCGCCCGGCGCCGCGCCCGGGCCGAGGCGGGCATCCCGGGTGCGGCCGGCGAGCGGGACGCCGACGACCTCATACGGGACGTGTCGATGTTCCTCCGCCTCGTGGAGCGCATGCTGGTCCTCCAGCCGGTGCTCCCGCAGCCCCGCCCGGACCAGGACCGGCCGGACGGGCCGCACGCGGAGCGGGACATGCCGGACGCGGGCTGACGGACCCCGGGCCACCGGCCGGTGACCTCGCGCCGCGCTCCTCCCGGAGCCGGGCATGCCGGTCGTGACGTCCGAGGCAATAGGGTGGGGGACGCCTGAGGTCTTCCCCGCCCGCTCGTACGGCACCGGGGGAGGCACCCCGTTCGCGCCGCCGTGCAAGAGGCGGTGCCGCGCCGAGGAGTCAACTGCCGTGCCGGACCCGATGCGCCCCCGCGCCTCACTCCGTACCGCCGTGGTCTGGGAGGTCCTCCAGGACGCCCTCGACCGCCGGGTCAAGGCCACGGGTCGGGAGTCGCTCGACGTCCTCGACACCGGAGGCGGCAGCGGCAACTTCGCGGTGCCCGCCGCACGCCTCGGTCACCGGGTCACGGTCGTCGACCCCAGCCCCAACGCGCTGTTCGCCCTGGAGCGCCGCGCCGCCGAGGCGGACGTCGCCGACCGGGTCAAGGGCGTGCAGGGCGACGCCCACGGCCTTCTCGACGTCGCCGAGCGCGGTGGCTACGACGTCGTGCTGTGCCACGGCGTCCTGGAGTACGTCGACGACCCGGCCGAGGGCATCCGCAACGCCGTGGCCGCCCTGCGCCCCGGCGGCGTGCTCAGCCTCCTGGCCGCCGGTCTGGGCGGTGCCGTGCTCGCCCGGGCCCTCGCGGGGCACTTCAAGGAGGCCCGGCAGGCCCTCGGCGACCCGAACGGACGATGGGGCTCGGGTGACCCCGTGCCGCGCCGTTTCACCGCCGAGCAGCTCACCGGCCTGGTCGAGGGTGCGGGCCTGCGGGTCGGGTCCGTGCACGGCGTGCGGGTCTTCGCCGACCTCGTGCCCGGCGTCCTGGTGGACACCGAGCCGGGGGCCCTGGAGGCGCTGCTGAAGCTGGAGGAGGCCGCGGCCGGGCTCCCCGCCTTCCGTTCCGTCGCCACGCAGCTCCACGTCCTGGCCGAGATCCCCGGGACCGATGAGACCACCGGGGCCGTTGAAACAGGCGATGCAGGTGAGGCTCCCGGTACCGCCGGGAACGGGACATCCTCCTGAGGCACCGCCGCTGATCAGCGGCGCGGCTGCGCATGGAGTACGCCACAGGCCCCCCGAATGGGGGCTTGGCGCCGTATGATCGAGGGAGACCGTTCCGGCATGACGGGTCGGCCGCCGGGGAATGGAAGCCTCAGCGAGCCGGACGTCCATGGCGGGTGCCGGTTGGCAATTGGCGCAGAGGGGCGGGTTTCACGGGGGCGATTCCCTGCCTATCCTGAAGGGACCCCCCGGGTCGCCCCCGGCGACTGCACGATGAGGAGGACTCCGTGCCGCTCTCGGAGCACGAGCAGCGCATGCTCGAGCAGATGGAGCGAGCGCTGTACGCCGAAGATCCCAAGTTCGCGTCGGCGCTCGAGGGAAGCGGGCTGCGTACGTACACCCGGCGGCGGGTCTACCAGGCGGTCGCGGGCTTCCTCGTAGGAATTGCGCTCCTCATGGCCGGTATGGTCGCCAAGCAGGTCTGGCTCAGTGTCGTGGGCTTCCTCGTGATGCTGGGCTGTGCCGTGCTCGCGGTGACCGGCTGGCGCAAGGCGCCCAAGCCGGGCGAGCAGCAGGCCGCCGGTGCCGCCGGAGGGCCGCAGGCCCGCCGTCAGGGCCGTTCGCGGCGCTCCATGATGGACCGCATCGAACAACGCTGGCAGAAGCGCCGGGACGAGCAGGGCGGCCATTAGCCCCTCGACCGGCCCGACCCGCCCCACGTGATCTCATGCGTCAGGGGGTGACCACCGCCGCGGTGGTCACCCCCTGACGCATGTCAGCACCCTGAGGCATGTCCGCTGCCGAGCCGCCCCTCCCCCCGGTCCTCGGAGCAGAGCCGTGTCGCCGCGGCGGCCGGGACCCTCTGCGCAGGGGCCGCTGCCACCGGGCCGGGCCGGAAACTGCTGTCACGAGGCCGAGCCGGTCGCTCCGGCGACCGGGGCCGGGGCCGGCCCGGCCCGGCGCGTTCTCGCGCCCGGCGGTCCCGGCCCCGGCCCCGGAAGACTTCCTCCGCGTCGCCTCAGCCCTGCTGCCCCGACGTCTTCCGCCAGGTCGGGCGCAGCGCCAGAGCGCGCTCCCGTACGCGCGACCACCACGCCGACGCCGCCCACACCAGCCGGGCCGTGGAGCGGGGGGCCAGGAGGGCGCGCAGCCGGGCGGCACGCCCTGCCGCCGCACCGAGGCCCGCCGCCGCCCGGCGGACGTCCTCCGTGAGGCCCGCCACCGGCCGGGGCCGTGGTGCGTAGAGGACCTGCTCCACCGCGTCCGCCACCCGGTGCACCGAGGCCGCGGCCGCCTCGTCCAGCTGTCCGAGCCGGACGATGCGGGCGGCCGCCTTGCGCGGGGTCCGGGACTCCTCCGGCACGATGCCGAAGTCCCACGCCGTGTCGATCAGCTCCTGCCAGACGGCCAGCGTGTGCGGTACCGCGTCCGCCTCGCCCCGCCCGTGCGCGCCGAGCCGGACGGCACGGGTCCGCAACCGCCACAGCATCGGCGCCAGCGGCAGCGCCAGGACCGCCAGCCCGGCGAGTGCCCAGAGCGCGAGCGCGTACCACCTGGGGCCGTCGCCGCCCGCGGGCAGCGCCGCCTGCGGGGACTCGCTCGCGCAGCCGCCGTCCAGCTTCTTCTGCTCCGGCGTGCAGCTCTCACTCCGCGAAGGCGCCGCGGACGGCGCCGCCGACGCCGACTCCGACGGGCGCGAAGTCTCCGGCACCGAGCTGTCCGGGGTGTCCGGCAGGGTGTAGGACGGCATCGAGCCCCGGTTCGGCGTGGGCTCGAAACGGGTCCAGCCCACGCCCTCGAAGTACAGCTCGGGCCAGGCGTGTGCGTCCCGCAGCCCCACCGACACCGAACCGTCCGCCTGCGGGGAACCCGGCGCGAAGCCCACCGCGACCCGGGCCGGTATGCCCAGCGAGCGGGCCATGGCCGCCATGGCGAACGAGAAGTGCACGCAGAAGCCCTGCTTGTCGCGCAGGAAGCGGGCGATCGCCTGCGAGCCGCTGCCGACCTGCACCTGCGTGTCGTACTCGAAGCCGCCGGTCACCGCGAACCAGTCCTGCAGCTTGACCGCCCGGGCGTACGGGTCGTCCGCGCCCGCGGTGACCTTGCGGGCGGTGCGCGGAACCGACGACGGCAGCGAGTCGGGCAGCTCGGTGAAGTCGCGCACGATGTCCGCGGGCGGCGGCCCGGCCGAGGCCAGCTGCTTCGCGGTCGGCTGCACATCGAGGCTCTTCACCTCGTACGTCAGCCCGCGGGTGTTCTGCCCGTGGTCGCCGACCAGGGTCATGCCCTGGGGCTCGTAGCGCCACTCGCCACCGATCCGCACGCCGCTCGGCGGGTACGGCATGGGCAGCCAGTCCTGCGCGTACCAGTCGGCCGCCGAGATCCTGGTGGCGACCTCCGACCGCTTCACGTCGGGGCCGAGCCCCACGGGCGTGGGGAACGTCCCGTCCGGGACGGCCGTGATGGACCGGCGGGACGGCTTCCACGTGGTGCCGTCGAAGTCGTCTAGGGACACGATGCGCAGGTACAGGTCCGCGACGTCCGGCATCTTCGTCCGCACGGACAGCACCTGCCGGTCCTCGTCCGCGTTCAGGTTGTCCCGCAGCGACACCAGGGGGTTCACGGCGGAGATCGTGCCCCCGCCGCCCGCGCCGCCGCCGGCGCCCGTCCCCACCGAGTCCAGCAGGCCGCCGTTCATCGCGGGCAGGCCCAGCGGCACCACCAGGGCGATGCCCAGCGCGACCACGCCGATGCGCCGGCCGGTGCGGACCGGGGCGACGGCGCCGCTCTGCTCGGCCCCGGCCGTGTGCCCCGGCCCGCCGAACACCCGGCCCCACTGGGAGAGCCGGTCGCGGCCCTCGGCGAGCAGCAGCATCAGATAGCCCGCGGCGGCCACCACGAACCACAGCCAGTCCGCGCCGCCGTCGGAGAGCCCGGCCGCCACCGAGTACAGCGCGAGCAGCGGAAGCCCGGCCGGGGCGGCACTGCGGAAGGTCACCGCCAGGGTGTCCACCAGCAGCCCGACGACCAGCACCCCGCCCAGCAGCATCAGCCGGATGCCGTCGGAGTCCAGGGGCGCCGGGATCGCGTACCGCGCGATGTCGTCGCCGCCCTGCTGGAGCAGGACCGCGAAACGGTCCAGGGCCTGCGGGCCGGGGATCAGCCCGCCCAGGGCCTGCTCGCGGGCGAACAGGAAGGTCAGCAGCGAGACCGTCACCACGGCCTGTGCGGTCACGGTCAGCGGCCGGGGCAGCGGCACCCTGCGGGCCGCCGCGCCCACGGCCGCCTGCACGGCCAGCAGGAACGCCGCCTGCACGATCCACGTCGCCGGCTGCACCAGGGGCAGCAGGGCGCACGCGGCCATCAGCGTGGCCGCCCAGGCCCCCAGCGTCAGTCGTATCCGCCCGCTCATCACGGTCCCTCCCCGCCGCCCGTGGCGGCCACGCCCCGGCGCTCCCGGTCCGCCTGCCGCCACAGCTCGTCCAGGGTGGCGCCCCGCGGCACGTCCAGGGCCGTCCAGCCCGCCTCGCGCAGCATGCGCAGCCGCTCCCCGCGTACCTCCGACGGGCCGGGCACGTCGCTCGGTTCCCGCACCCAGGTGCGGCTGTCCAGGACGAAGGCGACCGCCCCGGGGCTGCGCTGGCGCATCCGGCCCAGCACCGCGGCCTGCTCCTCGTCGAGATCGCCGAGGAAGGCCACCAGCAGCCCTTCGTTGCCGCCGCGCAGCACGTCGTAGGCGCGGGACAGGCCCGCCCCGTCGGAGTGGTCGATCACCGCGAGGGTGTCCATCATCAGCCCGGCCGCGTCCGCCGACTCCTGGCTGACGCCCGCGAAGCCGTCACCGCCCTCGCCGGGCACCGTGCTGCCGGTGTCGGTCAGCAGCCGCACCGAGTACCCCCGCTCCAGCATGTGCACCAGCACGGACGCGGCGCCCGTGACGGCCCATTCGAAGGCGGAGTCCGGTCCGGCGCCCCGGTAGGCGATGCCCCGGGTGTCGAGCAGCACCGTGCAGCGGGCGCGCTGGGGCTGCTCCTCGCGGCGCACCATCAGCTCGCCGTAGCGGGCGGTGGAGCGCCAGTGCACCCGGCGCAGGTCGTCGCCGTAGCGGTACCCGCGCGGGATCACGTCGTCCTCGCCGGCCAGGGCGAGCGAGCGCTGCCGCCCGTCGCCGTACCCCTTCGCCTCGCCGCTCAGCCGCACCGGCGCCAGCGGCTCCACCCGCGGGATCACCGTCAGCGTGTCGTACGAGGAGAAGGAGCGGGTCAGCTCGCACATGCCGAACGGGTCGGTCAGGCGCAGCTGGAGGGGGCCCAGCGGGTAGCGGCCGCGCAGGTCGGAGCGGACGCGGTAGGACACCTCGCGCCGGCCGCCCGCCTCCACCCGGTCGAGCACGAAACGGGGCCGCGGGCCGAGCACGTACGGCACGCGGTCCTGGAGCATCAGCAGGCCGGTGGGCAGCCGGGAGACGTTGTCCATCCGCAGGTGTACCCGGGCCTCGCTGCCGGCGGGCACGCGCGCGGGGGACAGGCGGCGGCTGCCCGCGACCCGGTAGCGGGTGCGGTAGAGCACCGCCGCGCACACCAGCGGCAGCACCGCCAGGAGCAGGCCGACCCGCAGCAGGTCGCCCTGCCCGAGCACATAGCTGCACACGGCGGCCGCGACCCCGGCGGCCAGGAAGGAGCGTCCGCGGGTGGTCAGACCGGCCAGGGCGGTGCGGACGCCGCCCTTGTCGCCCCGGTCGGCCACCGCCTGCCCCGTCCCCGCGGTGCTCATCACAGCCTCCGCGGCGGGTGCGAGGGATAGGCCGGCGCGGTGCGGCCCACGGCGCCGTAGCCGCTCTGGTGCGGCGCGGACGGAACCGGGGTGTGCTGGATGATCTCCTCGACGACCTGCTCGGCCGTGCGGCGGTTGAGCTGGGCCTGGGCGGTGGGCAGCAGGCGGTGCGCCAGGACGGCGACGGCCAGGGCCTGCACGTCGTCCGGCAGCGCGTACTCCCGGCCGCTCAGGGCGGCGGACGCCTTCGCCGCGCGCAGCAGGTGGAGCGTCGCGCGCGGGGAGGCGCCCAGTCTCAGGTCGGGATGCGTGCGCGTGGCACCGACCAGGTCGACCACGTAGCGCCGGACCGGCTCGGCCACGTGCACCCCGCGCACCGCCTCGATCAGCTTGAGGATCTCGTGCGCGTGCGCCACGGGCTGGAGGTCCTCCAGCGGGGAGACGCCGCCGTGCACGTCCAGCATCTGCAGCTCGGCCTCCGCGCTCGGGTAGCCGACCGAGACGCGGGCCATGAAGCGGTCGCGCTGCGCCTCCGGCAGCGGGTAGGTGCCCTCCATCTCGACCGGGTTCTGCGTCGCCACCACCATGAAGGGGCCGGGCAGCTCGTAGGTCTTGCCGTCGATGGTGACCTGCCGCTCCTCCATGGACTCCAGGAGCGCGGACTGCGTCTTGGGCGAGGCGCGGTTGATCTCGTCGCCGATCACCACCTGCGCGAAGATCGCACCCGGCTTGAACTCGAAGTCGCGCCGCTGCTGGTCCCAGATGGACACGCCGGTGATGTCCGACGGCAGCAGGTCCGGCGTGAACTGGATGCGCCGCACCGAGCAGTCGATGGACCGCGCCAGTGCCTTGGCCAGCATCGTCTTGCCGACACCCGGGACGTCCTCGATGAGCAGATGTCCCTCGGCGAGCAGCACGGTCAGCGAGAGCCGTACGACCTCGGGCTTGCCCTCGATCACGCCTTCCACCGAATCCCGCACGCGCTCCACCACGGCGGTCAGATCAGTGAGGCTCGCTCGATCGTCATAGGTCGTCACCCGGCCCTCCTCGGCCTTTCCCGCGCTCCCGGGGAGCACGGGATACCCCAATTTCCCGGGCCGACGCCGCATGACGCGGGCCGGCCCACCCCGAACCACGGGCACCACGCGCGCAAAGCCCCGCGCGACGCCACTCCCGCATTCTTGCTGCCGTTACCGATTCGTGTCACTCGACTGTGGACAACTGGCCGCGATATGTCGGCCTTGAGGCCATTCGAACATCTGACTGACAGGATCTCGACAGCGGCGGTCGCCGTGGTCCGGGGGCGGGCGGGCCCGTCACCCGGGCGGGAGGTCCCGGTCAGGAGGCCGGGTCGACCTCGCGCAGCAGGCCGGTGCGCACGTCGAAGACGAAACCGCGCACGTCGTCGGTGTGCGGCACGAACGGCGAGGTCCGCACGCGCTGCATCGACTGCCGCACGTCCTGGTCGACGTCGCGGAAGGACTCCACCGCCCACGCCGGACGCTGGCCGACCTCGGCCTCCAGCTCGTTGCGGAAGTCCTCGGTGAGGCTTTCCAGGCCGCAGCCGGTGTGGTGGATGAGCACCACGCTGCGGGTGCCGAGCTTGCGCTGGCTGATGGTGAGCGAGCGGATCACGTCGTCGGTGACGACACCGCCCGCGTTGCGGATGGTGTGGCAGTCACCGAGCTGCAGGCCGAGGGCCTTGTGCAGGTCGAGACGGGCGTCCATGCAGGCCACGACGGCGACGTTCAGAACGGGGCGGGCGTCCATCCCCGGGTCGGTGAAGGAGGCGGCGTAGCGGGCGTTCGCCTCGACGAGACGGTCCGTGACCGTGCCGCCGCTCTTCGCGGTGTTCTCCGAACCCGTGGGGACCGATGCAGAAGTCGTCATAGTCATGACGTTACTGGTCGCACCCCCCGCGGACCTGTTGTGAGAGTGGACAAAAAATGCCAGTCGGGCGGGGTTGTGAGGTAATGCACAGCGGTGGCCCGGCGGGTCGCGGCGCCGACGGCTGCGACGCGCAGGCCGGTTGATTGACCGCGAGACACCGTGGACTAAAGTGACGCGAAGCGGGAGGCGGGACCTCCTCGCTGACTGATTTCCCGGAGACCCCGGCGACGACCGGAGGTCTCCCCGCGTGCGCGGCGCGTACGTACGGCTCGGCCTCCTCCCGCTCCCGGTCGGCTGACGCCCCCGGCGCCGGCGGGCCTCCCCCTCACCGGGGGTCCCCAGCCCAGGGGAGGGCGGGGACCCGGCGGTGCGTACGGGCCCGCCGGATCTGAGAGGGCCCCTTGAGCCAGAGTCGACACGTCCCGGTGATGCTCCAGCGGTGCCTGGATCTGCTGGCACCCGCCCTGGAGGGCCCGGACGCGGTCGTCGTCGACTGCACCCTGGGCCTCGGCGGCCACAGCGAGGCCCTGCTGGAGCGGTTCCCCGGCGTCCGGCTCGTCGCCCTCGACCGCGACAAGGAGGCCCTGCGCCTGTCCGGCGAGCGCCTGGCACCCCACGGCGACCGCGCCACCCTGGTGCACGCCGTCTACGACGAACTGCCCGACGTGCTCGACCGGCTCGGCATCGCGCGCGTGCAGGGCGTCCTGTTCGACCTGGGCGTGTCCTCCATGCAGCTCGACGAGGCCGACCGCGGCTTCGCCTACGCGCAGGACGCCCCCCTCGACATGCGCATGGACCAGACGACCGGCGTGAGCGCCGCCGAGGTCCTCAACACCTACCCGCCGGGCGAACTCGTGCGCATCCTGCGGGCCTACGGCGAGGAGAAGCAGGCCAAGCGGATCGTCTCCGCCATCGTGCGCGAGCGCGAGAAGGAGCCGTTCAGCACCAGCGCGCGGCTGGTCGAGCTGATCCGCGACGCCCTGCCGCAGGCCGCCAAGCGCACCGGCGGCAACCCGGCCAAGCGCACCTTCCAGGCCCTGCGCATCGAGGTCAACGGCGAACTGTCCGTGCTGGAGCGGGCGATCCCGGCCGCGGTGAAGGCCCTCGCCGTGGGCGGACGGATCGCCGTGCTGTCGTACCACTCGCTGGAGGACCGGCTGGTCAAGCAGGTCTTCGCGGCCGGCGCCGCCACCACCGCGCCGCCCGGGCTGCCCGTCGTGCCCGAGCGCTACCAGCCGCGGCTCAAGCTGCTGACCCGGGGTGCCGAACTCCCCACCGAGGAGGAGATCGCCGAGAACCGGCGTGCCGCGCCCGCGCGACTGCGCGGAGCCCAGCGCATCAGGGAGGACGTCGGGTGAGCCGCGGGTGGCCGCCCCGGACGGAGGAGCGTGAGTGAGCAGCACACCCGAACTGAAGGGCAGAGCGGCCCGTCTCGCGCGGCTCTTCCCCAACGGCCCGGGCCAGGCGGCCCGTACGCCCTTCGTCCTCCTGGTGGTGCTCCTGCTCGGCGGCGGTCTCATCTGCCTGCTGGTGCTGAACTCCGCCCTCAGCGAAGGCGCGTTCAAGCTCGACGACCTCCAGCGCGAGACCAAGAGCCTCACCGACGAGGAGCAGGCCCTCCAGCGGGACATCGACGCCTACTCCGCCCCCGAGGCCCTCCAGCGCCGCGCCCGCGAGCTCGGCATGGTCCCCGGCGGCGACCCCGCCTTCCTCGGACCCGACGGCAAGGTCAAGGGCGTCCCCGGCCCCGCGTCCGGCGTCCGGCGCACCGACACCCGCATCCCCCCGGTCCTCGCCCCCGAGGCCATGACCGACGGCCCCACCCAGACCCCCGGCAGGTGACGGAAGTGTCCGACAGGGAACCGCCACGCCGCCGTGTGCCCGGCCCCGCCAGGCCCGCCCGCCCCGACGCCCGGCGCCGTCCCGGCCCGGGCGCCCGCCCCGCGCGGCGGCCCTCACCGGGACGCCGCCCGGCGCCCCCCAAGCAGCTCCGCCTAGGCAGCCCCCGCCCCCGCCTGCGCCTGGTGGGACTCGCCCTGACCCTGGTCCTGACCGCCTTCGTCGTGCGGCTGTTCCAGGTGCAGGCCGTCGACGCGAGCACGTACGCCGCCAAGGCCGAGCAGAACCGCTACGTGGGGCAGGTGCTGGCCGCCGACCGCGGCGAGATCACCGACCGCTCCGGAGTGGCGCTGGCGACCAGCGAGGACGCCTACGACATCACCGCCGACCCGACGATGTTCGCCCCGGACATGCTGAAGATCGACGACGGGCCCGAGCAGGCGGCGGCCCTCCTCGCACCGATCCTCGGCCAGGACCAGGAGGACCTGGTCGGCAAGCTCCGGCCGGAGAACAAGGCCCTGCGCTACGTGAAGCTGGCCTCCCGGCAGACCCCGCAGGTCTGGAAGCAGATCAAGGACCTGAAGTCCGCGCTCGCCAAGAAGGCGGAGACCGACACGTCCGCCCGCAACGTCCTCGGCGGCGTCTTCTCGGTCGCCACCAGCAAGCGGGTGTACCCCAACGGCGACCTCGCCGCCGGGATACTGGGCTGGGTCAACGCCGAGGGCAAGCCCGGCGGCGGCATCGAACTGCAGCTCGACAAGCGGCTGGCCGGCAAGGACGGCAAGATCCGCTACGCCCAGTCCGGCGGCCGGCTCGTCCCCACCGCGGGGGGCGCCACCGAGACGCCCGCCGTCCCGGGCAGCGACGTCGAGCTCACCATCGACCGGGACATCCAGTGGGCCGCCCAGAAGGCCATCAGCGACCAGGTGAAGGAGTCGGCGGCCGACCGCGGCTACGTCATCGTCCAGGACACCCGCACCGGGCAGATCCTCGCCATGGCGAACTCACCCGGCTTCGACCCGAACGACCTGTCCGACGCCGACCCCGCCGCGCTCGGCAACGCGGCCGTCCAGGACGCCTTCGAGCCCGGCTCCACGGCCAAGGTCATGTCGATGGCCGCCGTGCTGGAGGAGGGCGTCGCCACGCCGATGACCCACGTCGTCGTGCCCAACCGGCTGCACCGCGGCGACCGGCTCTTCAAGGACGACATCGACCACCCCACCTGGTACCTGACCCTGAACGGCGTCCTCGCCAAGTCCAGCAACATCGGCACCATCCTGGCCACCGGCCAGCTCGGCACAACCCAGGCCCGGTCCAACCAGGTCCTCTACGACTACCTGCGCAAGTTCGGCCTCGGCCACTACACCGGCCTGGGCTTCCCCGGCGAGACCCCGGGCATCCTCGCCCCGCCCGCCAAGTGGTCCACCTCCCAGCAGTACACGATCCCTTTCGGCCAGGGCGTGTCGATCAACGCGATGCAGGCGGCCTCCGTCTACTCGACCATCGCCAACGGCGGCGTGCGCGTCGAGCCCACGCTCGTCCGCGGCACCAAGGGGCCCGACGGCCGCTACACCCCCGCCCCCGAGCCGGAGAAGACAAGGGTCGTCAGCGCCAGGACGGCGAAGACCCTCGCCCGGATGCTGGAGTCCGTCGTCGACGACCAGGAGGGCACCGGTACCAAGGCGCGGATCCCCGGGTACCGCGTCGCGGGCAAGACCGGCACCGCCAACCGCGTGGATCCGGCCACCGGCAAGTACCACGGCTACACCTCGTCGTTCGCCGGGTTCGCACCCGCCGACAAACCCCGCATCACCGTCTACTGCGCCATCCAGAACGCCACCCAGGGCAGCTACTTCGGCGGGCAGATCTGCGGGCCGGTCTACAAGCAGGTCATGGAGTTCGCACTGAAGTCCCTCCAGGTCCCGCCGACCGGCGCCGCGCCCGCGAAACTCCCCGTCACCTTCAAGCGCTGACGGGCAGCAGGCCCAGGTCAGCACGGAACAGACCAGGAACCACCTCGTGACGACGATCACTCCCGGCCCCGGGAACCAGAACAGCCCCGGCCCCTCGCTTCGCCCGGAGGCGGGTACGCCCGGTACGCTCACCGCCGTGCCACACGCTGATCAGTCCCAAACCACCCAGAAGGGCCATCCCGTGACATATCCCGGGCCGCCCAGGCCGGTGCAGGTCTCCGCCACACCCCTCGCGGAACTGGCCCGTCAGGTGGGTGCCTCCGCGCCGCAGGGCGCCGCCGAGGTCACGGGCATCACCCACGACTCGCGCGCCGTCCGCCCCGGCGACCTGTACGCCGCCCTGCCGGGCGCCCGCCTGCACGGAGCGGACTTCGTCGACCAGGCCGCGGGCCTCGGCGCCGCCGCCGTGCTGACCGACCCGACCGGCGCCGAGCGCGCCGCCGCGTCCGGGCTGCCGGTCCTGGTCGTCGACGACCCGCGCGGACGGATGGGCGAACTGGCCGCCACGATCTACGGCCACCCCGGCCGGGACCTGCTCCAGATCGGCATCACCGGCACCTCCGGCAAGACCACGACCGCCTACCTGGTCGAGGGCGGGCTCAGGACGGTCCGCTCCACCGGCCTGATCGGCACCGTCGAGATGCGCATCGGCGACGAGCGCATCAAGTCCGAGCGCACCACCCCCGAAGCCACCGACCTGCAGGCCCTGTTCGCCGTCATGCGCGAGCGCGGCGTCGAGGCGGTCGCCATGGAGGTCTCCAGCCACGCCCTGGTCCTCGGCCGGGTCGACGGCTGCGTCTTCGACATCGGCGTCTTCACCAACCTCAGCCCGGAGCACATGGAGTTCCACTCCGACATGGAGGACTACTTCCGGGCCAAGGCGCAGCTGTTCACGCCCGAACGCGGCAAGCTCGGCGTGGTCAACGTGGACGACGAGTACGGCCGCAGGCTGGCCAACGAGGCCACCGTCCCGGTCGTCACCTACTCCGCCGAGGGCCACCCCGACGCCGACTGGCGCGCCGAGGACGTCCGGATCGGCCGGCTGGACTCGACGTTCACCGTCGTGGGCCCCAAGGGCGAGCGGATCGCGGCCACGTCGCCGCTGCCCGGCCCGTTCAACGTGGCCAACACCCTCGCCGCGATCGTCGCCCTGGCCGTCGCCGGGCTCGACCCGCAGGCCGCCGCCGACGGCGTCGCCGCCGTCCCGGGCGTGCCGGGCCGCCTGGAGCGCGTGGACGCCGGCCAGCCGTACCTCGCCGTCGTCGACTACGCGCACAAGACCGACGCCGTCGAGTCCGTGCTGCGCGCCCTGCGCAAGGTCACCGAGGGCAGGCTGCACATCGTCCTCGGCTGCGGCGGCGACCGGGACACCACCAAGCGCGAGCCGATGGGCGCCGCCGCGGCCCGGCTCGCCGACACCGCCGTGCTGACGTCCGACAACCCCCGCTCCGAGGACCCCCTCGCGATCCTCGCCGCGATGCTCCAGGGCGCGGCGTCCGTGCCGGCGCACGAGCGCGGCGAGGTGCAGGTCTTCGAGGACCGGGCCGCCGCGATCGCCGCCGCCGTGGCCCGCGCCGAACCCGGCGACACCGTGCTGGTCGCGGGCAAGGGCCACGAGCAGGGCCAGGACATCGCCGGGGTGGTCCGTCCCTTCGACGACCGCCAGGTGCTGCGCGAAGCCATCCGGAAGACCCAGGGATGAAAATCCAGAAGACCCAGGGGATGAACTTGTGATCGCCCTCTCCCTCGCCGAGATCGCAGAAGTCGTCGGCGGGCAGACGCACGACATACCGGATCCGTCCGCCGAGGTCACCGGCCCGGTGGTCCGGGACTCCCGCGAAGCGGGGCCGGGCTGCCTGTTCGTGGCCTTCGCCGGTGAGCGCGTGGACGGCCACGACTTCGCGGCGGCCGTCGTCGAGGCGGGAGCGGTGGCCGTCCTCGGCACCCGTCCCGTCGGCGTGCCCGCCATCGTCGTGGACGACGTGCAGAGCGCTCTCGGCGCCCTCGCCCGGCACGTCGTGGCCCGCCTCGGCGCCACCCTCGTCGCCCTCACCGGCTCGGCCGGCAAGACCAGCACCAAGGACCTCATCGCGCAGGTGCTGCAGCGCAAGGCCCCCACGGTGTTCACGCCCGGCTCGCTCAACAACGAGATCGGGCTGCCGCTGACCGCCCTCAGCGCCACCGAGGAGACCAGATTCCTCGTCCTGGAGATGGGCGCCCGCGGCATCGGGCACATCCGGTACCTCACCGGCCTGACACCCCCGAAGGTCGGCCTGGTCCTCAACGTCGGCAGCGCCCACATCGGCGAGTTCGGCGGCCGCGAGCAGATCGCCCAGGCCAAGGGCGAGCTCGTGGAGTCCCTCCCCGCCGAGGCCGACGGCGGCACGGCGATCCTCAACGCGGACGACCCCTACGTCCGCGCCATGGCCTCCCGAACGAAGGCGAAGGTGCTGTTCTTCGGCGAGTCCGGCGAAGCGGACGTTCGTGCCGAGAACGTGCGACTCACGGACACCGGACAGCCCTCGTTCCGGCTTCACACACCCTCCGGTGCAAGTGATGTGACCATGCGCCTGTACGGTGAGCATCACGTGTCGAACGCGCTCGCCGCGGCCGCCGTCGCCCACGAGTTGGGCATGTCCGCAGACGAGATCGCCCTCGCGCTCTCCGAGGCGGGCTCCCTCTCCCGCTGGCGGATGGAGGTCACCGAGCGCCCGGACGGCGTGACGGTCGTCAACGACGCCTACAACGCGAACCCCGAGTCCATGAAGGCCGCGCTGCGCGCGCTGGTGGCCATCGGCAAGGGGCGTCGCACGTGGGCGGTGCTCGGCAAGATGGCCGAGCTCGGGGACGAGGCTCTCGCCGAGCACGACGCGGTCGGACGGCTCGCCGTCCGGCTCAACGTCAGCAAGCTCGTCGCGGTCGGTGGCAGGGAAGCCGCCTGGCTGCAACTGGGCGCATATAACGAGGGTTCGTGGGGTGAGGAGTCGGTGCACGTGTCCGACGCACAGGCGGCGGTCGACCTGTTGCGCAGCGAGCTGCGCCCGGGGGACGTCGTGCTCGTGAAGGCGTCCCGTTCGGTCGGGCTCGAGCGTGTGGCGCAGGCGCTGCTCGAGACCGGTGCCGAGGGTGAGGTTTCCGCCCGATGATGAAGCAGATCCTGTTCGCGGGAGTCATTGGTCTCTTCCTCACGCTGATCGGCACCCCGCTGCTGATCAAGCTCCTCGCGCGCAAGGGATACGGCCAGTACATCCGCGACGACGGCCCGCGCGAGCACGCCAGCAAGCGCGGTACGCCGACGATGGGCGGCATCGCCTTCATCCTGGCGACCGTCGCCGCCTACTTCCTGGCCAAGGTGATCACCGGGTACGTGGACCCGGACGTCGACGCGGCGCCCACCTTCTCGGGCCTGCTGGTGCTCGGCCTGATGGTCGGCATGGGCCTGGTCGGCTTCCTGGACGACTACATCAAGATCGTCAAGCGGCGTTCGCTGGGCCTGCGGGCCAAGGCGAAGATGGCCGGCCAGCTGATCGTCGGCATCGGCTTCGCCGTGCTGTCCCTGCAGTTCGCGGACAACCGCGGCAACACCCCGGCCTCCACGAAGCTGTCGTTCATCACGGACTTCGGCTGGACGATCGGCCCCGTGCTGTTCGTCGTCTGGGCGCTGTTCATGATCCTCGCGATGTCGAACGGCGTGAACCTGACCGACGGTCTGGACGGTCTGGCCACCGGCGCCTCGGTGCTGGTCTTCGGCGCCTACACCTTCATCGGCGTCTGGCAGTTCCAGGAGTCCTGCGCCAACGCGCAGACCCTCACCAACCCCGGCGCGTGCTACGAGGTGCGCGACCCGCTCGACCTCGCGGTGGTCGCCTCCGCGCTGATGGGCGCCTGCCTCGGCTTCCTGTGGTGGAACACCTCGCCGGCCAAGATCTTCATGGGTGACACCGGTTCGCTCGCGCTCGGCGGTGTGCTCGCCGGCCTCGCGATCTGCTCGCGCACCGAGCTGCTGCTCGCCATCCTCGGCGGCCTGTTCGTCCTGATCACCATGTCCGTGGTGATCCAGGTCGGTTCGTTCCGCCTCACCGGCAAGCGCGTCTTCCGGATGGCGCCGCTCCAGCACCACTTCGAACTCAAGGGCTGGTCCGAAGTCCTGGTGGTGGTCCGCTTCTGGATCATCCAGGGCATCTGTGTGATCGTCGGACTGGGCCTCTTCTACGCAGGATGGGCAGCGGACAAGTGACCTCCTCGGAGCCCTTCGACTTCCAGGGCAAGCACGTCACCGTCGCCGGACTCGGTGTCTCGGGCGTCCCGGCGGCCAAGGTGCTGCACCGCCTCGGCGCGCGCGTCACGGTCGTCAACGACGGCGCGGACGAGCGCGCGCGGGCGCAGGCCGCCGAACTGGAGGCGCTCGGGATCACCGTGCGCCTCGGTGACGGCGACAGCCTGCCGGAGGGCACCGAGCTGATCGTCACCGCACCCGGCTGGAAGCCGGACAAGCCGCTGTTCACGGCGGCCGGGCAGGCGGGCGTCCCGGTGTGGGGCGACGTCGAACTGGCCTGGCGCCTGCGCGGCCCCGACGCGGCCCCCTGGCTCGCCGTCACGGGCACCAACGGCAAGACCACCACGGTCCAGATGCTCGCCTCGATCCTGAAGGCGGCCGGGCTGCGCACCGCCGCCGTCGGCAACATCGGCGTCTCGCTGCTGGACGCGGTCCTCGGCGAGGAGACGTACGACGTCCTCGCCGTGGAACTGTCCAGCTACCAGCTGCACTGGGCGCCCTCGCTGCGCGCCCACTCGGCCGCCGTGCTGAACCTCGCGCCCGACCACCTCGACTGGCACGGCTCCATGGAGGCCTACGCCAAGGACAAGGGCCGTATCTACGAGGGCAGTCGGGTCGCCTGCGTGTACAACGTCGCCGACAAGGCCACCGAGGACCTGGTCCGCGAGGCCGACGTGGAGGAGGGCTGCCGGGCCGTCGGCTTCACCCTCGGCACCCCCGGCCCCTCCCAACTCGGCGTCGTCGAGGGCATCCTGGTCGACCGCGCCTTCGTGGAGAACCGGCAGAAGAACGCCCAGGAGCTCGCGGAGGTCGCCGACGTCCACCCGCCGGCCCCGCACAACATCGCCAACGCCCTCGCGGCGGCGGCCCTCGCCCGCGCCTACGGCGTCCCCGCCAAGGCCGTCCGGGACGGTCTGCGGGCCTTCACGCCCGACGCGCACCGCATCGCGCACGTCGCCGAAGTCGACGGCGTGGCCTGGGTGGACGACTCCAAGGCCACCAACACGCATGCCGCGGAAGCCTCGTTGGCGGCCTACGAGTCCATCGTGTGGATCGCGGGCGGGCTCGCCAAGGGCGCCACCTTCGACGAGCTGGTCGCCAAGTCCGCGGCCCGGCTGCGCGGTGCCGTCCTCATCGGCGCCGACCGCGCCCTCATCCGCGAAGCCCTGGCGCGACACGCCCCGGAAGTACCCGTCGTCGACCTCGACCGGACCGACACTGGGGCGATGCGCGCGGCGGTCGAGGAGGCCCGGCGGCTCGCCCGCCCCGGCGACACGGTGCTGCTGGCACCGGCGTGCGCGTCCATGGACATGTTCGTCAACTACAACAAGCGCGGGGACGCTTTCGCGGACGCCGTCCGCGAACTCGGCTCCGCCGAGGGCTGACCCGGGTTCCGCCTCGCCCGGCGGGAACGCCGGGCGTACCTGGGAGGGACGCGTGACACGGATGCGGCTGGTGCCCGAGCAGCGGCCTGACGGCCCGCACGGCAGAGCGATCCCCTCCGGCACGGCGGGGTGAGCGCGGATGCCCACCAGCCGCACCGGACGGCCCCCCGTGGCGCGCACCCCCAAGCGCCCCGCCCCCTCCCGCCCCCTGCGGGACAACCCCGTCCTGGCCTTCTACGACCGGGCACGCCGGGG
This sequence comes from Streptomyces sp. NPDC003456, assembly GCF_042878735.1. NCBI lineage: Bacteria > Bacillati > Actinomycetota > Actinomycetes > Kitasatosporales > Streptomycetaceae > Streptomyces > Streptomyces sp. NPDC003456. The sequence goes on from NZ_JBIAOK010000003.1 coordinate 991,123, forward strand.
CTGGGACCGGCCGCTCACCGCCTACTACCTCATCCTCGGCGGCAGCGCCCTGATCACCGTGCTGGGCCTGGTGATGGTCTACTCGGCCTCCCAGATCACCGCGCTGCAGATGTCCCTGCCGGGCTCCTACTTCTTCCGCAAGCAGCTGCTCGCGGCCGCGATCGGCACCGGACTGCTGCTCGCCGCCTCCCGCATGCCGGTGCGGCTGCACCGCGCGCTGGCCTACCCCATCCTCGCCGGCGCCGTGTGCCTCATGGCCCTGGTGCAGGTGCCGGGGATAGGAGTCTCGGTCAACGGCAACCAGAACTGGATCGCCCTCGGCGGCTCCTTCCAGATCCAGCCCAGTGAGTTCGGCAAGCTCGCCCTGGTGCTGTGGGGCGCCGACCTGCTGGCCCGCAAGCAGGACAAGAGGCTGCTGAACCAGTGGAAGCACATGCTGGTGCCGCTCGTCCCGGCCGCGTTCATGCTCCTCGGCCTCATCATGATCGGCGGCGACATGGGCACCGCGATCATCCTGACGGCCATCCTGTTCGGCCTGCTGTGGCTGGCCGGGGCGCCGACGCGGCTGTTCGCCGGTGTGCTGTCGGTCGCCGCCGTGCTCGGCCTGATCCTCATCAAGACCAGCCCCAACCGCATGGCCCGCCTGCAGTGCCTCGGCGCCACCGAGCCGCAGTCCGGCCCGGTCGACTGCTGGCAGGCCGTGCACGGCATCTACGCCCTGGCCTCGGGCGGGATCTTCGGTTCCGGGCTGGGCGCGAGTGTGGAGAAATGGGGCCAACTACCCGAAGCCCACACCGACTTCATCTTCGCCGTCACCGGTGAGGAACTGGGCCTCGCGGGGACGCTGTCGGTCCTCGCTCTCTTCGCGGCTCTAGGCTATGCGGGTATCCGCGTGGCCGGACGCACGGAGGACCCCTTCGTCAGGTATGCCGCGGGAGGCGTGACCACCTGGATCACGGCCCAGGCCGTGATCAACATCGGTGCGGTGCTCGGTCTGCTGCCGATCGCCGGTGTCCCCCTCCCGCTGTTCTCCTACGGGGGATCCGCCCTGCTGCCGACCATGTTCGCCATCGGGCTGATGATCGCTTTCGCACGCGACGAGCCCGCTGCGCGGGCGGCGCTTGCGATGCGGCAACCCCGCTTTGGTAGAAAGCGGGGGGCTGGGGGCACCCGTTCCGGTCGGAGTCCCCGGAGATGGAACACGATGCGACGGCGCGCCTCGGCGGCGCGTCCGTCCGGAGAGCGGTGAATTTCGGTGCATGTCGTACTCGCCGGCGGAGGAACCGCGGGCCACATCGAGCCCGCGCTCGCCCTCGCGGACGCCCTGCGCAGGCAGGATCCGACCGTGGGGATCACGGCCCTGGGCACGGAACGCGGGCTCGAGACCCGTCTCGTACCCGAGCGCGGGTACGAACTGGCGCTGATCCCGGCCGTTCCCCTGCCGCGCAAGCCCACCCCCGAGCTGATCACCGTCCCGGGCCGGCTGCGCGGCACCATCAAGGCGACCGAGCAGATCCTGGAACGCACCAAGGCCGACGCCGTCGTCGGCTTCGGCGGCTACGTGGCCCTGCCCGGCTACCTCGCGGCCAAGCGCCTGGGCGTGCCGATCGTCATCCACGAGGCCAACGCCCGCCCGGGCCTGGCCAACAAGATCGGCTCGCGGTACGCCAGCCAGGTCGCGGTGTCCACCCCGGACAGCAAGCTGCGCGGCGCCCGGTACATCGGCATCCCGCTGCGGCGCTCCATCGCCACCCTGGACCGCGCCGCCGTACGCCCCGAGGCCCGCGCCGCGTTCGGGCTCGACCCGAACCTGCCCACGCTGCTGGTCTCCGGCGGCTCCCAGGGCGCGCGCCGCCTCAACGAGGTCGTGCAGACGGTCGCGCCCTGGCTGCAGCAGGCCGGGATCCAGATCCTGCACGCGGTCGGACCGAAGAACGAACTGCCGCAGGTCCACCAGATGCCGGGAATGCCCCCGTACATCCCGGTAAGTTACCTGGACCGGATGGACCTCGCGTACGCCGCGGCCGACATGATGCTCTGCCGGGCGGGCGCGATGACCGTCGCCGAACTCTCCGCCGTCGGGCTCCCGGCCGCCTACGTCCCGCTGCCCATCGGCAACGGCGAACAGCGGCTCAACGCCCAGCCGGTGGTCAAGGCCGGCGGCGGACTGCTGGTCGACGACGCGGAGCTGACCCCCGAGTGGGTCCAGCACAACGTCCTGCCCGTGCTCGCCGACCCGCACCGGCTGTACCAGATGTCCCGTGCCGCCGCCGAGTTCGGCCGCCGGGACGCCGACGACCTGCTCGTCGGCATGGTGTACGAGGCGATCGCCGCCGCGCGTGCACACCGCTAGGACCGTATGACGGAAGGCAGGGGAGCGTGGCCGGATCGACCACCGCCGAGCGCGGTGAACGCCAGCAGAGGTCGTCCGGCCCGCCGCCCGCAAGGCGCCTGCGGCGGCGCCACGTTCGTGTGATCGTCATTCTGGGTCTCGCCCTGGTCTTCCTCGGCATCCCGGGCGTCTGGCTGTTCTACGGCTCCGACTGGCTGCGCGCCGAGCACGTCTCGGTGTCCGGCACCCGGGTGCTGACACCGGCTCAGGTCAGATCGGCCGCGGGCGTCCCGCTCGGCGATCCGCTGATCTCCGTCGACACGGACGCGATCGAGACGCGGCTGCGCCGGGAACTGCCCCGGATCGACTCGGTCGACGTGGTCCGTTCCTGGCCCCACGGAATCGACCTGAAAGTGGTCGAGCGGACTCCCGTTCTGATGGTCCGCAAAGGCGGCAAGTTCGTCGAAGTGGACGACGAAGGTGTCCGTTTCGCCACGGTTTCCGAGGCGCCAAAAGGTGTACCCGCACTGGAATTGACGCTGTCCAGGTCGGGTTCCGCCGCCGCGAGCCTGCGCCGCTTCGGCGAGTCCCGGCTGGTGCGCGAGGCCGTCGCCGTCGCACGCGCCGTTCCGGCCGCCGTCGCGCGCGACACGCGAACCGTCAAGGTCCGTTCCTACGACGACATCTCGCTGGAGTTGCGGGACGGGCGCACGGTCGCGTGGGGCAGCAGCGAGAAGGGTGCCGCGAAGGCCCGTACCCTCACCGCTTTGATGAAAGCAACGCCCGAAGCGGGGTACTTCGATGTGAGTGTGCCCACCGCCCCGGCGTCATCGGGGAGTTGACGCACATCCGCGCAGGCCAGCACCCTGGTTGGGCACTGCTACGGCTGATCACATAGGGTGAAAAGAAAAACGGGAGGTTCGGCGTGTTCGTTGAACGTGCGCCACTTGTCGACTTAGTGTCCTGTTCAGAAGACTCCAAGGAACAGACACACTGGTAACCCTAAACTTCAGGGTTAGGGTTCGGGTCGGCGATACGGACCGTCCCATTCGGCATCAGTCGTCGGGTCGCGGGGCGCAGGGCGCCACGGTGACCGGGCGACACGTAACTCGAGGCGAGAGGCCTTCGACGTGGCAGCACCGCAGAACTACCTCGCAGTCATCAAAGTCATCGGTGTCGGCGGCGGTGGTGTCAATGCCATCAACCGGATGATCGAGGTCGGTCTCAAGGGCGTCGAGTTCATCGCCATCAACACCGACGCGCAAGCTCTGTTGATGAGCGACGCCGACGTCAAGCTGGACGTCGGCCGGGAACTCACCCGCGGACTCGGCGCAGGCGCCAACCCGGCCGTGGGCCGCAAGGCGGCCGAGGACCACCGCGAGGAGATCGAGGAGGTCCTCAAGGGGGCCGACATGGTCTTCGTGACAGCCGGTGAAGGCGGCGGCACCGGCACCGGCGGCGCGCCCGTCGTGGCCAACATCGCCCGCTCGCTGGGCGCCCTCACCATCGGCGTGGTCACGCGCCCGTTCACCTTCGAGGGCCGGCGCCGCGCGAACCAGGCCGAGGACGGCATCGCCGAGCTCCGCGAAGAGGTCGACACCCTCATCGTCATCCCGAACGACCGGCTGCTGTCCATCTCGGACCGCCAGGTCTCGGTCCTGGACGCCTTCAAGTCGGCCGACCAGGTCCTGCTCTCCGGTGTCCAGGGCATCACCGACCTCATCACCACCCCGGGCCTGATCAACCTCGACTTCGCCGACGTCAAGTCGGTCATGTCCGAGGCCGGCTCGGCCCTGATGGGTATCGGCTCGGCCCGCGGCGACGACCGCGCGGTGGCCGCCGCCGAGATGGCGATCTCCTCGCCGCTGCTGGAGGCGTCCATCGACGGCGCCCGCGGCGTCCTGCTCTCCATCTCCGGCGGCTCCGACCTCGGCCTGTTCGAGATCAACGAGGCCGCCCAGCTGGTCAGCGAGGCCGCCCACCCCGAGGCCAACATCATCTTCGGCGCGGTGATCGACGACGCCCTCGGCGACGAGGTGCGGGTCACCGTGATCGCCGCCGGCTTCGACGGGGGCCAGCCCCCGGCCCGCCGGGACAACGTCCTCGGGTCCTCCGCCGCCAAGCGCGAGGAGCCGGCCCCGGTCCGCCAGGCGGAGAGCCGCCCGTCCTTCGGGTCGCTCGGCAGCGTGACCCCGAAGGAGGACCCGGAGCCCGCGCCGAAGCCGGTCGAGGACATCCCGGTGGCTCCGCCGGTGCCGCCGGCGCCGCGGTCCTACTCGGACAGCGCGGCCGAGGAACTGGACGTACCGGACTTCCTCAAGTGATCCTTCTGACGTGATAGGACAGCGCGAGAGCGTGAGCGGCGCGCACTTCGCCTTCACCGACCGGTGGGGCGGGGTGAGCGCCGCTCCGTATGAGGAGCTCAACCTCGGCGGAGCGGTCGGCGACGACCCCGGCGCCGTACGCACCAACCGGGAACTGGCCGCCAAGTCCCTGGGCGTCGAACCCGGCCGGGTCGTCTGGATGAACCAGGTGCACGGCGCGGACGTGGCGGTGGTCGACGGCCCCCCGGGAGCGTCGGCCGGCCTCCCGCCGGTCGACGCGGTCGTCACCGTGCGCCCGGGCCTCGCCCTGGCCGTGCTCACCGCCGACTGCGTGCCGGTCCTGCTCGCCGACCCGGTGGCCCGGGTCGTCGCCGCGGCCCACGCGGGCCGGCCGGGCATGGTCGCCGGGGTGGTCCCGGCCGCGGTGCGCGCGATGACCGACCTGGGCGCCGAGCCCTCCCGGATCGTCGCCCGCACGGGACCCACCGTCTGCGGCCGGTGCTACGAGGTGCCCGGCGAGATGCGCGCCGAGGTGTCCGCCGTCGAGCCGGCGGCGTACGCCGAGACGCGCTGGGGCACGCCGGCGGTCGACGTGAGCGCCGGGGTGCACGCCCAGCTGGAACGGCTCGGGGTGCGCGACCGCGAGCAGTCGCCGGTGTGCACGCTGGAATCGCGCGACCACTTCTCCTACCGCCGCGACCGCACCACCGGTCGGCTCGCGGGCTATGTGTGGCTGGACTGAGGGCATGACCGAGCGCAAGGACGAACTCGCCGCGAATCTGGCGAAGGTGGAGCGGCGTATCGCCGAGGCGTGCGCGGCCGCGGGGCGGGCACGCGAGGAGGTGACCCTGATCGTGGTCACCAAGACCTACCCCGCGAGCGACGTCCGCTTCCTCGCGGAACTCGGCGTGCGGCACGTCGCCGAGAACCGTGACCAGGACGCCGCCCCGAAGGCCGCCGCCTGCTCGGATCTGCCGCTCACCTGGCACTTCGTTGGTCAACTCCAGACCAACAAGGTACGTTCCGTGGTGAATTACGCGCATTTCGTGCAGTCGGTGGACCGGGCCAAGCTGGTCGGCGCGCTCTCCAGGGAGGCCGTCCGGTCCGGGCGTGAACCGGGCTGCCTGCTCCAGGTCGCGCTCGACGCCGGGGAGAGCGCCCGGGGCGAGCGCGGCGGCGTGGCACCCGACGGCATCGGGGAGTTGGCGGATCTGGTCGCCGGCGCCCCCGGGCTCCGGCTCGCCGGGCTGATGACCGTCGCGCCGCTCACGGGGGAGTACGCGGGACGCGAACAGGCGGCGTTCGGGCGGTTGATGGATTTGTCGACCGACCTGCGCCGGAGTCATCCGGCTGCCACCATGGTCTCGGCAGGGATGAGTGCGGACCTCGAGCAGGCCGTGGCGGCCGGAGCGACACATGTGCGCGTCGGCAGCGCGGTACTCGGAGTCCGCCCCAGGCTCCGGTAACGTCGCCAAGAAGTCGGACCACAGCAGAAAATATGGTCATTGCCGCCGAAAGGTGGATTCAAGGACCACGTGGATCGCAGGCACTTGGCAGTCGTCAGCCGATCCACCACAGAGCGGAGGACTCAGAGCATGGCCGGCGCGATGCGCAAGATGGCGGTCTACCTCGGCCTCGTGGAGGACGATGGGTACGACGGCCGCGGATTCGACCCCGACGACGACTTCGAACCCGAACTGGACCCGGAGCCCGAGCGGGACCACCGACGGCACGAGCCGTCCCACCAGCCGCATGTCTCACATCAGCCCCAAAGGGACGAAGAGGTACGAGTCGTACAGCCGCCCGCCCCTCGCGAACCGGCCGCCCGCTCCGCTTCGCTCCCCGCGGAATCCAGCCGCCCGGCGCGCATCGCGCCCGTGGCATCCATCACACAAGAACGCCCAAATCTGGAGAAGAACGCACCGGTGATCATGCCCAAGGTCGTGTCCGAACGAGAGCCTTACCGGATCACCACACTTCACCCGCGGACCTACAACGAGGCCCGTACCATCGGGGAACACTTCCGTGAGGGCACCCCGGTGATCATGAATCTGACTGAGATGGATGACACAGACGCGAAGCGACTTGTCGACTTTGCGGCCGGTTTGGTGTTTGGTCTTCACGGCAGTATCGAGCGGGTGACGCAGAAGGTGTTCCTGTTGTCGCCTGCTAACGTCGATGTCACGGCGGAGGACAAGGCCCGCATCGCAGAGGGCGGGTTCTTCAACCAGAGCTGAGACGCACCACCGGAAACATCAGTACACATCGCAACACAGCAGGGCACAGGGGAGAGGGAAGCAAGAGGTCATGAGCGTGGTCTTGGATGTCGTCTACATCGCGCTGATGTGCTTCCTCATCGTGCTCATCTTCCGGTTGGTCATGGACTACGTCTTCCAGTTCGCCCGCTCGTGGCAACCCGGCAAGGCGATGGTGGTCGTTCTGGAGGCCACCTACACTGTCACCGATCCACCGCTCAAGCTTCTGCGGCGGTTCATTCCGCCGCTGCGTCTCGGGGGCGTGGCGCTCGACCTGTCCTTCTTCGTACTGATGATCATCGTCTACATCCTGATCACACTCGTGCGGAACGCGATGTGAGCGATGTGACAGATACGGTCTTGCCGACTGCCGACGACTACGTTGAGGTGAAGAGATGCCGTTGACCCCCGAGGACGTGCGGAACAAGCAGTTCACGACCGTCCGCCTCCGAGAAGGCTATGACGAGGACGAGGTCGATGCCTTCCTCGACGAGGTCGAAGCCGAACTGACCCGCCTGCTCCGCGAGAACGAGGACCTGCGCGCCAAGCTGGCCGCGGCCACGCGCGCCGCCGCGCAGAACCAGCAGAACATGCGCAAGCCTCCGGAGCAGCAGGACCAGCAGCAACAGCAGCAGGGCATGCGCGGTCCGGGTGGTCCCGTGCCCGCCGGCATATCGGGCCCGCCGCAGCAGCAGATGGGTGGCCCCATGGGTGGTCCGCCCCAGCTGCCGAGCGGTGCCCCGCAGCTGCCCGCCGGTCCCGGCGGTCAGGGCGGCCCCCAGGGTCCCGGCCCGATGGGCCAGGGTCCGGGTCCCATGGGCCAGCCCCCGATGCAGCAGATGGGCGGCCCGATGGGCGGCCCCATGGGCGGTCCGATGGGCGGCCCCGGTCAGCAGGCTCCCGGTGGCGACAGCGCCGCCCGTGTCCTGTCGCTGGCCCAGCAGACCGCCGACCAGGCGATCGCGGAGGCCCGTTCCGAGGCCAACAAGATCGTCGGCGAGGCCCGTTCGCGTGCCGAGGGTCTGGAGCGGGACGCCCGTGCCAAGGCGGACGCCCTGGAGCGGGACGCGCAGGAGAAGCACCGCGTCGCGATGGGCTCCCTGGAGTCCGCCCGCGCCACGCTGGAGCGCAAGGTCGAGGACCTGCGCGGCTTCGAGCGCGAGTACCGCACGCGTCTGAAGTCGTACCTGGAGTCGCAGCTGCGCCAGCTGGAGACCCAGGCCGACGACTCGCTGGCCCCGCCGCGCACCCCGGCGACCGCGTCCCTGCCGCCGTCCCCGGCGCCCTCGATGGCTCCGGCCGGTGCGAGCGCTCCGTCGTACGGCGGTAACCAGACGATGGGCGGCGCCCCTTCGCCGTCCGCTCCGTCCTACGGCGGCCAGCAGCAGATGTCCCCGGCGATGACCCAGCCCATGGCGCCGGTGCGCCCGCAGGGCCCGTCGCCGATGGGTCAGGCGCCCTCGCCCATGCGGGGCTTCCTGATCGACGAGGACGACAACTGACGGCCTGATGGCCCGTAGTACGGCGTAGCGGTCGGCAGCGTTCAGGGCGAGGCCCCGGGATCCCTCCCGGGGCCTCGCCCTTGTGCTACGCGCGTTCCGCGTTCCGCGTCCCGCGCACCGGGCGGGTGCGCACGCACCCCTGTTCCGCGCCGGCGACGCCGAAGGCCCGGTCCCGCCAAGATCCTTGGCGGGACCGGGCCTTCGGTCGGTGGTGGCTACGCCTTGCGCAGGCGGAACGTGAGGGTCAGGCCCTCGTCGGTGAACGGCTCGCCGTAGGTGCCGTCCGCCTCGCCCTGGGCGAAGTCGGTGGCGAGCACCTCGTCGGCGATGAGACCGGCGTGGTCGGTCAGGGCCTCCACGGTCGCCCGGTCCGCGGCGGTCCAGCGCAGCGCGATGCGGTCGGCCACGTCGAGGCCGCTGTTCTTGCGGGCCTCCTGGATCAGGCGGATCGCGTCACGGGCCAGGCCCGCACGGCGCAGCTCCTCGGTGATCTCCAGGTCCAGGGCGACCGTCGCACCCGCGTCGGACGCCACCGACCAGCCCTCGCGCGGGGTCTCGGTGATGATGACCTCGTCGGGGGCCAGCGTGATGGTCTCGCCGTCGACCTCGACCGACGCCGTGCCCTCGCGCAGGGCCAGGGACAGGGCGGCCGCGTCCGCGTTCGCGACGGCCTTGGCGACGTCCTGGACGCGCTTGCCGAACCGCTTGCCGAGCGCGCGGAAGTTGGCCTTGGCCGTGGTGTCCACCAGGGATCCGCCGACCTCGCTGAGCGTGGCCAGGGACTCGACGTTCAGCTCCTCCGTGATCTGCGCGCGCAGTTCGCTGTCCAGCGCCTCGAAGCCGGTCGCCGCGATCAGCGCGCGGGACAGCGGCTGGCGCGTCTTGACGCCCGACTCCGCGCGCGTGGCCCGGCCCAGCTCGACCAGGCGGCGCACCAGCACCATCTGCTTCGACAGCTCCGGGTCGATGGCGGACAGGTCCGCCTCCGGCCAGGACGACAGGTGCACCGACTCGGGGGCGTCCGGGGTGACCGGGACGATCAGGTCCTGCCAGACCCGCTCGGTGATGAACGGGGTCAGCGGGGCCATGAGCTGCGTCACGGTCTCGACGACCTCGTGCAGCGTGCGCAGGGCCGCCTTGTCGCCCTGCCAGAAGCGGCGGCGGGAGCGGCGCACGTACCAGTTGGACAGGTCGTCGACGAACGCGGACAGCAGCTTGCCGGCGCGCTGGGTGTCGTAGCTGTCCAGTGCCCGGGTGACCTGGTCGGTCAGTGCGTGCAGCTCGGACAGCAGCCAGCGGTCCAGGACCGGGCGGTCCGCCGGGGCCGGGTCGGCCGCGGACGGGGCCCAGTTCGACGTACGGGCGTACAGGGCCTGGAAGGCCACCGTGTTCCAGTAGGTCAGGAGCGTCTTGCGGACGACCTCCTGGATGGTGCTGTGGCCCACGCGGCGGGCCGCCCAGGGGGAGCCGCCGGCGGCCATGAACCAGCGGACCGCGTCGGCGCCGTGCTGGTCCATGAGCGGGATCGGCTGCAGGATGTTGCCCAGGTGCTTGGACATCTTGCGGCCGTCCTCGGCGAGGATGTGACCGAGGCAGACCACGTTCTCGTACGACGACTTGTCGAAGACGAGCGTGCCGACCGCCATCAGCGTGTAGAACCAGCCGCGGGTCTGGTCGATGGCCTCGCAGATGAACTGCGCCGGGTAGCGGGCCTCGAACAGCTCCTTGTTCTTGTACGGGTAGCCCCACTGCGCGAACGGCATCGAGCCCGAGTCGTACCAGGCGTCGATCACCTCGGGCACGCGCGTGGCGGTCTTCCCGCAACCGCCCTGCGGGCAGGCGAAGGTGACCTCGTCGATGAACGGGCGGTGCGGGTCCAGGCCCGACTGGTCGGTGCCGGTCAGCTCGGTCAGCTCGGTGAGGGAGCCGACGCAGGTGAGGTGGTCGTCCTCGCAGCGCCAGATCGGCAGCGGGGTGCCCCAGTAGCGGTTGCGGGACAGCGCCCAGTCGATGTTGTTGTTCAGCCAGTCGCCGTACCGGCCGTTCTTGACCGTGTCCGGGAACCAGTTGGTGCCCTCGTTCTCCGCGAGGAGGCGGTCCTTGACGGCCGTGGTGCGGATGTACCAGGACGGCTGGGCGTAGTAGAGCAGCGCGGTGTGGCAGCGCCAGCAGTGCGGGTAGCTGTGCTCGTACGGGACGTGCCGGAAGAGCAGGCCGCGCTCGTCGAGGTCGGCGGTGAGCTTCTCGTCGGCCTTCTTGAAGAAGACGCCGCCGACCAGCGGGACGTCCTCCTCGAAGGTGCCGTCCGGGCGGACCGGGTTGACCACGGGCAGGCCGTAGGAGCGGCAGACCTTGAGGTCGTCCTCACCGAAGGCGGGGGACTGGTGGACCAGACCGGTGCCGTCCTCGGTGGTGACGTACTCGGCGTTGACGACGAAGTGCGCCGGCTCCGGGAACTCCACCAGCTCGAAGGGGCGCCGGTAGGTCCAGCGCTCCATCTCCGCGCCCGTGAAGGTCTGCCCGGTGGCCTCCCAGCCCTCGCCGAGGGCCTTGCCGAGCAGCGGCTCGGCGACGACGAGCTTCTCCGTCCCTTCCGGGCCCTTGGTCGCGACGACGTAGGTGACCCCGGGGTGGGCGGCCACCGCGGTGTTGGACACCAGGGTCCACGGGGTCGTCGTCCACACCAGCAGCGAGGCCTCGCCGGCGAGCGGGCCCGAGGTGAGCGGGAAGCGGACGAAGACCGAGGGGTCGACGACCGTCTCGTAGCCCTGCGCCAGCTCGTGGTCGGACAGGCCGGTGCCGCAGCGGGGGCACCAGGGGGCGACGCGGTGGTCCTGGACCAGCAGGCCCTTGGTGAAGATCTCCTTCAGCGACCACCAGACCGACTCGATGTACTCGGGGTCCATCGTGCGGTACGGGTCGTTGAGGTCGGTCCAGTAGCCCATGCGGGTCGTGAGCTCTTCGAAGGCGTCCGTGTGCCGGGTCACCGACTCACGGCACTTCTCGTTGAACTCGGCGATGCCGTACGCCTCGATGTCCTGCTTGCCGGAGAAGCCCAGTTCCTTCTCGACGGCGAGCTCCACCGGGAGGCCGTGGCAGTCCCAGCCGGCCTTGCGGGCGACGTGGTAGCCGCGCATGGTGCGGAAGCGGGGGAAGACGTCCTTGAAGACGCGGGCCTCGATGTGGTGGGCGCCGGGCATGCCGTTGGCGGTGGGCGGGCCCTCGTAGAACACCCACTCGGGGCGGCCCTCGGACTGCTCCAGGCTCTTGGCGAAGATCTTCTGCTCGCGCCAGAAGTCGAGCACGGCGTGCTCGAGGGCGGGCAGGTCGACCTGGGCGGGTACCTGGCGGTACGTCGGCGATGTCATCAGCGGGCTTCCTCCGGCGGACTTGCTGCCTTCCGTCCGGAGGGACGAGAGCTACGTCTGCCTGCGCCGCCTTCGGCGCGCTCCCGCGGTACCACCCTCCTTGGCCCCCCGGCACGGGGTGTGCGCCGGTGAGCCCCCTCATTGGGGTCGCGATGCCGGGTCTACTGGCCGCTGCCCTCGCTGCGGCGTTCTTCCGGCGGCTCCGGGGTGATCTTCACGTCGCGCTCGCCCCCGGGCTTCCACCGTCCCCGGGTCGCTCTGGGCTGCGTACGCCGCTACTCGTCCCCATCCACGCTTCTCGCTCCGCCCAGTGTACGGCGCCGCGCCGCCGGTGGCCGACCGCTTTCCGGGCCGACCGCTTTCCGGGCCGGGCGGAGACCGGGAGACGCCGCGCGGGCGAGATGGGTTTGATGACCCGATTGGAGAGGGTATGGGTGTTCGGATCCTGGGACGCCCTGACCGGCGGATTACCCGGCGGGGAGCTGGGCACAACGGATGCAGGTCCGCCGCGCGGCGTGCGCGGGCGGGCGAATCGGGCGGTGTGCCCCGTTGCCGCGGGACTCGAGTCGATTTATCGTCCCAGCACGATTCACGAGCAAGATCACAATATGTGAAGGGGCCGCGGCCATGGTGGCGAAGAAGTCCGCCGTACAGCAGCCGGCGTCCGGCGCGTCCGCAGGGGCCTCCGAGGGCGTGGCCGAGGACGCCGGCGGGAAGAAGTCCGCGCAGACGGGCCCGGCGGGGCGGGCGGTGAAGGGGGCGGCGCGGAAGGCGACCGAGGGTGCGAAGAAGGTCGTCCGCACGACGAAGGCGGCGGCCGGGAAGGCGGCCGCCACGACGGCGGGCGCAGCGGAGGGCGGGCCGGCCGCCGGGGGGACGGCGTCCGCGAGGGCGTCCTCGGGGGAGTCCGCCGGCAGCGAGGCCGCCGACCGCAGGGCCGCCACCGGGGAGGCCGCGGCACCCAAGCACGCCGGGGATCTCACGGCCGGGAAGCCCGCTGCGAAGAGGCCCGCCGCCCGGAAGACGGCGGGGAAGAAGGCCACGGGCGGGAAGGCCGCGGGGGGCACGGGGGCGGCGGAGGCCGGGGAGGCCGTCGCGGAGAAGGGAGCCCGGGGCGTCGCCGAGCAGGACGCCCGGGGTGCGAGCACCACCACGAAGGGCGCGACCGGGAAGGGCACCACCCGGACCGGCGCGGCCACACAGGACACGGCCGGGAGCAGCACGGCCAAGAAGGCGGGCGCGGCCCACGCCGCGCAGCAGACGGGAGCGACCACGGTGGGTGCGAAGAAGACTCCTGGCACGGCGACGGCGGCCAAGACCGCGGTGCCCAAGGCGCGCGGCGCGGCCGAGCCCGGTGAGCTGGCGGTACGTCCGGGGGAGGACCCGTGGACGGCGGAGGAGGTCGACGAGGCGCGGTCGGAGCTGATGTCGGAGGAGACGCGGCTGCGCGAGGAGATCACGTCGTCGGAGCGGTCGCTGGCCGGTCTGATGCGGGACTCCGGCGACGGCGCCGGGCAGGACGAGGCCGACACCGGCAGCAAGAACATCACGCGCGAGCACGAGCTGGCGCTGGCGGCCAACGCGCGCGAGATGCTCGACCAGACCACGCGCGCGCTGGAGCGCCTCGACACGGGCACCTACGGCCTGTGCGAGAACTGCGGCAACCCCATCGGCAAGGCCCGGATGCAGGCCTTCCCGCGGGCCACGCTCTGCGTGGAGTGCAAGCAGAAGCAGGAGCGCAGGTACTGACCGGGGCCGAATGCCTCCTGAGCACGTGGATCGCGCCGGGCGTGTCGTACCCTCGTCCTCAGTCAGGCACCTAGGCGAGGGACTCACGTGGCAGAGGCGGAGCGCATCATCGGTACGCCGGACACTCCGGACGCGGCCGGCAGCGGGCGGGAGCGGCCCGGCGAGGACGCGGCGCCCGGCGGGCGCGCCGGCTCCGAGGGCGCTCCCGCCGCCGGCACCGGCTCGGCCCCGGCGGCCGACGGGGCCGACGGGCCGCGGAGCGCCTCCGAGCGGCCCCGGGGCAAGCGCCGCATCGCGGTCCTGTTCGCGGTGGCCGCGGTCGCCTACGCCCTGGACCTGGTCAGCAAGCTGATCGTGGTGGCGAAGCTGGAGCACCACCCGCCCATCGAGATCATCGGCGACTGGCTGAAGTTCGAGGCGATCCGCAACGCGGGCGCGGCCTTCGGCTTCGGGGAGGCCTTCACCGTGATCTTCACGGTGATCGCGGCGGCCGTGATCGTGGTGATCGCCCGCCTGGCCCGCAAGCTCTACAGCCTGCCCTGGGCGATCGCGCTGGGCCTGCTGCTCGGCGGCGCGCTGGGCAACCTCACCGACCGGATCTTCCGGGCGCCGGGCGTCTTCGAGGGCGCGGTCGTCGACTTCATCGCGCCCAAGCACTTCGCCGTCTTCAACCTGGCCGACTCGGCGATCGTGTGCGGCGGCATCCTGATCGTCCTGCTGTCGTTCAAGGGGCTCGACCCCGACGGGACCGTCCACAAGGACTGAGCGCGCGTACGGCCCTGCCGGACCCGTCCGGCATACTCGACGGGTGAGCACGCTTCCCGAGATCCGTACCCTGCCCGTGCCCGACGGCCTGGAGGGCGAGCGCGTCGACGCCGCCATCTCCCGCATGTTCGGCTTCTCCCGCACCAAGGCGGCCGAGCTGGCCGCCTCGGGGAAGGTCACGGTCGACGGGTCGGTGGTCGGCAAGTCGGAGCGCGTGCACGGCGGCGCCTGGCTGGAGGTCGAGATGCCGCAGGCACCGGCGCCGGTGCAGGTGGTGGCCGAGCCGGTCGAGGGCATGGAGATCGTCCACGACGACGACGACGTGGTCGTCATCGTCAAGCCGGTCGGCGTGGCCGCGCACCCCTCGCCCGGCTGGACCGGGCCGACCGTCATCGGGGGCCTCGCCGCCGCCGGGTACCGGATCTCGACGTCCGGGGCCGCCGAGCGCCAGGGCATCGTGCACCGCCTGGACGTGGGCACGTCCGGGCTGATGGTCGTCGCCAAGTCGGAGTACGCCTACACCTCGCTCAAGCGCCAGTTCAAGGAGCGCACGGTCGACAAGCGGTACCACACGCTGGTCCAGGGCCACCCCGACCCGACCAGCGGCACCATCGACGCGCCCATCGGCCGGCACCCCCAGCACGACTACAAGTGGGCGGTCACCGCCGAGGGCAAGCCGTCGGTCACCCACTACGACCTCATCGAGGCGTTCCGCGCGGCGTCCCTGCTGGACGTGAAGCTGGAGACCGGCCGCACCCACCAGATCCGCGTCCACATGGCCGCCCACCGCCACCCCTGCGTCGGCGACCTGACCTACGGCGCGGACCCGACGCTCGCCAAGCGCCTGCGCCTGACCCGGCAGTGGCTGCACGCGGTGCGCCTCGGCTTCGAGCACCCCGGCGACGGCCGGTGGGCCGAGTTCTCCTGCGACTACCCGGAGGACCTGCAGCAGGCCCTGGACCAGGTCCGGGAGGAGACGTACGCGTGAGCACCCCGGGCTACGCGGTGCGGGTCGCCGAGGACCCGGCCGACCTCGAGGCGTGCTTCGCGGTGCGCAAGGAGGTCTTCGTCGGCGAGCAGGGCGTGCCCGAGGACCTCGAGTACGACGCGTACGACGCCGGCGCCGTGCACGTGCTGGCCGTCCGGGAGGACGGCGTGCCGCTCGGCACCGGGCGGCTGCTGACCGGCGCGGCGGCCGTCGCGCAGACCGGCGCGGACCCCTCGGTGGGGTGCCTCGGCCGGCTGGCGGTGGCGGCCCCCGCGCGCGGGCTCGGGGTCGGGGCCGCCCTGGTGCGGGCCGTCGAGGACGCGGCACGCGCGCGCGGACTGGCGGCCATGGACCTGCACGCGCAGACGCACGCGCTCGGCTTCTACGCGCGGCTCGGCTACGAGCCGTACGGGCCGGAGTACCTGGAGGCCGGGATTCCGCATCAGGGGATGCGGCGTTCGCTCTGAGCCGTCCCGGGCCGTGCCGCGGCGGGTGCGGCAACGGTTTGCCCAGGCAGTCGCGTGGCAGTCTTGAGATCAGTGTGCACCTCTGACCTCCCGGAGCGCCGACCGTGGATCAGCTGGCCCTGCTGTTCGTCCTGCTGCTGGGGGCCGTGATCAGTGTGCCGGTCGGGGACCGGCTCGGAGTCCCCGCTCCGGTGCTCATGACCCTCCTCGGCATCGCCCTGGCGCTGCTCGAGTTCGTGCCGAACGTCGAGATCCCGCCGGACCTCATCCTGCCGCTGCTGCTGCCGCCCCTGCTGTACGCGGCCGTGCGGCGTACCTCCTGGCGGCAGTTCACGGCCAACAAGAGACCCATCTTCCTGCTGGCCGTGGCGCTGGTGTTCGTCACCATGGCCTGTGTGGCCGCCGCGGCCGACGCGATCGTGCCCGGCCTGCCGCTCGCCGCCGCCTTCGCGCTCGGGGCGCTGGTGGCACCGCCCGACCCGGTCGCCGCGACCGCCGTCGCCGGGCAGCTGGGCCTGCCCCGCCGGCTGGTGTCGATCCTGGAGGGCGAGGGGCTGTTCAACGACGTGACGGCCATCGTGCTCTACCACGTGGCGATCGCCGCCGCCGTCAGCGGGACGTTCTCGCCCTGGCAGGCCGGGCTGGACCTGGTGCTGTCGGCCGTCGTGGCGGTGGCCGTGGGGCTCGTGCTGGGCTGGGGCGCCAACAAGCTGATGGACCTCCTGGGCGACGCGACCCTCCAGATCGGGCTCACCCTGCTGGTGCCGTACGCCTCCTACGTGATGGCCGAGGAACTGCACGGCTCCGGCGTGCTCGCCGTGCTCACCACCGCGCTGTTCCTCGCCGAGCACGGCTCGGACGCCGACGACGTCATGACGCGGCTGGCCGGGCACACCTTCTGGAACATCGTCGACACGCTCGTCACCGGTGTCGCCTTCGGGCTGGTCGGCCTGGAGCTGCACAACGCGATCAACACCGCGTCCGGGCGGTGGGGCGAACTGCTCGGGTGGTCGGCGCTCGTGGTGGGCGTGGTGGTGCTCGTCCGGCTGCTGTGGCTGCTGCCGGCGACCTGGCTGACCAAACGGCTGCACGCCCGGCGCGACTACGACGAGGACATCCCGGTCAGCTGGCGCGAGACCGTCGTGATGTGGTGGGCGGGGATGCGCGGGGTCGCCTCCGTGGCGCTGGTGCTGGCGATCCCGCTGGAGACCGACAGCGGCGCCCCGTTCCCCAGCCGCGACGAGATCATCTTCATCGCCTTCGGGGTGATCATGGCGACGCTGGTGCTGCAGGGACTGACCCTGCCCTGGCTGGTGCGGCGCCTGGGCGTGAAGGCCGACACCGACCACGAGAAGGAGTTCGCCAAGGCCCTGGCGCTGCGCGCGGCCAAGGCGGCCAAGCAGCGGCTGCGGGAGATCGAGGAGGACGAGGAGCTGCCGGAGGAGCTGTCCGAGCAGATGTTCCGCCGGGCCACGGACATCGCGGTGCGCATCAGCCCGGAACTGGCCGAGGACGAGCGGCGCGAGGCCCACCGGGAGCGGGCCCGGCGGGTGAAGCGGGTCCGGCAGATCCAGCAGCAGATGCTCAGCGCGGCACGCCACGAGGTGCTGTCGGCGCGCAGCGAGCCGGGCGCCGACCCGGAGGTGGTGGACCGGGTGCTGCGGCACCTGGACGTGCGCAGCCTGCGCTGATGTCGCGCCCGCCGCCTGACGGGTCGTAAGGTCGTCGGCATGGCACGCAACGTGGTGATCAGTGGCGGCGGCACGGGGATCGGACGCGCGGCGGCGCGGGTGTTCGCGGCGGACGGCGACCGGGTGCTGCTGCTCGGCCGGCGGGCCGACGTCCTGGAGAAGGCCGGGGTGCCCGGCGCCCTGACGTACGGGGCCGACCTCACCGAGCCGGACGACGTGCGCGCGGTGGCCGCCTTCGTGCAGCAGGAGCTGGGCGCCGTCGACGTGCTCGTCCACAGCGCCGGGGGCAGCGGACTGCTCGAACCGGACCCCGGGAGGGACGACGACCCGCTGCACGGCGTCGCCCGCACCTGGACCGTGAACTTCCGGCTCAACCTGCTGACCGCCGTCCTGCTCACCGAGGCGCTGAAGCCGCGCCTGGCCGAGCCCGGCGGACGGGTGCTGTTCCTCGGGTCGATCGCCGCCTACCGGGGATCGGGGAGCGGGGCCTACGCGGCCGCCAAGGCCGGACTGCACCCGTACGCCCACGAGCTGGCGCGGGAGCTGGGCCCGCGCGGCATCACCGTGAACGTCGTCGCGCCCGGGTACGTCGAGGACACCGAGTTCTTCGGGGACGCGATGGCCGCCGATCGGCGGGAGCGGCTCATCGCCGAGACCTCCACCGGCCGGGCCGGGACGCCCGGCGACGTCGCCGGGACCCTGCACTGGCTGGCCTCACCGGGGGCCCGGCACATCACCTCCCAGATCATCCAGGTCAACGGCGGCGCCGAACGGGGACACTGACGGGGACACCGACCCGGTACGCGCGAAAGGGCCGCCCGCGCTCGCGGGCGGCCCTCCCGCGGTGCGGGCGGAACGGCTCTGTCAGCGCTCCGTGCGGCTCACGCCGTGGAAGCGGCGCGCTTGCGCCGGCACGGAGTCGTGGGCATGGCGGTGGCCGTTGCGGGACGGAGGCAGGACCGCGTCGGCGGTGTTCACCCGGGGCAGGGCGTAGGGGTGCTCCGCGGTCAGCCAGCGGATCATCTCCTCGCGGACGGTGACCCGGACGGTCCAGATGTCGTCCGCGTCCTTGGCCGTCACCAGCGCCCGCACCTCCATGGTGCTGGGGGTGCTGTCCGTGACGGACAGGTTGAAGGCGCGGCCGTCCCAGGCCGGGCATTCGCGCAGGATGTCCCGGAGCTTGTCGCGCATCGCCTCCACGGGCGCCGAGTGGTCCACGTGCCAGAACACGATGCCGGTCATCTGCGGAGTGCCGCGCGACCAGTTCTCGAACGGCTTGGACGTGAAGTACGACACCGGCATGGTGATCCGGCGCTCGTCCCAGGTGCGGACGGTCAGGAACGTCAGGGTGATCTCCTCGACCGTGCCCCACTCGCCGTCCACCACCACCGTGTCCCCGATGCGCACCATGTCGCCGAAGGCGATCTGGAAGCCCGCGAACATGTTGCTCAGCGTGGACTGCGCGGCGACACCGGCGACGATGCCGAGGATTCCGGCCGAGGCCAGCAGCGAGGCGCCGGCCGCCTTGAACGCCGGGAAGGTCAGCAGCATGCTCGCCGCGGCCACCACGCCGACCACCGCGGACACCACCCGCATGATGAGCGTCACCTGGGTGCGCACCCGGCGGACCCGGGCCGGGTCCCGGTGCGCCCGGGCGTGGGCGTAGCGGCTGTAGGACGTCTCGACGATCGCCGCCGCGATCCGGATGACCAGCCAGGCGGTGGACCCGATCAGCACCAGGGTCAGCGTCCGGCCGACGGCCTCCTCACGGCTCTGCAGCAGCTGCGCCTGCTCGTAGGACCCTCTCAGCAGGGCGGCGCACAGCACGAGCTGGTACGGGATGCGGGCACGGCGGAGCAGACCCCACAGCGGGGTGTCGTGGTGCCGTCGGTCGGCCTTGCGCAGAAGGAAGTCGGTGGCCCAGCCGATCACCAGCGTGAGCACGACCGAGCCACCGACCACGATCAGCGGTCGTAGCAGGTTCTCCATGCCACCGAACCTAACCGGCTCCCCGGGAACATGAACATGTGACTTCCACGGCGTCGTGGGTACTGCCGTGATCCCGGGCCGTCACACCCGGCTGGCACCATGGCCCCATGAACATCATGCTTTTCCACTCGACGTACGGGCTGCGGCCCGCCGTGCACCAGGCCGCCGACCGGCTGCGGTCGGCCGGGCACGAGGTGTGGACGCCCGACCTCTTCGAGGGACGCACGTTCGACACGGTCGAGGAGGGCATGGAGCACAACGACAGGATCGGCAAGGACGAGCTGCTGAAGCGGGCGGTGCTGGCCGCGGCGCCCTACTCGGAGCGCGGGCTGGTCTACGCCGGGTTCTCGCTCGGCGCCTCCGTCGCCCAGACCCTGGCCCTCGGCGACGACAAGGCGCGCGGCCTGCTGCTCCTGCACGGCACGTCGGACATCGCCCCGGGCGTGACGGCCGAGGACCTGCCGGTCCAGCTGCACGTGGCCGAGCCCGACCCCTTCGAGACGGACGACTGGCTCAGCGCCTGGTACCTGCAGATGGGCCGCACCGGCGCCGACGTCGAGGTCTACCGGTACGCCGGGGCCGGCCACCTCTACACCGACCCCGACCTGCCCGACTACGACGCGGAGGCCGCCGAGACCACCTGGCGGGTGGCACTCGGCTTCCTCGACAGCCTCTGAGGGACGGCTCAGACCGGGTCGTAGACGCGTTCGAGCTTCTGCGTGCCGCTGCGGGTGCGGTAGGAGCGCGACCACTTGGCGGTCGCATCGCGCCGGGCGCGGTCGGAGACGACGTAGTAGTCCATCTGCGCGCGCTCGGCCGTGAGGTCCAGGACGCCGAAGCCGTGGCGGTCGGTGTCGACCCAGTGGACGTGCCGGTTGGCCGCGCGGATCACCGGCGAGGCGACGGCGGAGACCGTGCCCTCCGGGACCTTCACGATGTCGTCGAGGTTGTCCGAGGTGACCGAGGTGACCACGAACTCCGTGGCGGCCGACGGGGACAGCGGGTAGGTGCCGGCGTCGACCGGCACGTCGTTGGCCCACGCCATGTGGATGTCGCCGGTGAGGAAGACCGTGTTGCGGATCGCGTTCGCGCGCAGGTGCGCCAGGATCTCGCGGCGGTCGTCCGTGTAGCCGTCCCACTGGTCGGTGTTGAGGGCGAGGCCCTCCTGCGGCAGACCCAGCAGCTTGGCCAGCGGCTTGAGCAGGTCGGCCGAGAGCGAGCCGATGGCGAATGGCGAGATCATCACCGAGTTGCCGACCAGCCGCCAGGCGGTGTCGGACGCCTTCAGGCCCGCCTTGAGCCAGTCGAGCTGGGCGCGGCCGGTGAGGGTGCGGTCCGGGTCGTCGACCTCGCCGTTGCCGACCTTGACCTGCTGGGAGCGGAACGAGCGCAGGTCCAGCAGCGACAGGTCGGCCAGCTTGCCGAAGCGCAGCCGGCGGTAGGTGGTGCCGGCGAGGGCGGGGCGCACCGGCATCCACTCGAAGTAGGCCTGCTTGGCTGCGGCCTGACGGGCCGACCAGGCGCCCTCGGCGCCCTCCGTGTGGTTCTCCGCGCCGCCCGACCAGGTGTCGTTGGCGAACTCGTGGTCGTCCCAGATCGCCACGACCGGGGCCGCGGCGTGCAGCGCCTGCAGGTCCGGGTCGGTCTTGTAACGGGCGTGCCGGGTGCGGTAGTCGGCCAGTGTGACGATCTCGTGCGCCGGGGCGTGCGGGCGGACGACCTTGCCGCGGGTGCCGTACTCGCCGGTGCCGTACTCGTAGATGTAGTCGCCCAGGTGCAGCCAGGCGTCCAGATCGCCGCGCGCCGCGAGGTGCCGGTACGGGGAGAACCAGCCGGCCTCCCAGTTGGCGCAGGAGACCACGCCGAAGCGCAGGCCCGTGACGGCCGCGTCGTGCGCGGGGGCGGTGCGCGTCCGGGCGGCGGGGGAGTCGGTGCCGCCGGCGGAGAAGCGGAACCAGTAGTCGGTGGCCGGCTCCAGACCGCGGATGTCGGCCTTCACCGTGTGGTCCGAGGCGGCCGTCGCGAGGGTCGAGCCCTTGGCGACGACGTTCGTGAACGCCTTGTCCCTGGCGACGGTCCAGCTCACCTCGGTGTCCGGGCCGGCACCGGAGCCCGGTATCGCCTCCGGGACGGGCGTCACGCGCGTCCACAGCAGGACGCCGTCCGGCAGGGGGTCACCGGAGGCGACGCCGTGCAGGAAGGCGGGGGCCTGGTCGACGGCGCGCGCCGGCAGGGTCGCCGCCAGCGGCCCGGCCAGGACAGCAGTCGCCGCCGCGGCCTTGACGACCGTACGGCGGCGCGGAGTGAGGGAGTTGAGGCCCTCGGACGTGTTCGATGATCTGTATCGACTTTTCACGGCCGATCAGGTTACCGGTCGGTATGACCGGTGGCGGGCGAACTCCGGAAGTTCGCCCGCTGTTCCAGCAGTGGCCGCTCACATCCAGCCGGCCGGCCCGCACGGAGCCGCCCCGTGCCGGGGCGGGCCGGGTACGCGGGCCGGCCGGGAGGGCCCGGCTACTTCTTCAGCGCGGCGTCGATCGCCTTGTCGAAGTCGGCGGGGGTCATCGGGGTGTTCTTGCCGTCGCTGCCGGTGACCTTCTTGCCGTCCATGAGCAGCGTCGGCGTGCCCTGGAAGCCGTACTTCTTGCCGTCGGCGTCGAACTTCTCGCTCATGACCAGGGCCCACTTGTCGTAGGTCCCCTTCTCCACCGCAGCCTGGAACGCCTTGTTGCCCTTCAGGCCGTCGACGGAGTTAGCCACCTCGATCAGGTAGTCGTCGTCCTTGAACTTGTCCTCGGTCTCGCTCGGGTGGTACTTCGTCGAGTACAGGGCCGTCTTGTACTTCAGGAACGCCTCGGGGCTGACGTCCAGGGCGGCGCCGAGCGCGCTCAGGGCGTTCTTGGAGCCCACTCCCGGCACGTTGCGGTCGATGAACGTCGCACCGACGAACTGGACCTTGTACTTGCCGTCCTCGACGTCCTTGTCGACGGTCGGGCCGACGGACTGCTCGAACGCGGCGCAGGCCGGGCAGCGCGGGTCCTCGTACATGACGAGGGTCTTCTCGGCGCTGTCCTTGCCGATGACGACCGTGGTGCCGTCCTTGCCGGAGGTGTTGGCCGGCTTGACGAGCTTGGCGTTCTTCGCGGCGTCCCATCCGTCGGGCTGGTTGGCCTGGACGACCGCGTAGCCGATGCCGCCGGCCACCGCCAGGACGGCGACGATCGAACCGGCGACGACGACCTGCCGCTTGGTCTTCGCGCGCTTGGCCTCGCGCTCGCGCTCGACGCGCAGCCGCTCGCGGGCCGCCGTCTTGGCCGCCTGGCTGTTCCGCTTGCTCATGGTGGTGTTCTCCAGTGGGGGACGCGCACACGCCGGTGCGCGGACTACGAAAAGGGGGGACTGCGGGTGCTCGGCTGAAGCCTCAGACGAGGACGGGCGAGCACGGCGGTCCACGCCGTCCCAAGGAGTACGCGAGGATCCGGCCGCGCGCGCCGTCCCCGCGGGGAGCCGCGGGCACGGGCAGCCGGCGCCCGGCCAGGGCCTCCTCCACCGTGACCGCGGCGACCGCCAGCAGCAGCGGCCGGAAGGTCGTCGCCGCCACGGCACGCAGCAGCTGCGCGAGGGCCCGCTCGCCCCGGCGCAGCCAGAGCGCGGCCGTCAGGCCGACGCCGAGGTGCGCACCGAGCAGCAGCCAGGCCGTGGCCGGGTCGGCGTGGGCGATCGCGGCGGCGAGCCGCTCGGTGCCGGTGGCGCTGGCGACGCGGGCCAGCGGGCCGCCGATCTCGCCGCCGCCGCAGAGCACCTCCAGGCCGACCGAGCGCAGCGGGCCCGCGACCGGGCCGCCCGCCCGGCCGTAGCAGGCGTGCTGGCCCGTGGTGAACACCGTGTCGGCGGCCAGCTCCAGCGGGATCAGCAGAGCCGCGATCCGCGGGAAGGAGCGCTCGCGGCCCGCCAGGGCGAACGCGATGGCGAACACTGCGGCGGCGACCGCGGTCACCGTGCCCACCGGCAGCGGGACCCGCGACAGCAGCACGTGCGACGCGGTGCTGAGCGTCACGACCACGGCCGTGAACAGCGCCGCGCGTACGGCTCTGAGCGGGATCCCGGATATGTCCATAGCGATAGGAGAGTGTGTCACGCGGTCCGGTAAGAGGCTCCTAAAGGGTGCCTGTGAAAGGTGCCGTTCGTCACAGCCCCGGAATGCGGCCGTTGCGGAACAGGTCCACGAAGATCTGGTGGTCGGCCCGCGCGCGGGCGCCGTAGCCGTGCGCGAAGTCCACCAGCAGGGGCGCGAAGCCCTCCTCGTCGGCCGCGATCGCCGCGTCGATGGCCCGCTCCGTGGAGAACGGCACCAGGGACTCGCCGGACTGGTCGTCGGCCGCCGCGTGCATCGCGGCCGTCGCCCGCCCGAGGTCCGCCACCACCTGGGCGATCTCCTCCGCCTCGTCGATGTCGCTCCAGTCGAGGTCCACCGCGTACGGCGAGACCTCGGCGACCAGCTGGCCCGCGCCGTCCAGCTCGGTCCAGCCCAGCCACGGGTCGGCGTGCGCCTGCAGGGCCCGCTGGGAGATCACCGTGCGGTGCCCCTCGTGCCGGAAGTAGTCGCGGATCGCCGGGTCGGTGATGTGCCGGGCGACCGCGGGGGTCTGGCCCTGCTTGATGTAGATCACGACGTCGTTCTCCAGGGCGTCGCTGTGCCCCTCCAGCAGGATGTTGTACGACGGCAGCCCCGCCGACCCGATGCCGATGCCGCGCCGGCCCACGACGTCCTTCACGCGGTAGGAGTCCGGGCGGGCCAGGGAGCTGTCCGGGAGGGTCTCCAGATAGCCGTCGAAGGCGGCGAGGACCTTGTACCGCGTGGCCGCGTCCAGCTCCACGGAGCCGCCGCCGGGCGCGAAGCGGCGCTCGAAGTCGCGGATCTGCGTCATCGACTCCAGCAGCCCGAACCGGGTCAGCGAGCGGGCGTCGCGCAGGGCGTCCAGCAGGGGGCCCTGGGCGGTGTCCAGCGTGAAGGGCGGCACCTCGTCGCTCTTGGCGCCGGTCGCCAGCGCGCGGATCCGCTCCCGGTAGGCGACCGCGTAGACGGTCACCAGCTCGGAGATCTGCTCGTCGCTGAGCGCCTTGGCGTACCCGATCAGCGCGACGGAGGCCGCGAAGCGCTTCAGGTCCCAGGTGAAGGGGCCCACGTAGGCCTCGTCGAAGTCGTTGACGTTGAAGATCAGGCGGCCCGTGGCGTCCATGTAGGTGCCGAAGTTCTCCGCGTGCAGGTCGCCGTGGATCCACACGCGCGAGGTGCGCTCGTCCAGGTAGGGCAGACCGAGCGTCCTCCCGGTCCGCCCGCCGTCCTTCTCCTCGTCCAGGTCGTGGTAGAAGAGGCACGCCGTGCCCCGGTAGAAGGCGAACGCCGACGCGGCCATCTTGCGGAACTTCACGCGGAACGCGGCCGGGTCGGCGGCCAGCAGCCGGCCGAAGGCGGTGTCGAAGACGGCGAGGATCTCCTCGCCGCGACGCTCGTCGCTGACCTGCGGGAACGACATCGCTGGGTGCCTCCTGGTGCGGACGTCTGCGGGCGGCCGGTCCGCCCCTTGCCTAACGTGCGGCGGCCGGCGGGAGTGCCCGCGACCACCCCGAGAAGGTACGTGGGTCAGCCCTCCGCGTGTCAGTGCCGAGGCATAGACTTCGACGCTGTCCCCCAGACTGTCCGCAGCCTGTCGGGCCCCGTCCGCCCACGTCTTCCCTGGAGGCCGCAGCCGTGTCGAAGCCGCCGTTCACGCACCTGCACGTCCACACCCAGTACTCGCTGCTGGACGGTGCCGCGCGGCTGAAGGACATGTTCGACGCGTGCAACGAGATGGGCATGTCGCACATCGCCATGTCCGACCACGGCAACCTCCACGGGGCGTACGACTTCTACCACTCCGCGCAGAAGGCCGGGATCACCCCGATCATCGGGATCGAGGCCTATGTCGCGCCCGAGTCCCGCCGCAACAAGCGCAAGATCCAGTGGGGCCAGCCGCACCAGAAGCGGGACGACGTCTCCGGCTCCGGTGGTTACACCCACAAGACCATGTGGGCGGTGAACAGCACCGGCCTGCACAACCTCTTCCGGCTCTCCTCCGACGCCTACGCCGAGGGCTGGCTGCAGAAGTGGCCCCGGATGGACAAGGAGACCATCAGCCGGTGGTCCGAGGGCATCGTCGCCTCCACCGGCTGCCCCTCCGGCGAGGTCCAGACCCGGCTGCGCCTCGGCCACTTCGACGAGGCGCTGAAGGCGGCCGCCGACTACCAGGACATCTTCGGCAAGGACCGCTACTTCCTGGAGCTGATGGACCACGGCATCGACATCGAGCACCGGGTCCGCGACGGCCTGCTGGAGATCGGCAAGAAGCTCGGCATCCCCCCGCTGGTCACCAACGACTCGCACTACACCTACGCGCACGAGGCCGGCGCCCACGACGCGCTGCTGTGCATCCAGACCGGCAAGAACCTCTCCGACCCGGACCGCTTCAAGTTCGACGGCACCGGCTACTACCTCAAGTCCACGGACGAGATGTACGCCATCGACTCCTCGGACGCCTGGCAGGAGGGCTGCGCCAACACGCGCCTGATCGCCGAGATGGTCGACACCACCGGCATGTTCGAAAAGCGCGACCTGATGCCGAAGTTCGACATCCCCGAGGGCTACACGGAGGTCAGCTGGTTCCGCGAGGAGACCCTGCGCGGCATGCACCGCCGCTTCCCGGACGGCATCCCGGACGACCGCATGAAGCAGGTCGAGTACGAGATGGACACCATCATCTCGATGGGCTTCCCGGGCTACTTCCTCGTGGTCGCCGACTTCATCATGTGGGCCAAGAAGCAGGGCATCGCGGTCGGCCCCGGCCGTGGTTCCGCGGCCGGCTCGATCGTCGCCTACGCCCTCGGCATCACCGACCTCGACCCCATCCCGCACGGCCTGATCTTCGAGCGGTTCCTCAACCCCGAGCGCATCTCCATGCCCGACGTCGACATCGACTTCGACGAGCGCCGGCGCGTCGAGGTGATCAGGTACGTGACGGAGAAGTACGGCGCCGACAAGGTCGCCATGATCGGCACGTACGGCACCATCAAGGCCAAGAACGCGATCAAGGACTCCGCGCGCGTGCTGGGCTACCCGTACGCGATGGGCGACCGCATCACCAAGGCCATGCCCGCCGACGTCCTCGGCAAGGGCATCCCGCTCTCCGGCATCACCGACCCGAACCACCCGCGCTACAGCGAGGCCGGCGAGGTCCGCGGGATGTACGAGAACGAGCCGGACGTGAAGAAGGTCATCGACACCGCCCGCGGTGTGGAGGGCCTGGTCCGGCAGATGGGCGTGCACGCGGCCGGCGTGATCATGTCCAGCGAGACCATCACCGACCACGTCCCGGTCTGGGTCAGGCACACCGACGGCGTGACCATCACGCAGTGGGACTACCCGAGCTGCGAGTCGCTCGGCCTGCTGAAGATGGACTTCCTGGGCCTGCGCAACCTCACGATCATGGACGACGCCGTCAAGATGGTGAAGGCCAACAAGGGGATCGACATCGATCTCCTGAGCCTGCCGCTCGACGACCCCACGACCTTCGAACTGCTCCAGCGCGGCGACACCCTCGGCGTCTTCCAGTTCGACGGCGGACCCATGCGCTCCCTGCTCCGGCTGATGAAGCCGGACAACTTCGAAGACATCTCCGCCGTGTCGGCCCTGTACCGCCCGGGCCCGATGGGCATGAACTCCCACACGAACTACGCGCTGCGCAAGAACGGGCAGCAGGAGATCACGCCGATCCACCCGGAGCTGGAGGAGCCCCTCAAGGAGGTCCTGGACGTCACCTACGGCCTGATCGTCTACCAGGAGCAGGTGCAGAAGGCCGCCCAGATCATCGCCGGCTACTCGCTCGGCGAGGCCGACATCCTCCGCCGCGTGATGGGCAAGAAGAAGCCCGAGGAACTGGCGAAGAACTTCGTCCTGTTCCAGGAGGGCGCCCGCAAGAAGGGCTTCAGCGACGAGGCCATCCAGGCGCTGTGGGACGTGCTGGTCCCCTTCGCCGGCTACGCGTTCAACAAGGCGCACTCCGCCGCGTACGGACTCGTCTCGTACTGGACGGCCTACCTCAAGGCGAACCACCCCGCCGAGTACATGGCCGCCCTGCTCACGTCGGTGAAGGACGACAAGGACAAGTCGGCCGTCTACCTCAACGAGTGCCGGCGCATGGGCATCAAGGTGCTCCCGCCGAACGTCAACGAGTCGATGTCCAACTTCGCCGCGCAGGGCGACGACGTGATCCTCTTCGGCCTCTCCGCCGTCCGCAACGTCGGCACGAACGTGGTCGAGGCGATCATCCGGTGCCGCAAGGCCAAGGGAAAGTACACGTCCTTCCCGGACTACCTCGACAAGGTGGAGGCGGTGGTCTGCAACAAGCGCACCACCGAGTCCCTGATCAAGGCCGGCGCCTTCGACTCCCTCGGCCACACCCGCAAGGGCCTCACCGCCCAGTACGAGCCGATGATCGACAACGTGGTCGCGGTCAAGCGCAAGGAGGCCGAGGGGCAGTTCGACCTCTTCGGCGGCATGGGCGAGGCGGAGACCAGCGAGCCGGGCTTCGGACTCGACGTCGAGTTCTCCACCGACGAGTGGGACAAGACCTATCTGCTCGCCCAGGAGCGGGAGATGCTCGGTCTGTACGTCTCCGACCACCCGCTGTTCGGGCTGGAGCACATCCTGTCCGACAAGGCCGACGCGGGCATCTCCCAGCTCACCGGCGGCGAGCACGCGGACGGGGCGGTCGTCACCATCGGCGGCATCATCTCCGGCCTCCAGCGCAAGATGACCAAGCAGGGCAACGCCTGGGCCATCGCCACCGTCGAGGACCTCGCCGGCTCCATCGAGTGCATGTTCTTCCCCGCGACCTACCAGCTCGTCTCGACGCAACTCGTCGAGGACGCCGTGGTGTTCGTCAAGGGCCGCCTCGACAAGCGCGAGGACGTGCCGCGGCTGGTCGCGATGGAGCTGATGGTCCCGGACCTGTCCAACGCCGGCACCAACGCGCCCGTGGTCCTCACCATCCCGGCCACCCGGGTCACCCCGCCGCTGGTCAGCCGCCTCGGTGAGGTCCTCAGCCACCACAAGGGCGACAGCGAGGTCCGCATCCGGCTCCAGGGGCCGACCAAGACCACCGTGCTGCGGCTGGACCGGCACCGGGTCAAGCCCGACCCGGCGCTCTTCGGCGACCTGAAGGTGCTGCTCGGCCCGTCCTGCCTGGCGGGCTGAGCCGGGCCCGGCCCGGTCTCCCGGCACGCGTGAGGGGCGTACCCGGTACCTGGTACGCCCCTCGTGCACGTGCGTGGGGGTCGGCGGACCTGCGTCGGCAAACCCTTCACACAGACGTCAGTTGTGGCCGAAGCTGCGCTTCCGCTTGCGGGTCGCCACGTCGCCGGGGGTCAACTCGACCTCGGGCTGGGCCTCCGCCTCGGCCGCCGGACGGCGGTCCGCCCGCTGTCCGCGGTCGGTCGGGCGCTGCTGCTTGCGGTCACGGTTCTTGTTCTTGGCCATGGTGATGCCTCCTGTGGGGGATCTAGGGGCCAGGGCCGGGACCAGATTCACACACGCCGACACGCACCGCATGTCGGGCAATCACCGTGCGTGACAGGGGTAGTCGGAGAAGGGCGGGGCGAAACGCCACGCCGAAGATCGAGTTCCGGCCGTTAACCTCCGCGCCGTCGGGCAGACTCGAAGCGAGCCCCGAAGCAAACCTCCTGGGAAGCGGGTGAGTCGCGTGGACCGCTGCATCGTCCTGGTGGACGCCGGATATCTGCTGGGAGCCGCGGCGAGCCTCCTCGCCGGGGAGCCCTCGCGATCCCGCATCACCGTCGACCACGCCGCCCTCATCCAGGCGTTGCGCGAGCGCGCCGAGTCGGACACCGCGCAGCCCCTGCTGCGCATCTACTGGTTCGACGGTGCCCCCGACCGCGTCCCGCAGCCCGAGCACCGCCGGCTGCGCGTGATGCCCCGGGTCACCGTCCGCCTGGGCGCCCTGACCCGCAGTGACGGCCGCTGGGCGCAGAAGGGCGTGGACGCGGCGATGCACGCCGAGCTGACCGAATTGGCCCGCAACCGCGCCTGCTCCGACATCGTCCTGGTCACCGGCGACGGTGATCTGCTGCCCGGCATGATGGCTGCCAAGGAACACGGCGTGGCGGTCCACCTGTGGGCCGTGCAGGCCGCCGACGGCGACTACAACCAGTCCGAGGACCTGGTCGCCGAGGCCGACGAGCGGCGCGTCCTGGACCGGACGTGGATCACCAAGGCCGTCCGCGCCAAGGAGCAGACCGGGGCGTGCGCCCCGCAGCCCGTGCCCCGGCCCGAGATCGCCGCGATCCTCTCCGCGCCCCTGCCCGACTCCGCCCTGTCCGCCCCGCCCGAGCGGCCCGCCCCGCAACCCGACCACCAGGCCGCCGCCCCCGTCTCCAACGGCACCGGCGAGCGGGTGCCCGCCGCCGCCAAAGGAGGCGTCCCCACGCCCAAGGACCTGGCAGCCCTGCGGGCCCCCGGCACCCAGCACGAGCGGCAGCAGCCCGCCTCCGCCACCCTGCGCTGGTCCTCCGACAAAGGGTGGGTCGACCGGCCCGCACCCGAACCCCCCGAGGCCGCCTCGATGCCGACGCTCGCCCAGCTGACCACCGCCGAGCAGCGGTGGGCCGACCGCGAGGAGGACATCACCACGGTCGGCGGCGACCCCCACGAGGTCGGGCAGGTCTTCGCCCGGCGCTGGGTCGAACGCCTCGGGGACCCCGTCCACCTGCAGAGACTGTCCGGGATGTACCCCCGGATCCCGCACCGCGTCGACGGGGAGCTGCTGCGCTACGCGGCCCGCTTCGGCCTGCTCGCCCACAAGGACGACCAGATCGACGAGCGGGACCGCTACGCCATCCGGGG
This sequence comes from Streptomyces sp. NPDC003456, assembly GCF_042878735.1. NCBI lineage: Bacteria > Bacillati > Actinomycetota > Actinomycetes > Kitasatosporales > Streptomycetaceae > Streptomyces > Streptomyces sp. NPDC003456. The sequence goes on from NZ_JBIAOK010000003.1 coordinate 1,021,510, forward strand.
CGGCTTCTGGAAGGAGATCGGCGTCCGCACGGGCGTGGAGCACGCCCCGGCCGGCGACTGAGGATCGCGCGGACGGATTTTCCCGCTGTCCGCCGCCCCGGGAACCGGCCGGGGTCGCCGACCCCGTAGTCTCGTCCTTTGTGAGTACGCGCGCGGCACAGGCATTTCGGCACGATGGGGACATCGTGTGCGCGGTGCGCGGGCTGACCAAGACCTATCCCGCGGTGCGGGGCCGGCGCGGCGTGCCCGCCGCGGCAGAGGTCCGGGCCACGGACGACGTGCACGTGGACATCCGCCGCGGCGAGATCTTCGGCCTGCTCGGGCCGAACGGCGCCGGCAAGTCCACCCTCGTCCGGCAGCTCACCGGACTGATGCGCCCCGACAGCGGCAGCGTGGAGATCCTCGGCCACGACATCGTGCGCCATCCCGAACGGGCCGCGCGCATCCTGGCCTACCTGGGGCAGGAGTCGACGGCCCTGGACGAACTGACCGTGTCGCTCGCCGCCGAGACCACCGGGCGGCTGCGCGGACTGGACGCCGGGCGGGCCCGCGCCGAACGGGACGCCGTCCTGGACGAACTCGCACTGACGCCCCTGGCCGGACGGCCGCTGAAGAAGCTCTCCGGGGGCCAGCGGCGCCTGGCGTGCTTCGCGGCGGCCCTGGTGGGGGAGCGGCCGCTGCTCGTGCTGGACGAGCCCACCACCGGCATGGACCCGGTGGCGCGGCGGGCCGTCTGGTCCGCCGTCGACCGGCGGCGGGCGGAGCACGGGACGACGGTGCTGCTGGTCACCCACAACGTGATCGAGGCCGAGACGGTGCTGGACCGGGTGGCCGTCCTGGACCGGGGGCGGGTCATCGCCTGCGACACGCCGACCGGGCTCAAGGAGCGGGTCGCCGGCGAGGTGCGGGTCGACCTGGTGTGGCGGGAGAGCGCGCCGCTGCACGTCCCGGAAGTGGCCGCGCTGCGCGACCGCGCCGCCGAGTCGGGCCGGCGCTGGACGCTGCGGCTCGGGCCCGAGGAGGCCCGGGCGGTCGTGGCGACCGTCACCGGCGGGGCCGCCTTCGCCGCCCTGGACGACTTCACGCTGACCACGCCCAGCCTGGAGGACGTCTACCTGGCGCTGGGCGGGGCCGCACAGCAGGGGCTGGTGAGGACGTGAGCGACACCAGGGCGCCGAGCGCCCACGCCCCCGGCGCACCGGCCTCCGGCGCCCAGGCCCCGGGCGCCTGTGCTCCGGGGGCGGGGGGCTCCGGACGTGGCCGGCTTGAGCAGCATGCCGTCCGCGTACGTACCGACTGCCGCAGTGGACCCGACGAAGGGGAGCAGCGCGACGTGACTGTCGTACCCGCCGATGTCCTGCCGGGCGGCGCCCTGGCCGCCGAGGAGACCGCCGCGGGCGCGGCCGAGCTGGCCCCCCGGGCGCGGCTGTGGCCCTCGCTGGCGGCCGTGTACCGGGCGCAGCTGTCGCGGGCGCGGGTGGCGCGGATCCCGTTGCTGTTCGTGGCGACCTTCCAGTCCGTCGGCATCATGATCCTGATGCGCGGCGTCGTCGACGACGGCGCCGAGGCGCAGGCGGTCGTCGCCGGCTCCTCGGTCCTGGTCGTGGCCTTCGTCGCGCTGAACCTGCTCGCGCAGTACTTCGGGCAGCTGCGGGCCAGCGGCGGGCTCGACCACTACGCGACCCTGCCGGTGCCGCCGGCGGCCGTGGTGCTGGGCGCCGCCGGCGCGTACGCCTCCTTCACCGTGCCCGGGACCGTCGTCACGGCGGTGTTCGGCTGTGTGCTGTTCGGGCTGCCGCTGGCCCATCTGTGGATCCTCATGGCCGTCATCCCGCTCGCGGGCGCCGCGCTCGCCGGTCTGGGGGCGGCCCTCGGGCTGCTCGCGCCCCGGCCGGAGCTGGCCACACTGCTCGGGCAGCTGGGCATGTCGGCGGCGCTGCTGCTGGGCGTGCTGCCGGCGGACCGGATGCCGGAGTTCGTGCGGTTCGCGCGGGACCTGCTGCCCTCGACCTACGGGGTGGAGGCGTTCGCGCGGACCTTCGGGCCGGACCCCGACTGGGCGTTCGTCCTGGGGGACCTCGCCGTGTGCGGGGCCGTGGGCGTCGTCTCGCTGGCGGTGGCCACCTGGGCGTACCGCCGGGCGGCCGTGCGGTGAGTCGGAACGGATCGTCCGGTGACGCGGCACACAGGCGCACCTGGCACGATGACAGGGTGACCGCACCGCTGACTCCGCCGCCTCCACCGCACGAGCACTCCTCCCAGGGCCCGTGGCAGCCGCCGGCCGCCGGACCCGCGGCACCGGGCGCCGGGCACGCCGAGCACGCCGGAGGCGGCTGGTACGGACAGGACGGCCCCGGGATGAGGACGGAAGTACGCGAGGCCGGTGTGGTGGCCGTGGCCGTGGCGCTCGGCGGCGTGCTGCTGGGCCTGCTGTGGTGGTGGCTCGCGCCGCACGTCCCGCTGGTCGGGGACGTGACGGGCGGGAACTGGGTCGTCTACCTCAAGGACACCGAGGGCGAGCAGGCGATCGGCGTCGACGGCACGTTCGTGCTGCTGGCGCTGGGCTTCGGGCTGGTGAGTGCCCTGGTGGTGTTCCTGCTGCGGCGGCGCGGCGGCGTGCCGCTGGTGGTGGGGCTGGCCGTCGGCGGGCTGCTCGGCTCGCTGCTCGCCTGGCGGGTCGGGGTCTGGCTCGGACCCGCGCAGGACGTGATCGCGCACGCGCGCGAGGTGGGCAAGGGGGTGACGTTCTCCGCGCCGCTGGAACTCGGGGCGAAGGGCGCGCTGCTGGCCTGGCCGCTCGCCGCGCTGGTGGTGCACCTCGGGCTGACCGCCCTGTTCGGCCCGCGCGACCCCGAGCCGGAGTTCGCGGACGGGCCGTACGGGGCGCCGCCGCCCGCCAAGTAGCCGCCGCCGTCGACCCGGGCGGGAGGCCACCGGCCCCCGCGCCGCCGCCCGTCCGCACGTGCCGTGGCCGCTGCCGGCCACCGCGCGTCTCGGCGGTGCCCCTGCCCCCGCGGGCCTTCGCCCGTGAACGGGCCGGGTGCGGCTTGTCAGGGCGTCTCGGCGGAGCGCGGCCCGCGCCGGGTCTTCGCCCGCGAACGGGGTCGGGTGTGGCCGGTCAGGGCGTCTCGGTGGAGCGTGGCCCGCGCCGGGACTTCGCCCGCGAACGGGGTCGGGTGCGGCCAGGTCTGGACGGGCGGCTGGGGTCGCCGTGCACCTCGTCCGTGCGCTGCCCCGGCGGGGGCGTTCGCCCGGAAGCCGGGGCGGGTGCGGCCGGTCAGGGCGTCTGAGCGGAGCGCGGCTCGCGCCGGGCGTTCGCCCGCGGTCCGGGTCGGGTGCGGCCCGTCAGGACGGGCGGCCGATGGGGGCCAGGACCGCCTGCGTGAGGTCCGCCAGGGTCTGCGGCGGGAGTTCCACCTCCAGGCCCCTGCGCCCGGCCGACACGCAGATCGTCGCGTGGGCCGACGCCGACGCGTCGAGGACCGTCGGGAGCCGCTTGCGCTGGCCCAGCGGGGAGATGCCGCCCCGGACGTACCCGGTGGTGCGCTCCGCGAGCGCCGGGTCGGCCATGGCCGCCCGCTTGCCGCCCACCGCCGCCGCCAGGGCCTTGAGGTCCAGCTGGCCCGCCACCGGGACCACCGCGACCGTCAGCGTGCCGTCGACGTCCGCGACCAGGGTCTTGAAGACCCGGTCGGGGGAGACGCCCATCGCCTCGGCGGCCTCCTCGCCGTAGGAGGGATGGGCGGGGTCGTGATCGTAGGCGTGGACCGTGAACGGCGCTCCCGCCGCCGTGAGGGCCACCGTCGCGGGCGTGCCGCCCTGCTGCTGCTTCTTCGCCTTCTTCGCCATGCCGGTCCGCTCAGTTGAGACTCATCGGGCCGCGCGTCAGTTCCGACGCCGGCAGGGACGGCAGGTTACGGATGATCGCCGTCTCGGCGCGAAGGAGTTTCAGCTCGTCGCGCAGGCGCGAGGCCGTGTCGGGCGCCTGGAGCAGCCGCTGCTTGGTCGGGGTGTCGAGCATCATCGCGGCCGCCACGAGGTAGGAGACCACGCCCGGTTCGTCGGGCAGCTCCGTACCGGTGGTGAGGGACCGCTCGCGCGCGCCCGCCAGGCGCTTCTGGTACTGACGGAAGGAGCGCAGCACCCCCTCCGCGAGCGGCGGAGCCTCGTCGCCGGGCTCCTCGGCCAGCGGCTCCAGTTCGGCCGTCAGGAAGGGGCCGGACGCCTCGACCGACAGCAGCTTCACCCGGGTGGTGCCGGTCGCCAGCACCTCGAAGGAGCCGTCGGTGCGCTCCCGGAGGGTCGCCGCGTCCGCGATGCAGCCGACCTTGTGGAACGCCTTGACGGGGTCGGGGCCGAAGCCCGCCAGCGGCCCTCGCTCGGGCAGGGCGGTCGGATCGGGCAGGCCGGGTGAGCTCGGGGCCACCTCGTGGCCGTCGCGGATCGCCACGACGGCGAACCGGCGCGGCTCGTCCTCGGGCGTCTTCAGCAGCTCGCGCATCATGGCGCGGTACCGCTCCTCGAAGACGTTGAGCGGGAGCACGAGCCCCGGGAACAGCACCGTGTTCAGGGGGAAGAGGGGGAGCCGGACGGTGGTCACGACGCAAGAGCCTAATGGTCGCCGCCGCGGACGAAGCCGCCCCGTTCACCCTGTGGATGCCGGGACGGCTTCCCGGCCGCCGCGGCCCGGACCTGCTCGCGCACGGCCAGGAAGTGGCCGAGGGGGTCCTCCGACACCCGGTCCCAGGGGAAGGAGGTGGCGTACGGGCCGTTCAGCCGGAGCTGTTCGCGGGCGTCCTGCCAGCGCTCCAGGCGCACCAGGACGAAGACCAGCAGGTTGCGCATCCGGGCCGGCCAGGGGTCGGCCGCGGGCAGCAGCGGGGACAGCGCGATCGCCCGGTCGGCCGCCGCGTCCAGCCGGGCCCGCGGCACCTCGGGCCCGCAGCCATCGGTGAGGTAGCCGAAGGCGGCTCTGACCGGGAGGGCCTGGACGAGGGCGCCGGCGGGCGCGTCCTGGGCGGCCCGGTCGGCGAAGTCGAAGCACTCCCGGTGCGAGCCGTGCCAGGAGGCCGCCAGGTAGCGCAGCGCCGCGACGTGGCAGCCGTAGTGGTGCGGGGCGCGGCGGACGGCGGCCGCCCACAGTTCCTCGAAGTAGGTGTGCCCGGCCTGCGCGCCCCGGGCGTGGTCCAGCGCCAGGCGCCAGGGCACCGGGTCGCGCTGGTCGCCCCGGGCCGCCGCCGTGATCAGCGGGCTCACCTCGCGCAGCAGCTCGGCCCGGGCCGGCGAGTCCCAGGCGCGGTCCACCGCGAGCTGGGCCCCGACCAGGAGCGCGTCGGGGTCCTTCGGGGCGAGGGCGAGCCAGGCGTCCAGCCATGCGGGGCGCGAGCGGGCGAAGGCGGCCAGCCGGGTCACGTACCGGTCGCGCCGCTCCCACTCCCCGGCCATCCGGGTGGCGAGGAGCAGTGCGGCGGCCGGGCCGTGCTCGCCGCGGGCGGCGGCGACCAGCGCCGGGCTCAGCCGCGCGTCGGGCGCGTCGAGCAGCACCTCGTCGTCGTCCGGGCGGGCGGTGGGGTGGGGGGTCCTTGTCATCCGGCTCACGCGGATGAACGGCAACTGCATCGCCATGGTGCCGACCATTGAAAGTCGGCTGCTCGCGGCGGCGCCAGATCGTTCCGGCAAATCGCGGAAAGTTGTACGCCGTCCGGTCAAGAGAAGGCAAAAACGTGACAGCCCCTCATCTTCGACCCCACCGGGCACGTCAGCTGCGCCGCAGCAGCCGGGTCGCGCCCGCGGCGATCGTCGTCGCCAGGATCCAGCCGAGCAGGATCAGGGCCGTCGCCAGCCACTGCCACCCGCCGCGCAGCTGCCAGAACCCCACCTGGCCGAGGTCGATGACGGGCAGCAGCAGATCGAGGGTGAACAGCACCGGGCTCCACTCCGGGTGCTCGCCCCGCTTCATCGGCGGGTGCCCGGCCTGCGCGAAGGCGACCGAACCCGCCGCCCACAGCACGGCCATCCACACCGCCGCCCGGCCCGGCCGGTACCCGTAGGCGACCGTCCAGTCCTGGGCGTAGCCCCACACCTTGGCCGCGAGCGGCAGGCTCTCGCGGTGCCGGCGCTGCTTGGCGAGCAGCACCTCCCGGGCGTGCTGGTCCTCCCCGCCCGCCCGCAGCACGGCCGCGAGCCGCTCGTACGGCTCCGGGTTGTACTCGGCGGTGGCCGCCGCGACCCACTCCAGCCGCTCGTCCAGCGGGAACGGCCCGCGCGGCACGAGGTTCTCGTAGGTGAACCCGCCCATGTGCAGCCGGCCGGGGCCCGGCCAGGCGTCCGCCCGGTCCATCAGGTTGACGACCTTCGCCCCGGACAGCACCACCCGCCCGCGCACCGGCCCCTCGCCGAGGAACCGCAGCTCCGGCGTCTGCACCCGGCGCAGCGAGAGCTCCTGGTCGTCCGCGAGGGTGAACCGGGCCAGCTCGAAATCGACGGCGTCGCCGAACCGCCCGTCGTCCAGCCGCATGCCGCCCTCGCAGGAGAAGCGCTGGATCCGCGTGCCCTCCGCCGGGGTCATCCCGCTCATCGCCTGTGCGCCGACGCCCGCGGGGGTCAGGTACAGGCTGCGCTCGACGGTCAGCTGCGGGGCGTTCAGCGCCAGCCGGGCGTACGGATTGGCCAGCCGCGCCCCGCGCAGGCTCAGCGACACGCCGACGGTGGCCGCGCGCAGGCTCAGCTCGCCGTGCGACTCCAGCAGCTCGGCCTGCAGGTCCTGCCCGACGGTCAGGCCGTCCGCCGCGACCGACCGGCCGCTGCGGTCCCGGTGCACGACCGCCTGGTTCAGCATCAGGTCCGTGCCGATCTGCGCGTCCGTGAGCCGGATGCCGTGGTGGAATCGGCAGCGCGGCAGGTGCAGGTCGCCCTCCGTCTGCACCCGGGCCGCCTCCAGCCGCGGCACCGAGCAGTCCACCATCCGCAGGGTCGTGAAGCGGGCCTCCGGCAGCAGCACGTCCTGCTCGAAGCGGCAGCGGCGCAGCTCCACGTACGGCTCCACCGTGCCGCCCGCCAGGTCCAGCGAGCCGCTGACCTGCACCCCGACGAGCTTCAGCGACGCCACCCGCCCGGCCAGGGCGGGCGGTCCGTCCAGCAGCAGCCAGCACACGATCCGGGCCCGCACGGTGCGCTCCTCGTCCCACGGCCCGCCGCCGTGCGGATCGTCCGCCACGGCGTCCCCGCTGCTCAGGTCGTACACGCTGCCGTTGCGGAACGCCTGCCACATGCCTGCCTCGGCGGCGGTCAGATCGTCGGGCAGCTCACCGGCGCGGACGCCGTCCCCCTCGGTCACAGCTCTCCCTTCCTCCCCGGATACTCGCGGGTTGGTTCCTTCGTACAACTGTTCATGCCCGCAGAGTGACGGCCCGAAAGCAAGGAGTGAGGGGCGGATTCCCGGATGTCGCGACGCGTTGTATCAGCCACTGATACGCGCGACCGGTGCGTCACCCGGGTCTGAGAGAATTGAGCACGTGATCTCCCGAATCGATCTGCGCGGCGACGCCCTCGTCGAGGGCCCCGCCCTGCGTGACCTGCTGCCCCGAGCCGACTTCGACGTACAGGCCGCCCTGGACAAGGTGCGTCCGATCTGCGAGGACGTGCATCATCGGGGGGACGCGGCGCTGATCGACGCCGCCGAGCGGTTCGACGGGGTCAGGCTCGACCAGGTGCGCGTCCCCGCCGCGGCGCTCACGCGCGCCCTGGAGGAACTCGACCCGGCCGTGCGCGCGGCCCTGGAGGAGTCCATCAGCCGCGCCCGGACCGTGCACCGCGCGCAGCGCCGGTCCACGCACACCACCCAGGTCGTGCCCGGCGGAACCGTGACCGAGAAGTGGATCCCGGTCGAGCGCGTCGGGCTGTACGCGCCCGGCGGCCGGTCGGTGTACCCGTCCTCCGTGATCATGAACGTGGTGCCCGCGCAGGAGGCCGGCGTGGAGTCCGTCGCGCTCGCCTCGCCCGCGCAGGCCGACTTCGGCGGCCTGCCGCACCCGACCATCCTCGCCGCCTGCGCCCTGCTCGGCGTCGACGAGGTCTACGCGGCCGGCGGCGCCACGGCCGTCGCGATGTTCGCCTACGGCACCGAGTCCTGCGCCCCGGCGAACATGGTCACCGGCCCGGGCAACATCTGGGTCGCCGCCGCCAAGCGCTACTTCACCGGCAAGATCGGCATCGACGCCGAGGCCGGCCCGACCGAGATCGCCGTCCTCGCCGACGACACGGCCGACCCCGTGCACATCGCCTCCGACCTGATCAGCCAGGCCGAGCACGACCCGCTGGCCGCCGCGGTCCTGGTCACCGACTCCGCCGACCTCGCCGAGGCCGTCGAGAAGGAGCTGGAGCTGCAGGTCGCCGCCAGCAAGCACGTCGTTGACCGGATCGTGCCGGCCCTGTCCGGCCGCCAGTCGGCGATCGTCCTGGTCGACGGCATCGAGGAGGGACTGAAGGTGGTCGACGCCTACGGCGCCGAGCACCTGGAGATCCAGACCGCCGACGCCGCCGCCGTGGCCGACCGGGTCCGCAACGCCGGCGCGATCTTCATCGGCCCCTGGGCGCCCGTGTCGCTCGGCGACTACGCGGCCGGGTCCAACCACGTCCTGCCCACCGGCGGCTGCGCCTGCCACTCCTCGGGCCTGTCCGTGCAGTCCTTCCTGCGCGGCGTCCACATCGTCGACTACACCCGCGAGGCCCTGGCCGACGTGGCGCACCACGTGGTCACCCTGGCCGAGGCGGAGGACCTGCCGGCCCACGGCGCGGCGATCAAGGCGAGGTTCGACTGGAAGGTTCCGCAGGGCAAGTGAGCGACGTACGCATCGACGATCTCCCCGTACGCGACGAGCTGCGCGGCAAGTCCCCCTACGGCGCGCCCCAGCTGGACGTCCCCGTACGGCTGAACACCAACGAGAACCCCTACCCGCTGCCCGAGCCGCTGGTCGAGCGCATCGCCGAGCGGGTCAGGGAGGTGGCCAGGAACCTCAACCGCTACCCCGACCGGGACGCGGTCGAGCTGCGCACGCGGCTGGCCGAGTACCTGACCGACACCTCCGGCCACCGGGTCGGCACGGCCGGCGTCTGGGCGGCCAACGGCTCCAACGAGGTCATCCAGCAGCTGCTGCAGACCTTCGGCGGCCCGGGCCGCACGGCGCTCGGCTTCGAGCCGTCGTACTCGATGCACGCGCTGATCGCGCGCGGCACCGGCACCGGCTGGATCTCCGGGCCGCGCGGCGCGGACTTCTCGATCGACCTCGCCGCCGCCGAGCAGGCCATCGCCGAGCACCGGCCCGACGTGGTCTTCGTCACCACCCCCAACAACCCGACGGGCAACGCCGTCCCGCGCGAGACCGTGCTCGCGCTGTACGAGGCCGCGCAGGCGGCCAAGCCGTCGATGGTCATCGTCGACGAGGCGTACATCGAGTTCAGCCACGGCGACTCGCTGCTGCCGCTGATCGAGGGGCGCCCGAACCTCGTCGTCTCGCGCACCATGTCCAAGGCGTTCGGCGCGGCGGGCCTGCGGCTGGGCTACCTGGCCGCGCACCCGGCCGTCGTCGACGCCGTCCAGCTCGTGCGGCTGCCGTACCACCTGTCCGCCGTCACCCAGGCGACCGCCCTGGCCGCCCTGGAACACACCGCCACGCTGCTCGGTTATGTCGAGCAGCTCAAGGCCGAACGGGACCGCCTGGTCACCGAGCTGCGGGCGACCGGCTACGAGGTCGTCGAGTCCGACGCGAACTTCGTGCAGTTCGGGCGCTTCGACGGCGAGGGCGGCGCGCACGCCGCGTGGCAGAAGATCCTCGACCACGGGGTGCTGGTGCGGGACAACGGCATCCCCGGGTGGCTGCGCGTGTCGGCCGGAACCCCCGAAGAGAACGACGCGTTCCTCGACGCGGTCCGTGCACTGAAGAAGGAGCAGAGTCAATGAGCCGCATCGGACGCGTGGAGCGGACGACCAAGGAGACCTCGGTCCTCGTCGAGATAGACCTCGACGGCACCGGCAAGACGGAGATCGCCACCGGCGTCGGCTTCTACGACCACATGCTCGACCAGCTCGGCCGGCACGGTCTGTTCGACCTGACCGTGAAGACCGAGGGCGACCTGCACATCGACTCGCACCACACGATCGAGGACACCGCCCTCGCCCTCGGCGCCGCCTTCCGGCAGGCCCTCGGCGACAAGGTCGGCATCTACCGCTTCGGCAACTGCACGGTCCCGCTGGACGAGTCCCTCGCCCAGGTCACCGTCGACCTGTCCGGCCGCCCCTACCTCGTGCACACCGAGCCCGAGAAGATGGCGCCGATGATCGGCGAGTACGACACCACCATGACCCGGCACATCCTGGAGTCCTTCGTGGCACAGGCGCAGATCGCCCTGCACGTGCACGTGCCCTACGGGCGCAACGCGCACCACATCGTGGAGTGCCAGTTCAAGGCGCTCGCCCGGGCCCTGCGCTACGCCTCCGAGCGCGACCCGCGCGCGGCCGGCATCCTCCCGTCCACGAAGGGCGCCCTGTGAGCGGCATCTCGACCCTGCTGATCGTCGTCGGCCTGTTCCTGGCCGGCGGGGTCTACTCGTTCGCCAAGCAGAAGATGCCCAAGGGACTGATCGTGCTGCTGTCGATCGGCGCGGCCATGTGCCTGGTCGCCGGCGTGCTGAGGCTGGAGGTGTGGAATTGAGCAGCCCGCAGAAGAAGGTCGTCGTCTTCGACTACGGCTTCGGCAACGTCCGCTCCGCCGAGCGCGCCCTCGCCCGCACGGGAGCGGACGTCGAGATCACCCGTGACTACGACAAGGCCATGAACGCCGACGGCCTGCTCGTGCCCGGCGTCGGCGCCTTCGCCTCCTGCATGACGGGCCTGCGCGAGGCGCGCGGCGACTGGATCATCGACCGCCGGCTGTCCGGCGGCCGGCCGGTCATGGGCATCTGCGTCGGCATGCAGATCCTCTTCGCGCGCGGCATCGAGCACGGCGTGGAGAGCGACGGACTCGACGAGTGGCCCGGGGCGGTCGAGCCGCTGCAGGCCGAGGTCGTGCCCCACATGGGCTGGAACACGGTGGAGGCGGCGCCCGGTTCACGGCTGTTCGCCGGCCTCGACGCGGACGCCCGCTTCTACTTCGTGCACTCCTACGCCGTCCACGACTGGTCGCTGGAGACGCACAACCCGGCGATGGAGGCCCCCAAGGTCACCTGGTCCACCCACGGCAAGCCGTTCGTCGCGGCCGTCGAGAACGGCGCCCTGTGGGCCACGCAGTTCCACCCCGAGAAGTCCGGCGACGCCGGAGCCCAGCTGCTGAACAACTGGATCGGAACCCTCTGATGGCTTCGAAGCTCGAACTCCTGCCCGCCGTCGACGTCCGTGACGGCCAGGCCGTCCGCCTGGTGCACGGCGAGTCCGGCACGGAGACCTCCTACGGCTCCCCGCTGGAGGCCGCCCTGGCCTGGCAGCGCTCCGGCGCCGAGTGGCTGCACCTGGTCGACCTGGACGCCGCGTTCGGCACCGGGGACAACCGTGAGCTGATCGCCGAGGTCGCCGGGGCGATGGACATCAAGGTCGAGCTGTCCGGCGGCATCCGCGACGACGACACCCTCGCCGCGGCCCTCGCCACCGGCTGCACCCGCGTCAACCTCGGCACGGCCGCCCTGGAGACCCCCGAGTGGGTCGCCAAGGTCATCGCCGAGCACGGCGACAAGATCGCGGTGGGCCTGGACGTCCGGGGCACGACCCTGCGCGGCCGCGGCTGGACCCGTGACGGCGGCGACCTGTACGAGACGCTGGAGCGCCTGAACAAGGAGGGCTGCGCCCGCTACGTCGTCACCGACATCGCCAAGGACGGCACGCTGCAGGGCCCCAACCTGGAGCTGCTGAAGAACGTCTGCGCGGCCACCGACCGGCCCGTCGTCGCCTCCGGCGGCGTGTCCTCCCTGGACGACCTGCGCGCGATCGCCGGTCTCGTACCGGCCGGTGTCGAGGGCGCGATCGTAGGGAAGGCGCTGTACGCGAAGGCGTTCACCCTGGAAGAAGCCTTGGAGGCTGTGTCGTCATGACGTCCGAAGCCGTACGGCGTGTGCAGAGCGGAAGTCCCTGGGAAGAGTCCTTCGGTTTTGCGCGGGCCGTGGCGGCGGGTGACCGTGTGCTCGTCGCGGGCACGACCGCCTTCAAGGGCGACGTGCTCTACGGCGAGGGCGACCCCTACGAACAGGCCAAGGTGGCCTTCACCACCGCCCTGGAGGCGATCGCCGAGTTCGGCCTCACCGCCGACTCGGTGATCCGCACCCGGGTGAACCTGGCCCACGCGCGGGACGTGGAGGCGGTCGGACGGGCCCACAAGGAGCTGTTCGACGCCGTCCGCCCGGCCGCGACCCTGCTGGTCGTGCAGGGGTTCATCGACTCCCGGATCCTGGTGTCGGTGGAAGTCGAAGCATTCAGAGGCACTCCCTCAGCGGAAATCTAGAGGAGCACGATTCATGACCCTGGCGGTCCGAGTCATCCCCTGCCTGGACGTGGACAACGGCCGGGTCGTCAAGGGCGTCAACTTCCAGAACCTGCGCGACGCGGGCGACCCCGTCGAGATGGCCAAGGTGTACGACGCCGAGGGCGCCGACGAGCTGACGTTCCTGGACATCACCGCCTCGTCGGGCGACCGCGAGACCACCTACGACGTGGTGCGCCGCACGGCCGAGCAGGTGTTCATCCCGCTCACGGTCGGCGGCGGCGTGCGCACGGCCGAGGACGTCGACAGGCTGCTGCGGGCCGGTGCGGACAAGGTCGGCGTCAACACGGCGGCCATCGCCCGCCCGGAACTGATCCGCGAGATCGCCGAGCGCTTCGGCCGCCAGGTCCTGGTCCTGTCGGTCGACGCGCGCCGCACCGAGTCCGGCTCCTTCGAGGTGACCACCCACGGCGGCCGCCGCGGCACCGGCATCGACGCCGTCGAATGGGCCCACCGCGCGGCCGAGTTGGGCGCGGGCGAGATCCTGCTCAACTCGATGGATGCGGACGGCACGAAGGACGGCTACGACCTGGAGATGATCCGGGCCGTGCGCAAGCACGTCACGGTCCCGGTCATCGCCTCGGGCGGAGCGGGCGCCCTGGCCCACTTCCCCCCGGCGGTCGAGGCGGGCGCGGACGCGGTCCTGGCCGCCTCCGTCTTCCACTTCGGCGACCTCCGCATCGGCCAGGTCAAGCAGACCCTGAGGGAAGCGGGCCACCCGGTGCGGTGAGCCGGCGTTACTCCGGGCCCCGGTCGCGTCCGCGCGGCCGGGGCCTTCTCAGATCCCGAGCTGCTTCGACTGCCGGAGTGTGGTGATGGCGTTCTCGTCGCCGGCCAGGTCCACCTTGGCGGCGCTCTGGCGGCCGTAGGAGAACAGGACCAGTTCGGACGGCTCGCCGGTGACCGTGACGACCGGGGTGCCGCGGTGGGCGACCGCCGTCTGGCCGTCGGGGCGGCGCAGCACCAGGCCCGTCGGGACGCCCCGGCCCATCAGGCGGGCCGTGCGCTCCAGGCGGGACCACAAGGCGTCCTGGAAGACCGGGTCGAGCGCGCGCGGGGACCAGTCCGGCTGGGCCCGGCGGACGTCCTCGGCGTGGACGTAGAACTCGATGATGTTCGAGGCCTCGTCGACAGGCTTGAGGGAGAACGGGGAGAAGCGCGGCGGACCCGTGCGGATCAGCTGGATCAGCTCCTCGTACGGCTTGTCCGCGTACTCCGCCATCACCCGGTCGAGCCGGGGCCCGAGCTGCTTGATCAGCATGCCGCCGGCGGCGTCCGGGCGGCGCTCGCGCACCACCACGTGGGCCGCGAGGTCCCGGGTCCGCCAGCCCTCACAGAGAGTGGGCGCCTCCGGGCCCGCGGTCTCCAACAGGTCGGCGAGGAGAAGTCGTTCACGCTTGGCATGGGTCGACATGCCGCCCAGCCTACGACCGGCCCCCCGGTCCGCCCAGCGGACGTGCCGGAAGGGGCCGCCGCGCCGGTCCGCCTTGTGGACACGGGACCGGGTCCGGCGGCGCGGCGCGGCACAATGGTCGGCATGACCAGCACGTCCGACCGACCCGGCCGCCTCGACCCGGAGATCGCCGCGCGCCTCAAGCGCAGCGCCGACGGCCTCCTGCCCGCCATCGCCCAGCAGTACGACACCAAAGAGGTGCTGATGCTCGGCTGGATGGACGACGAGGCCCTGCACCGCACCCTGACCACCGGCCGGTGCACCTACTGGTCGCGCAGCCGCCGGGAGTACTGGGTCAAGGGCGACACCTCCGGCCACGTCCAGTGGGTGAAGTCCGTCGCGCTGGACTGCGACGCCGACACGATCCTGGTCCAGGTCGACCAGGTCGGCGCCGCCTGCCACACCGGCGCGCGCACCTGCTTCGACGAGGACGTGCTGCTGAAGGACGGCGGCACCGGCGGCCCCGCCACGGATCAGTAAGGTCACAGGCCATGGACCTCGAGACGTTCCGCAAGCTCGCCACCGACCGGCGGGTCATCCCCGTCACCCGCAAGCTCCTCGCCGACGGCGACACCCCGGTGGCGCTCTACCGCAAGCTCGTTGCGGAGCGCCCCGGCACCTTCCTGCTGGAGTCCGCGGAGAACGGCCGCTCCTGGTCCCGGTACTCCTTCGTCGGCGTCCGCAGCGCCGCCACCCTCACCGAGCGCGACGGGCAGGCCCACTGGCTCGGCGCCCCGCCCGTCGGCGTCCCCACCGGCGGCGACCCGCTCGCGGCGCTGCGCGCCACCATCGAGGCCCTGCACACCCCCCACCAGGAGGGCCTGCCGCCCTTCACCGGCGGCATGGTCGGCTACCTCGGCTACGACATCGTCCGCCGCCTGGAGAAGATCGGCCCCGGCGAGCGCGACGACCTCCGGCTGCCCGAGCTGACCATGCTGCTGACCAGCGACCTCGCCGTCATGGACCACTGGGAGGGCTCGGTCCTGCTGATCGCCAACGCGATCAACCACAACGACCTGGAGACGGGCGTCGACGAGGCCCACGCCGACGCCGTGGCCCGCCTCGACGCCATGCAGGCCGACCTCACGCGCCCGGTCGCCCAGCCCCCGGCCGTGCTCCCGCCCTCCGAACTGCCCGAGTACACCGCGCTGTGGGGCGGCCCCGACTACCAGGAGGCCGTCGAGGACATCAAGGAGCGCATCCGCGCCGGCGAGGCCTTCCAGGTGGTGCCCTCCCAGCGTTTCGAGACGCCCTGCACGGCGAGCGCCCTGGACGTCTACCGGGTGCTGCGGGCCACCAACCCCTCGCCGTACATGTACCTCTTCCGCTTCGACGGGTTCGACGTCGTCGGCTCCTCGCCCGAGGCCCTGGTCAAGGTCGAGGACGGCCGGGCCATGGTGCACCCCATCGCGGGCACCCGCCGGCGCGGCGCGACCCCGCAGGAGGACCAGGCCCTCGCCGAGGAACTGCTGGCCGACCCCAAGGAGCGCGCCGAGCACCTCATGCTCGTCGACCTGGGCCGCAACGACCTGGGCCGGGTGTGCGAGCCCGGCTCGGTCGAGGTCGTCGACTTCATGTCCGTCGAGCGCTACTCGCACGTGATGCACATCGTCTCCACGGTCACCGGCCGGGTGGCGCAGGGCCGCAGCGCCTTCGACGTCCTCACCGCCTGCTTCCCCGCCGGCACCCTCTCCGGCGCCCCCAAGCCCCGCGCCATGCAGATCATCGACGAACTCGAACCGTCCCGGCGCGGGCTGTACGGCGGCTGCGTCGGCTACCTCGACTTCGCCGGCGACTCCGACACCGCCATCGCCATCCGCACCGCCCTCCTGCGCGACGGCACCGCGTACGTGCAGGCCGGAGCGGGTGTCGTGGCCGACTCGGACCCGGCCGCCGAGGACACCGAGTGCCGCAACAAGGCGGCCGCGGTGCTGCGCGCCGTGCACACGGCCAACCGCCTGGCCGGAGCCTGAGACGAACCCCGGGTGACGTATCGCCCGGGGTTCAGGCGATAGTGGAGTACGTGACTGCCGTACCTCACCCCCGTTCCCGAGCCGCCGGACCCGCCCGGGCCGGCCGCCTGAGCCTCGCCGTCGCCCTGCTGGGCGGCGCGCTCGGCGCGGCCGTGGCCCTGCTCGCCACCCGGCAGCAGTGGTCGGAGGGCACCGCGACGGTGGCCGGCGGCGCGTTCCCCCTCACCGCCAAGGGCAGCGACGTCACCGGCGTCCCGGCGGCGCTCGCCGTCGTGGGCCTCGCCGCGCTCGTCGCCGTCTTCGCCGTGCGCCGCGCCGGCCGGCTCGTCGTGGCCGGACTGCTCGCCCTGTCCGGCGCGGGCATCGTCGCCGCGGCCCTGCTCGGCGCCTCCGACAGCTCCGCGCTCGACGAGCAGGCCGCCCAGGCCACCGGCGACACCTCCGCCTCCGTCGGCGCCCTCAGCCACACCGCCTGGCCCTACGTCGCGGCCGTCGGCGGCGTCCTGATCCTGCTCGCCGGGCTGCTCGCCTTGCGCTACGGCCGCCTGTGGCCGGGCATGTCCGGCCGCTACGAGCGCGGCGGCAGCAGGCCCCAGCCGCGCCGCGCGGCCCCGGCGGCCGACCCCGACCGGCCCGAGGACCTGTGGAAGGCCCTGGACCGGGGCGAGGACCCCACCGGAGCCTGACCCGCACGGGCGCGCCGCGGAAGGCCTCCGCGGTCGGACGCACCCCCGGTCATCCGGCGCGTGCGCGTGCGGGACAATGGGGCCGAGCGTCCTGCTCAGACACGCACACAGCAACGAGGAGCAAGCAATGGCGGGCAGCAGCCACGGTCACACCCCGGCCGCCTGGACCGGTGTCATCATCGCCTTCATCGGTTTCTGCGTCGCGGGCGCCTTCATGGTGATGGACCAGCCGGCGGGCTTCTGGGCGGGCATCGCGATCACCCTCCTCGGCGGTGTCGTCGGCGGCATCATGCGCATGATGGGCCTCGGCCAGCCGAAGGAGCACGACCAGCCGCACCGGACGACCGGCGACCGCGAGCCGGCCGGCGCCCAGGGCTGAGCCGGGCGCACCAGGCGTCCTCGCACGAGGGGCGGCCGGCACGCACGTGCCGTGGCCGCCCCTCGCCCGTGTGCGGGGGCACAATGCCTGCTGTGAACACCGACCGCCGCCGGGTGACGGCCGGCCTCCCGGGCCGCCTCGCGGTCCCCGCCGGGGTGCTCGCGGCCGTGGCCGCGGCCTTCGCCTACGTCGGCGCGGTGGACCCCCACGACCCCGGCCACTACCCGGCCTGCCCGCTGCTGCGGTACACCGGCCTGTACTGCCCCGGCTGCGGCGGACTGCGCAGCGCCCACGCCTTCGTCCACGGCGACCTCACCGCCGCCCTCCAGGACAACGCGCTCGCCGTCGCGGGCTACCTCGCCTTCGCCGTGCTCTGGACCGTCTGGGTGGTCCACGCCGTCCGCGGGCGCCCGCTGCGGATCGACCCCCCTGCCGGGCTGATGTGGGGCCTCGGGGCGTTGCTGCTGGTCTTCACGGTTGTCCGGAACCTGCCCTTCGGTGACTGGCTCCATCCTTGATCATCTCGTGGACGTCCAGGTAGTGGGACCGGCGTCAACCGGATGCGGGGCCTACGCCCCGCTGCGGATACCATCGCAGTGACCATCGGTTTTCGATCGGTCGCTGGAACTGTCAAGAGTCTGGAAGGGGGCCGCTCGCGTGAGTGTGCTCGACGAGATCATCGACGGAGTCCGAGCCGACCTCGACGAGCGGCAGGCGCGCGTCAGCCTCGACGAGCTCAAGGAGCGCGCGGCGAAGGCTCCCGCCGCCAAGGACGGCGCGGCCGCCCTGCGCGGCGACGGCGTCAAGGTCATCTGCGAGGTCAAGCGCTCCAGCCCCTCCAAGGGCGCCCTGGCCGCCATCGCCGACCCGGCCGGCCTCGCCGCGGACTACGAGGCGGGCGGCGCGGCCGTCATCTCCGTCCTCACCGAGCAGCGCCGCTTCGGCGGCTCGCTCGCCGACCTGGAGGCCGTGCGCGCCCGGGTGGACATCCCGGTGCTGCGCAAGGACTTCATCGTCACCTCATACCAGCTGTGGGAGGCCCGGGCCTACGGCGCCGACCTCGCCCTGCTGATCGTCGCCGCCCTCGACCAGCCCGCCCTGGAGTCCCTCATCGAGCGCGCCGAGTCCATCGGGCTCACCCCGCTGGTCGAGGTGCACGACGAGGACGAGGTGGAGCGCGCGGTCGACGCGGGTGCCCGGGTGATCGGCGTCAACGCCCGCAACCTCAAGACCCTCGAGGTCGACCGCGGCACCTTCGAGCGCGTGGCCCCCGAGATCCCGGACCACATCATCAAGATCGCCGAGTCCGGCGTCCGCGGCCCGCACGACCTCATCGCCTACGCCAACGCCGGCGCCGACGCGGTCCTGGTGGGCGAGTCCCTCGTCACCGGCAAGGACCCCAGGACGGCGGTGTCCGACCTGGTGGCGGCCGGCGAGCACCCCGCCCTCCGGCACGGCCGGAGCTGACCTCCCGCTAGGCTTGTCCCGATGACCACCATCCTGACGACCGTGGACCGGTACGCCCGCCTCGCGCGCGGCTGCCGCCCCCGCGGCTGCCGTGCGCCCGCCCGCCGGGTCCACGGCCGCCGCGTCCGGTACGTCATCGGTGACGAGCCCGGCCAGGTCAACGGCATGCGATGGCAGCAGCGCCCCGCAAGGGGCGCGGGGAGCTGCGCGACCAGCCACTGACGGCTCGCGGCCGCCTGCCGTTTCCCGCCCCCACGGCGACCAGTGCACCCGACACACTCACCGTGAGGTATCCGCATGCCCAGCCAGTTCTTCATCCCCGACCCCGAGGGGCAGACCCCGACGCCCGAGGGCTACTTCGGGGCCTTCGGCGGCAAGTTCATCCCCGAGGCCCTCGTCGCCGCCGTCGACGAGGTGGCCGTCGAGTACGACAAGGCCAAGCACGACCCCGAGTTCGCCAAGGAACTCGACGACCTGCTGGTCAACTACACCGGCCGCCCCTCCGCCCTGACGGAGGTGCCCCGCTTCGCCGAGCACGCCGGCGGCGCCCGCGTCTTCCTCAAGCGCGAGGACCTCAACCACACCGGCTCCCACAAGATCAACAACGTGCTGGGCCAGGCCCTGCTCACCAAGCGCATGGGCAAGACCCGGGTCATCGCCGAGACGGGCGCCGGCCAGCACGGCGTCGCGACCGCCACCGCCTGCGCGCTCTTCGGCCTCGACTGCACCATCTACATGGGCGAGATCGACACGCAGCGCCAGGCCCTCAACGTGGCCCGCATGCGCATGCTCGGCGCCGAGGTCATCGCCGTGAAGTCCGGCAGCCGCACGCTCAAGGACGCCATCAACGAGGCCTTCCGGGACTGGGTCGCCAACGTCGACCGCACCCACTACCTGTTCGGCACGGTCGCCGGACCGCACCCCTTCCCGGCCATGGTCCGCGACTTCCACCGGGTCATCGGCGTCGAGACCCGCCGCCAGCTCCTGGAGCGCGCCGGGCGCCTGCCCGACGCCGCGATCGCCTGCGTCGGCGGCGGCTCCAACGCCATCGGCCTCTTCCACGCCTTCCTCCCCGACGAGGGCGTGCGCCTCATCGGCTGCGAGCCCGCCGGGCACGGCGTCGACACCGGCGAGCACGCCGCGACCCTGACCGCCGGCGAGCCGGGCATCCTGCACGGCTCCCGCTCCTACGTCCTGCAGGACGAGGAGGGCCAGATCACCGAGCCCTACTCGATCTCGGCCGGCCTGGACTACCCGGGCATCGGCCCCGAGCACTCCTACCTGAAGGACTCCGGCCGCGGCGAGTACCGCGCGGTCACCGACGACGCGGCCATGCAGGCCCTGCGCCTGCTGTCGCGCACCGAGGGCATCATCCCGGCCATCGAGAGCGCCCACGCCCTGGCCGGCGCCCTCGACGTCGGCCGGGAACTCGGCGAGGACGGCCTGATCGTGGTGAACCTCTCCGGGCGCGGCGACAAGGACATGGACACCGCCGCGCGCTACTTCGGCCTGTACGACACCGACGCCGAGGTCGCCGAGGACGCCTCCGGCACCGCCGAGATCGAGGGGGACGCCAAGTGAGCGGCACCATCCAGCTGTTGAGCGACACCCTCGCCGCGGCCAGGTCCGAGGGGCGCTCCGCCCTCATCGCCTACCTCCCGGCCGGCTTCCCGACCGTGGACGGCGGCATCGAGGCGATCAAGGCCGTCGTCGACGGCGGCGCCGACGTCGTCGAGGTGGGGCTGCCGCACAGCGACCCCGTCCTCGACGGCCCCGTCATCCAGACCGCCGACGACATCGCCCTGCGCGGCGGTGTCCGCATCGCCGACGTGATGCGCACCGTCCGCGAGGCGCACACCGCCACCGGCAAGCCCATCCTCGTCATGACGTACTGGAACCCCATCGACCGCTACGGCGTCGAGCGGTTCACCGCCGAGCTGGCCGAGGCGGGCGGCGCCGGGTGCATCCTGCCCGACCTGCCCGTGCAGGAGTCGGCGCTGTGGCGGGAGCACGCGGAGAAGCACGGTCTCGCCACCGTCTTCGTCGTCGCCCCCAGCAGCAAGGACGAGCGGCTCGCGCAGATCACCGCGGCGGGCAGCGGCTTCGTCTACGCCGCCTCCCTCATGGGCGTCACCGGCACCCGCGCCAGCGTCAGCAACCAGGCCCAGGACCTCGTGGAACGTACCCGGGCCACCGGGACCGACCTGCCGGTCTGCGTCGGGCTCGGCGTCTCCAGCCCCGCCCAGGCTGCCGAGGTCGCCGGCTTCGCCGACGGCGTGATCGTCGGCTCGGCCTTCGTCAAGGCCATGCTCGACGCCCCCGACGAGGCGGCCGGCGTCGAGGCCGTGCGCGCACTCGCTGCCGATCTCGCCCAGGGCGTGCGCGGACGGGCGTGACGACGCCGACGTCGTACGGGTCCCTCGTACGGGTGGACCTCGGGCCGGGGAGGCGCGGTGCGTCTCCCCGGTTCGTTTCCGGGGTGTGAGCGAGAAGAACCGTGAGGGAAAGCGCACCGCCCGTGAGCGACTGGCGGTCGAGCGCGAGAAGCAGAAGTCCGCGGACAAGCGCCGGCGCGCGCTGATCGTCGGCGGCGCCGTCGTCGCCGTCCTGGGACTCGCGGCGGTGATCGGCGTCGTCGCGGCCAACGCCGGCAAGGACGACGGCTCCGAGGCCTCCGGCCCGGTCGTGGTGCCCTCGGGAGCGCAGGGCAAGGACGGCCTGGCCGTCCCGGTCGGCAAGGACAGCGCCAAGTCGACGCTCACGGTGTGGGAGGACTTCCGCTGCCCCGCCTGCAAGTCCTTCGAGACGGTCTACCGGCCGGTGATCCAGGAGCTGACCGAGGCCGGCCAGCTCAAGGTCGACTACCACCTGGTCACCCTCATCGACGGCAACATGGGCGGCACCGGCTCACGCAACGCGGCCAACGCGGCCGCCTGCGCCCAGGACGCCGGGAAGTTCGCCGCGTACCACGACGTCCTCTTCGACAACCAGCCGCAGGAGGTCGACGACGCCTACGCGGACAACGGCAAGCTGATCGAGCTGGCCGGCAAGGTCGACGGCCTCGACACGCCCGCCTTCCGCAAGTGCGTCGAGGACGGCACGCACAACAGCTGGGTCGCCAAGTCCCACCAGGCGTTCGACAAGGGGGGCTTCTCCGGCACCCCGACCGTGCTGTTCGACGGCAAGAACATCTACCAGGACCGGACGATGACCCCGGCCAAGCTCAAGCAGATGGTGCAGAAGGCGAACCAGGGATAGGGCACGTCCACCCGCCCCTGTTATGGACCCGTAGCCGGGCCGCCCACCCCGGGCCCGGTCCGGCACGGTAGCGTCGACCTTGCCATGGAACTTGCCTTCATTCCCAGCCCGTCGCGCGGGGTGCTGTACCTCGGCCCCATTCCGCTGCGCGGCTACGCGTTCTGCATCATCATCGGCGTCTTCGTTGCCGTCTGGCTCGGCAACAAGCGGTGGATCGCCCGGGGCGGGCGGGCCGGCACGGTGGCCGACATCGCGGTCTGGGCCGTCCCCTTCGGCCTGATCGGCGGCCGCCTCTACCACGTGATCACGGACTACGAGCTGTACTTCAGCGAGGGCCGTGACTGGGTGGACGCCTTCAAGATCTGGGAGGGCGGCCTCGGCATCTGGGGTGCCATCGCGCTGGGCGCGCTGGGA
Organism: Streptomyces sp. NPDC003456; assembly: GCF_042878735.1. Taxonomy (NCBI): domain Bacteria; kingdom Bacillati; phylum Actinomycetota; class Actinomycetes; order Kitasatosporales; family Streptomycetaceae; genus Streptomyces; species Streptomyces sp. NPDC003456. The sequence continues at coordinate 1,043,664 of NZ_JBIAOK010000003.1, forward strand.
GCCTGGATCGGCTGCCGCCGACGCGGCATCCCCCTGCCGGCCTACGCCGACGCCGTCGCGCCCGGCATCGCCTTCGCACAGGCCATCGGCCGCTGGGGCAACTGGTTCAACCAGGAGCTGTACGGCAAGCCCACCGACCTGCCGTGGGCGCTTGAGATCACCTCCTCCTCCGACGGGCGGGTCCCGGGCACCTACCACCCGACGTTCCTGTACGAGTCGCTGTGGTGCGTCGGCGTGGCCCTGCTGGTCATCTGGGCCGACCGCCGCTTCCGGCTGGGACACGGCCGGGCGTTCGCCCTGTACGTCGCCGCGTACTGCTCGGGCCGCGCGTGGATCGAGTACATGCGGGTCGACGACGCGCACCACGTGCTGGGGCTGCGGCTCAACGTGTGGACCGCCATCTTCGTGTTCCTGCTGGCGGTCGCCTACTTCGTGGTGTCGGCGAAGAAGCGGCCCGGCCGGGAGGACGTCGTGGAGCCGGGCGCGACGGCCCCGGCGGACCAGGCCGACGGTGCGGGAGCCGCGGGCGAGGAGAAGACCGAGGCCGCGGACGAGGCGGACGAGCCCGCCGGGAAGGCCGCCGACGGCAGCGCCGGTGAGACCGGACAGGAAGAAACCAGGGACGAGGCCAAGGACGAGGCCGGGTCGGGCAAGAAGACCTGACCGGCTCTCCGCACGCCGTCGAGGGCGCCCCGGCATGTTCCGGGGCGCCCTCGCCGCGTTCCGCCGGCGCCGCACGGCGGTCGGCGGGGCCCTCACGCGCGGCGAGCCCGCTGGGCCCCCGGCCCGCAGGGCTCAGCGGGGGTGGGTCAGGGAGAGGGTGCGGCGGGCTGCCTTCACCGTGGCCGCGTCGACGAAGCTGCCGTCGGGGAGGGCCTGGGCGCCCGGGTCGCTCGCTGCCGCCTTGAGGACCGCTTCGGCCCGCTCGATCTCCTCCTCGGTGGGCAGATAGGCGCGCTCGATCACCGGGAGCTGCCGGGGGTGGATCGCGGCCCGGCCGAGGAAGCCCAGCGCGCGGCCGCGCGCGCAGGACGCGGCGAGCCCCGGCAGGTCGCGGATGTCGGGGTGGACCGACTGGGCCGGCGGGGGCAGTCCCGCGGCGCGGGCGGCCACGATCACCCGTGACCGCGGCCAGTCCAGGCCCCGGTCGTCGCACACGCCCAGGTCGGCCCGCAGATCCGCCTCACCGAGCGAGATGCCGCGCAGGCCCGGGTGGGCCGTGGCGATGACGTACGCCAGCTCCACGGCGAGGGCCGACTCCACGAGGGCGTGCAGGCCCACCGCGGCCCGGCCGGCGACCTGGACGATCTCCGCGGGCGAGGTCACCTTCGGCAGGCGCAGCCCGGACAGGCCGGGCGCCCGCGCGAGGGCGGCGACGTCCTCCTCGCCCCACGGGCTGCCCAGGGCGTTGACGCGGACGTGGACCGGGACCGGCGGCGCTTCGGTGAGCAGCTCGGCGGTGGCGGCCCGGGCGTAGGCCTTGCGGTCCGGGGCGACCGCGTCCTCCAGGTCGACCACCACCGCGTCGGCGCCGTGGGTGAGGGCCTTCGCCACCACCTGCGGCCGGTCGCCCGGGGCGTAGAGCCAGGTGAGGGGGTGCCGTGTCACAGGGCGCCCTCGGTGCGCAGCGCGGCGAGGTCGGCCGGGGTCAGGCCCAGTTCGGTGAGCACCTCGTCGGTGTCGGCGCCGTGCGGCCGCCCGGCCCAGCGGATCGAGCCGGGCGTGGCGGACAGGCGGAAGAGGACGTTCTGCATGCGCAGGGGGCCCAGCTCCGGGTCGTCGACGGTGGTGACGGTGTCCAGGGCCTGGTACTGCGGGTCCGCCATCACGTCCCGCACGTCGTAGATCGGGGCCGCCGCGGCCTCGGCCTTCTCGAAGGCGGCCAGCACGTCGGTGCGGGTGCGCGCGGCGATCCAGGAGCCGACCGCCTCGTCCAGCACGTCGGCGTGGCGGGCGCGGTCGGCGCCGGTCGCGAACCAGGGCTCGTCGATCAGCTCCGGGCGGCCGACCAGGTGCATCACGCGCTCGGCGACCGACTGGGCCGAGGTGGAGACCGCGACCCACGAGCCGTCCGCGGTGCGGTAGACGCCGCGCGGCGCGTTGTTGGGGGAGCGGTTGCCGGTGCGCGGCTGGACGTGGCCGAGCTGGTCGAACCAGAGGGGCTGGGGGCCGAGCGCGGCCAGGATGGGCTCGATCAGGGCCATGTCCACGACCTGGCCCTCGCCGGTCCGCTCCCGCGCCGCGAGGGCCGTCATCACGGCGTACGCCGTCGTCAGCCCCGCGATGGCGTCGGCCAGGCCGAACGGGGGCAGGGTCGGGGGCGCGTCCGGTTCCCCGGTGATCGCGGCGAAGCCGCTCATGGCCTCGGCGAGGGTGCCGAAGCCGGGGCGGTGCGCGTAGGGGCCGAACTGGCCGAACCCGGTGACGCGGGCCAGGACCAGCCGCGGGTTGGCGGCCGACAGCTCCGGCCAGCCCAGGTCCCACTTCTCCAGGGTGCCGGGGCGGAAGTTCTCGACGATCACGTCGGCGGTGGCGGCCAGGCGCAGCAGCGTGGCGCGGCCGCCGGGCCTGGACAGGTCCAGGGTGATGGTGCGCTTGTTGCGGCCGAGCGTCTTCCACCACAGGCCCACGCCGTCCTTGGCGGGGCCGTGGCCGCGCGAGGGGTCCGGCTTCGCCGGGTGCTCGACCTTGACGATCTCCGCGCCGAAGTCGCCGAGCAGGGTGGCGGCCATCGGGCCGGCGAACAGAGTGGCGAGGTCGAGGACGCGCAGACCGGACAGGGGCGCGGGCTGAGGCGCTGTCATGAGCGGTGCATCTCCCGGTGCGTGAGGTGGGCGAGCGTGTCGAAGCCGATGCCGTCGAAGCCGCCCACCGACGTGGACAGGCGGTTCTTCAGGGGTGCCGTCCAGTGGTCCGGCAGCGCCGCGGGGTGCCCGGCCAGCAGGCCCGCGATGCTGCCGGCCGTGGCACCGACCGAGTCCGTGTCCCAGCCGCCTCCGACGGCGCGGCTGATGGAGCCGCCGAAGTCGCCGTCGGCGTGCGTGAGCGCGGCGGCGATCAGGGCGGTGTTGGGGACGGCGTGCACCCAGTGGTGGCCGGCGGCGTGCACGGCGTGCAGCTCGTCGACGACCGTGTCGAAGTCCTCGTGGCCGCGCGCCAGTTGCACGGCGTGCCGGACGGCCGCGGCGAGGCGGGAGCGCGGGGGCACGACGGTGAGGCCGGTGCGCAGGCAGGCGTGGACGTCGTGGTCGCCGGTCGCGGCCGCCGCGATCACGGCGGCGGTGAACATCGCCGCGTAGACGCCGTTGGCGGTGTGGGTCAAGGTGGCGTCCCGGTGGGCCTGTTCGGCGGCGCCGGCCGGGTCGCCGGGGTGGGTCCAGCCGTGGACGTCGGCACGGATCAGGGCCCCGATCCACTCGCGGAACGGGTTGCGGTGGCGGGCGGTGTGCGGGGGCTCCAGGCCGCAGAGCAGATTGCGGTAGGCGACGCGCTCGGCGGTGAAGGTGCGGCCCGCGGGGAGTTCGTCGAGCCAGGTGCGGGCCACGTCGGCGGTGGTGAAGTCCCTGCCGTGGCGCCGGAGCAGGACCAGGTTGAGCAGGGGGTAGTTGAGGTCGTCGTCCTCGGGCATGCCGTCGATGTTCTCGGCGAGGGAGGTGGCCGCCGAGCGGCGGTTCCAGGGATGCTCCCGCAGCAGCTCCGGTGGGACGCCGCGGGCGGTGAAGTAGCCGGCGAGGGGCCAGTTGCCGGTGGACCGGGCGAGCCGGCGGACGGCGTCGAGGGGCAGCTTCTCGACCGGCTTGCCCAGCAGGCAGCCGGCGGCCCGGCCGAGCCAGGCGGCCTCCAGGCGGTCGGTGCCGGTGGTGGAGCGGGACGCGGGGGCCGGCCAGTCGGGGCAGGCGGCCCGGATCGCCTCCAGGCCGGTCGGCTCGTCGTCCGCCGACGCGCTCGGCAGGTCGGCCAGTTCGTCCAGCAGGTCCTCCGCCAGGCGGCGCAGGTAGCGGGAGGCCGGGGTGGGGGACGCCCCGGCCGTCAGGGGGGCCGCAGGGCCGCCCGCCGCCCGCCAGCGGGCCGCGATCCGCGACGGTTCACGGCCGTCCTGCGCCGCCTGGCGCAGCTCGTGGCCGATCAGGTCCTCCGGCTGGACCCAGGTCAAGCGCATCATTCCGGGCCTCCGAGGGAGGCGAAGGCCCGCTCGTGGGCCCGGCGGCGGGCCACGTCCTTGGCGAAGATCTCGCGGGTGACCGCCGTGAGCGTCACCGCCGGCTCCCACAGGTCCAGCCGGCTGGCCTCCGCCACCGTCTTCGCCCACTCCTCGGGCACCGGCGAGCCGAGGGCCCCGGCCACGGCGCCCGCCATGGTGGCGATGGAGTCGCAGTCGCGGCCGTAGTTCACGGCCCCCAGGACCGCGTGGCGGTAGTCGCCGCGCGCCACCAGCACCATGCCGAGGGCGACGGGGAGCTCCTCGACGGCGTGCAGCCGGGAGGGCCGGCGGGCGCCCAGCGAGGGCGCGCGGTAGTCGGGGCCCACGGTGTCGTAGGGGGTGACGGCCTCGCGCAGCGGGGCGAGCGCCGACTCGAAGTCCGTGTGGCGCGCGGCCTCCTCGCAGACCCGCTCGATCGCCGCGCGGGTGCCGTCCTTCGCCAGGGCCAGGCAGGCCGAGACGACCGAGTCCGGACTCGCCCCCGGGGTGCAGGCGGCGGCCACGGCGGCGGCCAGGACGCCCGCCGCCTCCCGGCCGTACGACGACTGGTGCGCGCCGGCGACGTCCAGGGCCTCGGCGTACGCCGCCCGCGGGTCGGCCGCGTTGACCAGGCCCACGGGGGCCGCGTACATGGCCGCGCCGCAGTTGACGATGTTCCCGGTGCCGGCCTCGCGCGGGTCGGCATGACCGTAGTGGAGCCTGGTGACCAGCCACTTCTCCGCCAGGAAGATCCGCTGGAGGGGGAGTGCCTCGGTCTCCAGCTCGGGGATCCAGCGGGGCTCGGTCATCAGGTCGGGGACCAGGTGGTCGGCGATCGCGTAGGCGTCGAGGTGGTCGCGGACCCGGGCGTAGACGCGGACCAGCGCGTGCGTCATCAAGGTGTCGTCGGTGACGTGGCCGTCGCCCTTGTGGTACGGGGCCAGGGGGCGGGCGGTGCGCCAGTCGTCGCCGTGCCAGGGGCCGACGACGCCGTGGACGCGGCCGCCGTGGCGTTCCAGGATCTGCTCGGGGCTGTAGCCCTCGACGGGGCCGCCGAGGGCGTCGCCGACGGCCGCGCCGACCAGGGCGCCGGCGATCCGCTCGTCCAGTGGGGCGTTTTGATGGGATTCAGGCTGCATGGGCGCATCATCCTCCCGGGCGGGCCGGTTGTGCGGCTTCCAGCAGTCCGGCGAGTTCCACGAGGTCGGTGCCGGTGAGGCGGGGCAGGACGCACCCGGAGAGGGTGCGGCAGGTCTCCCGCCAGGACGCCGGGATCGACGCGCCGCCGCCCAGGGCGCCGGTGAGGGCTCCGGCGAGGGCGGGGGCGGAGTCCGCGACGCGGGACAGGCAGGCCGCGGCCGGGACGGCCTCGGCGATGCGGCCGCGAGCGGCGGTGGCCAGGGCGAGGGCGACCGGCACGGTCTCGGCGGCGGCGATGCCGTAGCTGTAGACGTGGTCGACGATCTGGTGCTCCAGGGGCGGGACCAGGGCGAAGGTGCTGTCCGCCGCGGCGGCCAGGTGCAGGGCGTGCCGGGCGTTGCGGCCGATCTCCGTCGACTCGGGCAGTTCGTCCAGGGCCGCCGCGACACACGTGCCGACGTCCGCGCCGGCCAGGGCGAGGGAGAGGGCCGCCGCCATCGCGCGGGCGCCGTGCACGCCGTCGCCGTCCTGGGTGTAGCGGGCGTCGAACTCGGCCAGGGCGGCGGCGCTCGCGGGGTCGCCCGGGTGGGCCGCGGCCAGGACGCAGGCGCGGACGCAGGCGGCGTCGTCGAAGTAGTGCGGATTGTCGTGGCCGGTGGCGGGCGGGCGCAGACCGGTGGCGAGGTTGCCGAGGCCGGCGCGGACGGAGATGCGGGCCCGCAGGGGCAGGACGGCGGACTCGATCTCGGGGGCCCGGTCCGCCGCGGCGGCGACCTCGCCGGCCACGGCGTTCCAGGTGAGGTCGATGGCGGCCCGGATACGGCGGTCCCGGCCGAGGTCGTCCAGGACCGTGTCCTCACCGGCGCTCAGCAGGGCCTCGGCGGCGAAGGCCGCCCATTCGGCGTCGTCGGAGGGGCCGAGGCGCAGGGGCTCGGGGGGCTGGTTCAGGGCGATGGGGACGGGCAGGGTGGTCGTGGCGTTCTGCTCGGCGAAGGTGTCCAGCTCGCGGGTCAGGCGGCGGGTCCAGTCGGGCATGCGGGCGGCTCTGTGCCGGGCGGCGGGCCAGCCGGCGGCGTCGCCGGCGGCGAGGCCCAGCAGGAGCCCTTCGGTGCGGCTCCCGGCCGCTGCTCCGCCGTCGGCCCTTTCGTCTCCCGCCCGCGCACCGCCCGTGACCGTCCCCCGAGCGGCCCTCGCCTCCCGTGGCGCGTGCGCGCCGTGGGCGGCGGGCGGATCGTGCCGTGCCGGGGCTGCCTCCCGCGTGCCGGTCGCCGGCGTGTGCGCGCCGTCGGCGGGGGGCGGTGCGGGGGGCGGCGCCATCTGGTCCGTCGTCATGCCGAAGCCTCCGGTTCGTCTCCCGCCGCCAGGACGAAGTCCGCGGGGGCCGGTTCGGGGGCGGCCGGGGCCCGCCGGGGGTCCGTGGGGGCCGGTTCGGGGGCCGCCGGGGTCGGCCCGCGGTCCGTGGGGGCCCGCCCGGTGTCCGCGGGGGCCGGTTCGGGGTCTGCCGGGTCCCGCCTGGGGACCGTGGGGGCCGGGCCGAGGTGCGCGGTGGCCGGTTCAAGGTCCGCCAGGGCCCGCCCGGGGTCTGCGGGGGTCCGCCCGGGGTCCGTGGAGGCCGGCCTGGGGTACGTGGGGGCCGGTCCAGGGTCCGCCGGGGCCCACCTGGGGACCGCGTGGGCCGGGCCGAGGTCCATGGGGGCCGGTTCGGGATCCGTGGGGGCCGGTCCGCGGTCCGCCGGGTCCCGCCCGGGGTCCGCGTGGGCCGGGCCGAGGTACGCGGGGGCCGGTCCGCGGTCCGCCGGGGCCTGCCCGGGGTCCGCGGAAGCCGGGCCGAGGTACGCAGGGGCCGGTTCGGGGTCCACCGGGGTCGGACCGAGGTCCGCAGGGGCCTGAACGGGGCCCGCCGGGGCCCGCCCGGGGGCCGGTGGTGGCGGTTGCGGGGTGCGGTGGGGTGGGGTCAGGAGGTCCGCCACGTCCAGGACGTGGTAGCCGGCCATCGCCGGCAGGCAGCTGCCGCTCACCGGGCCGACGGGGGCGGCCCAGCCGGCCGGGATCGCCGACACCCCCTGGGTCGCACCCGCCAGGGCCCCCGCCACCGCCGCCGTGGTGTCCGCGTCCCGGCCCATGTTGACCGCCGTCAGGACCGACTGCTCGAAGTCGCCGTCGGCCGCGGCGTACGCGCCGAAGGCGAGCGCGACCGCCTCGGGGGCGAGATCGGTCCAGGGGTAGCCGCCGATGACCACCGCGGAGCGCACGGCGCGTTCGCCGCGGTGGGCGGCCGTCACGGCCCGGCGCAGGCAGCGCGCGGTCCACGAGTCGTCCGGGACGACCGCGAGGGCCGCGGCCACGACCGCGATCACCTGGGCGCCCGCCATCGCCGCGGCCACGCCGGCCGCCACGGCCCGGCCCCCGTAGATGCCCTCGCCGTCGTGGCTCACCGAGCCGTCGATCGCCACCAGCCGGGCCGCCTCCGCAGGGCGGCCCGCGGCGAAGACGCCGAAGGGGGCCGCGCGCATGGCCAGGCCGTCGCTCCAGGCGTGCCGGTGCTGGGCGGAGATGGGGGCGGCCAGGCCCCGGCGCAGGTTCTCCAGCGTGCCGCGTTCGCTGAAACCGGCGCCGCGGAACGGGCCCTCGTGACGGTCGGCGATCAGCTCGTGCCAGGCCGCCTCCACGTGGGCCGGGGTCAGCGCGGAGCCGTGCCGGGCCAGGAGCAGGCCCGAGAAGATCGCGTACTCGGTGTCGTCGGTGCCGGCCGGGTCGTCGGCCACGTACCCGGTGATGCGGCCCCAGCGCGCCCGGATCTCGGAGGGCTTCATGTTCTCCGCCGGTGCCCCGAGCGCGTCACCGACGGCCAGGCCCAGCAGGGCGCCCCGGGCCCGGGCGCGCAACCCGGTGGGGTCCTGGGGGTCCGGGGCGGAGGGAGTGCCGGCGGTCGATGCCATGGGGCATGTGTCCCCCCGGGGCGTGCGGCCCGAGCATCGGGAGCCCGAGCGTCACCCGGTCGATGCCGGGCAGAAGCATCCGAAGAGGGGTCGCCGAAGGGGAAAACCGCAGGTTAGCCCAGCCTTTCCTTGCTGGCGGGGACGGAATTCCAGGCGTAGTTTGGGGGTTGTAAAAATCTGGAACGAGTCCAGACAAGGGGAGCGGATCTTTCATGGCCATCATCGACACCGAGGCGGCGCTGCACGAGGCGCACCGGGACAACCACACGCACCGGGACGTGAACGGCGGCTGGCTGCGTCCCGCGGTGTTCGGCGCCATGGACGGCCTCGTCTCCAACCTGGCCCTGATGACGGGGGTCGCCGGCGGGGCGGCCGGTCAGCACACCGTCGTCCTGAGCGGACTCGCCGGCCTGGCGGCCGGCGCCTTCTCCATGGCCGCGGGCGAGTACACCTCGGTGGCCTCCCAGCGCGAGCTGGTCGAGGCGGAGCTGGACGTGGAGCGGCGCGAGCTGAGGAAGCACCCGAAGGACGAGGAGGCCGAGCTGGCCGCGCTGTACGAGGCCAGGGGCGTCGAGCGGAAGCTGGCCGAGGAGGTCGCCCGGCAGCTGTCCAGGGACCCCGAGCAGGCACTGGAGATCCATGCCCGGGAAGAGCTGGGCATCGACCCCGGCGACCTGCCCTCGCCCACCGTGGCCGCGGTGTCGAGCTTCGGCGCCTTCGCGCTGGGCGCCCTGGTGCCGGTGCTGCCGTACCTGCTGGGGGCGAACGCGCTCTGGCCGGCCGTCGTGGCCGCGCTGCTCGGGCTCTTCCTGTGCGGCGCGGTCGTGGCCAAGGTGACGGCCCGGACCTGGTGGTACAGCGGCCTGCGGCAGTTGCTGCTGGGCGGCGCGGCGGCCGGTGTGACGTACGCCCTGGGCACTCTGTTCGGAACGGCCGTAGGATAGCGCGGCTCGGACCTATGCAAGGGACCGCATAGGTAGTCGTTACTCGCTGGTTTCGAGGGTGCAACGACCGGGCATGAGCCGTAAGCGCTGCGGGCAATGACGCCCGTCGCACCTCGACGGGGTGGGCGACGACGCCCGCTCCGCCCCCGGGCCGACGCAGACGATCCGACCGATCGGTCCGTCCGGCCCCCCTCAGTCTCCACCGCCGGTTCGGTGACCCGTCCGCACAGCCGTGGTGTCCGCATGGTGGAACGGATTATCCCGCTTCCCGAGAACCGCTCCATCATGTAACCTGCACGAAATTTTGCGATCACGCGAGGGCCAACGTCGTCCCTCGGCACCTGCACATGCCACCTGACGACGACGGGAGAGCCGATGCGTACGCCGCGCCAGCCGTCCCAGCACTCCGCGAATGGCCAGAACTGGTCCTTCATGGATGCTCGCCCTGCTGCGCAGGGTATGTACGACCCCCGCAACGAGCACGACGCCTGCGGCGTCGGCTTCGTCGCCACCCTCACCGGCGAGGCGTCCCACACCCTGGTGGAACAGGCTCTGACCGTCCTGCGCAACCTCGAGCACCGAGGCGCCACCGGCTCCGAGCCCGACTCCGGCGACGGCGCGGGCATCCTGTCGCAGGTCCCGGACGCCTTCTTCCGCGACGTGGCCGGATTCGAGCTGCCCGCGGCGGGCTCCTACGCCGTCGGCATCGCCTTCCTGCCCGAGGCCGGCACCGACGACGCCGTCTCGCAGATCGAGACGATCGCCGCCGACGAGGGCCTCACCGTCCTCGGCTGGCGCGAGGTGCCGGTCGCCCCCCAGCTGCTGGGCGCCACCGCCCGGTCGACCATGCCGGTCTTCCGCCAGCTCTTCGTCGCCGACGGCGCCGCGGTGCCCGCCGCGGGCATCGCCCTGGACCGCAAGGCGTTCGTGCTGCGCAAGCGCGCCGAGCGCGAGGCCGGCGTGTACTTCCCGTCGCTGTCCGCGCGGACCGTCGTCTACAAGGGCATGCTGACCACCGGCCAGCTGGAGCCCTTCTTCCCGGACCTGTCCGACCGCCGCTTCGCCTCCGCGATCGCGCTCGTGCACTCCCGGTTCTCGACGAACACCTTCCCGTCCTGGCCGCTGGCCCACCCCTACCGCTTCGTCGCGCACAACGGTGAGATCAACACCGTCAAGGGCAACCGCAACTGGATGGTGGCCCGCGAGTCGCAGCTCGTCTCCGACCTGTTCGGCGGCGACGGCAAGGCCATCGACCGGATCTTCCCGGTCTGCACGCCGGACGCCTCCGACTCCGCCTCCTTCGACGAGGTCCTGGAGCTGCTGCACCTGGGCGGCCGCTCCCTGCCGCACTCCGTGCTGATGATGATCCCGGAGGCGTGGGAGAACCACGACTCCATGGACCCGGCCCGGCGCGCGTTCTACCAGTACCACTCCACGATGATGGAGCCCTGGGACGGCCCGGCCTGCGTCACCTTCACCGACGGCACCCAGGTCGGCGCGGTCCTCGACCGCAACGGACTGCGCCCCGGCCGCTACTGGGTCACCGACGACGGCCTGGTCGTCCTCGGCTCCGAGGTGGGCGTCCTGGACATCGACCCGGCCAAGGTCGTCCGCAAGGGCCGCCTCCAGCCCGGCCGCATGTTCCTGGTGGACACCGCCGAGCACCGCATCATCGAGGACGACGAGATCAAGGCCCAGCTCGCCGCCGAGAACCCCTACGAGGAGTGGGTGGAAGCCGGCGAGATCGAGCTGTCCGACCTGCCCGAGCGCGAGCACATCGTCCACACCCACGCCTCGGTCACCCGCCGCCAGCAGACCTTCGGTTACACCGAGGAGGAGCTGCGCGTCATCCTCGCGCCGATGGCCAAGGCCGGTGCCGAGCCCATCGGCTCCATGGGCACCGACTCGCCGATCGCCGCGCTCTCGGACCGCCCGCGCCTGCTGTTCGACTACTTCACCCAGCTCTTCGCGCAGGTCACCAACCCGCCGCTGGACGCCATCCGCGAGGAACTGGTCACCTCCCTGCGCAGCTCCCTCGGCCCGCAGGGCAACCTGCTGGAGCCGAACGCGGCCTCCTGCCGCAGCGTCCTGCTGCCCTTCCCGGTGATCGACAACGACGAGCTGGCCAAGCTCATCCACATCAACGCCGACGGCGACATGCCCGGCTTCAAGGCCGCGACCCTGTCCGGCCTGTACCGGGTGCACGGCGGCGGTGACGCGCTGGCCGCCCGCATCGAGGAGATCTGCGCCGAGGCCGACGCGGCCATCGAGAACGGCGCCCGCCTGATCGTCCTGTCGGACCGCCACTCCGACGCCGAGCACGCGCCCATCCCCTCGCTGCTGCTCACCGCGGCCGTCCACCACCACCTGATCCGCACCAAGCAGCGCACCCAGGTGGGCCTGCTGGTCGAGGCCGGCGACGTCCGCGAGGTCCACCACGTCGCCCTGCTCATCGGCTACGGCGCCGCCGCGGTCAACCCCTACCTGGCGATGGAGTCCGTCGAGGACCTGGTCCGCGCCGGCACCTTCCTGCCCGGCATCGAGCCCGAGCAGGCCATCCGCAACCTCATCCACGCCCTCGGCAAGGGCGTGCTGAAGGTCATGTCCAAGATGGGCATCTCCACCGTCGCCTCCTACCGCGGCGCCCAGGTGTTCGAGGCCGTCGGCCTGGACGAGACGTTCGTCGCCACGTACTTCAACGGCACCGCCACCAAGATCGGCGGCGTCGGCATCGACGTCGTCGCCAAGGAGGTCGCCGCCCGGCACGCCAAGGCCTACCCGGCCTCCGGCATTGCCCCGGCGCACCGCGCGCTGGACATCGGCGGCGAGTACCAGTGGCGCCGCGAGGGCGAGCCGCACCTGTTCGACCCGGAGACGGTCTTCCGCCTCCAGCACTCCACGCGCTCCGGCCGCTACGACATCTTCAAGAAGTACACCGAGCGCGTGAACGAGCAGTCCGAGCGGCTGATGACGCTGCGCGGCCTGTTCGGCTTCAAGTCGGACCGCCGGCCGATCTCCATCGACGAGGTCGAGCCCGTCTCCGAGATCGTCAAGCGCTTCTCCACCGGCGCCATGTCGTACGGCTCCATCTCCCAGGAGGCGCACGAGACGCTCGCCATCGCCATGAACCAGCTGGGCGGCAAGTCCAACACCGGTGAGGGCGGCGAGGACCCCGAGCGCCTGTACGACCCGGCCCGCCGGTCCTCCATCAAGCAGGTCGCCTCCGGCCGCTTCGGCGTGACCTCCGAGTACCTGGTCAACTCCGACGACATCCAGATCAAGATGGCCCAGGGCGCCAAGCCCGGCGAGGGCGGTCAGCTGCCCGGCCACAAGGTCTACCCGTGGGTCGCCAAGACGCGGCACTCGACGCCCGGCGTGGGCCTCATCTCCCCGCCGCCGCACCACGACATCTACTCCATCGAGGACCTCGCCCAGCTGATCCACGACCTGAAGAACGCCAACCCCCAGGCGCGCATCCACGTCAAGCTGGTCTCCGAGGTCGGCGTCGGCACGGTCGCCGCGGGTGTCTCCAAGGCGCACGCGGACGTGGTGCTCATCTCCGGCCACGACGGCGGCACCGGTGCCTCGCCGCTCACCTCGCTGAAGCACGCGGGCGGCCCCTGGGAGCTGGGCCTGGCCGAGACCCAGCAGACGCTGCTGCTCAACGGCCTGCGCGACCGCATCGTCGTGCAGACCGACGGTCAGCTGAAGACCGGCCGCGACGTGGTCATCGCCGCGCTGCTGGGCGCCGAGGAGTTCGGTTTCGCGACCGCGCCGCTCGTCGTCTCCGGCTGCGTCATGATGCGCGTCTGCCACCTGGACACCTGCCCGGTCGGCATCGCCACCCAGAACCCGGTGCTGCGCGAGCGCTACACCGGCAAGGCCGAGTACGTCGTGAACTTCTTCCAGTACATCGCCGAAGAGGTCCGCGAGATCCTCGCCGAGCTGGGCTTCCGCTCCATCGAGGAGGCCGTCGGCCACGCCGAGGCCCTCGACGTCACCCGGGCCGTCGACCACTGGAAGGCGCAGGGCCTGAACCTGGAGCCGCTGTTCCACGTGCCCGAGCTGCCCGAGGGCGCCGCCCGCCACCAGGTCGTCTCCCAGGACCACGGCCTGGAGAAGGCGCTCGACAACGAGCTGATCAGGCTCGCCGCCGACGCGCTCGCCGCCCCCGGGGCCAACGAGGCCCAGCCGGTGCGCGCCCAGGTCGCCATCCGCAACATCAACCGCACGGTCGGCACCATGCTCGGCCACGAGGTGACCAAGAAGTTCGGTGGCGCGGGCCTGCCCGACGACACCATCGACATCACCTTCACCGGCTCCGCCGGCCAGTCCTTCGGCGCGTTCGTGCCGCGCGGCGTCACGCTGCGCCTGGAGGGCGACGCCAACGACTACGTCGGCAAGGGCCTGTCGGGCGGCCGGATCGTGGTCCGCCCGGACCGCGCCGCCGACCACCTCGCCGAGTACAGCGTCATCGCCGGCAACACCATCGGCTACGGCGCCACCGGCGGCGAGATGTTCCTGCGCGGCAAGACCGGTGAGCGGTTCTGCGTGCGCAACTCCGGCGCGACGGTCGTCTCCGAGGGCGTGGGCGACCACGGCTGCGAGTACATGACCGGCGGTCACGCGGTGGTGCTCGGCGAGACCGGCCGCAACTTCGCGGCCGGCATGTCCGGCGGCGTCGCCTACGTCATCGACCTCGACCGGGACAACGTCAACGCCGGCAACCTCGACGCCGTCCAGGCGCTGGACGACGCCGACAAGCAGTGGCTGCACGACGTGGTCCGCCGCCACCGGGAGGAGACGGGCTCCACCGTCGCCGAGAAGCTCCTGGCCGAGTGGGACGACCCCACGGGAGGCGTGGCGCGCTTCAGCAAGATCATCCCCAGCACGTACCAGGCAGTGCTCGCCGCCAAGGACGCCGCCGAGCGAGCCGGTCTCTCCGAGACCGAGACCCACGAGAAGATGATGGAGGCGGCGATCAATGGCTGACCCGAAGGGCTTCCTGAACCACGGGCGCGAGGTCGCCAGGTCCCGCCCCGTCGAGGAGCGCGTCCGCGACTGGAACGAGGTCTACGTCCCCGGCTCCCTGCTGCCGATCATCAGCAAGCAGGCCAGCCGGTGCATGGACTGCGGCATCCCGTTCTGCCACAACGGCTGTCCCCTCGGGAACCTCATCCCCGAGTGGAACGACTACGCCTACCGCGAGGACTGGGCCGCCGCCTCCGAGCGCCTGCACGCGACGAACAACTTCCCGGAGTTCACCGGCCGCCTGTGCCCCGCCCCGTGCGAGTCGGCGTGTGTGCTCGGCATCAACCAGCCGCCGGTCACCATCAAGAACGTCGAGGTCTCGATCATCGACAAGGCGTGGGAGACCGGGGACGTCGCCCCGCAGATCCCGGAGCGCCTGTCCGGCAAGACCGTCGCCGTCGTCGGCTCGGGCCCGGCGGGTCTGGCCGCCGCCCAGCAGCTGACCCGCGCCGGCCACACCGTCGCCGTCTACGAGCGCGCGGACCGCGTCGGCGGCCTCCTGCGGTACGGCATCCCCGAGTTCAAGATGGAGAAGCGGCACATCAACCGCCGCATCGAGCAGATGCGCGCGGAGGGCACCCGCTTCCGCACGGGCGTCGAGATCGGCCGCGACCTGAAGGCCACGGACCTGAAGAAGCGCTACGACGCGGTCGTCCTGGCCGTCGGCGCGACCACGGCCCGCGACCTGCCGGTGCCCGGCCGCGAGCTCAAGGGCATCCACCAGGCGATGGAGTACCTGCCCCTGGCCAACAAGGTCCAGGAGGGCGACTTCGTCGCGCCCCCCATCTCCGCCGAGGGCAAGCACGTCGTGGTCATCGGCGGCGGCGACACCGGCGCGGACTGCGTCGGCACCGCCCACCGCCAGGGAGCGGCCTCCGTCACGCAGCTGGAGATCATGCCCCGCCCGGGCGAGGACCGGCACCCGGTCAACCAGCCGTGGCCGACCTTCCCCATGCTGTACAAGGTCACCTCGGCGCACGAGGAGGGCGGCGAGCGGGTCTACTCCGTCTCCACCACCCACTTCGAGGGCGACGAGGACGGCAACGTCCAGTGGCTGCACCTGACCGAGGTGGAGTTCGTCGACGGCAGGCTGACGCCCAAGCCGGGCACGGAGCGCAAGATCCCCGCCCAGCTGGTGACGCTGGCGATGGGCTTCACCGGCACCGACCGGGAGAACGGCCTGGTCGAGCAGTTCGGCCTGGAGCTCGACGAGCGCGGCAACATCGCCCGCGACGGCGACTACCAGACCAACGTGCCGGGTGTGTTCGTCGCCGGTGACGCCGGCCGCGGCCAGTCGCTCATCGTCTGGGCGATCGCCGAGGGCCGTTCGGCGGCGCGCGGGGTGGACCGCCACCTCACCGGCGCCAGTGAGCTGCCGGCCCCGATCCGCCCGACGGACCGCGCGCTGATGGTCTGAGCGCACCCCGAGAACGTCCCGCACAAAGGCGTGCGGAACACCGACGGCGCCTGCCCTCCCTGTCCCCGACCGGACACCCGGGCAGGCGCCGTCGAAACCTCTCGGCCGCCCCCCCAGGGGCAGATGCGCCGGCAGCACCCGCCACGACCCCGACTCCTCGGCCCGGCCGCCCGGGTGCCGGGACGGAGCGACCGAGGGGGCGCCGGGCTGTGAGAGAGTGACGCCATGGCCGCGATCAGTCTCAGCAAGGTGCAGGAGAGCGCCCCCGCGCTGGTGGACCTCTACAAGAGCGCCGGAGTGTCCCTCGGGAAACACGGGCTGGACGGGCTGCGGGCCGCGGTCCACCTCGTGGTCGACTACTCCGGCTCCATGAAGCCGTACTACGCGGACGGCAGCGTGCAGGCGCTCGCCGACCGGGTGCTCGGGTTGTCGGCGCACCTCGACGACGACGGGTCCGTGCCGGTGGTGTTCTTCTCCACGGACGTCGACGCCGAGACCGAGATCGCCCTGGAGCGGCACGAGGGGCGCATCCAGGAGATCGTGGCCGGGCTCGGGCACATGGGCCGCACCAGCTACCACCTGGCGATGGACGCCGTCATCGACCACTACCTCGACAGCGGGACGGCCGAGCCCGCGCTGGTCGTCTTCCAGACGGACGGCGGGCCGATCAACAAGCTCGCCGCCGAACGGTACCTGTGCAAGGCGGCGAAGCTGCCGCTGTTCTGGCAGTTCGTCGGTTTCGGCGACCCGCACAGCAAGCAGTTCGACTTCCTGCGCAGGCTCGACGACCTGGCCGTGCCGGGCAAGCGGCCCGTCGACAACGCCGGCTTCTTCCACGCGGGCGCCGACCCCCGCACGGTGCCGGACACCGAGCTGTACGACCGGCTCGTGGGCGAGTTCCCCCAGTGGCTCGCCGCCGCCCGGGCCGCCGGCATCGTCCGCGACCACGACGCCCGCTGACCGCCCCGGGCCGGGCGGCGCCCCCGCTCCGCGGCGTCAGGTGTCGCACTCCAGGACGCTGCGGCACAGGGCGCAGCGGGCGCGCACCCGGCCCTGCACCGGCACCCTGATCCGCTGCTCGCAGGTCGGACAGGGGAACGACACCCGCAACCCCCCGCCCGCGTCCGGCGAGAAGGCGTAGCGCACCCCCGGCTGCGGCCCCTGCGGCGCGTGCCGCCGGTCCCGGGCGTAACGGCGCCGCCCCGCCCAGCCCGCCGCCGTCAGCGGCGGCTGCCGCCCGTCCCGCAGGGCGAGCTCCATGCCCCTGCCGTACGCCCTGTACGCCTGCGCGCTGGTGAACCACACCGACGGGTCCTCCCCGAACACCAGCGCCCGCTTGGCCAGCACGTACCCGAACTCCTCCGGCGTGAGATAGCCCAGCTTCTGCGACGACGCCCCGTCCTCCCGGTAGGCGTCCAGCAGCAGCCAGCCCGCGCCCAGGTACGCCGCGACCGTGTCCGTGAGGATCTCGTTGTCCCGCACGCCCGGGAACGACAGGTCCAGGCGGTGCAGGAACACATGCGTCACCTCGTGCGCGAGGGCCGCCCCGATGTCCCGCCGATGACTGCGGAACCGGTCGTTCAGCTCCACGAAGTACTCCGGCCCCGCCGTCAGCTCCACGTTCGCCGCGTGCCGCATCTCGCGGAAACCCACGACCAGCCGCGCGTCCGGCAGCCGGTAGTGCCCCACCAGCTCGCGCGCCACCCGCTGCGCCCCCAGATACAGGTCGTCCGTGTCGCAGAACGCCACGTCCGCCGGGACCACACTCGACGCGAACGTCCGCACCGTGACGTACGACAGCCGCCGGTACAGCGCCGTCACCGCGGCGCGCACCGTCTCCAGATGCGGGTAGCCGTGCTCGACCGGCCCGTCGTTCGCCACGCCGCACCCCCAGGACGCCGGGAACCCCGTTCCACTGTACGAGGGCGCACCCGCCCCGGGCCGCCGAGGCGTGAGACACCCCGCGGCCCGGCCGCCCGGCCCCCGTAGGCTTCCGCCCCATGACCACCAGCATCACCGGTACCGACGACGCCGGGCCCGGCGTCCGCGAGGAGCTCGCGCGACTGCGCGACAGCATCGACAACATCGACGCCGCCGTCGTGCACATGCTCGCCGAGCGCTTCAAGGCCACCCAGCAGGTCGGCCTCCTCAAGGCCCGGCACCAGCTGCCGCCCGCCGACCCCGCCCGCGAGGCCCGCCAGATCGCCCGGCTGCGCGCCCTCGCGGAGGACGCCAAGCTGGACCCGGCCTTCGCCGAGAAGTTCCTCAACTTCATCGTGGCCGAGGTCATCCGCCACCACGAGCGCATCGCCGAGGAGGCGCTCAACGGCGCGGCCGTCCCCGTCGAGACCGCCGCCGCCCCCGCCGACCGGCCACCGGGGGAGTGACACGGCGGCCCGCGCCGGGCGTGCCGCGCCGATCAAGCATGCCGGCCGGCGCGTACCGCGCGTCAGCGTCCCGGACCCGCTCCGGTCCCTCCAGGTGAGCGCGGCGGGGTGGGTCTCGCGGCGGGGTGGACCTGCTCCTGCTCGACGTGCCCATGCCCGGCGTCGGCGGCCCGGAGGCCCTGCGCCGCACGCGCCGCGTTGCGCAGACCCGGCACATCCCGCTCATCCCGCTGACTCCGGCCCGCCGACCCCGGGGCCCCGCCGACCCCGGGGCCCCGCCCACCCCGCCGGCCCCGTCCTGCCCCACCCCGACGCGCACGTACCCGTCCAGCGCCCCCCGGGGCGCACGCCGGGGGCTCGGGAAGGACCGCGGCTGAGACCGGACATTGCGCACGTACCGATCCGCCTCTGTGCCGTGCCGACGCCATCAGGCAGCATGTCCTGCATGTCCGTACTGACGCGCGACGAAGCGCAGGCCCGAGCAGAGCTCCTCGACGTCCACCGCTACACCATCGAACTCGACCTGACCGGCGGTGACGAGACCTTCGCCTCCCGCACCCTGATCAGGTTCGCCGCCCGCGCGGCCGGGGACACCTTCGTCGAGGTCAAGCCCGCCGAGCTGCGCTCCGTCACCCTCGACGGACAACCCCTGGACCCGCAGGCCCTCGACGGCAACCGGCTCCCGCTGAAGAACCTCACCCCCGGCGAGCACGAACTGCGCGTCGACGCCCGCATGCGCTACTCCCGCACCGGCGAGGGCATGCACCGCTTCACCGACCCCACCGACGGCGAGACCTACGTCTACACGCAGCTCTTCCTCGACGACGTCCAGCGCGTCTTCGCCGCCTTCGACCAGCCCGACCTGAAGGCCGTGTTCGACCTGTCGGTCACCGCCCCGCAGGGCTGGACCGTCCTCGCCAACGGCGTCACCGAGCACACCGACGGCGTGTGGCGCGCCGCCCCCACGCCCCTGATCTCCACCTACCTCGTCGCCGTCGCCGCCGGCCCCTGGCACTCCGTGCGCACCGAGCACCGCGGCCTGCCCTTCGGCCTGCACTGCCGCCGCTCCCTCGCCCCCTACCTGGACGCCGACGCCGACGAACTCCTCGACGTCACCCGGGCCTGCTTCGACCGCTACCACGAGAAGTTCGACGAGCCCTACCCCTTCGACTCCTACGACCAGGCCTTCGTCCCCGAGTTCAACGCGGGCGCCATGGAGAACCCCGGACTGGTCACCTTCCGCGACGAGTTCGTCTACCGCTCCGCCGTCACCGACACCGAACGGCAGACCCGCGCGATGGTCATCGCCCACGAGATGGCCCACATGTGGTTCGGCGACCTCGTCACCCTCAAGTGGTGGGACGACATCTGGCTGAACGAGTCCTTCGCCGAGTACATGGGCTACCAGACCCTCACCGAGGCCACCCGCTTCACGGACACCTGGACCGACTTCGCCGTCACCCGCAAATCCTGGGGCTACGACGCCGACCAGCGCCCCTCCACCCACCCCGTCGCCCCCGACGCCGTCGACGACACCGCCTCCGCCCTGCTCAACTTCGACGGCATCTCCTACGCCAAGGGAGCCAGCGCCCTGCGCCAACTGGTGGCCTGGCTCGGCGAGAAGGACTTCCTGGCCGGCATCAACGCCCACTTCGCCCGGCACAGGTTCGCCAACGCCACCCTCGCCGACTTCATCGACAACCTCGCCGGCGCCACCGACCGCGACGTCCACGGCTGGGCCGACGCCTGGCTGCGCACCACCGGCGTCGACACCCTCACCCCGCGCGTCGTCCCCGGCGAACAGGGCCTGTGCGCCCTCGCCACCGACCGCGCCGGCAGCCGCCCGCACCGCATCGCCGTCGGCCTGTACGACCGCGACCTCGGCGACGACGGCGGACAGCTCGTCCTGCGCGAACGCCTCCACCTCGACCTGCCGCAGACCGGCGACCACCCCATCGGCAAGCGCCCCGCCCTGCTCCTGCTCAACGACGGCGACCTCACCTACGCCAAGGTCCGCTTCGACCCGGAGTCCTTCGACACCGTCCGCAAGGACCTGTCCGGCCTGCCCCAACCGCTCACCCGCGCGGTCGTCTGGAACGCCCTGCGCGACGCCGTCCGCGACGGCGAACTCGCCCCCGCCGCCTACCTGGAGACGGCCCGGGCCCATCTGCCGCTGGAGACCGACCTGGCCGTCGTCCAGGGCGTGCTCGCCTTCGCCACCACGTACCTCACCGACCGCTACCTCACCCCCGAGGAGCGGCCGGCCGCGCTCGCCACCCTCTCCGAGCTGTGCCGCGACCTCATCCGCCGCACCGAGGACGGCGACCACCCCGGCCTGCGCCTGATCGCGGTCCGCCACCGCATCGACGTCGCCGCCCACCCCGACACCATCGCCGCCTGGCTCGCCGACGGCACCGTCCCCGGCGGACCCGAGCTGGACCCGGAGCTGCGCTGGCGCGTGCTCGCCCGGCTCGCCGTCCTCGGCGCGACCGACGAGGCCGCCATCGACGCGGAGCTGGAACGCGACCCGAGCGCCACCGGCCAGGAGGGCGCCGCCCTGTGCCGCGCCGCCCTGCCCCACCCCGACGCCAAGGAACGCGCCTGGCAGGCGATGTTCGGCTCCGACGACCTGTCCAACTACCTCTTCACCGCCACCGCCCGCGGCTTCTGGCAGCCCGAACAGGCCGGCCTGGTCGGTTCGTACGTGCCGCGCTTCTACGCCGACGCCGTCGCCCTCGCCGACCGGCGCGGACCCGCCATGGCGGAGGCGGCGGGCCGCTGGGCCTTCCCCGCGCACGCCGTCGACCCGGACAACCTCCGCCTCGGCGAACAGTGCCTGGCCGAAGCCGCCCCGACACCGGCCCTCCACCGCAAGCTGACCGACCAGCTGGACGACCTGAGGCGAGCGCTGCGGGTCCGGGACGCACACCGGAACTGACACCGAGCGCACGGCCCTCCCCGCACCACGGGTTGGGCCGCCCCCCCCGTCACCCTCCGGGGTCTGCACGCCACGGGGTGGCGGTCCCACCCGGGGGCCCGCACCCGCGTGCGGGGACACGTCCGGCCGGGTCGGCACATCACGGGGCGGCGGCCCCACCGGCATCCGGTACCGCGCTCAGGAACACCTCCGGCCGGGTTGCGTCGTTGGGCTGTTCGGGCGGTTCGCCCCGTGTCCCGGAGGTCAGCTCATGCGCACGCCGTCCCTCGCCTCGGGCCCCGAAGGGGCCCGCGCCCTGCGGCCGCTGCTCGCCACCGTCCTCGACGCCCTCGACACCGGCGCCCGGTCCCGCGGCGGGCCGCTGCCGGCGGGCGGGCCGCAGGCGGTCGCCGCCCGGCTGCGCCGTGCCGTGGGGGAGGTCCTCCCCGGCCGCGGCGACCCGCAGGCCCTGCACACCCTGGTCCGGGCCGTCGCCGAGGGCGCCGCCGACCCCGCCCACCCCCGCTGCGCCGCCCACCTGCACTGCCCGCCCCTCGCCGTCGCCGCCGCGGCCGACCTCGCCGCCTCCGTCCTCAACCCCTCCCTGGACTCCTGGGACCAGGCCCCGGCCGCCTCCGAACTGGAGGCGATGGTCACGCAGGCCCTCGCCCGGGAGATCCACGGGCCCGGCGGCAACCCGGACGCGCTCGCCACCACCGGCGGCACCGAGGCCAACCACCTCGCCCTGCTGCTCGCCCGCGAGGCCCGCGGCGGGACCGTACGGCTCGTCGTCGGCGACAACGCGCACCACTCGCTGCCGCGCGCCACCTGGCTGCTGGGCCTGCCCGACCCCGTCGTCGTGGCCGCCCCCGGCGGCAGACTCGACCCCGCCGCCCTCGACGCGGCCCTCTCCCGCACGCCCGGCCCGCTGCTCGTCGCCGCCACCGCCGGCACCACCGACGCCGGTCTGATCGACCCGCTGCCCGAGATCGCCGACCGCTGTGCCGCCCACGGCGCCCGGCTGCACATCGACGCCGCCTACGGCGGTGCCCTGCTGTTCAGCACCCGCCGCCGCACCCTGCTCGACGGACTCGACGCCGCCGACACCGTCACCCTCGACCTGCACAAACTCGGCTGGCAACCCGCCGCCGCCGGCATCCTCACCGTCCGCGACCCCGGCGACCTCGCCGCCCTGCGGCACCGCGCCGACTACCTCAACGCCGACGACGACACCGACGCCGGACTGCCGGACCTGCTCGGGCGCTCCCTGCGCACCACCCGGCGCCCCGACATCCTCAAACTCGCGGTCACCCTCAAGACCCTCGGCCGCGACGGGCTCGGCGCACTCGTCGACCAGGTCTGCGCCCGGGCCGAGGAGTTCGCCGCCCTCGTCCGGGACCACCCCGGCTTCGACCTGCACGCGCCACCCGCCCTCAGCACTGTGCTGTTCCGGCCCACAGCAGCCCCGGACACCACCGTCGCCGCCGTGCGCCGCGCCCTGCTCACCGACGGCACCGCCGTCCTCGGCCGGGCCCGCCTCGACGGCCGGCTCTGGCTCAAGGCCACCCTGCTCAACCCCGCCACCGGCCCCGACGACCTAGCCGCCCTGCTGCACCTCGTGGCAGCGCGCCGAGCGACCCTCGCGGAAGGACACACCCCCCGATGAACCCCGACCACACCCCCGCGCCCCACCCGCACCACGAACCCGACGCCCCCCGCGACCTCGTCGGCATCGGCATCGGCCCCGCCAACCTCTCCCTCGCCGCCCTCGCCCACCCCCTCGGCGACCTCGACACCGTCTTCTACGACCAGCGCCCCGCCTTCGGCTGGCACCCCGGGCTGCTCATCGACGGCGCCACCATCCAAGTGCCCTACCTCGCCGACCTGGTGACCCTCGTCGACCCCACCAGCCCCTGGACGTTCCTCAATTACCTCAGGTCCCGCGAACGGCTGTTCCCGTTCTACTTCGCCGAGCGCTTCCACATCCACCGCGCCGAGTACGACGCCTACTGCCGCTGGGTCACCGAGAACCTGCCCGGCCTGCACTTCGGCCACCAGGTCGACGCCGTGCGCTGGAACCCCGAACGCGACCTGTTCGAAGTGGACTTCACCCAGCTCGACAGCGACGGGGAAGCCGAAGCCCTCGGCCGCACCTACACCCGCAACGTCGTCCTCGGCATCGGCACCGAACCCCACGTCCCCGACCCGCTCAAGCCCCTCGTCCAGGCCCCCGGCGTGCCCGTCGTGCACGCCGCCGACTACCTCGACCACCGCGACACCCTCCTGGCCGCCGGGCACGTCACCGTCGTCGGCACCGGCCAGTCCGGCGCCGAGATCTTCCTCGACCTGCTCCGCAGCCGGCCCGCGGGCCGCGAGAGACTCCACTGGCTGGGCCGCACCGGCGCGTTCGCGCCCATGGAGTACTCCAAGCTCGGCCTGGAGCACTTCACCCCCGACCACACCCGCTACTTCCACGCCCTGCCCGAGTCCACCCGCGACCGCCTCGTCGCCGGACAGTGGCAACTGCACAAGGGCATCGACGCCGCCACCATCGCCGCCATCCACGACGAGCTGTACCGCCGCACCCTGCACGGCGGCTGGCCCGACGCCGTCCTGACCCCCGGTGTCCGCGTCCGCACCGCCGGCCGCGTCGCCACCACACAGGTGGAACTGCACCTGGAACACGACCTGCAGGGCAGCCGCACCCGCCTCACCACCGACGCCGTCGTCCTCGCCACCGGCTACCGCGAACGCCCCCTGGACCGCCTCCTCGCCGGCCTCGACCCCTACATGCGCCGCGACCACAGCGAGCGGCCCCGCGTCGACGAGGAGCACCGGCTCGTCCTCGACCCGTCCGTCACCGGCACCGTCCACGTCCAGAACGCCGAGACCCACACCCACGGCGTCGGCGCCCCGGACCTCGGCCTCACCGCCTGGCGCGGCGCGCTCATCCTCAACTCCCTGACCGGCAGGGAAGCCTACGGACTCCCGCGCCGCACCGCCTTCACCACCTTCGGCCTCACCCAGCCCCGCCACGTGCCGCCGCCCCGCGAGGCACCGGCCCTGATCCCGCTGGTCGACGACCGGAGGTGAGCGGAGACACGGCTCAGAACACCGGCACGCCCTCGCGCGTCAGCTTCCAGTCCACCGCGGCGAACACGGCCGGGTCGATCGACCCCTTCGCCTTCACCCAGGCGATCATGGTGTTGCGGATCTCCTCCGAGTTCGACCACAGCACCGGGGCCGCGGCGACGTGCGGGAAGTTCCCGCCGCCGTTGGCCCGGTAGTTGTTCACCGCGAACACGAACTTCGCGTCGTCCGCGAGCGGCTGTCCCCCGAACCGCACGTTCGCCACCCGCGACCCGGCCGGCTTCGCGATGTCGATCTCGTACGACAGACCGCTCACCACGTCGTAGTTGTAGTCCGGGATGCCGCCCGCGTTGGTCAGCTTCGCCGGCTCCACCGGCGCACCGGCCGGCGTCCGCACGTAGTAGTTCGCCGAGAACTCCAGGTACGCCTTCATCTGCGCACCCGTCATCAGGCGCGCCTCCAGCGTGTTCTCGAAGACGTACAGCCCCGCCACGTCCCGGATCGTCACCTCGCCGGCCGGGATCCGCGCGCTGCGCGAGAAGCACGCCGCCTGCGACAGCACCGGCAGCGCCGCGTGCTCGGTGCCCGCCAGGGCCTGCTTCACCGTGTCGGCCTGGATGTGGTTGATCAGGTCGATGATCGGCACGTCCTTGTACGGCGCCTCGGCCGACGTCATCTCCGCCGCGTTGGTGCCGATCACCTGGTTGACGTACGCGACCACCTTCGCGTGCTCGTCGGTGAGCAGCCCGGTGATCTTCGCGTCCTCCTCCACCGTGTTGGAGTTGAGGACCTTCGCGCCCACCTTCTCGACCGTCCAGCAGCCCTTCTCCCAGACCAGCTCGAAGTCGAACAGCGTCAGCCGCTGACCCCACTTGAGCGGCTCCGACAGCACGACCTTCCGGCCGGTCTCCTTGTTCGTGACGAAGTACTCGGGGATCTCCGTGTGGGCGTGCCCCACCAGGATCGCGTCGATGCCCGGCACCTGCTCGGCCACCAGCCCGGCCGCGTTCTCCACGTACGGCAGCTGGTCACCGTAGGACGACGTGCCCGACGAGCCGCTGTGCGCCGAGACGATCACGACGTCCGCGCCCATCGAGCGCAGCTTCGGCACCCACTTCGCGGCCTGCTCCTCCAGACCCGGGAACGTCATCTTCCCCTGCACGTTCGCCTTGTCCCAGATCGCGATGCCCGGGTTCGTCAGCCCCAGCACCGCCACCTTCACGTCCCGCCCGTGCGGCGTGCGCAGCCGGTGCATGCTGTACGGCGCGAACGCCGGCCGCAGCGTCTTCGCGTCCAGCGCGTTGGCGCCCAGCAGCGGGAAGCGGCACTGCTGCTCGAACTTGCGCAGCACCGGGATGCCGTAGTTGAACTCGTGGTTGCCGAGCGCCGCCGCGTCGTACTCCATCGCGTTCATCGCCTGCGCCATCGGGTGCACCGGCCCGCCCTCGGCGGTGATCGGGTCCACCTTGGCGTAGTAGTACGACAGCTGCGTGCCCTGGATGGTGTCGCCCGCGTCGATGAGCAGCGTGTTGCGGCGGCCCTTCTCCGCGCGGACCCGGTTCACGAGCGTGGAGACCTTCGCCAGGCCCACGTCGTTGTGGTCCTTGTCGTCGAACTCCTTGTCCGTGAAGTAGTCCCAGTTGAAGACGTTGCCGTGCAGGTCCGTCGTGCCCATCACGGTGAACGCGTACCGCTTGGCGGGCCGCCCGCCGTACGCCTCGGCGGCCTGGGCGCCCGGCGCCGCGACCGCACCGGCCAGCGCCACCCCCGCCCCGGTCGCGGCGGACTTCCCCAGGAACTTCCGGCGGTTCAACGGCATGTCTGGCTCTCCTCGCGGAATCTGTGAACGCGCGTAGATAACGCGCGTAGATTCTGACCCGTTCATGACCGGACGGACCAGACCCGGCAGGTTGCGATCCGGTGACTGGAACCCCCAACTCCGCCCCGCGGCACCGCCACACCGTGACAGAGTGGGGCGTATGACCGCCCCCACGGACACCCCCCGGCCCGCCGTCCCCTACGGCACCCCCGACGCCCCCCGCATAGCCGTCCGCGGCGAAGCCCGCCTCGAAGTCGACCCCGAGATCGCCCGCATCGGCATCACCGTCGCCGCCCGCGGCCGCGACCGCCGCTCCGCCCTCGACGACCTCACCCGCCGCAACGCCACCGTCCTCGACCTCGTCAAGACCTACGGCGACGCCGTCGAACGCCTGGAGACCGGCGCCTTCTCCATCACCCCCGAACTGACCAAGCACGGCCGCGGCGAACGCGTCCGCACCTACCACGGCAGCGTCCGCGTCACCGCCGAACTCACCGACTTCACCGCCCTCGGCGAACTCACCACCCGCCTGGCCGACCTCGACCTCACCCACGTCGACGGCCCCTGGTGGGCCCTGCGCCCCGACTCGCCCGCCCACCGCGACGCGCGCAAGAAGGCCGTCCACGAAGCCGTCCAGCGCGCCCGCGAGTACGCCGACGCCCTCGGCACCACCCTCGCCGCCCTCGTCGAGATCGCCGACATCGGCGCCGAGGACGCCCCGCCGGCCTACCCCCAGGCCACCGGCCGCATGCGCTCCGCCGCCTTCGCCGGCGCCGCCGAGGACACCCCCGCCCCCCTCGACCTCGAACCCCAGCGCCAGCACGTCCACGCCCAGGTGAACGCGCGCTTCACCATGGTCCCGCCGCGTCTGTGACCCCCGGGCGGGGCCCTTTCCGAAAACGCGACCGAATTCCCTCCGAGATGCTCATCGGAGCGCCCCGCCGCACAATTCAACACTTGTCAATAACGCTTCACGCAATGTCTGTTGAGTGGTCACGCCCGGCCAATTCACTACCAGTCGGTAACTCATAGGCTCGTACCATGCGCCGAGCCAAAATCGTCTGCACCCTGGGACCCGCCACCGACTCGTACGACCGGATCAAAGACCTGGTCGACGCCGGAATGGACGTAGCCCGCTTCAACCTCAGCCACGGCGAACACGCCGAACACGAGGAGCGCTACCACCGGGTCCGCAAAGCCGCCGACGAAACCGGCCGCAGCGTCGGCGTCCTCGCCGACCTCCAAGGCCCGAAGATCCGCCTCGGCCGCTTCACCGAAGGCCCCGTACTCCTCGAACGCGGCGACACCTTCACCCTCACCGTCGAGGACGGCGCCGAAGGCGACCGCGACGGCTGCGGCACCACCTACGCCGGCCTCGCCGCCGACGTGACCACCGGCGAACGCATCCTCGTCGACGACGGCAAGGTCTGCCTGCGCGTCACCGACGTCGACGGCCCCCGTATCCGCACCACCGTCCTCGAAGGCGGCGTCGTCTCCGACCACAAGGGACTCAACCTCCCCGGCGTCGCCGTCTCCGTCCCCGCCCTGTCCAAGAAGGACGAGGACGACCTGCGCTGGGCCCTGCGCACCGGCTTCGACGTCATCGCCCTGTCCTTCGTCCGCAGCGGCCGCGACATCCAGGACGTCCACCGCATCATGGACGAGGAAGGCCGCCGCCTCCCCGTCATCGCCAAGATCGAAAAGCCGCAGGCGGTCGAGAACATCGACGACATCGTCGCCGCCTTCGACGGCATCATGGTGGCCCGCGGCGACCTCGGCGTCGAAATGCCGCTGGAGCAGGTCCCGATCGTCCAGAAGCGCGCGATCGCCCTGGCCAGGCGCAACGCCAAACCGGTCATCGTCGCCACGCAGATGCTCGACTCGATGATCGACAATGCCCGGCCCACCCGCGCCGAGGCCTCCGACGTCGCCAACGCCGTCATCGACGGCACCGACGCGGTCATGCTCTCCGGCGAGACCAGCGTCGGCAAGCACCCCGTCGACACCGTCCGCACCATGGCCCGCATCGTCGAAGCGGCCGAGGAGGACATCCTGGCCAAGGGGCTGCCGCCGCTGACCGAACGCAACAAGCCCCGCACCCAGGGCGGCGCCGTCGCCCGCGCGGCGGCCGAGACGGGCGACTTCCTCGGCGCCCGCTTCCTCGTCGCCTTCACCCAGTCGGGCGACACCGCCCGCCGCCTCTCCCGCTACCGCTCGCCCATTCCGCTGCTGGCCTTCACCCCCGACCAGGCGACCCGCTCCCAGCTCAGCGTCAGCTGGGGTGTCGAGACGTTCCTCGGGCCGAGCGTGGACTCCACAGACGCGATGGTCGACCAGGTCGACGAACTCCTGCTCAGGTACGGCCGCTGCCGCCCGGGCGACATGGTCGTCATCACGGCCGGCTCCCCACCCGGCGTCTCGGGCTCGACGAACCTGGTCCGCGTCCACCACATCGCCGAGGACGACAGCCCGAAGTAGACGACCGTCAGTACTTGGCCCCGACGTGGGCGTCCATGAGGGCCACGGAGGCTCTGCGGGCGACGGAGATGTTCCGGGTGTTCGCCTTCCTCCATTCGACGCCCACCAGGTCGAGCGCCGCGGTGAAGAGGCGGATGATGTCGTCGGAGACATTGGTGAAGAAGTACCGCGGGTACTCGTACCGCTTCGGGCGCCCGCCGACTATCCGGGTCGTCCGGTTGGTGACACGGCAGCCGTCGGAGTGGATGAGCCCGCGGATGAAGTCCCACGGGTGCGCCTCGACGATGGCCTGCTGCCAGGCATCCAGCACGATCCGCCGTCGGTGCTTCATACCGGGCCCGTGCTGAGGGAAAAGAGCCGGCCAGCTCCGCGAGTAGCTGGTGACGGCCACGCAGCCCTGTTTCCGCGCGGTGTGGATGCCCACGCCGGGGCGCACCCTCTCGATGGCTTCGCGGCACTGCGCGATCAGCCCGGGCCAGGCGTCCGCACAGACGATCCTGAGGTAGTAACCCCCGCGCGGATGAGCGCTGATGCAGCCGTCACCGAGATAGAGGCCCAGCAGGTAGGCGTACGCGGAGGCGTCGGCGGGCGGCCCGGGGTCCTGCGGCGTCCTCCGGGGCCGCGGTTCGAGGCGCTCGCGCCACGAGCGAATGGCGGCCCTGGAAATGCCTGTCTCACGGCTCACCGAATTGAGACTGCGGCCTCCGTCCACCAGTGCGAGTACTCGCTTGCGCGTGCTGATGTCGTACATGAGGGCCACTGTGGAAGTGCCGTCGTGACGACACGCAGAAAGAAGCGGATGTTCACGAGAACGTGCACATCCGCTTCGGAGTGGTGACCTTGGAATGGAAGGAAAAGTGCCCCGGGTCGGACTCGAACCGACACTGTATGGGTTTTGAATCCATTGCCTGCTGCCAATTGGGCTACCGGGGCCCCGTGAATCGAAGGTTGACCTCGACCCACTGCCCGACCACCATACCGCAGCTAGGTACGCTCTTGGGAGCAGTACCGGCCTGCCCCTACCAAGGAGCCCACGTGAGTGCCCCCGAGTCGCCCCAGCCTGTCGACGTGCCTGAAGACGACAAGTCGCACGTGCCTCCGATGACGACGCGGGTCGTCATCGCCGAGGACGAGGCCCTCATCCGGCTCGATCTCAAAGAGATGCTGGAGGAGGAGGGGTACACCGTCGTCGGCGAGGCCGGTGACGGTGAGCAGGCCGTGGAGCTGGCCCGTGAGCACCGCCCCGATCTGGTGATCCTCGACGTGAAGATGCCCAAGCTCGACGGCATCTCGGCGGCCGAGAAGATCGCGGAGGAGAGCATCGCGCCGGTGCTGATGCTGACCGCGTTCTCCCAGCGCGATCTCGTGGAGCGCGCGCGGGACGCCGGTGCCATGGCGTACCTGGTGAAGCCGTTCAGCAAGAGCGATGTCGTCCCCGCGATCGAGATGGCCGTCTCGCGGTTCACGGAGCTGAAGGAGCTGGAGAAGGAGGTCGCCGACCTCACGCTCCGGCTGGAGACGCGCAAGCTGGTGGACCGGGCGAAGTCGATCCTGCAGACGGAGTACGGGCTGACCGAGCCGGCCGCGTTCCGCTGGATCCAGAAGACGTCGATGGACCGCCGGATGTCGATGCAGCAGGTCGCGGAGGCGGTCATCCAGGACGCCGAGGAGAAGAAGGCCGGCAAGGGCTGATCCCACCGCGTGGAAGAGGCCTGCTCCCCTCCGGCCGGAGGGAAGCAGGCCTCTTTCCGTGGGGCGGGGCGCTCAGTCCTCGCCCAGGTACGCCTTGCGCACCGACTCGTCGTGCAGCAGGTCCTGGCCCGTGCCGGACAGGACGATGTTGCCGACCTCCATGACGTGCCCCTGGTCGGCCAGGGACAGCGCCGCCTGGGCGTTCTGCTCGACCAGGAGGATCGTGGTGCCCTGGGACTTGAGCTCCGAGATCGTCGCCATGATCTTCTGCATCATGATCGGGGAGAGGCCCATGGAGGGCTCGTCGAGCATGAGCAGCTTCGGCTGGGACATCAGGGCGCGGCCCATGGCGAGCATCTGCTGCTCGCCGCCCGAGAGGGTTCCGGCGGCCTGCTTGCGGCGTTCCCCGAGGATGGGGAAGAGGTCGTAGGCGCGCTGGATGTCCTTCTCGATGCCGTCCTTGTCCTTGCGGAGGAAGGCTCCGAGCTGGAGGTTCTCGGCGATGGTGAGGCGCGGGAAGATGTGCCGGCCTTCGGGGGAGTGGGCCAGGCCGAGGGAGACGATCTTGTGGGCGGGGACCCCGCTGAGGGGCTTGCCGTCGAAGAGGATCTTTCCGGCGGTGGGCTTGAGCAGGCCCGACAGGGTGCGCAGGGTGGTCGTCTTGCCGGCGCCGTTGGTGCCGATGAGGGTGACGACCTGGCCGGCTTCGACGCTGAAGGAGATGCCCTTGACGGCTTCGATCTTGCCGTAGGAGACCCGGAGGTCCTCGACTTCGAGGAGTGCGGTCACTTGGCTTCTCCCTTGGTGCTGCTGGTGGTGCTGGTCGCGTCGGCGGCGGCTTCGGCGGCCTCGACCTCGGCGGCTTCGGCCTCGCCGGGGTCGCCTTCGAAGGGCTCGCCCAGGTAGGCGGCGACGACGCGCTCGTCGGCCTGGACGACTTCGGCGGTTCCCTCGACGAGCTTCTCGCCCTGGACGAGGACGGCGACGCGGTCGGAGAGGTTGAAGACGAAGCGCATGTCGTGCTCGATGAGCAGCACGGCGATGCCCTTGTCGCGGATGGCGAAGACGAGGTCCTCGGTGGCCCTGGTCTCCTGCGGGTTCATGCCGGCGGTGGGCTCGTCGAGGAGGAGCAGGCCGGGCTCGGAGGCCATGGCGCGGGCGATCTCCAGCTTGCGCTGCTCGCCGTAGGGGAGGTTGCGGGCGAGGTGGTCGCGCTTGTGGGCGAGGCCGATGAACTCCAGGAGTTCCATGGCGCGTTCTTCGCTCTCACGCTCGGCCTTCTTGAAGCCGGGGCCGCGCAGGAGAGCCGACCAGAGGCCTTCCTTGGTCCGGGTGTGGCGGCCGACGAGCACGTTCTCCAGGACCGTCATGTTGGCGAACAGGCGGATGTTCTGGAAGGTGCGGGCGATGCCGGCCTGGGTGACCAGGTGGGGCTTGGGCGGGAGCACGGTGCCCTTGTAGGAGACGGTGCCCTCGGTGGGGACGTACAGGCCGGTCAGGCAGTTGAAGAAGGTGGTCTTGCCGGCGCCGTTGGGGCCGATGAGGCCGACGATCTCGCCGGCGTTGACCGTGAAGTCGACGGAGCGGACGGCGGTGAGGCCGCCGAAGCGCATCGTGACGTCGCGGGCTTCGAGTACAGGTGTCGTCATGATGGTTACGCCCCCGCCTTGGTGACGGCCGGTTCGTCGGTCAGCGTGGTCTGTTTCGGTACGTCGAGTTGGCCGGTCTCGTGGAATTCGAGCTGGCGCCGGCGGTTGGCGATGATGCCTTCGGGGCGGAAGCGCATCAGGAGGATGAGCGCGATGCCGAAGGCGAGGAGCGACTTCTCCTGGAGGAAGACGAGCTTCTCGGGGAGGAGGTAGAGCAGGGCCGCGCCGAGGAGCGGTCCGGCGACCGTGCCCATGCCGCCGAGGACGACCGCGGCCAGGAGGAACGCGGAGTTGGGCGGGGTGGAGCCGGCGAACTGGTACGGCGTGGGGACCACGCTGTAGGTGACGTGGGCGCTGACGGTGCCGGCGAGGCCGGCGAGGGCGGCGCCGAGGGCGAAGGCGACGAGCTTGACGCGGAAGCCGTTGATGCCCATGGCGGTGGCGGCGGTCTCGTCCTCGCGGATGGCGATCCAGGAGCGGCCGATGCGGGAGTCCGCGGCGCGCGTGTAGACGAGGACGACGATGGCCATGATGAGGACCATCAGCAGGTAGTAGTTGGCGAACCGGCCGAGGGTGAATCCGCCGATGTCGTGCGCCTCGCCGAAGTTGAAGCCGAAGAGCTTCAGGTCGGGGATGGAGGGGATGCCGTTGGGGCCGTTGGTGACGTCGGGTCCGGACTGGCCGTCCATGTTGTTGACGGCGATGCGGAAGATCTCACCGAAGCCGAGGGTGACGATGGCGAGGTAGTCGCCGCGCAGCCGCAGGGTCGGGGCGCCGATGAGGACGCCGAAGACCAGGGAGGCGGCGGCGCCGGCCAGGGCGGAGGCCCAGAACGGCAGGTGGACGCCGGAGATGGTGGAGAACTCGGAGCCGGAGACGAGGGCGGCGGTGTAGGCGCCGACGCCGAGGAAGGCGACGTATCCGAGGTCGAGGAGTCCGGCGAGGCCGACGACGATGTTCAGGCCGAGGGCCACGGTCCCGAAGATCAGGATGTTGACGCCGATGTTGGCGTAGTGGTCGTCGGTCTGGGTGAAGGGGAAGGCGATGGCCGCGGCGAAGCCCATGGCGAGGGTGAAGCTGCGGTTGGCGGCGACGAGCGCGGAGAAGCGGTCGAGGAGGCCGGCGGTGTGCAGCGCCCAGACGGCGAAGACGACGACGAAGAGGTAGCCGATGAAGAGCTCGCCGTATTCGGTGTCGATGCCGTAGGTGAAGACGCCGAGGCCGATGATCGTGACGACGCTGATGACGGCTCGCTGGACCCAGGGCGCGACGGCCTGGGGGGCGGGGATGCGCTCGGGCTTGGCGACGTAGTCCTTCAGGGCCGCCTTGGTGCCGGTGCCGGTGCGCTCCTGGGGGAGGGCGAAGGCGCCGAGGACGGGCAGCAGGGAGGCCACGGCCGCGATCCAGCCGCCGGGTTCGAGGTTGACGACGCCGCCGAGCTTGGAGCTGATGGCGATGACGGTGAACCAGGTGACGGAGAAGCCGCCGAGGGCGGTGAGCACCAGGGGTGCGTTGTTGCGGGCGGGCAGCAGCCAGCCGAGTCCGCGGATGCCGTAGGAGGCGAGGGCGAACAGGGCGGTGAGGAGGCCGGCGGTGAAGGTGAGCCACTGCAGGCCGCCGGGGTAGCCGTTGATGGTGAGGTCGCCGGGGAACTCGGAGGTCCAGGTCCAGGCGAGGAAGGCGGAGGCGGCGGTGGCGATGCCGCCGCCGAGCAGCAGGCCGCGGGCGGCCGCGAGGGGCAGCGGGACGAGGCCGCGCGGTGCGGGCGTCGGGGTGGGGACGGCGTCCGGCACTTCGGTCTTGGTCGTCTCGGTCATGTGATCACGCCCTGTCCGCGACGCGCTCGCCGAGCAGGCCCTGTGGCCTGAAGAGGAGCACGAGGATGAGGAGGCAGAAGGCCCACACGTTGGCCCAGCTCTGGCCGCCGAGCTGCTGCATGCCGGGGATCTCGTCGATGTAGGCGGAGGCGAGGGTCTCGGCGATGCCGAGGACGATGCCGCCGAGCATGGCGCCGTAGATGTTGCCGATGCCGCCGAGGACGGCCGCGGTGAAGGCCTTGAGGCCCATCAGGAAGCCCATGCGGTAGTCGACGTTGCCGTACTTGAGTCCGTAGGCGACGGCGGCGACGGCGGCGAAGAAGCCGCCGATGGCGAAGGCGATGACGATGATGCGGTTGGTGTCGATGCCCATGAGCTGCGCCGTGTCGGGGTCCTGGGCGGTGGCCTGCATGGCGCGGCCGGTGCGGCTGCGGCGCACGAAGAAGGCGAGGGCGGCCATGCAGAGGATGGCGGCCAGGATGAGGAAGATGTCGGCGTCCTTGATGGTGACGGAGCCGATCTCGTGGGTGGCGTCGAGGCCGGGGAAGGCGCGGGCGCGGTCGGCGCCGGGGTAGAAGTTGCGCACGACCTCCTGGAGGGCCAGGGAGAGGCCGATGGCCGTGATGAGGGGTGCCAGGCGTGGTGCTCCGCGCAGTGGTCGGTAGGCGAACCGTTCCGCCCCGACGGCTATGAGGATGGCCACGAGGGCGCCGCCGAGGAGCATGAGCGGTACGGCGATGGCCATCGAGGTGCCGTCGGGCAGGATGTAGAAGTAGACCGTGAGGGCGCCGAAGGCCCCGGTCATGAAGATCTCGCCGTGCGCGAAGTTGATGAGCTGGACGATGCCGTACACCATCGTGTAGCCGATGGCGATCAGCCCGTACATCGAGCCGAGAAGCAGCCCGTTGGCCAGCTGCTGCGGCAGGGTGTTCACCGCATGGCCTCCATGTCGCTGGTGGTCGTGTGCACTGGATGCGTGCGTGGTCGCGTGCTGTGTGGGGGTGTGAAAACGGGCCGCGCGGTCGGGGTCCTCCTTCCGCGCGGCCCGTGGGGCTTGCTGGGGGGCCGGACTACTGCAGGTCGGCGGTGCCGGTCTCGACGGCCTTCCAGGCGCCCTTCTCGACCTGGTACACCGTCAGCTGCTTGTTGGTGGTGTCGCCGTACTCGTCGAAGGCGATCTTGCCGGTGAGGCCTTCGAAGTCGGCCTTCTGGACACCGTCGACGACCTTGGAGCGCAGGTCGTTGATGTCGGTGGGGACCTTGCCGCCGTTGGCGTCGGCCGCGGCCTTCACGGCCTTGATGATGGCGGTGGTGGCGTCGTAGGCGTAGGCACCGTAGGCGCCGTAGTCACCCTTGTAGCCCTTGTCCTTGTAGGTCTGGATGAACTGCTTGGCCGCGGGCAGGGTGTCGGCGGGGACACCGATGGCGGTGGCGAGGTCACCCTCGGAGGACTTGCCGGCGGCCTCGATGTAGGTGGAGGCGAACATGCCGTCGCCGCCGAACAGCGGGATCTTGACGCCGGCGTCCTTGAGCTGCTTGGTGATCAGCGCGGACTCGTCGTACTGGCCGCCGTAGTAGAGCAGGTCGGCGCCGGAGTTCTCGATCTTCGTGACGAGGGAGCCGAAGTCCTTGTCACCGGTGTTGACGTGGTCGGTGCCGACGACCTTGCCGCCGAGCTTCTTGTACTGCTCGGCGAAGATCTTGGCCAGGCCGGCGCCGTAGGTCTGCTTGTCGTCGACGACGAAGGCCTTCTTCTTCTTGAGGCCGTTGTACGCGTAGCCGGCGGCGAAGCTGCCCTGCAGTTCGTCGGTGGTGGCGGTGCGGAAGTACGTCTTGTAGGGACGCTTCTTGTCCGTCTGCCAGTTCTTGCCCTGGGTCAGCTCGGGGTTGGTGTTCGCCGGGGAGATCTGGACCATGTTGGCCGAGGCGAAGACCTGCTGCATCGTCTGGGCGACGCCGGAGTTCAGCGGGCCGACGGCGCCGACGGCGGTCTTGTCGCCGACGATGTTGGTCGCGTTGGACTGGCCGGTGGCGGGCTGCGCCTTGTCGTCGAGGGCCTTGAGCTTGAACTTCACGCCCGGGACCCAGTTGTTCTTGTTGGCGTCGTCGATGGCGATCTGGGCGCCGTACTGGATGCCCAGACCGGTGGTGGAGTTCTCACCGGACAGGGGCGCGTCCACGCCGATGGTCAGAGTGGTGCTGCTCCCGCTGTCTCCGCCCTTGTCACCGCTGTCGTCTCGGGAACCGCAGGCGGTGAGAGTCAGAGCTCCGGTCGTGAGAACGGAGGTAAGAATCACCAAGGAACGCTGTCGCACAATCAGTCCTTTCACAGGCAGGCCCCGCCCTGGTCGGGGGGTGAGTGCCGCGCTGGTACCGAACTCCCGATGGAGCGGTGACTGGCCGTGACTCTAAGCCCGAGGTAAGGGCAGGGTCAGCGGCGTGGGCTCGCTTGTGACTTTCTTGTTATGACGGGATGGATGACCGGTCTCGGCGTCGGATGCTCTCGGCGGGTTTGGTGGATTTTCGCCGACGTCCGCATTCTGAGAACGCGCACTTCCGGTTGGGGGTGGCTGAGATCGTGCTGTTGCCGGGGTGCGGGCGCCCTGGACAAGATCGGAAAGGTTCCCCGGGCGGGCCCGGCTGAAGGCGGGAGTTCGGCCTTGTATTGCGCGCGCGTTACGCAGCGTCACGCCGGGAATTGTGTGGCCCCTACACGGGAAATCCTCGGGTAATCGCTTTCGCTGATTTCCCCGGGGGATGGTGGCGGGCCGATCCCCGGCGCCGGATCCGTGCGCGCGTCTCGCGGAGTGGACGGTTCGGAGATCCTCACCGCGGCTCCGGCTCATCAACTTATCGGCAATCGACGCCGCTTGAGCTCAAGAAAACCTCAACACCCGCACCGAGTCCGGCGTTGAGGGGGCGGCGCCCTCGAACCGATCCGGCCGCCCTTCCGCTTCGCGTCGAGCGCGCCGAGCGGCGGGGCGGCCGTTCGTCCGTTACGGACGTGAGCCGGACCTGCCCGAACTCCCGTCTGCTGCAGGGGAGATACGGGGGGGCTACGGCAGCTTCACGAACGGGGACAGGAAGGCCCGGGCGCCGGGGGTGTCCAGGCGGTACGTCACGTTGGTCGCGTAGCAGGGGGTGTCGCCGGTGATGGTGGTGGACGCCAGGATGCGCTTCCCGCCGATCACGGCGAAGTTGGGGCCGCCCGAATCGCCGTAGCAGGCGCCTCCGTTGCCCTGCGGGGCCGTCATCTGCAGCCGGGCCCAGGAGTCGTTGAGGGCGTTGAAGGTGACCGGTGCCTTCATGCGGACGCCGCCGCCGGGGTGGGTCTGGCCGCCGGGGCCGTTGACGGCCTCCTGGGTGCCGTATCCGGCGACGGTCCACTCGGCGGCGTTCAGCCCCTGCGGGCCGAGCCTGCCGAGCTGGTTCGCGCCGGGCAGGGTGGCCGGGGTGAAGCTCCAGCGGGCCTTGACGGCGGCGGCGTCGAGCTCGATCACCGCGATGTCGCGGGTGTCGGAGGCGGGCCCCGGGTAGTCCGGGTGCGTACGGGCGGTGCCCGGGACGGCGACGGCTGCGGCCTGCGCGGCCGGGTCCCCGGGGTGCGAGCGCGCCGCCGCGTCGAGCCCGGCCTGCACGTCCTGGTCCAGGGAGACGTGGAAGCGGACGTTGTCGGGCCAGTCCGAGGTGCAGTGCGCGGCGGTGAGGAAGGTGTCCGCGTCGATCATGGTGCCGGAGCAGACCCAGTCCACGCGGTCGGGGGTGGCGGGGTCGCCGTCGTCGTCCCAGGTGGCCACGAGCGCGCCGACCTCGGTGCGCTCCGGGGCGGGCGTGGCGTTGTAGGAGTTGACGGCGGAGGACGGCAGCGCGGTGGCGAGCACGGCGGCGCAGGACGCCGCGGTGACGGAGAGGGCGCGTACGGAGCTCAAGAGAAACCCTTCTGGGGGTGGATCGGGTCGTCTCCTGTGGGGGGAGCGTCAGTGAAGCGCGCGGGGGCGGGGGGGGGGGGGCCCCCCCCCCCCCCCCCCCGCAGTTAAAAAAAAACGGAAAGACCCCCCGCCCCGGCGATAGACGCCCCCCCCCCC
>NZ_JBIAOK010000003.1:1081253-1163511 GCF_042878735.1 Streptomyces sp. NPDC003456
CGGACGGGGGGGGGGGGGGGGGGGGGGGGGGGGGGGGGGGGGGGCGGGGGGGGGGGGGGGCGGGGGGGGGGGGGGGGCGGGGGGGGGGGGGGGGGGGGGGGGGCGGCCCCCCCCCCCCCCCCCCCCCTCCAGGGTTTTCCCTACGTCGGTTCAGCCCGCGTCGCGGACGATCTCCGCGTCGCCCGGCTTCACGTCGCGCAGCAGGCACGTCAGGCGGGCGGTGCACACCCGCTTGCCGCTCTCCTCGGTGATCACGATCTCGTAGGTGGCGGTGGAGCGGCCCCGGTGCACGGGCGTGGCCACCCCGGTGACCAGGCCGGAGCGCACGCCGCGGTGGTGGGTGCAGTTCAGGTCCACGCCGACGGCGATCTTGGAGCTGCCGCCGTGCAGCATCGAACCGATCGAGCCGAGCGTCTCCGCCAGCACCGCGGAGGCACCGCCGTGCAGCAGTCCGTACGGCTGGGTGTTGCCCTCGACCGGCATCGTGCCCACGACCCGGTCCGGGGAGGCCTCGGTGATCTGGACGCCCATCCGGGTCCCGAGGTGGCCCGCGGAGAACAACGCCGGAAGGTCCACGCCGAGCGCTGCGTACTCGTCGACGACCTCTTGCGGGAACTTCACTTGCTGCTGCTCACCCATGGGGCCCGGCTCCGTTCGTCCTCGTCACTCGACCACTGTGCCTGAGCGAACGCTCAGTCGGTCGCCGATTGTTCCAGACGCACCACCACGGACTTGCTGGCCGGGGTGTTGCTGACGTCGGCCGTGGCGTCCAGCGGCACCAGCACGTTGGTCTCCGGGTAGTAGGCCGCGGCGCAGCCCCGGGCGGTCGGGTAGTGCACGACGCGGAAGCCGGGTGCCCGGCGCTCCACGCCGTCGCGCCACTCGCTCACCAGGTCCACGTAGGTGCCGTCGGCCAGCCCCAGCGTCCGCGCGTCCTCGGGGTTGACCAGCACGACCCGGCGGCCGCCCCGGATGCCCCGGTAGCGGTCGTCGAGGCCGTAGATCGTGGTGTTGTACTGGTCGTGCGAGCGCAGGGTCTGCAGCAGCAGCCGGCCCTCGGGCAGGTCCGGGTACTCCACGGGCGCGGCCGTGAAGTTGGCCTTGCCGGTGGCCGTGGGGAATCGGCGCTCGTCGCGCGGGGCGTGGGGCAGCGCGAAGCCGCCGGGGCGGGCCACGCGCGCGTTGAAGTCCTCGAAGCCGGGGATCACGCGTGCGATGCGGTCGCGGATCGTCGCGTAGTCCTTCTCGAACTCCTCCCACGGGGTGGTGCTCCTCCCGCCCAGGACGCGGCGGGCCAGACGGCAGACGATGGCCGGCTCCGACAGCAGGTGCCGGCTCGCCGGTTCCAGCCGGCCCCGGGAGGCGTGGACCATGCCCATGGAGTCCTCGACCGTCACGAACTGCTCGCCGCCGCCCTGCACATCGCGCTCGGTGCGGCCGAGCGTGGGCAGGATCAGGGCCCGCGCGCCCGTGACCACGTGCGAGCGGTTCAGCTTCGTCGACACGTGCACGGTCAGCCGGGCCCGCCGCACGGCCGCCTCGGTGACCTCCGTGTCGGGCGAGGCGGAGACGAAGTTGCCGCCCATGGCGAAGAAGACCTTCGCCCGGCCGTCGCGCAGCGCGCGGATGGCCCGGACGACGTCGTAGCCGTGCTCGCGCGGCGGGGCGAAGCCGAACTCCCGCTCCAGGGCGTCCAGGAACGCCGGGGCCGGGCGCTCGAAGATGCCCATCGTGCGGTCGCCCTGCACGTTCGAGTGGCCGCGCACCGGGCACACGCCCGCACCCGGGCGGCCGATGTTCCCGCGCAGCAGGAGGAAGTTCACGATCTCGCGGATGGTGGGCACCGAGTGCTTGTGCTGGGTGAGGCCCATCGCCCAGCACACGACGGTCCGCTGCGAGGCCAGCACCATGGCCAACGCCTTCTCGATGTCCTCGCGGGCCAGGCCGGTCGCCGTCAGCGTCTCGTCCCAGCCGGCGGCGCGGGCGGCCTCGGCGAACTCCTCGAAGCCGTGCGTGTGCTCGCGTACGAACGCCTCGTCGACCGCGCCCTCCGTCTCCAGGATCAGCTTGTTGAGCAGGCGGAACAGGGCCTGGTCGCCGCCGATGCGGATCTGCAGGAACAGGTCGGTGAGGGCGGCGCCCCGCAGCATGCCCTGCGCGGTCTGCGGGTTCCGGAACCGCTCCAGGCCCGCCTCGGGCAGCGGGTTGACGCTGATGACCCTGGCACCGCCCGCTTTGGCCTTCTCCAGGGCCGTCAGCATGCGCGGGTGGTTCGTGCCCGGGTTCTGCCCGGCGACGATGATCAGGTCGGCCTGGTACAGGTCCTCCAGCAGCACGCTGCCCTTGCCGATGCCGATGGTCTGCGACAGGGCCGAGCCGGACGACTCGTGGCACATGTTCGAGCAGTCGGGCAGGTTGTTCGTGCCGAGTTCGCGGGCGAACAGCTGGTAGAGGAACGCGGCCTCGTTGCTGGTGCGGCCCGACGTGTAGAACACGGCCTCGTCCGGGGAGCCGAGGGCGCCGATCTCCTCCGCGACGATGTCGAAGGCGCGCTCCCAGGTGACCGGCTCGTAGTGCGTGCCGCCCTCGGGGAGGTACACGGGGTGGGTGAGGCGGCCCTGCTGGCCCAGCCAGTAGCCGCTGCGGCCGGCCAGGTCGGCGACCGGGTGCGCGGCGAAGAACTCGGGCGTGACCCGGCGCAGGGTGGCCTCCTCGGCCACGGCCTTCGCGCCGTTCTCGCAGAACTCGGCCTTGTGCCGGTGCTCGGGCTCCGGCCAGGCGCAGCCCGGGCAGTCGAAGCCGTCCTTCTGGTTGACGCTCAGCAGGGTCAGCGCGGTGCGCTTGACGCCCATCTGGCGCTGCGCGACGCGCAGGGTGTGCCCGATCGCGGGGAGCCCGGCCGCCGCGTGCTGCGGCCCGGCGACCTGCGGTGCGTCCTGAACCGGATCACTCTTGGGCGGCTTGGAGGCCATCGCCCGCTCCCCTTCCACTGCGCTGTGAGGTACGTCTCCGATCCTCCCACGCGGGGGTGACGGCGGAGGGGGGGCGGGCGGGACGGGACAGGGCGGGGTCCGGGCACCGGCCGCCGGGGCCCGGAACGGGCGGACGGGGGGTGGGGCAACGGGTCCGGGAGGGGCAGCGGGCGGGCGCGGGGGCGGCCGGGCAGCCGGGCGGGGGCAGCCGGGAAGCCGGGCGGGGCATCCGGGCAGCCGGGCGAGCAGGACCAGCCGCACGGGGCGTTGGACCCGTCACCCGGGGCGGGCAGGGGGTGTCCCGTCGGCCCCTGCCTGCGTGACGGGTCGCCGGCCGTCGGCGTGCGCCGGGGCGGGGCGGGGCGGAGTGTCAGTGGGGCGTGGCAGGATCGGGGGCGTGGCAGAGACAGCATCGAAGACGACCGACAAGACCTCCGGCGGCAGCCGCCCCCGACTGATGCTCATGGACGGGCACTCGCTGGCCTACCGCGCGTTCTTCGCGCTGCCCGCGGAGAACTTCACCACCGCGACGGGCCAGCCGACGAACGCGATCTACGGCTTCGCCTCGATGCTGGCCAACACGCTGCGCGACGAGGCGCCCACGCACTTCGCCGTCGCCTTCGACGTCTCCCGCAAGACCTGGCGCTCCCAGGAGTTCACGGAGTACAAGGCGAACCGCTCCAAGACCCCGGACGAGTTCCGCGGCCAGGTCGAGCTGATCTGCGAGCTGCTCGACGCGATGGGCGCCGCCCGCTTCGCCGTGGACGGCTTCGAGGCCGACGACGTGATCGCCACGCTCGCCACGCAGGCCGAGGCCGAGGGCTTCGAGGTCCTGATCGTCACCGGCGACCGGGACTCCTTCCAGCTGGTCAGCGAGCACACGACCGTCCTGTACCCGACCAAGGGCGTCTCCGAGCTGACCCGCTTCACCCCGGAGAAGGTGTTCGAGAAGTACGGGCTGACGCCCGCGCAGTACCCGGACTTCGCCGCCCTGCGCGGCGACCCCTCCGACAACCTGCCCGGCATCCCCG
The DNA here is from genome assembly GCF_042878735.1 of Streptomyces sp. NPDC003456. Classification (NCBI taxonomy): domain Bacteria; kingdom Bacillati; phylum Actinomycetota; class Actinomycetes; order Kitasatosporales; family Streptomycetaceae; genus Streptomyces; species Streptomyces sp. NPDC003456. The sequence continues at coordinate 1,085,257 of NZ_JBIAOK010000003.1, forward strand.
GTGTCGGTGAGAAGACGGCCGCGAAGTGGATCAACCAGTTCGGTTCCTTCGCCGACCTCGTCGAGCGCGTCGACGAGGTCAAGGGCAAGGCCGGGCAGAACCTCCGCGACCACCTGGAGTCCGTCAAGCTCAACCGCCGCCTCACCGAGCTGGAGCGCCGGGTCGAGCTCCCCAAGGGCGTCACCGAGCTGGAGCGGGCCCCGTACGACCGCAAGGCCGTCGCGATGGTCCTGGACACGCTGGAGATCCGGAACCCGTCGCTGCGCGAGCGGCTCTTCGCCGTCGACCCGGGCGCCGAGGAGGCCGAGGCCACCCCGATCAGCACCGAGGGCGTGCAGCTGGACGGCACGGTGATCGCCACCGGCGAGCTGACCGCCTGGCTCACCGAGCACGCCGCGCAGCCCCTCGGCGTCGCCACGGTCGACGCCTGGGCGCTCGGCACCGGCTCGGTCGCCGAGGTCGCGCTCGCCGCCCCGGGCGGCGCGGCCGCCTGGTTCGACCCCTCCCAGCTGGACGAGGCCGACGAGCGGGCCTTCGCCGCCTGGCTCGCCGACGCCGGCCGGCCCAAGGTGTTCCACAACGCCAAGGGCGCCATGCGCGTCTTCGCCGAGCACGGCTGGAGCGTCGAGGGCGTCACCATGGACACGGCCCTCGCCGCGTACCTGGTCAAGCCGGGCCGCCGCTCCTTCGACCTGGACGCGCTGTCCCTGGAGTACCTGCACCGCGAGCTGACCCCGGCCGCCGCGGCCGACGGGCAGCTCGCCTTCGGCGCCGACGAGGGGGCCGAGGCCGAGGCCCTGATGATCCAGGCCCGTACCGTCCTCGACCTCGGCGAGGCCTTCGAGGGCCGGCTGGAGGAGGTGGGCGCCGCCGACCTGCTGCGGGACATGGAGCTGCCCACGTCCGCCCTGCTCGCCCGCATGGAACGGCACGGCATCGCGGCCGACCGGTCCCATCTGGAGGCCATGGAGCAGATGTTCGCGGGTGCGGTCCAGCAGGCGGTGAAGGAGGCCCACGCGGCGGCCGGCCACGAGTTCAACCTGGGCTCGCCCAAGCAGCTCCAGGAGGTCCTCTTCGGCGAGCTGGCCCTGCCCAAGACCAAGCGCACCAAGACCGGCTACACGACGGACGCCGACGCCCTGGCCTGGCTCGCCACGCAGACGGACAACGAGCTGCCGGTGATCATGCTGCGCCACCGCGAGCAGGCCAAGCTCCGCGTCACCGTCGAGGGCCTGATCAAGACGATCGCCGCGGACGGCCGCATCCACACGACGTTCAACCAGACCGTCGCCGCCACCGGCCGCCTCTCCTCCACGGACCCGAACCTGCAGAACATCCCGGTCCGTACGGACGAGGGCCGCGCCATCCGCCGCGGCTTCGTCGTCGGCGAGGGCTTCGAGTCCCTCATGACGGCCGACTACAGCCAGATCGAACTGCGCGTGATGGCCCACCTCTCCGAGGACGAGGGCCTGATCGAGGCGTTCACCTCCGGCGAGGACCTGCACACCACGGCCGCCTCCCAGGTCTTCGCGGTCGAGCCGGCCGCGGTGGACGCCGAGATGCGCCGCAAGATCAAGGCCATGTCGTACGGCCTGGCCTACGGCCTGTCCGCCTTCGGCCTCTCCCAGCAGCTGAACATCGAGGCGGCCGAGGCCCGCGCGCTGATGGACGCCTACTTCGAGCGGTTCGGCGGCGTCCGGGACTACCTGCGCCGGGCGGTCGACGAGGCCCGTGCCACGGGCTACACGGCGACGCTGTTCGGGCGCCGCCGCTACCTGCCCGACCTCAACAGCGACAACCGCCAGCGCCGCGAGGCCGCCGAGCGGATGGCCCTCAACGCGCCCATCCAGGGCACGGCGGCCGACATCGTCAAGATCGCCATGCTGAAGGTGGACGACGCCCTGCGGGAGGCGGGCCTGGCCTCCCGGATGCTCCTCCAGGTGCACGACGAGATCGTGCTGGAGATCGCCCCGGGCGAGCGGGCCGCCGCGGAGGAACTCGTCCGCCGCGAGATGTCCCACGCCGTGGAGCTGCGCGTCCCGCTGGGCGTCTCGGTCGGAGCGGGCTCCGACTGGGAATCGGCGGCCCACTAGGGCCTGTCGTTCGGATCACGCCGCAGACGCGGGGCCTGGCACGCGCATCTGCCGCGTTGTCGTCACTCGCCGATGCTCCGCATCGACTCCCTCCTCCGCCTTGCAGCTGCACGCACCAGGCCCCGCTCACCGGCGTTCACAGATGCTGCCGACGCCCTGCGCCATGATCCAAACGACAGACCCTAGCCGCTCGCCGCACACCGGGCGGGGGAGCACCCGGCTGTTCCCGCCCGGCCCGGCCCTTCTCCCGCACCCCGCCCGGCCCGTCACTCGCGTGGACCCCGACAAGGCGCCCCGCGGCCCCGCGCATGGTCAGGATGCGGGTCATGGGTATACGTACGCTCCTCAAGCGCACGGCAGCCGGCACGGCGCACCCGCCGGTGCCGGCGTTCGAGGCCGCCGCGAGCACGGTCCGTGTCCCCTTCACCCTCACCGCGGCCGTGCGCGAGGCGACGGCGGACCTCCGGCAGCGCCTGACCCGGGGCGGACGGTCCGCGGACCCGGCCCGGGCCGACGGCGGCCCCGCCGGCCCTCCCGGCATCACTGGCCCCCGCGACCTGGCCGCCCTGCTCGGTCTCGACGACCCGCGGGACCTGCCCGAGGCCCTCGGTCTCACCGGCCCGGGGAACCTGCCCGCGGCCCCCGGGCCCGCCGGCCCCGCATGCGACCTGCCGGCCGCCGTCGCCCCGCACGGAGCGGCCGGCGCGGGCCACCCGCACAGCGGCGGCCGCGCGCAAGCCCGTCGCGCGGCCCGGCCGCCGCGCAGCCGTACGGCCCGGGGGCCCGCCCGGCCGTGGACCCGGCGGGCCCGTGACTACCTCACCTACGTCCTCGCCCTGCTCCCGCGGCCCCGCCCGGCCCACACCACCACCATCACCGTGTACATCACCACGCCCGGCGCCCCGCTCAGCGAGCGCCGGGACGGCTCGGCTCCGCATCGGCGCCACGGGCAGGATCCGCACGGCCCGGAGCCGGACGCCACAGCCTGACGCCCACGGCGTACAGCGGCAGCGCGAGGACCACTCCGGCGCCCGCGCCGAAGCACACCGTCGGAACGACCTCCCACGGCTTGGCCACGGCACCCCAGTACGCCCACCAGCGAGACACCCGCTGCACCGCCCCCGCCAGCGCGAAACCGCCGATCACGGCGGCGGCCGTCCACCGGTCCGGCCCGGACAGCACCGGCACCCCCACCGGCTCCCCACCCGGCACCCGGCGCAGCGCCCGCGCCACGAACACCGCGAGCACGACCGCGGCCAGGGCGGAACCGCCGTACTGCAGGTACCAGTACAGCGGTGAGCCCGCCACCTCGCGGCCGAGGACCGGGAACACCCGCATGCCCCACCGGTCGAGGTGCGTGAACGCGTCCCAGACCACGTGCGTCAGCGCCCCGAGCACGGCGGACACGTACCACCACGCCACCAGCGACGGCCGCACCCGGGCGCGCGGCACCCCGCACCGCAGCAGCACCGCCACCCGACCCTGCCTCGCGCGCGGCAGCAGCGCCACCACCGGTTCCCGCACGAGCAGCCACAGCCCCACCAGCGCCCAGGCGATGAGCACGTCCACCGTGAACACCCCCGGCAGGCCGTGCGTGACGTCACCGAACTCCATCGCCCCGGACAGCGCACTCGCCGCGTAGTAGGTCATGTCGGGCGCGAAGGTCCCCGCCACCAGGACGGCCGGCACCAGCCGGCCCCGGCCTGTCCCGTCGGTGCGGACGGCGGGCAGTACGGCGGCCGCATGGCTCAGCGTGAACGGCAACTCGGCTCCTCGAGCGGGTGGTCGGCGGCCCGGGAAAGGGGCCCGGCGGCCGGCGGCCCGGAGGTGCGGGGCGCCGACGTGCCGGCACCGTCACGATCGCATATGGCCCATCGGTGAATACCGGGCACGAACGGGTGCCCGAGGAAACGAAGTTGTCGTAGGGTCGCCACAGCCGCCGCGCCGGAGCGCCTCACACCGCTCGGACGCGGCGCGCGGCGGGTACGGCGGAGGACGCAGAACGCGCACGGAAGAAGAGAGGTGACCGTCCGAGGGCAACCACTCGGGCGGGCCGATCGTCACAACAGGGCGAACACTGCAGGCGGAGACAGGACGTCACGGCGTCCACGGGAGGGGTTCACTCTATGGCGGCGCAATTCGGCAGGAGGCTGCGCAAGGGAGCGGCAAGCACCGCCGTGGCCGCGGCAGCGGTCGCGGCTCTGTCCGCTTCCCAGGCTCCGGGCGTCAACGACCACGGCAGACAGACCGCAGCCGACGCCATCCCCTCACCGGAGGCCACGGCCTCCGGTGACAGCGCCACGGGCAACTCGCCCTATTACACGGACCTGCCGCCGCTCAAGAGCCCCAACCCGTCGCCGTCCACCGGAACCGGGCCGATCGCCCAGGGCGGCACGGAGTCCGGCATCCCCGCGACCGTCCTCGACGCCTACAAGAAGGCCGAGGCCGCGCTGCGCGAGGCGAAGCCGGGCTGCAACCTGCCCTGGCAACTGCTCGCCGCCATCGGACGGGTGGAGTCCGGCCAGGCCCGCGGCGGCCGCGTGGACGCCGAAGGCACCACGCTGGGGCGGATCCTGGGCCCGCAGCTCGACGGCAACGGCTTCGCCCTCATCAAGGACACCGACAAGGGTGCCTACGACGGCAACAGCTCCTACGACCAGGCCGTCGGCCCCATGCAGTTCATCCCGTCCACCTGGGCCTGGGCGGGCCGCGACGGCAACGGCGACGGCACGAAGGACCCCAACAACGTCTACGACGCCGCGCTCGCCGCGGGCCACTACCTGTGCCGCAACAACTGGGACCTGTCCGACCAGAACGACCTGGACCGGGCGATCCTCAGCTACAACAACTCGCGCGAGTACCTCAACCTCGTGATGAGGTGGCTGGACTACTACCGCAAGGGCGCCCACGAAGTCCCCGACGGCACGGGCACGCTGCCGGGCAACCGCAGCGACGGCGGCGCCGGCACCGGCCGCACGAGCCCGAGCACCCCCATCGCCCCGAGCACCCCCGGCACCCCGGGCGCCACGAAGCCTCCGGCCACGTCCAAGCCGCAGCCCGGACCGAAGCCGGACAAGCCCGGCGGCGACCCGAGCACCCCGCCCAAGCCGCCCACCACCCCGCCCGGTACGGACAACCCGAGCACCCCGCCCACGACGACCCCCACGCCCACCGACACGGTGCACCACCTGGAGGACGCCGGGACGGCGAAGCTCACGGCCATGGCCGGCGACGCCTTCGCGCAGCGGATCAGCACCCGCGCCGAGACCGAAGCCGGCAAGGCCGTCGGCAAGGTCCGCGTCCGCTTCACGATCCTCGGCGAGACCGACACCGCCTTCGCCGGAGGGGAGAGCGTCGCCACGGTCGCCACGAACAGCGCCGGGGTCGCCGTCGCGCCCGCCCTGAAGGCGGGGGAGAAGACCGGCACCGTCACCGTCCGCGCCACCGTCGTGGGCCGCACGGTCCCGGGCCTCGACTACAAGGCCACCGTCACCGAGCGCGCCGCCGACAAGCTCACCCGGACCGGCGACGCGGCCCTGACCTGCGCCCCCGGCGGCGAGTTCGCCGACCAGGTGCAGGTGAAGGCCACGTACGGCGGCGCCGTGGCCGACGGCGTCGCGGCCACGGCCACCCTCGTCAGGTCGGCGGACGACGCCACCGCCAACGACAAGGGCCCCTACTTCAAGGGCGCCGACGGCAAGCCCGTACGCACCCTCGCGGGCCTGAGGACGGACGCCAAGGGCCTGCTGACGCTGCCCGAGCTGTACGCGGACGACACCAGCGGCACGTTCCTGCTCCGCGTCACCACCGCGGGCGGTGCGACCCTCACCGTCGAACTGACCGTGGCGGTGGCCGAGTCGTCCTCACCGAGCCCCTCGGCGGAGCCGACCGCGTAGCAGCCGACCGGCACGACGCCCCTCCCACCCGGGAGGGGCGTCGTCGTCCGCGTCCCGTCGCGCGGCACGCCTCTCGCCGTGTGCGGTCGCGGGCCCGCTTCAGCGCCTGAGCCGTGCGTTGGTGTGCCGGGTCGGCTCCGCCGCGGCCGGGTCCTCGGGCCACGGATGCTTCGGATACCGCCCGCGCAGCTCCGCCCGCACCCCCTGGTATCCGTCCCGCCAGAAGGAGGCCAGGTCGGCGGTCACGGCCGCCGGGCGCCCCGCCGGGGACAGCAGGTGCACCAGCAGCGGCACCCCGGCGACCCGCGGCGACTCCTGCAGCCCGAACATCTCCTGCAGCTTCACCGCCAGCACCGGTTGCTCCGGCCGCGCGTAGTCGATCCGGACCCTCGACCCGCTGGGCACGGTCATCCGCTCCGGGGCCAGCTCGTCGAGCCGCCCGGCATCCCCGGAGGCCCACGGCAGCAGCCGGGTGAGCGCCTCCCCGGCGTCGATCCGCGCCAGATCCGCACGGCGCCGCGCCCGGCTCAGCTCCGGCTCCAGCCACTCGTCCACGCGCGCGTGCAGCGCCTCGTCCGACACGTCCGGCCAGGGCTCCCCGAGCCGCAGCCGCAGGAACGCCAGCCGCTGCCGCAGGACGACCGCCTCCGCCGGCCACCGCAGCAGCCCCAGCCCCTCCCGCCGCAGCCCGTCGAGAAGTGCCGCGCGCACCAGCGCGGGGTCGGCGTCCTTCAGCGCCCGCACCGCCAGTTCCACCGCCCCGAGCCGCTCCACCCGCCGCGCGACGACGTCCCCGCCGTCCCAGCGCACCTCCTCCCGTTCCCGGTGCAGCGCGCCCGCCGCGAGCCGGGCCGTCTCCTCGTCGACGACGGCACCGAGCTGCACGCGCGCGTGTCCCTTCCCCACGGGGCGGTCGGCGACGGCGACGGCGATCCACGGGACCCCGCGCAGGGCGCTCGCCTCACCGGCTTCGGCGCGGGTGCCGGAGACCATGAGGTACGACCCGCCGTCGGCCCGGGCGACCCGCTCCGGGAAGGCGAGGGCGGCCACGACGCCGACCTGCCGGTCCTCCGGCAGGTCTCGCCACGACCCGGCCGCCGGTGACCCGGACAGCCCCGAGCCGGCGGCCCGCAGCCGCCGCACCTCACTGCGCCACCGCGAGGAGTAGGCGTCACCCCCGCGCCGGGCCCGGCGCAGCGCGCCCGCCAGGTCGTCCCCGTACTCCCGCGGAGCCTCCTCGCTGAGCAGCGCGACCACCTCCGCGGCCCGCTCGGCCCCCACGAGCGGCACGGAGTCCAGCAGCGCCCTGCCCAGCCGGGGATGGAGCCCCAGCCCGGCCAGGGCGGCGCCCCGCTCGGTGGCACGCCCCGCCGGATCGACGGCCCCCATGGCCTCCAGCACCTCCCGTGCCGCCGCCATGGCCCCGGAAGGCGGCGGATCCAGCAGCGCCAGCCCGGAGGCGTCCGGATCCCCCCAGCACGCCACCTGCAAGGCGAACGCCGTCAGGTCGGCCACCTTGATCTCCGGAGCGGGGAAGCGCGGCAGGCGCGCGTCCTCGGCCTCCGCCCAGCAGCGGTACACCGTCCCGGGCGCCTCACGGCCGGCCCGGCCCGCCCGCTGCCGCCCGGCCGCCTGCGAGGCCCGTACCGTGGCCAGCGCGCTCAGCCCGCGTGCGTGGTCGACCCGCGGCTCGCGCGCGAGGCCCGCGTCCACCACGACCCGCACGCCCGGCACCGTCAGCGACGACTCGGCGACGGACGTCGCCAGCACCACGCGCCGGCGCTCCCCGGGCTGCAGCACCGCGTCCTGCACCGCCGCCGGAGCCCGCCCGTGCACCTGGAGCACGTCCACCCCGTCGAGGGCGCCGAGCTGCGCGGCGACCCGGGCGATCTCGCCGACGCCGGGCAGGAAGCACAGGACGTCCCCCTCGCGTTCGGCCAGCGCGCGCCGCACCACGGACGCCACGTGCGCGAGGAGCGCCGGGTCGACCCGCATCCCGTGCGGCGGCCGGACCGGACGCGCCGGCGGCGCCCACACCACCTCCACCGGATGCGCGGCACCCCGGGCCCGGACCACCGGGGCCCCGCCCAGCAGCGCCGCCCAGCCCTGCGCGTCGGTCGTCGCCGAGGCGGCGACCAGCCGCAGCTCCGGACGCAGCGTCTGGCGCACGTCCCACAGGAACGCCGCCGCCGTGTCCGCGTCCAGGTGCCGCTCGTGGCACTCGTCGAGGACCACGACATCGGCCCCGGCCAGCTCCTGGTCGCGCTGCAGCCGCTGCACCAGCACGCCGGTCGTGACGACCTCCACGCGCGTGTGCCGCCCGACGACCCGCTCCCCGCGCACGGTGTAGCCGACGCTCTCGCCGGTCCTCTCGCCCAGCAGCCACGCCATCCGCCGCGCCGCCGCCCGGGCCGCGATCCGCCGCGGTTCGGCCACCACGACCCGCCGCCGCGCCCCGCCGCCGACCAGCCCGGCCAGCACGAGCGGCACCAGGGTGGTCTTGCCGGTGCCGGGCGGCGCGACGAGCACGGCGGTGCCGTGCCCCTCCAGCGCGTCGTCCAGCGCGGGCAGGGCACCGCGTACGGGCAGGGCGTCCAGGGCGTCGTAACGGATCACGCCCTCAGTGTCGTACGCCGGGCGCGGCGCCTGGCACGCGCGGGTGCGCCGGCCCGTGCCCGCGCGCGGGGTCAGCCGCGCTCGCAGACGAAGACGGCCGTGCCGGGGATCAGGTTGCCGCGCAGCGGGGACCAGCCGCCCCACTCGGAGGTGTTCCAGGCCGGCCACTCCGGCTCCACGAGGTCGACCAGGCGGAAGCCCGACGCCACGACGTCCCGGACGCGGTCGCCGAGGGTGCGGTGGTGCTCCACGTAGACGGCCCGGCCCTCCTCGTCCTGCTCGACGTAGGGCGTTCGGTCGAAGTAGGACGCCGAGACGGTCAGGCCCTCGGGTCCCGGCTCGTCCGGGAAGGCCCAGCGGATCGGGTGCGTCACCGAGAAGACGAGACGGCCCCCCGGGCGCAGCACCCGGCGCACCTCCCGCAGCACCTGGCGCGGGTCGGCGACGAAGGGCAGCGCCCCGTACGCCGAGCAGGCCAGGTCGAAGGAGCCGTCCGCGAAGGGCAGGGCGCCGGCGTCGGCGCACACCAGGGGGAAGGAGCCGCCGATGCGCAGCGCGTGCTGCAGCTGCCGGTGGGAGATGTCCAGGGCGACCGGACGCGCTCCCTGGGCGGCCAGCCAGCGCGCGCACTGGGCGGCGCCGGCGCCGATCTCCAGGACGTCGCGGCCCTTCAGCTCCTCCGGCGGGCCGAGCAGCTCGGCCTCGACCTCGTCCAGTCCCTCGGGGCCCCAGACGAAGCGGTCGTCGCCGAGGAAGGTGCCGTGCTCGGTCTGGTACTCGTCCGCGTTCCGGTCCCACCAGCCACGATTGGCGCGGGAGCTCTCCGTGGCCCCGGCGGAGCGGCGGGTGGCCTCGGGTTCGGGCGCTTCGGGCTCTTGGATGATCGGCTCCCTCGTCGTACTCTTCCGTCCAGCCGGTCCCGGCGACGTCACAAAGGGGGCGTCGTGCGCCCCTGCGTGGCCTCGGACGACACGAATCGTGCCGGGTATGCGCCGTTCCGCCCCGGGTGGGCGGCTTCGCGCATTGACCCTGCCCGGCTGCCCCCGTATGCTACAAGTTGCGCTGCGGGCCTGCGCACCTCAGACGTAGCAGGCTGCGCTCGCATCTGTATGTATGTCCCCTCGGTTGTCGAGGCGCCACCGTTCTTGCGGGGCGCTTCCTTGGCTGTCCGGCTTCTGCAGAGCGAAACGGGCTCCCGGCGTAGCAGTACCTACGACTTCAATGTCCGTACCGGAGCCCTTTCCCACATGACGAGCAGCACCGAGACCACCGCCACCACCCCGCAGGTAGCGGTCAACGACATCGGTAACGAGGAAGCCTTCCTCGCCGCGATCGACGAGACGATCAAGTACTTCAACGACGGCGACATCGTCGACGGCGTCATCGTGAAGGTCGACCGGGACGAGGTCCTGCTCGACATCGGTTACAAGACCGAAGGTGTGATCCCGAGCCGCGAGCTCTCGATCAAGCACGACGTCGACCCGAACGAGGTCGTCGCCGTCGGTGACGAGATCGAGGCCCTCGTCCTTCAGAAGGAGGACAAGGAAGGCCGCCTGATCCTCTCGAAGAAGCGCGCCCAGTACGAGCGTGCCTGGGGCACCATCGAGAAGATCAAGGAAGAGGACGGGATCGTCACCGGTACCGTCATCGAGGTCGTCAAGGGTGGTCTCATCCTCGACATCGGCCTCCGTGGCTTCCTCCCGGCCTCCCTGGTCGAGATGCGCCGCGTCCGCGACCTCCAGCCCTACGTGGGCAAGGAGCTCGAGGCCAAGATCATCGAGCTGGACAAGAACCGCAACAACGTGGTCCTGTCCCGCCGTGCCTGGCTGGAGCAGACCCAGTCCGAGGTCCGCCAGACGTTCCTCACGACCCTCCAGAAGGGTCAGGTCCGTTCCGGCGTCGTCTCCTCGATCGTCAACTTCGGTGCCTTCGTGGACCTGGGTGGCGTCGACGGTCTGGTCCACGTCTCCGAGCTGTCCTGGAAGCACATCGACCACCCGTCCGAGGTTGTCGAGGTCGGCCAGGAGGTCACCGTCGAGGTCCTCGACGTCGACATGGACCGCGAGCGTGTCTCCCTGTCGCTGAAGGCGACCCAGGAAGACCCGTGGCAGCAGTTCGCCCGCACCCACCAGATCGGCCAGGTCGTGCCCGGCAAGGTCACGAAGCTGGTTCCGTTCGGTGCGTTCGTCCGCGTGGACGAGGGCATCGAGGGTCTGGTCCACATCTCCGAGCTGGCCGAGCGCCACGTGGAGATCCCGGAGCAGGTCGTCCAGGTCAACGACGAGATCTTCGTCAAGGTCATCGACATCGACCTCGAGCGCCGTCGCATCAGCCTCTCGCTGAAGCAGGCCAACGAGTCCTTCGGTGCCGACCCGTCGGCGGTCGAGTTCGACCCGACCCTGTACGGCATGGCCGCGTCCTACGACGACCAGGGCAACTACATCTACCCCGAGGGCTTCGACCCCGAGACCAACGACTGGCTCGAGGGCTACGAGAAGCAGCGCGAGGAGTGGGAGCGCCAGTACGCCGAGGCGCAGCAGCGCTTCGAGCAGCACCAGGCGCAGGTCATCAAGTCCCGCGAGGCGGACGAGAAGGCCGCTGCCGAGGGTGGCGAGGCCGCCGCTCCGGCCGCGTCCGGTGGCGGTTCGTACTCCTCCGAGGGCCCGGACAACTCCGGCGCGCTGGCCTCGGACGAGGCGCTCGCCGCGCTTCGCGAGAAGCTGGCCGGTGGGCAGAGCTGAACGCCCGCTGAGCACTAGCTCCTGACCGGAGGCCCGCACCCCCAGGGTGCGGGCCTTCGGCGTATCCCGAAGATCATGAATCTCCTCCGGCGGGAATGCCCCTGCCCGCAACGGCGTTGTGGACAGGTGAACACGAGGAGGAACGGTCACTGTGCTTGATCCGCAGGATTTGTACGCATGGGAGCCGAAGGGCCTGGCCGTCGTCGACATGGCGCTCGCCCAGGAGTCGGCCGGACTTGTCATGCTCTACCACTTCGACGGATACATCGACGCCGGCGAGACGGGCGACCAGATCGTCGACCGCCTGCTCGACTCGCTGCCCAACCAGGTCGTGGCCCGCTTCGACCACGACCGGCTCGTGGACTACCGTGCCCGCCGCCCGCTGCTGACCTTCAAGCGCGACCGCTGGAGCGACTACGAGGACCCCGCCATCGAGGTGCGGCTCGTGCAGGACGCCACCGGCGCGCCCTTCCTGCTGCTGTCCGGGCCCGAGCCGGACGTGGAGTGGGAGCGCTTCGCCGCCGCCGTGCGCCAGATCGTGGAGCGGCTCGGTGTCCGCCTGTCCGTGAACTTCCACGGCATCCCCATGGGCGTCCCGCACACCCGGCCGGTCGGCCTCACCCCGCACGGCAACCGCACCGACCTCGTCCCGGGCCACCGCAGCCCGTTCGAGGAGGCGCAGGTGCCCGGCAGCGCCGAGTCCCTCGTCGAGTACCGGCTCCTCCAGGCCGGCCACGACGTCCTGGGCGTCGCCGCCCACGTCCCGCACTACATCGCCCGCTCCCCGTACCCGGACGCGGCCCTCACGGTCCTGGAGGCCATCACCGCGGCGACCGGACTGGTCCTGCCCGGCATCGCCCACGCCCTGCGCTCGGACGCCCACCGCACCCAGACGGAGATCGACCGGCAGATCCGCGAGGGGGACGAGGACCTCACGGCGCTCGTCGAAGGGCTGGAGCACCAGTACGACGCGGTCGCCGGTGCCGAGACCCGCGGCAACATGCTCGCCGAACCGGTGGACATCCCGTCGGCGGACGAGATCGGCCGCGAGTTCGAGCAGTTCCTGGCGGAACGCGAAGGCGAGAACTGACGGCGCCGACGAGAACCGGCAGCGTCAAGGGGAGGACTGACATCGTCGAGGCCATTGTCGAAGCGAGGACTGACAGAGCTCCGTCGGGGAGGGGTGCGGGCGGCGACCGCGAGTGAAGCAGGGCGCCCTTCTCCACGGCACCCCTTCGGGCACCCTTCTCCACGGCGGCCCCGCCGGAGCGTCTAGGCTGCGGCTCATGCTGAAGGTGGGCCTGACCGGCGGTATCGGCGCCGGCAAGAGCGAGGTGTCGCGGCTGCTCGTGGAGTGCGGGGCCGTGCTGATCGACGCGGACCGCATCGCGCGGGAGGTCGTCGCGCCGGGAACACCCGGCCTCGCGGCGGTCGTGGACGCTTTCGGCGAGGAGATCCTCACCGAGGACGGCGGCCTGGACCGCCCCAAGCTGGGCTCGATCGTCTTCGCGGACGCCGCCGAGCTGGCCACCCTCAACGCCATCGTGCACCCGCTGGTGGGCGAGCGGTCCCGGGAACTGGAGGAGGCCGCCGCCGAGGACGCGGTCGTCCTGCACGACGTCCCGCTCCTCACGGAGAACGGCCTGGCCCCGCTGTACGACCTGGTGATCGTCGTCGACGCCTCCGCCGACACGCAGCTCGACCGGCTCGTCCGGTTGCGCGGGATGACCGAGGAGGACGCTCGCGCGCGGATGGCCGCCCAGGCCACGCGCGAGGAGCGCCGCGCGATCGCGGACATCGTGATCGACAACGACGTCCCGCTGGCGGAGCTGGAGCAGCGCGTCCGTGAGGTGTGGTCCGAGCTGGTGCGCAGGTCCGGGGCGTCCCGCGCGGAACAGCGGCAGCCGAGCGCGGACCAGTAGCGGCCGAGCGGGGGCCGGCAGCGGCTGATGCCGGTAGCGGCCGAGCGGGGGCCGGCGGCGGCTGAGCGCGGGTCGGCAGCGGCTGATCGGGGGCCGGTAGCGGCTGAGTGCGGACGGGCTGCGGCTGAGCGCGGAACAACGGCAGCCGAATGCGGACCGATGCAGCCTCGCGCGGACCAGCCGCAGCGGCCACGCGTGGAATAGCGGCAGTCGTGCGGGGCGTTGAAGTGCTCCAGTGAGGGAAGGACTGTGCCGTGCCCGAGACCAGCGGTTCCGCCGGACGTACCCCGGAGACCCACGTCATCGACTTCCGTGCCGCCGAGCATCTCCTGGCGGCCCGGGACCCGCGGGGCGCGGTGAAGCTGCTCGACGGAGTCATCGCCGCGCACCCCGAGAACACCGCCGCACGGCTGCTGCGTGCCCGTGCCTTCTTCGCCGCGGCGCAGCTCCGGCCCGCGGAACTGGAGTTCCAGATCGTCCTGGAGCGGGAGCCGGACAACGCGTTCGCGCACTTCGCCCTGGCGCGCACCTACGAGCGGCAGAACCGTCCCGAGCAGGCCAAGCGCCACTTCCGCCTGGCGGCCGCGCTGGACCCCAACCCGGAGTTCCTCAAGGCGGCCCACTTCGACTCGTAGCGCTCGGCGCGTGTCCCGTCCGGGCGGTCGGCCCGTGCCCCGCGCCGCCTCGGGGCGTCGAACGGGCTGCGCTCCGTGGCCCGGTCGGAGGCCATCGCGTCAGCGGCGGTCGTCCGGCGGCTGGTGCGGAGGCTCGTACGGCGGGATGCCGGGGCCCGGCTGGTAGTGGGGGCCCTGACGGATGTGCCTGAGGACGACGGCCAGGTCGATCGTCACGATCAGCAGCAGCGCTCCGCACGCGACGGCCCAGCCGGTCCGGCCCACGAGCGCGAACGCCACCGTGCCGAACAGCGCCCAGACCAGTCCCCACACGCTCAGCCAGAAACGCGCCCGCAGGGCACTGCGCGCGGTTCTCGGTTCACTGCCTGTACGCATCGCGATCACCACTCCTGCCTGCAACGTACTCCGCGCCGCGGGCGCTGACCAACAGGGGAGACCGAGCCCTGCCCGAACCCGGAGAACCGTCCGTCACTCGGTCGGGTGAACCGGGTGAACGGGGGAACGGGCGTGCGGGGACGGCCCGTTGGACGGGCATGAAGCAGAAAATGCGTGAGGGATACGAAGGGACGGGTCCCGGAGCGATCACCCCGGACGGTTGCTCGGTGGAGTTCTACACACGGCTGCCCGTCGGGGACGAGCCGGAGATCATCGCCGCCGCGGTGCCCGCAGGCGCCCGCGTTCTGGAGCTGGGCAGCGGGGTCGGCCGGATGACCCACGCCTTGCTGGAGCGCGGCTTCGCGGTGACGGCGGTGGACGAGTCGGCCGAGATGCTGGAGCGCGTGCGCGGGGCCCGCACGATACGCAGCCCGATCGAGGAACTCGACCTCGGTGAGACGTTCGACGCCGTGCTGCTCGCGTCGTTCCTCGTGCACGCGGGCGACGCCGAGGTGCGCCGGGGCCTGCTGCGCACCTGCGTGCGTCATGTGGCCGAGGGCGGCTGCGTGCTGATCCAGCGCGAAGGCGAGGACTACCACGCGAACGTGCCGCGCGAGCGCGTGGATCCCGGCGGCTTCACCGTACGGGTCGTCTCGTCGGAGCCGGTCGGCGACGGGGTGCACTCGGTGCGCGCGGAGTACGAGTTTCCCGACGCGGTGTGGACGCAGACGTTCCGGTCGCGGCCCTTGAGCACAGAGCAGTTCGAGGCGGCGCTGGGGGAGGCGGGGCTGCGCGTGGACCGCTATGTGACGGAGGACCGCATATGGGTGCGCGCGGTACCGGTCGCTCCGGCGCGGCGGACCCGCACAGGTGGGCCGGACGGGGAGACGCGCCCGGGACCGGGTTCCTGAGGGCGGTGGCGGCGGGGTCCTCGTCCGCCGGGCGGCGATGAGTTTCCGAGGAGCGCGCGGTCTCTCCCTGCGACACCGACGCATCGCTTTCCGAGGAGACCCCCATGTCCGAGACCACCGCTCCCACCACGGCCACCGCACCCTCCGCCCGGGCCGGCGTCGTCCTCGCCGAGGCGCCGACCGCGCGCGGGCGGCGTGCGCGCATCGCCCTGCGCGGCCTGCAGATCCTGCTCGCCCTCTTCTACGCGGTCGCCAGTGCCCTGCCCAAGCTGATCGGGCACGCCTCGGCCACCGAGTCCTTCGACCGACTGGGCTGGGGCAGCGCCGGGATGTACACGATCGGTGCGCTCGAACTGGCCGGCGCGATCGCCCTCCTGATACCCGTGCTCCAGTCGGTGGCGGCGATGGCGCTGGGTGCCTTGATGGTGGGCGCGTTCGTGGTCCAGATGACCGCGTTCGACGGGGAGCACGCGGCGACGCCGCTGATCCTCCTCCTGCCGCTCGCCCTCATCGCCTGGGCGCGGCGCCGGCACAACGCGGAGCTGCTGCGGCTGCTGCGGGTGCGTGCGTGAGAGGTGCGGGGGGCCGACCCGGGGCGGTCCGGCTGCGGGCGGTCCGGCTCGGGGCGGTGCCGGCGGTGCTCACTGCCGGGCCGGTAGCGGCCCGGAGGGGCGCCCGGTTCGTGGGGGCCTCGGGTGGTGGGTCAGGGCTTGGACTTGCCCCTGCCTCTGCTGGTGCTCTGGCCCTGTCCCTGCCTCTGCCCCTGTCCCGTGGCAGGGCCCGGGCGCGAGCCGCTGCCCAAGCCGGCAGCCGAAGCAGCGCTGCCGAAACCAGGGAGCCCGCGCAGGCGTTCCAGCTCGCGGCGGTCGCGCTTGGTCGGGCGGCCCGCGCCGCGATCGCGGATGCCGGCGGGGGCGACGGCTTCGCGGGGCGGGGGCGGAGGGGAGTTGTCGACGTAGCACTGGACGGCCACGGGAGCGCCGACGCGCTTGCGGATCAGCCGGGTGACGACGACGACCCGTTCCCGGCCCTCCTGGCGCAGACGCACCTCGTCACCGATGCGCACGGCATGGGCGGGCTTCACGCGCTCGCCGTTGACGCGGACGTGGCCGCCCCGGCACGCGGTGGCGCCCATGGAGCGGGTCTTGACCAGGCGTACGGACCAGATCCAGCTGTCGACGCGGACGGTCTGGCCGCTCTGCGGACCGGCGGCCTCGGCGGCGGCGATGGCCGCGGCGACCTTGGGGTCGAGGGCCCCGTCTCCGGCCCGGGCCCGGTCGGCCGCGGACCCGTCGGTGGCCTCCGTGGGCGCGGTGCCGGCGGCCGGTTCGTCGGCGGACGTACCGGCGGGTGCGTCCGTGGAGGGGTCCGCGGGGGAAGAGTGCGGGGAGGGCGCGCCGTCGGGCGCCCTGCGCACAGGCGTGTCGTCCCCGGACGCCGCGTCGGCCGTCGCGCCCGTGCTGCCGTACTCCGGACCTCGTGAAGCCATGCCTCCGACCTTAGCCCTCCCGGTGGCCCGACCGAACGGGGATTTCGGGGTCCGGTCGCCTAACCCAAAAGAACTTTTGCAAAAAGTCTTTTGCCAAGTGCCCGGCTCCGCCTAACCTCCCGGCATGGAGAGCGACCAGCACAAGCGCGTACTCGACCCGGAGCACGACACCGCCGCCCTGAAGGCCCTGACGCACCCGCTGCGGATCCGGCTGCTAGGGCTGCTCCGCCAGGACGGGCCCGCGACGGCGAGTGAACTGGCGGCGCGGACGGGGGAGTCGTCCGCGTCGGCCAGTTACCACCTGCGGGTGCTGGCGAAGTACCGGTTCATCGCCGAGGCCGAGCACCGGGACGGGCGGGAGCGGCGCTGGCGGGCGCTGCACACGGTGACGTCGTGGAGCAACGAGTCGATGGAGTCGTCCTCGGCGGGGCGCGCGTTCGTCAGCCTGGCGCGGCGGAAGCAGATCGAGCACCTGGAGGCGTCCCTCGCCCAGCACGAGTCGGACATGGCCGCCGGGCGGCTGGACCCGGAGTGGGTCGAGCCCTCCGGCATCAGCGACCTCATGCCCCGGCTGACGCCCGGGTCGGTCTCCGAGCTCTGGGCCACCGTCGCGGCGAAGCTGGAGGAACTGACGGCGCGCGACGCGGACGACCCGGACGCGGAGCGGGTCGTGCTCCTCACCGCGGCTCTGCCGGTCGCCCGGTACGAGCAGGACGGCAGCGGGGCGGCGGAAGACGCCGGGGGACAGGCACGTCCCGCGAGCACCGCGAGTACGGCAAGCACCGCAGGTGGGGCAAGCGCCGCAGGTACCCCGAGCACCGAGGACGGGGCTCTCTCATGAGAGAGCCCGTCGCCGGCTCCACCGGCCTGTCCGGCCCCTCCCGGGCACTGGGGGCGCAGACCGCTCGGCGTCGGTACGTCATCCTCTGCGCGCTGCTCTGGCTGCCGCCCGGCCTGGGCATGGCCTCGATGGTGCTGCTGTTCAGCGAGCGCGGGATGTCCCTGGGCGCGATCGCGGGGCTGTTCGCGGTCCACTCACTGACCGTGGCGGTGCTGGAGCTGCCCACGGGCGGGCTGTCCGACGTCCTGGGACGCAGGCCGGTGCTCGCCGTGGCCGGCGTGCTGAACGCGGTGGCCTGCGTCCTGCTCGGGCTCGGTGCCACGGCCTGGGTGCTCACCGCCGGCATGGTGCTCATGGGTGCGGCCCGGGCGCTGTCCAGCGGCACGGCGGAGGCCTGGTACGTCGACACCGTGCACGAGTGTTCCGGGCCGGACACCGAGGTGCGCACCGGGCTGGCCCGGGGCGGCTCCGCCACCTCCGCCGCGCTCGCGGCCGGCATCCTGCTCGGCGGCGCGCTGCCCTGGCTGCTCGGTCTCGGGCCCGGCCTCGGAGCCCGGCTGAGCGCGGCGACCGGCGGGGTGGTGCTGCCCCTGGCCGTCCCCCTGCTGCTCGGCGCCGTGGTGCGGATCCTCTTCGTCTGCTACGTCCTCGCCGTCCTGCGGGAGCCCCCGCGGCCGCCGGCCACCGTGCGTTCCGTGGTGCGCGGGGTCCCGGCCACCGTCCTGGACGGACTGCGGCTCGGCGGGCGGGACGCACTCGTCCGCCGCGTGCTGCTCAGCGCCGCGGCCGCCGGCAGCGCCCTGGCCGCGATCGAACTGCTCGTGCCCGGGCGTACGGCCGAGGTGACCGGGACGCCGGGCTCCGGGGCGATGGCCTACGCCGCGCTGTCCTGCGCCGGCTTCCTGTGCAGCGGTGCCGGAAGCCATCTGGCGCCGTTCACCGCGCGCGTCGCGGGCAGCGGTGAGCGGGCCGTGCTGGCCGGCTTCGGCGCCGGGGCGGCCGGACTGCTCCTGCTCGGGATCTCCGCGAACTCCGTCCACCCCATGGCCACGGCTGCCGCGGTCGCCGGGTTCTGCCTGGTCTACCTCGGCCTCGGGGCCGCGTCCCCGAACGAGAACGAGCTGCTGCACCGCCGCGTCTCCAGCGCGGGCCGTGCCACCGCCCTGTCCGTCCAGTCCCTGGCCCAGCAACTGGTCGGCGCGCTCACCGGGCTGGCCGTGGGGTGGATGCGGCCCGGGCCGCTGCCGTGGCTGCTGACCGGCGCCGTACTGTCCGCGGGCGCGCTGCTGTGGCTGCGGCGAGCGGACGAACGGGCCGCGGGAGCAGCGGCCGTCGGCTGAGGCGGGCACTTCCCGAACCGACGACCGAGCCGTACGGGCGACGGCCGCAGGCTGAGGGGGTACCTCCTCCGGGACCGCCGCGCCGAAGATCACGCCCCCGAAGGTCCCCGGCCCCTGCCTCGTCCTACGGTGGAGTGATGGACACCAGCGGCCTTCCCGTTCTCGACCGGCGCATCGCGGAGTGCCGGGCGTGTCCGCGGCTGGTCTCCTGGCGCGAGGAGACGGCCCGGGTGAAGCGAGCGGCCTTCGCCGACTGGACGTACTGGGGGCGGCCGGTGCCCGGGTTCGGGCCGGCCGACGCGCGGCTGCTGATCGTGGGTCTCGCCCCGGCGGCGCACGGCGGGAACCGCACCGGACGGATGTTCACGGGCGACCGCTCGGGAGACGTCCTGTACGAGGCGCTGCACGACGTCGGACTCGCCTCGCAGCCGACCGCCGTGCACGCCCACGACGGGCTGGAGCTGTACGGGGTGCGCGTGACCGCACCGGTGCACTGCGCCCCGCCCGCCAACAAGCCCACCCCGGAGGAGCGGGACACGTGCCGCCCCTGGCTCGTGCAGGAGCTGCGCCTGCTGCGACCGACCCTGCGGGCCGCGGTCGTGCTCGGCGCCTTCGGCTGGCAGGCCGCGCTGCCCGCGTTCACCGAGGCGGGCTGGCCGGTGCCGAGGCCGCGGCCGGCGTTCAGCCACGGGGAGCGGGTCCGCCTGGACGGGCTGGAACTCTTCGGCTGCTACCACGTGAGCCAGCGCAACACCTTCACCGGCCGTCTCACCCCGGCGATGCTGCGGGACGTGCTGCGCACGGCGGCGCGGGCGGCGGGCCTGCCGGTGACGGCTGAGCCGGGGACACCCGGGCCGGCGAAACGCTCCTGAGCCCTGCGTCAAGATCCGAACGACAGCCCCTGGTCGGGAACGACGGCCGTCGCCGTGATCTCGACCAGCTGCCCGGTGTACCCGAGGCACGCCACGCCGATCAGCGTCGACGCGTGGGGACCGGCGCTGAGCCCCGACGCCTCGACCACGGCCCACACGGCGGACAGCACGGCCGGGTCGGCGCTCACCACGTACACGTCGGTCGTCACGACGTGGGCCGGATCGCTGCCCACGGCATCCAGCTGCTCCCGCAGATTGGCGATGACCTGCTCGGCCTGCCGGACCGGATCCCCCGGGCCGACGAGGTCGCCCTGCGCGTCCAGGGGCACGGACCCGGCGAGGAACGCCAGCCGTGTGCCGGCCTCGACGACGGACGCGTGCGAGTAGGCGGGCGGCGGGAACAGGCTCGGGACGGTGACGCGGCGGATCACGGGAATCTCCGATCTGTGCGGCGACTGGGCAACCCGCCGATCATGCGCGGCCCCGCCCCCGGGCGCACCCGTATTTCACTTCACGCAGGCAGGGCGTCCTCCCTACTCTGCCCCTGTCCCGGACCCCGAGTGTTCTGCCGAGGAGCGAGCCGGCGTGCCCACCGTTTCGGACCAGACCTTCCTCGACACCACGGCGGACCGTCTCGCCGCCCTGCCCGGCGTCCGGGCCGTCGCCCTGGGCGGCTCCCGCGCGCAGGGCGCCGCACGTCCCGACAGCGACTGGGACCTGGCCGTCTACTACCGCGGCGCGTTCGACCCGGCCGAGCTGCGCGCCGTGGGCTGGGAGGGCGAGGTCTCCGAGATCGGGGCGTGGGGCGGAGGCGTCTTCAACGGCGGCGCCTGGCTCACCGTCGCGGGCCGGAGGGTGGACGTCCACTACCGCGACCTCGACGTCGTCGAACGCGAGTGCGCCGAGGCGGCGGCGGGCCGCTTCCGGATCGAGCCCCTGATGTTCCACCTCGCGGGCATCCCCACCTATCTCCTGGTCGCCGAACTCGCGATCAACAAGGTCCTGCGCGGCGACCTGACCCGCCCCGCGGCCTACCCCCGGGCCCTGCGCGAGAGCGCTCCACCGCGCTGGCACGGCATGGCCGCGGCCACCCTCGCCTACGCCAGGGCAGGGCACGCCCCGAAGGGCGCGGCCACCCAGGTCGCCGGCGCGATCGCCCTGGCCACCACGCAGACGGCCCACGCGGTGCTGGCGGCCCGGGGGGAGTGGGTGACGAACGAGAAGGGCCTGGTGGCGCGGGCGGGACTGGAGGAGGTCGACGCGTGCGTCGGGCAGCTGACCGTCCGGCCCGACGACCTCGCCCGGACTCTCACCGAGGTGGAGGCGCTGCTCACCCGGGCCCTGGCGGCGGCCCGCGTCTGAGGTTGCGTTCATAAAGAACCCGCACCTCGCCGGCCTCCGACACGTTCCGGAAACCTCCTGGCGAGGAACCCGGCCTACCGTGGATCTCCCCACCCCGCCCCGGTCGCCGTCGCCCGAAGGCTCGTCCCCGCCTCTGTGAGACGACAGGAGCCCCGTGTCCCGCCGCACCGCCCCGCACCTTCCGCCCTGGCTCGCACACGCGCTGCGCGCCCAGCGGGGGCCCGTGCCCTGGAGCGCGGTGACCCGCGGGGCCCTGTCGGCCGGTCCGCTGCTGCTGGTGGCCGTGGAAGCCGGGCGCACGTCGCTGGGTGTCGTGGCCGCCATCGCCGCCATGCTCGCCGGGATCAACGACCGGCCCGGCAGCCGGCGGGCCTCCGTCACCCGGCTCGGGGTGCCCGCCCTGGGCGGTGCCGCGGGGCTGGTCGTCGGGACGTATGCCGGGCAGGGCGCCGGCGCGGTCGTGCTGACCGTGATCCTCACGCTCGTGGGTCTGGTCGCCGGCGCGATCAGCGCCGTCGGACCCGTCGCCTCCGCCACCGGCACCCAGCTGCTCGTCGGCGCGGCGGTGGGGGCCGGGATGCCCCTGCCCGAACCCGGCTGGGAGCGTGCGCTCGCCTTCCTCGCCGGGGCCGGCTGGCTGCTCGCGCTGCGGCTCGCCCTGCCCACGCCCGGCTCCCTCGGCGGCGACTTCCGCTTCGACGGCGAGCGCGAGGCCGTCGCCGGGGTCTACGACGCCGTCGCCGGACTCCTCGACGCCGCCGGAGGAGCGGACGCCATCCGCCGGCGCGCCGCGCTCACCGCCGCCCTCGACCACGCGCAGGACGCCCTGTCCGGGCCCCGGCTGCGCCGGTACGCGTCCTCCTCGGCCGAGCGCCGACTGCACGCCCAGTACGCCGCCGCCCTGCCCCTCGCCGAGGCCGCCACCGCCCTCGCCTGGGCCGGTGAACCCGTCACCGGGCGGGCCGGTGAAGGCCCCCGGCGACTCGCCGCCGCCGTCCGCGGCAGCGCCCACACCGGGCCGCTGCCCGCCCCCGCCCGGTCGGCGCCCGCCCTGCGCGCCCTCGACGACGCCCTGCTGCACGCCGCCGAGGTCTTCGACCGGGGCCGCGGCGGCGCCCTGCACACCCGTCCCCGGATCGCCCGAGTCCGCCTGCGCGCCGCCCTCGGCAGCGCGGGGCGGGAGTACGGGCTGCGCGTCGCCCTGAGCTTCGGGGCCGCAGCGGCACTCGCCCAGGCCCTGCACCGGGCCCAGTGGTACGGGCAGCACGACCACTGGTACTGGCTGCCCGCCACGGCCGTCTTCCTTGTCAAGCCCGACCTCGGGCCGCTGGCCTCACGGGTGCTCAACCGGGCCGCCGGCACCGTCCTCGGCGCTCTGCTCTTCGCCGGGCTCGCCGCCGTCCTGCCCCGCCCCGAGGGGCTCATCGCGCTGGTCGCCCTCAGCGGGGCGCTCATCCCCGTCGCCACGCGGCACTTCGCCGCCCAGACCGCCGTCGTCACCGTCCTCGTCCTCGCCCTGGTCATGGTCGGCGGTGAGCCGCAGGCCTCCGCCGGCCGCATCGGCGAGACGCTGCTGGCCTGCGCGATCGTGCTCCTCGTCGGGCACCTGACCATGCCGGGGCAGAAGGGCGGAGGCGTACGCGGCCGGCTCTCGGCGGCGGCCGACGCCGCGTACGCCTACCTCGCCCACGTCCTCGCCGAAGCCGAGACCCCGCGCGTCGGGCCGGCCGCGCCGGTCGTGCGGGACCGCGGACCGGACCGGCCCGCGGGCGCTCCCGCCGGTGGGACGCGCACCGGCCGGCGCCGGGGACCGTCCGGGCCCCACACCGCCTCCGACCATCGCGCCGCCCGCTGGACCCTGCGCCGCGAGGCCTACCGGACCCTCGCCGAGGCCCGCTCCGCCCTCACCCTGGCCGCGCACGAACTGCCCGCCCTGGCCCGGCACACCCAGGGCGCCGACGAGGTGGCCGACCTGCTCGAACGCCTCGTCGACACCACGACCGCCTGTGCCGTCCACCTCGACGACACCGGCCGCATCGGCCAGGGGCACATCGAGCGGCTTGCCGCGCTGGTCGAGGAACTCGCCGGGCCCGGCGCGCGGCTGGGCCTGCGACTGCCCCGGACCCCCCTGGCCGGGTAGCACCGGGCCCCTGCCGGGAGCCCGTGCGTCGGCACTCACCCGATCCGCACCCACACCGGCGCGTGGTCCGAGCCCGCCACGCCCCTGCGGTCCGCCGGGTCCGGGCCGACCGAGGGGAGGCCGGGCGGGCCCTCGTCCGGCAGTCCGGTGCCCGCCGCCGTCGCCCGGCGCACCAGGCGGTGGCTCAGCAGCACGTGGTCGATCAGCTCGCGGCGCCCGGAGTTCACCCGGGAGTAGCGCTGCCCGGGCGGGATGAGCGGGGCCACGTTCCACAGCCGGGCCGCGTCGCCCCGGTCCGGCCGGTCGTAGCCCGGCGTGCCGATCTCCGAGCCGGGCGGGCCGAGCAGGATCTGGGTCGTGGCCGCCTGCACCTCGTCGTTCAGGTCACCGACGAGCGCCACGTCCCGGCCCTGCCCGTCCCCGGCCAGCAGCACGTCGGCCAGGGCGCGCAGCGCCGCCGCCTCGGCCGCCCGCCGGTACAGGGCGTAGGCGCCGTAGCGGGCCCGTTCGCCCTCGTCGCGCGGCTGGAAGCGGCCGTCCGGGTACGACAGCAGCTTGGACTTGAGGTGGCAGACCGCCACCCGCAGCGGCCCGCCGGCGGGCCCGGACTCCCCGGGCTGCCCGGCCTCCACGGCCAGGAACCCTCGTCCCGCCCCCGCCACCGTGGTCCCCGTGTCGTCCACCTGCACGGGCCGCAGCTCCGCCGGGAAGGCGGCGGTGTCCGCCAGTACGGTCAGCGGCAGTCGGCTGAGGAAGCCGACGCGTATGCCGCGGCTGTCCGCGTGGGCGGACAGGGCGAGGTGCCAGTCGTCGCCGAGCATGCCCGTGAGGTCCGCGAGGGCTTCGGGGTCCCCGACCTCCTGCACGCCGAGCAGGGCCGGGTCGAGTTCCGTGATCACGGCGGCGAGCGCGGCGAGCTTCGCCTCGTAGGCGGCCTCGTCCTGCGGGCCGTACGGGCCGCCGGGGCGGTAGAGGTTCTCCAGGTTCCAGGTGCCGAGGAGCATGCCGGGCTCCTTCCAGAAGCCGACAGACGGGGTGGTGGGCCCAGCGTGCGTGCCCGGCCCGCCCCGCGACAGAGCTGTGACGGGATGCGCGGCTCGGCTCATGCCGCCCCACGACACAGCCGTACGTCGGCGTGATGACGCCTTCCGCAGCGGACGGTCCCGCCGAGCTCATCATCGGCGCATGCCCGGCCCTCGTGCACGACGATCAAGAACGGGCCGGATGCGCCCCTTTCCCCGGGCGGCGATGAGTTCCGCCGCCGCACGCGGTCTGCACTCCGACGGACCGTTGTCACAGGAGGGCCCATGTCGCTTCCGGAGATCGTCTCGCGCGCGCAGTGGCGCGCGGCACGCGCAGACCTGCTGGCTCGGGAGAAGGCCGCGACCCGCGCGCGGGACGCGCTCAACGCCGAGCGGCGCAGACTCCCCATGGTGGAGGTGGGGGAGGAGTACGTCTTCGAGGGCGGGGACGGCAAGGCCACGCTGCTCGACCTCTTCGAGGGCCGGCCCCAGCTCGTCGTCCACCACTTCATGTTCGCGCCCGAGTGGGACGCGGGCTGCCGCAGCTGCTCCGCGTTCCTGGACCAGATCGGGCACCTCGCCCATCTGAAGGCCCGCGGGACGTCCTTCGCCGTCGTGTCCCGCGCCCCCTACCCGAAGATCCTGCCGTTCAAGGCGCGGATGGGCTGGACGCTGCCCTGGTACTCCGCACACGGCAGCGACTTCAACCGGGACTTCGAGGTGACCCTGGAGCACGAGGGGGAGCTGGTCGAGCGGCCCGGCCTGAGCTGCTTCCTGCGCGACCGCGGCCGGGTCTTCCACACCTACTCGACGTACGAGCGCGGCCTCGACGGGCTCGGCTCGACCACCAGCCTGCTCGACCTGACCGCGCTCGGCCGCCAGGAGGAGTGGGAGGAGCCCGAGGGACGCGCGTCGGCCAGTGGGGCGCCTGCGGGAAGTGCGCGCATCAGGTATCACGACGAGTACGACGACTGACACCGGCAGTGAGGAAATCAGCCAAGCGGCTGAGAACTTCCTCACACTTCACGGTGAACGCGTGTCGATAACGTCTCAGAACCGTCACTTCGCGAGCCGTCCACCCCATCGTTGGCGTTTAACTCTACGAGTACAGCGCTACATGGAGGTGCAGGGTGAACGGGCGAACGGTGCTCGAGCGCTTCCCCGCCGGCGGACCGAGAGGCTCCTGGCCTGCGGAGGAGTTCGCGCAGGCGCGGCGTCTGGAAGGCATGCCCGCCGAGGTCGTGATGGATCTGGCCACGGACATGTTCCTGGTGATCGTGCGCCGGGGAGACGCCCCCGACGCCACTGCCTGAGGCGCGCCCTCACCCGACCGGGGCGCATTTCCCCTGCCGCGCGCCTTCGCCTTGCCGAGGTGCGCCTCGCCTGACGGCACGCCCTTGCCCCGCCTGATGGCACGCCCTTGCCCCGCCCGGCGTGCGCCTCGTCCGAAACGGGCCCTCACCCGTCCGGGGCGCGCTCCCGTGGCGCTCGCTGCCCGTGGCGCGACGTGCGCCCTCATCCCGCCTTGGGCGCCGGCACCTTGCGCACCGGCGGCACCGCCGTGGCCGACGGGGAGAACTGCTCCGCCTGGAGCGCGTACAGCTCGGCGTACAGGCCGCCCGTCGCGAGCAGCTCGTCGGGGGTGCCGGACTCCACCAGCCGGCCCTGGTCCAGGACGTGCACCAGGTCGGCGTGGCGCACGGACGCCAGCCGGTGCGTGATCAGCACGACCGTCTGGCCGCTGTCGGCCAGGGCCCGGATGCGCTCGAAGACCTCCAGCTCGGCCCGGGCGTCCAGGGCCGCCGTCGGCTCGTCCACGATCAGGATGCGTCCGCGCCGGTAGGCCGCCCGGGCGATCCCCAGGCGCTGCCACTGGCCGCCCGACAGTTCGTGACCGCCGCTGAAGTTGCGGGCCAGCAGCGTGTCCAGGCCCCGGGGCAGGTCCGCCACCACCGGTTCGGCCCCTGCCTCGGCGATCGACGCGGCCAGCCGCTCCTCGCTCACCGGGGCGGAGGTGCGGCCGAGGGCGATGTTCACCCGGGCCGTGAACGGCCACCGCTTGAAGTCCTGCGCCACCATCGCGATCCGCTCGGCCAGCCGGTGCCGGTCCGCGGTGGCCGCGTCCACGTCGTCCCACAGGATCCGTCCCCGGTCCGGCGTGTAGAGCCCCGCGAGCAGCTTCACCAGCGTCGTCTTGCCCGAGCCGTTCTCCCCGACCAGGGCGACGATCCGGCCGAGCGGCAGGGTGAGCGACACGTCGTCCAGCGCGGGGCGGGCCGAGTCGCCCGGGTAGCGGAACGTGACGTTCTCGAAGCGGATCTCGTGGGGCTCCTCCGGCAGGGCCCGGCCGCCCTCCGGGATCGCCCGCTGCGCCGCCTCCGCGTACAGCCGGTGCAGGTCGCCGACGAACAGGGCCTCCTCGTGCAGCGCGTTCACCTCGACGACGAGGGTGTCGAGGCTCTGGGAGCCGGTGCGGATCGCGATGACGGCCGTCCCCGCCACGGACAGGGCCATCGCCCCGGCCAGCAGCAGCCCGCCGAGCGTGGCGTACGTCGCCACCGTCGCCACGCCGGTCCACGCCGCCGCGATCAGCCCTGTCCGGGCGGCGAGCCGGGCCAGCCGGGCCTGCTCGGCCTCGGCCGTCTCCGACATCGCGCGGAAGTGCCGCAGCAGGAAGCCGCCCACCCCGTGCACCCGGATCTCGGGGGCCGCCTCCGGCTCGATGAGCAGGGCGCCGAGCAGCCGGCCCGCCCGGGCGTGCTGCACCCAGGCGTGGAAGGACTCGTAGCGCCGCCGGGCGAGGGTCAGCGCGCTCCAGGCACTCGGCAGGGTCATCGTGATCAGCAGCGGCAGCAGGGCCGGGTGCAGCACCGTCAGCACGCCCGCCGCCGCGGTCAGCGAGATCATCGCGTTGATGACGCGGGTCCCGTAGGAGATCATCCGCCGGGCGGAGGCGGCGCCGTACTGGGCGGTGTCCAGCAGCTTGTGGAAGGCGTGGTCCTCGATCGCGGACAGCTCCACGGCCGCCGCCCGCTCCAGGTACCGCTCGGTCGCCACCCGCTCCACCTTCGGCTCCAGGCGGCCGGTGGCGTAGGTGCTGGCCGCCCGCAGCAGGGCCGCGACCAGCATCGCGGCGGCCACGGTGACCAGGGCCGGGACGGCTCCGTGCAGCCGCTCCTCCAGGGAGCCGCCGCCCATCAGCCGGGCCAGCACGCTGTTCACCGCGAGCAGGCTCACCGCCTGCGCCACGCCCCGGCCCGCCTCGGCGGCCAGGACGGTCCGCGCGGCACCCGGGTCGGCCTGCCGGGCGAGCCCCAGGCTGGACACCAGCAGCGACGGCAGCCGCCGGACCATGGCCCGGAAGCCGAGTTCGAGGAACGCCTCGGCGTGCTGGTTCCAGCCCATGTCGTAGCGCAGCGGCCCGCCGAACAGCAGCCGCTCCGACTCGGACACCTCCGGCGCGGTCCGCTTCTTCGCCACCGTCGACCGACCTCCCCCACCTGGTCCGCTCGCATCCGCGCCCGTCCGTGCGCGGACGGAACGGTCACTATCGCGGGGGCGGGACGTGCCCGGGCAGGGCGCAGTCCGGGGCGCCGGAGGCGTGCGGGCGCACGGCCCGGCCGGGTGAGGCACGGGGCGGCGCGGGTGGCGGGAACGGGGGCGGCGGGCTGGACCGGGGCGTCGCGGGGTGCCGCTGCCGCCGGGGGCCGGGCGGTGCTACGCGCTGACCGGCCGTGACCACGAGGGGGCCGTGCCCGTCACGCGGCACAGCGCCAGGTACAGGGGGATCGGCGGAGTGTAGGGCAGGGTGCCCTCCGGGCGGTGGACCAGGCCGGGCAGCCGCTCGGCGTCCGGGACGACCGCGCCCGTGGCGTAGTGCGCGGGGGAGGGCCACTCCAGGGCGTGGTCGGAGTCGGCCGGCACCAGCCACCACCAGTGCGTGCCGTCGGCGTAGACGCAGCCCACGCGTGGCAGGCGGGGCATGACCCGGTGGCCGAGAGGGGCGGGCATCGCCACCGCGTCGCAGCCGAGCGGGGCCGTCATGCCCTCGGGTACGGGAAGCCGCAGGACCGGCCCCGGGGTGCGCAGACCGCGGCCGAGGCGGACCAGTGTGTCCAGGCTCAGCACGGAGGCGCCGTGCGGTGCGCTCATACCGGCCCCCCCTCCGTGCGGCGGTGCTGTGCGGGGACCTCCGGGGTACCGGGTGCCCGGCGCGACGCCTCGGGGGCGGGGTCCTCGTCGTCCTCCGAGCCGTCGGAGGTGCCCCGCTTGGGGCGGGCGCCCCAGCCGAGGTCGTTGCGGGGCTCGTCCCGGAGCGGAGCCGCGAGGTGGTGGCCGGGGGCGGGGCGGAACGGAGCGGCCGGGTGCCGGTCGGGCTCGCTGCCGGGCGACGTCGTCCGGGGGTGGTCGCGGTCGTCCCCGCCCGGGAGGTGCGCGGTGCCGTCGGGTTCGTGCTCTCCCGGCAGGTGCGCGGTGCCGTCCTGGCCGGGCTCTGCCCAGTCCAGGTCGTTCCACGGCCCGGCGGGGTCCGCGCCGGCGTCCGCCGTGCGCGGCAGCTCGGCCCAGACGAGCAGTCCCGGGCCGTGCTCGTGCGCGCCCCAGGCGTGGCACAGGGCGTCGACGAGAAGCAATCCCCTCCCGTGCTCCTCCTCGGGACGGGTCCGGCTGGCCGCATGGGGCTGTCCCGGGGCGCAGCCCTCGTCGCGCACGGCTATGCGCACCAGGTCGTCGCCGTCGTGCAGCTCGCACACGATGTGGGTGCTCGCCGTGTGCACGATGGCGTTGGTGACCAGCTCGGAGACCACGAGGGCCGCGCTGTCGCAGGTGTCCTCGCACACCGACCAGCCGGTCAGCCGAGCCCGGGTGAGACGTCTGGCCTGGGCGGGAGAACCCGGATGTGCGGCCAGCTCGAAGCGGAACCGGCGCGGGGCAGCGGCCCCGAGGGGGTCTGCTCCGGCACCGAGGCCGGGAAGGCCTGCGGCGGCGTCTGTTCCTAAGGGCGCGGACGGAATCACGCTTGCCACTATCTCCCCGGCGTGAACACTTGGCAAGTGTCACTCTGAAAATTGCAGAGTGCTGTGTGACGGTCTGGAAGGGCGTGGCACACTGCTCGCAACAGCACCCCGTGCGGCGCCAGTTGAGATCGTCGAAGCTCAGTTCGAAAAACCCGTTCGAACCAGCTCTTCGGCGGGTTCTCGAGTGGCGCCGCCGGGCTGTCAGCGTGTTCGAACGGCCGATTCGTCAACAGCGTGGAGGTGGGGCGTGAGCGAACCGCGGTCCGCACCGACGGTCGGCCAGGTCGTCCTCGGCCGGCGCCTGCTCGACCTGCGCGAACGCGCCGGGATGAAGCGCGAGGAAGCCGCCCGCATCCTGCGCGTCGCCCCCGCCACCGTCCGCCGCATGGAGATGGCCGAGGTCTCGCTCAAGATCCCGTACCTCCAGCTGCTGCTGAAGGCCTACGGGATCTCCGACGAGGAGGCCGAGGCCTTCGTCCTGCTCGCCGAGGAGGCCAACAAACCCGGCTGGTGGCAGCGGTTCCACGACATCCTGCCCGGCTGGTTCTCCATGTACGTGAGCCTGGAGGGCGCCGCCAGCGTCATCCGCAGCTACGAGCCCCACTTCGTCCCCGGCCTGCTGCAGACCGAGGAGTACGCGCGCGGGGTGCTGCGCTCGGGCGCCATAGGGCAGACCCGGCCCGAGGACATCGAGCGCCACGTCGCCCTGCGCATGCAGCGCCAGGCCCTGCTCACCCGCGAGGACGCGCCCCGGCTGTGGGTCGTGATGGACGAGACCGCGCTGCGGCGTCCGGTCGGTGGTCCGGAGGTGATGCGCGCCCAGATCGACAGGCTGCTCGAGGCCACGCGGCTGCCGAACGTGACGCTGCAGGTGGCGCCGTTCGCCGGTGGTCCGCATCCGGGGACCTACGGGCCGTTCGTGCTGTTCCGATTCGCCATGCCCGAACTGCCGGACATGGTCTACAGCGAGTACCTGACCGGCGCCGTCTACCTCGACGCGCGCGCCGAGGTGGCGACCCACCTGGAGGTCATGGACCGCATGGCGGCGCAGGCCGCTACGGCACATCGCACGAAGGAGATCCTCCGGGATCTCCGCAAGGAGCTGTAAATGGATCGCATCAAGCCGCGCAAACACGTCTACAACGGCATGCCCGCGCGCGACTTGGGCAGCGAAGGCTGGCACAAGCCGTGGAGCGGAGGGAACGGGGGGAACTGCCTGGAGGCGATGAAGCTCGCCGACGGCCGCATCGCCGTCCGCCAGTCCACCGACCCGGACGGTCCGGCGCTGATCTACACCACCGCCGAGATGACGGCCTTCATCGAGGGGGCGAAGGCCGGGGAGGCCGACTTCCTGCTGTCCTGAGGCGATCGCCTCCGCTCCCGCTCCACCCTGCTTGCCACCCGCGGCGAAGCGCCGGTACCGAATCGACCACCCTCTGTGCCTCATGGAGTGCCTCATGACCGGGCAGGACCCCACGTCGGCCGCACGGATCGACACCACCAAGCCGCATCCCGCGCGGATGTACGACTGGTACCTCGGCGGCAAGGACAACTATCCGGTCGACGAGGAGATGGGCCGGCAGATGCTCACCCTCGACCCGAGGGTGCCGGTGATGGCACGCGTCAACCGCGCGTTCATGCAGCGGGCCACACGCTGGCTCGCCGGCCGGGGCGTCCGCCAGTTCCTGGACATCGGCACGGGCATACCGACCGAGCCGAACCTCCACCAGGTCGCCCAGCAGATCGCGCCCGACGCCCGGGTCGTCTACTGCGACAACGACCCCATCGTCCTGGCGCACGCGGCCGCCCTGCTGCGCGGCACGGACGAGGGGGCGACCGAGTACCTCCAGGCCGACGTCCGCGACCCGGACGCCATCCTGGAGGGCGCCCGGAAGGTCCTGGACCTGACCCGGCCCGTCGCCCTGTCGCTGATCGCGCTGCTGCACTTCGTCCCCGACGAGGACGGCGCCCACGGGCTGGTCGGCCGGCTGCTCGCCGAACTGCCGTCCGGCAGCTACCTGGTGATGACCCACGCCACCTCCGACTTCACGCCGGAGGAGTCCAGGGCCGCCACCGAGAAGCTGCGCGCCGCCGGTGTCACCCTCGCCCTGCGCACCCGCGAGGAGGTCACCCGCTTCTTCGACGGCCTCGACCTCGTCGAGCCCGGCATCGAGGTGCCGCACCTGTGGCACCCCGAGTTGGGCGAGCCGGTACCCGGCCAGGACGACGGGATCATCCCGGGCTACGGGGCGGTGGCGCGCAAGCCCTGAGCCGCACGCGCGTCCCACGGGCCGGTCACGGCGGCGGCATCGCGCCGCACAGCGCCTCCAGGGCACCCCCGTAGGCGT
This sequence comes from Streptomyces sp. NPDC003456, assembly GCF_042878735.1. Classification (NCBI taxonomy): domain Bacteria; kingdom Bacillati; phylum Actinomycetota; class Actinomycetes; order Kitasatosporales; family Streptomycetaceae; genus Streptomyces; species Streptomyces sp. NPDC003456. Next base: position 1,116,875 of record NZ_JBIAOK010000003.1, read on the forward strand.
GCTCCGGGGGTGCCGCATAGCCGACGACCAGGCCGTCGGTCACCGGCATGTCCGTCCCCGGGTGCCGGAACGCGGCCAGGCCGTCGAGGGCGACGCCGTGCCGGGCGGCGGCCTCGACCGCGGACGCCTCGCTGCCGGGCGGCAGGCGCAGCACCGCGTGCAGGCCCGCCGCGACACCGGTCACCTCGACGTGCGGCGCGTGCCCGGCGAGCGCCGCGACCAGCCGGTCCCGCCGCCGGCGGTAGCGCTGCCGCATCCGCCGCACGTGCCGGTCGTACCGGCCCGAGGCGATGAAGTCCGCCAGGCTCAGCTGGTCCAGCACACTCGCCCACGCCTCACGTTCGCCCTTCGCGGCCAGCACGGCGTCGACCAGCCCCTCCGGCAGCACCATCCAGCCCAGCCGGACCGCCGGCGACAGGCTCTTGCTGACCGAACCCAGGTGGATGACGCGCTCCGGGTCGAGGCCCTGCAGCGCGCCGACCGGCTTGCGGTCGTAGCGGAACTCGCCGTCGTAGTCGTCCTCCAGGACCAGCCCGCCACGCGCGCGTGCCCAGTCGGTCACCGCGGCCCGGCGCGCGGGATGCAGCGGCCCGCCGGTCGGGAACTGGTGCGCGGGGGTCAGCAGCACGGCCCGCTCGCGCCCCAGCCGGTCGACCCGGGCGCCGTCCTCGTCGAGCGGGAGCGGCACCGTGCGCACCCCGGCCGCGGCCAGCAGCCCCCGGTGGAAGCCCAGCCCGTACGCCTCCACGGCCAGCGGCCCGCGCAGGACACCCCCGCCGAACAGCAGCCTGAGCGCGTGCGCGAAACCGGAGCAGATCACGATCCGGCCGGGCTCGGTCCGCACCCCGCGCGCGCGTGCCAGGTACTCGGCGAGCGCCTCCCGCAGCTCGGCCCGCCCCGCGGGGTCGCCCGGGCCGAACGCCTCGCCGGGCGCGTGCTGCAGGGCCCGCCGGTAGGAGGCCAGCCAGGCGGTGCGCGGGAAGGCCGAGCCGTCCGGGCTGCCCTGGCGCAGATCGTGCCGGGGGCCCGGCGCGCGAGGCGGTGCCTTCCGTGAGGCGGGCGCGGCGGGCCGCAGCGGCTCGGCGCGCTCCGCGACCCGGGTGCCCGACCCCTGCCGGGCGGTCAGCCAGCCCTCCGCGACCAGCTCGGCGTAGGCGTCCGCCACCGTTCTCCGGGCGACTCCCAGGTCCGCCGCGAGCGAGCGGTAGGGCGGCAGCCGCGTGCCCGGGGCCAGCCTGCCGTCGCGCACCGCGTCCCGCAGCGCACGGATCAGCGCCGCGCGCCGACCACCCGGCCCGGACAGCACCAAGTGCAGGTCCGAACCGATCCGCTCCGCCGAATCGACCCACGAATCCGTCACGGAACTGCACCCTAGCGGGGGTCTTTCCGATCCCTAGGCTGAACGCATGACGACGAACCCGAGCACGCACACCAGCGAAGTCGCCGCGCCCCGGCCGCAGTTCGCGAAGTCCGCGCCGAAGGCCTTCCGCGCGCTCGTCGCACTCGACGCCGCCGCCCGCGAAGGGCTCGACCTCGCCCTCGTCGAACTGGTCCAGATCCGCGCCTCGCACCTCAACCACTGCGCGTACTGCCTCCACCTGCACACCGGCGACGCCCGCAAGGCCGGCGAGAGCGAGGACCGGCTGCACATGGTCGCCGTGTGGCGCGAGGCCCGCCACTTCTTCACCGAGCGCGAGCAGGCGGCCCTCGCCCTCACGGACGCGGTGACGCTCGTGGCCGGCGCGGGTGTCCCGGACGACGTCCACGCCGAGGCCGCCGCATGCTTCGACGAGCGGGAGCTGTCCCAGCTCCTCGCCCTGATCTGCACGATCAACACCTGGAACCGGGTGGCCCTGGCCACCGGGAAGGTGGCGGGCACGGACGAACGGTGAACGGACGCCGGGGTGGGTGGGGGCGGAGACGGTTCAGGCCGTCATGGGCCGGTCGTACGGGCCGATCGGAGCCGGCAGGACCGAACCGCCCGTCAGATGGCGGTCCACGGCGGCCGCGACCGCCCGCCCCTCGGCGATCGCCCAGACGACGAGCGACTGGCCCCGGGCCGCGTCGCCCGCGGCGAACACACCGGGCACGTTGGTGGCGAAACCGGCGTCCCGCGCGATCGTGCCCCGCGGGTCGAGCGCCAGCCCCAGCTGGTCGACGAGCCCGTCGTGCCGGTCGGGGCCGGTGAAGCCGAGGGCGAGCAGGACCAGGTCGGCGGGGAGTGTGCGTCCCGTACCGTCGACCGGGCGCCGCCGCTCGTCCACCTCGACCAGGTGCAGCGCGCGCACGTGCCCGCTCCCGTCGTCCTCGAAGCGCAGCGTGGACGCCGCGAACAGCCGGGCGTCCGCGTCCGCGAGCGGGGCCGTGCGCAGGTCACGGGCCTCCTCGTGGGCCGCCGACAGCCGGTAGACCCGCACCGGGTACGTGGGCCAGGGCTCGGCGTCCTCGTCGCGCTCCGGGTCGGGCAGCGCGTAGATGTCCAGCTGCGTCACCGACGCGGCGCCCTCCCGCACGGCGGTGCCCAGGCAGTCCGCCCCCGTGTCGCCGCCGCCCACGATGACGACGTGCCGGCCGGCCGCCGACAACGGGGACGCCTCCAGGTCCCCCTCGCGCACGCGGTTGGACAGCGGCAGGTACTCCATCGCCTGGTGGATCCCCGTCAGCTCCCGTCCCGGCACGGGCAGTTCGCGCCACGCCGTTGCACCCGTGGCGACGACCACGGCGTCGTAGCGGCTGTGCAGCTCGTCCCCGCCGATGTCACGTCCCACGGCGGTCGACGTGCGGAACTTGGTGCCCTCGGCCCGCATCTGCTCCAGCCGCCGCTCCAGATGGCGCTTCTCCATCTTGAACTCGGGGATGCCGTACCGCATCAGCCCGCCCAGCCGGTCGTCCCGCTCGTAGACCGCGACCGTGTGCCCGGCCCGGGTGAGCTGCTGGGCCGCGGCCAGACCCGCCGGGCCCGAACCGATCACCGCCACCGTCCTGCCGGACAGCCGCTCCGGCGGCCGCGGCGGCGCGAAGCCCTCCTCCCAGGCCCGGTCGGCGATCGCGCACTCGACGTTCTTGATGGTGACCGCCGGCTGGTTGATCGCCAGCACGCAGCCCGCCTCGCACGGCGCGGGGCACAACCGGCCGGTGAACTCGGGAAAGTTGTTCGTCGCGTGCAGCCGGTCCGCCGCGGCCCGCCAGTCCTCCCGCGACACCAGGTCGTTCCACTCCGGGATCAGGTTGCCCAGCGGGCAGGCGTCGTGGCAGAAGGGGATCCCGCAATCCATGCACCGGCCGGCCTGCGCGCCGATGATCGGCAGCAGCGCACCGGGGACGTACACCTCGTCCCAGTCCCGCGCCCGCTCCTCCACCGGCCTGCGCGGCCAGTCCTGCCGGGGGGTGGTCAGGAAACCCTTGGGATCGGCCATGGCCGTCTTCCTTGCGTGGGCGGTGACGGGCCGTGCGTCGTCGGGCGGCGCCCCTTCCCGCCACGATACGTCCGTGTCCGTCCCGGTGCCCGTCGCCGCCTGCGGTCAGGTGAGGGCCAGCACGTACGACAGGGCCGCCCCCGCCGAGGCGACCGTGCGGACGTGGTTCCACCGCGTCCACTCGCGCAGGTACACCGGCCAGTACGCCGCCGCCTCGGCCGACTCCGGCTCCAGCCTGGCCAGCGCCTCGTTGCGCGGCACGTTCGCCGTCACGGTCGGCCCGAACGAGCCGAACAGGTACAGGGCGCTGCCCACCAGCAGCTCCACCGCCCCACGGTCCGGCCACAGCACGAACGTCACCACGGCGAGCACCGCGCACAGCACCGCCGTGCCCAGGAACACGATCATGAAGGGCGGTCGCACCGCCGCCTCGTTGACCGCCTGCATCGCGGCAGCTCCCCGAGCCGGCGGCAGCGCCGCGAGGCCCCGCATCACGAAGGCCGAGAAGCCGCAGAACACCCCGGCCACCAGACCCGTCCCCAGCACCCCCAGCACCGTCAGCGCGAAGTACGGTCCCTCGATCATGTCCTCTCCCACCCGTCGGGCCGGTTGCCGTCCGGCGCCTGCCTGCCCATCAGTGAAGTGCCCGACGGCCCCCGGGACCATGGCCGAGGGGCGCGCAGCCATGCGCGGGCGTCCACCGGTCGGGCCTGCCCTCCGGCCGCTCGCGTCGGGCGAGCACACCGGTGCCCGCCGGCGGCCGAGGGCGACGGCCGGTGCGATCGGCTTACGCCCCAGCAGCGGGCAGCGGGCAGCGGGCAGCGGCGGGCAGCGGCGGGCAGCGGCGGGCAGCGGCGGGCGAAGGCGTGCCGGCCGGCCCCGGCCGCCCTCACCCCGCCGAACCCAGTCCTGCCCCGGACCAGCCCCGCAGCACCGTCTCCACCGCCGCGGCGATCCGCCGCCGGGCCTCCTGCCGCGGCACCCCGCTCATCAGCAGCCGGTCGTACGGCGTGTCCAGATGCCGCACGGACGCCACGACGGCCGCCGTCACCGCCTCCTCGGACAACGCCCGGCCCGCCGCACTGCGCCCGACCCGGCCGCTGCCCCGCTCCGAGGCGTGCGCGGCGACGGCCAGCGCCCGATCGGCCGGGCACCCCGGGAACAACCGGACTATCTCCGCCGCGAACGCCCGGGCGAACAGCACGTCCTGCGCCGCCCGCCGCCGCGCGTCCCGCACCCGGCGCCGCCGCCGGGCCTCGGCGTCCGCGAGACACCGCTGCTCGGCCCGCGCCAGCGCCCTCTCCTCGACCAGGACACCCTGCCGCTCGTAACGGTTCCTGCGCCGGTTGAACCGCACCACCACCGCCGACAGCGCGCTCTCCTCCCGGGACCGGCGCGTCAGTGCGGTGTCGCCGCTCGGCAGGAACACCAGGTGCCCGAGGTCGGCGCAGTCGAGGCAGCGCGGGGCGCCTTCTTCGAGAGCGAGCAACGCCAGTGGGCCGCGCCGGCACTCGGCGCAGTACCGCCGCTTCAGGGGCTGGAAGACGACAAGTCCGCCGAGGGGCGGGAGCGTCACGCGGGGGACCATGAGGAGTTCATTCCCTCTGACGCGGTGCGCACCACGTCCGCGGCCCAGGACCCGGACGGCCACGGCGGGCGGCGTGCTCACCGCCCGCCCGGCCACCCGGGACGTCCCCCCGCCCGCGCCGGGTCGGGTGAGACACGTGATGCCTCCCTTGCCGCCTGCTGACGCATCATGGGCCGTGTGCGACTCGAAGCGATCACCTGGGACCGGCTCGGCGACCTGCTCGCCGAGCGCCTGCTCGAACTGAAGTCCGCCGACGGCAGTCCCTGGCCCCGCATCGCCTTCGACGGCGCCCCCGCCGCCCGCCCCGGTGACCTCGCCCGGCGGGTCGGCGAGGCGCTGCGCGAACGGGGCCGCCCCTCGCTGGCCGTCGGCACCGAGGGATTCCTGCGTCCTGCCTCCGTACGTCTGGAGTACGGCCACCGGGACGTGGAGGCCTACTACAGCGGCTGGTACGACACCGGCGCCCTGTGGCGCGAGGTGTTCGGCCCCCTCGAAGCCGAGGGCGACGGCCGGGTCCTGCGCGACCTGTGGGACCCGGTGACCGACCGCGCCACGCGCACCCCCTACACCACCCTCCCGCCCGGCGGCGTCCTGCTGCTGCACGGACCCTTCCTCCTCCGGCACTGGTTCCCCTTCGATCTGAGCGTCCATGTCCTCCTCTCCCCAGGTGCCCTGCGCCGCCGCACGCCCGAGGACGAGCACTGGACCCTCCCGGCCTTCGAGCGGTACGAGCAGGAGACCGACCCGGTGCACACCGCCGACGTCCTGGTCCGGGCGGACGACCCCCGGCATCCCGCCTGGAGCGGCTGAGCGGAGCCGCCCCGGCCGCCCGGTGCCACGGGCACCGGCGGGGTGACGCCCCGAGCTCGCGAGCGCCCGGCCGGGGCGCCGGGGGGCTGGGGTGCCGGCGGGCTGGGGCGTCGACGGGCCGACGGCCGGGGGCTGGGGCGTCGACGGGCCCCGGTGCACCGGGCTGGGGCGCCGGCGGCTCGGTGTGCGGGTGCCCCCGGGCCCGGTGAGAATTGCAGGGCCGGGACTCGCGGTGCGACCCGCGCCGCGCCGGCCGTCCGGCACCGGGAGGTACCCCATGACCACAGCCGGAGACATCATGCACCGCGGCGCCCAGTGGATCCCCGCCCACGAAACCCTCGACCGCGCCGCCCAGCTCATGCGCGAGCTGAACGTCGGCGCCCTGCCCATCAGCGACGAGAACGAGCGGCTCTGCGGCATCCTCACCGACCGCGACATCGTCGTCGGCTGCGTCGCCATGGGCCACGACCCCGCGAGGGTCACCGCGGGCGACCTGGCCAAAGGCACGCCCCGCTGGATCGACGCGGACGCCGATGTCAGCGAGGTGCTCCACGAGATGCAGGAGCACCGCATCCGCCGGCTGCCCGTGATCCAGGACAAGCGCCTGGTCGGCATGATCAGCGAAGCCGACCTGGCCCGGCACCTGACGGACGACCAGATGGCCACCTGGGCGGAGAGCGTCTACGCCAGGACCACCACGGCCTGACCGGCGCAGCCGTCGAACCCCCGGGCCGACGCCCCGGACCGGGTGAGCACCCCGCGGTGCGGCCCGGTCAGAGCCAGCCGGTGCGGCGGAAGGCGCGGTACAGCGTCAGGCACGCCACGGATATGACGCCGACGACCATGCCGTAGCCGTACCGCCAGTGCAGCTCCGGCATGTGGTCGAAGTTCATGCCGTACACCCCGCACACCATCGTCGGCACGGCGATGATGGCGGCCCACGCGGTGATCTTCCGCATGTCCTCGTTCTGCGCGACCGTGACCTGCGCGAGGTGCGCCTGCAGGATGGAGTTGAGCAGTTCGTCGAAGGCGGCGATCTGCTCCTTCGCCCGCAGCAGATGGTCGGCCACGTCGCGGAAGTACGCCTGTATCTCGGGGTCCACCGCCCGCATCGGCCGGGTGGCCAGATCCTCCAGCGGCCGGCTGAGCGGCACCACCGCCCGCTTCAGCTCCAGCAGTTCACGCTTGAGCTGGTAGATGCGCCCCGGGTCGGCCCGCGCGCCGTTCTCGGCGAACACGTCCGTCTCGACCTGGTCGATGTCCAGTTGCACCGCGTCGGTGACGGTCAGGTAGTCGTCCACCACGTGGTCCGCGATCGCGTGCAGCACGGCGGACGGGCCCTTGGCCAGCTGCTCGGGGGCGGACTCCAGCTCCTCGCGCAGTGGCCCGAGCGAACCGTGCCGGCCGTGCCGCACCGTGACGACGAAGTCGTGGCCGACGAACACCATGATCTCCCCGGTGTTCACCACCTCGCTGGTGGCGGTGAGTTGCTCGTGCTCCACGTAGCAGACCGTCTTGAACACCGCGAAGAGCGTCTCCCCGTACCGCTCCACCTTGGGACGCTGATGCGCCTCGACCGCGTCCTCCACGGCCAGGGGGTGCAGGTCGAAAAGCTCGGCGATGCCCGCGAACTCGGCGTCCGTGGGCTCGTGCAGCCCGAGCCAGACGAACCCCTCCCGGTGCTTGCGCACCCGCTCCACGGTCTCCACCAGGTCGCCGCGCGCGGCGACGCGCGCACCGTCCCGGTACGTCACGCAGTTCACCACCGAGGAGCCCAGCGGGGACCGGGCGGGGTGACTGAGGTCGACACGCGGACGCCGCCGGGCCAGACGGGCCACCCTGCGCAGGCCGCCGACCCCGCCGAGGCTCGTCACCTTCCGCAGATTCCCTGCCATGGACATCCCGATCTCCTTGCGTGGACTTCTCGTGCCGTCCTGTGCCTTGGCGCGCCAGTCTGCCAGCCTCGTGCGAGCGGCGTGCGAGCCTGTGGAAACGGCGCATTCCGCTTGGTGCCCACCTGTGGACGGCCAGGTCGCAGCGGCTGTGGCCACAGCGGCCGCGGCTTCGGCGGACCGGCTTCGACGCACCGGCTTGGGCGGACCGGCTTCGGCGGACCGGCTTGGGCGCGCCGACCACATCGACGCCCCGCGGGTGTCACGCGGTTCTCCGTCCCGGCGCGTCGACCGGTCCCGGCGCGTCGACCGGTCCCGGCACGTCGACCGGTCCCGGAGCGTCGACCAGTACGACAAGTCCGGCTGAATGGGATGATCCCGGCATGACGCCAACCGACGAGTATCTGCTCGACGACCGCCGGCACGAGACGGCGGAGCACTTCAGCGCCTTCGCCGCCCTCTTCGACCCCACGACGTTCCGCCACCTCGACGCACTCGGCGTCGGATCGGGCTGGCGCTGCTGGGAGGTCGGCGCCGGCACCACGGTCGTCTCCTGGCTGGCCAAGAAGGTCGGCCCGACCGGACGCGTCCTGGCGACCGACACCGACACCGCACGGCTCGCGTCCGCCGCCCGGCCACCGGTCGAGGTGCGCGTCCACGAACTCGGCGCGCCGGAGCCGCCGGGGGAGGGCTTCGACCTGGTGCACGCCCGGCTCGCCCTGGTCCAGGTCACCGACCGGGAGCGGGCGCTGCGATCGATGGTCAAGGCGCTGCGCCCCGGCGGCCGCCTCCTGGTCGAGGACGCCGATCCCGCCCTGCAGCCCTTGCCCTGCCCCGACGAGCACGGCCCCGAACAGCGGCTCGCGAACCGGCTGCGCCAGGGCTTCCGGACGCTGCTCGCCGATCGCGGCACCGAGCTGCCCTGCGGCCGGACCCTGCCTCGTCTCCTGCGCGAGGCGGGACTGAGCCGTGTCCACGCCGACGCCTACTTCCCTCTCGCGTCACCTGACTGCGCCGCGCTCGAGGCCGTCACCATCCGCCAGATCCGCGACCAGCTCGTCGGCGCCGGCCTCGCCACGGAGCAGGACGTCGACCGGCACCTGCGGAACGTCACGTCCGGCACGCTCGACCTGGCGACGGCTCCGATGATCACGGCGTGGGGACGCAAGCCCTAGCCGGGTCGCCGGTGGCGGAGAAGAGCCCAGGGGCGCGCGCCGCCCCCGGCACGCGCCCGCCGGACGCTGCTCTCACCCGGCAGCCGGCGGCCTGCCACCGATCCGTGCCACCGCCAGCGCACCCGCCCGGCAGCCCTGCGCCGCGGCGTCCTCCGGCCCGGCGCCCGCCAGCAGAGCGGCGAGGAACCCACCGGTAAACGCGTCACCGGCACCCGTGGTGTCCACGGGCGTCGCCGGAACGGCCGGGACGCGGGCGGTCACCTTCCCCGCGCGCGCCACGAGCGCCCCTGCGCAGCCCTGTTTGGTCACCACCAGCGGTACGCGCAGACTCAGCTCGGCGGACGCGTCGGAGGCGTCGGCCAGCCCCGTCAGCAGGCACGCCTCGTCCCGGCTGGGCATCAGCACGTCCACGCCGTCGACGAGCGACAGGAACCGCGCCGGGCCCAGGCCGGCGAGGAACCCGGCCGAGGCGGGGTCCAGGCTCACCGGCACTCCACGCGCGCGTGCGGCGCGCAGCGCCACCGTCACCAGCGCCCGGCTCGGCTCGGAGAACAGGAGGTAGCCGGACAGGTGCAGCCGGGCCACCCCGTCGAGCAGCACGTCCGACCAGTCGCCGGCGTCCAGCCGCAGCGACGCGCCACTGTCGGTCAGGAACGTCCGCTCCGCCGCGGCGCCCTCGTCCACCATGCAGATCACCGTGCCGGTGGGCAGGTGAGGGTCGACGACGAGCCGCGGCCGCACCCCGCGGGCCAAGAGCTCCCGTTCGTGCCAAGCGGCTGAGTCCGCACCCACGCGACCCAGCAGCCGCACGTCGGCCGCACCCTGGTGGGCCGCCCAGCAGGCGACGTTGCCCCCGGCACCGCCCGGCACGGTCAGGATCGACGCGGCCGTGTCCGTACCGGCCGCCAGCGGTCCGCGGTGCCGTGCGACCACGTCGGTGATCACGTCCCCGACGACCAGCAGGGCCCGTCCCGGCCCCAGGGCCCGTCCCGACCCCCGGGCACCAGCGCCCGCCCCGACGGCCACCGGATCGGTTGCGCCCGTCCCGACGGCCACCGGATCGGTGTCGTCCCTACCGACGGCCCCAGGACCGGCCTCGCCCGCGTCGGTTCCCCGGGCACCCGGGTTGCCGGCACCGGGCACCGCCGGGTCGCCGACCCCGCTCATCCCCGCGCCCAGGCCGCCGCGATCCGTGCCGCCAGTCGTACGTTGCCGCGGACCGCCGCGAGATTGGCGTTCAGGGACGCCCCGTCGGTGTGCCGGACGAGGTAGTCCAGCAGGAACGGCGTCACCGCCTGACCGGTGACGCCCTCGGTCTCGCACGCGTGCAGTGCCTCCGCGAGCACGCGCGCGTGCAGGTCCGGGTCGAGCTGCTCCTCCTCGGGAACGGGGTTGGCCACGATCAGCGCGGCCTCCGGCCCGGCGAGCGCGTCCTGAGCCCTCATCACGCCCGCCACCTCCTCCGGCGTCCGCAGCGTCCAGTCGACCGGATGTCCCGAGTCGGAGAGGTAGAAGCCGGGGAAGCGGTCCGTGCCGTAGCCGGCAACCGTGACGCCCAGCGTCTCCAGCCGCTGCAGGGTCGCCGGCACGTCCAGGATGGACTTCACCCCGGCGCACACCACGGTGATCCGCGTGCGCGCCAGCAGTCCCAGGTCGGCCGACTCGTCCTGGGTCACCGTCCACTCCCGGTGCACCCCGCCGAGCCCGCCCGTCGCGAACACCCGCACGCCGGCCAGGGAGGCGAGCAGTGCGGTCGCCGACACCGTGGTCGCCCCGCTCGCCCCCGCGGACACCGCCGGCGCCAGGTCACGGTGGCCGAGCTTGCGGATGCCGTCCTCGTTCGCGACCCGCTCCAGTTGCTCCTTGTCGAGCCCGACATGCGGCCGCCCGTCCAGCACGGCGATCGTGGCGGGCACCGCGCCCTCCTGCCGTACGGCCGACTCCAGCTCCAGCGCCACCTGGAGGTTGCGCGGCCGTGGCAGGCCGTGGGCGATGATCGTGGACTCCAGGGCCACCACGGGACGCCGCTCCTCGACCGCCGCCCGCACCTCTTCCGACACCATCAGCACCACGCGCCCGCCTCCTGTCAGTCGGCCAGTCGGTTCACCCTCATCTCTGGCGAGCCGCGCCCCGGGCCAAACCCCCAGGCCCCGACAGGCCCGCCGCGCCAGGACGGTCTCCTGTGCACAGGGTGCCGCCTCCGTCCGTCGTCCGGGCCCTCGACGTCAGACCGGCGCCCTTGCGAACGGCCCTCGTGATCCGGAGCCTGGAACGCATGACGGATCACACGCCGCGCCTCGACCACGTCGTCCTCTGGGTACGCGACCCCGTCGCCACCGCGCGCTTCTACGCGGAGGCGGTCGGTCTGGAGGCGGTGCGGCTGGAGGAGTTCACCGCCGGCGAGGTGCCCTTCCCGTCCGTACGCGTCAACGCCGAGACGCTCCTCGACCTGATGCCGCTGACCTTCACGGACCGCATGACGATGCTGCCGGGGTCGGTGGAGAGTGCCGGGCATCCCGTGAACCACGTGTGCCTCTCGCTGCCGCGCGATGACTTCGACGCCCTCCTCACGCGGCTGCGGGAACACTCCGTCCCCGTGTCGGACCCGTCGTACGACTCCTTCGGCGCCCGCGGCCACGCGACGCGCAGCTTCTACTTCCGCGACCCGGACGGCAACGTCCTGGAGGCCCGGCACTACGACTGACCGCGCACGCGCTTCGGACCACACACGGGCGCGGACGCGCACCCGCTCAGAACAGCGGCTCGGGAAGCACCCCTTCCAGGGCGAGAAGCTGCCGTTTGGTCTCCAGGCCGCCGCCGAAGCCGCCGATGCCCCCGCCGCTCTCGACGACCCGGTGGCAGGGGACCACCACCGGCAGCGGATTGGCGCCCATCGCCATGCCGACGGCCTGGGCCGCGCCGGGCTGCCCGACGCGGCCGGCCAGTTCGCCGTACCCCACGACCGTGCCGTACGGGACGCCCGAAGCCAGCTCGCGCAGCACCTCGCGGGGGAAGCCGGAGATCAGCGACCAGTCCAGCGGCAGGTCGAAGTCGCGCCGCTCACCGGCGAAGTAACTCCGGAACTGGCGTATCGCCTCGGCCAGCAGCGGCGAACCGGGCGCTTCGACGGGCTCGGTGCCCAGTCGCGACGCCAACCGCTCGACCGCGCGGTCCCGGACCGCGTCCGTGGCGTGGAAGACGACGTTGACCAGGCCGGTCCGGCCGGCGGCCAGCAGCAGCGGCCCGATCCGGCTCTCGACGACCGTCCACACCACCCGTGGTCCGGTCTGCCCCTGACTGTCCATGCGCCCACCGTACGTGCCACCACTGACAGCGCGGCCGCTGCCCGCCCGGGCATCCGCGCACGCCATGCACCGGGCACCCCGTCATCCGCACACGGGGCACCGGGCACCCCGTCGTCATCCGCACTCGCCGGGCACCGGGTGCCCGCTCATCCGCCCACGGCGTCCCGGACCACGTCCGGCCGGTTGGTGATGATGCCGTCGACGCCGTAGTCGGCGACCCGCCGGGCCGTGGTCCCGTCGTCGACCGTCCACACGAACACCTTCAAGGGCCGGCCGTGCGGTCCGGAGAACGCCTGGACCGAGGCCACATAGGCCGGGGTGAGCGAACCCACGGACGGGTTGATCGCGTCGGTGAAGCTCGCGTAGTCCAGCACGTCGGACACGGACGGCGTCCCGAGGACCGCGGTCCGCACCGAGGGCCTCAGCTCGTGGACCGTCCGCACGCTCTCCGGGCTGAAGCTCTGCACGATCAGCCGGGCCGACACGTGCGACCGGTCGAGCCAGCCCTCGTTGCTGAGGACCTTCAGCGTCTGCCGCTCGATGCCCGGATACAGCTCCGGGTTCTTGATCTCCAGCACCAGCTTCTGGTGACGGAGCTCCAGACGGTCCACGAACTGCTCCAGCGTCGGCACGCGCGCGCCCGCGTACGCGGGATCGAACCAGCTGCCCGCGTCCAGGCGGGCGATCTCCGCGGCCGTGAAGTCCTTCACCTTCCACGGGGCACGGTCGGGAAAGACCTCCTCGGCGTCGGTGGTGCGCCGCAGGTTGTCGTCGTGCACGACGACAAGCTCACCGTCCTTGGTGCGCTGCACGTCGTTCTCCACCCAGCGGATGCCCAGCTCCGCCGCCTTGTCGACGGCCGCCAGCGTGTTCTCGGGCGCGTACGCGGAGGCCCCCCGGTGCGCGACCACCAGCGGCACCGGACCGTCGTCGGCGGCCTGCGCGGGGGAGGAGGGAAGAACAAGGACGACGGTCCCCAGGAGTGCGGTGGTCGAGGCGGCGACAACGCGCGCGTGCATGCGTACTCCTCGTGTCGAGCGATCAACGCCATCACGGACAGCACAACTGTGACAGCAGAGAGTCGCCGGCAGAGGGGTGCGAGATGGCCACACGCTGAACAGTCGAGGCCCAACTCCGCTCACCGGTACCGCACAACTGCGGCGAGGCCGTGTTTCTTTGCCGGAAAGTCGTTCGACCATTCCGGTGGGAGTCATACTCTTCGCGTCGACCCTGACCGCCCGCGCGGTCCCGGGAGGGGGGCGCACAACAGGTATTGCGGGAAGCACACGGCGGGAAGGGCAGCCGCGCATGCAGGGCACGGTCGACGGATTCAGCTACGGCCTGGTCACACCCCTGGTGGCCTACCTGATGGCCTGCCTGGGCGGCGCGCTGGGCCTGCGCTGCACCACCAGGTCTCTGCTCGTCGCCCGGTCCTGGCGGCCCGGATGGCTCGCCCTCGGCTCCGCCGCCATCGGCTCGGGCATCTGGACCATGCACTTCATCGCCATGATGGGCTTCACCGTCCACGGCAGCCCCATCCACTACGACATGACGATGACCTTCGCGAGTCTGGCCGTCGCGATCGTGATGGTGGGCGTCGGGATCTTCATCGTCGGCTACAAGGGCGCCCGCGGAACGGCCCTGTTCACCGGCGGCACGCTCACCGGCCTGGGCATCGCCTCCATGCACTACCTCGGCATGGCCGGAATGCGCCTGCGCGGGCGGCTGGAGTACGACACGCTCACCGTCTCCGTGTCCGTGGCGATCGCCATGGCCGCCGCCACCGCGGCCCTGTGGGCGGCCGGCCAGGTCCGGGGGTGGGCGTGGAGCGTCGGCGCGAGCCTCGTCATGGGCCTGGCGGTGACCGGCATGCACTACACCGGGATGGCCGCCCTCGACGTGCACCTGCACGAGGCGGCCGGGCCCGTCGCGGGGGAGTCGCCCGCGGCCCTGCTCGCGCCCATGATGATCGGCCCGCTCGCCTTCCTCCTGCTCGCCGGGGTCGTCGTGATGTTCGACCCGATGATGGTCATGGGCAGGCCCGCCGTCGTCACCGACGAGCGCAAGCCGGGTGTCCCCGCCCACACCCGCACCACCGTCCGGCACTCCGCGGGCCGCCTGCGCTTCCGCCCCCGCCGCCAGGTCGAGCACCGCGGTGCCCGCGCCCCGCAGAACCGCTGAGCGGAGCGGAGCGCCGGAGCGTCCGCGTCCCGCTGAACCGCTGAACCGCTGAACCGCTGAGCCGGCACCGGAGCGCCCCGCGTTCCCCGGACGCTCGGCGAAGGTCCGACCCCCCCCGCGCCCCGCGGAACCGCTGCTCGGAGCCGGTTGTCAGTGGGGGGTCGTACCGTTGATGGCATGCGGCCCGTTTCCCAGATCGAACGCTCGGTGGCGCCCTTCGAGGTCGTCAGTCCCTACCAGCCCAACGGCGACCAGCCCGCGGCCATCGCCGACCTCGCCCGGCGCATCCAGGCGGGCGAGAAGGACGTCGTCCTGCTCGGCGCGACCGGCACGGGCAAGTCCGCCACCACCGCGTGGATGATCGAGAAGCTGCAGCGCCCCACGCTCGTCATGGCGCCGAACAAGACGCTCGCCGCCCAGTTGGCCAACGAGTTCCGCGAGCTGCTGCCGAACAACGCCGTCGAGTACTTCGTCTCGTACTACGACTACTACCAGCCCGAGGCGTACGTCCCGCAGTCGGACACCTACATCGAGAAGGACTCCTCGATCAACGAGGAGGTCGAGCGCCTGCGCCACTCCGCGACGAACTCGCTGCTCACCCGGCGCGACGTGGTCGTGGTCGCCTCGGTGTCCTGCATCTACGGCCTGGGCACCCCGCAGGAGTACGTCGACCGCATGGTCCCCCTCCGGGTCGGCGAGGAGATCGACCGGGACGACCTGCTGCGCCGCTTCGTGGACATCCAGTACACGCGCAACGACATGGCCTTCACCCGGGGCACCTTCCGCGTACGCGGCGACACCATCGAGATCTTCCCGGTCTACGAGGAGCTGGCCGTCCGCATCGAGATGTTCGGCGACGAGATCGAGGCGCTGTCCACGCTGCACCCGGTCACCGGCGAGATCATCAGCGACGACCAGCAGCTCTACGTCTTCCCGGCCTCCCACTACGTCGCGGGCCCCGAGCGCCTGGAGCGGGCCGTCAACGACATCGAGAAGGAGCTGGGCGAGCGCCTGGCGGAGCTGGAGAAGCAGGGCAAGCTCCTGGAGGCGCAGCGCCTGCGCATGCGCACCACCTACGACATCGAGATGCTCCGCCAGATCGGCACCTGCTCCGGCGTGGAGAACTACTCGATGCACTTCGACGGCCGCCTGCCCGGCTCCCCGCCCAACACCCTGCTGGACTACTTCCCGGACGACTTCCTCCTCGTCATCGACGAGTCGCACGTCACCGTGCCCCAGATCGGCGCCATGTACGAAGGTGACGCCTCCCGCAAGCGGACCCTCGTCGACCACGGCTTCCGGCTGCCGTCCGCCCTGGACAACCGCCCGCTGAAGTGGGAGGAGTTCCAGGAGCGCATCGGCCAGACCGTCTACCTCTCGGCCACCCCCGGCACCTACGAGATGTCCCGCGCGGACGGCTACGTCGAACAGATCATCCGCCCCACCGGCCTCGTCGACCCGGAGGTCGTCGTCAAGCCGACCGAGGGCCAGATCGACGACCTGGTGCACGAGATCCGGCAGCGCACCGAGAGGGACGAGCGCGTCCTGGTCACCACCCTCACCAAGAAGATGGCCGAGGACCTCACGGACTACTTCCTGGAGCTGGGCATCCAGGTGCGCTACCTGCACAGCGACGTCGACACCCTGCGCCGCGTCGAACTGCTGCGCGAGCTGCGCGCCGGCGAGTACGACGTGCTGGTCGGCATCAACCTCCTCCGCGAGGGGCTCGACCTGCCCGAGGTGTCCCTGGTGGCGATCCTGGACGCCGACAAGGAGGGCTTCCTGCGGTCCGGCACCTCGCTGATCCAGACCATCGGCCGCGCCGCGCGCAACGTCTCCGGCCAGGTCCACATGTACGCCGACAAGATCACCCCGGCGATGGAGAAGGCCATCGACGAGACCAACCGCCGCCGGGAGAAGCAGATCGCGTACAACACGGAGAAGGGCATCGACCCCCAGCCCCTCCGCAAGAAGATCAACGACATCGTCGCCCAGATCGCCCGTGAGGACATCGACACCGAGCAGCTCCTCGGGTCCGGCTACCGCAAGTCCCGCAAGGACGGCGGGGGCACCAAGGCCCCGGTGCCCGCCCTGAGCAAGGCGAGCGGACCGGCCAAGGCCGTCAAGGGCAAGGGGAAGGGCAAGGCCGCCGAGACCGCGGTGACCGACCGCCCCGCGGCCGAACTCGCCGAGCAGATCGAGGAACTCACCACGCGCATGCGGGCCGCCGCGGCCGACCTCCAGTTCGAGATCGCGGCCCGGCTGCGCGACGAGGTCTCCGAGATGAAGAAGGAACTGCGCCAGATGAAGGAGGCCGGCCTGGCCTGACGGCGTGGCCCTGTACGGGCTGTGTTGCAAGACCGACACAAAGTACGACCGGGGCTACGTCGCTGTCAGTGCCCCTGCGTAGGGTTCTGGTCAACCGCGATCGCGCGGCAACAGGGGACGTTCGAGAGGGGAATCAGCGCGTGACCGTCAACATGACCAAGGGTCAGGCCATCAGTCTGCAGAAGAACGACGGGGGCAGCCTGACCGCGGTACGCATGGGTCTCGGCTGGCAGGCGGCTCCCCGGCGCGGCCTGTTCGGCTCGCGCACGCGGGAGATCGACCTGGACGCCTCCGCGGTGCTGTTCGCCGACAAGCAGCCGGTCGACGTGGTCTTCTTCCGCCACCTCGTGAGCGACGACGGCTCGGTGCGCCACACCGGTGACAACCTGGTCGGCGGTGTCGGGCAGGGCGGCGACGACGAGGCGATCCTCGTCGACCTCGCGCGGATCCCGGTCCACATCGACCAGATCGTCTTCACCGTGAACTCCTTCACGGGGCAGACCTTCCAGGAGGTGCAGAACGCGTTCTGCCGCCTGGTCGACGAGACCAACGGCCAGGAGCTCGCCCGCTACACGCTCGCCGGTGGCGGCCAGTACACCGCCCAGATCATGGCCAAGGTGCACCGCTCCGGCAGCGGCTGGACGATGACGGCCCTGGGCAACCCGGCCAACGGCCGCACCTTCCAGGACCTGATGCCGGCGATCCTGCCGCTCCTCTGAGGGCACGCCGGCCCGGCCGCCGGGCCGGCGAGCAGCACACGACACCACACAACGACACAGGGGGACGAAGGCGATGACGGCCGAGCTGGTGCGGGGGCAGAACCACCCGCTCTCCCAGGCCCGTCTCGAGATCCGGATCTCGGCCGGCACGCCGATCGTGGCCGCGGCCGCGCTCAGCGACGAGAACGGCCGGATCCACGGTGTGGAGTGGGTGGCCCACCCGGGCGCACCCACCCAGCCGGGTCTCGAGGTCTCCCGGCAGGCCGCTGCGGCGCACCGCCTCGCGGTCGACCTGGACGCCGTGCCGGAGGCCGTGCACCGGGTCGGTGTGCTGCTCGCCCTGCCCACGGGCGGGGCCGGCCCGGTCCGTTTCGGGGCCGTCGCCGCCCCCTTCACGGCCGTCACCGGCCTCGACGGCGGTGAGATCGCCAACTTCACCCTCACGGGTCTGGACACCGAATCGGCCGTCGTCGCCCTGGAGCTCTACCGGCGGCAGGGCGCCTGGAAGGTGCGCGCCGTCGGCCAGGGCTACGCGGGCGGCCTGGCCGAACTCCTCACCGACCAGGGCCTGCCGCAGGCCCGGCAGCTCGCGGCCGACATCGACGAGGCGGTCGCCCGGGGCCTGGCCCGGTCGGTGCAGGCACCGCCACCGCGCACGGCGGACGGGGACCGGTCGCGGCAGACCGCGGCCCCCGCCCTCGGCCCCGACCAGGGCGGCACCGCGCCCCAGCCCGGTCCGGTCCCGCCGCGGTCCCCGTACGACGGCCCGCTGCCCGGCGGGCCCGGAGAGCCGCAGCACCCGTACGCCGGGGGCGCGCCCGACCCGGGTCCCGTCACCCAGCCGTCCGCGCCCCCGGCCGGCGGCCCCGTCGACTACAGCCACCCGCGCCGGCAGAACGCGGCGCCGCCCCCGCCCCCGCCGACCGCGCCCCCGGCCGCACCCGGGCAGCCCGCCCGGCCCGTCGCGGGCGACGCCACCGGCTGGTCCATGGACGAGCGGCTCTACAACCAGGTCTGGGGCATGTTCGAGGACCTGGCCCGCACGACCGCGGCCTACCGCAGCGCCGTCGACTTCGCCGAGTCCCGCATGGACAAGGAGCTCGAACAGGTCCTGTCCGACCCGCGCAACCGGATCGGCGGGCAGGGCGACGCGGCCCGCGAGGCGGCCCGTGCCCGCCACGCCCAGCTCGTCGATCAGGCCAGGGAAGCCCTCGACCGGGACCTCGCCCAGCTCAAGGCCGAGGCCGACGTCGTCGAACCGGCCCTGCCCGCGCCGTACGCCCGCTGGGACAGCCCCGTCTGGCACGCCTACCGGGTGCCGATGGAACTCCCCATGGCCCTGCGGCTGGGGGATCTGCACCTGCCCGAGGCGGACGGGATCCGCATCCCCATGCTGGTCCGGCTGCCGCTGGAGCGCGGTCTGTGGATCGACAGCGGACGGGTCTCCTCCGCCGGCGGATCGCTGACCGACGCGCACGCGGTGGGACGGCTGGCCATGGAGACGGCCGTCGCGCACGCGGCCCGGCTGCTGGCCGTCTACCCGACGGGCGAGTTCACGGTCCACGTCATCGACCCGGCCGGATCCGGGGCGCAGGCCCTGGCCCCGCTGGTGCAGACCGGTGTGCTGGCGGGCCCGCCCGCGCTCGGCGCCGCCGGGGTGGCGGACGTGCTGGGCCGGCTCACCCAGCGGGTCGACCTGGTGCAGATGGCCGTGCGCGGGGGCGCCGCCGACGCCCTCCCGCCCGGGTTCGACACCGCGCAGCAGTTGCTGATCGTCAACGACTTCCCCCACGGCTTCGACGACCGTGCCGTGAACCAGTTGCGCTACCTCGCCGACGAGGGACCCGCCTTCGGCGTCCACCTGATGATGGTGGCCGACCGCGAGGAGTCCTCGGCCTACGGGCCGCTGCTCGATCCGCTGTGGCGCTCGCTGCTGCGGCTGACGCCGGTGGCCGACGACCACCTCGCCGACCCCTGGGTCGGCCATGCCTGGACCTACGAGCCTTCGCTCGTGCCGCCGGGCAGCCAAGTGCTGCAGCAGGTGCTGAGTCAGGTGGCGGCAGCCCGCGCCAAGCATTGGTAAAGACCTCTGACCTGGGGTCTTGGTCTTTCTTTTGCCAAGCGCTTTACCTGTTCTTGGTGATGGGGGTACTGTAGACGGCACGGAGGGGAGTACTCCCTGTCTGCTGCGGCGTACCCGTCAATACGGATCAGGCCAGATCCCGGGGCGTCGGCCCAACCTTGGGTGGAAGAGACCTCCGGCAGCGACGACGCTGACATTTGCCGTTACGACTGCCGGAGGCGCAGTGGATGTTTCCGTGACCCTATGGGTCCTGACGATCGTGGGCCTGGCCGCCCTCATCGCGGTCGACTTCTTCATCGGCCGCAAGCCGCACGACGTGTCGATCAAGGAAGCGGGGATCTGGACGGTCGTCTGGATCGTCCTGGCCGTCCTGTTCGGGCTCGGCCTGTTCGTCTTCGCGGGCGGACAGCCGGCCGGTGAGTTCTTCGCGGGCTTCATCACGGAGAAGTCGCTGAGCGTCGACAACCTCTTCGTGTTCGTCCTGATCATGGCGAAGTTCGCGGTGCCCTCGCAGTACCAGCAGCGTGTGCTGCTGGTCGGTGTGCTCATCGCCCTGGTCCTGCGCGCGATCTTCATCGCCGCCGGTGCGGCGATCCTCGCCAGCTTCTCGTGGGTGTTCTACCTCTTCGGCGCCTTCCTCATCTGGACCGCCTGGAAGCTCATCCAGGAGGCCCGGGCGGACGAGGAGGACGAGGAGTGGGAGGAGAACAAGCTCCTCAAGGCCGCCGAGCGGCGCTTCGGCGTGGCCGACCGCTACCACGGCACCAAGCTGTGGATCCGGGAGAACGGCAAGCGGGTCATGACCCCGATGCTGGTCGTGATGCTCGCGATCGGCATGACGGACGTCCTGTTCGCCCTGGACTCCATCCCCGCGATCTTCGGCCTGACCCAGGACCCGTACATCGTCTTCACCGCCAACGCGTTCGCCCTGATGGGTCTGCGCCAGCTGTACTTCCTCATCGGCGGCCTGCTCAAGAAGCTGGTGCACCTGAGCTACGGCCTGTCGATCATCCTGGGCTTCATCGGCGTGAAACTCGTGCTCCACGCCCTGCACGAGTCCGGGGTGCACGTCCCCGAGATCAGCATCCCGGTCTCGCTCGGCGTGATCTGCGCCGTCCTGATCGTCACCACGATCACCAGCCTGCGCGCTTCCAAGAAGCAGGCGGCGGCCGAGGCGGCATCGCGCAAGGACGGGGACGCCACGAAGGACAGCGTCGACGTCTGAGCGCGTCCTGCGCCTGAGGGAATCACAGCAGCCGGGAGCGGAGTGCGGCGAATGGCCGAGCTCCGCTCCCGGTGCTTGCTTGGGTGCACACGCGTTCCCGGCCCGGGGACGCCGCGGCCGGCGGGAGACGCCATGAAGTTCGTCCAGATCATCGACTTCGAGACGGAGCGCCTGGAGGAGATGCAGCAGCTGGTCGCGGAAGCGGGCCGGCGCACCGCCGGCCGTTCCGGCGGCCCCACCCGCAGCATCCTGCTCAGGACCGGGACCGGCCCCACCGTCACCTGCGCTGATCGAGTTCGACTCGTATCAGGAGGCCATGCGCAACAGTGACGACCCCGAGACCAGCAGGATGGCGCAACGGCTCGACGCGCTCAGCATCGGCGAACGGAAGCACACCGACTGCGACGTGGTCGACGAGCATGACCTCACCTAGCCGGTCCGCTGGTCGTCACGATCCCGGCGCGACCGGAGTGCGGGGCCCCCGCGCCTCTGCGACGATCACCGCATGACCGCTCGGCGCAGGCCGCTCGCAGCACAGTGGACGACCTTGGTGCCGCTGCTGGCTGCCGTGCTGCTCGTCTTCACCTGGGGGCGTGACCTGCCGGCGGCGGTCGTCGCCGTGGTGACCCTCGTCCTGGCGGGTGCGGTGCTGGCGGCGGTGCACCACGCGGAGGTGGTGGCCCACCGGGTGGGGGAGCCGTTCGGCTCGCTCGTCCTCGCCGTGGCCGTCACGATCATCGAGGTCGCCCTCATCGTCACCCTGATGATCGACGGCGGCGACAAGAGCGCGACGCTGGCCAGGGACACCGTCTTCGCGGCCGTGATGATCACCTGCAACGGCATCGTAGGACTGTCCCTGCTCGTCGCCTCGCTGCGCCACCGCACGGCCGTCTTCAACCCCGAGGGCACCGGCGCCGCGCTGGCGACCGTGGCGACACTGGCCACGCTGAGCCTGGTGCTGCCCACGTTCACCACCACCAAGCCGGGACCGGAGTTCTCCACCGTCCAGCTGACCTTCGCGGCCCTGTCCTCGCTGGCCCTCTACGGCCTGTTCGTCGCGACGCAGACCGTGCGGCACCGGGACTACTTCCTGCCGATCACCCGCCACGGCGAGGTGATCACCGCCGAGGAGCACGCCGAGGCGCCCACCGCCCGTACCGCACTGATCAGCCTGGGACTGCTCGGTCTCGCCCTCGTCGGCGTGGTCGGACTGGCCAAGGGGGTGTCGCCCACCATCGAGTCGGGAGTCGAGGCCGCCGGCCTGCACCAAGCCGTCGTCGGTGTGGTCATCGCGCTGCTCGTCCTGCTCCCGGAGACCATCGCCGCCCTGCGCTCCGCGCGCCGCGACCGGGTGCAGACCAGCCTGAACCTCGCCCTCGGCTCGGCCATGGCCAGCATCGGCCTGACCATCCCCGCGGTCGCCCTGGCCTCCCTGTGGCTCTCCGGCCCGCTGGTGCTCGGCCTGAGCGCGACGCACATGGTGCTGCTCGCCCTCACCGTGGTGGTGGCCTCGCTGACGGTCGTGCCGGGGCGGGCCACACCGCTGCAGGGCGGCGTGCACCTCGTGCTGTTCGCGGCGTATCTGGAGCTGGCGATCAACCCGTGAGGCGCGCTCCGCCCCGCACCGCCCGGACTCAGGACGTGACCGTGGTGCGCGGACGATCAGCAGGGCGCCGAAGCGGCCGAGCAGTCCACGCTCGCCCGATCAGAGGGTCGGGACGATCGCGCGCGTCCTGCCCGGAGGCCGCGGCCGGCCGGATGGTCGGCGCACCGTGATAGACCGGCTGTGAGCAGCGGCCCGCCGCGGGCCGCCGACCCCGTCCGGACCGGAGGAACCGTGCCCCGCACCCTGGCCAACGCCCCGATCATGATCCTCAACGGCCCCAACCTGAACCTGCTCGGCCGGCGCCAGCCGGAGATCTACGGATCCGACACCCTCGCCGACGTCGAGGCCCTGTGCGTCAAGGCGGCGGCCGCGCACGGCGGCACGGTCGACTTCCGGCAGTCCAACCACGAGGGGGAGCTGGTCGACTGGATCCAGGAGGCGCGGACGCACCACTGCGGCATCGTGATCAACCCCGGCGCCTACTCGCACACGTCGGTCGCGATCCTGGACGCCCTCAACGCCTGTGACGGCATGCCGGTGCTGGAGGTCCACATCTCCAACATCCACCAGCGCGAGTCGTTCCGGCACCACTCCTACGTGTCGCTGCGCGCCGACGGGGTCATCGCCGGCTGCGGGGTGCAGGGATACGTGTTCGGAGTCGAACGGGTGGCCGCACTGGCCGGGACGGGCAAGGCGGACGCCTAGGCCCGCGGCATAAGAGGGGAGGCCGGGCGACGGCAGGCGACCGGATCCTGCCGAGCGGTGTGCAGCCCGGAGGCCGGACACCGACGGGCTGGACGGGGCGCTTACCCGGCCCGCCGGCCGACGCCCGCGCCCCCCCCCGTGACCTTCACCCTGCGTGTCGCGCGCCGCGCGCGTGCTTCACCACCCGCGTGCGCGCCACTCCGGCAGCTGCGGGCGCTCGGCGCCCAAGGTGGTGTCGTGGCCGTGGCCCGGGTAGACCCAGGTCTCGTCCGGCAGGACGTCGAAGATCTTCGTCTCGACGTCGTGGAGCAGGCTGGCGAACGCCTCCGGATCCTGATGGGTGTTGCCCACACCACCGGGGAACAGGCAGTCCCCGGTGAACACATGGGGATGCCCGTGCGGATCGTCGTAGACGAGGGCGATCGAGCCGGGGGTGTGCCCGACCAGGTGGCGCGCGGTGAGTTCCACGCGCCCCACCCGGACGGTGTCGCCGTCGTCGACGAGCACGTCGGTGCGGACGGGGATGCCCTCGGCGTCGTCCCGGCCCGCGTACGTACGGGCGCCGGTGGCGCCCACCACCTCGGCGAGCGCCTGCCAGTGGTCGCCGTGCCGGTGGGTCGTCACGACCGAGGCGATGCCGTCGTCGCCGATCATGCCGAGCAGCACGGACGCCTCGTTCGCGGCGTCGATCAGCACCTGCTCGTCGGTGGCCCGGCAGCGCAGCAGATAGGCGTTGTTGTTCATCGGACCGACCGCGATCTTGGTGATCATCAGGTCCTTGAGCTCATGCACGTCGGCAGGCCCGCCGACCGTCACCTGTCCGCTGTACGTCATGTCCGTCAGCCTATAGCGGGGGACCGGCCCGGGTCCTACAGAGGCGGCAGCGCCGGGAGCGGGCCGCCCTCGACGCGCAGTGCCTCCCCGGTGCGCCGGCCGGAGAGCCAGCCCACGAGGTCGGCCGGGGAGCCCGTGACGGTCACCGCGCCCCCGCCGCCCTCCGCGGCGCGGCCCGTGCTCCACGCGCGCGTGCCGTCCGTGACGCGGGTCGGCGGCACGTCCGGGTGCCCGCTGAAGCGTTCGGTGAGGAACGCGATCTCCCGTTCCGTGAAGTCGGCCGGCAGGTCCTCCAGCTCGTAGCCGATGCCGAGGTCCACGTGGTGCAGCTCGACCTCGACCCACCGCCGGAACGGCACACGGGAGGCGGAGTCCGTGACCCCGTTGCGCAGCTCCACCGTGCGCGACCAGTCCGCGAGGGCGTCCCCGGCGTCCTGGAGGCGGGCCGCGCTGTCGCGCACGTCGGCGAGCTGGACGTCGAGGGCGCGCGGGGCGTCCCGCTCGATGTCCTCTTCCCGGGCCGCGGCGGAGGCGTACATGGGGCGTCCCTCGAAGACGTTCACCAGCGCGTCCGCGTTGCGGGCCAGGTGGGCCAGTACGTGGCCGCGGCTCCAGCCGGGCAGCCGTGACGGCTGCGTCACAGCCGCGTTGTCGAGTGTGCCGACAGCGGTCAGCAGCCGTTCCGTCGCGTCCCGTACAGAGGCCAGGTCATGAGCGTGATCAATCATGGTGCTGACCTTAGCTCCGCCACTCGTTCGGGTGAAGGTGGTGAAGGAGTGCCGTTAATCGAAAGCACGTGCTATATGGTCGGACGTGGCGTCGGGCATGCTGGAGAGCCGGGGATTGTTGACACCCGTGAATCCGTCCGGCGTTGTCAGTGGCTCCCCCTAGTCTGGGAAAGACGGGGGCCTCGCCCCTGTCACTTCTCTCAAGAAAGGTGCGGACCGGCGTGGCCGACCGTCTCATCGTCCGTGGAGCGCGCGAGCACAACCTGAAGAACGTCTCGCTCGACCTCCCGCGCGACTCGCTCATCGTCTTCACGGGCCTGTCGGGGTCGGGCAAGTCCTCGCTGGCCTTCGACACGATCTTCGCCGAGGGGCAGCGGCGCTACGTCGAGTCCCTCTCCTCCTACGCCCGGCAGTTCCTCGGCCAGATGGACAAGCCGGACGTCGACTTCATCGAGGGCCTGTCCCCGGCCGTCTCCATCGACCAGAAGTCGACCTCGCGCAACCCGCGCTCCACGGTGGGCACCATCACCGAGGTCTACGACTACCTGCGGCTGCTCTTCGCCCGCATCGGCAAGCCGCACTGCCCCCAGTGCGGCCGCCCCATCTCCCGCCAGTCGCCCCAGGCCATCGTCGACCGGGTCCTGGAACTGCCCGAGGGCAGCCGCTTCCAGGTGCTGTCCCCGCTGGTGCGCGAGCGCAAGGGCGAGTTCGTCGACCTCTTCGCGGACCTGCAGACCAAGGGCTACTCCCGCGCGCGCGTGGACGGCGAGACGGTGCAGCTGTCCAACCCGCCGACGCTGAAGAAGCAGGAGAAGCACACCATCGAGGTGGTCGTCGACCGCCTCACCGTCAAGGACAGCGCCAAGCGCCGCCTCACCGACTCCGTCGAGACCGCCCTGGGCCTGTCCGGCGGCATGGTCGTGCTCGACTTCGTCGACCTCCCCGAGGACGACCCCGAGCGCGAGCGCATGTTCTCGGAGCACCTGTACTGCCCCTACGACGACCTGTCCTTCGAGGAGCTGGAGCCCCGCTCCTTCTCCTTCAACTCGCCCTTCGGCGCCTGCCCCGAGTGCACCGGCATCGGCACGCGCATGGAGGTCGACCCCGAGCTGATCGTCCCGGACCCGGACAAGAGCCTGGACGAGGGCGCCATCCACCCCTGGTCCCACGGCCACACCAAGGACTACTTCGCCCGCCTCATCGGCGCCCTCGCCGACGCGCTGGGCTTCCGCACGGACATCCCCTTCGGGGGGCTGCCGCAGCGCGCCAAGAAGGCCCTGCTGTACGGCCACAAGACCCAGGTCGAGGTGCGCTACCGCAACCGCTACGGGCGCGAGCGCCGCTACACCACGGCCTTCGAGGGCGCCGTCCCCTTCGTCAAGCGCCGGCACAGCGAGGCCGAGAGCGACTCCAGCCGCGAGCGCTTCGAGGGCTACATGCGCGAGGTGCCCTGCCCCACCTGTGAGGGCACGCGGCTGAAGCCGATCGTCCTCGCGGTGACGATCATGGGCAAGTCCATCGCCGAGGTCTCCGCCATGTCGATCAGCGACTGCGCGGACTTCCTGGGCGAGCTGAAGCTCACCGCCCGCGACAAGAAGATCGCCGAGCGCGTGCTGAAGGAGGTCAACGAGCGGCTGCGCTTCCTGGTCGACGTCGGCCTGGACTACCTCTCCCTCAACCGCGCCGCCGGCACCCTCTCCGGCGGCGAGGCCCAGCGCATCCGCCTGGCCACCCAGATCGGCTCCGGCCTCGTCGGCGTGCTGTACGTCCTCGACGAGCCGTCCATCGGCCTGCACCAGCGCGACAACCACCGGCTGATCGAGACCCTGGTCCGGCTGCGCGACATGGGCAACACGCTCATCGTCGTCGAGCACGACGAGGACACCATCAAGGTCGCCGACTGGGTCGTCGACATCGGCCCCGGCGCCGGCGAGCACGGCGGCAAGGTCGTGCACAGCGGCTCCCTGAAGGAGCTCCTGGCCAACGAAGAGTCGCAGACCGGCCAGTACCTGTCCGGCAAGAAGGCCATCCCGCTGCCCGACATCCGGCGCCCGCTGGACCCGTCCCGGCAGCTCACGGTGCACGGCGCCCGGGAGAACAACCTCCAGGACATCGACGTGTCCTTCCCGCTGGGCGTGTTCACCGCCGTCACCGGCGTGTCCGGCTCGGGCAAGTCGACCCTGGTCAACGACATCCTCTACACGCACCTGGCCCGCGAGCTCAACGGCGCGCGGAGCGTGCCCGGCCGGCACACGCGCGTGGAAGGCGACGACCTCGTCGACAAGGTCGTCCACGTCGACCAGTCGCCCATCGGCCGCACCCCGCGGTCCAACCCGGCGACGTACACCGGCGTCTTCGACCACATCCGCAAGCTGTTCGCCGAGACCACCGAGGCGAAGGTCCGCGGCTACCTGCCCGGCCGCTTCTCCTTCAACGTCAAGGGCGGCCGCTGCGAGAACTGCGCGGGCGACGGCACCATCAAGATCGAGATGAACTTCCTCCCGGACGTCTACGTCCCGTGCGAGGTCTGCCACGGTGCCCGGTACAACCGGGAGACCCTGGAGGTCCACTACAAGGGCAAGTCCATCGCCGAGGTGCTGAACATGCCGATCGAGGAGGCGACCGACTTCTTCGAGGCCGTCCCCGCGATCGCCCGGCACCTCAACACGCTCAAGGACGTCGGCCTCGGCTACGTCCGCCTCGGCCAGGCGGCGACCACCCTGTCCGGCGGTGAGGCGCAGCGCGTGAAGCTCGCGAGCGAACTGCAGAAGCGCTCCACCGGCCGCACGGTCTACGTCCTGGACGAGCCCACCACCGGTCTGCACTTCGAGGACATCAGCAAGCTGCTGAAGGTCCTGTCCGGCCTGGTCGACAAGGGCAACACGGTCATCGTCATCGAGCACAACCTCGACGTGATCAAGACCGCCGACTGGATCGTCGACATGGGCCCCGAGGGCGGCGCCGGCGGCGGACTGGTCGTCGCCGAGGGCACGCCCGAGCAGGTCGCCGCGGTCCCGGCCAGCCACACCGGCAAGTTCCTGCGGGAGATCCTCGGAGCCGACCGGATCAGCGACGCGTCCTCGTCCTCCGTGAAGGCCCCGCGCCGGACGGCCAAGAAGACGGTCCCGTCGCAGTCCCGGACGGCCCGTACCGCCACCTCCTCGGTCGGCGCCGCCAAGAAGCCGGCGGCCAAGACCACGAAGGCCGCGGGCAAGGCCGCCGCCAAGAAGGCGACGCGCTCGACCAAGGGCTGACCCCGGCGTCTGCGGACGCCACTCGCCTGCTGATGACGCGCCGTGTCCCCGGGGAGTACCCGGGGACACGGCGCGTCGTCGTGAGTCGTGCCCTGGGAGCCGGGCCGACTGACGGACCGAGGTCCGTCAGTCCCCGAGCTCCCGGGCGTACGGCGGCTCCGCGCCCGCGCGTGCGCACGTGACCGCCGCAGCGCGGGCCGCGAACCGCAGCAGCTCTGTCCAGCCGTCCTCGCCCAGGCCGGCCACGCCCCGGTCGGTGAGGGCGTCACGGACGGCGAGCCCGTGCAGCAGCGCCGCGTTCACCGTGTCGCCCGCGCCGATCGTGTCGACGACCTCGACCCGCTCGCCCGGCACCGTGTACTCGCCGCCGTCGCGCGTGTACGCGGTCAGACCGGCACCGCCCCGGGTGACGACGACCGCCGCCGGACCGGCCGCCAGCCATTCCCGGGGCGTGCCGCCGAGCCACTCGGCGTCCTCCGCGGACAGCTTCAGCAGCGACACCGACGACAGCCAGCTCTTGAACCGCGCCCGGTAGGCATCCGCGTCCGCGATCAGCCCCGGCCGGATGTTCGGGTCCAGGGCCGTGAACGCCCCCTGCCCGGCGGCCGCGCGCATCAGCTCCTCGTACGCGCTCGCCCCCGGCTCCAGCACGAGCGAGCACGTGCCGAACGAGACGGCCCGCGTCCCGGTCGGCAGCGCGGCGGGCGCCGAGAAGAGGCGGTCCGCGGTCCCCTCGACGTAGAACGTGTACGCGGCGGAACCGTCCTCGCCGAGCGTGGCCACGGCCAGCGTGGTGGGCTCGCCGCCCCGCTGCACCGACGACACGTCCACCCCGGTCGCGCGCAGCCGGTCCAGCAGGGCCTCGCCGAAGGCGTCGTCCGACACCCGGGAGCAGAACGCGGTGGGGGAGCCGAGGCGGCCGAGCGCCACGGCCGTGTTGAACGGGCCGCCGCCGAGCGCCGGCTGCAGCGCCGCGAGGGCGCCGGCGCCCCGCGGTACCAGGTCGATCAGTGCCTCACCGGCGACGACGATCACGACGGGGTCCCTTCTCGGACGGGTTGCTGACGGGGTCGGCGGCCGGGTCCGCGGGCGGCTTCCCGGACGCGTCGGAGCAACCGCACGACGTGCGGTGGACGAAAGTGCAGGGCAGGCGCACGGTCCGGGCGGGCCGGTCCGGCTCGCGCAGACGCTCCAGCAGCACGCGGACGGCCCGGGCGCCGATGTCCCTGCCGGGCTGGGCGACGGCGGTGAGCCGGGGCGAGAACAGGTCCGCCCAGGGGAAGTCGTCGAAGCAGCACAGCGCCATGCCGTCCGGCACCGGGACGCCCTGGGAGCGCAGGGCCCGCAGGGCGCCGATGGTCATGGCGTTATTGCCGGTCACCAGCGCGGTGGGCGGCGCGCCGAGGGAGAGCAGCGCGGCGGTCGCCCGCTCGGCGCCGGCCGACTCGGAGTCTCCGTGCACCAGGAGCCGCCCGTCGTACGGCAGCCCCGCGAAGGCGAGGCCGCTGCGGTAGCCCATGATCCGCTCGCTCGTGGTGCTGAGCCCGGGCAGCCCCGCCACCAGCCCGATCCGCCGGTGGCCGAGCCCGGCGAGATGGGTGACCAGCCGGGACATCGGCTCGGCGTTGTCGGCGCAGACCTGGTCGAAGCGGGGGCCGCCCTCCGTGCCGGGCGCGTCGGCCAGCCGGTCGAGCAGCACGGCCGGAACGCGGTGCCGGGACAGGTACGCCAGCAGCCCGCTCGGGTGCGCCGACGGCGCGACGATCAAGCCGTCCACCCGGCGTTCGTGGAGCAGCCGGACGACCTTGCGCTCGTGCTCCGGGTCGTCGTGGGGATCGGCGATGAGCAGGCTGTGGCCGGCCTCCAGGGCCGCCGCCTCCACGCCCTGGAGGATCTCGGTGAAGTAGGGGTTGCCGATCACCGACACGGCCAGTCCGATGGACCGGGTACGGGCTGTCACCAGAGACCTGGCCAGCGTGTTCGTCGTGTAGCCCAGTTCCTCGACGGCGTCCAGCACCGCCTGGCGGGTGTGCGGCAGCACCGGCCGGGTGCCGTTCAGCACGTGGGAGACGGTCGCCACGGAGACTCCGGCGCTCCGGGCGACGTCGGCCATCGTGGCCATGCCGCTCCCTTCCTCACGACCGAGCGCACCGGGCTCCGCACGACTCACCGGCGCGAAGGGCCGGGAGGGCTCGGCGGGCTCGGCGGGCTCGGAGGCTCAGGCGGGAAGGTATCGCATCCACCAGCGCGCGTAAACGCTTGCGCAAGCGTTTACGCGCAGGCCCCCGGTCATGCGTCCGCCCCCTCGCCCGGGGACGCTGCCCGGTGCCGGTGCCGGTGCCGGTGCCGGTGCCGGTGCCGGTGCCGGTGCCGCCCGCCGCTGCCTACTCCCAGTCCCACCCGATTCCCAGGAACCCGGCCCGCACCCGGGGCTCGACGAGGTGCACCGAGCGGTGGTGCCCGCTGATCGGCAGCTCCTGGCACCCGCTGCGCGGCGCCGCCGCCGAGTGCTGGGCGAACCGGTGGCAGCGTACGGGGAGGGCCGCGGCGTCGAAGGACACCTGGAGCGCGTACTGGCCGCCCGGGGTGTCGAACCCGCGCACGTACTCGCCTGACACGCCCGCCGTCCCGTCCTCGACGCCGTAGCGGAACAGGAACGTGTCCCCGGAGCGCAGCCGGGTGTCGAACAGCAGCTCGGCCGCCAGGACGCCGGTGCCGCCGTGGCGGCGCACGCGCCCCAGACGGCAGTTCTCCAGGGCGTGGACCCGTATGCGCTCCGGCACGGCGCCCCGGTCGCCGTGGTGGACGGCGACGAAGCGGTCGACGCCGTCGCGGTGGGCGCGCACGATGTGGTGCGACTCGCGGCCGGCCAGCTCGCGTCGGGGACCGATCCGCAGCCGCTCGTGGTGGGCGAGGGTGTGCAGGCCCGTGTCCGGCGGGCAGTCCAGCTCGGCGAGCAGCTGGTCGAGCACTCCCGAGGCCTCCACCAGGGAGCGGTGGGACCGGGCGGCGGACCGCTGCCCGGCCGGACCGTCGCCCGGCTCGGCCAGGAGCCGGATCAGCGACTCCTCGGGCAGCTGCAGGATCTCCTCCAGGGCCCGTACGGCCCGCAGGGACTCGGGGCGCTGCGGGCGGCGTGCGCCCTGCTGCCAGTAACTGAGGCTGGTGACGCCCACCTTCACACCGTGGCGGGACAGGTGGTGCTGCACGCGTTGCAGCGGCAGCCCCCGGGCGGCGATCGCGGCACGCAGGGCGACGTGGAAGGGTCCGCCCCGCAGGACCGAGTCCAGTTCCGTGGGGGCGACGTCGGCGAGCTGTGTGGCGTGCGGCATGCAGGGGCCTCTCTGTGAGTCGGCAACGGCTGGTCAGACCGTTCGCACGGTGCTCCCGGGACGCCCGGCCGGCGTGGGCGACGGTTCTTCACATCCGTACGCCGGCGTTCAGGCCCCGAGTTCCCCCGCATTGAAGCGTGTTGACCTGATCCCGACAACACCTGATGCCGGACAGTGACGTACTCCCGGCCGGGGTGGGCCGGGCATGCGAACGCCCGGGGCGTGCGCCCCGGGCGTTCGTGGTGGACGTGTGTCCGGCGGGCGGTGCCGCCAGGCACCTAGGGCCTGTCGTTCGGATCATGACGCAGACGCGGGGCCTGGCACGCGCATCTGCCGCGTTGTCGTCACTCGCCGATGCTCCGCATCGACTCCCTCCTCCGCCTTGCAGCTGCACGCACCAGACCCCGCTCACCGGCGTTCACCTGTGCTGCCGATGCCCTGCGCCAAGATCCAAACGACAGGCCCTAGGAGGGCTCGCTCCCGGCGCGCTGCTCCAGGGCGAGCCGCTTGGCGCGCACTATGTCGGGGTCGCGGGGGTCCAGCACGTCGCTCAGGGCGAACGGCTCGTCCGCGTACCGGCGGGCACGGGTCGTGCGCCGGTTCTTCTCGATCCGCATCCGCTTCATCCGCGCAGCCCTCCGACCCGTGGCCCGTACCGCCTCCGCGCCGGAAGCGGCCGGTCCGCCTGACAACCTGTGTCTGCACCGACACGCCTCCGCCCGCCCGGACGTCACCGTGCCCCGTGGGAAGCCTGCATTCCCGCTCCCGGGCCCCGGTAATCCCGGGGTGGGACATGCCGTTGGAAACTGCCCGCTCACCGGGTCCCCGGGCACGCCCCGCCGCCCGCCGCGCTGTCGGTCGCCGCCAGTAGGGTGTGAGACATGGCCGACCCCTCCAGCTACCGCCCCAAACCGGGCGAGATCCCCGACACCCCGGGGGTCTACAGGTTCCGTGACGAGCACCGCCGGGTGATCTACGTCGGAAAGGCGAAGAGCCTGCGCCAGCGCCTGGCGAACTACTTCCAGGACCTGGCGGGGCTGCACCCGCGCACCCGCTCCATGGTCACCACGGCGGCGTCCGTGGAGTGGACGGTGGTGTCCACGGAGGTCGAGGCGCTCCAGCTGGAGTACTCGTGGATCAAGGAGTTCGACCCCCGGTTCAACGTCAAGTACCGCGACGACAAGAGCTACCCGTACCTCGCGGTGACGATGAACGAGGAGTACCCGCGTGTGCAGGTGATGCGCGGTCACAAGAAGAAGGGCGTGCGCTATTTCGGGCCGTACGCGCACGCGTGGGCGATCCGCGACACGGTCGACCTGCTGCTGCGTGTCTTCCCCGTGCGCACCTGCTCGGCGGGCGTCTTCAAGAACGCCGCCCGCACCGGCCGCCCCTGCCTCCTCGGGTACATCGGCAAGTGCTCCGCGCCCTGCGTGGACCGCGTCACCGCCGACGAGCACCGCGAACTGGCCGAGGAGTTCTGCGACTTCATGACCGGCCGTACGAGCACGTACATCCGCCGCCTGGAGCGGCAGATGACGGAGGCGGCCGAGGAGATGGAGTACGAGCGCGCGGCCCGGCTGCGGGACGACATCGGGGCCCTGAAGAAGGCCATGGAGAAGAACGCGGTCGTGCTCGCCGACGCCACCGACGCCGACCTGATCGCGGTCGCCGAGGACGAGCTGGAGGCGGCCGTCCAGATCTTCCACGTGCGCGGCGGACGCGTGCGCGGCCAGCGCGGCTGGGTCACCGACAAGGTGGAGGAGATCACCACCGGCGCCCTGGTCGAGCACGCCCTGCAGCAGCTGTACGGCGAGGAGACCGGCGACGCGGTGCCCAAGGAGGTGCTGGTCCCCGCCCTGCCCGACCCGGTCGAGCCGGTGCAGGAGTGGCTGGCCGGGCGGCGCGGCTCGAACGTGTCCCTGCGCATCCCGCAGCGCGGCGACAAGAAGGCCCTGATGGAGACCGTGCAGCGCAACGCCCAGCAGGCGCTGGTGCTGCACAAGACCAAGCGCGCCTCCGACCTGACCACGCGCTCGCGCGCCCTGGAGGAGATCGCCGACGCTCTCGACCTCGACGGCGCCCCGCTGCGCATCGAGTGCTACGACATCTCCCACCTCCAGGGCGACGACGTGGTGGCCTCCATGGTCGTCTTCGAGGACGGGCTCGCCCGCAAGAGCGAGTACCGGCGCTTCCAGATCAAGGGCTTCGCCGGGCAGGACGACGTGCGCTCCATGCACGAGGTGATCACCCGCCGCTTCCGCCGCTACCTGGCGGAGAAGGAGAAGACCGGCGAGTGGACGGACGGAGCGGGTCCGGGAGCGGATGACACGCCGCTCACCGGCACGGACGCCCTCACCGGCACGGACGCCCTCACCGGTACGCAGCCCCCGGCGGGCCCGGACGCCCTCACGCGGACCCCGGACGGCCCCGGCGCCCCCGGGGACGACGCGCCGGACGTCCTCACCGCCTCCGGCGCCCCGGTCGCCTCGGGGGGCCTCACGGAGGAGGACGGCCGCCCCAGGAAGTTCGCCTACCCGCCCCAGCTCGTCGTCGTCGACGGCGGCGCCCCGCAGGTCGCCGCCGCCCGGCGCGCCCTGGACGAGCTGGGCATCGACGACATCGCCGTGTGCGGACTGGCCAAGCGGCTGGAGGAGGTCTGGGTCCCCGGCGACGACGACCCGATCGTCCTGCCCCGCACCAGCGAGGGCCTCTACCTGCTCCAGCGGGTCCGTGACGAGGCCCACCGGTTCGCGATCACCTACCAGCGCGCCAAGCGCTCCAAGCGCTTCCGGTCCAGCCCCCTGGACGACGTCCCCGGCCTCGGCGACACCCGCAAGCAGGCACTCCTGAAGCACTTCGGCTCGTTGAAGAAGCTGCGGGCCGCCACGATCGACCAGATCTGCGAGGTCCCCGGCATAGGCCGCAAGACGGCCGAGACGATCGCCGTCGCCCTGGCCCGCTCGGCCCCGGCCGCACCCGCCGTCAACACGGCGACTGGAGAGATCATGGAAGAGGAACCGGGCACGATGGGTTCCGGTGGGGAGCCCGTGGCAGCGGGCGCCCCGGACGAACGACGGGGGCAGGAGACATGAACGTGAACGAGCACCACGGGCCACACGAACAAGCCGGAGACGGAGCACAGGTGAGTACGGGCAAGCCCAACGACAAGGCCCAGGTCCCCGAGGCGGCCATCCCCGAGCTGGTGATCATCTCCGGCATGTCCGGGGCCGGCCGCTCGACGGCCGCGAAGTGCCTGGAGGACCTCGGCTGGTTCGTCGTCGACAACCTGCCGCCCGCCCTGATCCCCACCATGGTGGAGCTCGGCGCCCGCTCCCAGGGCAACGTGGCCCGCATCGCCGTCGTCGTGGACGTGCGCGGCCGGCGCTTCTTCGACAACCTCCGCGAGTCCCTCGCCGACCTGGAGGCCAAGCACGTCACGCGCCGGATCGTCTTCCTGGAGTCGTCCGACGAGGCCCTGGTGCGCCGCTTCGAGTCGGTGCGCCGCCCGCACCCCCTCCAGGGCGACGGCCGCATCGTCGACGGCATCGCCGCCGAGCGGGAACTGCTGCGCGAGCTGCGCGGCGACGCCGACCTGGTGATCGACACCTCCAGCCTGAACGTGCACGAGCTGCGCGCCAAGATGGACGCCCAGTTCGCCGGCGAGGAGGAGCCGGAGCTGCGGGCCACGGTCATGTCGTTCGGCTACAAGTACGGCCTGCCCGTCGACGCGGACCTCGTCGTCGACTGCCGCTTCCTGCCCAACCCGCACTGGGTCCCCGAGCTGCGCCCCTACACGGGCCTCAACGAGGAGGTCTCGGGCTACGTCTTCAACCAGCCCGGCGCCAAGGAGTTCCTCGACCGCTACACGGAGCTGCTCCAGCTCGTCGCGACCGGATACCGCCGCGAGGGCAAGCGCTACGTGACCATCGCCGTGGGCTGCACGGGCGGCAAGCACCGCTCGGTCGCCATGTCGGAGAAGCTGGCCGCCCGGCTCGCCGCCGAGGGCGTGGAGACGGTGGTCGTACACCGGGACATGGGACGCGAATGACACCACGTACACCGCGGCTGGGCCGGCTGCGCCGGGTGGTGCCCGAAGGCAGCACCGTGCAACGGGGCGGCCGGCCCGCCGAGGCCCGGGGCGGCCGACCGCGCCGCCGCGGCACCCAGCCCAAGGTCGTCGCCCTCGGCGGCGGCATGGGCCTGTCCGCCTCGCTCGCCGCACTGCGCCGGATCACCGGCGACCTCACCGCCGTCGTCACCGTGGCCGACGACGGCGGCTCCAGCGGGCGCCTGCGCGACGAGCTGGGCGTCCTGCCGCCCGGCGACCTGCGCAAGGCGCTGGCCGCGCTGTGCGGGGACGACGACTGGGGCCAGACCTGGGCGCGCGTCATCCAGCACCGCTTCCAGTCCAAGGGCGACCTGCACGAGCACGCGGTCGGCAACCTGCTGATCGTCGCCCTGTGGGAGCAGCTCGGCGACCACGTCCAGGCCCTCGACCTGGTCGGACGCCTGCTCGGCGCGCAGGGCCGGGTGCTGCCGATGTCGGCCGTGCCGCTGGAGCTGCAGGCCCTGGTCAGGGGCCACGACCCGGCGCGCCCCGACGAGGTCGACACGGTCCGCGGCCAGGCCACCGTCGCCCTCACCCCGGGCGAGGTGCAGTCCGTGCACCTGGTGCCCTGCGACCCGCCGGCCGTGCCCGAGGCGGTCGAGGCCGTGCTGGACGCCGACTGGGTGGTGCTCGGCCCCGGCTCCTGGTTCTCCTCGGTCATCCCGCACCTTCTGGTGCCCGAGCTGCTGGACGCGCTCTCGCAGACCAAGGCGCGCCGGGTACTCTCGCTGAACCTCGCCCCGCAGCCCGGAGAAACCGAGGGCTTCTCCCCGCAGCGTCATTTGGAGGTTTTGGGACGACACGCCCCTAAACTCGCCCTGGACGTGGTGCTGGCCGACGAGGCCGCCGTGCCCGACCGTGACTCCCTGACCGACGCCGCCAAGCGCTTCGGGGCCGCGGTCGAGCTGGCGCCGGTGGCCAGGCCCGACGGAACCCCGAGGCACGACCCGGAGCTGTTGGCCGCCGCGTACGACCGTATTTTTCGGATGCATGGAAGGATCGGCCCATGGCGATGACGGCAGCGGTGAAGGACGAGATCTCCCGGCTCCCCGTCACCCGGACCTGCTGCAGAAAGGCGGAGGTCTCCGCCATCCTGCGGTTCGCCGGCGGCCTCCACCTGGTGAGCGGCCGCATCGTGATCGAGGCGGAGCTGGACACCGCGATGGCGGCCCGCCGCCTCAAGCGGGACATCCTGGAGATCTTCGGCCACAGCTCCGAACTGATCGTGATGGCCCCGGGCGGTCTGCGCCGGGGCTCGCGGTACGTGGTGCGCGTGGTCGCGGGCGGTGACCAGCTCGCCCGCCAGACCGGCCTGGTCGACGGGCGGGGCCGCCCGATCCGCGGCCTGCCCCCGCAGGTGGTCTCGGGGGCCACCTGCGACGCCGAGGCGGCCTGGCGCGGCGCGTTCCTCGCGCACGGCTCGCTCACCGAGCCCGGCCGCTCCTCCTCCCTGGAGGTGACGTGCCCGGGCCCCGAGGCGGCGCTCGCCCTGGTCGGCGCGGCCCGCCGGCTGTCGATCGCGGCGAAGGCCCGCGAGGTGCGAGGCGTGGACCGGGTCGTCGTCCGTGACGGTGACGCGATCGGCGCCCTGCTGACCCGCCTCGGCGCCCACGAGTCGGTGCTGGCCTGGGAGGAGCGCCGGATGCGCCGCGAGGTGCGCGCCACGGCCAACCGGCTCGCCAACTTCGACGACGCCAACCTGCGCCGCTCGGCCCGCGCGGCCGTCGCCGCCGGTGCCCGCGTGCAGCGCGCGCTGGAGATCCTCGGCGAGGACGTGCCCGAGCACCTCGCCGCGGCCGGCCGGCTGCGCATGGAGCACAAGCAGGCCTCCCTGGAGGAGCTCGGTGCGCTGGCCGACCCGCCGCTGACCAAGGACGCGGTCGCCGGCCGGATCCGCCGCCTGCTGGCCATGGCCGACAAGCGCGCCTCCGACCTCGGCGTCCCGGGCACCGAGGCCAACCTCAGCGACGAGCTGGCCGACAACCTCGTCGGCTGATCTCACGGTCCGTCATCACACCGGTGCCGACGCCCACTTGGGTGGTCGGCACCGGTGTTCCGCGTGTCCGAGGCCCCCTTGACTCGATCATGGTCTGTCATGAGCCTGGCATCTGTTCGCTGCTGTGGCGGACCCACGCTAGGGGGGTTCATGAGACGAAGAGCGAGATCGATCCTCGCTGTCGGCGCGCTCCTGTTCGGCGGAGCGAGCATCGCACCCATCGCCCAGGCACAACCGGGGAGTCCGGCCCCGTCCGACCCGGACGAGGTCAAGGTCTTCCGCGCCGACGTCACGCAGAAGCAGCTACCCCTGCTGCTGGCGGCCGGCCAGGACGGGCACGAACTCAGCGAGCGGGTGCCCGAGAAGGGCACCGCCACCGTTGAGGTGTACCTGACGGACACACAGGCCCGGAAGCTGGAGAAGCAGGGCGTCGGCCTCACCGAGCACGACCTCTCGGCCCGGGCCGAGAAGCGCGTCGAGGCCGCCGCCGAGGGCGTGTTCCGCCCCTGGAGCGGCAAGGGCGGGCTCCGCGAGGAACTGCTGCGGACCGCTCAGGAGAACCCGGACCTCACCAAGGTCGTCTCCATCGGCAAGACGGTCAAGGGCCAGGACATCCTGGCGCTGAAGCTCACCAAGGGCGCGAAGAGGACCGAGGACGGCTCCAAGCCGGCCGTCCTCTACATGTCCAACCAGCACGCCCGCGAGTGGATCACGCCGGAGATGACCCGGCGCCTGATGCACCACTACCTGGACAACTACAAGAAGGACCGGCGGATCAAGAAGGCCGTCGACTCCACCGAGCTGTGGTTCCTGCTGTCGGCCAACCCCGACGGCTACGACTTCACCTTCGCCGACCCCGCCAACCGCCAGTGGCGCAAGAACCTGCGGGACGTCAACGGCGACGGCGCCATCACCACCGGCGACGGCGTCGACCTGAACCGCAACTTCGCCTACAAGTGGGGCTACGACGACGAGGGCTCGTCCCCGAACCCCACCAGCCAGACCTACCGGGGCCCCGGGCCGAACTCCGAACCGGAGACCAAGGCCCTGGACGCCTTCCAGAAGCGCGTCGGCTTCACGTACGGCATCAACTACCACTCCGCCGCCGAACTGTTGCTCTACGGAGTCGGCTGGCAGGTCGCCACGCACACCCCGGACGACGTCCTGTACGAGGCGCTCGCCGGCACGCCCGGCAACTCCGCGATCCCCGGCTACCACCCGCAGCTCTCCTCGGAGCTGTACACCACCAACGGCGAGGCCGACGGCCACGCGGCGAACGTCAACGGCCTGGCGATGTTCACGCCCGAGATGTCGACCTGCCAGAGCGCCTCGGACCTCGACCCGAACGACGAGTGGAAGGCATCCGACTGCCAGTCGGTCTTCACCTTCCCGGACGACGAGAAGCTGATCCAGCAGGAGTTCGCCAAGAACGTCCCGTTCGCGCTCTCCGTCGCCGAGTCCGCCGCGCGCCCCGACCGCCCGGCCTCGTCGGTCGGACTGAAGCCGGCCGACTTCACCCCGGCCGCGTTCGGCACGTCCTACTCCCGCGGCGCCGACCAGGAAGTGTCCGTCGTCGTCCGCAAGGCGGTGCGCGACAAGGAGCTCAAGTACCGCGTCAACGGCGGCCGGACCCTCGACATGGCGCTGCGGCCCTGGAAGGGCGGCGAGACCTACGGCGGCGAGGACAACCTCTACTTCGACGAGTACCGCGCCAAGGTCAAGGACGGCGAGCCGGGCGACGAGGTCGAGGTCTGGTTCACCGGCGAGACCAGGAACGGCAGGAAGGTCTCCAGCGAGCACTTCACCTACACCGTCGCGGAACGGCCCCGGGCGAGCACCCTCGTCGTCGCCGAGGAGGGCGCGACCGCCACGCAGGCGCAGAAGTACGTCGACGCGCTCAAGGCCAACGGCCGCAAGGCGGTCGTCTGGGACGTCACCCGGCAGGGCGCGCCCGACGCGCTCGGCGTGCTCAGCCACTTCGACACCGTCGTCCACTACACCGGCGCCGGCACCCCCGGGGTGGCCACCCAGCTTCAGCTGCGGGCCTTCCTCAACGAGGGCGGCCGGCTGATCGAGGCGGGCGAGCAGGCCGGCGGCAGCGTGGACCTCGGCGGCGCCCTGTCGAACGACTTCAGCCAGTACTACCTCGGTGCCTACACCCGCACCTCCACCCCTGGGGCCACCGGCTTCACCGGCTCCGGCGAGCTGGCCGGCGTCACCGGCGCGCTGGGCGCGGCCCCCGGCAACCCGCTCGACAAGGCGGGCACCTACAGCGTCACCTCCGACGAGCTGCCGGTCGCGCAGTACCCGCAGTTCGCCGGCAAGGGCGCCGGGCAGTTCGCCGGCACCGTCAATCCGTACGGCCCCTACGAGGGCACCGGCATGGCCGCCGCCGTCCACACCGACGACGCCTACAAGCGCCTCAGCCGCACCGTCGACCTCAGCGGCACCACCGCGGCGGAGCAGCCCACCCTGCGCACCCGCCTGCTGTGGGACACCGAGGCCGGCTACGACCACGTCGTCGTCGAGGCGCACACCACCGGCGCCGACGACTGGACGACCCTGCCCGAGAAGGGCGGCGCGACCCGCGGCACCGTGCCGACCGAGTGCGAGGGCGGGTTCTTCATCGCCGAGCACCCGTGGCTGAAGCACTACCTGACCCAGGGCACCGACGGCTGCACCGCGACCGGCACCACCGGCGCCTGGAACAGCCTGACCGGCTCCTCCGGCGGCTGGCAGCAGGTGGAGTTCGACCTGAGCGCCTACGCGGGCAAGTCGGTCGAGCTGTCCATCAGCTACGTCACCGACCCGGGCACCGGCGGGCGCGGTGTGCTCGCCGACAACGCCTCGCTCGTCGTCGGCGGCGCGGCGAAGGACACCGAGGGCTTCGAGACCTCCCTCGGGTCCTGGAAGGTCGCCGGACCTCCCGCGGGCAGCCCGGCCGTCCTCAAGGACTGGGCACGCACCGGCGCCCTGTTCCAGACGTACGGCGCGGTCACCACCGACGACACCGTGCTGCTGGGCTTCGGCCTGGAGCACGTCGCCTCGCCGGCCGACCGGGCGGCGCTGATGAGGAAGGCGCTGGCCTCCCTGGACGTGTGACACCCCGGTCGACGGGGACCCGCACCGTACGGCGGGATCGGCTGATCCCCCTCCGGCGGTGGGCGGTCCGTACCCCTACTGGCGGGTACGGACCGCCCTGCCGTGTATGAGGCATCTGGATGTCACCACCCGGGCTCCAGGGAGGTAGGGTCGTAGGCGGTCGGGGACATCCCAAACAGAGCTCGCCGGCACCTCATGGCCGGCGTACCAACGAGGAGATCGGTTCGTGACGATCCGCGTAGGCATCAACGGCTTCGGCCGCATCGGTCGTAACTACTTCCGCGCGCTGCTGGAGCAGGGTGCAGACATCGAGATCGTGGCTGTCAACGACCTGGGTGACACCGCGACCACCGCTCACCTGCTGAAGTACGACACCATCCTCGGCCGCCTCAAGCAGGAGGTCACGCACACCGAGGACACCATCACCGTCGGCGGCAAGACCATCAAGGTCCTCGCCGAGCGCAACCCCGCGGACATCCCGTGGGGCGAGCTGGGCGTCGACATCGTCATCGAGTCGACCGGCATCTTCACCAAGAAGGCGGACGCCGAGAAGCACATCGCCGGCGGCGCCAAGAAGGTCCTCATCTCGGCTCCGGCCAAGGACGAGGACGTCACGATCGTGATGGGCGTCAACCAGGACACGTACGACCCGGCGAACCACCACGTCATCTCCAACGCCTCCTGCACCACCAACTGTGTGGCGCCGATGGCCAAGGTCCTCGACGAGAACTTCGGCATCGTCAAGGGCCTGATGACGACGGTGCACGCGTACACCAACGACCAGCGCATCCTGGACTTCCCGCACAAGGACCTGCGCCGCGCGCGGGCCGCCGCGGAGAACATCATCCCGACCACCACGGGTGCCGCCAAGGCCACCGCGCTGGTCCTGCCGCAGCTCAAGGGCAAGCTGGACGGCATGGCCATGCGCGTCCCGGTCCCGACCGGCTCGGTCACCGACCTGGTGCTGGAGCTCGGGCGCGAGGTCACCAAGGAAGAGGTCAACGCCGCCTTCCAGAAGGCCGCCGAGGGCGAGCTGAAGGGCATCCTCGAGTACACCGAGGACCCGATCGTCTCGTCCGACATCGTCAACGCCCCGGCGTCCTGCACCTTCGACTCCTCCCTGACCATGGTCCAGGAGGGCAAGAACGTGAAGGTCATCGGCTGGTACGACAACGAGTGGGGCTACTCCAACCGTCTCGTCGACCTCACGGTCTTCGTCGGTAACCAGCTCTGATCGAATAGACCGGGCACCACGGTGTGAGAGCAGGGCTCGGGCAGCGCGCGGTCGCGTTGCCCGAGCCCTGACGCACGTACAGATCAGAGCTGTTCGATCACGAGCGCTTGCGAGCGCTCACGAGCTGTTTCAGGAGTCCCCTGCATGAAGACGATCGACGAACTCCTCTCCGAGGGAGTGGCAGGCAAGCGGGTGTTCGTCCGCGCCGACCTGAACGTCCCCCTGGACGGCACGACCATCACCGACGACGGCCGCATCCGCGCGGTGCTGCCGACGGTCCAGGCCCTCGCCGAGGCGGGCGCCCGCGTGGTCGTCGCCTCGCACCTGGGCCGCCCCAAGGGCGCCCCGGACCCGGCGTTCTCGCTGGCCCCGGCCGCCGCACGGCTCGGTGAACTGCTCGGCGCCGACGTGGCCTTCGCGACCGACACGGTCGGCGAGTCCGCCCAGGGCGTCGTCGCCGGCCTGGCCGACGGGCAGGTCGCCGTCGTGGAGAACCTGCGGTTCAACGCCGGCGAGACCAGCAAGGACGACGCCGAGCGCGGCGCCTTCGCGGACCGGCTGGCCGCCCTCGCCGACGTCTACGTCGGTGACGGCTTCGGCGCGGTGCACCGCAAGCACGCCTCGGTCTTCGACCTCCCCGCGC
Organism: Streptomyces sp. NPDC003456; assembly: GCF_042878735.1. NCBI lineage: Bacteria > Bacillati > Actinomycetota > Actinomycetes > Kitasatosporales > Streptomycetaceae > Streptomyces > Streptomyces sp. NPDC003456. The sequence goes on from NZ_JBIAOK010000003.1 coordinate 1,159,139, forward strand.
GCCTGCCGCACTACGCCGGACACCTGATCGCCACCGAGGTCGGCGTCCTGAAGAAGCTCACCGAGGACGTCGAGCGGCCCTACGCCGTCATCCTGGGCGGCGCCAAGGTCTCCGACAAGCTCGCCGTCATCGACCAGCTGCTCGGCAAGGCCGACCGCCTGCTCATCGGCGGCGGCATGGTCTTCACCTTCCTGAAGGCCAAGGGCCACGAGATCGGCACGTCCCTGGTCCAGGAGGACCAGCTCCCGGCCGTCCGGGAGTACATCGAGCGCGCCGAGAAGAACGGCGTCGAGCTGGTCCTGCCCGTGGACGTCGTGGTCGCGCCGGAGTTCCCGGACCTCAAGACCAAGGCCCCGGCCAAGCCCAGCACGGTCGCCGCGGACGCCATGCCGGAGGGACAGATGGGCCTGGACATCGGCCCCGAGTCCCGCACGCTGTACGCCTCGAAGATCGCCGACGCCGCCACCGTCTTCTGGAACGGCCCCATGGGCGTCTTCGAGCACCCCGATTTCGCCGAGGGCACCAAGGCGGTCGCCCAGGCCCTCCTCGACTCCCAGGCCTTCACGGTGGTCGGCGGTGGCGACTCCGCCGCCGCGGTCCGCATCCTGGGCTTCGACGAGAACGCATTCGGCCACATCTCGACCGGTGGCGGCGCCTCCCTCGAATACCTCGAGGGCAAGACGCTCCCCGGCCTCGCCGCACTGGAGGACTGACCCCTTATGAGCACGCGCACGCCGCTGATGGCGGGCAACTGGAAGATGAACCTCAACCACCTCGAGGCCATCGCGCACGTCCAGAAGCTCGCCTTCGCCCTGGCCGACAAGGACTACGAGGCCGTCGAGGTCGCCGTCCTGCCGCCCTTCACCGACCTGCGCTCCGTGCAGACCCTGGTCGACGGCGACAAGCTGAGGATCAAGTACGGCGCCCAGGACATCTCGGCCCACGACGGCGGTGCCTACACCGGCGAGATCTCCGGCCCCATGCTGGCCAAACTGAAGTGCACCTACGTGGCCATCGGCCACAGCGAGCGCCGCCAGTACCACGACGAGACCGACGAGCTGGTGAACGCCAAGGTCAAGGCCGCCTACAAGCACGGCATCACCCCGATCCTGTGCGTCGGCGAGGAGCTGGAGGTCCGCGAGGCGGGCAACCACGTCTCCCACACCCTCGCCCAGGTCGAGGGCGGTCTGAAGGACCTCCCCGCCGAGCAGGCCGAGACCGTCGTGATCGCCTACGAGCCCGTCTGGGCCATCGGCACCGGCAAGGTCTGCGGCGCCGAGGACGCCCAGGAGGTCTGCGCGGCCATCCGCGCCAAGATCGCCGAGCTGTACTCCCAGGAACTGGCCGACAAGGTCCGCATCCAGTACGGCGGCTCCGTGAAGTCCGGCAACGTCGCCGAGATCATGGCCCAGGCCGACATCGACGGCGCCCTGGTGGGCGGTGCCTCACTGGACGCCGACGAGTTCGTCAAGATCGTCCGCTTCCGCGACCAGTGAGTATGCGCTAACGGCGATTCGTCGTACCCTTGCGGGGTCCAGCGCTGCGCTGGACCCCGCGTCGTCCATCCGCATTCCGAGGAAGTTGGTCCAGCCGTGGTTTTGGGGTTCTCGATCGCCCTGATCGTCTTCAGCCTGCTGCTGATGCTGCTGGTGCTGATGCACAAGGGGAAGGGCGGCGGCCTCTCCGACATGTTCGGTGGCGGCATGCAGTCCTCCGTCGGTGGCTCCTCGGTCGCCGAACGCAACCTCGACCGGATCACCGTCGTGATCGGTCTGCTGTGGTTCGCGTGCATTGTCGTGCTCGGCATCCTGATGAAGGTGAACAACTGACCGAGCGGCACTCCGCACGGACTCGTACGTAAGGCCCCATGTCGGGTACGCGCAGCTGAGCGCGGCCTATCATGGGGCTTGCGTCTAGGGGTGAGGGTTGTAACTCCAATCACTGGACGCGCGTTGGGCCTTACGTAGACTGAGGCGCTCGCAGCGAAGCGGAACGCCGAATCGCTTCGCGGCACCATCACGCAGGGAGTTACGACCGTGGCAAGTGGCAACGCGATCCGGGGAAGCCGGGTCGGGGCGGGGCCGATGGGCGAGGCCGAGCGCGGCGAGTCCGCGCCGCGGCTGCGCGTCTCCTTCTGGTGCTCCAACGGACACGAGACCCAGCCGAGCTTCGCCAGCGACGCGCAGGTGCCGGACACCTGGGACTGTCCCCGCTGCGGCTTTCCAGCCGGCCAGGACCGGGACAACCCCCCGGCCCCGCCGCGCACCGAGCCCTACAAGACGCACCTGGCGTACGTCCGGGAGCGGCGCAGCGACGCGGACGGTGAGGCGATCCTCGCCGAGGCGCTCGCCAAACTGCGGGGCGAGATCTAGAAGTCGACACCGGCCGGGCACCCACAGGTGCCCGGCCGGAACTGCTCGAGGCCCTCGGCCGAAGCTGTCCGCTGCTCTCGGCTCGACCGCCTGACGCCCTCGGCCGGTTGTCAGTGCCACCCCCTACGGTGTGCGCATCGGATGAACCGGAGGGGGAGCGGTGGCCGTGGTGGAGGAGGGGCAGACCCGTGCGCCCGCCTGGCGCGGGGGCTTCGGGCGGCTGTGGAGCGCGGCGGTGCTCTCCAGCTTCGGGGACGCCCTGCGCACGGCCGCGCTGCCGCTGCTGGCCGTCACCCTGACCGACGAGCCGCTGCTCGTCGCCTCCGTCACGGCCTGCGGCTACCTGCCCTGGATCGTCTTCGGCCTGCTCGGCGGGGCCGTCGCGGACCGGGTGGACCAGCGGCGCGCCATGTGGACGGTCGACGCCGTGCGCGCACTGCTGACCGGCGCCTTCGCGGTGGCCGTCGCCCTCGGCCACGCCTCGATCGGCCTGCTCCTCGCCCTGGCCTTTGCGCTCACCACCCTCCAGACCCTCTTCGACAACGCCGCCACGGCGCTGCTGCCCGACCTGGTCGACCGGGAGGTGCTGGGCGCCGCCAACGCCCGGCTGATGACCGGCCAGCGCGTCGCCGGAGGCCTGCTCGGCGGACCTGCGGTGCCGCTGCTGCTCGTGGCCGGGGCGGCGGTGCCGTTCGCGGTCGACGCCCTCACCTACCTGGTGGCCGCGACCCTGATCGCCTCCCTGCCCGGGGCCCGGCCCGACCGGGCGCCCGGACCCGCCGGCAGCACCCTGCGCCGGGAGATCGCCGAGGGCCTGCGCACCCTGTGGCGGGACGGCCCGCTGCGCGGACTGTGCGCCGCGACCGCCCTGTGCAACATCGGCATGGGCGGCCTGCTCGCCCTGCTCGTGGTCGTCGTCACCGACTGGCTGCGGGCGGGACCCGGGGGCTACGCGGCGGCCGGCACCGCCTTCACCGTGGGCAGCCTGGCCGGGGGAGTGCTGACCGGCCGGATCGTGACGCGGCTGGGCCGCCTGCGCTCGGTGCTGCTCGCCGGGGTGGTGCAGACGGCCGCCCTGGTCGTCATGGGCACCGTGCGCAGCCTGGCCGCCCTCGTGGGTGCGCTGGCGGTCTTCGGGTTCATGGGCATGGTGTGGAACGTCAGCACCACCACCCTGATGCAGGAGCGCGCTCCCGCCGGGATGCTCGGCCGGGTCAGCTCGGCCTTCCGGACCCTCGCCACGGCCGGAGTGCCCCTGGGCGCCCTGCTGGCCGGTGCCGTCGCCACCGCCTGGGGGCCCGGCACCCCGCCCCTGCTGACGGCCGGCTTCTTCGTCCTGTCCGTCCTCGCACTGATACCGGCGCTGCGCACGGACGTATCTGTCGTCGAGGCGGACGACCGTACGGCGACTGACGTCACGCGCTGATCAACTAGGTTGGGACCGCGGGGCAAGGTACGCAGGACAGGAAAGAAGGCTGAAGACCGGGATGAACGCAGACGGCCGTACCAGGCTCGACCAGACGCCCGAGTGGACCGCACTCGCCCAGCACCGCGAGAAGCTCGACGGCGTCGGGCTGCGCGAGCTGTTCGCCGCCGACTCCGGCCGCGGCAGCACCTACACCCTGCGGGTCGGGGACCTGCACATCGACTACTCCAAGCATCTGATCACCGATGAGACGCTGGCTCTGTTGCGGGATCTGGCTGTCGCGACGGACGTGTTCGGGTTGCGGGACGCGATGTTCCGCGGTGAGCGGATCAACACCACCGAGAACCGGGCGGTGCTGCACACCGCGCTGCGCGCCCCTGGGGACGCGGTGATCGAGGTCGACGGCGAGAACGTGGTGCCCGATGTGCACGCCGTGCTGGACAAGATGGCCGGCTTCGCCGAGCGGGTGCGCTCACGGCAGTGGACCGGGCACACCGGCCGGCCGATCCGCAACGTGGTCAACATCGGTATCGGCGGCTCCGATCTGGGCCCGGCGATGGCCTACGAGGCGCTGC